>NZ_JBIVPH010000021.1:0-1224 GCF_044754545.1 Streptomyces sp. NPDC093071 | reverse complement strand
CGACGCGGACGTCGACGCCCGAGTCGCGGAGCGACAGCGCGTGGGCGTGCCCCTGGCTGCCGTAACCGATCACCGCGACCTTGCGGCCCTGGATGATGGACAGGTCGGCGTCGGCGTCGTAGAACAGCTCGGCCACTGGGATTCTCCTTGGTGTGCTGGTGTTGCGTCCCACCGTACGGCGGGCGGGGGAAGGAAGGTCGTGCGGTCTCGTCAGACGGACCGGTCGGGGCTCAGGCGGAACGGTCGAGGGCCCGCAGGGACCGGTCCGTGATGGACCGGGAGCCGCGCCCTATGGCGATCGTGCCGGACTGGACGAGCTCCTTGACGCCGAACTGCTCCAGCATCTTGAGCATGGCGTCCAGCTTGTCACTCGAACCGGTGGCCTCGATGGTGACGGCCTCGGGCGAGACGTCCACGGTCTTGGCGCGGAACAGCTGGACGATCTCGACGATCTGGGAGCGGGTCTCGTTGTCGGCGCGGACCTTCACCAGGACGAGCTCGCGCTGGATCGCGGCGCTGGGCTCGAGTTCGACGATCTTCAGGACGTTGACCAGCTTGTTGAGCTGCTTGGTCACCTGCTCCAGGGGCAGTCCCTCGACGTTGACCACGATGGTGATGCGGGAGATGTCGGGGTGCTCGGTGACGCCGACGGCGAGCGAGTCGATGTTGAAGCCGCGGCGGGAGAAGAGGGCGGCGATCCGGGCGAGGATGCCGGGCGTGTTCTCGACGAGGACGGAGAGCGTGTGCTTGGTGGACATGTCTGGGTCTCTTCCTTTTCGCTGTCGCTCTGCGTGCTCAGTCGTCTTCGCCGTCGCCGAAGTCGGGGCGGACGCCCCGGGCGGCCATGACCTCGTCGTTGGAGGTGCCGGCGGCGACCATCGGCCAGACCTGGGCGTCCTCGTGGACGATGAAGTCGACGACGACCGGCCGGTCGTTGATCGCGTTGGCCTCGGCGATGACCTTGTCCAGGTCGGCCGGGTCCTCACAGCGCAGCGCGACACAGCCCATGGCCTCGGAGAGCTTGACGAAGTCGGGAACCCGGGTGCCCTTGTTCGCCTTCTGCTCGTCCGGTCCGGAGTGCAGGACGGTGTTGGAGTAGCGCTGGTTGTAGAAGAGGGTCTGCCACTGACGGACCATCCCCAGGGCGCCGTTGTTGATGATGGCGACCTTGATCGGGATGTTGTTCAGGGCGCAGGTGGTGAGTTCCTGGTTGGTCATCTGGAA
>NZ_JBIVPH010000020.1:2167-3381 GCF_044754545.1 Streptomyces sp. NPDC093071 | reverse complement strand
GTTCGTTGCTTCAGAACTGACACAGTGGACGCGAGCAACTGAGGACAAGCCCTCGGCCTATTAGTACCGGTCAGCTCCACCCCTTACAGGGCTTCCACATCCGGCCTATCAACCCAGTCGTCTACTGGGAGCCTTACCCCATCAAGTGGGTGGGAATACTCATCTCGAAGCAGGCTTCCCGCTTAGATGCTTTCAGCGGTTATCCCTCCCGAACGTAGCCAACCAGCCATGCCCTTGGCAGGACAACTGGCACACCAGAGGTTCGTCCGTCCCGGTCCTCTCGTACTAGGGACAGCCCTTCTCAATATTCCTGCGCGCGCAGCGGATAGGGACCGAACTGTCTCACGACGTTCTAAACCCAGCTCGCGTACCGCTTTAATGGGCGAACAGCCCAACCCTTGGGACCGACTCCAGCCCCAGGATGCGACGAGCCGACATCGAGGTGCCAAACCATCCCGTCGATATGGACTCTTGGGGAAGATCAGCCTGTTATCCCCGGGGTACCTTTTATCCGTTGAGCGACGGCGCTTCCACAAGCCACCGCCGGATCACTAGTCCCGACTTTCGTCCCTGCTCGACCCGTCGGTCTCACAGTCAAGCTCCCTTGTGCACTTACACTCAACACCTGATTGCCAACCAGGCTGAGGGAACCTTTGGGCGCCTCCGTTACCCTTTGGGAGGCAACCGCCCCAGTTAAACTACCCATCAGACACTGTCCCTGATCCGGATCACGGACCGAGGTTAGACATCCAGCACGACCAGAGTGGTATTTCAACGACGACTCCACCATGACTGGCGTCACGGTTTCACAGTCTCCCACCTATCCTACACAAGCCGAACCGAACACCAATATCAAACTGTAGTAAAGGTCCCGGGGTCTTTCCGTCCTGCTGCGCGAAACGAGCATCTTTACTCGTAGTGCAATTTCACCGGGCCTATGGTTGAGACAGTCGAGAAGTCGTTACGCCATTCGTGCAGGTCGGAACTTACCCGACAAGGAATTTCGCTACCTTAGGATGGTTATAGTTACCACCGCCGTTTACTGGCGCTTAAGTTCTCAGCTTCGCAACCCCGAAAGGTCACTAACCGGTCCCCTTAACGTTCCAGCACCGGGCAGGCGTCAGTCCGTATACATCGCCTTACGGCTTCGCACGGACCTGTGTTTTTAGTAAACAGTCGCTTCTCGCTGGTCTCTGCGGCCACCCCCAGCTCAC
>NZ_JBIVPH010000020.1:0-2070 GCF_044754545.1 Streptomyces sp. NPDC093071 | reverse complement strand
GATGGCCCCCCTTCTCCCGAAGTTACGGGGGCATTTTGCCGAGTTCCTTAACCATAGTTCACCCGAACGCCTCGGTATTCTCTACCTGACCACCTGAGTCGGTTTAGGGTACGGGCCGCCATGAAACTCGCTAGAGGCTTTTCTCGACAGCATAGGATCATCCACTTCACCACAATCGGCTCGGCATCAGGTCTCAGACTATGTGTCACGCGGATTTGCCTACGTGACGTCCTACACCCTTACCCCGGGACAACCACCGCCCGGGCTGGACTACCTTCCTGCGTCACCCCATCGCTTACCTACTACCACCTTGGGTCAGCGGCTCCACCACTCCCCTTTGCCCGAAGGCTCCGGGGCGGCTTCACGGCCTTAGCATTAATGGGCTCGATATTGGGCGTTTCAAAGCGGGTACCGGAATATCAACCGGTTGTCCATCGACTACGCCTGTCGGCCTCGCCTTAGGTCCCGACTTACCCTGGGCAGATCAGCTTGACCCAGGAACCCTTAGTCAATCGGCGCACACGTTTCTCACGTGTGTATCGCTACTCATGCCTGCATTCTCACTCGTGAACCGTCCACAACTCGCTTCCGCGGCTGCTTCACCCGGCACACGACGCTCCCCTACCCATCACAGCCTCCGTTGGGAGTATGTGCTGCAATGACACGACTTCGGCGGTACGCTTGAGCCCCGCTACATTGTCGGCGCGGAATCACTTGACCAGTGAGCTATTACGCACTCTTTCAAGGGTGGCTGCTTCTAAGCCAACCTCCTGGTTGTCTCTGCGACTCCACATCCTTTCCCACTTAGCGTACGCTTAGGGGCCTTAGTCGATGCTCTGGGCTGTTTCCCTCTCGACCATGGAGCTTATCCCCCACAGTCTCACTGCCGTGCTCTCACTTACCGGCATTCGGAGTTTGGCTAAGGTCAGTAACCCGGTAGGGCCCATCGCCTATCCAGTGCTCTACCTCCGGCAAGAAACACACGACGCTGCACCTAAATGCATTTCGGGGAGAACCAGCTATCACGGAGTTTGATTGGCCTTTCACCCCTAACCACAGGTCATCCCCCAGGTTTTCAACCCTGGTGGGTTCGGTCCTCCACGAAGTCTTACCTCCGCTTCAACCTGCCCATGGCTAGATCACTCCGCTTCGGGTCTTGAGCGTGCTACTGAATCGCCCTGTTCGGACTCGCTTTCGCTACGGCTTCCCCACACGGGTTAACCTCGCAACACACCGCAAACTCGCAGGCTCATTCTTCAAAAGGCACGCAGTCACGAGGATGTGCAAGCACATCCCGACGCTCCCACGGCTTGTAGGCACACGGTTTCAGGTACTATTTCACTCCGCTCCCGCGGTACTTTTCACCATTCCCTCACGGTACTATCCGCTATCGGTCACCAGGGAATATTTAGGCTTAGCGGGTGGTCCCGCCAGATTCACACGGGATTTCTCGGGCCCCGTGCTACTTGGGTGTCTCTTAAACGAGCCGCATGAATTTCAGCTACGGGGGTCTTACCCTCTACGCCGGACCTTTCGCATGTCCTTCGCCTATCCATACGGTTTCTGACTCGCCTCACAGCCGGCAGACTGTGAAAAAGAGATCCCACAACCCCGTAGGCGCAACCCCTGCCGGGTCTCACACGCCTACGGTTTGGCCTCATCCGGTTTCGCTCGCCACTACTCCCGGAATCACGGTTGTTTTCTCTTCCTGAGGGTACTGAGATGTTTCACTTCCCCTCGTTCCCTCCACATGCCCTATGTGTTCAGGCATGGGTGACAGCCCATGACGACTGCCGGGTTTCCCCATTCGGAAACCCCCGGATCAAAGCCTGGTTGACGGCTCCCCGGGGACTATCGTGGCCTCCCACGTCCTTCATCGGTTCCTGGTGCCAAGGCATCCACCGTGCGCCCTTAAAAACTTGGCCACAGATGCTCGCGTCCACTGTGTAGTTCTCAAACAACGACCAGCCACCCATCACCTCACCGCACGCGGTGAGTTCACTGGGGCCGGCATCCTTGAAGGACGACCTCACGGCCGTACCCTCAGACACCCAACAACGTGCCAGGCAC
>NZ_JBIVPH010000019.1:0-4123 GCF_044754545.1 Streptomyces sp. NPDC093071 | reverse complement strand
CACGGCGGGACGTTGCCGAGGTCGAGGAGTCCGGCGGTGGCGACGTTGGCGCCGAGGGATGCGATCAGGGCGATGGCGAACCACAGCCAGGCGTCACGGTTGCCGCCGTCCTTGCGCATCCGGCGCCACGCGGCGACCAGCAGCAGGTCGACGGAGACCGGGTAGGCCCAGGCCTTCCAGCCGTCCTGCCCGGCCGCGGCCGCCAGGTCGTGCAGGTGGGCGAAGGACAGGGCCCCGGCGATGACGGCCTGGATGAGCACGGCGTCGAGGCGGAGGGTGCGGAACATGAAGGGTTCACCTCCTTTCGGGCATGGGTCGGGTAGGGACCTGGCGTGAGACGGTCACGCCACCGAGGTGGAGAGGGGGCCCGCTAGGGGGTCGCCGGGGACGGCTTGACCAGCGGAACAGACGTGGGGGCGCCGACGCGGACCGGGACGGCCGGGCGGTAGGCGGCGAGGGCAGGCAGGTCCGGGGTGAGGTGAGCGTGCGCGGCGCAGATCGCGGCCGCTTCGGCGGCGCTGAGCTGGAGGGTGCGGATACGGGACCAGCCGCCGGAGGTATCCCCGGCCACCGCGATACCGGGCCGGTCCGGGGGGATCGTGAGCACGGTGACGACGGCGTCGGGGGCGATGTCGCCAACGCCCATCTCGGCGGTCTGCTTGTCGTTGACCCGATGCACCACCCGGCCGGTGAGCTGGGCCCGCAGGGCGGTGGCGCCCTTGCCGAGGTCGGAGCCGAAGCGCTGCCCGCACACCTCCAGGAAGATGCCGGCCGCACGCGCCATCTGCCCCAGGCGGATGAGCTGGGTGACCATGCGGTCCCGGCGTTCCTCGTCCTTCTTCGTCGCCACCAGGAACAGCTCCGCCACCTCGTCCACCAGCACCACCACCGGGGCGGGACGGACATCCTCCGGCAGGGCCCAGATGTCACCGGCCCCATAGGCACTGAGGAGGTCGAAGCGCTCTTCCATCTCCCCCACCAGCACCTCCAGGAGGTCATCGGCCTCTTCGGGAGTGGTGGCCAGGGCGGAGAGGCGGGGCGCGTAGCCGCGCTGTTCCACACCGCGCTTGCAGTCGATGCCGACCAGGGCGACCGGGAGACGGGCGAGTCCGGCGATCAGGTTGCGCTGATACATCGACTTGCCCGACTGATTCGCCCCCAGCGTCAGCGCGTGGGGGACCTTGAGATAGTCGCGGACGAAGGCGGTGCCGTCCTCCCGCAGCGCGACCGGAACCGACATCGGCCCCGACACCACACGCCGCGGCATCCGCACCCGGCGAAGAACGTCATAGCCGGTCATCCGCAACTCCACGAACCCGGGCTTGACCGTCACCACGGTGACCGAGTGGACACCCCAGGCGTGCCGCAACCGCTCGGAAGCCGCCACCACATCAGCGGGCTCCAACCCCGCCGGAAGCCGCAGGGTGACCCGCAGGCCGGTCAGGCTGCCCCGGATCCGGCGGACCTTCGGCGGAACCGGCTGGACATCGGCGCGGCGGGCAACGTTACGGACCAGGAAGGCACGGAAGCGGGACGGCTGCACCGTCAGCCCGCACACGTCCATCGTGGACCGGTAGGTCACCGCGAACCGCGTCGTCGCCACCGGCAGACCCACCAGCGACCAGAACAGACGCGGTGCCCGGGCCTTGGCGTAGCCGAGAGTGCCGGCGGTTCCGGCGAGCGGGAGACCGACCTCCCATAACGTCGACAGGTCCGTCATGGTCAGGCACCAGCCGTGAGGGCGACGGCGCGGAACGAGATGCCGTGACGGGTCTGGCCGTTGAACGTGTTCTCCCAGTCCCGGGCCTTGAGCCCGATCACCGACACCGGCATACCCGGCGCCAGATTCTCCGGGAGACCGGTCTCCGGCACGGTCACCTGGTAGAGGTTGCCCTCCCCCTCGTCCGAGATCAGCAGGCCGACCGTAGAGAGGTTGGCGCCGGTCTCCCGGTCGACCGCGCGCTCACCGGTCTGCTTGCTCACGAGCTTCGGTACGGGGGCCGTGGCGACGAACACCATGGCGGTCGACGTGTCCACTTTGAACGACGGCATAGCGGTACTCCTTGAGTCAGGCTCAGCGGTTCGCCGAGTCGCAGCTTCACTATGAAGGTAGTCACAGAAAAACTGCGAGTCAAGAAGTTCTGCGAGTAGCAGCGCAGCTGCATCTCTGCGACTCTGATAGCGACACCTAAGGAGGACCACATGACCAGCGGTTTCGGCCTCGTCGTCCGGTTCAACCTGCGCGACGCAGAGGCAGCGAAAGCCTTCGACGTTCTCGTCGAGGAGACCTTGAAGGGCATCCAGGCCCATGAGCCTGGAACCCTCTCGTACGTTGTGCACACCGTGGCCGACGAGCCCAACACCCGGTTGTTCTACGAGCTGTACGCCGACCGCGAGGCGTTCGACCAGCACGAGCAGCAGCCGCACACCCGCCACTTCCTGGCGGAGCGGAAAAAGTACGTGGCTGACTTCGACGTCACCTTCGTGCAGAGCCAGGGCGCCGCCGGGGCGTGGAGGTGACCTCAGAAGAACGCCGTGTCTTCGGTGCGCGGGTCGCAGACCTTCGCGAGCAGCGCGGCCTCACGCAGAAGCAGCTGGCCGCCGAGATCGGTCGTACTGCGAGTTGGCTGTCCCAGGTAGAACGGGGCATCCAGCCGGTCAACCGCCTCGACGTACTGCGCCTACTGGCGAATGGCTTGGGAGTCTCCGTACAGGAGTTGCGGGCAGACGCGCCGACGCAGGCCCCGGCAGAAGAGCCAGCCATCGAGCTTCCCAACGACCTCGACCAAGCGCGATTGGTCATCTCGGGCCATCCCGTTCCGGAGGTTGTTCTCGATCCGGCCAGCCCTGGCCCCGCCAACATGGAGGAGCTGCAACGCGCGGTGGACCGAGTGTGGGAGCTGACCCATGCCAATGAGTTCGCGGAGTTGAGTTCCACCTTGGGGCCGTTGGTGCCCCGGATCGAGCGCGCGGCGAGGACGGCTCCGCCTGAGGATCGGGGAAGGCTATGGGGTCTACTCAGCCGCACGTACCAGGCTCTCGCCGCCGCATTCGTACGGCAGGACGAGGCGGACGCCGCATGGGTGGCAGCGGACCGTGCCATCCGCGCAGCGGAGGAGTCGGGTAACACCCTGGAGGTGTTCGCCAGCGTCTTTCGTCTGTCCCAGGCCTTCGTACGGCTCAAGCACCTAGACCAGGCCGAGCACTCTGCAACCACCGCCCTGAACGCGTTGGAACGGCACTACCGAGAAGCCGCGGGCGAACCCGAGGCACTGTCAGTCATCGGAGCCTTGCACCTGGCGCTGGCCCTCATCCACGCACGAGCGGGTGACCGTACCCGGGCGCGGCAGGAGATGAAGCGAGCCCGCGAGGTCGCGGCACGACTGGGCGAGGACCGCAACGACTTCAACCTGGAGTTCGGGCCGACCAATGTGGAGATCCAGGCCGTCTCGATCGCGGTCGAGCTGGGAGACGCCGGCGAAGCCATCGAGGTCGGTACCGAGCTGGACACGTCCTCGCTGTCGCTGGAGCGTCGAGCCCGCCTGAAGATGGACCTTGGCCGGGCCTACGCGCAACGGCGCCAGGTCGGTGAAGCACTGGGAGCCCTGCTGGACGCCGAGGACCTGTCCCCAGACTTGATCCACACTCACGTCGCCGCCAGGGAAACGATCCGGGACCTTCTCCTCTTCGCCGGACGTGCCACGCCCCAGGAGCTGAAGGAGCTTGCCGACCGGGCAGACGCGCGGCCTTGAGCTGTTACAAGTTTCTCTACCTCATCAAGGCACCCGCCGCGCACAGCGCGGCGCGAGCGGCCCGTCGCCGGGGCCACCGCTCTGTCTTCGCCAGCGGCGGCCCCGGCGCCGGGCCGCTCGCCTGACAGCTCGGGTTGATGGGTGACGAACCACGATGCGGCTGAGGCGGTATGCGGGTGCAACTCAAGACGATGCCTCCGGCGGGGGCGCAACAAGCACCAGGATGGGCGGGGGCTCCGTGGACGGGTGCCGGCCGTGGAGTGTTGCGGTGGGGGGACTCCCATCCCGTCTGCCGTCGACCCAGGCAGAGCCGAGCAGACACGGCACCGGGCGTCCAGGTCGTTCGTACAGTGGCGCGCTCCACCTGGACG
>NZ_JBIVPH010000018.1:0-18940 GCF_044754545.1 Streptomyces sp. NPDC093071 | reverse complement strand
TCGCCCGCTCGGTCGCTGCTTTATCTGGTCAGAATGACCGCGACACTCTCCCCCCCCACCACTGAGGCCGAACGGCCGGCCTCTCGTCCGGCCCGGCGGCCCAGGGCCAACGAGGCGCCCACGACTGTCGGGAACTCTGTGAACATGGGTCCGCTGGCCCAAAAACTGAACGTACTGAACGTACGGGCCACCAAAACCGCCTCTGACCTGTGGAAACAGGTACGTTCAGTTTGCCGGGACCAACTGAACGTGAGATCCGCCGAACTGAACGCAGAACTGAGCACGCGCCCCACCAAAACCGCCTCTGACCTGGGGAAACGCTCATGTTCAGTTCTCCCGTGCCAACTGAACGCACGGCGCGGACCCAACTGAACGTGAGCGGAACTGAACGTACGGACCGGCCCCGAACTGAACGTGAGCCCTCCCCGGCCGGGGTGGCCGGCCGCCGGGCGCGGCCTCGATCGGGGGAGAACCGGGCGGGGCGGGCACTGATCATCAGTGCGTGCAGTACCTTCCGTGCCATGACGAGAATCCATAGGTGGGCGCTGATCAGCGTCAAGCCCGGAGTCGGCAGGTCGACGTCCGGAATCTTCCTGGGCCAGGCCCTCTACGAGCGGGACCTGTCGCCGCTGCTGGTCGACGCGGACAAGGGACAGACCTGCCACCGCTGGGACGAGCTGGCGGGCGGGATGCCGTACCCGGTCGTCAGCAAGACCAGCCGGAGCCTGGACAAGACCCTGCCGGACCTGGAGGACGGCCGCGGGGCGGTCCTCATCGACACCCCGCAGATCGAGGACCACGCGGCCATCGCCCGGGGCGCCATGATCTACGCGGACCGCTGGATCATGCCCCTGGCACCGTCCGTCGTGGAAGTGGACCGCATGTTCGCGGACGACAACGACAACGGCAAGGACGTCCTGGGCGACTTCCTCGAGGACGCCCAGGAGCTGCGCGAGCGAGCAGGCCGGCCGCGCGCCGACGTGGTGGTCCTGCTGACGCGCACCAACACCAAGAAGGCGACGAAGAACGGCCCGGACGCCGACGTCCGCGAAGCCCTGGCCGGGCGCGGCTACGAGACGCTGACGGCCCAGGTCCCGCACAACGACAACCTCTACCGCCAGAGCGGCGGGAGCAGGGTCCGGGCGATGGGCACGGCGTACGAGCGGGTGCTGAAGGAGCTGCTGGCCCGCCCCTACACCGACGAGGTACGGCTCCCGAGCCAGCAGAGCGCCGGCGCCCACACCGACGAGGCCGCCCGATGAGCACGCGACGCAACCGCTACGGAGCCGCCGCAGACCGGACGAAGAAGGTCCCGAAGGCTCCCGACGCCTCGAAGGCCCGGGTGCGCACCGAGCCGATCCGCGTCACCCTCGACCTGAAGCCCAAGCAGCACGCCGAGCTGAAGCGCTGGTGCAACGGCGCGGCCGTCGACACCGGCCTGCCGGAAGTCGCCCTGGCGCCCGTGCTGCGCATCCTCGGGGAGCTGCTGACGGACCCCAAGGACACGAGCGTCGCCGAGCGGGTGAAGGAGATCCTGACCGAGCGAGCCGAACAGCTCTGACCGAGACTGTCACGCTCCAGGCGTTGTCCCGTAGACAGGGGTTTTCCCAGGTCAGAGGGTGCGTGACACCCGGCGTGACAGTGAGCGTGACAGGGGAGCGTGACACCCGGCCAAAGCGCCGGCCGAACGCGCAAGTGGCCCCGCCGGAAGCTCCGGCGGGGCCACTGTAGTGCCTGCTAGAAGATCTCGCCCTGTTCGTCGGTGCCGCCCGATCCGGCGTCGTCGCCGGAGTCCTTCGGCTCCCGGAGCGGACCCCAGTCCAGGCCGGTCACGTCGTGGATGTGGATCACGTCGGGGTCGACGTGCAGGTACTCCCCGATCGCCTTCTTCAGCTCCTCGACCGCCGCAGCCTCCCCCTTCTCCACGTAGGCGTTCACGACCTGATCGAGCCGCCCCGGCGGGAGGTTGCCACCCAGGTTGAGATCCCGGGGCCGCGAGTCGGAACTGATCGTGACCCAGGCACTCATCTGCGCCCCACCGGTCGGCGCGGCGGCGTACGTCCCGCCGCCCTTGTTGGTGGACTCCGAGATCCGCTTGCGGCGGCCCTTGGGCACCAGGGCGTCCCGGGTGGCCTTGTCCAGCTTCCCGATGCTGTCGGCCTTCGGCTTCTGCTTGCCCGAGCGCCACCGCCGCCAGGTCGTCAGGGAGATCCCGGCGGCCTTCGCCGCGTCCTTGTCGGAGCCCTTGTGCTTCTTCTCCAGCCACTTCAGGCGGTCGGGCAGGGACTTCTTCTGCTCCCGCTCGATCGCGCCCGGAGCGCGGCCGGTGAGCTTGCGGATCAGCTTGTCCCGCAGCTTCTCTTCGCCCTCTTCGGGCGTCCCCTTCGGCATGTCAGGCCCCCATCCACTCGTCAACGGTCACGTTCGTCTTCGCCTTGAACTGGCCCAGGCCGGTGCCGAGGACGAGCCCGGCCGGGACGTCCTGGTCGTGGGTGTCGGCGTCGGACAGGTAGATCAGCTCGTCCAGGTCCAGCTTCACCGGGAAGCGCGGGTTCTCGGTCGGCCGGTTGTCCTTGCTGAGCGGGATCACCCCGCCCGCCTTGTACGCCTTGCGCAGGATGCCGGTCCAGGCCGCGTCCCGGATCGCGTAGCCCCAGTCGGGCCGCGCGATCGTCTTCTGGGTGCCGTCCTGGAGCTTGCCGTGCAGGGTGCGGAACGTGCCCTTGAGCGCGTTGTAGACGGCCCGCTCCTCCGGGTCGACGGGCTTGCGGGAGTCGTCCAGCGCGCCCGCCTCCAGCTCCTTGAACGCCTTGTGGACGATCTCCTTGAAGTCGCGGAACGCCTTGTACTGGGTGCCCTGGGCAATCCAGGCTTCCTGGATCTCGACCTCGATCCCGGCTTCGGCGTAGAGCCGGATGATCGCCGTGGTCACCCAGGTCTTCGAGCCGGAGGCGGCGTGCACGACCGGGGCCGGGAGCAGCTTGTGCGGCCAGGTCGGCACGGTGATGAGCCAGAGGCCGGCCATCTTCGGGTCGAACTCCGGGTACATGACCCGCTCCAGCTCGTTCACCGCCACCAGGGCTTCGCTGTAGGCGGGCAGGTAGTTCTTGTTCCCGTCGTAGCCGTGCACGTGGCGCATCGCGCGCTCGTCCTCGGTCAGCTCCCGCGACCAGGTGTTGAGGTAGTCGTACGACGGCCACCGGCTGGAGTCGGCAACGAACCGCGGCTTGCGGCGCACGGTCGGGGACTTCAGCATCCCCTTCAGTGCGTTCAGTGCCGTCCGTGCCGCACTGACGCTGAACGTCCAGCCCGTCAGCTCCGTGAACCGGTGCAGCCGGTAGGCCAGCTCGAACGCGCCGGGCAGCTCCGGCTCGTCGACGTCGCGCGGGAACGTCCCCTCCGTCAGCCACTCCGCGACCAGGACCCGCGTCATGCCCGGGTGCTGCGCGTGCTGGAGGACGCTCATCGGCATGATGTGCGGCGGCTCCCCGACCCGGAACGGCTGGTGCCACCCGGCCTCGACCACCGGCTTCCAGGGCACCTGGAACGCCTCAGCGGCCTCCCGGTCGGCCTTGCGGGACTGCCGGTCCCACACCGAGCCCTTCACGCGCGGCCAGCACTCGTCCGCCAGGCCGTACGCGGCGCGCAGCTCCGGGCCGATGACGACCGTGACGTCCTCGGTCGTGGCCACCGACCGCAGCAGCGCCAGCATCGCCGGGAGCGACGTCGCCGCCTCACCCTCCAGCGCCACCGAGCCGGACCCGGCGGCCTCCATCAGGTAGCCGTTCGAGGCCGCCCACACGCCCACCGTCGCGGGCGCAGAACGCCGAGCCGGGGCCGGAGCAGCAGCCGCGGGGGACGGCTCCGGCTGCTCCTGGACGACGGAGGCCGGGACCGACTGGCCCGGCACGACCGCCTTCGCCACGGTGGCCGGCCCCGCGTCCTCGACCGCCGTGCGCGGCGCGGCCGGGGTCCGCAGGTGCTCGTCCAGCGTCGGCATCGGAGCCAGCGGCAGGTCTTCCGCGACGTCGCCGGGTCCAGCGGCGAACGTCTCCGGCTCCTGGTCCTTCAGGCGCCGGATGACGTAGCAGTACACGTACCCGATCGAGTCGCCCAGCCACTCGCGCTTGGTCAGGCCCTGGCGGGAGTTGGACTCTTCGAGCACCAGCAGGCCGTCACGGCGCAGGTCCCGCAGACCGGTGCGCGGCGAGACGATGTCCGCCGCCGCGCAGATGGCCTTCAGCTTGTTGGAGAACACCGCGATCCGGCGCTCCCCGTCTTCGTCGTAGACGCACCCGTACGCCTCGGAGACCGTTTCCAGGGCGTTCGGTCCCAGGGCCGCGCTGGTGTACGCGGTCTTCGAGGGGAACAGGGAGGGCTTCGACGCGAAGGTCTCGGAGATGACCGCCAGCAGCTTGTCACCCTGCTTCATGGACGTCTCGCGCATCTCGGTGACCTGCTGCTGGAACAGGGCCAGCCCGGCCTTCAGGGCGTTCGCGCGGGCACCCTCGGTGCGGGTGATCTGCTCGAACAGGGCGGCCCCGGCCACACCGATAGCGACGTTGCGCCCGATCCGGGCGTCCGGCCCGGTCACCCGGTCCACGCCCAGGTCCCGCCGGGCCTTGGCGATCTCCTCCCAGGCTCCTTCCAGGGTGACGTCTTCGCGCAT
This sequence comes from Streptomyces sp. NPDC093071, assembly GCF_044754545.1. NCBI lineage: Bacteria > Bacillati > Actinomycetota > Actinomycetes > Kitasatosporales > Streptomycetaceae > Streptomyces > Streptomyces sp. NPDC093071. The sequence continues at coordinate 14,271 of NZ_JBIVPH010000018.1, read as the reverse complement.
CCACTTCAGCGGCCACCCGTAGGCGAGATCCGCGAGCCGGGCCAGCTCGTCCGACGTCTCCGCGTTGGCCGTCATCTGGTTCGGAAGCTCCAGGACGCGGACGTTCAGGCCCTCCTGTTCGGTGGCCATGCCCAGCAGGGAGTCATTGCCGGACGACATGATGACGCCCTTGTACTTCGCGGTCCGGTCGGTGCCGCCGCCCTTCTGCCGTGCGCGGGTGCGCTGGGCACCCTCGGTGAGCTGGAAGATGATCTGCTCAGCCTCGCGCGGGGTGAGGCGGCCCATCATGCCGATCTCGTCGCGGAAGTTGGTCAGGCACCCGAGGCGCAGCAGGTCTTCGCTGTTGCCGACCTTGGCCAGGTTCCAGTTGCCCATGACGTCCTCGACCCGCCCGAAGGCGCTCACGGTCAGCTTCATGATCGAGGACTTGCCGCCGGAGGACCCGCCGCAGGTGTGGCAGATGAAGCACTGGAGCTTGAACGGGGCCAGGAACAGGCCGCCGATGGCGACGCCCATGAACAGGGCGCCGTTCTCGTTGCCCTCCTCACCGAGGATCGTCCCGGCCCGGTCCCAGATCTCCCGGGCCTGCTCCTCACTCCCGCAGGTGTCGCCGTACCCGTACGGGCCGACGTCGCCGGGCGGGAGCTGGAGGCCGTCAGCGGTCCAGCTCGGTACGGCCTCGACGCGCGGGGCGTCCTCGGCCAGCTTCGAGATCGCGGTACCGGCGGCCTTCACGACCTTGTCGTCCAGGGGCGCGAAGCCGAAGTCCAGCTGCTCCATCCAGATTCCCGTCTTCAGGCCGTCGCGGTTGCAGAGGATCGTCATGGTGCCGGCGGCGTCAGCGGACAGCCGGAACTCACGAATGGTGATCTTCCGGTCACCGCCGCGCCGCAGCACGACTTCGAGGACATAGGGGAGGGGCGCGACCAGTTCCCAGCGGGCGTCATCGCCACGGCTGAGCAGGTACACGCCGCGCGGGTACGAGCCCGCGCCGATCGAGTACGCCCATGAGCCGCTGCTCATGGGGATGGACGGTCCGGGCCTTCCCTGGGGGCGGTCCGTCGTCTGGGTCTGGTTCTGTCGTGCCGGGGGGGGCACCCGTTCACCTCTTCGGTTCCCGGTCCGCCCGTGGGAGTGATCGTCAAGGGAGGGGGAGGAGAAATCTCCCCGGCCCTGCCCTACACTCGGGAGCAGACCTTGTCTGGTCGCCGCGCGCCCTTCTTCGGGACTTCGACTCTCTTTCAGGCTTCGACCCCTGATCGAGAACCCGGGTGGGGCTCGCGGCTTTTCTTGTGTTTACGGATCTTGTTCGTGTCTTGTGTGCAGCTTACGACGGGTAGCGGACACCCCTACGCGCGGTAGGGACACCACTTCCTCAGTCGCCAGCCACCTCGTACTGGTTGAAGAACCAGCGGTTCGGACCGGCCACGGACTCCCCGACCTCGATCGGCTCCCCCTCCGCGTCGCGGTAGGTGTTCCGGCCGATCAGCACGGGTGAGCCAACTTCGATGCCCAGGGCTTGGGCCTGTTCCTCGTTCGCAGTACCAACGGTCTTCCGCTCGTCTACGACATGGGTACGCCGACCGGTCGCCGCCTCAATGGCGGACGGGGTGCCGCCGCGGATGCGCTCGGTCGACAGAAGCGCCGGCGCCAGCTCCGCCATCTCGGCCGCGAACCAGGAGACGGACGCGGAGACCGGGCCGCTCTGGTCGTGGGTGACTCGCTCACGCCGAACGGCCTGGGCGCCTTCCTCGATGCCGAGCAGTTCCGCGACGTGCGCGGGAGCCGGAGCCAGCCCGGCCGCCGTGATGACCGCGTACTCATCGGGGGCGTAGATCTTCCCCGTGGTCAGCATCCGAAGGGCGCGGTCGGCGGCCCCTCGGTGGACCTTCTGAACGATCGTCCCGACGCCCGGCATGGTGACGGCCAGGTTGTCCCCCCGCAGGGTGGCCAGCACCTTTGCGGCCGTGGCGTGCGCGAGATTCCAGTCTTCAGCGATCTGCCGGACTGCGGGGAGGCGATCCCCGTCCTTGAGCTCCCCGCTCAAGATCTGCTGCTTGAAGTGCTGCACCACCTGCATGTACGGCGGGGTGCGCTCGATCCGCGGAGACATGTCCGTCCCTCCTGGGGTTGGCGTTCTAGACCACTACGACGCACATGCTACCGGCTGATCGACTCGCGTTCTAGTTGTTGACACACACGACGTGTTCTAGCACTATCAGAACGCGGCCCCGGTCCGGCATCTCACCTCCGGACCAGGGCCTGAGACCTAACCACCTGCCTGAACAGGGGTTGATCCTGTGTCGAATCGTATCGACGCTTCGCCGCTCACCGCAGACTCTGCGGAACGCCTTGACCGGCTGTTCCGCCTCTACTCCCGCCCGGTGCTGGCCCTGGCCGCCCGCTGGGCGAAGCGTCCCCAGGACGCCGACGACATCGCCGCCGAGACCTGGCTGAAGGTCTGCCGGGCGATCTCGACCCTCCGTGCCGACGACGAGCGCGCCATGCCGTGGCTCGCCTCCGCCGTCCGCACCGTGGCCATCGACTTCTACCGGCCGAAGCGCCAGAGCGAGCAGGCCCGGGACTGGACGGACGCCGTGGCGTCCCGCCCGCTCCCCGCCGCGCCGGCCGCCGACACCGCCGCCGACGTCGAAGCGTTCGACCTGCTCACCCCGCACCAGGCCGCCGTCTTCAAGCTGAAGGCCCAGGGCCTGTCCGACCGCCGGATCGCGCAGCGGCTGGGCCGCTCCGAGACGGCCGTCTGGAAGCGCAAGCACGCCGGCGCCCGTCGCCTCCGTCGCTCTCTCGCGCTGGCCGGGTGATCGCCGTGACCGACACGAGCGCCCAGGCCGAAGCCGCCCGCCAGGCAGCGGAAGCCGCTGCCGAAGCCGCCCGCCGCGCCTCCGAGGCCGCCGCCGCTCTCCAGCGCGCCGCCGCCGCGAAGGCCGGGATCGGAGGACAGAAGTGAGCACCGCGACCATCCGCCGCCTGGACCGCGCCGTCCAGCAGGCCACGGCGAAGCTCGAAGCCGCCCGCAAGGGCGAGATGTGGCCCCTGACCGCCTCGGAGAAGCGCCAGGTCGTCACCGCCCTGGCGGGCGGCTCCTACAAGGTCGTGCGCGGCAAGAGCACGGCGAAGGCCGACCGCAAGCTGGACGCCCTGAAGTCCTCGATCGAGGCCCGGCTGAGCGCGGAGCTGTCCGCCCTCCAGACCGAGCACCAGACGGCCGTGAACAAGGCCGCCGCGGACAAGGCCGCGCGCAAGGCCAAGGGCTGGTTCTGATGCCGAGCGAGAGGGCGCTGAACCCGCCGAAGGGCGAGTGCCGCCAGTGCTGGCTTCACGCCTACGACAGCCGCGCGCAGCACGCGCACCTCGGTCCGCGTGAGGACTGCCCGGAGTGCGTGGCCCACATGAAGGGCCACCCCGCGCACCTGATCGTCCGCTGACGGACCTGTCCGCTTCCTGATCCATCGTTCCGCCGGGGCCACCACCCGTGGCCCCGGCCCCCGAGACGAGAGGCCCACCCCGTGACCGTGCCCGAGCCGTTCCAGGCCCAGCAGCACTACCCGGCCGTGCCGAACACGGCCGTGCCCGCGCACCACCGCCCGCCGGCCGTCGAGTACCGCGAGGGAGTGCCGTACCACTACACGGTCGGCCAGCCCCCGGCCCCCGCGCAGATCGTCGTGCAGCTCCCCGAGCAGTCGTCCATGAGCCCCGCCCAGCGGGAGCTGGTGGTGAACGTCGTGCTGCTCCTGGTCGTCGCCGTCGTCCTGTGCGGCTGCATCGCCGGAGTGGTCGTCATCTGCGGCGGCACCCTCATGGGCCTGATCGGCGCGATTGGCGCGAACGCCGTCCCGATCGGCCTGACCACCATCGGCGCGCTGGTCGCGGCCGGGTGGCTCGTCTCGAAGGTCAAGAGCTTCACCAACCCCCGCAAGGAGAAGTGACCGTGTACGTCCCCGACATGCCCGAGAAGCCCGCCCGCACGGCCTCCAGCACCGTCAACGACGTGATCGTGGGCGCGCTCGCGCTCGCCTCGTTCGTCCTGTCCGGCTGGTCGCTGGCCACCCTGCTCATGGGCGCCGGCGCCCCGAAGCCCGTCGCCATCTTCGGCGTCGGCGTCTTCGACGGCCTGGCTCTGCTGGCCGCCCTCCAGGTCTACGAGCGCCGGACCGAGCCCCACAAGGCGTTCGGCGCCCGGCTGGTGATGATGCTCGCGCTGATCGCGTCGTCCGTCGTCAACGCCGCGCACGGCCAGGAGATCGGCGGCTGGACGACCGCCGTCGTCCTCGGTGCCGCGCCGCTGGCCTTCGAGATCGCCTTCGAGCTGCGCCACCGCTCGATGACCGGCCTGATCTGGGTCATGTTCTTCCGCGACGCGAAGGCCGCCCTGAAGCGCGACGTGTGGGTGCGCATCGCCCCGGCGACGCAGATCCCCACCGGCCCGGCGGACCTGTACGACGTGATCCGCGAGGACGAGCACACCGCCCCCGCCGCCGTCGCCGCCGCCGCTCCGGTTGCCGTGTCCGCCGCCCCGGCGGACGAGACCCCGGCCCTGTCCGCCGCCCCCGCCCCGGTGTCCGCCGCCCCCGCTGAGACCCCCGCCGCCGTCCGCCCGGACAACGGCGGGCACCGCCCGGCGGTCGGAAACCCGCTGTTCAAGGCCCCGGCGGACGAGCCGGTTGCCCGCCCGGACACGACGGACGTCCGCCCCGAGACCGCCCGTGAGCGGGTGCTGACCGCCGTCGGCCTGCCGCTGGACACCCCGGACGTGCCCGCCCCGGCGGACAAGTCGGCGGACACGGCGGACAAGTCGGCGGACACGGCGGACAAGTCGGCGGACAACCCGGCGGCCCTGGTGAAGGCGTCCACCGTCGCCGGAGCCGTCCGGGAGCTGAAGGCCCAGGGCGTCACCGACACCGCGACCCTGATCGCCACCGTGCCCGCCGTCCTGGGCAAGCAGGTGAGCCCGGAGACGGTCAAGCGCGAGATCCGCCGCCAGGTCCCCAAGACCCCGGCCCCGGCCGGAACGGGCCAGTACCTGTAACCCGAAATTGGAAAGGGAGGAGAAATCTCCCCCCTTTCTGAAAGCCCCTCACTTCCCGTCCCACGGGAAACCGTTCGGGAAATGTCAGTGGCTCGTAGTAGGAATTGAAAGGCGCACCACCGGAGTTACGGGGGTTCACGGGACCGTGCCCGCTCGCAACGGGCACGGCCCCTCCGGTCCGCAGACCAGAACGCCAACTCCTTCGAATCCAGCAGGGAACAGGAGTCAGCAAGCAGATGATGGCACGCAACTCGAAGCCGCAGAGCGACACGAACCGCGAAATCGAAGAGGCGCTGGGTGCGCTGGCCGTGGGTCTGCCCCGGACGGCCTGGCGCTTCCTGTCCGGCTCGCCGATGGACGGCAAGCCCCGTACGGACGCCACCTGGACGCACCGCGGAACCCGTACGGAGCGCGAGGACGGCCGCCAGGCGCACCGCTGGGACTACCTGGCCCGCCTGGAGCGCGCGGGCTTCCGCTGGGCCGGGAGCGCGGCTGTGGGCGGCACTGGCTACGCCTACTCCCAGGACCCGACCATGACCCTGGAAGTCCTCCAGGCCGGCGGTTTCACGGCCGGGTCGGCCGCTACGGCCTGGGTCGGCTACCGGCTCATGGACGGGGCCGTGACCTGGCGCCACCAGCGCGACTGGGTATGGCCGCTGCACGTCGCGCTGCGGGAGAAGCTGGGCTACCCCGAGGGCACGAAGCCGTCCCGGTACATCACCGTCCCCGTCGACTACGACCAGATCACCGGGGATGCGATCCGCATCGAGCTGCCCGCCGACTTCGCGGGCCAGGACGACGTGAAGTCCCTGGTCAAGACCGTGGTCACGAACAAGCTGGCGTTGCAGGACGTCACGTTCTCCTGGCAGATCGAGGGCAAGAACCACCACGTCATCGTGAAGCAGTCGCCGCGCCCGCCCTCCAAGGTGCTGTTCTCGGACCCGGAAGTCCGCAAGATCGTGGAGGGAATGCCGGAATCGGCCCCGCTCATCGGCCTTTCGCACCGCAACCGCGCGATTTCCGTCGACCTCGACGCGGAATCCCCGCACGTTCTCGTATCGGCCGGAACGGGTGGCGGTAAGTCCGTCATTCTCCGCGCCATCTTCGCCCAGCTTCTGAGGAACGGGGCGGAAGGCGCAGTTCTCGACCGCAAGCGGCACTCGCACAAGTGGGTGCGCGGCCTTTCCGGTGTCGCCTATCACCGGGAAATCGAGGACATTCACGATGCGCTGGTGGCTCTCGGAGAAGAGGGAGAGCGCCGTAACCGCATCGTGGACGCCTGGGAAGGCGACGAGAAGGACGCCCCGGTCGGCCCGCGCATGGCAATTCTCCTGGAGGAAGCCAACGCGACCATCGGAAAGCTGAAGCGGTATTGGGCTTCCGTCCGCAAGACAAAGGCAGACGAGGAAGGCCCCGCCGACCCCAAGGAATCCCCGGCAATTGACGCGCTGGGAGAGATCCTGTTCATGGGCCGTGCGGTCAAGATGCACGTTCTCATGGTCGCCCAGTCGGCCACGGCGAACGCCCTCGGTGGCCCGGAAATGCGCGAGAACTTCGCCACCCGCATTCTCGCGCGCTACACCCGGAACGCCTGGAACATGCTCGTCCCCGAGGTCCAGCCCGCACCCAAGTCGACCCGCCACACGGGCCGCGCCCAGGTCGTCCTGGGCGGTGTCGCCAACGAGACCCAGGTGGTCTTCTTTACCCCCGACGAGGCCCGCGCCTGGGCGGAGCTGGGCCGCTCCGTCACAACGTCTCAGGGTCACACCACCCCCGCCCACCTGGGACAGGACGCTGTGAACGTCACAGCCGAGGCTGTGACAGAGCCCCTGCCGGCCATCCCGGCCCAGGGCCGCGGACCCAAGGTCCGGGAGGACGCCGAGGGCTTCAAGGAGGACATGGAGGCCCTGTTCGCGGAGCCGCTGACGGAGGCCGCCGAGGCCGCCGAGGACACCGACGTCCCGGTCACGCTGAAGCAGGCCGTGGACCAGGAAATCGTCTCGGTCAGCCTTTCCGTGCTCCGGAAGGAAGCCAACGACAAGGCACGCGGAAAGGAATTCCCGGCTTCGGTCGGAAAGGACGCGAAGACGCGCGGAAAGCTCTACCGCCCGTCTGAGCTGAAGCGCTGGGAGCGCAACCGCCCGAAGGCCGGGCAGACCGCAGAGCAGGAAGACTGACCGACGACCGCCCCGGGGGCCGGTTTCCCACCGGCCCCCGCCCCCTGGAAAGGCTCCGCAATGACCGCGAATAACGCCGAGATTCCCGTACCGGTTTCCCTCTCGAAAGACGACGAAGAAGAGAACGGCCGGAAGTCCTGGATGCCCGCCTGGGCCAAACTCCCGAAGTGGACCCCGACCGCGCTCATCGGATCGGCCTGCTTCCTGCTGGCATTCGCCGCATACAACGCCCTGAACATCATCGTGCGGCTGCTGCTCGCCCTTCACGAGTCGTCCATTCCGTGGTGGGGCGCGTTCTGGGTCTACACCTTCATCGGCGGCGCCCTGTTCCGGGCCTCGAAGGAATTCGCGGCCTGGAGCGGAGCCGCGAAGAACAGGTGGGGCGTATTCACCCGCTGGGCCAAGTCGCTCGTCTGAAGTCGTCCTGTCCGGTCCGGGTGAGACGTTCACCCGGACCGCCCGAATACCTCTCGAAGGAGAAGCACATGACCACCGTTTCGTACGACCGCTACACCGACACCGGCCGCGCCACCCTCGTTCCGCTGCTCGTCGACCCGGCCACCGACCGCCCCCGCAATATCGACCTGGAGGTGACCCCGCACCTGCTCGTCACCGCGCCCACCGGATTCGGCGCGACGTCCGCGCTGCGTTTTGTCGCCGCGCACACCGCCCGCCACGGAATCGACGTCCAGATCATCGACTTCAAGCGCATCGCCTTCCGGAGCCTGGAGAGCGCCGGCCTTCGCGTCCACCGCGACCCCGAGGACATCGCCCAGGCCGTCACCGACTTCGTGACCGGCATGGAGATCCGGCTGGAGGAGCTGGACGGCCGCGCCCCGGAGACCCGCCGCCTGCTGGTCGTGGACGGCCTGGAGCGGCTGCGGAAGACCGTGGTCGGCCTCGGCCCCGACCGCGGCTCGGCCCTGGCCGCGCTGGAGCGGGTGGCCTTCCTCGGCCGCGCCGCCGGGTACCACCTGGCCGCCTCGGCCAGCCCCGGAGCCTCCCGCACCCTGCGGCCCATCCACGACTGCTCGGCCGTGCTCGCCCTCGGCCCGCACGGCAACCGCGTGCGCGGGGAGCTGCTGGGCGCCGGGCCGCGCGTCGCGGTGCCGGCCGGACCCGGGGGCGGGGAGTTCGCGGACTACGACGGCCCCCGCGCGGTGCGCACCGCGTTCGTCACCGACGACGAAGCGCGCCAGCTCGTGACCCGCTGACGGCCGGGTCCGGCACGACTGAGGCCCCGCCCGACTCCGGGCGGGGCCTCAGTGCTTTCCGTGGATGCAGTGCCTTCCGTGCCTGTTGAACACGACCGATGTTCCCGAACCGCTTGACCCGCTTGTACGGGAGTCCGTACAGTCTTCCTTGTACGGACTCCCGTACAAACCCTCTGTGGAGGTTCCATGATCACCAAAGGTGACGTCCGCGCCGTAGTCCTCGGCCTGCTCACGGGCAGCACGATCCTGGTCGTCCAGCACCTCTGGGGCGACGTCCCCGCCCGCTGGTGGGCCGCCGCCCTGCTGCTGATCGCCCTGGTGGACCTGTACGTCCGGCGCACCAGCCGCTCCGGCTGGTGGATCGCCCGGGGCGTCGACTCCGAGGAAGGCCAGCCCTGCTGGCTCGTCAAGGGCGGCCTGTACTCCGAGCCCGACGACACCGTGGCCGAACTGGAGACGTGGTGGCAGGCCCGCCGCTACATCGCCCGCATGGAGCGCCTGACCACCCAGGCGTACCGCCGCCGCGCCCGCGGCTGAAGCGCCGGCCGACGCGGGCCGGGGACGAAGCAACCGCCCCCGGCCCGCCGGGCCGCTCCCCCTGGTGAGCCCATCACCCGGGGAGCCCGACACCGAAGGAGAACGCTCCGGTGCACGGCGAAGAGTACGAGACCGGACCCGGCGGCATCCCGACCTACCCCAAGCGCTGCGCGCCGGAAGGGCTGCTGACCCGCCGCCAGCTCCGCACGCGCGGCCTACGGCCCAACGGCCACGATCCCGTCGCACAGATCCGCTACTGGCGCCGTGGCTGGCAGTACGCGTACCTGTACGACGCCAGCAAGGCCGCCCCGGTCCGCCCGATGACCCCCGGCCGCTGGCGCTCGGTCGCCGCGATGCTTGCGGCCCGCATGACCTGCCCCCAGTGCGGCTGGCTCCGAGAGGAGTTCATCCCGCCTTCCGTGGGCCACTGCACGCACTGCACCTGCCGGGCCTACGGCTGCAAGGCGTGCGACACCGGCGCCGCCCGTCCGGAGGCACCTGACCAGAACCCGCCCGACCAACCGACCCGGCCGCCGATGATGGCGGCCTGACCCGATGGGAGACACACCGATGACCACCCCGATCAGGGGCGCCCGCGACGCCTACGCCGAAGCCCCGCCGATCGCACGGGAGACCGTCGCCCTGCTCCGGCTGCGCCGCGAACTGGGACCCGACCGCCCCTCGTACTACCCGCCCGCCAGCGTCAACGAGATCCGCGAAGTCCTGCTGCGCGAAGCCGCCCTGATCGACCGTCTCGCTCTGGCCGACCCGGAGGCGAACGGCGACGCGCTGAAGGCCGCCCTGGAGCTGAAAGAGTTCGACACCGGGCAGGGTCTCGGTCCCGGCGCCACCTTCGAGGGCGTGATCCCGCCGTACGCCGACCAGTGGAACGACGACCCCCGCGGCTACGTCCGCCAGGAGTACCACCACTGGCTCACCGTCCCGCCCTGGAAGCCGCCGCTTCCGCCGGCGCCCGAGGGTCCGGCCGCATGACCCGCCGCTGGTTCGAGCACCCGGCCGCGCCCGTGCTCCTGGCCGTCGCCGTCGCGGCCGGCCTCTACGCCTGGAGGGGCGGGCACTACCCGCTCCCCGTCGACCTCATGGCGCTCACCGCCGTGGCCCTGGCCGTCTACACCGGCACGCGCCAGCTCGTGACGACCGCCCGCTTCCGCCTCGAGGACTCCAAGGAGAACACCCCCGTGCCTGACACCTGGAAGGGCAAGCAGCTCCCCGACCGCCGCCCTGTCTCGGACGTCGACCTCCACTACCGGATCTACAACGCCGCCACGGGGGAGCTGCTGAGCTTCGGCACCAACGGCGGCCCCGGCTCCCTGAACGGCATCGTCCAGGACGCCCTTCGCACCCAGAAGGAGAACCCCGGGGTGCGGCTGCACGTTGAGCAGCTCGACGGACCGGCGTACGAGTGATGGGCGCCAACCCGAGCCCCGCCGACATGTCGCACGCGATGCTCGTCGCCATCCTCATGCACCACGGCGGCTCGATCGACCTCCCCGCCTCGGCCTTCGAGCCGGACGCCCTGGGAGGCCGGGACGGAGCCTTCCATGCGGTCGGCATGGAACCGCAGCAGGACGGCACCGTGCGGATCACCGTCCACCCCCGGCCCGACGTCGACCAGGCCGGGATGACCACCTACTGACCCGAGAGGCACCACATGATTGACGAGCACAGCAGCAGCGCCGCCCCCGCCGAACCGGCCCTGCTCGAAGCCATCCGGGAGAAGGCCGGCCGCGACGGTCGGCCCCTCAACGGGACCTGGCGGGCGGCCATCCTCTCGTCCGGCAGGTACATCAGCACCCCGGAGGAGTTCGAGGCGCTGCGCCAGGGCGTGACCACGGTGGAGATCCCGGCGGACCTGCCGCGCTGGCACCCGAACGAGATCGGGGAGTGGATGACGTCGGTGGTCGAAGAGGAGTCGGCCAGCGAAGACGATCTGCGCTGCGCGGCCCTGGCTGAGGCGTACGCCCTCGGCATCGAGCCGGACGACCAGGAGCCGGCCGCCGACTGACGCGCACGCCGTACGACCACTGAAGGCCCTGCCCACCCCGGGCGGGGCCTTCAGTGCGTTCAGTGGATGCAGTGCCTTCCGTGTCTGCTGACCAGTGCAAAGAATCTTCGGGGACCGCTTGACGCGCTTGTACGGGAGTCCGTACAGTCTTCCTTGTACGAAGTCCCGTACAAATCCCAGACGACAGGGGAGCGTCACATGGAAGCGAAGGCCAACGCCGCACTGCTGGGCCTCTTCGCCGTCTGCGGCCTGATCATGGCCGCCCTCACCGGCTTCTTCGCCCTCGACCACGGCGCGACCACCACGGCGACGCTGACCCTGGCGGGCGTGATCTACGCCGCGACCGTCGCCACCTTCGCCAAGCTCGTCGGCCGCTCCGGGACCGCCGTCGTCCTCCAGACCGCCCTACTGCTGGCGGGCGCCCTGGTCGCCGTCCTCGGCGCGGCCCTGCTCCACCCCGCCGGCGTCCGGCTCAAGCCCGCCGCCTGACCCGCACCAGCCACCGCACCACGGACCCAAGGGGGGACCCATGCTCAGCACCGTGATCGCCGTCGCCGGAACCCTGCTCGGCGCGCTCGTCGCCGGACTCCTCCAGAACCGCAGCGCCCGCGCCACCCGCGACGCCGCCCGCGAAGACCAGCGCCAGGCCCGGGAGCTGGAGGCCGTCACCGCCTTCGCCTCCGCCGTGGCCGCCCACCGCCGCGCGATGGCCGTCCGCGAGGAGCTGCGCCTGACCGACGCCGACGCCGACCGCATCGCCGCGGCCCGCGCCGAATCCCACGCCACCCGCTCCGCCATCGAGGCCCCCAAGGTGCTGGTCTCGATCCTGGCCCCGGCCCTGGGCCAGGCCGCCGAAGACGCCGCCCGCGCCTCCTACGCACTGCGCAACGCCGCCGACCTCGACACGCTCAACACCCTCCGGGAGGCCGCCATCACGGCCGCCGACCACTTCACGACCACGGCCGCCCGGCACTTCGCCTGACCGCCGGCCTTTCCACCCGACCCGCCCCTGAAGGAGAAGAACACCGTGACGAACATCGACCCGATCGGCTTCACGTACGGCGACGACGCCCGCCTCGGTGGCGTGGACATCACCATCAGCCTCAGCCCCTCCCAGGCGAAGGCGATCGGCTCCGAGGCCGGGACGATGGCCGACTGGTTCCACTCCGCGCTGTGGGCGATGGCCCTGCTCCGCTCCGGCCGCAGCACGGCCGGTGAGCCCTACTTCGCCGGGCCGAACGACTGGTACACGCCGATCAACGACCTGGACAACCGGCTGATCCGGCGCCTGGAGGGCATCCGGGACGCCGTGGTCCGCGCTCACGCCCGCTCCGGCGGCACGGTCCAGGACCTGGCCCACGCGATGGACGTCAGCCGCAGCACCGCGCAGTACCGCCGCGAGACCCTGCTGGCCGCCATGCCCAGCACCTGGGAGCAGTGGGCAGAGGACGGAGGCCCGGAGGACAAGGGCCGCATCGAGGACCCCTACAAGCCCGGGACCCCGGTCGCGGACGGGGACTTCTACATCGGCCAGAAGGTCCGCGTCGTGGGCGTCTCCGGCCTGCTGGCGGACCGCACCGACCTGATCGGCAAGACCGGCCGCGTCGTCTCGGAGGCCAGCGACGGACAGGTGACCGTCCGTGGCCTCAGCGGCAAGGAGCACGAGACCTTCGCGGACTTCCTCGGCTTCGAGCCGCACGAGCTGCTGAACGCGGAGCGCAAGAACTGAACGTACGGAACTGAACGTACGGCGGGGGCGGCCCGCCAGTGCCAACCGACCGGACCGCCCCCCGCCTCTCCCGCCCGGCTCACACCAGGGGAAGGACCCCATCATGAACCACGCCGCCGCCGTCTTCGCCGCCGTGTTCGTCGGCCTCTACATCGCCCACAGCGTCGGGGACCACTGGGTCCAGTCGTCCTGCCAGGCCGCGACCAAGGGCCTGCCCGGCTGGCCCGGGAGGCTCGCGTGCGGCCGGCACGTCCTCGGCCTCACCGCGACCAAGCTCGTCGTCCTGGTCCCGCTCGTGCTCGTCCTCGACCTGGAGGTGACCGCCCTCGGCCTGGCGGTCGGCCTCGGCCTGGACGCCGCCAGCCACTTCTGGGCGGACCGCCGAACCACGCTCGCCCGCCTGGCCGACCGGTGCGGCAAGGGCGAGTTCTACAGCCTCGGCACCCCCACGCACCCGACCCACCCGGTCACGGCTGAGGGCGGCTACGCCCCGACGCTGGGCACCGGCGCCTACGCCCTCGATCAGAGCTGGCACATCCTGTGGCTGGGCGTCGCGGCCCTGCTGATCGCGGCCCTGTAGACCGGCACTGAACACACGGAAGGCACGGAGTCTCCGTGCCCCCCGAAAAGCCAGAACGGCCCCTCACACGCCCGTGAGGGGCCGTTCTGGCTGTCCGGGACCAACCGGCCCGCCCCAGGCCCTCACAGGGCCGTACAGGGCCTCAGCGCGCCCGGCGGACCGCCGCCCGCAGCACGTCCCCGGTCGTCACGATCTCGGCTCGAAGCCTGTCCCGCTCCCGCAGCGCGTCGGCCGGCGCCCGCTCCGCGAAGGCCGCCGCCATCATCGCCAGCCCGGCCGGAGCCCCGGACCGCGCCGCGTCCTTCAGCTTCCCGATCGGCCCGTCGCCCCACCGCTCCGCCCACTCCCACAGGGCCTTCACCGCCGGGGCGCTCGTCCAGTAGCACCCGCGCACCAGCCGCTCCGCCAGGTCGTCCGGGAGCTTCACCGTGACCCTGGCGGTCAGCAGCGTCCGGCCCTCTCCGTCGGTGCCCTCCCGGTTGTTCCCGGCCCCCACGGGCCGCCCCGGAGCGGACGCCGCGTGCACGGGGAGCGGGTCCCAGTCGCGGTCCATTCCGCGGCTCCGCAGCTCCGCACGGACCGCCCGGGTCACCACGAGATCCACCGTCCCGGCCAGCTTCCCGGACTCCCGGAGCCGTGCCCGCTCGGTCCGCACGCGCTCCCGCGCCCGGCTCAGGCGCCGGCCGCGAAGGCCCGGGATGCCCTCCCGCTCCCGCGCGCCCTTCAGCCACGCTTCCTCGGCCTCACGGCCAGCCGTGACCGCTGCTTCCAGGGTCACCAGGTCCGCCGGGTTCACGGCGACGACGAACGATCGAGACATGCGGGAGAGTGTAGCCACATCCGAAAGTGCGGCTTGAGCTGCGGTTTCGCGGTCAATCAGAGCAGATTAAAGACCTCTGAGGCTCCCCCGCCGGTCCGCCGGGTCAGGCCGCCGACCTTCGACCCGCGACCGGGCGGGTGG
>NZ_JBIVPH010000017.1:0-84959 GCF_044754545.1 Streptomyces sp. NPDC093071 | reverse complement strand
AGTACAACGCGTACAAGACCCAGGACGAGCAGCACCTCCTGGAGACCACCGGCAAGGAGCTGCGCAAGCTCATGAGCTGGGTGAACGACGAGGAGGCGTAAGCCTTCCGGAGCGGGGCCGGACGTGCTGTCCGGCCCCGTTCCCCGTCGTTGGACACGCCGTCCAACACGGACGGGTGATCCTGCCGACGAGGCGCACGAGCGGCGCCCGCGCACCACTACACTTCTGAACAACATACGCGTCAGGCCCACAGCGTCGTGCGCTTTCACGCGGCAAGCCCCCTCCACCGCCTGCGGCCGTCGGGACGGCCGTCCGCACTGGACCTGTGAGGACTCACGTGAGCTCGAAACCTGTCGTACTCATCGCTGAAGAGCTGTCGCCCGCCACCGTCGACGCGCTGGGCCCGGACTTCGAGATCCGGCACTGCAACGGCGCCGACCGCGCCGAACTGATCCCCGCCATCGCGGACGTGGACGCGATCCTGGTCCGGTCCGCCACCAAGGTCGACGCCGAGGCCATCGCCGCCGCCCGGAAGCTGCGCGTGGTCGCCCGCGCCGGCGTCGGCCTGGACAACGTCGACGTCTCCGCCGCCACCAAGGCCGGCGTGATGGTCGTCAACGCCCCGACGTCCAACATCGTCACCGCCGCCGAGCTCGCGTGCGGCCTGCTCGTCGCCACCGCGCGCAACATCCCGCAGGCCAACACGGCGCTGAAGAACGGCGAGTGGAAGCGCTCCAAGTACACCGGCGTCGAGCTGAGCGAGAAGACCCTCGGCGTCGTCGGCCTCGGCCGCATCGGCGTCCTGGTCGCCCAGCGCATGTCCGCCTTCGGCATGAAGATCGTCGCGTACGACCCCTACGTGCAGCCGGCCCGCGCCGCCCAGATGGGGGTGAAGCTGCTGACCCTGGACGAGCTCCTGGAGGTCGCGGACTTCATCACCGTCCACCTGCCGAAGACCCCGGAGACCCTCGGTCTCATCGGCGACGAGGCGCTGCACAAGGTCAAGCCCTCCGTCCGCATCGTCAACGCCGCGCGCGGCGGGATCGTGGACGAGGAGGCGCTGTACTCGGCGCTCAAGGAGGGCCGGGTCGCCGGCGCCGGCCTCGACGTGTACGCCAAGGAGCCCTGCACGGACTCCCCGCTCTTCGAGCTCGACCAGGTCGTCTGCACCCCGCACCTCGGCGCCTCCACGGACGAGGCCCAGGAGAAGGCCGGCATCGCCGTCGCCCGCTCGGTGCGCCTGGCGCTCGCCGGCGAGCTGGTCCCGGACGCGGTCAACGTCCAGGGCGGCGTCATCGCCGAGGACGTCAAGCCCGGTCTGCCGCTCGCCGAGAAGCTCGGCCGGATCTTCACCGCCCTCGCGGGCGAGGTCGCGGCCCGGCTCGATGTCGAGGTCTACGGCGAGATCACCCAGCACGACGTGAAGGTGCTCGAACTCTCCGCGCTCAAGGGCGTGTTCGAGGACGTGGTCGACGAGACCGTGTCGTACGTCAACGCCCCGCTGTTCGCGCAGGAGCGCGGCGTCGAGGTGCGCCTGACCACGTCGAGCGAGTCCCCCGACCACCGCAACGTGGTCACCGTGCGCGGCACCCTCGGCAGCGGCGAGGAGGTCTCGGTCTCCGGCACCCTGGCCGGCCCCAAGCACCTCCAGAAGATCGTCGCCGTCGGCGAGTACGACGTGGACCTGGCGCTCGCCGACCACATGGTCGTGCTGCGCTACGAGGACCGTCCCGGCGTCGTCGGCACGGTCGGCCGGATCCTCGGCGAGGCCGGTCTGAACATCGCCGGGATGCAGGTCTCCCGCGCGGAGGAGGGCGGCGAGGCGCTCGTCGTGCTCACCGTGGACGACACCGTCCCGGCGGCGGTGCTCTCGGAGATCTCGGCCGAGATCGGCGCCACCTCGGCCCGCTCGGTCAACCTGATCTGACGCGTTCCCGCATTCCGCGCCCGGTCGCCCGCCGCTCGTCCCGTACGAGTGGCCGGCGGCCGGGCGTCGCGCTTTCCGGGGCGTCCCATGATGCGGGCCGTCGATTGACCGTCTTGCGGCACTCCGGCTATGTTGCGCGCCATGCACCGTTCCGCGCTTCTGACGACACGGGGTCACGTGGACCTCAAGCGCGTGTGCTCCGCCGCGTGTCGGTAGGCCCGTGAGCGCACGGCGGAGACCGCGCGGATCCCGACCCGTGCCCGGGGACGTCCGGGAGCGGAGGGACCGCGCCGCGCCGGCGCTCGGGTGAGAGCCAGCGCTCCCCTCCGGGAGCTCCGAGCGTACGCCTGCCTCCGGAACCGGCCCCCACCCCCGGCCTTCCGGTGCGCCGTTCCCCTCCGCCGCACCCGCACGGCCGGGACGGGGAGGGTGCCGCGGTACGCGTACCACCGCAACGGACCCGAAGAAGGCCCTCGTGGACAGAACGCGCATGTCCTCCTCCCGTACCGCCCCCCTGCGCCGCTCGGACATCCCGTCCGCGGCCGCCCCGCCGCGGCGCACCTCCAGCACCGGCGCCGTCCTGGGGGCGATCCTCGACCACGGCCCGGTCGCCCGCAGCACGATCGCCCGGCTCACCGGCCTCTCGCCCGCCTCGGTCACCGGCCACTGCGGCGTCCTGATCGGCCGGGGGCTCGTCCGGGAGGGACCGGAGACGGCCGGACCCCGGGGCCTCGGCCGCCCCCACATCCCCGTCGAGATCGACACCGCGCGCTATCTCATCGCCGGCGCGCACGTCGCCGTCACCCACACCACGCTCGCCCTCATGGACCTGCGGGGCCACCCGGTCGCCGAGGAGCGCCTCCCGCACACCAGCACCGAACCCGCCGAGGTCCTGGGCCGGGTGGCCGACGGGCTGCGCCGGATGCTCGCCGCCCACGGCGCGGGCCGCACCGCCCTCGCCCTCGGCTTCGCCACCGGGCACTGGGTCGACCCGGCCGCCGGGGTCGTGGTCCACCACCCCCAGCTGGGCTGGCGGGACGTCCCCGTACGGGAGGTGCTCGCCGGAGCCACCGGGCTCCCCGTCCACGTCGACAGCCACGCGCGCGCCCTCGCCCGCGCCGAGCAGCTCATCGGCGTCGCGTCGACCCGGGCCAGCGCGGTGGTGCTGTTCGTCGGCAACGTGGTGGACGCGGCCTTCGTCTCCTCGGGCTCGGTGCACCAGGGGCCGCGGTTCGGCGCGGGCAACGTCGCCCACCTCCCGGTGGGCACGGGCGACGGCGGCGCGACGTGCGTCTGCGGCGTCCCCGGCTGCCTCCAGTCCGAGGTGTCGGAGCCCGCGATGCTGCTCCGGGCCGCCCGGCAGGGCCTCCGCGTCGACACCTTCCCCGAGCTGCTGGAGCGGGCGGTGGAGGGGGAGGAGACCGCGGTCTCGGTGTTCCGCCGGCGGGCCCGGACCGTCGGCAGGGCGGCGGCCGTCCTCCTCGACATGTTCGACCCCGAGGTCCTCGTCGTCGTCGAACCGAGCTCCGGCCGCCTCGACCCCTGCCTGGCCGAGCTGCGGGCCGCCGCGGCCGAACGGTCCCTGGTCTGCGACGACCCCGAGCGGGCCGTCGTGCCCAGCAGCTTCACCGGACACGTCCTGGCCACCGCCGGACCGGCCGTCGCCCTCGGCGCCCTGCACGACGACCCGCTCGCCCCCTGGCCCGCGCTGCCCGCCGTGTCCTGAGCGCGGGCGTCCTGAGCGCGGGCGTCCCGAGCGCGGGCGTCCCGGCGGCGGTGTCCCGACTGAGCGTGTCGTGACGGCGGTGTCCCGACCGCGGGTGCCGTGACGGCGGGGGAGCCCCGGTCGTACGCCCGGCGAATACCGACTTAATTCAGAGAGTTGCATTGTTGACCGGCTCCGAGCGGGGCCGGGAAGATGGATTCATGAGCAGCCCGCAGAGGACCCGACGCCACGTGCCGCATTCGGCGCGCACCCGGCGTTCCTGTTGTCCCTGCCGAGCCCGCTGATCCGAGCGTTCTTCCCGGATCCCGCTCCCGTTCTTCCTTCACCCCTTTTCCCGCGCGCCCTTTTCCGCGC
This sequence comes from Streptomyces sp. NPDC093071, assembly GCF_044754545.1. Lineage (NCBI taxonomy): Bacteria > Bacillati > Actinomycetota > Actinomycetes > Kitasatosporales > Streptomycetaceae > Streptomyces > Streptomyces sp. NPDC093071. The sequence continues at coordinate 80,952 of NZ_JBIVPH010000017.1, read as the reverse complement.
GCGGTGCGTTCCGGCCCTTCCGGCGCCGTCGCCGTGCCTCCGCACCGCCCCGCCCGGCTCCGCCGTGCCCTCGTCCGTCCTGCCCGTCCCTCTCCGTCGCCCGGGGGAAACATGACCGTCTCCTTGTCCTCGCAACCCGCCGCCGGCCTCGAACCCGGCCTCTTCAAGCGGGCGTTCCGCGCCTACCCGGCCGGTGTCGTGGTCGTCACCGCGGACGCCGGCGCCGGCCCCGTCGGCTTCACCGCCACCTCGCTCACCTCCCTCTCCCTCGAACCGCCGCTGCTCTCCTTCGGCATCGCGACCCGCTCCTCCTCCTGGCCGCACCTGCGGCGCGCCACCTCGGCGGTCGTCAACTTCCTCGGCGCCGAACAGGAGGACCTGGCCAGGCGCTTCGCCACCAGCGGCATCGACAGGTTCGCCCGCCCCACCGGCTGGCGGCGCCTCGCGCAGGGCGACCCGGTCCTCGACGGCGTCACCGGCTGGCTGCGCGTCGACATCGAGCAGCTGGTCCCCGCGGGCGACCACCGGATCGTCATCGGCCGCGTCGTGGACGCCTGGCAGGACGCGGACCGGCGCCCGCTGCTCTTCCACGACGGCGCGTACCACTCGCTCTGACCCCGCCGCGCCTCCCCGGCCCCCTCCCGTCTCCGCCCCGAGCCCCGCACACCCCGACAGGACTCCCTCATGCCCTCCTTCCCGCACCCGCCACCGTCCCCGGTCCTCGCCCGCAGGGGGTTCCTCGCCTTCGCGTCCGGCGCCGTCCTCGCCGCCGCCGGATGCGCGCCCCCGACCAGCAACGCCGCCCATTCCACCCCGCTGAAGGAACTGCCCACCGGGCCGCCGCCCGCCGGGACCTCGCTGACCGTCGCCGTCCGCAGTTCGCGCATTCAATTCGCCGAATCCGGCATCGGAAAGAAACTCCCCTTCACCGTCTCCGAGTGGCCCAATCTGAGCGCCGGACCCGACATCATCCAGGGATTCCGGGCGCGCTCCATCGACCTGGCGAGCAACGCCGGAATTCCGCCGATCCAGGCCGAGGCCATCGGCGTGGAGTCCCGCATCGTCGCCGTACAGGTCCGCAGACAGCCCTCCTACGTGTTCGCCACCGCGCCCGGCGCCTCGATCGGGAGCGTCGCGGACTTCCGGGGCAAGAAGATCGCCTTCTCCCAGGGGCAGGCGCAGGGCGTCGTCGTCCTGCGCGCCCTGAAGCAGGCCGGGATCGCCCACGGCGACGTCGACCTCGTCGAGCTGCCGAGCACCCAGTTCCTCACCGCGCTCCAGTCCAAGCAGGTCGACGTCGCGCCCCTCGGCGAGCCGACGCTCACCAAGTACCTCTCCCAGTACGCCGGGGACGGCGCGCGCCGGGTGCCCACCGACGTCATCGACCTGCTGACCGTCCTCTGGTCCCCCGTCGAGGTGCTGAACGACCCGGCGAAGGCCGCGGCCGTCCGCAGCTTCGTTCCCCTCTGGGCGCAGGGCGTGGTGTGGGCGTGGGAGAACACCGACCGCTGGATCGACGCCTACTACGTCAAGGACCAGGGCGTGAAGGAGGCCGACGGGCGCCGGATCGTCGCCTCCCTCGCCCAACCGCGGTTCCCCGTCTCCTGGGACAAGGCCATCGCCTGGGAGCAGGAGACCGCCGACCTGCTCGCCGAGGGCGGGTTCGTGCCGAAGGTGGACGCCGCCTCGCTGTTCGACCGGCGCTTCGAGGGCCTCGCGTCCGGCGCCGTGGCCGCCCAGTACCGGGAGGGATCATGACCGACGCGCTGACCGGCGTCCGTACTCCCGCGGCGACGGGAACCCTGGTCCGGCCGGAGGAGGCGGCCCCCGCCGCCCGGAAGGCGGCCGCCCCGCCCCCGGACGCCTCCGCCCCGCCCCGATCCGGCGCCCGGCGGAGGCGGCGGCTCGGCCCCGGCAGGGCCGTCCCCTTCGGCCGGCTCCTCGGCCCCGTGCTCCTCGTCGCCGTCTGGTGGGCCGCCTCCGCGGCCGGCTACCTCGACCCCCGCATCCTCTCCGGCCCCGGCGCGGTCGTCTCCACGGCCGTCGAGCTGATCTCCGACGGACGCCTCCAGGGCAACGTGCTCGTCTCGCTCCGGCGGGCCGGCTCCGGACTGCTCCTCGGCGTCGGCGCGGGCGTGCTGCTCGCCGTGACCGCCGGACTCAGCCGCACCGGCGAGTACCTGGTCGACGGGCCCCTCCAGATCAAGCGCGCCATCCCGTCCCTCGCGATGCTGCCGCTGCTCATCCTCTGGCTCGGCATCGGCGAGCAGATGAAGGTCACCGTCATCGCCCTCGGCGTCGCCGTGATCGTCTACATCAACACGTACGCCTCGCTGACCAGCATCGACAGCCGCCACGTGGAACTCGCGGAGGTCCTGGAGCTGAGCCGCTGGACGTTCCTGCGCAAGGTCGTCCTGCCCGGCTCGCTGCCCGGCTTCTTCGTGGGGCTGCGGCTCGGCGTCACCTCGTCCTGGCTGGGCCTGATCGTCGTCGAGCAGGTCAACGCCACCAGCGGCATCGGATACATGATGTTCCAGGCCCAGCAGTACGCCCAGTCCGACGTGATCATCGTCGGCCTGGTGGCCTACGGAACCTTCGGATTCGCCTCCGACGCCCTCGTCCGCGCCGTCGAGAGGAGGGCCCTGTCATGGCGACGCACGCTGGCGGGCTGACGAAGGACCACGACCCGCGCCCCGCAGTCCCGGGGACGCACGACCCGCGCCCCACCGCCCCCGGGACGCACGACCCGCACCCCACCGCCCCGGGAACGGCCGCCCCCGCCGTACGGGCCGGCCGGCTGGTCCGCCGCTTCGGCGACCGGATCGTCCTCAAGGAGATCGACCTCGCCCTGGGCGCGGGGGAGTTCACCGCCCTCCTCGGCCGCAGCGGCTCCGGCAAGTCCACCCTGCTGCGCGCCGTCGCCGGACTCGACCACGACGTCGAGGGCTCGGGGGAGCTGCTGGTCCCCGAGCGGGTCTCGCTCTCCTTCCAGGACTCCCGGCTGCTGCCCTGGCTGCGGGTCCTGGACAACGTGACCCTCGGCCTGCGCGGGCCCGGCGCCCACGAGCGGGGCCTGACCGCCCTCGCGGAGGTCGGCCTCGCCGGACGCGAGCGGTCCTGGCCGCACGAGCTGTCCGGCGGCGAGCAGCAGCGGGCCGCGCTCGCCCGCGCGCTCGTACGGGATCCCGAACTGCTCCTGGCCGACGAGCCGTTCGGCGCGCTCGACGCGCTGACCCGGATCAAGATGCACGGTCTGCTCCGCGAGCTGTACGAGCGGCACCGGCCCGCCGTCCTCCTCGTCACCCACGACGTGGACGAGGCCGTCGAGCTCGCCGACCGCGTCCTGGTCCTCGACGAGGGGGCGATCTCGGTCGACCTCGCCATCGACCTCCCCACCCCGCGCGACCGGCGCGACCCGCGCTTCCAGGAGTACCGCGACGCCCTGCTCGCCGCGCTCGGCGTGCACTCCGCGCCCGGCGCTCCCGCCCCGTCCCAGCCCGCCCCCCGCCAGGAGGACCGCCCCCATGCCGCCCACGTCTGACCGCCCCGCCCGCAAGCCGCTCCACCTCAACGCCTTCCTGATGTCGGTCGGCCACCACGAGGCCGCCTGGCGCCTCCCCGAGAGCCCCGCCGACGGCGGCACCGGCATCGCGCACTACCAGAACCTCGCCCGCATCGCGGAACGCGGCAAGCTCGACTCGGTCTTCCTCGCGGACAGCCCGGTCCAGCACGGCGACCCCGGCCGCCGGCCCGTCAGCAAGCTGGAGCCGACCGTGCTCCTCACCGCCCTGGCCGCCGTCACCTCGCACATCGGGCTCATCGCCACCGCCTCCACCAGCTACAACGAGCCCTTCAACCTGGCCCGCCGCTTCAACTCCCTGGACCACGTGTCGAACGGACGGGCCGGCTGGAACATCGTCACCACCGCCGGGGCCGACGCCGCCCGCAACTTCGGCCTGGACGACACCCCGCTGCACCGCAAGCGCTACCGCCGCGCCGCCGAGTTCGTCGACGTGGCCACCAAGCTCTGGGACAGCTGGGCCGACGACGCGGTGGTGGCCGACAAGGAGGCCGGGATCCACGCCCGCGCCGACCGGGTCCGGCCCATCGGCCACCGGGGCGAGTTCTTCCGCGTGGACGGCCCGCTGAACGTCGAGCGCTCCCCGCAGGGCTACCCCCTGCTCGTCCAGGCCGGATCGAGCGAGGACGGCAAGGACTTCGCCGCCCGCTACGCCGAGGCCGTCTTCACCGCCCAGCAGACCCTGGAGGAGGGCACCGCCTTCTACAAGGACGTCAAGCGGCGGGCGCTCGCCTTCGGCCGGGACCCCGACGGCATCAAGATCCTCCCCGGCATCGTCCCCGTCATCGGCGACACCGAGGCGGAGGCCCGCGAGCTGGACGCCGAACTCGACCGGCTCATCGTGCCCGAGTACGCCAAGCGCCAGCTCGCCCAGCGGCTGCGGATCGCGCCCGACGACCTCGACCTGGACGCCGAGCTGCCCGAGGACATCCCCACCGAGGACGAGATCGAGGGCGCCAAGAGCCGCTACACGCTGATCGTGGAGCTGGCCCGGCGCGAGCGGCTCACCGTGCGGCAGCTCATCGGGCGCCTGGGCGGCGGCCGGGGACACCGTACGTTCGCCGGCACCCCCGAGCAGATCGCCGACACCATCGAGCACTGGTACGTCAGCGGCGCGGCCGACGGCTTCAACATCATGCCGGCCGTCCTGCCCTCGGGGCTGGAGGCCTTCGTCGACCGCGTGGTGCCGCTCCTCCAGGAGCGCGGCCTGTTCCGCACCGAGTACACCGGCACCACCCTGCGCGACCACTACGGCCTGCCCCGGCCCGCCAACCGCCTGTTCGACAACCACGGACAGGACGCCGCCGGACACGACGGCGGCCACCTCGGCGCCGGGCTGGTCGAGGCCCGGTGAGCGACTGTCCCACCCGCGAGGACGTCGAGGCGGCGCGGCCCGGCTGGGCCCGCCGCCTCGGCGGGTACGCGCTCCGCCGCCGCACCGACCTCCTGCTCGCCTTCGGCGCCGCCGCCGTGGCCGCCGTCGCCACCGCCTCGCTGCCCCTCCTGCTCCGCCACGTCGTGGACGGCGTCGCCGGCTCCGCGACCGCCTCCCTCACGCCCTGGATCCTGCTGCTCACCGGCATCGGCGCCGTCCGCTTCGCCGGGAGCTTCGTCCGCCGCTACTGCTCCGGACGGCTCTCCCTCGGCGTCCAGTACGACCTGCGCAACGACGCCTTCGCGGCCCTGCTGCGCCTGGACGGCGCCCAGCAGGACGACCTGCGCACCGGCCAGGTGGTGAGCCGGTCCATCTCCGACATCACCCTCATCCAGACGCTGCTGCAGTTCCTGCCCAACATGACCGGCAACGCCCTGATGTTCTGCGTCTCGCTGGTCTTCATGGCGTGGCTCTCGCCGCTGCTCACCGTCGTCGCCCTGGTCGTCGGCCCGCTCCTGTGGCTGATCGCCCTGCGCGGCCGGCGCACCCTCTTCCCCGCGAACTGGCACGCCCAGCAGGAGGCGGCCGAGGTCGCCTCCGCCGTCGAGGCCACGGTCACCGGGGTCCGGATCGTCAAGGGCTTCGGCCAGGAGGAGCGCGAACTGGCGGGCCTGGAGCGGCGCGTGCGCGGCCTCTTCTCCTCCCGGCTGCGGGTCGTCGCCTTCACCAGCCGCTACAACCCGGCCCTCCAGGCCGTCCCCGCCCTCGGCCAGGTCGCGGTCCTCGCGCTCGGCGGCTGGCTGGCGCTCGACGGCCGGGTCTCGCTCGGCACCTTCCTCGCCTTCACCGCCTACCTCGGCTCCTTCGTCACCCCGGTCCGCCAGGTGGCGACCCTGCTCACCGTCTGGCAGCAGGCCAGGGCGGGCGCGGAGCGGGTCTTCGAGGTGATCGACGAGAAGCCGGGGATCACGGATCCGCCGGGGACCACCGACCTGCCGGGGATCACGGACCCGCCGGCCACCCGGGACCTCCCCGCCGGACCGCCCCCCGGCCCCCCGGCCCTCGTCTGGGACGACGTGACCTTCGCCCACGGCGACGGCGAACCCCTCCTCGACGGCTTCAGCCTGGACGTGCGCCCGGGCGAGACGCTCGCGCTCATCGGCCCGGCGGGCTGCGGCAAGTCCACCGCCGTCGCGCTCCTGCCCCGCTTCTACGACACGGCGGCGGGCGCGGTCCGGGTCGGCGGGCACGACGTCCGCGACCTGCCCCTGTCCGCCCTGCGCTCCCGCATCGGCTTCGTCTTCGAGGAGAGCCTGCTGCTCTCCGACACCGTACGGGCCAACATCGCCTACGGACGCCCGGACGCGGGCGACGAGGAGGTACGGGCCGCCGCCCGCCTCGCCCGCGCCGACGCGTTCGTCGACCGGCTCCCCGAGGGCTACGACACGGTCGTCGGCGAGCAGGGCCTGACGCTCTCCGGCGGCCAGCGCCAGCGGATCGCGCTCGCCCGCGCGCTGCTCGCCGACCCCGAGGTCCTGGTCCTCGACGACGCCACATCCGCGATCGATGCCCGGACCGAGGCCGAGATCCACGCCTCCCTGACCGGGTCCGGACGCCGCTCCACCACCGTCCTCGTCGCCCACCGCGAGTCCACCCTGGAGCTGGCCGACCGGATCGCGCTCATGGACGGCGGCCGGGTCGTCGACACCGGCACCCTGGACGAACTGCGCTCCCGCTCGGCCCTGTTCCGCGCGCTCCTGGCCGCCGAAGAGGACGAGGAGCACCCGGAGGAGGCCCCGGCCCCGGCGCGGGGCGTCACCGAGGAGCTGTGGCGCCGCCCGGCGGACTCCGGGCCCGCCCACGACGAGCACACGGCCGTACGGGCCGCCAACGCGCTCGCCGAGGCCGCCGCCACCTCGGGGCCCGGCCGCGCCGGACCCGGCGGCGGGGTCCTCGGCTCCGCCCCGCCCACCCCCGAACTCCTCGCCGCCCTGGAACGGCTCCCGCTGCCCGCCGACGACCCGAAGGTCCCGCTCGACCAGGCCGTCTCGGCCGACCCCTCGTTCCACCTCGGCACCCTCCTGCGGCCCTTCCGGCTCCCACTGCTCGCCGGACTGCTCCTCGTCGCCGTGGACGCCCTCGCCCAGATCGCCGTCCCCGTCCTCGTGCGCCACGGCGTGGACGGCGGCGTCGCGCACCAGGCCCGGGGCGTCCTCCTCGCCGCGTCCCTGGCCGCCGCCGCGGTCGTCGGCCTGAACTGGCTCGTCGGTGTCGCCCAGGTCCGCACCACCGGACGCACCGGCGAACGGCTCCTCTACACCCTGCGGATCAAGACCTACGCCCAGTTGCAGCGGCTCGGCCTCGACTACTACGAGGGGGAGCTCGGCGGCCGGATCATGACCCGGATGACCACCGACGTGGACGCCCTGTCGAACTTCCTCCAGACCGGTCTGATCACCGCCGTCGTCAGCCTCCTCACCGTCCTCGGCGTCCTGGCCGCCCTCCTGGTGATCGACGCCGGCCTCGCCCTGGTGCTGCTGGCCGCGCTGCCGCTGCTGATCGGCGCGACCGCCGTGTTCCGCCACTACTCGGTCCCCGCCTACCTGGAGGCCCGGGAGCGGATCAGTACGGTCAACGCCTGCCTCCAGGAGAACGTCGGGATGCTGCGCGTCACCCAGGCGTTCCGGCGCGAGCGGCACAACGCCGACCACTTCGCCGCGCTCGCCTGGTCCTTCCGCGACTCGCGGCTGCGCGCCCAGCGCTATATGGGCACCTTCTTCCCGTTCGTGGAGTTCCTCGGCACCCTGTCCACCGCCGCCGTCCTGGCCGTCGGCGTCGGGCAGGTGCGCTCCGGGGAGCTGACCGCCGGGACGCTGATCGCCTTCCTGCTCTACGTCGAGCTGTTCTTCTCGCCGATCCAGCAGCTCTCCCAGGTCTTCGACGGCTACCAGCAGGCGGTCGTCGGGATGAGCAGGCTGCGGTCCCTGATGCGCACGCCCGTCGCCACGCCCCGGGCGGCGGCGCCCCGCCCGGTGACCTCGCTGCGCGGCGAGGTCGAGTTCGACGACGTGTCGTTCCACTACGCGGGCGGCCGGGAGCGGGACGTCCTCCACGGCGTCCGGCTGCGCGTCGCCCCCGGCGAGACGGTCGCCCTCGTCGGCACCACCGGCGCGGGCAAGTCCACGGTCGTCAAGCTCCTGGCCCGCTTCTACGACCCGGTGGCCGGGACGGTCCGGGTCGACGGGCACGACCTGCGCGACCTCGACCTGACCGGCTACCGGCGCCGGCTCGGCATCGTCCCGCAGGAGCCCCACCTGTTCGGCGCCACCGTCCGCGACGCCATCGCCTACGGCCGCCCGGACGCCACCGACGCCGAGGTGGAGGCCGCCGCGCGTGCGGTCGGCGCCCACGAGGCGGTGGCCGCCCTGCCCGCCGGCTACCTGACCCCGGTGGGGGAGCGGGGGCACGGCCTGTCGGCCGGACAGCGCCAGCTCCTGGCCCTCGCCCGCGCCGAGCTGATCGACCCGGACGTGCTGCTCCTGGACGAGGCGACCGCCTCGCTCGACCTGGCCACCGAGCGGCGCGTGGCCGCCGCCGTCGACGCGCTCACCCGCCGGCGCACCACCCTCGTCGTCGCGCACCGGCTCACCACCGCCGCCCGCGCCGACCGGGTGGTCGTCCTGGAGGCGGGCACCGTCGTCGAGAGCGGCACCCACGCGCAGCTCCTCGCAGGCCGGGGGCCGTACCGCCGCCTCTGGGACGCCTACCGGCAGGGCACCACGACCACGACCCGTACCACCCCGTCCGCCCCTCCGGCGGCGGAGCACCACGACCGACTCGTTCAAGGGAGTGCGCGATGACCACCGAACACCGCCTGCTGGGCCGCACCGGCGTCCGGGTGAGCCCGCTGTGCCTGGGCACCATGATGTTCGGCGCCCGCGGCAACACCGACCACGCCGACGGCGTCCGGATCATCCACAGGGCCCTGGACTCCGGCATCAACTTCGTCGACACCGCCGACGTCTACTCGGCCGGGGAGTCGGAGACGATCGTCGGCAAGGCGCTCGCCGGGGGCCGCCGGGACGACGTCGTCCTGGCCACCAAGTTCCACGGCAGCCTCGGCGACGACCCCAACGAGCGCGGCAACAGCCGCCGCTGGATCGTCCGCGAGGTCGAGAACAGCCTGCGCCGCCTCGGCACCGACTGGATCGACCTCTACCAGGTGCACCGGCCCGAGCCGGAGACCGACTTCGACGAGACCCTCGGCGCCCTCACCGACCTCGTGCGCCAGGGCAAGATCCGCTACATCGGCACCTCCACCTTCGAGCCCTCCGCGATCGTGGAGGGCCAGTGGACCGCCGAGCGCCGGGGCCGCGAGCGGGTCGTCGCCGAGCAGCCGCCGTACTCCCTGCTCGCCCGGGGGATCGAACGCGAGGTGCTGCCCGTCGCCCAGCGGTACGGCCTCGGGGTCCTCACCTGGAGCCCGCTGGCCGGCGGCTGGCTCTCCGGCCGCTACCGCAAGGGCGCGGAGCAGCCGCAGTCCAGCCGGAGCGACCGGCAGGCCGGGCGCTTCGACATCGGCTCGCCCGAGAACGCGGCCAAGCTCGACGCCGCCGAGGCCCTGGCCCAGCTCGCGGAGGAGGCCGGGCTCACCCTCGTCCAGCTCGCCCTCGCCTTCGTCCTGGAGCACCCCGCCGTCACCTCCGCGATCATCGGGCCCCGGACCTCCGAACAGCTGGAGGCCCAGCTCGGCGCGGACCGGATCCGGCTGAGCCGGGACGTCCTCGACCGGATCGACAAGATCGTGCCGCCGGGCACGAACCTGTCCGCCCGCGACGCCGGATACGTGCCGCCTGCCCTCACCGACCCGGAGCTGCGCCGCCGCCCCCGGCCCTGAAAGACCCCTTCAGAGCCGCCCCGACTTCAGGGACATGTGGAGCAGCAGCCGGTCCTCGCCGTCGTCCAGGTCCAGGCCGGTGAGCTGCTCCACCCGGGACAGCCGGTAGTAGAGGGTCTGCCGGTGGATGCCCAGGGCCGCCGCCGTGCGCCCCGCCTGGCCCGCGTGGTCGAGGTACGCCTCGGCCGTGCGGGCCAGCTCGGCGTGGGCGGGGGCCAGCAGCGGGGCGACGACCGGGTCGACCTCGGGGTGGTAGAGCGCCGCCAGGAGCCGGTACGGGCCGATGCCCGCCCACTCCGCGACCGGGCCCAGCCTCAGCTGCGCCGTCGCGGCGCGGGCCGCCGTGCTCGCCTCCCGCCAGGCCGCCGGAAGCTCCACGAGGCCCCGCCGGGGGACGGCGATCCCGGCCGGGGCGTCCCCGCGCAGCCGCCCGGCGGCCGAGCGGGCGGGGGAGAGGTCCTCGGCCGTGCGCAGCCGTACGAGGAGGGCGAGGGAGGCGGCGTCCGGGAGGGCGGCGACCGCCGCCGCGCCGGGGACGGCCCGTACCGAGGGGGCGTCCCCCTGCCACGGGGTCACGCACACGACGGCGTGCAGCCCGTCCGCGCTGGGCCCCAGGGCCGCCCGCAGCGCCGCGACGGCCATGTCGTTCTGCCAGCCGCGCCCGGCGGTCAGGGCCGCGGCGAACTCGCGCGAGAGGTCCGCGCCCGCCCGCTCCTCGTCGGCGAGGAGCCCGCCGATCCGGGCGGCCACCTCCATGGCCGCCGCCAGCCGCTCGGGCGTGGGCCCCGGCTCGGCGTCGAGCAGCCACACGTACCCGAGGACGACACCCCGATGGCGTACGGGGAGGCAGATCCGGTCCCGGAAGACGCCCGCGTCCGGGGAGGCGGGAATGCGGACCGGGCCCTCCGCCCGGGTGATGCCGAAGCCCTCGAACCAGGCGCGGACCGCCGGGGTCGACCCCCGGGTCAGGATCGACCGCGTCCGGACCGGGTCCATCGCGGTGTCGTCGTCGCTGTCGTGGGCGCCGAAGGCGATCAGGCCGAAGTCGCGGTTCTCCAGCGTCGCCGGGGCCCCGAGGAGTGCGGAGATCTCGTCCACCAGGTCTTGGTAATCGCCCTTCACCGCCCCATTCTCGCACCCTCTCAGACAGATGTATGAGAGGCGGGCCACGGATGCGTGACAGGTGTAGGTGGCGGACGATCGGAGCGATTCGTAGGTTTCACAGTGGTTATCCGTGCTGTTCCGGTTCGTTCGCCTGGTGGCCTTCGTCCGGGTACGGCCCCGTTCTACCCTTGCCCTCTGGAGGTGCCCCGTGCTGGGTCCCGTGATCCTCGCCGCGTCGCGCAGTGACAAGATGCGCCGTTTCGTGTCGGCCGCGCCCGGGACCAAGCAGGTCGTGGCACGCTTCATCGCCGGCGAGACCGTGGACGACGTCGTCCCGATCGTGCGGGAGCTGAGCGAGCGCGGCCTGGAGGTCACCCTCGACGTCGTCGGCGAGGACATCACCACCGTCGAGCAGTCGCACGCCGCCCGGGACGCCTACCTGGAGCTGATCGGCCGCCTGAAGGAGCTGGGCCTCGGCGAGCGCGCCGAGATGTCCGTGAAGCTGTCGATGTTCGGCCAGTCCCTGGAGAACGGCCACGAGCTGGCCCTCGCGAACGTCCGGCCGGTCGTCGAGGCCGCCGCCGAGATCGGCACCACCGTCACCCTGGACGCCGAGGACCACACCACCCTCGACTCGATGTTCGCCATCCACGAGGAGCTGCGGAAGGACTTCCCGCAGACCGGCTGCGTCATCCAGGCGTACCTCTTCCGCACCGAGGACGACGCCCGCCGCCTCGCCGCGAACGGCTCCCGCGTCCGGATCGTCAAGGGTGCCTACAAGGAGCCCGCCTCCGTCGCGATCCAGGAGAAGCCCGAGATAGACAAGGCGTACGTCCGGATCATGAAGATCCTGATGGAGGGCAAGGGCTACCCGATGATCGGGTCCCACGACCCCCGCCTGATCTCCGTCGGCCAGGAGCTGGCCCGCCGCGCCGGGCGCAAGCTGGACGAGTACGAGTTCCAGATGCTGTACGGCATCCGGGGCGAGGAGCAGAACCGCCTCGCCGCCGAGGGGCACCGCATGCGCGTGTACACCGCGTACGGCACCGACTGGTACGGCTACTTCATGCGCCGCCTGGCGGAGAAGCCGGCCAACCTCCTCTTCTTCGTCCGCTCCATCCTCACCAAGGGCTGAGCCCCACCACCCCTCCGAAGGAGTATCGAGACTCATGGACGCTGTGACCCAGGTCCCCACTCCCGTCAACGAGCCGGTGCACGGCTACGCCCCCGGCTCCCCCGAGCGCGCCCGTCTGGAGCTCAAGCTCAAGGAGCTGGCCGAGAACCCGCGCGAGCTGCCGATGACCATCGGCGGCGTGAAGCGCCTGGGCGGCGGCGAGGAGTTCGAGGTCGTCCAGCCGCACAACCACCAGGCTGTCATCGGCACCTTCCGGGGCGCCACCCGGCAGGACGCCCAGGACGCGATCGACGCCGCCCTGGCCGCCGCCCCGGCCTGGCGCGCGATGTCCTTCGACGACCGCGCCGCGATCATCCTGCGCGCCGCCGAGCTGCTCGCCGGCCCCTGGCGCGAGACGCTGGCCGCGTCCACCATGCTCGGCCAGTCCAAGACCGCCCAGCAGGCCGAGATCGACACCCCGTGCGAGCTCGTCGACTTCTGGCGCTTCAACGTGGCGTACGCCCGCCAGATCCTGGCCGAGCAGCCCCCGGCCAACTCGCCGGGCGTCTGGAACCGCCTGGACCACCGCCCGCTCGAAGGCTTCGTCTACGCGATCACGCCGTTCAACTTCACGGCCATCGCGGGCAACCTGCCCACTGCCCCCGCCCTCATGGGCAACGTGGTGGTCTGGAAGCCGTCCCCGACGCAGACCCACGCCGCCGTGCTCCTCATGGAGCTCCTGGAGGAGGCCGGCCTGCCCAAGGGCGTCATCAACCTGGTGACCGGCGACGGCATCGCCGTCTCCGAGGTGGCCCTGAACCACCGCGACCTGGCCGGAATCCACTTCACCGGCTCGACCAAGACCTTCCAGCACCTGTGGAAGACGGTCGGCAACAACATCGAGAACTACCGCTCGTACCCGCGGATCGTCGGCGAGACCGGCGGCAAGGACTTCGTCGTCGCCCACCCCAGCGCCGACCGCGCCGTCCTGAAGACCGCCCTGACCCGCGGCTCCTTCGAGTACCAGGGCCAGAAGTGTTCGGCGTCCTCGCGCGCGTACGTCCCGGCCTCGATCTGGAACGACGGCTTCAAGGAGGAGTTCGCGGCCGAGGTCGACGGCATCACCATGGGTGACGTCACCGACCTGTCGAACTTCATCGGCGCCGTCATCGACGACCGCTCGTTCGCCAAGAACAAGGCGGCGATCGACCGCGCCAAGTCCGACCCGGCGTGCACCATCGTCGCGGGCGGCACCTACGACGACTCGGTCGGCTACTTCGTCCGCCCGACCGTCATCGAGTGCACCGACCCGGAGAACGAGGTCTTCACGACCGAGTACTTCGGCCCGATCCTCGCGATCCACGTCTACGAGGACGACAAGTACGACGAGATGCTGACCCAGATGGAGTCGGTCTCGGACTACGCGCTCACCGGCTCGGTCATCGCCAACGACCGCGCCGCCGCCGCGTACACGATGGAGAAGCTCCGCTACGCCGCGGGCAACTTCTACATCAACGACAAGTCCACCGGCGCCGTCGTCGGCCAGCAGCCCTTCGGCGGCGGCCGCGCCTCCGGCACCGACGACAAGGCCGGCGCCCCCCAGAACCTGATGCGCTGGACGCTGACCCGCGCCATCAAGGAGACCCTGGTCCCGCCGACCGAGTACGGCTACCCGCACATGGGCTGACGCCCACCCGCCGCGCGAGCGGCCCCCTGCCCCTTCCGGGCAGCCCCTGACACCGCCCCCGACCCCGGTCCCCCAACCGAGGTCGGGGGCGGTTCCCATGGGCGGGGGTTCAGCGCACCCGCCGGGTCAGGAAGTCGTCGATCAGCTCCGCGATCCGTGGCGCGTGGGTCTCCAGGGCGAAGTGGCCGGTCGGCAGGAGGTGGACCTCGGCGTCCGGGAGGTCGCGGCGGAAGGCCTCGGCGCCCGCCGGGACGAAGATCGGGTCGCCCTCGCCCCAGACGGCGAGGAGGGGGACCCGGGAGGTGCGGAAGTACTCCTGGAAGGCGGGGTACAGGGCGAAGTTGGAGCCGTAGTCCGCGATGAGGCCGAGCTGGACGCCGTCCTGGCCCTCGCGGGCCATCAGGGCGGCGTCGTGGTGCCAGGCGTCGGGGCTGAGGAGGTCGCGGTACTCGGCGGGGACGCCCGTCTCGTACTGCCACCGGATGCCGGCGGGGGAGCGGATGGCGCGGACCGGCTCCTCGGTCTCGGGGGTGCGTTCCGCGATCAGGGCGAGGACCGGGGCCCAGGCCTCGGCGCCGAGGCCCTCCTCGTAGGCGTTGCCGTTCTGGGTGACGATCGCGGTGACGCGTTCGGGATGGGCGAGGGCGAGGCGGAGGCCGAGGGGGGCGCCGTAGTCCTGGACGTAGAGCGCGAACCGCTCCAGGCCGACGGCCTCGGTGAACTCGGCGGTGAGCGCGGCCAGTTCGGCGAAGGTGTAGGCGAACTCGTCGGCGGAGGGCGCGGCGCTGCGGCCGAAGCCGAGGTGGTCGGGCGCGACCAGGTGGTACCGGTCGGCGAGGAGCGGGATCAGGTCGCGGAACATGTGCGAGCTGGTGGGGAAGCCGTGCAGCAGGAGCAGGGCGGGGGCGTCGGCCGGGCCCGCCTCCCGGTAGGCGATCTCGTGGCCCCGGACGGTGACGGTGCGGTGGTGGGTCGGCGGCACGGACATCTTCTAACCCCTTAATGATTGTTTAATGGTTAGGCGTCGATGTCGGGATTCCAGCACGGCGGAAGTAACCTGTCAATTCACTTTTGGTAGTTAGGTGGATGTGGGAGGGTGAGGCCATGACCGTGAGGACCGCGCCCACCCATGACGTCGGAGCCGCCCGGCTCCGCTCCGTACGCGAGATGCTCGACCTCGCCTTCGAGGGGAACTTCGACGACGAGGACTGGGACCACGCCCTCGGCGGCCTCCACGCCTGGATCGAGGACGAGCGGGGCATCGCCGCCCACGGCGCCGTCGTCATGCGTCGCCTGCTCCACGGCGGCCGCTCGCATCGCGTCGGGTACGTGGAGGGCGTCGGCGTCCGGGCCGACCTGCGCCGCCGGGGGCTCGGCGGCGAGGTCATGGCCGAGCTGGAGCGGGTGATCGACGGGGCGTACGCCTTCGGGGCGCTCGCCGCCTCGGACGCGGGCGCCGCCCTCTACCGGGGGCGCGGCTGGCAGGTCTGGGAGGGGCGCGTCGAGGCGTTCACGCCCGCCGGGATCGTCCACCTCCCCGAGGAGGAGGGCGGCGTCTTCCTGCGCCCGGCGGCCGGCCGGCCCCTGCCGGACCCCGCCGCCCCGCTGGTCTTCGACTGGCGGGACGGCGACGTGACGTAAAGGGGCGTGAGGGGGCGTGGGACGTGAGGGGACGTGGGGGCGTGACGGCGCGTCAGGCCCCGTGGCCCCCCGCCGCCGCGCGGTCCGCGTGGACCCGGCCCTTCTCCGTCTCCTTCTTCGCCGTGTACGTCATGGTGATCGCGTAGCCGAAGCCGAACAGCGCGATCGTGTAGCCCGGCAGCCCGAGGCCGGTCAGGGCCACCCCCAGGCAGGCGAGGACGGCGAGCGTCCAGACCGCCAGCACCGCCTTGCCCCGGCGGCTGAGGAACAGCCATCCGTGCGGGCGGGCCGGCAGCGCCTCCAGGCCCCCTTCCGGACCCGTGGTCGCCGCCTTCGGCCGCTTGAAATAGCCGTACGTCAGCCACTCGCCGCACGGCTCCCAGCCCTCCGGCTCCAGCTCCTCCAGGACCTGCGCGCGGCGGCGGTCCGTGATCACCTCGCGCCGGTACTCCCAGGCCAGCGCGGCCCCCGGCACCCGGCGGCAGACGAACCGGCCGATCGCGTCCAGGGACTCCACCTCCCACCCCTGGTCCCCGTGGACGGCCAGCATCCGGCGGTCGTTGAAGAGGTCCGCTGTCCACGTCCAGTGCTCCGCCGCCCCGTCCGGCTCCCCGGGGGCCGGGGCGAGCCCGCCGAGCCGGGCCGCGAACCGCGCGGCGGGCCCGAACTCCTCCTCCGGCGCGGTCCCCGTCTCCGCGAGGTGCCCGCGCAGTTCGGCGACGGTCCGGTCGATCTGCTCCCCGGGCACGTCCGCCGCGCGCAGCGCGCCCGTCAGCTCCTCGAAGTAGGCGTCGGTGCTCATGGTGTCGCTCCCCCTGTGTGCAGTTGCGTCCGTACGGCCCGGTGGAACTCGCTCCAGGCCGCGCCCTCGGCCGCCAGGTGCTCCCGGCCCGGCCCGGTGAGCCGGTAGTAGCGGCGGCCCGGCCCGCGCTCGGCGGCGCGGAACTCGGCCTCCACCAGGCCGGCCTCCTCCAGGCGGTTCAGCACGGGATAGAGCGTCCCGCCCTTGATCTCGCCCAGGCCCGCCCCGGCGAGCGCCTTCGCGATCTCGTACCCGTAACTCTCGCCGTCGGTCAGGCAGGAGAGGACGAGCAGGTCGAGGACGCCCTTGAGCCAGCTGGATCTGCGGTCTGCGGCCATGGGCACATCTCATCACTACCTAGGTAGGAAAACAACCTAGGTGGGTGTGCCGAGTCAGACCGCGACCAGCGCCTTCCCCAGGTTCTCGCCCCGCAGCATCCCCAGGAACGCGTCCACGACGTGGCCGAAGCCCTCCGTCACCGTCACGTCCAGCGGCAGCGAGCCGTCGCGCAGCCGGGGGACCGCGAGGTCGTACAGCTCCTCCAGGGCGTCCGTGTGGTTCCGCACCAGGAACCCTTCCAGCCGGATGCTCTTCCCGACCAGGTCGAAGAGGTTGCGCGGGGCCGGCGGGGGAGTCGAGAGCGCGTGGTACTGGCCCACGGCGCCCACCCAGGCGATCCGGCCGTACTCGCGCAGCGCGCCGATCGCGGCCTCCAGGTGCTCGCCGCCCACCCCTTCCAGCGCCGCGTCGAGCCCGTCGGGCGCGGCCTTCGCGAGCAGCTCCGCCACCGGCCCGTCGTGGTAGTCGAAGGCCGCGTCGAAACCGACCTCTTCCGTCAGGTACGCCACCTTGCGCGCCGAACCCGCGCTGCCCACCAGGCGTCCCGCGCCGAGCAGCCGGGCGAGCCGCCCCGCCGCCGTGCCCACTCCGCCGGCCGCCGCCGAGACGAACAGGTCCTCGCCCGGCTGGAGCCGCGCGATCCGGGTCAGGCCCACGTAGGCCGACAGGCCCGTACCGCCGAGCAGGCTCAGGTGCGCGGCGAGCGGGACGCCGGGGCCGAGGTCCGGGACCCGGCGCGCCTCGTCCGGCGCGACCAGGGCGTGGGTGCGCCAGCCCTTGCGGTGCAGGACGAGGTCGCCCGGGCGCAGCGCCGGGTCGCGCGAGTCGAGCACCCGGCCCAGGGCCCGGCCCTCCATCGGCGCGCCCAGGATCCACAGCTCGTCCGTGTCCATCGCCTCGCGGTGGTACGGGTCGACCGACAGCTGGAGGTTCTCGACGAGCGCGGTGCCCGGCCCGGGCGCCGGCAGCGGCTCCTCCGTGAAGGAGAACAGGTCGGGGGTGGGGAAGCCGGTGGGCCGGGCGGTCTGCCGGACGGTGATCATGGAGTCGTTCATCATGCCGCCGACCGTAGGGGGCGGCCGGAGGCCCGGGCAGGGGGTAGCGTCGATGGTTCCCGGGCATCCATGAAAGTTGCTCATGGGGACTGGTGGGAGCGGGTGGGGGCGGCCCCGGCCCGCCGCCCGGGAGGCCGGTGGTCGCGTACGAGCGAGGGGTGGGTGGTCCGCGTGACCGGGTACGCGTACGGGGGCGGCGACGCCCGGGGTGACGGTCGCGGCGCGACCGGCCCGGGGGTCGAGGCGCGCGATCTCTCCCCGCGCGAGCTCCGCGTCCTCGTCGCCGTCGGGCGCGAGCGCGGGTTCTCGGCCGCCGCCGTCGCCCTCGGCATGACCCAGTCCGCCGTCTCGCACTCGGTGCGCGGCAGCGAACGCAAGCTGGGCGCCGTCCTCTTCGAGCGCGGCCGGGCCGGCGCCACCCCGACCCCCGCCGGAGAGCGGGCCCTCGGGTATGCCCGGCGGGTGCTGCGGCTCCTGGAGGTGATGGCCGCCGAGGTGCGCGCCACGAAGGCCGACGCGCCCGCCGGACCGCTGCGGATCGCCGCCTTCCGCAGCGCCGCCCTGCACCTGCTGCCCCGTGCCCTGGGACGGCTCGCGGAGCGGCACCCCGAGGTCGTGCCCGAGGTGCGGATCGTGCGGGAGGTGGGGCGCGGCACGGCCGGCGAGGTCCTCGACGGGCGGGCCGACCTGGGCATCGCCACGCTCGGCACCACCTCGCCGGTCCCGCCGGAGCTGGTCGGCGGCGTCCTCCTGGAGGAGGGGTACGCCCTGGTGCACCCGGCCGGGCACCCGGCGCCGCGCACGCTCCCGCTGATCGACTGGACGGAGAACTGCACCTCGTACACCCGGGAGTGGTGGGCCTGCCAGGAGTGGCTGCCGCCCGCGACCGTGGAGGCCGAGGACGACGGGGCGGTGCTCTCGATGGTGGGCACCGGTTTCGGGATGGCCGTGATGCCGGAGCTCTCCCTCGTCGGAGCACCGCCCTCGGTGCGGATCACCGATCTCGGGCCGGAGCGCCCGACGCGTTCGGTGGGCTACGTCACCACCCCCGAGCTGGCCTCTTCCCCCGCCGTACGGGCCCTGATCCGGGAGCTGCGGGCCGTCGCGGGGTGACCCCCGGTGTCCCGCCGTCTCAGATAGTAGGAAGTCCGAGTAATTGTGGAGACAGACGCGGTGTCCTGCCCTAGCTTTGTAGGAGCCGAACGTCTCGCTTCATCAGCGAATGGCGGCCGAGAGCGCGACGCCCCGTGCAGGCAACCCCTGCGGCGGCGCTCCCCGCCCCTTCCGGCGCCTTCGATCACCACTGATCTCAAGGAGTCGATCCCTCATGGCCGCTCAGACCGCCCGCCGCGTCCGCCACTCCGCCGCCCGTCCCGCCGACGAGGCCCGCCAGAACGCCGCCGCCGCCCTCCAGCGCGCCCTCGACCGCCGTGACAACGGCGGCTCCACCGGCCACTGATCCGCCCCGCCCCCCGGGACCGTCCCTCGGACGTTCGTCCACATGGTGGACGTTGCGTGTCAGACGATGGGACGACCAGTAGGGTGCCGACATGTCTCACAGCATCGATCTCGCAGTCATCCCCGGCGACGGCATCGGCCAGGAGGTCGTGGCCCAGGGCCTCAAGGTCCTCTCGGCGGTCCTTCCCCAGGACGTGAAGCTGGAGACCGAGGAGTACGACTTCGGCGCCCAGCGCTACCACGCCACCGGTGAGACCCTCACCGACGCCGACCTGGACTCCCTCAAGAAGCACGACGCCATCCTGCTGGGCGCCATCGGCGACCCGTCGGTGCCCTCCGGCGTCCTGGAGCGCGGCTTCCTCCTGAAGCTCCGCTTCGCCTTCGACCACCACGTCAACCTGCGTCCCTCGAAGCTGCTCCCCGGCGTGGCGACCCCGCTCGCCGGACAGCCCGAGATCGACTTCGTCGTGGTCCGCGAGGGCACCGAGGGCCCGTACACCGGCAACGGCGGCACCATCCGCAAGGGCACCCCGCACGAGGTCGCCACCGAGGTGTCGGTCAACACCGCCTTCGGCGTCGAGCGCGTGGTCCGGGACGCCTTCGCCCGCGCCCAGGCCCGCCCGCGCAAGAAGCTCACGCTGGTCCACAAGAACAACGTGCTGACCTTCGCCGGCCACCTCTGGACGGACATCTTCACCAAGGTCGCGGCCGAGTTCCCCGAGGTCACCACCGACTACCTGCACGTCGACGCCGCGACGATCTTCCTCGTCACCGACCCGGCCCGCTTCGACGTGATCGTCACCGACAACCTCTTCGGCGACATCATCACCGACCTCGCCGCGGCCGTCTCCGGCGGCATCGGCGTCGCCGCCTCGGGCAACATCAACCCCAGCGGCGACTTCCCGTCGATGTTCGAGCCGGTCCACGGCTCCGCGCCGGACATCGCGGGCCAGGGCAAGGCCGACCCCACGGCCACCGTCCTCTCCGTCGCCCTCCTCCTGCGCCACCTGGGCTACGAGGCCGAGGCCGTCCGCGTCGAGGAGGCCGTCGCCGCCGACCTCACCGAGCGCGGCGACCGCGTCCGCACCACGGACGAGATCGGCGACGCGCTCGCCGCGCGCGTAGCGAGCTGACCCGCGCCGACTGACACACGACATCAGCCGCCGGGTCGCACCGCGCCCGGCGGCTGTCCTCTGCGCGGCCGCGGGGTGCGCACCCCGAAAGAACCCCGGACCGCGCCCGCCTGTTTCACGCACCGGCCCCCGCGCGCGATAATCGAACGCGGGACCGCCGTATGCGGGCATCGTCGGACGTCCACTCCGTCAGGGACGAGCCGTCTCCGACAGTGGCGTACGCGCGCGGTCCTCTCCCCACGACCGGTGAAGGACACGCACTCATGACGACGCCCACGATCGAGCTCAAGCCCTCCTCCAGCCCGCTGTCCGACGCGGAGCGCGAGGCGATCCTGGCCAACCCCGGATTCGGCCGCCACTTCACCGACCACATGGTCACCATCCGGTGGACCGACGGCCGCGGCTGGCACGACGCCCAGCTCGTCCCGTACGGCCCGCTCGCGCTCGACCCGGCCACCAACGTCCTGCACTACGCGCAGGAGATCTTCGAGGGCCTGAAGGCCTACCGCCGCCCCGACGGCTCGGTCGCCAGCTTCCGTCCCGACGCCAACGCCCGCCGCTTCCAGGCCTCCGCCCGCCGCCTGGCCATGCCCGAGCTGCCCGTCGAGACCTTCGTCGAGGCCTGTGACGTCCTCGTCCGGCACGACAAGGCGTGGGTCCCGGAGCACGGCGGCGAGGCCTCGCTCTACCTGCGTCCGTTCATGATCGCGACCGAGGTCGGCCTGGGCGTCCGCCCCGCCAACGAGTACCTCTTCGTCGTCATCGCCTCCCCGGCCGGCCCGTACTTCCCCGGCGGCGTGAAGCCCGTCTCCATCTGGCTCTCCGAGGACCGCGTCCGCGCCGTTCCCGGCGGCGTCGGCGACGCCAAGACCGGCGGCAACTACGCGGCCTCCCTGCTCGCGCAGGCCGAGGCGGCGGCCAAGGGCTGCGACCAGGTCGCCTACCTCGACGCTGTCGAGCACAAGTGGGTCGAGGAGCTCGGCGGCATGAACCTGTACTTCGTGTACGGAGCCGAGTCCAATGAAAAGCCCAAGCTGATCACCCCCACCCTCACCGGCTCGCTTCTCGCCGGCATCACCCGCGACTCGCTGCTCAAGCTGGCCGCCGACCTGGGCCTGGAGGCCGAGGAGGGCCGCGTCTCCATCGACCAGTGGCAGGCCGACAGCGAGAACGGCACCCTGACCGAGGTCTTCGCCTGCGGCACCGCCGCCGTCATCACCCCGGTCGGCACGGTCAAGTCCGCGCGGGGCGAGTGGACCCAGTCGGGCGGCGAGCCCGGCGCGGTCACGATGAAGCTCCGCGAGGCGCTCCTCGCCGTCCAGACCGGCAAGTCCGAGGACACCCACGGCTGGATGCACGAGCTGGGCTAGTACCCCCGTACGGCCCGGGGCCGGCACCGCTCCACGAGCGGGCGCCGGCCCCGATCCGTTCCCCGCGCCTCAGAGCTGGTTGATCGGGCGCATCGCGAGCCCCTCGGTCCCGGCCCAGCCGTTCACCCGCGCCGCGTCGTCGACGGAGACCGTGCCGAGGCCGTCGGGCAGGTCGAAGACGAGCGTGCCGCTCAGCTCGGTGCCCTCACCGGCGACCAGGGTCGCGGTGAAGCGGTCGGACCGGTCGTACTCCGCCTCGCCCCCCTCGTCGTTCCCGAAGACGTACAGCCCGGTGTAGGCCTTCCCGCCGCCCTCGACGACGACCGGCTCGGTGTCCGGCTCCCCGAGCGGCTCGACGATCGGGGCGGCGCTGCCCGCCTTCAGCCGCACCTGCGGCGCGTCGTTGAGGACGCACGGCGTCTTCGCCCTGTTGGTGACCGTCAGCAGGAAGTGGCGGGGGGTCTCCCCGGCCGCGTCCTGGAGCTCGACCGCGGTGCCGAGCCCGTCCGCCTCGCAGTCCGGGTACGCCGTGCCGTTCCCGCCGCCGGTCTCGCCGCTGTCCCCGGTCCCGGTGGCCGTCGGCCCGCCGCCGCCGGTCCCCGCGTCGCCCGTGGGCGCGGTGGTCTCCGGCGCGCCCCCGCCCGACGACGCGGAGCCCGAGGGCGCGGCGGAGGCCGGCGACGCGGCGGCCGGACCGTCGCCCTGGCAGGCGGTGGTCGTCAGCAGGGCCGCGACCACGGCCGCGCCCAGGACGGCGCCGCGCAGGCCCCGACGCGGTGAACCACCTCTGGTCTTCTTCGAGTTCATGCCGTTTCCTCTTCCCCCGTGACCGGCCCGGAGCCGGTCCACCGCACATGCGACACCGTCATTGTTGCCGCGCGGCGGGGCCCGCTCACCCGCGTCCCGCGTCTGTTACAGCCTCCGTACGAACTGGCGCCCATGCCGTGATCGGGCGCGGTCCACGGCCGGGCACGCCCCCGTCCGGGACGGCTTTTAGAGTGGCGCTCCATGTGACCTGCGCCCGTATCGTGCGCAAATCCTTGGAGGCGTCCTCCTCAGCATTTAGAGTGGCGATCAAACAGGAGGTGTCCGGGACGTGCGACCGACCCCGTGGAACGCGACCGGCGCCCGGACGGGCCCCGCCCCGCCCGACGACTCCCCGATCCGCCCGACGGCTCCCGATTCGCTCCGAGGCGGTCGGGTCCGTCTCCCCCAGCCCCTCTACTTCCTCTAGGACCCGCTGATCATGACGTACCGGATGCCCGCCGAGTGGACGCCGCACGAGCGCACCTGGATGGCCTGGCCCAGCCCCAACCCCACCTTCACCGACGAGGAGGAGCTGGCCGGCGCCCGCGCCGCCTGGGCCTCGGTGGCCCGTGCCGTCCGCCGCTTCGAGCCGGTCACGATGGTCGTCGCCCCCGGCGACGCGGAGGGCGCCCGCGCGCTCCTCGGCGACGGCGTCGACCTGGTCGAGCGCGACCTCGACGACGCCTGGATGCGGGACATCGGCCCGACCTTCGTCACGGACGGCACCGGCCTCGCCGCCGTGGACTGGGTGTTCAACGGCTGGGGCGCCCAGGACTGGGCCCGCTGGGAGCACGACTCCACGATCGCCCGCCACGTCGCGGACACCGCCGGCGTCCCCGTCGTGAGCAGCCCCCTGGTCAACGAGGGCGGCGCGATCCACGTCGACGGCGAGGGCACCGTCCTCCTCACCGACACCGTCCAGCTCGGCTCCGGCCGCAACCCCGGATGGACCCGCGAGCAGGTCGAGGCCGAGATCCACGCCAGGCTGGGCACCACGAAGGCGATCTGGCTCCCGCACGGCCTCACCGCCGACTACGGCACGTACGGCACCCAGGGCCACGTCGACATCGTCGCCGCCTTCGCCCGCCCCGGCACCGTCCTCGTCCACAGCCAGCAGGACCCGGCCCACCCCGACTACGAGCGCTCCCGGACGCACGCGAGCGTCCTGCGCGCCGCCACCGACGCCCAGGGCCGCCCCCTGGAGGTCATCGAGGTCCCGGCCCCCACCGTCCTCAAGGACGAGGAGGGCGACTGGGTCGACTACTCGTACATCAACCACTACCTCTGCAACGGCGCCGTGATCCTCTGCGCCTTCGACGACCCCCACGACGAACTCGCCGCCGAGATCTTCCGCCGCCTCTTCCCCGACCGCGAGGTCGTCCTGGTCGATGCCCGCACGATCTTCGCGGCCGGCGGCGGCATCCACTGCATCACCCAGCAGCAGCCGGGCGTCTGAGGGGCCGGGCCCCCGCCCCCGATCGGGTAGAACGTACGAGTGAGTCAGAGCAGCAGCCCCCCGTCCCACCCCCGCCGCCGCAACCAGGCCGCGCCTCCCCGCGAGGAGGTGCTCGCCGCCGCCATGGGGACCATCGCCGAGCGCGGGCTCGACGGGCTCACCATGGCCGGGCTCGGGCGGCAGGTCGGGATGAGCAGCGGGCACCTGCTGTACTACTTCCGCACCAAGGACGAGCTGCTGCTCCAGACCCTGGAGTGGAGCGAGGGGCGGCTCGGGGCCCGGCGCGACGCCCTGCTCTCCCGGCCCGGGACCGCCCGCGAGCGGCTCGACGGATACGTGGACGTGTACGTGCCCGAGGGGCCGCGCGACCCGCACTGGACGCTCTGGCTGGAGGTCTGGAACCGCTCGCGGAACGCCGACGGCGACGCCCGCGCCCGGCAGGCCGCCGTCGAGGGCGCCTGGCACCGGGACCTGGTCGCGATCCTGGCCGAAGGGGTCTCGCGCGGCGAGTTCCGGCCGGTCGACCCGGACCGCTTCGCCACCCGGACGCGCGCCCTGCTCGACGGCTTCAGCGTGCACGTCGCCGTCGGGCTCCCCGGCACCGGAAGGGGGCAAGTCCTCGACCACGTAAGGGAGTTCGTCGAGCAGGAGCTGCTCGCGCGACCGTAACGCACGCAAGTACACAGGATCGTTGTCCCCGGCACCCTTGTTGGCCGGGCCGGTGCTCCGGCACGGTTCCTGCCCATGGGACGAGAGCAGTGGAAGAAGATCTGGGTCGGCTCCGCCGGCAACATGGTCGAGTGGTTCGACTGGTTCGTGTACGCGAGCTTCGCCACCTACTTCGCGGGGGCGTTCTTCCCCGAGGGCAACGACACCGCCAAACTCATGAACACCGCCGGCATCTTCGCCGTCGGCTTCTTCATGCGCCCGGTCGGCGGCTGGCTCCTCGGCCGCGTCGGCGACCGCAAGGGCCGCAAGGCGGCCCTCACCCTCACCGTCACCCTGATGTCGGCCTCCGCCGTCCTCATCGCCGTCGCCCCCACCTACGCGGTCGCCGGATACGGCGGCGCCGCCGTCCTCCTGGTCGCCCGCCTCCTCCAGGGCCTCTCCGTCGGCGGCGAGTACGCGGCCAGCGCCACCTACCTCACCGAGGCCTCCGCCCCCGAGCACCGCGGCTTCGCCTCCAGCTTCCAGTACGTGTCGATGACCGCGGGCCAGGTCCTCGGCCTCGGCCTGCTCCTGGTCCTCCAGCAGACCCTCTCCGACGCGGCCCTGCACTCCTGGGGCTGGCGGATCCCCTTCGTCGTCGGCGCCCTCGGCGCGGCCGTCGTCTTCTACCTGCGCCGCACCATGCTGGAGACCGAGGTCTACGAGGAGACCGCGGGCGACGGCGTCGAGCAGGGACAGCAGGGCACCCTCAAGGCCCTGTGGGCGCACCGCCGCGAGGCCTTCCTCGTCGTCGCGCTCACCATGGGCGGGACCGTGGCGTACTACACGTACACCACCTACCTCACCAAGTACCTCTCGAACTCCGCCGGGCTCCCCAAGCAGACCGCCACCCTGGTCTCCTTCTGCGCCCTGATCGTCTTCGCCTGCCTCCAGCCGCTCGCCGGACGGCTCTCCGACCGGATCGGGCGCCGCCCCCTGCTCATCACCTTCGCCGTCGGCTCCACCCTCCTCACCGTGCCGATCATGGCGATGCTCAGGCACGCGGGCTCCTTCTGGCCGGCCCTCGGCCTCTCCCTCCTCGCGCTCCTCGTCGTCACCGGCTACACCTCCATCAACGCCTGCGTGAAGGCCGAGCTCTTCCCGACCGGCGTCCGCGCCCTCGGCGTCGCCCTCCCGTACGCCATCGCCAACGCCCTCTTCGGCGGCACCGCCGAATACGTGGCCCTCTGGTTCAAGGACGCGGGCATCGAGTCGGGCTTCTCCTGGTACGTGGCCGGCTGCGCGGCCGTCTCCCTGGTCGTCTACCTCACGATGCGCGAGACCCGCGACATCGACCTCGGCCGGGTCGGGAAGGGCGCCGACGGCGCCGCGGCCGGGCGGAAACCGGACAGCCTGCCCGTATCGTGAGACCCACGCCCCACGGGGCGGCCACCTGTGTCAGACTTCCGGCGTGCCTGCTACCACGATGATTATCGGCAGCGGCGCGCCGGTCCGCAGTGACCGCTGACGCGTGGAACGACCCCCACGCAGGCGGACACCGTGCCCCAGACCCGCGCGCAGACCTCTCGCACCCGCGAGGGGTTTTTTCGTTTTCCGGCCCCACCCACGCCGGAGACGGACGCGGCGCGAGAATGGGGGCAAGTGGAGCCAGACCTTCCGGAGCCACATCCGACAGGAGCCATGACAGTCATGACCACGGAGAACGCCGAGGCGTCACCCCTCGACGACAGTTTCCACGTCTTCGACACGACGCTGCGCGACGGGGCGCAGCGCGAGGGCATCAACCTCACCGTCGCGGACAAACTGACCATCGCCCGGCACCTCGACGAGTTCGGCGTGGGCTTCATCGAGGGCGGCTGGCCCGGTGCCAACCCCCGCGACACGGAGTTCTTCGCCCGCGCCCGCCAGGAGATCGCGTTCAAGAACGCCCAGCTCGTCGCCTTCGGCGCCACCCGCAGGGCCGGCGGCACCGCCGCCGAGGACCCGCAGGTCAAGGCGCTCCTCGACTCCGGCGCTCCGGTCGTCACCCTGGTCGCCAAGTCGCACGACCGGCACGTCGAGCTGGCCCTGCGCACCACCCTCGAAGAGAACCTGGAGATGGTCCGCGACACCGTCTCCCACCTGCGCGAGCAGGGCCGCCGCGTCTTCGTCGACTGCGAGCACTTCTTCGACGGCTACAAGGCCAACCCGGACTACGCCAAGGCCGTCGTCCGCGCCGCCCACGAGGCCGGCGCCGACGTCGTCGTCCTCTGCGACACCAACGGCGGAATGCTCCCCGCCCAGATCCAGGCCGTCGTCGCCACCGTCATCGCCGACACCGGCGCCCGCCTCGGCATCCACGCCCAGGACGACACCGGCTGCGCCGTCGCCAACACCCTCGCCGCCGTCGACGCGGGCGCCACCCACGTCCAGTGCACCGCCAACGGCTACGGCGAGCGGGTCGGCAACGCCAACCTCTTCCCCGTCGTCGCGGCCCTGGAGCTCAAGTACGACAAGCGGGTGCTGCCCGAGGGCGCCCTCGCCGAGATGACCCGGACCTCGCACGCCATCGCCGAGGTCGTCAACCTCACCCCCTCCACCCACCAGCCGTACGTGGGCGTCTCCGCCTTCGCCCACAAGGCCGGACTGCACGCCTCCGCGATCAAGGTCGACCCCGACCTCTACCAACACATCGACCCCGAGCGGGTCGGCAACACCATGCGGATGCTCGTCTCCGACATGGCCGGCCGTGCCTCCATCGAGCTCAAGGGCAAGGAGCTGGGCGTCGACCTCGGCGGCGACCGGGCGCTGGTCTCCCGGGTCGTCGAGCGGGTCAAGGAGCGCGAGCTCCGGGGCTACACGTACGAGGCCGCCGACGCCTCCTTCGAGCTGCTCCTGCGCGAGGAGGCCGAGGGCCGGGCCCGCCGCTACTTCCGTACGGAGTCCTGGCGGGCGATCGTCGAGGACCGCCCCGACGGCACCCACGCCAACGAGGCCACCGTGAAGCTCTGGGCCAAGGGCGAGCGGATCGTCGCCACCGCCGAGGGCAACGGCCCGGTCAACGCCCTCGACCGGGCGATCCGGGTCGGCCTGGAGCGGATCTACCCGCAGCTCGCCAAGTTCGAGCTGACCGACTACAAGGTCCGCATCCTGGAGGGCCGCCACGGCACCGAGTCCACCACCCGGGTCCTGGTCACCACCAGCGACGGCCACGGCGAGTGGTCCACGGTCGGCGTCGGCGAGAACGTCATCGCCGCCTCCTGGCAGGCCCTGGAGGACGCCTTCACCTACGGCCTGCTGCGGGCCGGGGTCGACCCCGCCGAATAGCCGCCTCTGTCCTTCTATGTCCTGTTCGGCGCCGTTCGGGTAGCGTCGACGTATGAGGACCAGGCCGCTCGCCCGCCCAGCGGCCCTCGGCGGGCTGATACTGCTGCTGCTCCTGGTCCTGGTGCCCGTCGCGGGCGCCAGGGCCACGGGCGTGTCCGACGCGGCCGCCGCCCTGCGCCAGGGCCCGGTATACGTCGACCCCGGCGCCGCCGACCAGCTCTCGAAGGCCGACGCGGACGCCCTCGCGCGGAAGATCGAGGACGCGGACAAACCGCTCTTCGTGGCCGTGCTGCCCGCGAACGCGGAGTTCCCGCCGCAGGGGCTCATCGACAACCTGCGGGCCCAGACCGGCGCCACCGGCCTGTACGCCGTGCGGCTCGGGGACCGGTTCGACGCCGGGGTCGACCCCTCCGTGATGTCCCCGGCCGCCGTCCGCAACCTCGCCGCCTCCGTCCGCGCGCAGGACGTGGACGCGGCCGCCGAGCTGAACGCCTTCGTGGACCAGGCCCTGCCCGCCCTGCGCGGCTCCGCCCCCTCCTCCTGGGACTCCGCCGGATCCGGCTCCGGGGTCCCGGTCGCCGGACTCGCCGTCCTCGGCGGCGTCGTCGTCGCGGCCGGCGCGGGCGGCTACGCGGTCGTCCGCCGCAACCGGCTCCGCAAGGAGGCCGAGGAGCGGGCCGCCCTGGAGAAGCTCCGGGTCGTCGTCGACGAGGACATCACCGCCTTCGGGGAGGAGCTGGAGCGCCTCGACTTCCATCCCGCCGAGGCCGGCGCCGACGACGCCATGCGCAGCGACTACGAACACGCCCTCGACTCCTACGACCGGGCCAAGTCCCTCATGGGCTCCGCCGCCCGCCCGCACGACGTGCGCGGGGTGACCGAGGCCCTGGAGGACGGCCGCTTCTCCCTCGCCGTCCTGGCCGCCCGCCGCGAGCACCGCCCGCCGCCCGAGCGGCGCGCCCCCTGCTTCTTCGACCCGCGCCACGGCCCCTCGACCGAGGACCGCGTCTGGACCCCGGCCGGCGGCGCCGCCCGCGAGGTCCCGGTCTGCGCCGCCGACGCGGCCCGCCTGGACGACGGCCGCGACCCCCTCGCCCGTACGGTCGACACCGACTCCGGCCGCCGCCCCTACTGGGAGGCGGGACCCGCCTACGGCCCCTGGGCCGGCGGCTACTTCGGCGGCGGCCTGCTCCCCGGCCTCCTCATGGGCACCGTCCTCGGCTCGATGCTGTCCACCCCGGCCTACGCCTCCGAGTACGGCGGCGGCGACTTCCAGGGCGGCGACTTCTCCTCCGGCGACTTCGGGTCGGGCGGGTTCGACGGCGGGGGCGGCTTCGACGGAGGTGGCTTCGGCGGGGGAGGGGACTTCGGCGGGGGCGGCGGCTTCGACGGCGGAGGCGGTTTCTAGGGCGGAGGCGGCTTCCAGGGCGGGCCGGATCGGCGGCGCCGGGGCTCAGACCAGCGGCTTCACCGACATCAGCAGATGGCGGTGGACCGGGTCCGGGCCGTCGGTGAGCAGGGCCCGCTGGCCGGGGCCCAGCAGGTGGAAGTGGACCTCGGGGCTCTCCAGGGTGGTCAGGGCGTCCAGCAGGTAGCCGGGGTTGAAGGCGACGGCCACGGAGTCCGCCCCGGTGAGCGAGGCCGGGAGCCGCTGGGACGCCACGTCGTCCTCGTACCCCGCCCGCAGGTGCAGGCCCTCGGCCGAGAAGGCCAGCTGGACCGGGCTGTCGCCCTCCGCGACGACCGCGACCCGCTTCACGGCCTCGACCAGCGGGGCCCGCCCGGTGACCGCGAGGGCGTGCTCGCCGAGGGCGAAGAGCTTGTCGTGGCGGGGGAGCCGGCCGTCGAGCAGCCGGGTGGTGGTGCGCGTCCCGCCGCTCTCGAAGCCGAGCGACCCGGAGTCGAGCGCGAGCCGGGCCGGACCCGCGCCGGCCAGGGAGCGGGCGATCTCGGTGAGGCGCCGGGCCGGGACGACCACGTCGGC
This sequence comes from Streptomyces sp. NPDC093071, assembly GCF_044754545.1. Classification (NCBI taxonomy): domain Bacteria; kingdom Bacillati; phylum Actinomycetota; class Actinomycetes; order Kitasatosporales; family Streptomycetaceae; genus Streptomyces; species Streptomyces sp. NPDC093071. The sequence goes on along the minus strand of NZ_JBIVPH010000017.1, from coordinate 51,175 downwards.
GTCCACCGCCTCCGCCCCGGGCTTCCACTCCAGGGTGCGGACGGCGTAGCGGTAGCGGTCGGTGGCGGCCAGCGTCATGACCGTCCCGTCCAGGGAGAGCCGCACCCCGGTGAGGACGGGCAGCGAGTCGTCCCGGCCCGCGGCCACCGCCACCTGGCCGACCGCCGCCGCGAAGGCGTCCCCGTCGACCAGACCGAGCACCTCGGGGAGCGGCGGCGGGGCGGGATGGTCCTCGAGCGGCAGCAGGGAGAGGCCGAACCGGGCGTCGCCCGCGACCACCGAGAGGCGGGCGCCCTCCACGGCGAGCCCAGCGCGGCCCCGGGGGAGGACCTTGCAGATGTCGAGCAGCCGCCGGCCCAGGACCAGCGCCCGGCCCGCCACGACCGTCTCGGCCTCGACCTCGACGCGCGCCGACGCCTCGTGGTCGAGCCCCGAGACGCGCAGCCCGTCCCCCGTCGCCTCCAGGAGCAGACCCCCGAGGACGGGCATCGGGGAGCGGGTCGGCAGGACGCGCGCGGCCCAGGCCACGGCATCGGTCAACACGGCGCTGTCGATACGGAATTCCATGCCGCCGACGCTAACGGTGACCACTGACAACGGCCCCGGCCCGCGGGTTCGCGCCCGGCCCGCCCTTCGCCGACTCCGTTGTCAGTGGCGGCCGTTACGGTCGGGGGCGACGACCGGTACGACGCACGGACACCGCCGCGGCGGCGGCGCGCGGGATGAGGAGAGACGATGAGCGACGTCCACGTCCACGGCACGGTGGAGCCCGGTTTCGAGTCGGTGAGGGAGGCGTTCGCGGGGGTCGCCGCGCACGAGGCGCGGGACGGCGGCGCGCAGCTCGCCGTCCACCACCGCGGCCGCCTCGTCGTCGACCTCTGGGGCGGTGACGGCGTCGACGGGGACTCCCTGCTCGCCCTCTACTCCTCCTCCAAGGGCGCCATGGCCCTGGTCACCGCCCTCCTGGTCCAGGACGGCGTCCTGGACCTCGACCGCACGGTCGCCTCCTGGTGGCCCGAGTTCGCCGCCGAGGGCAAGGGGGAGACCACCCTGCGCCAGCTGCTCTCGCACCGCGCCGGGGTGATCGGCGCGGACGACGGCCTCTCGCTGGAGGAGCTGGCCGACGACCGCAGGACCGCCGCCCGCCTCGCGGGTCAGCGCCCCTTCTGGGAGCCGGGCACCGGCCACGGCTACCACGCCCTGGTCGTCGGCGCCCTGGTCGGCGAGGTGGTCCTGCGGGCCACCGGCCGTACGATCCAGGAGCTGTTCGAGGAGCGGGTCCGCGCCCCGTACGCCCTGGACTACTACCTGGGCCTGCCCGAGGAGCTGGAGCCCCGCTTCCGCCCGGCCCTGCCGCTGGTCCCCACCCCCGAGGAGAAGGCCTTCCTCGACGCGAACCCGATCGCGCCCGACAGCCTGGCGGCCGTCGCCTTCGACCTCCGCGCCGACCCTCCGGTGGACATGGTCGACTACGGCAACTCCCGTGCCGTGCGGGCCCAGGCGCCGGTCTCCGGCGGCGGCGTCGGCTCCGCCCGCGGGCTGTCCCGGATGTACGCGGCGATCGCGGGCGAGCTGGACGGCCGGCCGCCGCTGCTCGCCCCCGGCACCCTCGCCGAGTTCGCCCGGATCCACGCGCGGGGCACCGACCTCGTCACCGGCTCGCGGAACGCCTTCGGCCTCGGCTTCGTCCCGCTGGCCACCCGTTATCCCTCGCTGAATCCGGGCGCCGTCGGCCACAGCGGCGCCCCCGGCTCCCAGGCCTTCGCCGACCCGGCCGCCGGACTCGCCTACAGCTACGCCCGCCGCCGCTTCGCCCTCGTGGGAGGTCCGGGCGCCCCGGAGAACGATCGCCTGGTCGCGGCGGTGACGGAGGCGGCGGCGAAGGCGGCCTGACGCCCGCCGGGTCCGTCCCGGAAACGCCGAGCGCCCGCCGTCCGCCGTGTTCCGGCGGACGGGCGGGCGCGCTCGTACGGCCTCGCGGCCGGGGGATCGGATCAGGCGGCGTTCTTGATCGCGGAGATGTCGAAGGTCAGCTTGACCTTGTCGCTGACCATGACACCCCCGGTCTCCAGGGCCGCGTTCCAGGTCAGACCCCACTCGGAGCGCAGGATCTCGGCGGAGCCCTCGAAGCCGACGCGCTCGTTGCCGTAGACGTCCGTCGCGGCGCCGTTGAACTCCAGGTCGATGGAGAGCGGCCGGGTGACGTCCTTGATGGTCAGGTCGCCGGTGATCCGGTACGCGTCGCCGCCCAGCCGTTCGGCCCGCGTGGAGCGGAAGGACATCAGGGGGAACCGCTCGGCGTCGAAGAAGTCGCCGCCGCGCAGGTGGCCGTCGCGGTCGGCGATGCCGGTGTCGACGGAGGCGATCTTCACGTCGATCGAGGCGGTGGAGGCGCCCGGGTCCGTCCCGTCCAGCTTCAGCGCGCCCTCGTGCTCGGCGAAGGTGCCGCGCACGTTGGTGACCATGGCGTGGCGGACGGTGAAGCCGATGCTGCTGTGGGCGGGGTCGATGGTGTAATCGCCGGTCAGGGCGGCCAGGGCCGGGTCCACCGGGAGGGTGGCGACGGCGGTGGCGGACTCGGTGTTCTTGCGGCCGAAGAGACCCATGACTGCTCCTTGCTCGGGATTGGTTGAACCTTCAACGAGAATGACTGTAACCCCCTTACGTTCAACATTCAACATCCGTGGAGCGCGTTCACGGCGCGTTCATCCGGAAGGCCCGAAAAGCCCCCGGGGAGGGCCCGGGAAGGGCCCGGTGAAGGGCCGGGAAAGAGCCGAGGCCCTCTTCCGGACGCGCGTAGAACTGCGGCACCATCTCCCCTGCGACACCCGGCGCACCGGTGTCACCACCGCCGTGCGCGCCCCCCGCACCACCTGCACCGCCGTCCCCACCCCCTCACGGTCACCAGCAGGAGGAACCCCCGATGAAGCTCCGCTCCGTCCTGACCGCCCTCACGCTCGTCCTCGGCGCGCTCTTCGCGCCCGGCGTCGGCGTCCTCGCCTCCGCCGGCGAGGCCCACGCGGTCACCAAGATCAGTCACTCCGCCGCGACCTCGCGGTTCCAGTCGTCCGGGATCACCTGGTCCTCGTCCGGCGGCTGCTCCAACCGCAACAACCCCACCTGCACGTCCTTCGACCAGCTCAACCTCGCCACCGCCCAGGGCGCCCAGACCCTCAAGAGCGCCAGCGGCTGCGCCCTCAACATCACCGGCGGCACCGAGACCGGGCACGCGAGCGGCACGTACTCCCACTGGAACGGCTACAAGCTGGACTTCAGCAAGTACACCTGCCTGGGGAACTACATCAAGAACACCTTCACCTACATCGGCGTGCGCGGTGACGGGGCCCCGCAGTGGAAGTCCGGCGCGGGCAACGTCTACGCCGACGAGGGCAACCACTGGGACGTGACCTTCTACAACTGCGGCGGCTGCTGACCCCGGGGAGGAAAAGCCGGAAGGAAAGCCAACGAACCCCCTTCGGAGTCCACTTGGACTAACCGAAGGGGGTTCTTGGACTGGAGGCGCCCGCACGGCGCGATCTCGTTGACGGTGCCGCCGGGCCGGGGCCAACTAGTGCGCATGTCCCTCCCACACACCCCTCGCTCGCCAAGAGGCCGCAGGTTCCGTGCGGCCTGCGCCCTCGCCGCCGCCTCCTCCGCCGTGTTCGCCCTGGCCGGACCCGCCGACGCCCGGGGCCCGCTCACCGGGACCGCCGCCGATGCCGCCCCGGGTGACACGGGCGTCACCGCGGACGCCGTCATCGCCTCCCGGCAGCTCTCCGTCGCCGTCGCGCAGGACTTCCCCCGCGTCCTCTCGTACACCGACCGCGCGAGCGGCGACCGCCTCCTCGGCAGTACGGCCCCGGTCACCCAGGTGGTGCTCAACGGCGCCGCCCGCACCGTCCGGGCCAAGGCCGCCCCCGTCCTGAAGTCGGCCTCCGCCGCGTACACCCTGGTCTTCCCCGACCTGCCGGGCGTCGAGATCGACGCCCGGCTCGACGTCCGGGACCGGGCCACCACCTTCCGGATCACCGCCGTCCGCGACACCGAGGCCTTCCGGGTCGGGACGATCGACATACCCGGCCACGACCTGGTCTCCGTCGGCTCCTCGGACACCGGCGGCGCCGCGACCGCCTTCACCCGCCTCGACCCGGACTCCACCCGCACCGCCGACGTCTTCGCGCGGATCACCGACGCCACCCCGGCCGAGACGAGCCCCGTCGGCGCCTCGTACGCGATCGTCCACACCGGCCGCCTCGCCGCCGCCGTCGAGTCCAACTCCAGCTACGACAAGCCCACCGGCGCCTCCGCCCGCGACGGCTCCCGCTTCTGGCACCAGGCCCGCAAGAACGGCACCGAGACCCGCGTCGGCGTCTGGTCCGGCCAGTGGACCCACCGGGGCGAGGGCGCCCCGAAGCCCGAGACCGGCGACGCCCTGCCCTGGGCCAAGGTCGTCGTCACCCCGGACGCCAACGCCGACGGCACCGTCGACTGGCAGGACGGCGCCGTCGCCTTCCGCACGATCGGGATCAAGGCCCCCGGCAGCGAGCGGACCCCCGGCCGGGTCGTCGCCCACATCCCGTTCAACTTCGCCTCCCAGGCCACCCACCCCTTCCTGCGCACCCTCGACGACGTCAAGCGGATCTCGCTCGCCACCGACGGACTCGGCCAGTTCGCCCTGCTCAAGGGGTACGGCTCCGAGGGCCACGACTCCGCCCACCCCGACTACGGCGGCAACTACAACAAGCGCGCCGGCGGCCTCGCCGACCTCAACACCCTCCTCAGGGAGGGCAAGAAGTGGAACGCCGGCTTCGGCGTCCACGTGAACGCCACCGAGTCGTACCCCGAGGCGAAGAACTTCAGCGAGACCCTCGTCGACAAGACGAAGCCCGGCTGGAACTGGCTCAACCAGAGCTACTACATCGACCAGCGCCGGGACATCAACAGCGGCGACCTCGCCCGCCGCTTCCAGCAGCTCCGCGACGAGACCGATCCCAACCTCTCCGCGCTCTACATCGACGTCTACTACACGCACGGCTGGATCGCCGACAAGACGATGCGGGCGGTGCAGGCGCAGGGCTGGAACGTCGCCACCGAGTGGGCCGACAAGTTCGAGCGCTCCTCCCTCTGGTCCCACTGGGCCAACGACCTCGACTACGGCGGCGCCACCAACAAGGGCCTCAACTCGCAGATCATCCGCTTCATCCGCAACGGCGAGAAGGACGTCTGGAACGACCACCCGGTCCTCGGCCAGACCGCCCTGGTCGACTTCGAGGGCTGGACCGGCGAGACCGACTGGAACGCCTTCACCGCCAACGTTTGGCAGCGCAACCTCCCCGCCAAGTACCTCCAGCAGCAGAGGATCACCCGCTGGAACGGCGACGACATCACCTTCACCGGCGGCGTCCGCGGCACCGTCGAGGACGGCCGCCGCACCTTCTACGAGAACGGCCGCAAGGTCCTCGACGGCGAGAGGTACCTGCTCCCCTGGGACGGCGGCAAGAAGCTCTACCACTACAACAAGTCCGGCGGCACGACCAGTTGGCAGGTCCCGGCCGGAGCCCGCTCGTACACCGTGTACGAGCTCACCGACAACGGGCGCGCGAAGACCGCCACCGTACGGCCCGCGAACGGGAGGATCACCCTGACGGCCACCGCCGGACGGGCCTACGTCCTCTACCCCGACGAGGCCCCCGCCCAGGCCGGCCCCCAGTGGGGCCGGGGCACCCCGGTGAAGGACCCCGGCTTCAACGACGCGAGGCTCACCGCCTGGACGAAGACCGGCACCGTCGCCCGCGACACCGACGAGCAGGGCCGCAACAGCGCGAAGCTCACCGGCACCGCCGCCGCCTCGGTGGGCCAGCGGATCACCGGCCTCACCCCCGGCGAGCGGTACACCGCCTCCGCCCTCATCGAGGTCGAACCCGGCAAGACCCGCCCCGCCACCCTCTCCATCGGCGGCGCGTCCGTCACCGTCGAGCGCTCCCCGCTCCAGAACCGGATCGCCGCCTCCGACTGGAACGACACCCGCCTCCAGCGCGCCAAGGTCACCTTCACCGCGCCGCGCGGCGCCACCACCCTGACCGTCCGGACGGCCGGCGGCGAGGCGGCCGTCCGCGTGGACGACGTCCGGATCGTCGCCAACGACCCCGCCACCAGGGCCGGGACCACGGCGTACGAGGACTTCGAGGCCGTCGACCAGGGCTGGGGCCCCTTCCTCAAGGGCGACGCAGGCGGCACGAACGACCCGCGCACCCACATCGCCCAGCTCCACGCCCCCTACACCCGGGCCGGCTGGAACGGAAAGCTCGTGGACGACGTCCTCGGCGGCGCCGAGTCCCTCAAGTCGCACGACGAGAACACCGGCCTCGTCTACCGGACCGCGCCCTGGACCGTCCCCATGAAGGACGGCCACCGGTACCGGGTGGAGTACGACTACCAGTCCAGCCACGCGGGCGCGTACGAGTGGGTCACCGGCTACGACCGCACGAGCGGCACCGGAGCGGCCGTCGAGACCCGGCGCACCCCGATCGGTCAGCAGCGGACCACCGGGCACTTCACCGAGACCGTCACGGCGGGCTGCGGCGACACCTGGACCGGGCTCCGCAAGCGGGCCGACGCCCCCGACGGCGCCGACTTCGTCCTCGACGGCTTCACCGTGACCGACCTCGGCCCGGCCCCCGAGCGCGCCGCCTGCGGCACCCTCGCCGTCGCCGCGCCCGAGACCCTGGAGCCCGGCCGCCCGAACCGGGTCACCGTCACCTTCGGCAACGACGAGACCGAAGGCGCCACCGGCGCACGGGCCGTCCTCGCCCTGCCGGACGGCTGGACCGCCGCACCGGCCGCGCCCGTCGACCTCGGCACGGTCGCACCCGGCGGAAGGGCCACCGCCACCTGGCAGGTCACCCCGCCGGTGGACGCCGCCTACCGGTCGTACCCGCTGAACGCCTCCCTCACGTACACCGTCGGCGGGGGCGAGCGGAGGCTGACCGCCGCCACCACCGTCCGCACCCTGCCCCCGCCGCCCACCGCCGACACCTGGGCCAGTGACCACGACTGGACCTCGGCGACCAGCGGCTGGGGACCCGTCGAGCGCGACCTCTCCAACGGCGGGACCGCCGCCGGGGACGGCTCCCCGCTGAAGATCGGGGGAGTCGCGTACGCCAAGGGCCTGGGCACCCACGCCCCCGCCACCGTCCGCTACTACCTCGGCGGCCGCTGCACCTCCTTCACCGCCGAGGTCGGCGTGGACGACAGCCAGGTCGGCCGGGGCAGCGTCCGGTTCGCCGTCCTCGCGGACGGGACGGAGAAGGCGAAGTCCCCCGTCCTCACGTCCACGGACCCCGCCCGGTCGCTCACCGCCGACGTCACCGGAGCGGCCTACGTCGACCTGGTCGTCGACGACGGCGGCGACGGCAACGGCAACGACCACGCCGACTGGGGGGACGCCCGCTTCCACTGCGGCGGCTGAACCTCCTGGAGGCCCTTCCCGAAGGGGAAGGCGTTGTAGGGAAGTGAAGAACGCGGGCGGCACCCCTGTACGGTGGGTGTCGCCCGCGGACGCGACGCCCTCACCGAGGTCCATGTCGGAACCCTACAAGCACAGGGGGTGTCCGGCTGTTGACTCGGGACGTACGGGACACGGTTCTGTCCGTCCCCGCCAGGAATCGACACGCGAGACTGTACGGAGTCGACGGCAAGGTTTTCTTGTCCGACTTCGTAGGGTCGGTACATGACCGTTGTGGACCAGATCCCGAGCGAGCCCGCCGATGCCCGTGGCCGTGTGGCCGAGCTGCACGTCCTGCGCGAGCGGGCCCTGGCGGGCCCGAGTGAGCGCGCGACCGAGGCGCAGCACGCCAAGGGCAAGCTGACCGCCCGCGAGCGCATCGAGCTGCTCCTCGACCCTGGTTCCTTCAACGAGGTCGAGCAGCTGCGCCGGCACCGGGCGCAGGGCTTCGGCCTGGAGGCGAAGAAGCCCTACACCGACGGTGTGATCACCGGCTGGGGCACCGTCGAGGGCCGCACGGTCTTCGTCTACGCGCACGACTTCCGGATCTTCGGCGGCGCGCTGGGCGAGGCCCACGCGACGAAGATCCACAAGATCATGGACATGGCCATCGCGGCCGGTGCCCCCCTGGTGTCGCTGAACGACGGCGCCGGCGCCCGCATCCAGGAGGGCGTCTCCGCCCTCGCCGGATACGGCGGGATCTTCCAGCGCAACACCCGCGCCTCCGGTGTCATCCCGCAGATCTCGGTGATGCTCGGCCCGTGCGCGGGTGGCGCCGCCTACAGCCCGGCCCTGACCGACTTCGTGTTCATGGTCCGCGAGACCTCGCAGATGTTCATCACCGGCCCGGACGTGGTCAAGGCGGTGACGGGCGAGGAGATCACCCAGAACGGCCTGGGCGGCGCGGACGTGCACGCCGGGACGAGCGGCGTGGCGCACTTCGCGTACGACGACGAGGAGACCTGCATCGCCGAGGTCCGCTACCTCCTGGCGATGCTGCCGCAGAACAACCGGGAGAACCCCCCGGCGGTCCCGTCCGAGGACCCGGCCGACCGGCGCTCCGAGGTCCTGCTGGACCTGGTCCCGGCGGACGGCAACCGGCCGTACGACATGCACAAGGTGATCGAGGAGCTCGTCGACGACGGCGACTACCTGGAGGTCCACGAGCGCTGGGCCCGCAACATCATCTGCGCCCTGGCCCGCCTGGACGGCCAGGTCGTCGGCATCGTGGCCAACCAGCCGCAGACGCTGGCCGGCGTCCTGGACATCGAGGCCTCCGAGAAGGCCGCGCGGTTCGTGCAGATGTGCGACGCCTTCAACATCCCGATCATCACCCTTCTGGACGTGCCCGGCTTCCTTCCCGGGGTCGACCAGGAGCACGGTGGAATCATCCGGCACGGCGCCAAGCTGCTGTACGCCTACTGCAACGCGACCGTGCCCCGGATCAGCCTGATCCTGCGCAAGGCCTACGGCGGCGCCTACATCGTCATGGACTCCCAGTCCATCGGCGCCGACCTGACGTACGCCTGGCCGACCAACGAGATCGCCGTCATGGGCGCCGAAGGCGCCGCCAACGTCATCTTCCGCAAGCAGATCGCCGACGCCGAGGACCCCGAGGCCATGCGCACCCGCATGGTCAAGGAGTACAAGGCCGAACTCATGCACCCCTACTACGCCGCCGAACGCGGACTGGTCGACGACGTCATCGACCCCGCCGACACCCGCCAGGTCCTCATCCGCTCCCTGGCCATGCTCCGCACCAAGCACGCCGACCTGCCCTCCCGCAAGCACGGCAACCCGCCGCAGTAAGCACCCCGAGGAGCCCCCTGCCATGAGCACCCCCGCCAACCTCCTGCGCGTCGAGAAGGGTCACGCCGACCCCGAGGAGCTCGCCGCCATCACCGCCGTCCTCCTCGCCCGCGCCGCCGCCCAGCCGTCCGCCGACACCGCCGGCGCCCACCGGGGCCGCAGCGCGGCCGGCTGGCGCCGCCTGGAGCGCGAGCACGGCTTCCGCGCCCCGCACAGCTGGCGCTAGCCGGCACGGAGCGCCAGAGAGCACGGCGAAGGGCCGGAACCCGGTGGAGACCGGGTTCCGGCCCTTCGCGATGCCGTCCGCACACGACCGAAGGCCGCGCCCCCCTTCCGGGGAGCGCGGCCTTCGGGACGAGCGGAGACGGAACGCCTGGGGACAGCTACCGCAGTCGGGCCATGAGGGCGTGCTCGACGAGCGTGATGAGCGCGCTCTTGGCGTCGGCGCGGTGGCGGGCGTCGGTGGTGATGATGGGGGTGTCGGGGCCGATCTGCAGGGCCTCGCGGACTTCCTCGGGCTGGTAGGGCTGGTTGCCGTCGAAGCCGTTGAGGGCGATGACGAACGGCAGGCCCGAGTTCTCGAAGTAGTCGACGGCGGGGAAGCAGTCGGCGAGCCGGCGGGTGTCGACGAGGACGACGGCGCCGATGGCGCCGCGGACGAGGTCGTCCCACATGAACCAGAAGCGGTCCTGTCCGGGGGTGCCGAACAGGTACAGGATCAGGTCCTGGTCGAGCGTGATGCGGCCGAAGTCCATGGCGACGGTCGTCGTCGTCTTGTCGCCGGTGTGGGTGAGGTCGTCGATGCCCGCCGAGGCGGACGTCATGACGGCTTCGGTACGCAGCGGGTTGATCTCCGAGACGGCGCCGACGAACGTGGTCTTGCCCACGCCGAAGCCACCCGCCACCACGATCTTCGCGCTGGTGGTTGAACGGGCCGCGCCGCCGCTAGAGCTTGCGAAGTCCACTGAGCACCCTTTCGAGCAGTGTCACGTCTGGCTGACCGCCGGCGGCCTCGTCGCCGCCGGGCTGGTGGATGGCGACGAGTCCGGCCTCGGCCAGGTCGGCGACGAGGATTCGGGCGACGCCGAGGGGGATGGAGAGAAGAGCCGAGATCTCGGCGACCGACTTGATCTCGAAGCAGAGCCGGCAGATCCGCTGGTGCTCGGGCAACTGCCCCTGCAGCCGGGACGGATCGGCCGTCGTACTGACCAACGCCTCGATGGCGAGCTGGTAACGCGGCCGGGTCCGGCCGCCGGTCATCGCGTACGGACGCACCAGCGGGTTGTGCCCGCCCGAGCCGCCCGAGGCGGACGGGCCGCGCGAGGCGGACGGTCCGGCGGGTGCCGCCGGGGCGTGCGGCTGCCGATAGGGCTGCGACGGACCCTGTCCGCTCGGTGCGGAGGGAAAGTTGAACCGGTTCTGCGCGGTGTCGCCCAGCGGTGTCTGGTGCGCGTCATAACCGTTGTAAGGGCTTCCGCCCGGGGGTGTTCCCACGTTTCCTCCTCCGACTGCCTCGCGGTCCATGTCCCTTGGAGCCGCGCCACCGCACCTTACGGGGCGGTGGCGCGGAACGCACGGTCCGTCTGTTGGTTGAGAACTGTTAGTTGAGAAGACTGCCCTGGAGTTCCGCCCGGAGGTCGGGGGTCAGGACGGTGCCCGCGCGGTCCACGAGCAGGGCCATCTCGTAGCCCACGAGACCGATGTCCGCCTCGGGGTGGGCGAGCACGGCCAGCGAGGAGCCGTCCGAGATCGACATGATGAAGAGGAAGCCGCGCTCCATCTCCACCACGGTCTGGTTGACCGCACCGCCCTCGAAGATCCTGGACGCGCCCGCGGTCAGCGAGGTCAGTCCGGAGGCGACGGCCGCCAGCTGGTCGGCGCGGTCCCGGGGGAAGCCCTCGGACATCGCCAGCAGGAGTCCGTCGGCGGAGACCACCACCGTGTGCGACACCCCGGGGGTGTTGTCCACGAAGTTGGTGATCAACCAGTTCAGATTCTGCGCCGCCTGGCTCATGCTCACACTAACGCTCCTGGTTGTAGGTACTGCCCGGGCCGAGGCCCGATCCGTTCGTGTCCGTTCCCGCGTTGCGTCCCTGCTGGACGCCCCGGCGCAGGTTGCTCAACCTGCCCCGTACGTCCTCGGGTGCGCGGGAGACCTGGGGGCCGCCCTGCGGGGTCTGCTCAGCCGTGCCCTCGACCAGGTTGGCCTTCGGGACGCGTCGGGGGAGACCGGACGAGGTGACCCCGCCCGCCTTCGGGTCCTTGAGCTTTCCGGCCCGCTGCCAGCGCTCGTCGTTGGTCGAGCGCCATTCGTCGGAACCGCCGGCTTCGTTCTGCTGCTGTTCCGGCTGCGCGGGCTTGGCCGGCTGCGGCGTCCGCTGCGTCGGCGGGGCGACGCTGCCGCGGCGCGGCAGTCCGGCGTCGGTCAGCGCGTGACCGGCGTCCGGGGCGGGATTCGGAGTCGGACCCGGACGGTCGAAGCCTACGCGGTCGGCGGCCTGTTCGGGAGCGGCCGGAGCAGATTCCGGTTCCGTCCGGTACTCCTGGGCGTAACCGCCCTGGTAGGCGTTCTGGTCCGGCCACTCCGCCTGGTGGGACTGGGGATCGAACGTGTGGTCGTACTGCTGGTGTTCGGTTCCCGGAGTCTCGTACGAGGCTTCCGCATAACCCTGCTGAGGGTACGCCTCGTAGCCCTGCTGCGGCGCCGCGTAGCCCCCGGCGTGGGAGGCGTCCCCGGCGTAGCCGTCCTGCTGCGGGTAGCCGGCCGCGTACTCCTGGCCGTACTCCTGCCGGGGCTGCTGCCCGTACTCCTGCGCGGGGGCGTACTCCGCCGCGTACTCCTGGCCCTGCGGCTGCCCCTGGGCGTACTCCTGGCCCTGGACGGTCTGCTCCTGGCCGTACTCCTGGGCCTGGGCGTACTCCTGCGGCTGCTCCGCCTCGTCGCGGAAGAGCGGGCGGTCGCCGGTCTGCGCGCGGTCGCCCAGGGCGGCACGCCGCCCCTCGCGCCGCAGCGAGCGGTTGACCGGGTCGAGGCTCTGCTGCTCCCCGTCCGGCTGCTGCTCGTAGCGCGAGTCGTCGAAGCCGAGGTCGGCCGCGGTCAGCATCGGCTGCGCGGGAGCCGCCTCGAAGGCGTGCTGCGGCTGCTGCTGCTCCGGGATGATCTGGGAGACGGTGAAGTCGTCCTGGATCGGCTGCTCGCCGCCGCCACCGTGCGTGATCGCGTCCGGCAGCATGACGAGCGAGGTCGTCCCGGCCTGCTCGCCCGAGGGGCGGAGCTGGACCCGGATGCCGTGCCGGTCGGCCAGCCGGCCGACCACGAAGAGGCCCATGCGCTGCGAGACGGCGGCGTCCACGGTCGGCGGGTTGGCCAGCTTGTGGTTGATGTCCGCGAAGTCCTCGGCGGTGAGGCCGATGCCCTTGTCGTGGATCTCGACCATCACGCGGCCGTCGGGGAGACGGGTCGCGGTGACGCGGACCTTGGTCTGCGGGGAGGAGAACGTGGTGGCGTTCTCCAGGAGCTCGGCGAGCAGGTGCACGAGGTCGGTCACGGCCTGGCCGTGGATCTCGGCCTCCGGGACGCCCGCCAGCTCGATGCGCTCGTACTGCTCCACCTCGGAGGAGGCGGCGCGCATGACGTCGACCAGGGGGACCGGCTGGTCCCAGCGGCGGCCGGGCTCCTCGCCGGCGAGGACCAAGAGGTTCTCGCCGTTGCGGCGCATACGGGTCGCCAGGTGGTCCAGCTTGAAGAGGTTCTCCAGCTGGTCGGGGTCGGCCTCGTTGTTCTCCAGGTCGGTGATGAGGGTCAGCTGGCCCTCGATCAGCGACTGGTTGCGGCGCGAGAGGTTGGTGAAGATCGCGTTGACGTTGCCCCGGAGCATGGCCTGCTCGGCGGCGAGCCGGACGGCCTCGCGGTGGACCTGGTCGAACGCGCGGGCGACCTCGCCGATCTCGTCCTGGGAGTCGATCGGGATCGGCTGGACGCGGGTGTCGACCCGGCCCGGCTCGGTGCGGGAGAGCTGGTCGACCAGCATCGGCAGGCGCTGCTCGGCGATGCCGAAGGCGGCGGTCCGCAGGGTGCGCATCGAGCGGCTCATCTGGCGGGCCATCATCCCGGCCAGGACGAACGCGGCGAGCAGGGCGATGACGACGATGGCGCCGTTCAGCCAGGCGTCCGACTTGGCGTCGTCGGAGATCTTGACGGCCTCGTTCACGGCCTTGTCGACGAGCGCCTTCTCGACCTCGCTGTAGCCCTCGAACTTGGCGGTGGCGATCGCCATCCAGGTCTCGGGCGTGATGCCCCGGGCCCTGAGCGCCTTGATGTCGTCGGGCCCCTTGGCCGTGCCGATCGCGGTGGCCACGCCGGAGTAGACGGAGCCGTCCTTGCCCTTGGGCAGCTCGACGTCGGCCGCCTGCATCTGCTTGGCGCCCTCGGCGGCCTTGCCGGCCATGACCTTCTTGAGGAGCTCGACGTCCTCGGGCATACCGCCGGAGCTGAACTCGCCGAGGGCGATCTGCTCCAGGTAGTTGTACGAGTTGAACGCCACGGACTGCTGGGCGAAGACGGCCTCGGTGGTGCTTGGTCGGACGAGCAGCTGGGTGCCGATGGACCGCTGGAGGGACTCGGCGCCCTTGGAGAGCTGGATCGCGTAGACGCTGCGGCCGTACGCGGTGACGTTGCCGGTGCCCAGGCCGAGCTCGTTGGAGAACTCGGTCAGGTAGTGCTGGACGCCGGTGTACGCGAGCTGGGTGTTCACCGGGTCGTAGGAGCGGGCGTACGCGCTCTTGCGGAGCGCCTCGAGCTTCGGCTCCTCGTCCTTGAACAGACGGAGGCGGCGCTCCAGGCCCTGGCCCGAGGGAAGGTTCTTCGCGGCCTCGTCGAACTTCAGCCGGGCGGCGTCGGTCGCGGCGTACGCGCGCTGGACCTCGTCGGCCTTGCGGTCCTCGGGGCTCTTGGCGACGAGCAGCGGCGCGGCGGTGAGGTCGCGCTCGTTGAGCAGCGCGGTGCTGTACTCCGAGGCGGCGCGCACGATGAGCGCCGTCTTCTCGGCGTCCTGGGCCTCCTGCCAGGTGTCGATCGACCCCTTGACCTGGAAACCGCCCATGACGAGGCCGACGAGCACGGGTATGAGCAGGATCGCGTTCAGCCGGGTGGGCACCCGCCAGTTGCGGGGCGACAGCTTGCTGGAGCTTCCCCCGGTCGCCTCGGCGGGCGGCGGCGGCGTGACGGGCACGTCCGCGGGCGACACCGCCGTGCGCGACGGCGGCGTGAAGTTGCCCCGCGTCTCCTGCTCCGCGGAGCTTTCCTTGCTTCGCCTCACTCGACCAACAACCTCTCGGCGTCGGCACCTACGTTGTGCCGGTGTTTCGTTCAGGGCCGTACTACTCGGGAGTTCATGAATTGCAGCACGTGAAGGGGGTCCCTTCCAAACAGTGGGACACGGCTACTTTCCGTGGTGCGTACCGCGAATAAAACGGGCATAAAGAGCGAGCCCCGCCAAAAAGCGGGGCTCATGTGAGCGCAGTGACACCGATCGGATGCGTCGGGTGTCCGAGGCGCCCCAATTCTCTGTCGAAACGTTATGAACACGGGGGCGGTCGTGTCGAACGACACAGACCGCCCCCGGACCGGCGGTGCGGGGCAACCGCCCGGCCCGGCCTCCTACTTGAGCCGCGCCATCAGGGCGTGCTCGACGAGCGTGATGAGCGCGCTCTTGGCATCGGCGCGGTGGCGGGCGTCGGTGGTGATGATGGGGGTGTCCGGACCGATCTGCAGGGCCTCGCGCACCTCTTCGGGCTGGTAAGGCTGGCTGCCGTCGAAGCCGTTGAGGGCGATGACGAACGGCAGGCCCGAGTTCTCGAAGTAGTCGACCGCCGGGAAACAGTCCGCGAGACGCCGGGTGTCGACGAGCACGACGGCGCCGATGGCCCCCCGCACCAGGTCGTCCCACATGAACCAGAAGCGGTCCTGCCCGGGCGTGCCGAACAGGTACAGGATCAGGTCCTGGTCGAGCGTGATGCGGCCGAAGTCCATGGCGACGGTCGTCGTCGTCTTGCCACCCGTGTGCGTCAGGTCGTCGATGCCCGCCGAAGCGGACGTCATCACGGCCTCGGTACGCAGCGGATTGATCTCCGAGACGGCGCCGACGAACGTGGTCTTGCCCACGCCGAAGCCACCCGCCACCACGATCTTCGCGCTGGTGGTCGACCGGGCCGCACCGCCGCTAGAGCTTGCGAAGTCCACTGAGCACCCTTTCGAGCAGAGTCACGTCCGGCGTGCCGCCGGTCTCTCCGTTGCCCGGCTGGTGGATCGCCACCATGCCGGCCTCCGCCAGGTCGGCGACGAGGATCCTGGCGACGCCGAGCGGCATCGACAGGAGGGCCGACACCTCGGCCACCGACTTGACCTCGCGGCACAGGTGGCAGATCCGCTGGTGCTCGGGGAGCAGCGTGGCGAGGTGCGCCGGGTCGGCCGTGGTGCTGACCAGCGCCTCGATGGCGAGCTGGTAGCGCGGCCGGGTCCGGCCGCCGGTCATCGCGTACGGACGGACCAGCGGCTGGTCGCCCTCGTGCCCGTACTCGTCGACTGAGGAGCCGTACGGATCGTGAGAGGCGGGGGGCGGGGTCATGAATCCTCCGGGCGTGACAGCAAGACTTCTGCCGTCTGATGGGGCCGGTGGGGGGCCGGGTGGGGCGGCCGGACGGTGAACGGTTTCCAGGGCGGTACGGAGGGGCGTACCGCCCTGTCGGTCATTCGGTGCGGGGACGGGGTGTCCGGGTGGGGACCCCGCTAGTGGAGCAGGCTGCCCTGGAGCTCCGCGCGGAGGTCCGGGGTGAGCACGCTGCCGGCCCGGTCGACCAGCAGCGTCATCTCGTAGCCCACGAGGCCGATGTCGCACTCGGGGTGGGCGAGCACGGCCAGCGAGGAGCCGTCCGAGACCTGCATGAGGAAGAGGAAGCCGCGCTCCATCTCCACGACGGTCTGCGCGACCGGACCACCCTCGAAGATCCTGGACGCGCCCGCGGTCAGCGAGGTCAGTCCGGACGCGACCGCCGCCAGCTGGTCGGCGCGGTCGCGGGGGAATCCTTCGGACATGGCCAGCAGGAGTCCGTCGGCGGAGACCACCACCGTGTGGGACACCCCGGGGGTGTTGTCCACGAAGTTGGTGATCAACCAGTTCAGATTCTGCGCCGCCTGGCTCATCGCGTTCAACTAACGCTCCTGCTGATGGTTCGGACCGAGGTGGTGAGTACCCGTGGTCGAGTTACCGGCCTGACGGCCCTGCTGAATGCCGCGGCGCAGGTTGGTGAGCCGGCCGCGGACGTCGTCGGGTGCACGCGAGACCTGGGGGCCGGCCGTGTGGGCCTGCTCCTGGGCGGTCCCGGGTACGAGGTTGGCCTTCGGCACGCGCCGGGGGAGGCCGGAGGTGGTGACGCCGCCGGCCGCGGGCTTGCGCACCCGCTCGGCCTGGCGCACCAGCTCGTCGTTGGGCGAGGTCCGCCAGGCGGCCCCGCCGTTCTGGTCGCCCTGGCGGGGGGCCGGGGCGGCCGAGCGCGGTACGACCGGGGTCTGCGCCGTCTGCGCCGGGTCCTGGGCCTGGGCCTGCTGGGCCGCCTGGTCCTGGTGGAACCAGTTGGTCTCCAGGTTGTCGTACAGCGGCGTACGGCCGTCGCCCGCGCCGCTCGCCGGCGGCAGCGCCTCCGGTCGGCGCGGCTGCTGGAGCTGCGGCTGCTGCGGCTGCTGACGGCCCGGCTCGGCCGGACGCGGGGCGCCGAAGTCGTTCCCGCCGGTCCGCTGGCGCGGCGCCGGGGGCTGCGGAGCCTGCGGCTGCGCCTGCGGTACGAAGGGCTGCCGGCCGAACTGCTGCTGCTGGCCGCCCTGGTAGCCCTGCGGCTGCTGGGGGGCCTGCTGCTGCGGGGCCTGCGGGGCGCCGAAGTCGGGGCGCGGGAACTGGCCGGTGGAGCCGGGACCCTGCGGAGCGCCGAAGTCCGGACGCGGGAACTGCGCCGTCGACGCCGGGTCCTGCGCACCGCCCTGGTACCCCTGCGGGACCTGCGGCTGCTGGGGAGCCTGCTGCTGCGGGGCCTGCGGAGCACCGAAGTCGGGCCGCGGGAACTGGCCCGTGGAGCCGGGACCCTGCGGAGCCGCGAACCGGCCCGCCTCCGGGTCCTCGTGGCCGCGCGGGGCGTCCAGCGGGGACATCTCCTGCTGCGGGCGGCGCACCGGCTGCTGCGGGGCCTGCTCGTTGCCCCAGCTCGCGGCCTGCGGACGCTGCTGCGGCGGCGGGGTGCCGCCCGGCAGCTCGGCGCGCGGGAAGTCGTACCCGCCCTGCGACGCCTGCTGTTGCGCGCCGGGACCGGCCTGCGGGGTGCCCTGGTTGGTCTGGCCGCCCTGGTTGCCCCAGACGTCCGTGCGGGACGGGATGGCGCTCGCGGCGCCGCCGATGAGACCGCCGCCGCCCGGGCGCGGGGCCTCGGGGGCCTGGGGCGCCTGCGGCTGCCGGCCGGTCTGCTCCAGCTGCGCGTTCTGCGGCTGCGGGGTGCGGGGCTGCTGCGGGCCGCCGGCGAGCGGGGCGCCGTCACGGGCGGGCAGCGCGGCCCGGGGGCCGCCCGCGCCGACCTGGCCGCGCGGGGCGCCGGTGCCGAGGCGTCCGGCCGCCGGGGACGGCGCGCCGCCCTGGCCCGGACGTCCGCCGGGACCGCCGGCCGCGCCGGGGCCGCCGGGCAGCCGGCCGCCCGGGGCGGAGGCGCCCGGAGGCATCGCGCCCTGGCCGCCCGCGCCCGGCTTGGGCATGGGCTTCTTGCCGCCCTGGGCGACGTCGACGGGGAGCATGACGAGCGCAGTGGTGCCGCCCGAGTCGGAGGGGCGCAGCTGGATGCGGATGCCGTGTCGCAGGGACAGGCGGCCGACCACGAACAGACCCATGCGGCGCGAGACCGAGACGTCCACGGTGGGCGGCGAGGCGAGCCGCTCGTTGATCGCCGCGAGGTCCTCGGGGGAGAGGCCGATGCCGGTGTCGTGGATCTCGACGAGCACCCGGCCGTCGGGCAGCGCGTGGCCGGTGACCCGGACCTTCGTCTGCGGGGAGGAGAACGAGGTGGCGTTCTCCAGCAGCTCGGCGAGGAGGTGCACGAGGTCGTTGACGACCCGGCCGGCGACCTCGGTCGCCGGGACCGCGGCCAGTTCGATGCGCTCGTACTGCTCCACCTCGGAGGCGGCGGCGCGGAGCACGTCGACCAGCGGGACCGGACGGGTCCAGCGGCGGCCCGGCTCCTCGCCGGCGAGGACGAGGAGGTTCTCGCCGTTACGCCGCATACGGGTGGCGAGGTGGTCGAGCTTGAAGAGCGAGGAGAGCTGGTCCGGGTCGGCCTCGCGGGACTCCAGTTCGGAGATGAGCGAGAGCTGACGCTGGATGAGGCCCTGGGAGCGGCGCGAGAGGTTGGTGAACATCGCGTTGACGTTGCCCCGGAGGAGGGCCTGCTCGGCGGCGAGGCGGACGGCCTCGCGGTGCACGTCGTCGAAGGCCGCGGCCACCTGGCCGATCTCGTCCCGGGAGTGCACGCCGACGGACTCGACGGAGGTGTCGACGTCCTGCGGGTCGGACTCGGAGAGCTGCTTGACGAGCTCGGGCAGGCGTTCCTGGGCGACCTTGGTCGCGGTGTCCTGGAGGCGGCGCAGCGAGCGGATCATGGACCGCGCCACGACGAAGGCGCCGACGAGCGAGACGCCGAGGACGAGCAGGATCAGCGCACCGTTGATGATCGCCTCGCGCTGCGACTCCTGCCGCAGCTCACGGGCCATGGACTCCATGTCGCCGAGCAGGACGCTCTCGATGCGGTCCATCGCGGCGATCTTGGTGCCGTACTCGTCGGTGAAGTTCAGATGGCCGCGCCGGGGGCCGTTCTGCATCATGTTTTCCGAGCCGAGCACGCGTTCGGCGTACTTGTCGGCCGCGGTGATGGACGGGTTGCCCCGGTTCAGGGTCGACGTCAGGTCGTCGGCGTCGCCACCGGTCGACTTGTAGATCGCCTGGAAGGACTTGAGCTCGACGTTCTCACTGTTGAGCGCGGCCTCGCCGTACAGCCGGTCGCCCTGCTCGATCTTGCCGCGGGTCCGGTCGCTCGGGGGCAGCGCCGCCGCGATGATCGCCTGCTGGATGGAGGCGTACTCCTTGGCGGACGAGAACGCGGCGAGCGCGCGGGTCCGCTTGATCATCTCGGGGTTGCTGGTCGCCTGCGCCATGTCCTGCGACAGGCTCAGGAGCGAGCGGATGAGACGGCTGTACGCCTCGACCGTCACCGAGTTGGAGACGTCCTTCTTGTACGCGCTGCCCCGGATGGAGTGGAGCTCGGTGACCTGGGAGGCGATCTGGCTGACGTTCTGGCGGATGCTGCGCAGCGCCTCGTCGCCCTCGGTGGAGGGGATTTCCTCGGTGGCGGCCAGGAAGGCCTTGTACTCCAGGTCCGTCTTCCGGCGCGGGTTGGCGACCTGGTAGTCGCTGACCGGGCGGCCGTTGGCCAGCGGGCCGGCGGAGTGGTCGCGCTCGGCCTGGAGGGCCTTGGCGAGGTCCGTCGCCTCACGCGTCAGCTTGGTGAGCAGCTGCATGTGGTCGAGCTGCTCCATGTCCTTGAGCGACTCGTTGATGCGGATGCCGCCCAGGGCGGTCGCGGCGACCACGGGGAGGGTGAGGAGCGCGACCAGACGCGTCGAGATGCGCCAGTTGCGGAGGGCTATTCGGGAGCCGACCTCGTTCTCGGCCTTGGGCGCGGGAGCGGCGGACGCCTCGGACGGCGTGCCCGCGGAGCCCGCGCGGCGGCCGCCGTCACCGCCCTCGCCGGACGGACCCTGACCCTGGTTCGGGGTGTGCGAGGCCGAGGGACCGCGGTCGGTCCCGGCACGCGGTTCCTGCTCCGCCGGAGCATCCGCTCGGCCCTGACGGGCCTGGGGAGACCCCGAGCCATCCCTCTTGAAACGTCCCTGCACTAGCGTCGCAACCTCTGGACCAGGCGCCCTTCCGGATGAACGGAGAGGGCGGTGTCGGTGTCGATCGGGGTGTGTGGAGCACCCCAGGTGGTCGTCGGTGACCGGCGCAGTTCCCCCTTCGTCCCGCCACTCGGCCGGCGCTGCGTTGCGCCTCTGCGCGCCGGCTTGAAACCCGCGGCGGTGCGGGAATTCCAGCACAGTGCCGGATCTCCAACAAGGGCCGCGTGTCGCGCCGGGAAGCGTATGACAACGCGTGCCCGACGTGTCACCCCATGTAGAAGATGATCGCGGAGGAAACGGACTTTTCTGTGCCAATGGCCCGGCATCCCCGTGTGTCCCAGTCGACATGATCAGGAGCGGAATAGAGCATTCAGTGGCGGAATGTCCCTTTCCGGGATGGCCGGTGGCTGTCCGTAATGCCTGGAATCTACCATCGTTGGTGAGCAAACTCACACGCCGATCGATGTCTTAGCCATGCATTCGAAGGGAATCCCATGTTTAGCCTGACGCTTTACGACCCCTACGCGCCCGCACGGGCGCCCGTCCCGGAACAAGGTCTGATCACCGCGATGAACAAGACGACGCTCCGCACCACGGCCAACCCCCGCCGCTCCACCCTCGTCCACCTCCAGGACGCCGCACAGCTCGGCCGGGGCGCCCAGCCGGAGTACGCGGCCGAGCTGCCCGGCCGGACGGCCAACCCGCGCCGCACCGTCCTCATGCAGCCCCCGGCCCCGTACGAGCCCGCCCCGTACGCCACGGTCGCCCGCTAGCACCCGCCCGGCGGGCCCGGGACCCGCTCCCACCGGCCCGTACGGCCCGTATGTCGCCGTTCGGCGGCCCCCCGCCGCGTTAGCCTGGAGCGTCAGACTCCAGCCAGTACCAAGTGAGGGGCGACAGCACTCGTGCGCATCGCCAGATTCTCCATCGACGGCAACGTGGCCTTCGGCGCCGTCGAGGGCGAGGGGACCGTCGAGTCCGGCGGCCTCGTCCTCGACATCATCAAGGGCATCCCCTACACCGACTTCGAACTCAGCGGCACCAAGGTCCCGCTGAGCAAGGTACGGCTCCTGCCGCCCGTGCTCCCCAACAAGGTCGTGGGCATCGGCCGCAACTACGCCGAGCACGCCGCCGAACTCGGCAACGAGGTCCCCGACGCCCCCGTCGCCTTCTTCAAGCCCACCACCTCGGTGATCGGCTCCGGCGACGCCGTCGAGTACCCCTCCTTCTCCAGCGAGCTGCACCACGAGGCCGAACTGGCCGTGGTGATCGGCCGCATGTGCCGCGAGGTCCCCCGCGAACGCGTCCAGGACGTGATCTTCGGGTACACCTGCGCCAACGACGTCACCGCCCGGGACGTCCAGAGGCGCGAGAACCAATGGGCCCGCGCCAAGGGCTTCGACACCTCCTGCCCGCTGGGCCCCTGGGTCGAGACCGGCCTGAGCCCCGCGCAGGCCGGCGACCTGACCGTGCAGGCCACGGTCAACGGCGAGCAGCGCCAGCTCGGCCGCACGAGCGACATGATCCGCTCCGTCGAGGACCTGGTCGTCCACATCACCGAGGCCATGACGCTGCTCCCCGGAGACGTCATCCTCACCGGCACCCCGGCCGGGGTCGGCCCCCTCAACGTCGGCGACGAGGTCGCCGTCACCATCGAAGGCATCGGCACTCTCACCAATAAGGTGATCAAGCGTGGCTAACGCGAACATCCGCGTCCGTTTCTGTCCCTCGCCGACCGGCAACCCCCACGTGGGTCTGGTCCGCACCGCCCTCTTCAACTGGGCCTTCGCCCGGCACAACCAGGGCACCATGGTCTTCCGCATCGAGGACACCGACGCGGCGCGCGACTCGGAGGAGTCGTACCAGCAGCTGCTCGACTCGCTGCGCTGGCTCGGCCTCGACTGGGACGAGGGACCGGAGATCGGCGGCCCGCACGCGCCGTACCGCCAGTCGCAGCGGATGGACATCTACAAGGACGTCGCCGACAAGCTGCTCGCCGGCGGCCACGCGTACCCCTGCTACTGCACCACCGAGGAGCTCGACGAGCGCCGCGAGGCCGCCCGCGCCGCCGGCCGCCCCTCCGGCTACGACGGCCACTGCCGCGACCTCACCGAGGAGCGGAAGGCGGCGTACGAGGCCGAGGGCCGCACGTCGATCGTCCGCTTCCGGATGCCCGACGAGCCCATCACCTTCACCGACCTGGTCCGCGGCGAGCTGACCTTCACCCCGGAGAACGTGCCGGACTACGGCATCCTCCGGGCCAACGGCGCCCCGCTCTACACCCTGGTCAACCCGGTCGACGACGCCCTGATGGAGATCACCCACGTCCTGCGCGGCGAGGACCTGCTCTCCTCCACCCCGCGCCAGATCGCGCTCTACAAGGCGCTGATCGAGCTGGGCGTCGCCAAGGAGATCCCCGCCTTCGGCCACCTGCCGTACGTGATGGGCGAGGGCAACAAGAAGCTCTCCAAGCGCGACCCGCAGGCCTCCCTCAACCTCTACCGGGAGCGCGGCTTCCTCCCCGAGGGCCTGCTGAACTACCTCTCCCTGCTCGGCTGGTCCTTCTCCGCCGACCAGGACCTCTTCACGATCCCCGAGATGGTGGAGAAGTTCGACATCGCCGACGTCAACGCCAACCCGGCCCGCTTCGACCTCAAGAAGGCCGAGTCGATCAACGCCGACCACATCCGCAGGCTGGACGTGAAGGCGTTCGCCGAGGCCTGCGAGCCCTGGCTGCGCGCCCCGCACGCCCCCTGGGCGCCGGAGGACTTCGACCGGGCCGCCTGGGAGGCCGTCGCGCCGCACGCCCAGACCCGCCTGACCGTCCTCTCGGACATCACGGCCAACGTCGACTTCCTCTTCCTGCCCGAGCCGGTCTTCGACCAGGCCTCGTGGGACAAGGCGATGAAGGGCGAGCCGGCCGCGCTCCTCACCACCGCCCGGGAGAAGCTCGCGGGCGCCGACTGGAGCGACCCCGAGTCCCTCAAGAGCGCCGTCCTGGCCGCCGGCGAGGCCCACGGCCTCAAGCTCGGCAAGGCCCAGGCCCCGGTCCGCGTCGCGGTCACCGGCCGCACGGTCGGCCTGCCGCTCTTCGAGTCCCTGGAGATCCTGGGCGAGGAGAAGACCCTGGCCCGCATCGACGCGGCCCTGGCGAAGCTCACCGCGTAGGCACCGCTCGTACAACACCGGAGGGGTACGGCCCGTGGTCGTACCCCTCCGGCGCGTCCGGACACCGGGGCGCATCCGGCACCGGGGCGCGGCCGACATCCGGGCTCACCCGGCCTCACCCCTCGGCGATGATCCTCCGGGCCGCCGCCACCTTCCGGACGTGCCGGTCGCGCAGCTCCTCCAGGACCGCCGACTCCGGGCCGATCATCCGCCGCTGGACCTCCGACTCCACGCCGAACCAGGTCTCCAGGAGACCGGTGCTCCGCTTGCAGGCGACGTCCGTTCCGGCGGTCGCGCGCTCCTCGGCCGTGACGGGCCCTTCGAGGTATTTCCCCAGCGGCTCCATCGGGGACGCGTAGGAATATCCGGACTCCGCCATGCAGGCGGACCATTTCCCGAGCGCGGCCCGCACCTTCGGATCGGTCAGGGATTCCTGATGGCTCCGCGTCGCTATCCGGCTCGCCGCGTCGGCACCCTCGGGATGTTCGTACCCCTTGCGGAAATCCTCCATGGCCTGTCCGAGACAGCCCTTCTCCGGAATGGCCTTTCCTCGGTGTTCGAGCTTTCCCGCCCGGCCCCCGGCACCCTGCCGTCCGTACAGGACGAGAATCTCCGCCGCGCCGAGCCGCTCGCCGGCCGGAGCCGGGGAGGGCGTCGGGACCGGCGGCAGGCGATATCCGAACCGGTCGGCATTGCTTTTCTCCGCGAGACCGTAACGCCGGTCCACGGGCGGAGGCGGGGGAGCGGGCGCCGGCGGCCGGTAGGAGAGCGAATAGCGCGCCATGCACCGTTTCGCCAGCACGTGCTCGGCGGATTGGACAAGAGCGTATTCGGCCTCGGTGTAGCTGTAACGGGCCATCGGCAGCCGGAAGGTGTACGCGCTCTCGGCGGCGGGGGTCGCGGCGGACGCGGCCGGGGTATGCGTGCCCGCTCCGGCGGCGCCCGTCGTCGGCGCGGGCCGCGCGGGCGGCTCGGGCGCGGAGCACCCGGCCAGGACGGCGCAGAGGAGGACGAGCGCGGCCGGCGCCAGACGTCTCATCCCCGTCAGCTGAACTTGTAGCAGTTGACTCCGGACCGGCCGAAACCGAGCGAGGCGTTGTCGTTGTACGTGTTCCGGAGCTGCTTGGCCGTGGCGTGCGGCTCGAAGCTGTCGCACGGGCCGCCGTAGTTGCTGTTGAAGAAGACCGTGGTGATCTGGAAGCTGCCGTTGTAGAACGAGGCGGCGTTGTTCTTCACCGTCTGGCCCTTGCCGCTTCCATTGCCCAGGAACTTGTACGGGGCGAGGTCGGGAATGCTGCCCTGCTGGCCCTTCAGGCCGGTGAAGACGATGTAGGAGCCGCTGGTGTTGCTGTTGTAGTAGAAGGCGCCGCAATTGTCGTAGTAGTTGTTGCAGTAAAGACCCGTCTCGGCCTGGGCGGGCGTGACGCCGAAACCGACGGCGAGTACGGCGGGGATCGCTATGGAGGCGGAGCGGCGCAGCAGGCTCATCTTTTCTCCCCTGGAAGAATGGGTTGCGGGCAGGGCTGAAGGATCCTATCCGGGCCGTTCCGGCCAGCGTCAAGGCCAATCCCCGCCACGGGATGCGGAATTTCAAATTCCGGGTGCAATGGAATGTTTGGTCGCCTTCCATGCCGTTCGGGTACGGTGAATGCCATGGTTATCCGGGCGGTCCTCTGGGACATCGACGACACGATCTTCGACTACGCGACCGCCGACACCGCCGGGATGCGCGGCCACCTCGCGGCCGAGGGGCTCCTCGAAGGGTTCGGCACGGTGGAGGCCGCCCTCGACCGGTGGCGGGAGCTGACCGCCCTCCACTGGCGCCGCTTCGAGCGGGAGGGCGGCGACTTCCTGGACCAGCGGCGCGACCGGGTCCGCGACTTCCTCGGCCGGCCGGAGCTCACCCCCGGCGAGGCCGACGCCTGGTTCGACCGGTACGTCGTCCACTACGAGGCGGCCTGGGCGCTCTTCCCCGACACCGTCCCCGTGCTCGACCTGCTGGCCCGTGACTACCGTCACGCGGTCCTGTCGAACTCCAGCATCCGCAACCAGGAGCGCAAGCTCCGCGTCCTCGGCGTCCGGGACCGCTTCGAGGCCGTCCTGTGCGCCGCCGAGCTCGGCGTGGCCAAGCCCGCCCCGGAGGCCTTCCACGCCGCCTGCACCGCCCTCGGTCTGCCCCCGCACCAGGTCGCGTACGTCGGGGACCAGCCGGACATCGACGCCCGGGGCGCGGCGGAGGCGGGGCTCCTGGGCATCTGGCTGGACCGCGCGGGCACCGGCGGCCGGCCCGAGCTGAAGCGGATCACGGAGCTGAGCCAGCTCCCCGGCCTGCTGCGCGGGGATACCCGTTTTGGAGCGCGGTCCACCTTCGGGTAATGTTCTTCCTGCGCCGAGGGGAGCAAGCCGAAAGGCAAGAACCCGGAAAGCGCAAGCCGAGCAGGATCTTCCCTGGTGGAGATGTTGCCCCGGTGGCCTATGGTGTAATTGGCAGCACGACTGATTCTGGTTCAGTTAGTCTTGGTTCGAGTCCAGGTAGGCCAGCTCGCAGAGCTTCATCTGCAATCCGCGGATCTTGATCCGCAAGGCCCCCGTTGTGTAGCGGCCTAGCACGCCGCCCTCTCAAGGCGGTAGCGCCGGTTCGAATCCGGTCGGGGGTACAGATCCATCCTGTAGGTCACTTGGGTAGCTCCCGGTGGACCTACGGTGACATCACCCGGCTCCGGCCGGGTGGGATCGCTAGGGCCCCCGTTGTGTAGCGGCCTAGCACGCCGCCCTCTCAAGGCGGTAGCGCCGGTTCGAATCCGGTCGGGGGTACCAACTGGTCTAAACCACCAGTGGCCTATGGTGTAATTGGCAGCACGACTGATTCTGGTTCAGTTAGTCTTGGTTCGAGTCCAGGTAGGCCAGCGGATCATCCCAGATCTTGCCCCCGTTGTGTAGCGGCCTAGCACGCCGCCCTCTCAAGGCGGTAGCGCCGGTTCGAATCCGGTCGGGGGTACGCACAGGAGAAGCCCTTCCCTTCGGGGGAGGGCTTCTTCGTCGTCCCCGCTCCTTTCCCGTCGTGCGGACGGCTCCGGACGCAACTCCGGCCCACCGCTGCGGCGTTGAAGCGGTGGGCCGGGACGAACGGGAAGGAAGGGCGGGGCGTCAGCCGTTGCGGCGGAGCGCCTCGGAGAGGCGGGCGGCGGCGTCGATGATCGCCTGGGCGTGCATCCGGCCCGGGTGGCGCGTCAGGCGCTCGATGGGGCCCGAGACCGACACGGCGGCCACCACGCGGTTCGAGGGGCCGCGCACGGGCGCGGAGACGGACGCCACGCCCGGCTCCCGCTCGCCGATCGACTGGGCCCAGCCGCGGCGCCGTACGCCCGACAGGGCCGTCGCCGTGAAGCGGGCGCCCTGGAGGCCGCGGTGCAGCCGCTCGGGCTCCTCCCAGGCCATCAGGATCTGCGCCGACGAGCCGGCCTTCATCGTCAGCGTCGAGCCCACCGGGACCGTGTCCCGGAGGCCCGAGAGCCGCTCGGCCGCCGCCACGCAGATGCGCATGTCGCCCTGGCGCCGGTAGAGCTGGGCGCTCTCGCCGGTGACGTCGCGCAGATGCGTGAGCACCGGGCCCGCGGTCGCGAGGAGGCGGTCCTCGCCGGCCGCGGCGGCGAGCTCCGCGAGGCGCGGTCCGAGGATGAACCGGCCCTGCATGTCACGCGCCACCATCCGGTGGTGTTCCAGTGCCACGGCGAGACGATGTGCCGTGGGTCGTGCGAGTCCCGTCGCCGCGACCAGTCCTGCGAGGGTGGCCGGACCGGACTCCAGGGCGCTCAGGACAAGGGCTGCCTTGTCGAGAACGCCTACGCCGCTAGAGTTGTCCATGCAACGATATTCGCGTCTCACTCTGTGAAACGCAAGTTCAATTTTCCCGGGAACTTGTCACTCTGGTGGGGCGGCCGCACAACGGCCCGCGAAACGGGTCTCTAGTTGTGCCGACGCAGACGTCGGCCGGAGGGAAAGCGATGGGTAGGACACTCGCGGAGAAGGTCTGGGACGACCACGTCGTCCGGCGCGCCGAGGGCGAACCCGACCTCCTCTTCATCGATCTGCACCTGCTGCACGAGGTGACCAGCCCGCAGGCCTTCGACGGCCTCCGCCAGAACGGTCGCCAGGTGCGGCGCCTCGACCTCACCATCGCCACCGAGGACCACAACACCCCGACCCTCGACATCGACAAGCCGATCGCCGACCCGGTCTCCCGCGCCCAGCTGGAGACCCTCCGGAAGAACTGTGCCGAGTTCGGCGTCCGGCTGCACCCGCTGGGCGACGTCGAGCAGGGCGTCGTGCACGTCGTGGGCCCCCAGCTGGGACTGACCCAGCCCGGCACCACCGTCGTCTGCGGCGACTCCCACACCTCCACGCACGGCGCCTTCGGCGCGCTGGCGTTCGGCATCGGCACCAGCCAGGTCGAGCACGTCCTCGCCACCCAGACGCTGCCGCTGGCCCGCCCGAAGACCATGGCGATCACGGTCGACGGCGAACTGCCCGAGGACGTCACCGCCAAGGACCTGATCCTGGCGATCATCGCGAAGATCGGCACCGGCGGCGGCCAGGGCTACATCCTGGAGTACCGCGGCTCCGCCATCGAGAAGCTCTCGATGGAGGCCCGGATGACCATCTGCAACATGTCGATCGAGGCCGGCGCCCGCGCGGGCATGATCGCCCCCGACGAGACCACCTTCGCCTATCTGAAGGGCCGCGCCCACGCCCCCGAGGGCGAGGACTGGGACGCCGCCGTCGCGTACTGGAAGACCCTGAGGTCCGACGAGGACGCGGTCTTCGACGCCGAGGTCGTCATCGACGCCGCCTCCCTGGCACCGTTCGTCACCTGGGGCACCAACCCCGGCCAGGGCGCCCCGCTTTCGGCGAACGTCCCCGACCCGGCTTCGTACGAAGACGCTTCGGAGCGCCTCGCCGCCGAAAAGGCCCTGGAGTACATGGGGTTGACCGCCGGGCAGCCGCTGCGCGACATCAAGGTCGACACCGTCTTCGTAGGCTCCTGCACCAACGGCCGCATCGAGGACCTGCGCAACGCCGCCGGTCTGCTCCAGGGCCGCCGGGTCGCCGACGGGGTCCGGATGCTGGTCGTCCCCGGCTCCGTCCGGGTCGCCCTGCAGGCCGTCGAGGAGGGCCTGGACAAGGTCTTCAAGGAGGCCGGCGCCGAATGGCGGCACGCGGGCTGCTCGATGTGCCTGGGCATGAACCCCGACCAACTGGCCCCCGGCGAGCGCTCCGCGTCCACCTCCAACCGCAACTTCGAGGGACGGCAGGGCAAGGGCGGCCGGACCCACCTGGTCTCGCCCCAGGTCGCCGCCGCCACCGCCGTACTGGGCCATCTGGCCTCCCCGGCCGATCTGTCCGACGTCGCCACTCCCGCGGGGGTCTGAGGAACCATGGAAGCTTTCACCACGCACACCGGCCGGGCCGTCCCGCTGCGCCGCAGCAACGTCGACACCGACCAGATCATCCCCGCGCACTGGCTGAAGAAGGTCACCCGCGACGGCTTCGAGGACGGCCTCTTCGAGGCCTGGCGCAAGGACGCCGACTTCGTCCTCAACCGCCCCGAGCGGCAGGGCGCCACGGTCCTGGTCGCCGGCCCCGACTTCGGCACCGGCTCCTCCCGCGAGCACGCCGTCTGGGCGCTCCAGAACTACGGCTTCCAGACCGTGATCTCCTCCCGCTTCGCCGACATCTTCCGCGGCAACTCGCTGAAGAACGGCCTGCTGACCGTCGTCCTCCCGCAGGAGACGGTGGACGCGCTCTGGGAGCTGACCGAGGCCGACCCGACCGCCGAGGTCACCGTCGACCTGGAGCGCCGCAAGGTCCTGGCCGCCGGGATCGACGCCGACTTCGAGCTCGACGAGAACGCCCGCTGGCGCCTCCTGAACGGACTCGACGACATCAGCCTCACCCTTCAGAACGAAGCCGACATCGCCGCCTACGAGGCGGCCAGGCCCTCCTTCAAACCCCGTACAATTACGGTCTGAGCAGCGCTTTTCCACGACTGCGCCCCCCACCCTCCGGTGGGGGGCGCAGTCGCTTGTTGAGCCCCTGTCGGGCGACAACTCGCCCTAGATGGCACAATCGGTGCATGGAACGCGACAGCCAACTCGAGCTCTACGAGGCAGTCGCCGCCCGATTGAAGGAAGCGCATACAAGGGTGCGCTCACTGCAAGTCCCGGAGGGCGTAAGGATGGCGCTGTCCCGGAAGCTGCTGGTCGTGACGGCCGCGGCGAAGCACGATCTCAAGGACGCGGCGACGCGTCTGGACCGGTTGATGAAGGACCTCGACGAGGGCCGATTCCCAGAGGACGACTGACACCAGGAACTCCGCAACGGCTCTTCAGCGTTGCGGCACTAGGGTGATTAGCCCGTTTCGTGTTTGATTTGCGGTATATACATGCCTAACGTGCGAAAAAGCTTGAACACTTTCGTTCTGGCAATGTCTCCGAAGGGGAAGACGTGAACAAGGCGCAGCTCGTAGAAGCGATTGCCGACAAGATGGGCGGTCGCCAGCAGGCCGCCGAAGCCGTCGACCACGTGCTCGACGCCATCGTGCGTGCCGTGGTCGGTGGCGACCGGGTCTCCGTCACGGGTTTCGGCTCGTTCGAGAAGGTCGACCGGCCGGCCCGCTACGCCCGCAACCCGCAGACGGGTGAGCGGGTCCGCGTGAAGAAGACCTCCGTCCCCCGCTTCCGCGCCGGTCAGGGCTTCAAGGACCTGGTCAGCGGCTCGAAGAAGCTCCCCAAGGGCGGCGAGGTCTCCGTCAAGAAGGCCCCCAAGGGCAGCCTCACCGGCGGTGCCTCCGCGACGGTGAAGAAGGCCGCCGCCAAGAAGGCCACCACCGCCAAGAAGGCCGCCGCGAAGAAGGCGACCCCGGCGAAGAAGACCACCGCGGCCGTCGCGAAGAAGACGACCCCGGCCAAGAAGACCACCACGGCGGCCGCCAAGAAGGCGACCCCCGCCAAGAAGACCGCGACCACCGCCGCCGCCAAGAAGACCTCGGCGGCCGCGAAGAAGACCACCACGGCCGCCGCCAAGAAGGCGACCAAGGCCACGGTCAAGAAGACCGCGCCGGCCGCGAAGAAGGCCACGGCGACGAAGGCGCCCGCCAAGAAGACGACGGCGCGCAAGACCACCGCCAAGAAGACCGCCGCCAAGAAGTAGGACGTGCGGGAACGATCCGCCGGGCCGGGCTCCCCTCGGGGAGCCCGGCCCGCGGCGTGTCGTCAGGGAAGTCAGGGAAGTCCGGGGAGTCCGGGAACCCCCGGCGCCCTCAGAAGGTCTGGAGCGTCACGAGCGTGATCCGGGGCCCGGCCCCCGCGCCGCCCGGCTCCGTCTCGATCCGCACCCGCTGCCCCGGCCGCAGCAGCAGCAGCCCGCCCGCCTCGAAGGCCTCCGCCCCGAACTCCACCGGGGTGCCGTCGTCGAGCAGCACGCTGCCGCTGCGGGTCTCGGGGTCGTACATGTACGCGGTCGCCTGCATGGACCGCAGCCTATCCGGCCGCCGGCAGCCACCGGGCGGCCGTCCGCGGGCCCAGCCCCAGCTCCCGGGCCG
This sequence comes from Streptomyces sp. NPDC093071, assembly GCF_044754545.1. NCBI lineage: Bacteria > Bacillati > Actinomycetota > Actinomycetes > Kitasatosporales > Streptomycetaceae > Streptomyces > Streptomyces sp. NPDC093071. Next base: position 20,113 of record NZ_JBIVPH010000017.1, on the reverse strand, counting down.
CCGCCAGGTCCTCCCCGGTGTCCACGTCCCGGCGTACGGAATCCACCCCCGCGAGCCGGATTTCCACCGCCCCTGACGACAAATGCCGCAGCCTCGACGCGCCCCCGAATGCCGGTGCCAATTCCACCCCCGGAGCAGCCGAGAGGAATGTCGTACCGATTTCGGCGGCGTCCGCGAGAAATGCCCTCGGAAATGCCAGGGCCGCGTCCAGGACCCGGGCGAGGTCCGCCGGGCGCAGCGCGGGGAGGTCCGCGTTGAGCGCCGCCACGCGCGCGTGCGGCCGCCGGAGCCGCACGGTCCGCGCCCCGTGCGCGAGCGCCGCGTTGAGCCCCGCCGCCGGGAGGTCCGGCACGATCCGCGCGCCCAGCGCCGCCAGGGCCGCACCGGCCGCGGGGTCGTCGGTGACGACCACCGCCTCCCGCACCCGCGCACAGGCCAGCACCGCCCCCACGGTGTCCTCGGCGAACGCGAGCGCGAGCCGGGGACGCAGCCGCGCGCCCGCCGCCGCGGCCAGCCTGCTCTTCGCCAGGGCAAGGGGCTTCAGGGGTACGACGAGGGACCAGCCCTCGTCCGCATCGGTGTTCATCGCGGACCATTCTGTCCCGCCCGTGCGGCCCGCCGGAGGGACCGGGGCGTACGGTGTCACTCGACAGACCAGGAGCACGGGGCGACACTGACCCCCTGCCACCCAGTCCCGGAGAAAGGTGTCCGCGTGCCCCGCCGCAGAATCGGCTTCTGGTACCGCCTCGCGGCGGTCATCGCCAAACCCCCCCTGGTGGTTCTGTTCAAGCGGGACTGGCGCGGCACGGAGCACATCCCGGCCGACGGCGGGTTCATCACCGCGGTCAACCACAACTCCTACCTGGACCCGCTCTCCTACGCGCACTACCAGTACAACACCGGCCGCGTCCCGCGCTTCCTCGCCAAGGCCGCCCTCTTCAAGGGCTCCTTCGTCGGCACGATGCTGCGCGGCACCGGACAGATCCCCGTCTACCGCGAGACCACCGACGCGCTCGACGCCTTCCGCGCCGCCGTCGAGGCCATCGAGCGCGGCGAGTGCGTCGCCTTCTACCCCGAGGGCACCCTGACCCGCGACCCCGAGATGTGGCCCATGGCCGGCAAGACCGGCGCCGCCCGCGTCGCGCTGCTCACCAAGGCCCCCGTCATCCCGGTGGCCCAGTGGGGCGCGAACCTCGCGATGCCGCCGTACGCGAAGGAGAACAAGTTCCGGCTGTTCCCCCGCAAGACGCTGATCGTGCAGGCCGGTCCGCCGGTCGACCTCTCCCGCTTCCACGGCCTCGACCCCACGCCCGAGGTGCTCCGCGAGGCCACCGAGACCATCATGGCCGCCATCACCGCCCTCCTGGAGGAGGTCCGCGGCGAGAAGGCGCCCGACGAACCGTACGACCACCGCAGGGCCCGCCTGGAACAGCGGCGCAAGGCCGCGGAAGGGGGCACCAAGTGACCAAGGCAGCCGTCTTCGGCAACGGTTCCTGGGGCACCGCCTTCGCCATGGTGCTCGCCGACGCGGGCTGCGAGGTGAGCCTCTGGGGCCGCCGCGCGGAGCTCGCGAAGGAGATCAACGCCACCCGCGTCAACCCGGACTACCTGCCGGGGGTCGAACTCCCCGGGGCGGTCACGGCCACCGCCGACCCGGCCGAGGCCGCCGCCGGCGCCGACTTCACCGTCCTCGTCGTCCCCTCCCAGACCCTCCGCGGCAACCTCGCCGCCTGGACGCCGCTCCTCGCCCCCGACACGGTCCTCGTCTCCCTCATGAAGGGCGTCGAACTCGGCACCGCCAAGCGGATGAGCGAGGTCATCACCGAGGTCGCGGACGTCCCCGCCGAGCGCGTCGCCGTCCTCACCGGCCCCAACCTGGCCAAGGAGATCGCCGCCCGGCAGCCCGCCGCCGCCGTCGCCGCCTGCGTCGACGAGACGGTCGCCCGGCGGCTCCAGACCGCCTGCCTCACCCCGTACTTCCGGCCGTACACCAACACCGACGTGGTGGGCTGCGAGCTCGGCGGTGCCGTCAAGAACGTCATCGGCCTCGCCGTCGGCATCGCCAACGGCATGGGCCTCGGCGACAACTCCAAGGCCACCCTGATCACCCGCGGCCTCGCCGAGACCACCCGGCTCGGCCTCGCCATGGGCGCCGACCCGCTCACCTTCTCCGGCCTCGCGGGCCTCGGCGACCTCGTCGCCACCTGCTCCTCGCCGCTCTCCCGGAACAACACCTTCGGCACCAACCTCGGCCGCGGGATGACCCTCCAGGAGACCATCGCGGCCACCAAGCAGACCGCCGAGGGCGTCAAGTCCTGCGAGTCGGTGCTCGATCTCGGCCGCCGCCACGGCGTCGACATGCCCATCACCGAGACCGTCGTCTCCATCGTCCACGAGGGCAAGCCGCCCGTCGTCGCCCTCAAGGAGCTCATGTCGCGCTCGGCGAAGCCCGAACGCCGCTGAAGCCCGAACCCCGCTGAAGCCCGGACGCCGCCGAGCCCGGACGCCGCCGAGCCCGGACGACTCGGACGCGCGCGCGGCGGGGCGCTCAGGAGTTCGGGAACCGCAAGGTACCCTCATCGCGATATGAGCGAGAACACCCAGAGCCCCCGCAAGCCGCGCGTGGCCGTCGTCTTCGGCGGACGCAGCTCCGAGCACGCCATCTCCGTCGTCACGGCCGGCGCCGTCCTGAGCGCCATCGACCGGGACAAGTACGACGTGCTGCCCATCGGCATCACGACGGACGGGCGCTGGGCGCTCACCGCCGACGCCCCGGAGCGGATGGCCATCGCCGACCGCGCGCTGCCGAACGTCGCCGACCTGGCCGAGTCCGAGCAGGGCGGCGTCGTCCTCTCCGTCGACCCCGCCAACCGCGAGGTCGTCCTCGCCGAGCCCGGCGCCGTGCCGCGCGCCCTCGGCGAGGTCGACGTGGTCTTCCCCGTCCTCCACGGCCCGTACGGCGAGGACGGCACCCTCCAGGGCCTCCTGGAGCTCTCCGGCGTCCCCTACGTCGGCGCGGGCGTCCTCGCCTCCGCCGTCGGCCAGGACAAGGAGTACATGAAGCGGGTCTTCGTCTCCTTCGGCCTCCCGGTCGGCCCCTACGAGGTCGTCCGGCCGCGCGAGTGGGAGCAGAACCCGGCCGCCGCCCGCAAGAAGATCGTCGAGTTCGCCGCCGACCACGGCTGGCCGCTCTTCGTGAAGCCCGCCCGCGGCGGCTCGTCCGTGGGCATCACCAAGGTCGACGACCTCTCAGGCCTCGACGAGGCCGTCGAGGAGGCCCGCCGCCACGACCCCAAGGTCATCGTGGAGGCGCTGGTCCGCGGCCGCGAGATCGAGTGCGGCGTCCTGGAGTTCGAGGACGGCCCGCGCGCCAGCGTGCCGGCCGAGATCCCGCCCGTCACCGACCACGACTTCTACGACTTCGAGGCGAAGTACATCGACTCGGCCTCCGGCATCGTGCCCGCCCCCATCGGGGACGAGGCCACCGCCGAGATCCAGCGCCTGGCCGTCGCCGCCTACGAGGCCGTCTCCTGCGAGGGCCTGGTCCGCGCCGACTTCTTCCTCACCGAGGACGGCGACTTCGTCATCAACGAGATCAACACCATGCCGGGCTTCACGCCCATCTCCATGTACCCGCGCATGTGGCAGGAGAGCGGCGTGAGCTACCCCGAGCTGGTCGACCGGCTCCTCCAGGCCGCGCTGACCCGCTCCACGGGCCTGCGCTAGCGCGACGGCGTCCGGGGCCGGCCGCGAGCACGCGACCGGCCCCGGAAGGACGTCCGCGAGCACGCGGCCGGCCCCGGAAGGACGTCCGCCGGAAGGCCCCTAGGAGCACTCCGGTTCGAGCGCGCACGGGACCGTCTCCGCCACGGGGGCGGCGAGATCGGCGAGCGGTCCCGCGTCGTGCGCGTACCGCGCGTCGAGGCTCACCTCGATGTACGCCTCCCGGTACACCGAGGTGAACCGGGGCCCGGAACCCGCCGGCCGTTCGAGCAGCCAGCGCACGCCGTTCGCGGAGACGCCCTGCGCCTTCGCGTCGCTCATCTTTTCGGGCCGGGGGACCCCGCAGCGCAGTACGATCGCACCGTCACCCCACCCGGCGGTCAACTCGGAGCCGGGCTCCGGGTCACTCCGTTCCAGTCCCGCCACGGTGCCGGGCAGCTCCTTCGCCAGCGCCTGGCAGAGGGCGGCCTCCTCCGCCGGAGGGCTGGGGACCGCGACGGACGCCGAGGCGTCCGAAGGGGAACAGCCGGCGGACGCCAGCAGCAGCACGGCGGCCGCGACGGCGGCGGGCAGGCCGAAGGGCCGGTGGGAAGACGTCACCGGCCAAGCGTAGACGGGGGCTACAGATGAACGACCGGGCAGGTGAGGGTGCGCGTGATGCCGTCCACTTGCTGGACCTTGGCGACCACCATGCGGCCCAGCTCGTCGACCGTGTCCGCCTGCGCGCGCACGATCACGTCGTACGGACCGGTCACGTCCTCGGCCTGGATCACCCCCGGGATCTTGGAGATGGTGTCGGCGACGGTCGACGCCTTGCCCACCTCGGTCTGAATAAGGATGTACGCCTGTACCACGGAACCTCCAGGGCGGCCACGAGGATCTTGTGGGAGAAAGGGACGCCACGGTACCGCGTCGCCGCGGGCCGCGGGGAGACCCGCGCGTCCGGGGGCACCCGGGGCGTGGCGTACGCAGGACAGAAGTTGACGGTCTACTTGACGGTACCCAGCACGGTGACGGCCCGCGACCCGCGGCGCGCCCAGACGCGCCCCCGCCCGCCGGCCGGCACGAAGACACGAGGTGAGACGCGGTGAAGGGCACAGTCGGAGAGCTGGGCGAGTTCGGGCTCATCAGAGAGCTCACGTCCCGGCTCACCTCCACCCCGGCGGTACGGATCGGGCCCGGCGACGACGCCGCGGTCGTCTCCGCCCCCGACCGGCGCGTGGTGGCCAGCACGGACATCCTCCTCGAAGGACGTCACTTCCGCCGCGACTGGTCGACGGCGTACGACGTCGGCCGCAAGGCCGCCGCGCAGAACCTCGCCGACATCGCCGCCATGGGCGCGGTCCCCACCGCCCTCCTCCTCGGCCTCGTCGTCCCCGCCGAACTCCCCGTCACCTGGCCCACCGAACTCATGGACGGCCTGCGCGACGAATGTCAGGTCGCGGGCGCGGCCGTGGTCGGCGGCGACGTCGTGCGCGGCGACACGATCATGGTCTCCATCACCGCCCTGGGCGACCTGCGCAACCACGACCCGGTCACCCGGGGCGGCGCCCAGCCCGGTGACGTCGTCGCCTACACCGGCTGGCTCGGCTGGTCCGCCGCCGGATACGCGGTCCTCTCGCGCGGCTTCCGCTCCCCGCGCGCCTTCGTCGAGGCCCACCGCAGGCCCGAACCGCCGTACTACGCGGGCCCGGCCGCCGCCGGACTCGGCGCCACCGCCATGTGCGACGTCAGCGACGGCCTCATCGCCGACCTCGGCCACATCGCGGAGGCCAGCAAGGTCCGCATCGACCTGCGCTCCGGACTCATCGACATCCCCACCCAGATGAACGACATCGGCCAGGCCGTCGGCGTCGACCCCATGCAGTGGGTGCTCACCGGGGGAGAGGACCACGCCATCGTCGCCACCTTCCCGCCGGACGTGAAGCTCCCCGCCCGCTGGAAGGTCATCGGCGAGGTCCTCAACCCCTCGGCGCTGCCCCAGGTCACCGTGGACGGCGCGCCCTGGCACGCGGCCGGCGGCTGGGACCACTTCGGGGAGACGGAGTGAGGCCGCCGCTCGTCCTCACCGTCGCCGGGTCCGACTCCGGCGGCGGCGCGGGCATCCAGGCCGATCTGAAGACGATGCTGGCGCTCGGCGTCCACGGCATGAGCGTCCTCACCGCCGTCACCGCGCAGAACTCCCGGGGCGTCCAGGGCGTCTGGGAACTGCCCGTGGAGGCCGTGCGCGCCCAGTACCGGTCCGTCGTCGACGACATCGGCGTCCAGGCCGTGAAGACCGGGATGCTGGCCACCGCCCCGCTGGTGGAGACCGTCGCGGAACTCCTCGCGGACACCGGCGCGCCCGTGGTCGTCGACCCGGTCGGCGTCTCCAAGCACGGCGATCCGCTCCTCGCCGCGTCCGCGCTCGACGCCGTCCGCACGAAGCTGCTGCCCCGCGCCACCGTCGCCACGCCCAACCTGGACGAGGTGACGCAGCTCATGGGCGTGCACGTCGTGGACGAGAGCGACATGAGGACCGCCGCCGAGGGGATCCTGTCGTACGGGCCGGAGTGGGTCCTGATCAAGGGCGGGCACCTGCCCACGGGCCGGGAGGCCGTGGACCTGCTCACCGACGGCGAGGAGGAGCACTGGCTGCGCGCCCCGCGCCACGACAACCGGCACACCCACGGCACGGGCTGCACGCTCGCCTCGGCCATCGCCTCCGGGCTCGCCAAGGGCCTGACGGTGCCGGAGGCCGTACGGGGGGCCAAGGAGTACGTGACCGGGGCCATCGGCGCCGGGTTCGGCCTGGGGACGGGCATAGGCCCGGTCGACCACGGCTGGCGGTTCAGGGACTGAGCCGGTCCGGGGGTGCCACACGCCCCCGGACCTGTTCCCGGATCTGCTTCCGGGCATGGCAAAAGGCCGGTTCACCGAGGTGAACCGGCCTCTCAAGGCAACCGCAGGGGCTGCGCTACGACGGAACGTCGCGGTTAGCGCGAGACCTTGCCGGCCTTGATGCACGAGGTGCAGACGTTGAGCCGCTTCGGCGTCCGACCGACCACGGCACGCACGCGCTGGATGTTCGGGTTCCAGCGACGGGACGTACGGCGGTGCGAGTGCGAAATGTTGTTGCCGAAGCCCGGCCCCTTGCCGCAGACGTCGCAGTTGGCAGCCACGGGTCACTCCAAAGACTTCAGAATTACAGTGAAATCCGGCGCACCGGAATCAGGAGTCTGAAGTGGCTTGCCGGGGAACGGCCCGGACTGAACCGGGCAACCGAAGCAGCATACAACGACTGCCTCGGTGGAACGAAACTACCATGGTCTCCGCCGGCCTCGCCCCGGGCCCCGGTCACGCCCGGGACACCCCCGGTCTACCCTGCGGTGAGCTCACCGCCGAAGGAGGACCCCCCGTTGTCGCGAGCCCTTCAGCCTGACGAGGAGCTCGTCGAGCTCGACGCCGAAGCGGTCCGGACCTGGTGCGCGAGGGCCTTCGACGCCCTCGGACGGGAGCGCGAGGAGATCGACGCGATCAACGTCTACCCGGTCGCGGACGGGGACACCGGCACCAACCTCTACCTGACGGCGGAAGCCGCCCACCAGGCCGTCGAAGCCGTCTTCGCCGCCTCCGGCCCGGACACCGCCGAGACCGTACGGGCCATGGCCCACGGCGCCCTCCTCGGCGCCCGCGGCAACTCCGGGACCATCCTCTCCCAGCTCCTGCGCGGCATGGCGACCGTCCTCGCCGACGGACGCGACGGCGAGCACCTCGCCCGCGCCTTCGCCGAGGCCGCGCGCGCGGCCCGGCAGGCCGTCGCCCACCCCGTGGAGGGCACCATCCTCACCGTGGCGAGCGCCGCCGCCGAGGCGTGCGCGGCGGGCGGCACGCTCGTGGAGGTGGCCCGGGGCGCCTACGAGGGAGCCGCGACCGCCCTGGCGGCCACCTCGGGCCAGCTGGACGTCCTCGAACGCGCCGGGGTCGTGGACGCGGGCGGCCGGGGCCTGGTGGCCGTCCTCGGGGCCCTCCTGGAGACCGTCACCGGACAGACCCCCGACCACCCCGGGATCGCGCCGCTCCCGCCCGCCGCCCCCCGCGAGAAGTGCGCGGGCGAGGACGGCCCCGCCTACGAGGTGATCTACCTCCTGGAGGCCGACGACGCGGCCGTCGCGCTGCTGCGCTCCCGCCTCGACGCCCTGGGGGAGTCCCTGGTCGTCGTCGGCGGCGACGGGCTCTGGAACGTCCACGTGCACGTGGACGACGCGGGCGCCGCCGTCGAGGCCGGCGTCGAGGCCGGCCGGCCCCACCGCATCCGGATCACCCACTTCGCGTCCGACGCGACGCCCGCGCCGGGACGCGGCACCGCGCGAGGGACCGGGAGCGGGACCGGCGACCGGTACGGGACCGACGACGGGTACGGAACCGGCGACCGGTACGGGACCGATCACGGGTACGGGACCGGCGACGGGTACGCGTACGCGTGCGGCACCGGAGACGACGACGCGCGCGGGGAGCGCGCCGCGCGCGCGATCGTCGCCGTCGTCCCCGGCGAGGGCCTCGCCGGACTCTGCGCCGAGGCCGGCGCGACCACCGTCCGAGCCCGCCCCGGCGAACCCCCCGCCGAGGACGAGCTCGTCGAGGCCCTCCGCCGGGCGCACGCACGCGAGGTCGTCCTGCTGCCCAACGACACCGACCTGCGCGAGACCGCCGCCGCGGCCGCCGAACGCGTCAGGGCCGAGGGCGTCCGCGTCGCCCTCGTCCCCACCCGGGCCGCCGTCCAGGGCATCGCCGCCCTCGCCGTCCACGAACCCGGCCGGCGCTTCGACGAGGACGTCGTCGCCATGACGGCCGCCGCCGGAGCCACCCGCTACGCCGAACTCGCCGTCGCCGAGCACCGGTCCTTCACCTCGGCCGGCGTCTGCCAGGCCGGCGACGTCCTCGGCCTCATCGAGGGCGACGTCGCCGTCATCGGCCAGGACCTCACCGAGACCGCCCGCACCGTCCTGGACCGGATGCTCTCGGCGGGCGGCGAACTCGTCACCCTCGTCGTCGCCGACGACGCCCCGCCCGGCCTCGCCGCCGCCCTCGAACGCCACGTCCGGCGCGCCCACCTGGCCGTCGACACCACCACGTACCACGCGGGCGCGGAGGCCCCGCCGCTGCTCATCGGGGTGGAATAGGCCCCGGTTCCCGGGGTTGTCCACAGGCTTCGGCGCGGTTGTCGGTCTCGTGGTGTGCAATGGAACGCGTGCCCGCGCTCGACGAACCACTCAAGAAGTCCCTCGGCCCCGCCACCGCCAAGGTCATGGCCGAGGCGCTCGACCTGCACACGGTCGGGGACCTGCTGCACCACTACCCCCGCCGGTACGCCGAGCGGGGGGAGCTGACGACCCTCTCCGACCTGCCGCTCGACGAGCACGTCACGGTGGTCGCGCAGGTCGCCGACGCCCGCGTGCTGACCTTCAACGGCTCCAAGGGACGCGGCCAGCGCCTGGAAGTGACCATCACCGACGGCAGCGGCCGCCTCCAGCTGGTCTTCTTCGGCAAGGGGGTGCACAAGCCGCACAAGGACCTGCTGCCCGGCACCCGCGCGATGTTCGCCGGCAAGGTCTCGCTCTTCAACCGGCGCCTCCAGCTCGCCCACCCGTCGTACGAACTCCTGCGCGGCGACCGCGAGGAGGCCGTGGACGTCTGGGCCGGGGCCCTCATCCCGATCTACCCGGCCACCACCAAGCTGGAGTCCTGGAAGATCGCTAAGGCCGTCGACGCGGTCCTGCCGAGCGTCGCCGACGCCGCCGACCCGCTCCCGGACGCCCTGCGCGAGGGCCGGGGCCTCGCCGAACTGCCCGACGCCCTGCGGATGATCCACCGGCCCCGCACCAAGGCCGACATCGCCGCAGCCCGGGACCGGCTCAAGTGGGACGAGGCCTTCGTCCTCCAGGTCGCCCTCGCCCGCCGCCGGCACGCCGACACCCAACTGCCCGCCGTCCCCAGGAAACCCGCTCCCGACGGCATCCTCGACGCCTTCGACGCCAAACTCCCCTTCACCCTCACCGACGGCCAGAACAAGGTCTCCGCCGAGATCTTCGACGACCTCGCCACCGACCACCCCATGCACCGGCTCCTCCAGGGCGAGGTCGGATCGGGCAAGACCATGGTGGCCCTGCGCGCCATGCTCGCCGTCGTCGACTCCGGGGGACAGGCCGCGATGCTCGCGCCCACCGAGGTCCTCGCCCAGCAGCACCACCGCTCCGTCACCGAGATGATGGGCGAGCTGGCCGAGGGAGGGATGCTCGGCGGCGCGGACCGCGCCACCAAGGTCGTCCTGCTCACCGGCTCCATGGGCGCTGCCGCCCGCCGCCACGCCCTCCTCGACCTGGTCACCGGCGAGGCCGGGATCGTCATCGGCACGCACGCGCTGATCGAGGACAAGGTCAAGTTCCACGACCTCGGCCTGGTCGTCGTCGACGAGCAGCACCGCTTCGGCGTCGAGCAGCGCGACGCCCTGCGCGGCAAGGGCAAGCAGCCCCCGCACCTCCTCGTCATGACGGCGACGCCCATCCCGCGCACGGTCGCCATGACCGTCTTCGGCGACCTGGAGACCTCCGTCCTCGACCAGCTGCCCGCCGGCCGCTCTCCGATCGCCAGCCACGTCGTCCCCGCCGCCGACAAGCCGCACTTCCTCGCGCGCGCCTGGGAGCGGGTCCGCGAGGAGGTCGAGAACGGACACCAGGCGTACGTGGTCTGCCCCCGCATCGGGGACGAGGAGGACCAGAAGAAGGCCGGCGCCAAGGCCAAGTCCGCCGAAGGGGACGACGCCGAGAAGCGGCCCCCGCTCGCCGTCCTCGACGTCGCCGAGAAGCTCCGCGCCGGCCCCCTCGCCGGCCTGCGGATCGCCGTCCTGCACGGCCGGATGCACCCCGACGACAAGGACGACGTCATGCGCCGCTTCGCCGCCGGCGAGCTCGACGTCCTCGTCGCCACCACCGTCATCGAGGTCGGCGTCAACGTGCCCAACGCCACCGCCATGGTGATCATGGACGCGGACCGCTTCGGCGTCTCCCAGCTCCACCAGCTCCGCGGCCGGGTCGGCCGCGGCTCGGCCCCGGGCCTCTGCCTCCTCGTCACCGAGATGCCCGAGGCGAGCCCCGCCCGGCAGCGCCTCGGCGCCGTCGCCTCCACCCTCGACGGCTTCGAGCTCTCCCGCATCGACCTCGAACAGCGGCGCGAGGGCGACGTCCTCGGCCAGGCCCAGTCCGGCGTCCGCTCCTCCCTGCGGGTCCTCACCGTCATCGACGACGAGGAGGTCATCGCCGCCGCCCGCGAGGAGGCCACCGCCCTCGTCCTCGCCGACCCGGACCTGACCGCCCACCCGGGCCTGCGCACCGCCCTCGACGCCCTCCTCGACAAGGACCGGGAGGAGTACCTGGAGAAGGGCTGACCGCCCACCGGCCGCACCGCGGCCATATCCTGAGACGTACGCACTGGACGACGCAGGACGAGGACACCGATGACCCGCGTGATCGCCGGTACGGCCGGCGGCCGGCGCCTGGCCGTGCCGCCCGGCAACGGCACCCGCCCCACCTCCGACCGGGCGCGCGAGGGCCTCTTCTCCACCTGGGAGGCGCTCCTCGGCACCCTCGACGGGACCAGGGTCGCCGACCTGTACGCGGGCTCCGGCGCCGTCGGCCTGGAGGCGCTCTCCCGGGGCGCCGTCCACGCCCTCCTCGTCGAGGCCGACCCCCGCGCCGCGAAGACGATCCGGGACAACGTCCGCGCGATCGGCCTGCCGGGCGCGGAGCTCCGTACCGGCAAGGCCGAGCAGATCGTCACCGGACCGGCCCCCGCCGACCCGTACGACCTGGTCTTCCTCGACCCGCCGTACGCCGTCGAGGACGACGGCCTGCGGGAGATTCTCCTCACACTGCGCGCGGAGGGCTGGCTGAGCGAGGATGCGCTGGTCACCGTGGAGCGCAGCACCCGAGGCGGGGAGTTCGGCTGGCCGGCCGGGTTCGAGCCACTGCGGGCCCGTCGTTACGGCGAGGGAACGTTTTGGTACGGTCGCGCCGCCTCTACGTGCGAAGACGCACGATGACCGGACCGGAGAGCGAGGGACCCAAGTTGCGCCGCGCCGTCTGTCCGGGGTCATTCGACCCCATCACCAACGGACATCTCGACATCATCGCCCGCGCCTCCAAGCTGTACGACGTCGTACACGTGGCCGTGATGATCAACCAGTCGAAGAAAGGTCTCTTCACGGTCGACGAGCGGATCGAACTGATCCGCGAGGTCACCGCCGACTTCGGCAACGTCGAGGTGGAGTCCTTCCACGGCCTGCTCGTCGACTTCTGCAAGCAGCGCGACATCCCCGCCATCGTCAAGGGCCTGCGCGCGGTCAGCGACTTCGACTACGAGCTGCAGATGGCCCAGATGAACAACGGCCTCTCGGGCGTGGAGACCCTCTTCGTCCCCACCAACCCGACGTACAGCTTCCTCTCCTCCTCCCTGGTCAAGGAGGTCGCGGCCTGGGGCGGCGACGTCTCCCACCTGGTCCCGCCGCTGGTCCTCGGACGGCTGACCGAGCGGCTCGCGGAGAAGTGACGCGCGGCCACCGCCGCTGACGCTCCGTCACCTGGTGTCGGACGGGCGCCGACTGCCCTTACAGTCGTCCCGTCCTTCTCCAACCGGCTGTAGAGAGTGGCGAGCACCAGGTGGACGTGCAGAAGAAGCTCGACGAGATCGTGGCGACCGTGCAGGGCGCCCGCTCCATGCCCATGTCGGCATCCTGCGTGGTCAACCGCGCCGAGCTGCTCGCCCTGCTCGAAGAGGTGCGCCAGGCCCTGCCGGGCTCCCTCGCCCAGGCCCAGGAGCTGATCGGCGGCCGCGAGCAGATGGTCGAGCAGGCCCGCCAGGAGGCCGAGCGGATCATCGAGGCCGCCCACGCCGAGCGCGGCTCGATCGTCTCCGACACCCAGGTCGCCCGGGAGTCGCGGGAGGAGGCCGACCGGATCCTCTCCGAGGCCCGCCGCGAGTCCGAGGAGATCCGCGCCGAGGCCGACGACTACGTCGACTCCAAGCTGGCCAACTTCGAGGTCGTCCTCAACAAGACCATCGGCTCCGTCGACCGGGGCCGCGAGAAGCTCCTCGGCCGCGGCCCGGGGATCGGCCCGGACGGTTACGCCGACGAGGACGCCCCCGAGTACAGCGCCGACCCGCAGACGTTGATCCACCGGGCGGACGAGTACGTGGACGCCAAGCTGGGCGCCTTCGAGGCGGTCCTCAGCAAGACCCTGGAGGCCGTCGGGCGGGGCCGGCAGAAGCTGCACGGCCGGACCGCCACCGACGCCCTCGGCGAGCACATGGCCGCCCAGGACGGCCTCGGCGGCCCGGTCCACACCAGCGACGCCGACTACCTGGCCGGTCTCGCGGAGCTCTCCGACCCCGAGCCGGCCCCGATTCCGGCGCAGGCCCCGCCCCAGGCCCCGGCGCAGGTCCCGGCGCCGCCGCAGCAGCAGCCCGACCCGTACGGGTACCCGCAGCAGGACCCGTACGCGGCCTACCAGCAGGTCCAGCAGCCGGACCCCTACGCGTACCAGCAGCAGCCCGACCCGTACGGGTACCAGCAGCAGGACCCGTACGCCTACCAGCAGCCCGCCCCGCCGGCCCACCAGCCCCAGCAGGCTGCCGCGCTCGACGAGACCAGCTTCTTCGACACGAGCATGATCGACCTGGAACAGCTGCGCCGGTACGAGCAGCAGTACGACCAGGGGCAGCAGCAGTAGGAGCGGCGGCGGCAGCGGGGGACGGGGCGCGGTAAGGGGCGGACGGCCCGGATTGGGCCCTGGGCGAAGCGTCCAGTATCCTGGCTCTTCGGTCACGCGTATGCCCGTGACCCGTGCTGCCCGTGATCGGCAGCCCTACGAACCTTCCACGACGCAGAACGATCCGAAAGCAGGAAGAGCCCTGAGCACGCGCCTCGACCACCGCAACCCCCTCGTGTTCGACACGCACGAGCTGGGGCGGCGTCCTGGTGCCCTGCAGCGGCTCTCGCGATCGGTCGAGGCCCCCGCGGCCATGGGCGTCGAAGGAGTGATCGGAGTGCCCGAGGGCGCCCCGATCGACATCGATCTCCGTCTTGAGTCGGTCATGGAAGGGGTGCTTGTCACAGGCACCGCCCGTGCATCGGCCGAGGGGGAGTGCGTAAGGTGTCTGGAGCCCGTCGAGCTGGAGCTCGACGTGGACTTCCAGGAGATGTTCTCGTACCCCGACTCCGACGACCGGGGCCGCTCCAGGGCGGCCGCGGACGACGAAGCCGAGGACGACGAGGACATGATCCCCCTCGAGGACGGCATGTTCGACCTCGAACCCGTGCTGCGTGATGCGGTGGTGCTCGCACTGCCGATGCAGCCGGTGTGCCGGGAGGACTGTGCGGGTCTGTGTTCCGAGTGCGGAGCCAACCTGAACGAGAACCCGGACCACCACCACGACGCCGTCGACATCCGTTGGGCGGCACTGCAGGGACTCGCCGGTTCGCTGGGAACCGATGAGAAGGACAACATGAGCGGCAAAGCCTCTGACGGGGACGTCCGAAGCGCCGCCGAGAAGCAGGAGAAGTAGCCGTGGCTGTTCCGAAGCGGAAGATGTCGCGCAGCAACACGCGCCACCGCCGGTCGCAGTGGAAGGCTGCGGTCCCCACCCTGGTTTCGTGTGAGCGTTGCCAGGAGCCGAAGCTGCAGCACATCGCGTGCCCGAGCTGCGGCACCTACAACAAGCGCCAGGTCCTCTCGGTCTGATTGGGCTGGTGAGAGGCGCAATGTCTGAGTCCCGCAAGACGGACGACAAGACGGACCATGCCTCGTCCCACACGCTTCTGGAAGGGCGGCTCGGCTACAAGCTCGAGTCCGCCCTTCTGGTGCGTGCGCTGACCCACCGTTCGTACGCGTACGAGAACGGCGGTCTGCCCACCAACGAGCGGCTGGAGTTCCTCGGGGACTCCGTGCTCGGCCTGGTGGTCACCGACACGCTGTACCGCACCCACCCCGACCTGCCCGAGGGCCAGCTGGCCAAGCTGCGGGCCGCGGTGGTCAACTCTCGTGCGCTGGCGGACGTGGGACGCGGACTCGAACTCGGCTCCTTCATCCGGCTCGGCCGGGGCGAAGAGGGCACGGGCGGCCGGGACAAGGCGTCCATCCTCGCCGACACCCTCGAAGCGGTGATCGGCGCGGTCTATCTCGACCAGGGCCTCGACGCGGCGTCCGAGCTGGTGCACCGGCTCTTCGACCCGCTGATCGAGAAGTCCTCGAACCTCGGTGCCGGCCTGGACTGGAAGACCAGTCTCCAGGAGCTCACCGCGGCCGAGGGCCTGGGCGTTCCGGAGTACCTCGTCTCCGAGGAGGGCCCGGACCACGAGAAGACCTTCACCGCTGCCGCCCGCGTCGGTGGTGTCTCGTACGGCACCGGCACCGGCCGCAGCAAGAAGGAAGCGGAACAGCAGGCGGCGGAGTCCGCGTGGCGCGCTATCCGCGCGGCCGCGGACGAGCGGATCGCGGCGGCGAAGGCCGCGGCCGAGGCGGGAGCGGTCGCCGACCCCTCTCCTGCCAAGGACCGGGCCTCGGCCTGATCCTCCGTCCTGCCCGTTTCCTCGGCTTTCCGGGAACCCCGCCCCAGGGCGGGGTTCCCGTCTTTCCGCGTGCGGTCGGGACGGACGTAGGGTGGTTCCGGCCGCCGAACAAGCGCTGAGGAAATACCGAACGAGTCCGGAGGAACAGCCGTGCCCGAACTGCCCGAGGTCGAGGTCGTACGGCGCGGACTGGAGCGCTGGGTCGCCGGACGGACCGTGGCCGGGGTCGAGGTCCTGCACCCCCGGGCCGTACGGCGCCACCTGGCGGGCGGCGAGGACTTCGCGGCCCGGCTGGAGGGGCAGCGGTTCGAGGGCGTGCGGCGGCGCGGCAAGTACCTCTGGCTGCCGCTGGCCGACACCGGGACGGCCGTGCTCGGACACCTGGGCATGAGCGGCCAGCTGCTCGTCCAGCCGCACGACGCCCCCGACGAGAAGCACCTGCGCATCCGGGTCCGCTTCGCGCCGTCCGAAGGCGACGCCCTCACGGGCGCGGCCGGCACCGAACTCCGCTTCGTCGACCAGCGCACCTTCGGCGGGCTCTCGCTCCACGACCAGAGCCCCGACGGCCTCCCGGACGTCATCGCGCACATCGCCCGCGACCCGCTCGACCCCGAGTTCGACGACGCCGCCTTCCAGAGCGCGCTGCGCCTGCGCCGTACGACGATCAAGCGGGCGCTCCTGGACCAGTCCCTGATCAGCGGCGTCGGCAACATCTACGCGGACGAGGCGCTCTGGCGCTCGCGGCTGCACTACGACCGGCCGACCGCCACCCTGACCCGGCCGCGCTCGGCCGAACTCCTCGGACACGTCCGGGACGTGATGAACGCGGCGCTCGCCGTCGGCGGCACCAGCTTCGACAGCCTGTACGTGAACGTCAACGGCGAGTCCGGCTACTTCGACCGCTCGCTCGACGCCTACGGCCGCGAGGACGAGCCCTGCCGTCGCTGCGGCACCCCGATGCGCCGCCGCGCCTGGATGAACCGCTCCAGCTACTTCTGCCCGCGCTGCCAGCGCCCGCCCCGCGTCGTCACGGTGTGAACCGGGGTCCGGCGGGGGCTCAGTAGCCGAAGAAGTGACGTGGGGCCTCTCTGGCCTGGGACTTCCTGGGTGACCAACGCTGTGACCTGCGACTTAGTCGTCGGTGATTGTCAACGTTGGTCGCCTTCGGCTGCCCTCGGACGGCCCTGTCACGGCCCAGGTATCGTTCGGACCCTTCGCAGAGCCGGGTTTTCGGCGCTTCACCATTAGGGGAGAGACATGGCGCTGGGCCGCAAAGGGACGCGGCGCATTGTCGTCGGCGACACGACCTACCGCTGGCGGCTGCGACGCAGGCCGACCTACAGCCAAGGTCTCGGCTGGTCTCCATGCACGTACGCCGTGGAACATGCGGATCGTCCTGGGACGACCCTCGTCGTCACCACAGACCAAGTGCACCCTGGCAACTGGCTCGAAGCCCCGGGTGGCTCTGTCCTGCCCTCCGATGTCGCAGAGGCCATCACGTCCGCCCTACGGCTGGGCTGGGTGCCCACGCGAAGTGGTTCACCCTTCCAGCTCGATCGGTCCGCCGGCTTTTCTCCCCTGCTTTGAAGGCGCTGAAGGATCATCGGGTTACAAGGGAGGGAGGGTGTTCCCTGGCCTGACCTGCATGGTTGCAGCACTAGCTGCTCCACCGTGCAGCCCCTCTAGATGCTCTCCATTGCCCGTGAGTCTCCGCACGATCTGGCACTGATGCGGCACAGACCTGGCCAGCTAGCGTTCACCTGCACGCGGTCGGCTTCCAAATTCGATCACTCTGACAGCAAGACGCTGTGCGTCGTGCAGGGGAACAGCGTGCATCCTAGGTGACGCCTCGGGAGGTGTGAAGTACTGTGTGAAGCATGACAAGGAGCCAGTTGCAAGCACCCTTCGGTGACGAGCCGTGCGAGGACGTGCCGCTGTCAGTGGCTCCACTGGTGCGCGTGTTGGCACAGTTGCGCTTCGACCCACTGGCGGTACTGGACTCACCCAATTCTGCTTCTCTTTTTGCAGCGGAGATCGGCAAAGATTATCCGTATCTTGAAAAGGGTGCGGAATTCAATATGCTCATCACCCCGGGTCAAGTTTCGCCGCAAATGGGGCAAAATGCTGTCTGGCGATTTCGATCTCCAGATCGGAAAACCGTAGTTTCTCTCTCCAATGGCTCTCTTGCGCTAGAGACGAGCGTCTATGGCGGGCGCACCGAATTCTGCTCTGCCCTCTCCTCGATTTCTGCGGCATTGAAAAAGGTCGCCTACGTTCCCGCCTACACTCGCATCGGGTATCGGTACACCAATCGAGTTGTCGATCAAAAGGCACTGGCGAACCTTCCCTCACTCATCCGTCCTGAAATTCTTGGGATCTCCGGAGTTCAGCTAGACGGGCGGGCCGATCTCCAGCACTCTCTCGCTCAAGCCAGCTTCAAGATTGACGCCAGCAGAGGACTGCTGGCTCAGTGGGGAGAGATGCCTCCTGGTGGAACATTTGATCCCTCGCTATCTTCGTTTGAGCAGCGGAGTTGGGTCCTCGATTTGGATTCTTTCTACCAGAGCTCAGAGGTTAGTTCTGACCCCGAGGAGGTAAGGAGGCGCGCCGAGATGCTCTCTGAGTCTGCCTACCGATTTTTCCGGTGGGCAGTGACGGACGATTTTCTGTTGCACTTCGGGGGGGAGCTGTGACAATAATGCAGGATACGGCCGTAAATACGCTTCTTCAGATGCGTACCGAGTCGGAAGCTTCGCCACCGATTGTGCGGAGCTTTGACATGCTCGTGCATTCGAAGACGCGAGTTTGGGCTGCTGGCTTGGTATGTGCCGCGACGATTGCAACCTCCACATTTGTTGGCACTCCGACAGCAGACGCTGTTTCGCTAATTGAACACACAACGGCTCCAGTGCCTGCGGATCCAGTCGAAGTTGAATCGACTAAACTCCCCGAGGCTGATCGAGAGAAGTTGCCTCTCGAGATTGCCGAAGTGGTGAGGGTCATTCACGACGAGAGCGGCTTTACGTGGGAGCAACTAAGTCGGGCCTTTGGCGTTAGCCGTCGATCGATGCATTTGTGGGCATCGGGTGCACGGATCAATGCTCGGCACAGTGAGATGCTGATGCATTTTGCTGAACTGGTTCGTTCTGCTCCGGTAAAGTCCCCCGAGCAGGTGCGCTCCTGGTTCCACGCTTCGAAGCCTGGAGTCGGAAGCCCGCTAGAGGTCTTCCAGGCCCGGTACAGGAAGGGCACTACTCCTGTGCAGAGCGTTGGATATACTCCAAGCCAACTGCTCGGTACTGACTCTGACTGAACGTCAGGCTAGGGGGGCACATGGACGCATCTTCCGAGGGTGTGCCCGCAGAATTTCCCGGCGACGATGCCGGCCAAGAGGCTAAGGCTGAACCTGACTGGGCTGATCGCATCAAGGAGTACCGTCAGGGCGATGTCATTCGCGTGGTGAGCATTCCCCTGAAAGTCCAACCTGGTGTTGTTCAGTGGGTAGCTACCCCACATGGTGCAGCCCTAATTACCCAGACCTGCGATGTGGTTCTAAAGGATCGGCCGACAGTCCACTTGGCTCCAGTCCTGGAGCTTCCCCCCGTAGAGGCGAAGGCGAATCGCAATGGTCGACGCCCGAATCTCGTGCATCTGCCTGAGCTCGGTGACTGCTATTTTGCAGACCTGACTTATGTTGCCACAGTTTCAAAGTCGGTTATTGCCTCTGCTGAGCGCAAACCGGGTGTCGAAGCAATTGAAGCGGTGCGCAAGTTCGGGCAGCGAGTTGGCCGTCGATTTAGTCGGTTTGCATTCCCAGATGAAGTGGTTCCATGGCTCCGCCCATTGCAGGACCTAGTGGGAAGTAAGGTCACCAGAGAGGCCAGTCCAGTAGGCTGGGCACTAAGCAAGGTGGCGTCCCTAAGGCTGGAATGTGACGGAGAATGGGAAGTTGCTCCGTACCCACTAACTCTCTGCGTAGTATTGGAACCAGGGGTTCTTCCTCCCTTCCCTCCGAATGAAACTCCTGAGTGCTCCGAGCGGGTTAGCGCATGGCTTTATGGCTCAAATGGAGCCACCTTGATTCGCAGGCATAGCGAAATTTCGAAGCACCTTCAAGACGGCGAGCGAACCTCCCTGGATGCGGCTGATCGGTATTGGCTTTGGAGCGCGCTAGCTGATTCCTGGGCGGCAATGTGCATTCCTCCACAAGGCTCGACTACAGATATTCTGGAGGCAGTCGAAGGAGGCGCGGTGAGCTCTGAGATATTTTCCACGGAAGAGTATTCATTCGAACGCTATCGGCACTCCGAGGAAATCGATCTGGACCATCTTTCCTCTCCGCTGCCGTTGTGATTCGTCGACATTCGATGCTGGTTGGTGGATTTACGACGGGTAAGGTGATTGTGCCTGGAACGCACTGTTCAGCCCCAACGAAACCGGTACCGACGTGGTGTGACCACACCGGTCGGCACCACTTGGTGGCAGTAACTGATCCTCTCCCACCTATTCCCGGTGGTGCGGTCGTCTCACGCTTTCGTCATTCCTAACGGCAGGGGTACGGCGTCCGGCCCTACTCCGGCTTAGCAGTCGGCTGACCCTGCGTAAGAAGCCCCCTTCCTAGCTGCTAGCCGCCTTTTGATCGTCCGTCTTGGCTGCAGTCGGCGATGGTCTGGCAATGCACACCGCTGCCCTGACTCCCATCCCGTCTGCCGTCGACCCACACACCGTGGAGCAGGCGCGGTGCCGGGCGTCCAGGTGGAGCGCGCCACTGTACGAACGACCTGGACG
>NZ_JBIVPH010000016.1:0-97869 GCF_044754545.1 Streptomyces sp. NPDC093071 | reverse complement strand
GCTACGAGATCCGTACCGCCGCCGTCGCCCGCGGCGTCCCGTGCCTGACCACCGTCCAGGCCCTCGCCGCAGCCGTCCAGGGCATCGACGCGCTCAACCACGGCGGCGTCGGCGTCCGCTCCCTCCAGGAGCACGCCGAGCACCTCGTCGCGGCCCGCGACTAGCAGCCCGTACGGAGAAGGGGGACACCGGCCACAGCGCGGTGTCCCCCTCTTCATGACCGAACAAGGGATATTTCGGACGATGTACAAGCTGTTCTTCCACCTGGTCTTCAAGCGGATGGACCCCGAGAAGGCCCACTACCTGGCCTTCCGCTGGATCCGCCTGGCCGCCCGCGTCCCGGTGCTCCGCACCTTCGCCGCCGCTGCCCTCGCCCCCCGCTACGAGGAGCTGCGCACCGAGGCCCTCGGCCTGCGGATGCACGGCCCCTTCGGCCTCGCCGCCGGCTTCGACAAGAACGCCGTCGCCATCGACGGCATGGCCATGCTCGGCTTCGACCACGTCGAGATCGGCACCGTCACCGGCGAGGCCCAGCCCGGCAACCCCAAGAAGCGCCTCTTCCGGCTGGTCCCGGACCGCGCCCTGATCAACCGCATGGGCTTCAACAACGAGGGCTCCGCCGCCGTCGCCGCCCGCCTTCACGCGCGCGTACCGGTGTTCAGGACGGTCGTGGGCGTCAACATCGGCAAGACCAAGGTCGTCCCCGAGGCCGAGGCCGCCGCCGACTACGTGAAGTCCACCGAGCGCCTCGCCGCGTACGCCGACTATCTCGTCGTCAACGTCTCCTCCCCGAACACCCCGGGCCTGCGCAACCTCCAGGCCACCGAGTCCCTGCGCCCGCTCCTGACGGCCGTGCGGGAGGCCGCCGACCGCACGGTCACCGACCGCCGGGTCCCGCTCCTGGTCAAGATCGCCCCCGACCTGGCCGACGAGGACGTGGACGCGGTCGCCGACCTCGCCCTGGAGCTGGGCCTCGACGGCATCATCGCCACCAACACCACCATCGCCCGCGAGGGCCTCGGCCTGAAGTCCGCGCCCGAGCTGGTCAAGGAGACCGGCGGCCTGTCCGGACGCCCGGTCAAGCAGCGCTCCCTGGAGGTCCTGCGCCGCCTCCACGCGCGCGTGGGCGACCGCCTGGTCCTCGTCGGCGTCGGCGGCATCGAGAACGCCGAGGACGCCTGGCGGCGCATCCTCGCCGGCGCCACCCTCGTCCAGGGCTACAGCGCCTTCGTCTACGAGGGGCCGTTCTACGCCCGCGCGATCCACAAGGGCCTCGCCGCGCGCCTCGCGGCCTCCCCGTACGCCACCCTCGCCGAGGCCGTCGGCGCCGACAACCGAAAGGCCACCCCGTGACGCTCTCCTTCGGATCCCGCCTGCGCGCCGCCATGGACGAGCGCGGCCCGCTCTGCGTCGGCATCGACCCGCACGCCGCCCTGCTCGACTCCTGGGGCCTCACGGACGACATCGCCGGTCTGGAGCGCTTCACCTTCACCGTCGTCGAGGCCCTCGCCGGCACCGTGGCCGTCTTCAAGCCCCAGTCCGCCTTCTTCGAGCGGTTCGGCTCGCGCGGCGTCGCCGTCCTGGAGCGCGCCGTCTCCGACCTGCGCGCGGCGGGCGGCCTGGTCGTGATGGACGCCAAGCGCGGCGACATCGGCTCCACCATGGCCGCCTACGCCGAGGCCTTCCTGCGCAAGGACTCCCCGCTCTTCTCCGACGCGCTCACGGTCTCCCCGTACCTCGGCTACGGCTCCCTGAAGCCGGCCGTCGACCTGGCCCGGGAGTCCGGCGCCGGACTCTTCGTCCTGGCCCTCACCTCCAACCCGGAGGGCTCCGAGGTCCAGCGGGCCGTCCGCGAGGACGGGAGGACGATCGGCGCGACGATGCTCGCCCACCTGGCCGAGGAGAACGCGGGGGAGACCCCGATGGGCTCCTTCGGCGCGGTCGTCGGCGCCACCCTCGGCGACCTCTCCTCCTTCGACCTGGACGTCAACGGCCCGCTCCTCGCCCCCGGCATCGGCGCCCAGGGCGCGACCCCCGCCGACCTCCCCGCCGTCTTCGGCGCGGCGGTCCGCAACGTCGTCCCGAACGTCAGCCGGGGCGTCCTGCGGCACGGCCCGGACGCCACCGCCCTGCGGGACTCGGCGCTCCGCTACGCGGACGAGATCCGCGCGGCCGTCGGCGCCTGATCCCCGCCGGGACCAATCCGCAGGTCGGAGCGGATCGGGCCCGGTTCGGCGGCCCACCTCGGCCGGTCGTCTCACCACTTGACGAAAACTTGGCCCAAAACCCGGTCTTTATGTCGGGAAAGTCCTGGTCGGTCGATGCTGACCAGGACTTTTCCGCTGTTCTCGCTGACTGGAGCGGCCTCGGCCGCTAGTCTCCGGGGCAGAGCAGGCGTTCAGCGGCCACTCCGTTGATCGTTGCTCCACTGGTGCGGGGCGACTAGGTTCCTCACCGGTCCGTATCCGACAGATCGACATCCGAGGTGACGTAGGCGTGGCTCTTCCGCCCCTTACCCCTGAACAGCGCGCAGCCGCGCTCGAGAAGGCCGCCGCGGCTCGCCGGGAGCGGGCCGAGGTCAAGAATCGACTCAAGCACTCCGGCGCATCCCTCCACGACGTCATCAAGACCGGCCAGGAGAACGACGTCATCGGCAAGATGAAGGTCTCCGCGCTCCTTGAGTCCCTGCCGGGCGTGGGCAAGGTCCGTGCCAAGCAGATCATGGAGCGGCTCGGCATCTCCGAGAGTCGCCGGGTGCGCGGTCTCGGCTCCAACCAGATCGCCTCCCTGGAGCGCGAGTTCGGCTCCACCGGCGCCTGACCTTTCGGGACATTCCCGGCATGAGGCGTCCTCCCTGCGCAAGCAGGGGTGAACCACTGGAATAATCGCTGCATGGCAGCAGAGGTACGTCCGCGGCTGACCGTGCTCTCCGGCCCCTCAGGGGTCGGCAAGAGCACGGTCGTCGCGCATATGCGCAAGGTCCACCCCGAGGTCTGGCTCTCGGTGTCGGCGACGACGCGGAAGCCCCGCCCCGGCGAGAAGCACGGCGTCCACTACTTCTTCGTGACGGACGACGAGTTCGACAAGCTGATCGCCAACGGCGAGCTCCTCGAATGGGCCGAGTTCGCGGGCAACCGCTACGGCACCCCGCGCGGCGCGGTCCTCGACCGCCTGGACGCCGGCGAGCCCGTCCTCCTGGAGATCGACCTCCAAGGCGCCCGTCAGGTGAAGGACTCCATGCCGGAGTCCCAGCTGGTCTTCCTGGCCCCGCCGAGCTGGGAGGAGCTGGTCCGCCGCCTCACCGGCCGCGGCACCGAGTCCCCCGAGGTCATCGAGCGCCGCCTCGACGCCGCGAAGGTCGAGCTGGCCGCCGAGTCCGAGTTCGACACCACGCTCGTCAACACCTCCGTCGAGGACGTGGCGCGCGAGCTGCTAACGTTGATGCTGCTGTCTTCTGGGGAATGATCCCCAGGCCCCTACAGTGTGTCTGATCTTTTTTCCATCTTCGGAAGGTAGAGCGTGTCCTCTTCCATCACCGCGCCCGAGGGCATCATCAACCCGCCGATCGACGAGCTGCTCGAGGCCACCGACTCGAAGTACAGCCTCGTGATCTACGCGGCCAAGCGCGCGCGTCAGATCAACGCGTACTACTCCCAGCTCGGCGAGGGCCTGCTGGAGTACGTGGGTCCGCTCGTCGACACCCACGTCCACGAGAAGCCGCTCTCGATCGCGCTGCGCGAGATCAACGCGGGCCTGCTGACGTCCGAGGCCATCGAGGGTCCGGCGCAGTAAACGCACGGCGTTTGTCATATCTGTCACCACAGGCCCGGCGGAACATCCGCCGGGCCTGTGGTGTCTCATGGAGTCGTACGCATCCGAGTGCGCGTCCGAGTGCGGGGAGTCGTGGAAGTCGTGGCAAAGCCGAAGGTCGTTCTGGGCGTCACCGGCGGCATCGCCGCCTACAAGGCGTGCGAGCTGCTCCGCCGGCTCACCGAGTCGGGCCACGACGTCCGGGTCGTGCCCACCGACTCCGCACTGCACTTCGTCGGCGAGGCCACCTGGTCCGCGCTCTCCGGGAACCCCGTCTCGACCGAGGTGTGGGAGTCCGTCCACGAGGTGCCGCACGTGCGGATCGGCCAGGCCGCCGACCTCGTCGTGGTCGCCCCCGCCACCGCCGACATGCTCGCCAAGGCCGCCCACGGCCTCGCCGACGACCTCCTCACCAACACGCTGCTCACCGCACGCTGTCCCGTCGTCTTCGCCCCCGCCATGCACACCGAGATGTGGGAGCACCCGGCCACCCGGGAGAACGTGGCGACCCTGCGCCGCCGCGGCGCCGTCGTCATCGAGCCCGCCGTCGGCCGCCTCACCGGCGTCGACACCGGCAAGGGACGGCTGCCCGACCCCGCCGCGATCTTCGAGGTCTGCCGCCGCGTCCTCGCCCGGGGCGCCACCGCCCCCGACCTGGCCGGCCGGCACGTCGTGGTCAGCGCGGGCGGCACCCGCGAGCCCCTCGACCCCGTCCGCTACCTGGGCAACCGCTCCTCCGGCAAGCAGGGCTACGCCCTCGCCGGGGCCGCCGCCGCCCGGGGCGCCCGGGTCACCCTCGTCGAGGCCAACACCGGCCTCCCCGACCCGGCCGGCGTCGACGTCGTCCGCGTCGGCACCGCCGTCCAGCTCCGCGAGGCCGTACTCAAGGCCGTCGCCGACGCCGACGCGGTGGTCATGGCCGCCGCCGTCGCCGACTTCCGCCCCGCCGTCTACGCCCCCGGCAAGATCAAGAAGAAGGGCGACGACGGCGCCCCCGTCGTCGAACTCGTCCGCAACCCCGACATCCTCGCCGAGCTCTCCGCCGACCGGGCCCTGCCCGGCCAGGTCGTCGTCGGCTTCGCCGCCGAGACCGACGACGTCCTCGCCAACGGACGCGAGAAGCTCGCCCGCAAGGGCTGCGACCTCCTCGTCGTCAACGAGGTCGGGGAGCGCAAGACCTTCGGCTCCGAGGAGAACGAAGCCGTGGTGCTCGCGGCGGACGGCACCGAGACCCCCGTGCCGTACGGGCCGAAGGAAGCGCTCGCCGAGACGGTCTGGGACCTGGTCCTGCCCCGGCTGCGTCCCACCGACTGAGATGTCCGGGTCCGGCCAGCCCGGCACGCCGTCACCCGGGCGGAGGAGCGAAACACCGCCTCGCGAGTGATTCGCGTCCCACCGGAGCGGCCGCCCCGCCCTTGTCGGCGGCCGGTTCCGGCCGCCCGGGGGCATTCGCCAGGCGAGACACCTGGTCCATTGTCCGACCACGACCGATAGACTGTTCGTGGAACGTCGCGGGGCGCAGCCCCCTGCCGGTCCGAGCCACGAGTAGCCAGCAGCCGCTGCAACCCCAGGGAGCGTTGTGTCCCGTCGTCTGTTCACCTCGGAGTCCGTCACCGAGGGGCACCCCGACAAGATCGCTGACCAGATCAGCGACACCATCCTCGACGCACTGCTGCGCGAGGACCCCACCTCGCGCGTCGCCGTCGAGACGCTGATCACCACCGGCCTGGTGCACGTCGCCGGCGAGGTGACCACCAAGGCGTGGGCGGACATCCCCACCCTCGTCCGGAACAAGATCCTCGAGATCGGTTACGACTCCTCGAAGAAGGGCTTCGACGGCGCCTCCTGCGGCGTGTCGGTGTCCATCGGGTCGCAGTCCCCGGACATCGCCCAGGGTGTCGACACCGCGTACGAGAAGCGCGTCGAGGGCGACGAGGACGAGCTGGACAAGCAGGGCGCCGGCGACCAGGGCCTCATGTTCGGCTACGCGTCGGACGAGACGCCCGAGCTGATGCCGCTGCCGATCCACATCGCGCACCGGCTCTCGCGCCGCCTCACCGAGGTCCGCAAGAACGGCACCATCCCGTACCTGCGCCCCGACGGCAAGACCCAGGTCACCATCGAGTACGACGGCGACAAGGCCGTCCGCCTCGACACGGTCGTGGTCTCCTCGCAGCACGCCTCCGACATCGACCTGGAGTCGCTGCTCGCGCCCGACATCCGCGAGTTCGTCGTCGAGCACGTGCTGGGGCAGCTCGTCGAGGACGGCATCAAGCTCGACACCGAGGGCTACCGCCTCCTGGTGAACCCGACCGGCCGCTTCGAGATCGGCGGCCCGATGGGCGACGCCGGCCTCACCGGCCGCAAGATCATCATCGACACGTACGGCGGCATGGCCCGTCACGGCGGTGGCGCCTTCTCGGGCAAGGACCCGTCGAAGGTCGACCGCTCGGCCGCCTACGCCATGCGCTGGGTCGCCAAGAACGTCGTCGCCGCCGGCCTCGCCGCGCGCTGCGAGGTCCAGGTCGCCTACGCGATCGGCAAGGCCGAGCCCGTCGGCCTCTTCGTCGAGACCTTCGGGACCAACACGGTCGACGTCGAGAAGATCGAGAACGCCATCGCCGAGGTCTTCGACCTCCGCCCGGCCGCGATCATCCGCGACCTCGACCTGCTCCGCCCGATCTACTCCCAGACCGCCGCCTACGGCCACTTCGGCCGCGAGCTGCCGGACTTCACCTGGGAGCGCACCGACCGCGTCGACGCCCTCAAGCAGGCCGCCGGGCTCTGAGCCCCGCACGCACGCGACCGAAGCCCGGCACCCTGTGAGGGGGGCCGGGCTTCGGTCCGTCCCGACTGTCGGTGGTGTCTGGTAGGTATGGGGCCGTGAGCAGCGAGAACGAGAAGCCCTCCGAGGAACCCGAGCAGCTCGCGCTCATTCGGGAGACCGTGCGGAAGGCGAAGGTGCCGCGGGCCAAGCCGCGGACGTGGCGGGGGGCCGCGCTCGCCAAGGAGCTGCCCGTGGCACGGGTCGTCGTGAACAAGGGGGCGCTCCACCTCGACCAGTTCTTCGACTACGCGGTCCCCGAGGAGCTGGACGGGGCCGCCCGGCCCGGGGTGCGGGTGCGCGTCCGGTTCGGGGCCGGGGCCCACCAGGTCAAGAACGGGCGCCGGGAGGGCGGACGGCTGATCGACGGCTTCCTCGTCGAGCGCCGGGCCACCTCCGACTACTCCGGCCCCCTGGCCGCCCTCGCCGACGTCGTCTCCCCCGAACCCGTCCTCGGACCCGAGCTCTTCGGCCTCGCCCGCGCCGTCGCCGACCGGTACGCGGGCAGCCTCGCCGACGTGCTCCAGCTCGCCGTGCCGCCGCGCAGCGCCGCCGCCGAGCGCCGCCCCTCCCCGGAGCCGCTGCCGCCGCCCCCCGCCCCGGCGCCGGGGAGCTGGACGCGGTACGAGCAGGGGCCCGCCTTCCTGGACTCCCTGGCGGGCGGCGGGGCGCCCCGGGCCGTGTGGAACGCGCTGCCGGGACCGCACTGGGCCGAGGAGATCGCCCGCGCCGTCGCCGCCACCCTCGCCTCCGGGCGCGGCGCCCTCGTCGTCGTCCCCGACGGACGGGCCGCCGACCGGGTCGACACGGCCCTCACCACCGTCCTGGGGGAGGGGCGGCACGCGCTGCTCACCGCCGAGGCGGGCCCCGAGAAGCGGTACGCGCGCTGGCTCGCCGTCCGGCGCGGTGCGGTGCGGGCCGTCGTCGGCACCAGGGCGGCGATGTTCGCCCCCGTACGGGACCTGGGCCTGGTCGTCGTCTGGGACGACGGCGACGGCAGCCACAGCGAACCGCACGCCCCGCAGCCCCACGCCCGCGAGGTGCTCCTGCTGCGCGCCGCCCACGACCGGTGCGCCTTCCTCCTGGGCAGCACGAGCTGCACCGTCGAGGCCGCCCAGCTCGTCGAGTCCGGCTGGGCCCGGGCGCTGACCGCCGGACGCGAACGGGTCCGCGCGGCCGCGCCCCTGATCCGTACCGTCGGCGACGGCGAACTCGCCCGGGACGAGGCCGCGCGCGCCGCCCGGCTCCCCTCGCTCGCCTGGCAGGCCGTACGGGAGGGGCTCAAGACCGGCCCGGTGCTCGTCCAGGTGCCCCGCCGGGGGTACGTGCCCCGGCTGGCCTGCGAGCGCTGCCGGACGCCCGCCCGCTGCCGGCACTGCGCCGGGCCCCTGGAGGCCCCCGAGCAGCGGGAGCTGCGCTGCGGCTGGTGCGGGCGCGGCGCCCCCGACTGGCACTGCGTCGAGTGCGGCTCGACCCGGCTGCGGGCCCAGGTGGTCGGCGCCCGGCGGACCGCCGAGGAGCTGGGCCGGGCCTTCCCGGCGGTCCCGGTCCGCACCTCGGGCCGTGACCACGTCCTGGACAGCGTGCCCGGGCGCCCCGCGCTCGTCGTCTCCACCCCGGGCGCCGAGCCCGTCGCCGAGGGCGGCTACGCGGCCGCGCTGCTCCTCGACGGCTGGGCCATGCTCGGCCGGCCCGACCTGCGCGCGGGCGAGGAGGCGCTGCGGCGCTGGATCGACGCGGCCTCCCTGGTGCGGGGGCAGTCCGAGGGCGGCACGGTCGTCGTGGTGGCCGAGCCGACGCTGCGGCCGGTGCAGGCGCTCGTCCGCTGGGACCCGGTCGGGCACGCCCGGCGCGAGCTGGCCGAGCGCACCGAGCTGGGCTTCCCGCCGGTCTCCCGGATGGCCGCGGTGAGCGGCCCGCCGGAGGCCGTCGAGGACTTCCTGACGGCGGCCGTGCTGCCCCCCGACGCCGAAATCCTCGGCCCGGTGCCGCTGCCGGTGGTGCGCCCCGGCGGCGCCCGCCGGCCCGGTGACCCGCCGCCGGGCGAGCAGTGGGACCGGGCCCTGGTCCGGGTCCCGCCGGGCAGCGGCGCGGCCCTGGCGGCCGCCCTCAAACAGGCCCGCGCGTCCCGCCTGTCGCGCGGCGGCGGGGACCCGGTCCGGGTCCGCGTGGACCCGCCGGACATCGGCTGACGCCCGGTGCCGGGGTTCTCCCGTACGGACGCGAGACGGCCGCCCGTCCCACGAGGGGCGGGCGGCCGTGGTGTCTCGTGCGTCAGACGTTCCGGGGTGCGGGGAAGGCCGACGGGCGGGGGTCGTCGCGGAGGGCCGAGCTGCCCGACGAGGGCTGCGGCGGCATCGAGCGGGCGGCGGGGACCGAGGGCACGGGACGGATCCCGCCCGGCTCCGCTCCGTGCTCCTGCTCCACGGCGGCGCTCTGCTGGGGGGACGCCCGGCGGGCGCCGTAGCGGCGGTGGACGGCCTGCTTGGTGACTCCGAGCGCGGAACCCACCGCGTCCCACGAGAAACCGAGCGAACGGTCGAAGTCGACCGCGGCGGTCACCAGGGTCTCGACGCTGTCCCGCAGCTCCTGGGCGAGGCGTACGGTCGGGGCGGGCGCGCGCCCGTAGACGACGAAGCCCGTCGACGGGCCGGAGCGGCGAGGGCGGTAGACATTGCCCAGCTGGGCCGTGAGCGTGCGCAGCGCGTCCACCTGCCGCCGGACCCGCTCGATGTCCCGCACGAGCAGGTGCAGACTCGCCCGGGCTTGGGCGTCGTGGGTTGCGTGGTCGGCCATGTGAAAGCCTCTCGAACCGGCGTATGAGGGAGCGGGTCGCGAGGGGGAGCGGCGACCCGGTGAGGTCAATCTCTCTTGACCAACGCGCCACCGGGAGTTGGGTCACGCTGCGGGGGCGTACACGCATATGCGCGGAGCGCCCGCCCCTCCGTACGCCCCCTCCCGCCCCCGTGCCGCGCACTGGGCGGGACCCGCCCCCTAGACTGGTGTGCTGCCCCAACGCCCCCGGAGAGACAGGCAGTCGCCCCCCCCATGAAGCTCGTCTTCGCAGGCACCCCCGAGGTCGCCGTTCCCGCCCTGGACGCCCTGATCGCCTCCGGGCGGCACGAGGTGGCCGCCGTGGTCACCCGGCCCGACGCCCCGGCGGGACGCGGCCGGCGGCTGGTCGCCAGCCCGGTGGCCCAGCGCGCGGAGGAGGCGGGGATCGAGGTCCTCAAGCCGGCCAGGCCCCGCGACGAGGACTTCCTCGCCCGGCTGCGGGAGATCGCGCCGGACTGCTGCCCGGTCGTCGCGTACGGCGCCCTGCTGCCCAAGGTCGCCCTCGACGTCCCGGCCCGGGGCTGGGTCAACCTGCACTTCTCGCTGCTGCCCGCCTGGCGCGGGGCGGCGCCCGTGCAGCACGCGCTGATGGCGGGCGACCAGGTGACGGGCGCCTCCACCTTCCTGATCGAGGAGGGGCTCGACTCGGGCCCGGTCTACGGCGTCGTCACCGAGGACGTCCGCCCGACCGACACCAGCGGCGACCTGCTCACCCGGCTCGCCTTCGCGGGCGCCGGACTGCTCGCCGCGACCATGGACGGCATCGAGGACGGCACGCTCCAGGCCGTCCCGCAGCCCGTCGAGGGCGTCACCCTCGCCCCGAAGATCCAGGTCGAGGACGCCCACGTCGACTTCGCGGCCCCCGCGCTGCGGGTGGACCGGGTGGTGCGCGGCTGCACCCCGGCCCCCGGCGCCTGGACCGTCTTCCGGGGCGAGCGCCTCAAGCTGATCCAGGTCACGCCCCTCCCGGACCGCACCGACCTGGCCCCGGGCGAGCTCTCGGTCGGCAAGAACAACGTGTACGCGGGCACCGGCTCGTACGCCGTCGAACTCCTCTGGGTCCAGCCCCAGGGCAAGAAGCCGATGAAGGCCGCCGACTGGGCGCGCGGGGTGCGGATCGCGCCGGGGGAGCGGCTGGGCGCGTGACCCCGGCCGGGGCCTCCTAGGACCCGTCTCCCCACCGGTTCCAGAGCGTGTGCCGCCAGTCGTCGGCGCCGGGGCCGGGGCGGGTCACCGGCGGCACCGGGCCCGGAGCGGTCTCGATCAGGTGCAGCAGCGACCAGGCGACGCCGTAGCAGTCGTCCGGGCCGAAGCAGGCCGCCAGGGCCCGCGCCTCGTCGGGGGTGACGGGCGCGGGAACGGCTTCGAGCTGCTCCACCCGCCGGGCGATCTCCTCCTCGTCGGCGTCCTGGTCGGGGAGGGGGCCGTCGGCCGTGAACGTCCTGACTTCGGGTCTCATCCGAGCATGGTCGGCCCCTCCCGGTGTCCCGGGCAAGCGGCCCCGCCCCGGAGGGCGGGGCCGCACCGTTCCGGGCCCGCCCCCGCGGAGGGACTACGCTGGGAGCGTTCGACCTCGTCATTTCGTCACGCGGAGCACCTTTGAGCGAGCAGGCACGTCGCCGTCCCCCCAAGCCCTACCGGAAGCCCAAGAAGGATCCCGTCCGGATCCTCGCCTTCGAGGCGCTGAGGGCGGTCGACGAGCGGGACGCCTACGCGAACCTGGTGCTGCCGCCGCTCCTGAAGAAGGCCCGCGAGGGCGGGGACTTCGACGGGCGGGACGCGGCCCTCGCGACCGAGCTGGTCTACGGGACGCTGCGCCGCCAGGGCACGTACGACGCGATCATCGCCGCCTGCACCGACCGCCCGCTGCGCGAGATCGACCCGCCCGTGCTGGACGTGCTCGCGCTCGGCGCCCACCAGCTCCTCGGCACCCGCATCCCCACCCACGCCGCCGTCTCCGCCAGTGTCGAGCTGGCCCGGGTGGTGCTCGGCGACGGACGGGCCAAGTTCGTGAACGCCGTGCTGCGGAAGATCTCCCGGCAGGACCTGGACGCCTGGGTGGCGCAGGTCGCCCCGCCGTACGACGAGGACCCCGAGGACCACCTCGCCGTCGTCCACTCGCACCCCCGCTGGGTCGTCTCGGCGCTCTGGGACTCGCTCGGCGGCGGCCGCGCCGGGATCGAGGACCTCCTGGAGGCGGACAACGAGCGCCCCGAGGTCACCCTCGTCGCCCGCCCCGGCCGCTCCACCACCGAGGAGCTCGCCGCGGCCACCGAGACCCTGCCGGGCCGCTGGTCCCCGTACGCCCTGCGGATGGCGGAGGGCGGCGAGCCCGGCGCCATCGAGGCGGTCAAGGAGGGCAGGGCCGGGGTCCAGGACGAGGGCAGCCAGCTGGTCGCCCTCGCCCTCGCGCACGCGCCCCTGGAAGGACCCGACGCCCGCTGGCTCGACGGCTGCGCGGGCCCCGGCGGCAAGGCCGCGCTCCTCGCCGCCCTCGCCTCCGAGCGGGGCGCCGCCCTCCTCGCCTCCGAGAAGCAGCCGCACCGCGCCCGCCTGGTCGAGCGCGCCCTCGCCGGCAACCCCGGCCCGTACCAGGTGATCGCCGCCGACGGCACCCGCCCGCCGTGGCGCCCCGGCTCCTTCGACCGGGTCCTGGTGGACGTGCCCTGCTCGGGCCTCGGCGCCCTGCGCCGCCGCCCCGAGGCCCGCTGGCGCCGCCGCCCCGACGACCTGGACGGCTTCGCCCCGCTCCAGCGCGCGCTGCTCACCGAGGCGCTGGGCGCGGTGCGCGTCGGCGGCGTCGTCGGATACGCGACCTGCTCGCCGCACCTGGCCGAGACCCGGGTCGTCGTCGACGACGTCCTGAAGAAGACCGGCGGCGCCGAGCTGATCGACGCCCGCCCGCTGCTGCCCGGCGTCCCCGCGCTCGGCGACGGCCCCGACGTCCAGCTGTGGCCGCATCTGCACGGTACGGACGCCATGTACCTGGCGCTGCTGCGCCGGACCGCCTGACCCCGGACCGCTCCACCCTTCGATCACCCGACCGCAATATCCCGGTCCGTCCAGGTCCCGGACTCGTCTTTTCGTACCGAACCTGGTCCGGACCTGAATCGAAACCGCCCAGCGGCAAAGAAGTGCCCAAGAACGTGGGAGGCTTGGCGCATGGCGCAGATCAACCCCAGCATCCTGTCCGCGGACTTCGCCCGGCTCGCCGAGGAGGCCGAGGCGGTCCAGGGAGCCGACTGGCTGCACGTCGACGTGATGGACAACCACTTCGTGCCCAACCTGACGCTGGGCGTGCCGATCGTGGAGTCCCTCGCCCGCGCGACGGACACCCCGCTCGACTGCCACCTGATGATCGAGGACCCCGACCGCTGGGCCCCGCAGTACGTGGAGGCCGGCGCCGGTTCGGTGACCTTCCACGTCGAGGCCGCCGCCGCCCCCGTGCGGCTCGCCCGGGAGATCCGGGCCAAGGGCGCCCGCGCCTCCATGGCGCTCAAGCCGGCCACGCCCATCGAGCCGTACGAGGACCTGCTCCCCGAGCTCGACATGCTGCTGATCATGACCGTCGAGCCCGGCTTCGGCGGCCAGGCCTTCCTCGACATCATGCTGCCCAAGATCCGCCGCACCCGCGAGCTGATCTCCAAGCACGGTCTTGAGCTGTGGCTCCAGGTCGACGGCGGGGTCGCGGAGTCCACGATCGAGCGGTGCGCCGAGGCCGGCGCCGACGTCTTCGTCGCGGGCTCGGCGGTCTACGGAGCGGCCGACCCGGCCGCCGCCGTCGCCTCGCTGCGGGCCCGCGCCGAGACCGCGACGGCCTCCGCCGCGTGGGCGTGTGGCCACTGAGCCTCCGGTGGATGAACGCGGCCCGTCGGGCCGCCGACAGGACTGATCAAGGCCCGTCGTTTCTGACAGGATGAACGGCGAGCAGGAGTGTGAACGACCTCGGCACGTGAACGGCGTGCCGCGGGCAAGCGGTACGTGAACGGCAGTGAGGAGATCGCGGTGGCGGGTATGTCGGCGGGACGGTCAGCCCTGCGGATGGGCCCCGCGGAGCTGGTGCAGGCGGCGGCCATGGCCCGCCGCTTCTACCTGGAGGGCAAGTCCAAGATCCAGATCGCCGAGGAGTTCGGCGTGAGCCGCTTCAAGGTGGCCCGGGTCCTGGAGACCGCCCTGGAGCGCGATCTCGTACGGATCGAGATCCGCGTGCCGGCCGAGCTGGACGCCGAGCGCTCCGACGCGCTCCGTGCCCGCTACGGGCTCCGCCACGCCGTCGTCGTCGAGTCCCCGGCGGAGGGCGAGGACGAGTCGCCCGACCCGGAGAACCTCGGCGAGGTCGCCGCCGACCTGCTCGGCGAGCTGGTCGCCGAGGGCGACGTCCTCGGCCTGGCCTGGGGCCGCTCCACCATCCACATGGCGGCCGCCCTCGACCGGCTGCCGCCCTGCACGGTCGTCCAGCTCACCGGCGTGTACGACGCCGGGACCGCCGAGCGAGGCTCCGTCGAGGCCGTCCGCCGGGCCGCCCAGGTCTCCGGCGGCGAGGCCCACCCGATCTACGCCCCCATGCTGCTCCCCGACCCGGCGACGGCGGCTGCCCTGCGCAGCCAGACCGGCATCGCGCGGGCCTTCGAGTACTTCGACAAGGTGACCGTCGCCTGCGTCTCCATCGGCTCCTGGGAGCCGGGCATCTCCACCGTCCACGACATGCTCTCCGACGAGGAGCGCGCCCACTACGCCTCGCTCGGCGTCGCCGCCGAGATGTCCGCGCACCTCTTCGACTCCGAGGGGCGCCGGGTCGGCCGCGACCTGGGCGAGCGCTGCATCACGGTCGAGGCGGACCGGCTGCGCCGGATCCCCGAGGTCGTCGCCATCGCCGGCGGCCAGCGCAAGGCGGCGGCGATCGGCGCGGTGCTCCGCTCCGGGCTCGTCACCAGCCTGGTGACCGACCGCGCCGCCGCGGACTACCTGCTCACCGAGTCCACCCCGGGCACCCACCCGGCGCTCGACCGGACGGACCCCGACGGCAGCTGAGCCGAGTGCCCCCGGGAGGCCTTCGGCGGTGCGTACGCCGTCGTGCGTGCGAGCCGCGCGTGCCCCCGGGGCCGGAGCCGTCCCGCGACGGTATGTTCGGGCCCATGCTGCTCCGGCCCCCGCGCGTGCTCCTCGCGCTCGTCCTCGCCGTCCTCCTGGGCGGCTTCCTGGCCGGGTGCTCCCCGTCCGGCGGAGGCGCGGGAACCGCCGCCCCGACCCGTACGACCGCCTCCGTCGCGCCCACCGGCGCCTCCGGCCTGCCCGTCGTCCGGGCCGCCGACCTGCCGCGCGAGGCGCGCGCGACGCTCGCCCTCATCGCGCGCGGCGGCCCCTACCCGTACGCCAAGGACGGCACGGTCTTCTCCAACTTCGAGAAGGCGCTGCCCCGCGAGGAGCGCGGCTACTACCGCGAGTACACCGTGAAGACCCCCGGCGAGCGCGACCGGGGAGCGCGCCGCGTCGTCACCGGGCGGAACGGCGAGACGTACTACACCGCCGACCACTACGAGACCTTCCGGGAGGTGGTCGCGGATGAGCCCTGACGACCCCGTCGTCCTCGACCTGACCGGAGTCGCGGACAAGGCCGCCCTCATGGACCGGTGCGCCGAGGCCCTCGCGCTGCCCGACTGGTTCGGCCGCAACTGGGACGCCCTCGCCGACTGCCTCACCGACCTGCCCCGGCCCGTCGTCCTCGTCGTCACCGGCTGGCAGGGGTACGCCGAGGCCCGGCCGCGCGAGTGGCGGACCGCCCAGGAGGTCTTCACCACGGCGGCCGACGAGAGCCCCACCCGCCTCTCCGTCCTCCTCTCCCTGGGGCGTTCCTTCGGAGGATCCTCCGAACCACCTGCCGCGAGACTCGGATGATCGGCCCGGGTCTGGTATGCGTACACCCGTGGGACAATGAACTACGTGCTTTTTCCCCTGGCTGAAATGCCTAGGGGCCGATCCGAATGACTGGGATGTCAGCACGTGCGTTTCCTCAATGACGTCAAGCCGCCCTACGACCTGACGTACGACGATGTGTTCATGGTGCCGAGCCGCTCGGCCGTCGGCTCCCGCCAGGCCGTGGACCTCTCCTCGCCCGACGGCACCGGGACGACCGTCCCGCTCGTCGTGGCCAACATGACCGCCATCGCGGGCCGCCGGATGGCCGAGACCGTAGCCCGCCGCGGCGGCCTGGTCGTCATCCCGCAGGACATCCCGATCGAGGTCGTCACCGACGTGATCTCGTGGGTGAAGAGCCGCCACCACGTCCTCGACACCCCGATCGTCCTGGAGCCGCACCAGACCGTCGCCGACGCGCTCGCCCTGCTGCCCAAGCGCGCCCACGACGCCGGCGTCGTCGTCGACGAGAACCGGCGCCCGGTGGGCGTCGTCACCGACGCCGACCTCTCCGGCGTGGACCGCTTCACTCAGCTCTCCGAGGTCATGTCCAAGGACCTGCTCCTCCTGGACGCGGACATCGACCCGCGCGAGGCCTTCAACACCCTCGACGCCGCCAACCGCCGCTACGCCCCCGCCGTCGACGCGGACGGCAGGCTGGCCGGCATCCTGACCCGCAAGGGCGCCCTGCGCGCGACCCTCTACACCCCGGCCGTCGACGCCAAGGGGCGGCTGCGCGTCGCCGCCGCCGTCGGCATCAACGGCGACGTGGCGGGCAAGGCCAAGCAGCTCCTCGACGCGGGCGTCGACACGCTCGTCATCGACACCGCGCACGGCCACCAGGAGTCGATGATCTCCGCCATCCGGACCGTCCGGGCGCTCGACCCGCAGGTCCCGATCGTCGCGGGCAACATCGTCGCCGCCGAGGGCGTCAAGGACCTCGTCGAGGCGGGCGCGGACATCATCAAGGTCGGCGTCGGCCCCGGCGCCATGTGCACCACCCGCATGATGACCGGCGTCGGCCGCCCGCAGTTCTCCGCCGTCCTGGAGTGCGCCGCCGAGGCGAAGAAGTACGGCAAGCACGTCTGGGCCGACGGTGGCGTCCGGCACCCGCGCGACGTCGCCATGGCCCTCGCCGCCGGCGCCTCCAACGTGATGATCGGCTCCTGGTTCGCCGGTACGTACGAGTCGCCGGGCGACCTCCACCAGGACGCCAAGGGGCGCTTCTACAAGGAGTCCTTCGGCATGGCCTCGGCCCGCGCCGTCAAGAACCGGACCTCCGACGAGTCCTCCTACGACCGCGCCCGCAAGGCGCTGTTCGAGGAGGGCATCTCCACCTCCCGCATGTTCCTCGACCCGCAGCGTCCGGGCGTCGAGGACCTGATCGACTCGATCATCGCGGGCGTCCGCTCCTCCTGCACCTACGCCGGAGCCGGCTCGCTCGCCGAGTTCGAGGAGAAGGCCGTGGTCGGCATCCAGTCCGCCGCCGGCTACGCCGAGGGCAAGCCGCTGCACGCCAGCTGGAGCTAGTCCCTCCGCACGCACGAAGGCCGTGGGCCCCTGGGAAAACACTCCCGGGGGCCCACGGCCGTCCCGTACGGTCACGGCATGGAGCGCACGGAGATCGGGCCCTGCCGGGCCGAGGACGTCCCCCTGCTGGACCGCCACCTGCCCGCCCCGGGCGCGCCGACGCGCCACGCCGACCGGTTCGCCCGCCAGGAGGCCGGGACCGGCACCTATCTGCTCGCCCGGCGGGGCGGGGAGCCCGTCGGGCACGGCCAGGTGCGCTGGGACGGCTGCGCGGCCCCCGAGGTGCGGGCCGCGGTGGGGGACTGCCCGGAGTTCAACGGCCTCGACGTACGGGCCGACCTCCGGGGCCGGGGCATCGGCACCGCCCTGATCCGCGCCGCCGAGGAGCTGGCGCGCGCCCGGGGGCGCACCGCCCTGGGCCTCGGGGTCGCCCGCGACAACCCGCGCGCGGCGGCCCTGTACGCGCGGCTCGGCTACGCGCCCGTCACGGCGTACACCGACCGCTGGACCCGGACCGACCGGGACGGGCGCGTCCACGAGGAGTCCGACGCCTGCGTCTTCCTGGTCAGGGAGCTGTCAGCGGGCTGACGGAGCCGGGGACGGGACCGGAAGGTCCGGGAAACCGCCCAGGGCCTCCGCCACCGCCGCCGCGATCCGGGCGTGTCCCCGGTCGTTCGGGTGTAGCCCGTCCGCCAGGTGCTCCGGGCCGAGCAGCGGGCCGCCGGGGAGGACGAGGAGGTGCCCGTCGCCCTCGGCCGCCAGGTCCCGGCCCGCCCGCTCCATGGCCCGGCGCAGCTCCGTGAGGGTCGCCCCGAGGGCGTTGCGGGTGTGCTCGGCCTCCGGGCGCAGGACGGGCGAGACGACGAGCAGCGGGGTCTCGGGATGGCCCTTGCGGACGAGCCCGACGAAGGCCCGGACCGTCTCGTACAGCCAGTCCGCCGTCGCGGGCGCCTTGGACCAGCAGTTGGTGCCGAACGCCAGGGTGATCAGCTCGCCCGGGAGCCGCGCCAGGTGCTCGGCGAGGGGCAGCTCGCCGCGCGCCGCGCCCGCGTACCCCAGGTTGACCGGGTCGAGGCCGAGCAGGCGGCCCGCCGTGGCCGGCCAGGAGCGGGCCGGGCGGGTCGACCACCAGCCCTCGGTGATGGAGTCGCCGTGGACGAGCCAGCGGGGCCGGGCCGGGGCGGGGGAGAGGCCGCCGCCGACGGCCCGCAGGGCGAGCGGCACGGGCGCCTGGCCCTCCGGCAGGTACACGCTGAAGACGCCGCCGCCCGGGGGCAGCGGGAGCTTCACGACGGTCTCGGCGGCCGGGGCGACACAGGTCTCCCCGACGAACCGCGCCCCGCTCCACAGCGCGAAGCAGTGGCGCAGGTCGCGCAGCGGGTCGTCCGGGTCCGGGACGGCCGCCCGGTAGCGCAGCTCCACCGCGCGCGTGCCGGGCGCGGCCGTGAACTCGATCCGCACCCCGATGGGCAGCTCCGCCCGCGCCGCCACGTCCCACGGCAGTCGCGCCAGATCGTCCGGGTCGGCCCGCACGGGCCGCTTCCCGTCCAGCCAGGCCGTGCCGCGCAGGAACGGTTCCGGGTCGAGCCAGTCCACCGGGGCCTCCGATCGTCGGGCCGCCGGGCCTCGCGGAGCGGGTCGTCCGGCACGTAGAGCCCATGCGTGCGTGGATCGCACCATGCCCCCGATGTACGGATTCATGCGGGGGAGCGCAATGTTTCCCCCCTTCGTGCCGCAAGTGCGCAATGATCATCCGGTATTGCGCAACAACCCTGCATTACGAGTGCGAACCCCTGAGCCTTAGGCTCGTGCCTCGTACCAGGAGTGGCGGCGACCGCCTGCTCGGCGGTTCCGTCCCCCCGTGGGCTGCTCCGGCATGTCCGCACACCGCCGCGGTCCCCGCTCCGCCCCCACAGGCAGCGATAAGGAGCCTCCGCAGTGCTGGACCACGGCGTAGCCCCACCGGTCGGCGACACGACCGCCCCCAAGCCCTCCGCTCTTCGTTCCCTTACCCGCCGCAAGCCGGTGGAAGCCCTGGTCGCGGAGGGTGGGCAGGGTGAGGGCGGCAGCCTCCGCCGGTCCCTCTCGATGTGGCAGCTGACCATGATCAGCATCGGTGCCACGCTCGGCACGGGCA
Source organism: Streptomyces sp. NPDC093071 (assembly GCF_044754545.1). Classification (NCBI taxonomy): domain Bacteria; kingdom Bacillati; phylum Actinomycetota; class Actinomycetes; order Kitasatosporales; family Streptomycetaceae; genus Streptomyces; species Streptomyces sp. NPDC093071. Next base: position 78,820 of record NZ_JBIVPH010000016.1, on the reverse strand, counting down.
TCTTCGTCGTCCTCGGCGACGCCGTCCCCGAGGCCGGCCCCGCGGTCACCCTGGCCTTCGTCATCGCCGGCCTCGCGGCCCTCTTCTCCGCCCTCTCCTACGCCGAGCTGGCCGGCTCCATACCGGTCGCGGGCTCCTCGTACTCGTACGCGTACGCAACGATGGGCGAACTCGTCGCCTGGGTCTGCGGCTGGTGCCTGGTCCTGGAGTACGGCGTCTCGGTCGCCGCCGTGGCCGTCGGCTGGGGCGAGTACCTCAACGAGCTGCTCGACGGCACGATCGGCGTCACCCTCCCCGCGGCGGTCTCCTCCGCTCCCGGCGAGGGCGGCTTCATCAACCTGCCGGGTCTGATCGTCGTCCTGCTCGCGATGGTCTTCCTGCTCGGCGGCGCCCGCGAGTCCGCCGTCGTCAACGCGATCATGGTCTTCGTGAAGATCGCCGCGCTCGTGCTCTTCTGCGCCATCGGCTTCATGGGCTTCAAGTCCGGCAACTACGCCGACTTCATGCCGCTCGGCATGGCCGGAGTCGGCGCCGCCGGGGCCACCCTCTTCTTCTCGTACATCGGCTTCGACGCCGCCTCCACCGCCGGCGAGGAGGCGAAGGACCCCAAGCGCGACCTCCCCCGCGCGATCATGCTCTCGCTGCTCATCGTCACCGTCCTCTACGTCCTGGTCGCGGCCGTCGCCGTCGGCGCCTGGAACTGGAAGGACTTCGACGGCTCCGAGGCCACGCTCGCCGCGATCATGAACGACGTCAGCGGCCAGAAGTTCTGGGGCACCCTGCTCGCCGCCGGCGCCGTCATCTCGATCGCCAGCGTCGTGCTCACCGTCCTCTACGGCCAGACCCGGGTGCTCTTCGCGATGTCCCGCGACGGCCTCGTGCCCAAGGTCTTCGGCAAGGTCAACGCCAAGACCGGCACCCCCCGCGTCAACACCGTCATCGTGTCGCTGTTCTGCGGCGCCCTCGCCTCCGTCATCCCGCTGGGCAAGCTCGTCGACGCCACCAGCATCGGCACCCTGTTCGCCTTCGGTCTGGTCAACATCGCGGTGATCGTGCTCCGCAAGACCCGCCCGACGATGGACCGCACCTTCCGCGTGTCGCTCGGCTGGACCTTCCCGATCCTCGGCTTCGCCGCCTGTGCGTACCTCATGTACAACCTGGACGCGATCACCTGGATCGTCTTCGGTTGCTGGATGGCCGCCGGGCTCGTGTTCTACTTCCTGTACGGTGTGCGCCGCTCCCGTCTGGCCACCGCAGCGCCCTCAGCAGAGAAGTGATCCACCCGTAGTGCGACTCAACGACCTCGACGAACGCATCGTCCACGCCCTCGCGGAGGACGCCCGCCGCTCCTACGCCGACATCGGCTCGCTCGTCGGCCTCTCCGCGCCCGCCGTGAAGCGGCGCGTGGACCGGCTCCGGGCCGAGGGCGCCATCACCGGCTTCACCGTACGGGTGGACCCGGCGGCGCTCGGCTGGGAGACCGAGGGGTTCGTCGAGATCTACTGTCGCCACAACACCTCGCCGGACGACATCCGGCGGGGTCTGGAGCGGTACCCCGAGGTGGTGTCCGCGTCGACCGTCACCGGTGACGCGGACGCTGTCGTCCAGGTCTTCGCCTCGGACATGCGCCACTTCGAGCGCGTCCTGGAGCGGATCGCGGGCGAGCTCTTCGTGGAGCGCACCAAGTCCGTCCTGGTGCTCTCGCCGCTGCTGCGGCGCTTCTCCTCCGGCTCGCCCGCCTGAGCCGGGGTCACTCCGTCGGGTGGTCCAGGTGCCAGGGCAGCACCTTGAAGTCGCCAGTGCCGGCCCTCACCTTCTCGAAGGGGGCGGGGCTCATGCACGGCGGCAGCTCCGCGTCCCCCTCCTTGGCGATCCAGCTGTACCCCAACCGGTCGCGCTTCCCGTCGTCGTGCACCGAGATCCCGACCCGCTCGTTGTCGACCTCCGCCACCGCGTAGCCCCCTCGCCGTTCCTGTAGTGGCTGAACCGGAAGGTGCCGGTCAGCGCGGCCGCCTCCCGCCCGCCGTGCCGGGCGGCGGGGGAGTCGTACGACCACGGGCGGCAGCCGTACGACCACGGCGGGAGCCGTACGCAACGAATCGCCGCCCCGAGCGGGGATCGCGCAACGGTTCGACGGTCGGTCCGCAACGCTCCCGCCTTGTCCCGGCCGAGCCCGGAACCGTACCGTTTTTGACGTCTTCCCCCTGTACTCCGGACCCCCCGAGGATCGCCATGCCCGCGCTGCGCACCGCCCTGCTCCAGAGCTCCGGCGAGCTCGGCGACGTGGCCGCCAACCTCAAGATCCTCGACGAGGCCGCCGCCCGGGCCGCCGCCGCCGGAGCGGGCCTGCTGCTCGCCCCCGAGCTGTTCCTCACCGGCTACGCCATCGGCGCCGACATGGCCCGCCTGGCCGAACCGGCCGACGGCCCCTCCGCCCGCGCCGTCGCCGCCGTCGCCGTCCGTCACGGCCTGGCCGTCGGCTACGGCTACCCGGAGCGCAACACCGAGGAGCACGGCGTCCTCCACAACTCCGTGCGGCTCGTCGGCGCCGACGGCGTCCCGCTCGCGAACTACCGCAAGACCCACCTCTACGGCGCCTTCGAGAACCAGTGGTTCACGCCCGGCGACGACGGCGTCGTCCAGGCCGAGGTCGGCGGGCTCACCGTCGGCCTGATGATCTGTTACGACGTCGAGTTCCCCGAGAACGTCCGGGCGCAGGCCCTGGCCGGCACGGACCTCCTCCTCGTGCCGACCGCGCTCATGCACCCCGCCGAGGTCGTCGCGGAGTCCGTCGTCCCGGTGCGCGCCTTCGAGAACCAGCTCTACATCGCGTACGCCAACCGGACCGGCCCCGAGGGCGACTTCGAGTTCGTCGGCCTCTCCGTGCTCGCCGCCCCCGACGGCACCGCCCGGGCCCGCGCCGGAAGCGGCGAGGACCTCGTCGTCGGCGACGTCGACCCCGCCTTCCTGGCGGCCTCCCGCGAGCTGAACCCCTACCTCCGCGACCGGCGCCCGGACCTCTACGGCCCCCTGGTCTGAGCCCCTCCGCCCCCTGCCTCACCCTTCTTTTCCGTGCAAGGAGTCCGTACCCCATGACGTCCACGGTGCCCACCGCCGTCCAGCACACCGACGCGCAGCCGCCGATCACCATGTTCGGTCCGGACTTCCCGTACGCCTACGACGACTTCCTGGCCCACCCGGCCGGGCTCGGCCAGATACCGGCGACCGAGCACGGCACCGAGGTCGCGGTCATCGGCGGCGGCCTGTCCGGGATCATCGCCGCGTACGAGCTGATGAAGATGGGCCTCAAGCCCGTCGTCTACGAGGCCGACAAGATCGGCGGCCGGCTGCGGACCGTCGGCTTCGAGGGCTGCGACGACTCGCTGACCGCCGAGATGGGCGCCATGCGCTTCCCGCCCTCCTCCACCGCGCTCCAGCACTACATCGACCTGGTCGGCCTGGAGACCGTTCCCTTCCCGAACCCGCTCTCCGAGGCCACCCCGTCGACCGTGGTCGACCTCAAGGGTGAGTCGCACTACGCCGAGACCATCGACGACCTGCCGCAGGTCTACCGCGACGTCGCCGCCGCCTGGGGGAAGTGCCTGGAAGAGGGCGCCGACTTCTCCGACATGAACACCGCGATGCGCGAGCGGGACGTCCCGCGCATCCGCGAGATCTGGGCGCAGCTCGTCGAGAAGCTCGACAACCAGACCTTCTATGGCTTCCTCTGCGAGTCGGAGGCCTTCAAGTCCTTCCGGCACCGCGAGATCTTCGGCCAGGTCGGCTTCGGCACCGGCGGCTGGGACACCGACTTCCCCAACTCCATCCTGGAGATCCTCCGCGTCGTCTACACCGAGGCCGACGACCACCACCGCGGCATCGTCGGCGGCTCGCAGCAGCTGCCGCTGCGCCTCTGGGAGCGCGAGCCGGAGAAGATCGTCCACTGGGCGCAGGGCACCTCGCTCAGCTCCCTGCACGGGGGCGACCCGAAGCCGGCCGTGACCCGGCTGAACCGGACCGCCGGCAACCGGATCACGGTCACCGACGCCTCCGGCGACATCCGCACGTACCGGGCGGCAGTCTTCACCGCCCAGTCCTGGATGCTGCTGTCCAAGATCGCCTGCGACGACTCGCTCTTCCCGATCGACCACTGGACGGCGATCGAGCGCACCCACTACATGGAGTCGTCCAAGCTCTTCGTGCCGGTGGACCGGCCGTTCTGGCTGGACAAGGACGAGGAGACCGGGCGGGACGTCATGTCGATGACGCTGACCGACCGGATGACCCGCGGCACCTACCTCCTGGACGACGGTCCGGACAAGCCGGCCACGATCTGCCTCTCGTACACCTGGTGCGACGACAGCCTGAAGTGGCTGCCGCTGTCCGCGAACGAGCGGATGGAGGTCATGCTGAAGTCGCTCGGCGAGATCTACCCGAAGGTCGACATCCGGAAGCACATCATCGGCAACCCGGTGACGGTCTCCTGGGAGAACGAGCCCTACTTCATGGGCGCCTTCAAGGCGAACCTGCCGGGTCACTACCGCTACCAGCGGCGCCTGTTCACCCACTTCATGCAGGACCGGCTGCCCGAGGACAAGCGGGGCATCTTCCTCGCCGGCGACGACATCTCCTGGACGGCCGGCTGGGCCGAGGGCGCGGTGCAGACGGCGCTCAACGCGGTCTGGGGCGTGATGCACCACCTCGGCGGCTCCACCGACGCCACCAACCCCGGTCCGGGCGACGTCTACGACGAGATCGCCCCGGTCGAGCTGCCGGAGGACTGAGCCGTACGGTTCGGGGCCCGGCCGGGGAGGTTTGCGGCCGGGCCGGGGAGGTTCACAGCCCGGCCGGGGAGGTTCACAGCCCGGCCGGAGAGGTTCACGGCCGGGCCAGGGGCGTCAGCAGCATCCGCCCCACCAGGCCCACCGACCGGTCCAGGCGCTCGGTGAACTCCCCGGCCAGCTCGGGGAGCCCGCGCAGCTGCCAGAGCGAGCGCGCCGCCAGCCAGGCCCCGTCCCTGGCCCGGTCCAGGGACCAGCAGCCGAGCAGATGGGTGAGCGGGTCCGCGAGCTCCAGGAGGTCCGGGCCCGGCATCAGCTCCTCCCGGATGCGCTCCTCCAGGAGGACGAGGACGTCCCCGACCCGGTCGAACTCGTCCTCCAGGTCGGCGGGCGCGCACTCCAGGTCCCGGCAGGCGTCCACGACGGCGAGCGCCAGGTCGTGGCCGATGTGCGCGTTGATCCCGGCGAGCGCGAACTGCAGGGGGCGCACGCCGGGGTGGCGCCGGTAGTGGAAGAGGGGCCGCCAGCAGGCGGGCGCCGAGCCGCCGAGGGCGAGGGCGTCGACCGCCGCGAAGTACCGCTCGGCGAAGCGCACGTCGAGCGTGGCGGCGGCCCGCCGGTCCCCGAAGGCGCCCGCCTCGATGGCGTGGCCGATCTCCTCGGTGACGGTCAGGTAGACCCGGTTGAAGACGGCGACCCCGTCGGCCGGGTGCCAGGCCGAGCGGAGCGCCCGCATCCGGTCCACCACCGGGTCGACGGCCAGGAAGGGTCCGAGTTGCTGCCCGAGCTGCTGGGTCTGCGCCATGCGGGCAGGGTCCCAGCCGCCGGGCCCGCGGGGGAGCCTTCCGGGCCCGGCTTCCCCAGAACGGGCGAATCCCTCAGCTCTTCGCCCCGCCGTCCGTCCCGCTCTCGTACGAGCTGGTGCCGGAGTCCAGGAGCGGTTCCTGCTCCTTGAGGTGGGCCGGGGCGAAGGCCCGCAGCACGTGGTAGCCGGTGATGACGACGATCGTGCCGAGCGCGATGCCGCCCAGCTCGAAGGTGTCGGTGAAGGTCAGCTTCACGCCGCCGACGCCGATGATGATGCCGGCGGCGGCCGGGACCAGGTTCAGCGGGTTGCGCAGGTCGACCTTGGCGTTGATCCAGATCTGGGCACCGAGCAGGCCGATCATGCCGTACAGGATGACGGTGATGCCGCCGAGGACGCCGCCCGGGATGGCGGCGACGACCGCGCCGAACTTCGGGCAGAGGCCGAAGAGCAGCGCGAAGCCGGCCGCGGCCCAGTAGGCGGCGGTCGAGTAGACGCGGGTGGCGGCCATGACGCCGATGTTCTCGGAGTACGTGGTGTTCGGCGGGCCGCCCACGGCGGTCGACAACATCGAGGCGGCGCCGTCTGCGGCGATCGCGGTGCCGAGCTTGTCGTCCAGGTCGTCCCCGGTCATCTCGCCGACGGCCTTGACGTGTCCGGCGTTCTCGGCGATCAGGGCGATGACCACGGGCAGCGCGACCAGGATCGCGGACCACTCGAAACTGGGGCCGTGGAAGGAGGGCAGACCGATCCAGTCGGCCTGCGAGACGCCGGAGAGGTCGAGCCGCCAGTGGTCGGTGACCTGGCCGGACGGCGCCATCGAGTGGATCTTGCCGAAGGTCAGGTCGAGCACCCAGGACAGGGCGTAGCCGAAGACCAGGCCGAGGAAGATCGCGATCCGGGACCAGAAGCCGCGCAGACAGACCACGGCCAGGCCGGTGAACAGCATCACCAGGAGCGCCGTCCACTGGTCCTGCGGCCAGTACGTGGCCGCGGTGACCGGGGCCAGGTTGAAGCCGATCAGCATGACGACGGCGCCGGTCACGATCGGGGGCATCGCCGCGTGGATGATCCGCGCGCCGAACCTCCGGACCGCGAGGCCCGCCAGGAAGAGCACGGCGCCGACGACGAGGACCGCGCCGGTCACGGTGGCGCTGGTGCCGCCGGAGGCCCGGATGGCGGCGGCGACGCCGACGAAGGAGAGCGAGCAGCCCAGGTAGGACGGGACCGTGCCCCGGGTCGCCAGGAGGAAGATCGCGGTCGCGACGCCGGACATCATGATCGCGAGGTTCGGGTCGAGGCCCATGAGCACCGGCGCCACGAAGGACGCTCCGAACATCGCGACCACGTGCTGGGCGCCGAGTCCGACGGTCCTGGGCCAGGAGAGCCGCTCGTCCGGGCGGACGACGGCCCCCGGAGCGGGTGTTCTCCCGTCCCCGTGCAGGGTCCAGCGCACGCCGAGGTTCATGAGGTCGCTCCCGTTCTCCGGTTCCGGCGGTCGCGTCGTGACCGCAAAAGATCAGCCACATGGTATGCGCGACGACCGGCCGGGGACGCCCGGGAGGACGGCGTCCCCGGCCGGTGTCCGCCGTTACGCGGCCGGGCCCCCGCTCTTCGCCGGGACGCCGTCCGCCGGGGCCGCCGCCGGGCCCTTCCCGTCGGCGTTCCGGAGCACGCCCGCGCCCAGCACCAGACCGAACGCGAGCAGCGTGACCAGCGTGAACGAGAAGACGAGCGAGGTCGCGTCGGCGATGCCGCCGATCGCGGAGGGCGCGATGAGGCCCGAGGTGTACGTGATGGTGGCGACGCCCGCGATGGCCTGGCTGGGGTTCGGGCCGCTGCGCCCGGCCGCCGCGAAGGCCAGCGGGACGACGACCGCGATCCCGAGCCCGATCAGACCGAATCCGGCCAGGGCGACGGCGGCGTGCGGGGCGAGGACGACCATGAGCCCGCCGAGGGTGGCGACGACGCCCCCGACCCGTACCGTACGGACCGCGCCGAAGCGGTCCACCACCCGGTCGCCGACCAGCCGCGCCACGGCCATCGTCAGGGCGAAGGCGGTCGTGGAGGCGGCCGCGAGCCCGGCCGAGGTGCCCAGCTCGTCCCGGAGGTAGACGGCCGACCAGTCGAGGCTGGCGCCCTCCGCGAACACCCCGCAGAAGCCGACGGCGCCGATGACGAGCGCGGACTTCGGCGGCAGCGAGAAGCGCGGCGGAGCCTCCTCCTCCGGGGTGCTGCGCACGTCGAGGACGCCCTGGCAGAAGACCAGGCCGAGCGCGGTGAGGACGAGGGCCGCGATCAGGTGGTGGATCCGGGCGTCGGCGCCGAGGTGGGCGGCGACCGTGCCGGCGGCGGAGCCGATCAGGGCGCCGACGCTCCACATGCCGTGCAGGCTCGACATGATGGAGCGGCCGAGCCGGGTCTCGGTCTCGACGCCCAGCGCGTTCATCGCCACGTCGGACATGCCGGCGGTCGCGCCGTACATGAAGAGCGCCCCGCACAGGCCCCAGACGTTCGGGGCGAGCGAGGGCAGGATCAGGGAGAGCGTCCACAGGACGAGCAGGCCGCGCAGCGCGGTGCGGGCGCCGAAGCGGTGGGAGATCGCCCCGGCGAGCGGCATCGCGAGCGAGGCGCCGAGCGCGGGGAAGGCGAGCGCGAGCCCGAGCTGTCCGGCGCTCACGCCCGCGTGCTCCTGGATCCAGGGGATGCGGGTGGCGAAGCTGCCGGTGACCGCGCCGTGGACGCAGAAGACGGCGGCGACGGCGAAGCGCGCCCGCCGCAGGCGTTCGGTGGTGGTGACGGTCTCCGCCGCCATGGGCCCTCCCGGTGTCGTGATGTGCCGCCGTCGTGGCGTGCCGTTGCCGTGGTGCGTCGGTGTGGTGGTGTGCCGGTGCCGGCGTCGTGGTGCGTCGCGTAAACTATCAGGAACCCTGCCTGATAAATAGGCCACAGGGAGGATCCCCGGCACGGGACCGTCTGAGAGGATCGCCGCATGGCCGCATCCCCGAGCACCGCACGGGCCATCAACGACCGGCTCGCCCTGCGACTGCTCCAGGACGAGGGCCCGTTGACGGCCGCTCAGCTCAAGACGCTCACCGGACTCTCCCGTCCGACCGTCGCCGACCTCGTCGAGCGGCTCCGGAGCTCCGGACTCCTCCACGTCGTCGGCGAGGCCGGGGCCGAGCGCCGGGGCCCCAACGCCAAGCTGTACGGGATCGTCGCGGGCCGCGCCCACCTCGCCGCCCTCGACGTGCGCACCCGCTCGGTCTCCGTCGCCGTCGCCGACCTGCTGGGCACCACGCTCGCCGAGGCCTCCGCGCCCGTCGGCGACGACGGCGGCACCGGACCGGCGGTGGAGAGGGCCGTCGCCCTCCTGGAGCGGACCGTGAAGGAGGCCGGCGTCGACGCGCCGCACAGCGTCGCGGTCGGCGCCCCCGGGCTCATCGAGCCGGTCACCGGCGAGCTCCGCGACTCCACGGGGCTGCCCGCCTGGCACCGGCGGCTCGTCGCCGTCCTCCAGGAACGGCTCCCCGCGCGCGTGCTCGTGGAGAACGAGACCAACCTCGCCGCCCTCGCGGAGCTGCGCGAGGGCGCGGCCCGCGACCGCGAGGACTTCGTCCTGCTCTGGCTCGGCCAGGGCGTGGGCGCCGCCGTCGTCCTCGACGGGCGGCTGCGCCGGGGCGCCTCGGGCGGGGCGGGCGAGATCGGCTTCTTGCCGGTGCCGGGCACCGGCGGGCTCCCCTCGGCCACCGGCTGCGACGGCGGCTTCCACGAGCTGGCCTGCACCGCGGCCGTCGAGGCGCTCGCCCGGGAGCACGGGCTTGCCCCGGAGACCGCGCTCGCCTCCGGCCACGAGCCCTTCCTGGACGCCGTCGCCCGCCGTCTCGCCGTCGGCGCGGCGGCCGTGGCCTCGGTCCTCGACCCCGGCTGCGTGGTCCTGGGCGGCGAGACCGGCCACAGCGGCGGCGCGGCCCTGGCGGCCCGGGTGGAGGCGGAGCTCGCCGCCCTCTCGCCGCTGCGCACCGGGGTCCGGGCCACCGCGCTCGGTGACGCGGCCGTCCTGCGCGGCGCCCTCCTCATGGCCCGGGACGCGGCCCAGGAGGACCTGTTCCCGTAGGGGAGCGGTCCCGGGGGGCCGGGGAACGCCGCCGCGCCGCGCCCCGGACAGGGGGGCGCGGCGCGGAGGGTGCCCGGCGGCGGCAAGGGCCGTGAGTCTCCGCCGCCGGGGGTTCTCGGAAGGGTTCCTTCAGGAGGTGGGGATCAGCAGGCGCCGAGGTCCTTCCAGACGCCCCACTCGCCGGTCGTGCCCGGCGCCTCGTTCTGGGTCCACCACTGGGCCTTGTACTTGCGGCCGTTGTGGGAGACCTCGTTGCCCGCGTTGTAGATGGTGCCGGCCACGTACGCCGGGGCGGTGCAGCCGGTGGGCGGCGTCGTCGGAGGCGTGGTGGGCGGGGTCGTCGGCGGGGTGGTCGGAGGCGTCGTCGGCGGGGTGGTGGGCGGGGTGGTGCCCGTGCCCGGCTGCACGAGCGTCGTGCCGCGCGCCAGGTCGCCGGCGAGGGCGTACGTCGTGCCGTTGATGTTCACCGTCCAGTTGGAGGGGGTGGACACCGGCAGGTAGTAGTTGAACGACAGGTCGACCGTCGCGCCTGGGGCCAGCGTCTGCCAGGCCGGGAGCTTCAGGGCGACGCGGTGGAAGTCGCCCTTCAGACCGCCGACGTTGCCGCCGGTGTGGTCGCTGCTGATCACCTTGGTGCCGAAGCCCGACTGGTCGGAGGCGTTGGCCGGGGCCGCGGTGGAGTAGTCGAACTGGAACTCCGTGCCGCCGGGCAGCGTGGCCGTGGTGTTGTTGGTGATCTTCAGCTTGGGCGTGATCGGGTAGTTGGAGTCGCCCAGCTTGAACTCGGTGAAGTCCACCGCGATGTCGACCGCCTGCGCGGGCAGCGCCTTGTTGGACTTCTTGGCGCCGTACGGGGCGGCCGTCTTGAACTTGTCGTACATCAGCGAGGTGAGGGTGGAGCCCGCCTCGTACTGGCCCTTGGCCGCGTTCCAGCCGTAGTCGCCGGCCATCTCCCAGACCATGGTGCCGCCGATGCCGCGGTCGACCACGTAGTCCGCCTTCTTGGCCACCGACTGCTCGTCCTCGGTGGAGAGGAAGACCTTCTTCTGCGCGTTCCACAGCCAGGGCGCGACCAGGGTCGAGTCGTACTTGCGGGCGTACGTGCCGGTCAGCTGGGTGTTGGCGGGGAAGCCGTACTGGGTGACGTAGTCGCCGACGATCCCCTTCTCCAGGTTCTTGGCGTGCCACATCGGGTTGGAGCCCGCGGGGGACTCGACGCCGTTGTCGTCCTTGTCGTGCCAGAGGTTGTCGATGCCGACGGCGCCGTCACCGCACTTGGTCAGGCCGGAGCCCGCCGGGCAGGAGGACGCGGCGGCCTTGCCCCACAGGCCGTCCGTGCCGCCCTGCACGTTCTTGTGGCCGCGGGTGTAGTAGGGCAGGCCGATGTTGATGCGGCCGGCCGGCATGGAGCCGCGGAAGTAGTGGTACGCCCAGTCGGTGTTCAGGTAGCCGATGCCGCCGTACTGCGCGCTGCCGTAGACGTTCGCGGAGGCCAGCTCGGCGTCCTTGCCGTCGTCGAACAGGGAGGCGTTCGGGCCGACGTACTCGTTCCAGGCGCCGTGCAGGTCGTACGACATGATGTTGACGTAGTCCAGGTACTTCTGGACCTGGAAGGTCTCCATGCCGCGCAGCAGGTAGCCGGAGGAGGGGGCGGCGACGGTCAGCAGGTAGTGCTTGCCGTCGGCGGCGCCGGCCCGGTCCAGCTTCTCGCGCAGGGTCTTCATCAGGGCCGCGTAGCCCTTGTTGAGGCCCGCGCGGCGGGCGTTGGAGATCGGGAAGTCGGCCGGGTGCCCGGCGTCCTTCATCGACGTCGGGTACTCGTAGTCGATGTCGACGCCGTTGAAGCCGTACTTCTTGATGAAGTCCACGGCGGAGTCGGCGAAGGTGTTGATGCCCGCCTGGTTCACCGAGCCGTCCGCGTTGGTGGCCATCGTGTAGAAGCCGCCGGAGCCGACCCGCTTGCCGCTGTTGTCGAAGTAGCCGCCGGTCTCGGCCCAGCCGCCCACGGAGATGAGCGTCTTGACGTCCGGGTGCTGCTTCTTGAACTTGTTGAGCTGGTTGAAGTGCCCCTTGTAGGGGAACGCCGGGTCCATCTCGGCGCCCGCCACCCCGGGCCAGGTCATGCCGGTCGCCGCGTTGTTCGGGCCGTCGGTGCCCACGGACACCTTGTTGGCCGCGTCCACGTGCGCGAAGGCGTAGTTGATGTGGGTGATCTTGTCCCACGGGATGTCGTCGGCGAGGTAGGCGTCCTGGCCGTTCTTGCCGGTGCGCCAGCCGGTGAAGTAGCCGATGACCCGGCGCTGGTGGTCCGCGCCCATCTTCTCGCGGCCCTCGGCGTCGTAGACCGAGCAGTACGGGACGTCGACGCCGGGCGTCTTGTAGAGGCCGTCGGGGCGACAGGACTCGTTGTCGGCCGCGTACGAGACGCCGCCGGAGAGCGAGCTGAGCAGCAGTCCGGCGACGGCCGCGCCGGAAGCGAGCAGCGAGGCTCTCTTCGTCGTGGGGGACAACACGATCGATTCCTCCTGGGGAGGTGATGGAACACAACGAACAAGGGGGTGGGTCGTGTTGGGCCCGTGGAGTGCGCACCCCGACGGACCGTTACCTCGGAGGTGACACGGAGATTAAGAGGACTAGACCAGTGCGTCAATAGGTCTGGACCAAAGAAGGTGAATATGGGACCATGTGAGCCAGCCCACAGGCTCGTGGCCGCACCGTGTTCACCGGCCGTGGCACACTGGCCCTGTATCAGCAGCAGCGCACTCCGGGGTCGGTGTAATTCCGAACCGGCGGTATAGTCCGCGACCCGTCCGCAGCCAGCGGCCGGTTGACCAGGTGAGATTCCTGGACCGACGGTGAAAGTCCGGATGGGAGGCAGTGCGCGGCGGGTGACCCCTTCCGAGGGGTGTGCCGGCCGTACGTCCGACGTCCGCCGTTCTCCGGCGCACCGGACCCTCGGCCCCGGCGCACCCTGCGCGAGGCGTTCTTCCCGCTCCTCTGTCGTCCAGACAGGCCCCGGAGTCCGTGCCCGAAGAGGCAGGAGGACCCGGTGGACCGGCAGGCCGACGACACCACCGCCATGCGACGCGCCATCGGGCTCGCCGCCCGCGCGCTCGGCGCCACCAGCCCCAACCCCGTCGTCGGATGCGTCGTCACGGACGCCTCCGGCCACCGGGTCGGAGAGGGCTACCACCGGCGCGCCGGCGGCCCCCACGCCGAGGTCCACGCCCTGCGCGAGGCCGGCGTCCTCGCCCGCGGCGGCACCGCCTACGTCACCCTCGAACCCTGCGACCACACCGGCCGCACCGGACCCTGCTCCCAGGCCCTGATCGAGGCCGGGATCAGCCGCGTCGTCTACGCGGTCGGCGACCCGAACCCGCAGGCCACCGGCGGTGCCGACACCCTGCGCGCCGCCGGCGTCGAGGTCGAGAAGGGGCTCCTGGAGGCCGAGGCCGAGGCCGTCAACATCGCCTGGCTCTCCTCCGTGCGCAACGGCCGCCCCTTCGTCCGCTGGAAGTACGCCGCCACCCTCGACGGCCGGACCGCCGCCGCCGACGGCACCTCCCGCTGGATCACCTCCCCCGAGGCCCGCGCCGACGTCCACCGGCTGCGCGCCGAGGCCGACGCGGTCCTGGCCGGCGGCGGCACCCTGCGCGCCGACGACCCGCACCTCGCCGTCCGGGGCGTCGAGGGCGCGACCCAGCCGCTGCGGGTCGTCCTCGACGCCCGCGCCGAGATCCCGCCGACCGCCCGCGTCCTCGACGACGCCGCGCCCACCCTGGTCGTCGTCGGCGAGGACGCCGACGCCCGGCACCTGCCCGACGCCGAACTGCTCCGGCTGCCCCTGCGCGACGGCCGGATCGGCGTGCGCGACCTGCTCGACGCGCTCCACGCCCGGGGCGTCCGCTCCGTCCTCCTCGAAGGCGGCCCCACCCTCGCGGGCTCCTTCGTCGCCGCCGGCGCCGTCGACCAGGTCGTCGGCTACCTCGCCCCCGTCCTCCTCGGCGACGGCCCGCAGGCCCTCGCCGGAGCGGGAATCGGCACCATCGCCGAAGCGTTGCGGCTCGACATCACCGAGACCGTCCGCATCGGCCCCGACCTCCGCATCACCGCCACCCCCAAGGGAGCCTGACCGTGTTCACCGGAATCGTCGAAGAACTGGGCGAGGTCGTCGCCGTCGAGCGGCTGGAGGACGCCTCCCGCTTCCGACTGCGCGGCCCCCTGGTCACGGAAGGCGCCCAGCACGGCGACTCCATCGCCGTCAACGGTGTCTGTCTCACGGTCGTCGAGCACGGCGACGGCGAGTTCACCGCCGACGTCATGGCCGAGACCCTCAAGCGGTCCAGCCTCGGCGCCCTCGGCGTCGGCTCCCGCGTCAACCTGGAACGGCCCATGGCCGTCGGCGGCCGCCTCGGCGGCCACATCGTCCAGGGCCACGTCGACGGCACCGGCACCGTCCTCGCACGCACCCCGTCCGAGCACTGGGAGCTGGTCAAGGTCGGCCTCCCCGCCCACCTCGCCCGCTACGTCGTCGAGAAGGGCTCGATCACGGTCGACGGCGTCAGCCTCACCGTCGTCGAGGTCGGCGACGACTGGTTCACCATCAGCCTCATCCCCACCACCCTCGACCTGACCACGCTCGGTATCAAGAAGAGCGGCGACCCGGTCAACCTCGAAGTGGACGTCATCGCCAAGTACGTCGAGCGGCTGCTCGGCCCGAACGCCGGGGAGAACGTCAAGTGAACTGGCTGAACTCCGAGGCCTTCACCCTCCTCGGCCAGCGCATCATCTGGTCCGACATGATCGGCAACATCTTCGGGCTCGCCGCCCTCGCGCTCGGCTGGCGCCGCTCCGTGTGGACCTGGCCCGTGCAGTTCCTCGCCGGCCTCGTCCTCTTCACCGCCTTCTACGGCCACCTCGCCGGCAGCGCGGGCAAGCAGGTCGTCGTCGTCCTCGTGGCGCTCTACGGCTGGTGGCAGTGGCAGCGCGGAAAGGACCGGGCGACGGACGGCCACATCGCCGTGCGCTTCGCCACCTGGCGCGAGCGCGGCGCCATGATCGCCGCGGCCGCCGCCGGCACCGTCGCGGTGGCCCTGCTCTTCAAGGCCTTCCCGTCCCTCTCCTGGGACCCCTGGCCCGACGCCTACATCTTCGTCGGCACCGTCGTCGCCATGTACGCCCAGGCCCGGGGCATGGTCGAGTTCTGGTTCGCCTGGCTGCTCGTCGACCTGGTCGGCGTCCCGCTGAACTTCGCCAACGGCTACGCCTTCTCCGGCTTCGTCTACGTCATCTACGGCGCGCTCGTCCTCTGGGGGATGCGCGACTGGTGGCTCCGCTCCCGCACCGCCCCCGCTCTGGAAGGAGCCCACGCATGAGTGCCCTCCCGATCTGGGATGCCAATGACCTCGCCCTCGACCCGGTCGAGCAGGCGATCCGGGACATCGCCGCCGGCCGCCCCGTCGTCGTCGTCGACGACGAGGACCGCGAGAACGAGGGCGACCTCGTCATCGCCGCCGAGAAGGCCACCCCCGAGATCGTCGCCTTCATGATGAGCGAGTGCCGCGGCCTGATCTGCGCCCCGATGGAGGACGAGGAACTGGAGCGCCTCGAACTCCCGCAGATGGTCGCGCACAACACCGAGTCGATGCGCACGGCCTTCACCGTCTCCGTCGACGCGTCCCCCGCCCACGGCGTCACCACCGGCATCTCCGCCGCCGACCGCGCCACCACCCTGCGGATGCTGGCGAGCGGACGCCACGAGCCCTCCGACTTCGTCCGCCCCGGCCACGTCTTCCCGCTGCGCGCCAAGCCCGGCGGCGTCCTCGTCCGCAACGGCCACACCGAGGCGGCCGTCGACCTCGCCCGCCTCGCGGGCCTGCGCCCGGCCGGCGCCATCGTCGAGATCGCCGGCGAGGACGGCGTCATGCTGCGCCTGCCCGAGCTGGTCCCCTTCGCCCGCAAGCACGGCCTCACGATCATCTCCATCGAGGACCTGATCGCCTACCGCCGCTCCGCCGAGCCGACCGTCCGCCGCGAGGCCGAGGTCCGGCTCCCCACCGCGCACGGCGACTTCACCGCGTACGGCTACCGCTCCACCGTCGACGGCGTCGAGCACGTCGCCCTCGTCCACGGCGAGGTCGGCGACGGCGAGGACGTCCTCGTCCGGGTCCACTCCGAGTGCCTGACCGGCGACGTCTTCCACTCGCTGCGCTGCGACTGCGGCCCCCAGCTCCAGGCCTCCATGGACCGGATCACCGAGGCCGGCCGGGGCGTCGTCGTCTACCTGCGCGGCCACGAGGGCCGCGGCATCGGCCTGCTGTCCAAGCTGCGCGCGTACGAACTCCAGGAGCGCGGCCGCGACACCCTCGACGCCAACCTGGAGCTCGGGCTGCCCGCCGACGCCCGCGACTACGCGGCCGGCGCGCAGATCCTCGTCGACCTCGGCGTCCGCAGCCTGCGCCTGATGACCAACAACCCCGACAAGATCGACGCCCTCACCCGGTACGGCCTCGTCGTCGAGGGCCGCGAGCCCATGCCGGTCCAGGCCGGCGAGCACAACCTCCGCTACCTGCGCACCAAGCGGGACCGGATGGGCCACGACCTGCCCTGGCTGGACGGCTCCCCGGCCCCCACCTGCGGCAACCAGTAATCCCGTACGCACCCACCAGCACCAGCGGCACCACCGGCAAGGAGAAACATGAGCGGCAAGGGCGCACCCGTCCTCAGCGTGAAGAACTGCGGCGACCTCCGCGTCGCGGTCATCGCGGCCCAGTGGCACGAGAAGATCATGGACGGCCTCGTCGACGGCGCCCTGCGCGCCCTGGGCGAGCTCGGCATCGACGAGCCGACCCTGCTCCGCGTCCCCGGCAGCTTCGAGCTCCCGGTCGTGGCGAAGGTCCTCGCCGGGCGCGGCTACGATGCCATCGTGGCGCTCGGCGTCGTCATCCGCGGCGGAACGCCGCACTTCGAGTACGTGTGCCAGGGCGTCACCCACGGCCTCACCCAGGTCTCGATCGACACCGGCGTACCCGTCGGATTCGGCGTCCTCACCGTCGACAACGAGGAGCAGGCGCTCGACCGGGCCGGCCTCGAAGGCTCCTCCGAGGACAAGGGCCACGAGGCCGTCACCGCCGCCGTCGCCACCGCCACCACACTGCGCACGGTCAGTGAACCCTGGCGCTGAGTGGCGCCGGGGCACCCCGTACTCTTAGGACCATCATGGCGAACAAAACCTTCGAAGAGCTCTTCGCCGAGCTGAAGCTCAAGGCCGAGACCGGCGACCCGGCCACCTCCCGCACCGCGGAGCTGGTGGACAAGGGCGTCCATGCCATCGGCAAGAAGGTCGTCGAGGAGGCCGCCGAGGTCTGGATGGCCGCCGAGTACGAGGGCAAGGAAGCCGCCGCCGAGGAGATCTCGCAGCTGCTGTACCACGTCCAGGTGATGATGGTCGCCCGCGGGATCTCGCTCGACGACGTCTACGCCCACCTCTGAACCAGCCCGTTCCCCACAACACGACTCCCCAGGCAAAGGAAGCCCACCCCATGCTGCGCATCGCCGTCCCCAACAAGGGTTCCCTCTCCGGACCTGCGTCGGCCATGCTCCATGAGGCCGGCTACCGCCAGCGCAAGGAGTCCAAGGAACTGGTGGTCATCGACCCCGACAACGAGGTCGAGTTCTTCTACCTGCGCCCGAAGGACATCGCGATCTACGTCGCCTCCGGGAAGCTGGACATCGGCATCACCGGCCGCGACCTGCTCCTGGACTCCGGCGCCAGCGCCGAGGAGATCCTCCCGCTGAACTTCGGCCGCTCCACCTTCCGGTACGCCACCCGGCCGGGCACCGCGAACGGCCCCGAGGACTTCGGCGGCATGACGATCGCCACCTCCTACGAGGGCATCGTCGCCAAGCACCTCGCGGACCAGGGCATCGACGCCTCCGTCGTCCACCTGGACGGCGCGGTCGAGACCGCGATCCAGCTCGGCGTCGCCCAGGTCATCGCGGACGTCGTGGAGACCGGCACCAGCCTGCGCAACGCCGGCCTGGAGGTCATCGGGGAGCCGATCCTCACCTCCGAGGCCGTCGTCGTCCGCCGCCAGGGCGCCACCGACGACCACCCGCAGGTCCAGCAGTTCCTGCGCCGCCTCCAGGGCGTCCTCGTCGCCCGCTCGTACGTGATGATGGATTACGACTGCCGCGCCGAGCACCTGGAGCAGGCCGTCGCGCTCACCCCCGGCCTGGAGTCGCCCACCATCTCCCCGCTGCACAACGAGGGCTGGGTCGCCGTCCGCGCGATGGTCCCCGCCAAGGAGGCGCAGCGGATCATGGACGACCTGTACGAGCTGGGCGCCCGCGCCATCCTCACCACCGCGATCCACGCCTGCCGCCTCTGACGGCCGGGTCCGCGCTTCCACCGAGCACCACCAGGCACCGAGGAACCCCCATGTCCGAGTCCACGACGCCCTCCCTCCCGGTCACCTTCCGGCCCGGCCGCACCCGGGCCGTCCTGCTGACCGTGGGGATCGCGATGTTCGCCACCGTCACCGTGGTGGCGATGATGCTGGAGCGGCTCGGGCCGGGGGAGCGGGCCAGCTTCGTCTTCACCGCCGCGCTCTTCCTCGGGGTCCTCGTGCTGCTGAGCCGCCCCAAGGTCGTCGCCGACGACGAGGGCGTCACGGTCGTCAACATCACCCGGACCCGGCGGCTCGCCTGGGCGGAGATCCTGCGCGTCAACCTCCGCTCCGGCGACCCGTGGGTCTTCCTGGACCTGAGCGACGGCACCAGCCTGCCCGTGCTCGGCATCCAGCCCGGCATCGCCCGGGAGGCCGCCCTCCGGGACGCCCGCGCCCTGCGGGCCCTGACCGAGAGCCGGGGAACGGGCGCGGAGGGGGCCTGACCCCTCGGGGAGAGACCCCGCCGGGCGGCTCCCGCCCGTCCGGGAGAACCCCCCCGCCCGTCCGGGAGAACCCCGGTCCGTCCCCCATCCGGAGCCGACCCCCTGCCCCTCGGGGCGTCCGCGTGACTACTCTGGTGGCGGTGGTGCCGAGCGCACCACCGCCTCGCGTGTGCAGGGCCGCCGTCACGGCGGCCCGCGAGGCCGCCCTTCGACCCGAGGAGTGACTCCCTCCAGCAATGGACGGATCGTCCGGTAGTACCCGCGCCGCCCCCTCCCAGGAGGCGGCGGCATGATCATCTCCCTTCTGCTGCTCGCCGCGGCCTTCCTCCTGATCCTCGCCAACGGCTTCTTCGTGGCCGCCGAGTTCGGTCTCGTGACCGTCGAGCGCGCCGAGGCCGAGCGGGCCGCGGCCGCCGGCGACCGGCGCGCCCGCACCGTCGTCACCGCGCTGCGCGAGCTGTCCTTCCAGCTCTCCGGCACCCAGCTCGGCATCACCCTCACCTCGCTCGTCGTCGGCATGCTCGCCGAGCCCGCGCTCGCCGGGCTGCTGCACGGGCCGCTCACCGCGACCGGACTGCCCGGAGGGGCCGTCTCCGGGGTGTCGGTGGTGATCGGGATGCTGCTCGCCTCCGCCGTCCAGATGGTGGTCGGCGAGCTGGTGCCGAAGAACTGGGCGGTCTCCCGGCCGCTCCAGGTGGCCCGCTTCGTCGCCACCCCGCAGCGCCGCTTCTCCGCCCTCTTCCGGCCGGTGATCGCCCTGCTCAACCGGGTCGCCAACCGTCTCGTCCGGCTCCTGGGCGTCGAGCCCACCGAGGAGCTGGACTCGGTCCGCACCCCCGGCGAGCTGGTCTCCCTGGCCCGGCACTCGGCCCTGGCCGGCGCCCTCGAACAGGACACCGCCGACCTCTTCGTACGGACCCTGTCCCTCGGCGGCCTCACCGCCGAACAGGTCATGACCCCGCGCGTGAAGGTCAACGCCCTCCAGTGGGACGCGACCGCGGCCGACGTCCTCAACCTCACCCGGGCCACCGGCCTCTCGCGCTTCCCGGTCTACCGCGACCGGATCGACGAGATCGTCGGCATGGTCCACCTCAAGGACGCGCTCGCCGTCGTCCCGCACGCCCGGCCGCGCACCCCCGTCGGCCGGATCGCGGTCCCGCCGCTCCTGGTCCCCGAGTCGCTGCCCGCCCAGGCCCTCCTGGAGCGGCTGCGCCGGGAGCAGCCGATCGCGGTGGTCGTCGACGAGTACGGCGGCACCGCCGGCGTCGTCACCCTGGAGGACATCGTCGAGGAGCTCGTCGGCGAGGTCCGCGACGAGCACGACACCGCGGCCGACGGACGGCCCGAGCTGGTCGCCGCCCCCGCCGAGGACGGACGTCCCGCCTGGGAGGCCGACGGCTCCTGCCGGGTCCACACCCTGCGCCGGGTGGGCCTCGACGTGCCCGACGGGCCGTACGAGACCGTCGCCGGGCTCGTCGCGGACCTCCTCGGGCGCATCCCCGCCGCCGGGGACCGGGTCGAGCTGCCCGGCTGGCGGCTCTCGGTCCGCCGCGTCGACCGCTACCGCGCCGAGAGCGTCCGGATCGTCCGGACGACCCCGGACCGGACCGCGGCTGCGGACCCGGCTCCGACCAGGGATACGGCTCCGACCAGGGGTACGGCTCCGACCAGGGACACGGCCCCGACCAGGGACACGGCTCCGGACCGGGACCCGGCTGCGAACCCGGGCCCGGCTGCGAACCCGGGCCCGGACCCGGCTCCGGCCCCCGGCTCCCCCCAGGAGGCGGTCCCGGTCACGGCGTCCGCCGCCGGGCCGCTGGTCGCGGAGGGCGCCCGGTGAGCACCCTCCAACTCCTCCTGGCCCTCCTCCTGGTCCTCGCCAACGGCTTCTTCGTCGGGGCCGAGTTCGCGCTCGTCTCCGTCCGGCGCAGCCAGATCGAGCCGCTCGCCGGAGCCCGGGCCAAGCAGGTCCTGTACGGCCTGGAGAACCTGCCGCGGATGATGGCCGCCGCGCAGTTCGGCATCACCGTCTGCTCGCTGACGCTCGGCGCCGTCGCCGAGCCGACCGTCGCCCGGCTCCTGGAACCGGTCTTCCACGCGGTCGGGGTCCCCGAGGGGCTGATCCACCCCCTCGGTTACGCCATCGCCCTCGCGGCCGTCGTCTTCCTCCACCTCGTCATCGGCGAGATGGTGCCGAAGAACCTGGCGATGGCCGCGCCCGAGCGGACCGCGCTGTGGCTGGCCCCGGCCCTCGTCGGCTTCGCCCGGCTCTGCCGTCCCGTGACGACCGCGCTCGGCGCCTGCGCCGGGCTGGTCCTGCGGGCGTTCAAGGTCGAGCCGAAGGACGAGGTGGAGGCCGTCTTCACCAGCGCCCAGCTGGGCCGTCTCGTCGAGGACGCCGGACAGGCCGGCCTGCTCGACCCGGCCGAGCAGGAGCGCCTGGAGGACGCCCTCGAACTGGGCTCCCGCCCGGTGACCGACGTCCTCATCACCTCCGCCTCCCTGGTCACGGTCCCGCCGTCCGTCACCCCGCGCGAGATCGAGGAGCTGACCGTACGGACCGGGTACTCGCGCTTCCCGGTCCGCGCCGAGACGGGCGCCGCCTTCACGGGCTTCGTGCACGTGAAGGACGTCCTCGACCTGGAGGAGCGGGAGCGGGCGGTGCCGCGGCGGCTGTGGCGGCCGATGGCGACGCTCCGGGCGGAGCTGCCGCTCGACGACGCCCTCACCGTGATGCGCCGCGCCGCGACCCATCTGGCGCAGGTCGCGGACGGCTCGGGCCGGGTCCTCGGACTCGTCGCCCTGGAGGACGTCCTGGAGATGCTGGTGGGCGAGGTCCGCGACCCCGCCCACCGGGTGCGCCCCCGGACCGCCACGGTCACGATCCCGGTCGGGGCCCCTTCCCCGGCGCCCGCGCGGAGCTAGTCCGCCGGGTTCAGTACCCCGGCGGTTCCTGCTGAGGGCCGCGGTCGACCGGACCGCGGCCCGACAGGACCTCCCCGTACGCCTGCATGAGGTCCGCGAGCCGGAGGGTGGCGAGGTCCTCCCGGGTCGGGCTGCCCGGATAGCCGGAGAGCCGCAGGTCCCGGTAGGCACAGGACTTCTCGTACAGGGTGCGCAGGAAGCGCCCGTTGCCCAGCTCGTCGATCCAGCCCTGCTCCACGACGTGCCCGCTGATCGAGCGCAGCTCGTCGCGGGCCTCGTCGTCCCAGCCGTCCCCGTTGGCCGCCGCGAGGACCTCGCCGATGGCGGTGAGTTCGAGCGGCCGGTACGAGGGGAAGTCCACCCGGGTGGTGAACCGGGAGGAGAGCCCGGGGTTGGTGGAGAGCAGCCGGTCCATCCCCTCGGGGTAGCCGGCCAGGATCACCACCAGGTGGTCGCGGTTGTCCTCGGCCCGCTTCAGGAGCACCTGGAGGGCCTCGTCGCCGTACGCGTCGCCCTTGCTGTAGCCGGTGTTGGAGAGCGCGTAGGCCTCGTCCACGAAGAGCACCCCGCCGACCGCCGAGTCGATCAGCTCGTTCGCCTTGACCGCCGTCTGGCCCAGGAACTCCCCGACCAGATCGGCCCGCTGGGCCTCCACGAGGTGGTCGCCGCCGAGCAGCCCGAGCGCGTAGAAGACCCGGCCCAGGATTCGGGCGACCGTGGTCTTCCCGGTGCCCGAGGGCCCGGAGAAGACGAAGTGCCGCTTCGGCGGCTGGACCGGAAGCCCCTGGTCGGCCCGGAGCCGCGCCATCTCCAGCTGCGCCGAGAGCGCCTTGACCTGCCGCTTCACCGGTTCGAGGCCGACCATGCCCTCCAGCTCGGCGAGCGCCTCCGCGAGCAGGGCCGGATCGGTGGGCCCGGCCGGGAAGCGCGGCGGCTCCGGCTGCCGGGGGACCCGGGCCTTGTGCCGTACGGCCTCCGGGGGCGCGGCCGGCGGCACCGGCTCGGGCGCGAGCCGCAGCCCGTCGCCGAGCCCGCCGCCGTCGGGTTCGGCGCCCGGCACGGTGTCCACCGCGTCCTGGCCGAGTCCGCCGCCGACCGTGCCCAGGGCGACGGCGGCGAGCCCGGCCGGGTCCTCCGGGCCGTCGTAGCCCTCGAAGCCGTCGTACGCGGTGATCGCCGCCAGCCGCGCCGCCGTGTCCATGAACGCCGGGTCGATCCGGTGCACGGCCCGGTAGAGCGGCAGGGCGGCGGCGCTGCGCCCGGTGCCCTCGTGGGCGCGGGCGAGCCAGTACCGCAGCTCCTTGCGCTGCGGCTGCTCGCTGCGGCAGCGCATCAGGGAGGCCGAGAGCAGCGGTTCGGCCTGGCCGTACATCTCCAGGCGCACCCGGGCCATGCCGCCGAAGAGCCCGGCCTCGATGCCGAGCAGCGGGTCGTCGACCAGGGGCTCGGTGAGCCGGACGAGCTGGTCCCAGTCCTTGACGAGATAGGACCGGCAGGCGTGCAGGAAGCGCACCTGGGGGTCGGTGTCGACCGGGGGGAGCCCCGCGAGGGCCCGGTCGAGCTCGGGCACGTGGCGCCCGTCGAGCCAGTGGGAGGCGTGCGCGAGCAGCAGGTCGCGCGGGCTCTCCAGGACCGGCTGCACCCACCAGCCCAGCCAGTACCAGGAGTTCAGGGTGCGCCGGTAGCGGGTCCGCTGCTCGCCGAAGCGCTCGCGGTGGCGGTACATGCGCAGCAGCGCGGTCGTGGTGTCGACCCGGAGCGCGTGCAGCCCGAGCCAGGCGTCCGCCATCCCGGGATCGATCCGTACCGCCGCCCGGAACTCGTCCTCCGCCTGCGGATAGGCGCCCATCGTGTAGGCGTCGACTCCGCGCAGCCAGGCGAGCTCGGCCGGGGGCTGCGAGCCCTGTGTGCCGATGTCCATCGGGTCCCCCACAACCGTCATCGCATGGACGGGATTTGACCGCACCTGCGGGCATCGTACCTGCGCAGGGGGTGGGCGCTTAAGGAGAAGCGCATGATCCGGAAGCGGTGACCCTGGGTGAGCGCCGGGGAGCGCGAAGGGGCCCGGAAAGGGTCCGGAAGGGGGTCCGAGGGGGCTCCGGGGGCAGAACGAAGCCCCCGATCACGGGGGAACAACCGGGGGCTTCGCGTCCGCGGCGGCTCCGAAAAGCCGCACATTCAGAACGTAAGACCTGTACGCCCCTGGGGTCAAGCGGAGTTGGGGCACTTGCGCAAGCGGAGCCGGAGGCCCTCAGTTCACGGACAGAAACCCGTCACGGTGGGTGATGATCTGGTCCGTGCCCGCTGTCACACGGGGCCCGGGAAGCCACTCGTACCCCTCCCGGCACTCCCGTACCAGGGTGTCGGCGAAGGGCCGGGAGGGGTCCTCGGAGAAATGGCGAGTCTCCGCCACGGTCCAGCCGTCCCAGAAGGCCGCCTGCTCCGGGCCGTCCCGGCGCCGGCCCCGCTCCCAGGACTCCGCCGCGCCGCGCTCCATCCACAGCAGGCGCGCCAGGAAGGGCCGCACCTCCCGCCGGCCCGCGCCGACGCCCTCGACGAGGACCACCGGCGCCGGGGGCAGCGCGCGCGGCTCCCCGAAGCGCCGCAGCCGCCAGTCGTACGGACGGTAGGCCGCGGCCCCGCCCCGCGCGAGGGGCTCCAGGACCTGCTCCCGCAGCCGGCCGGTCCACGCGAAGAGCTCCTCGTGGGTGGCGAGGTCGTCGAGGTGGAGGACGGGGGCGTCGCCGAGGGCGGCGGAGAGGCGGGCCGCGAGGGTGGACTTGCCGGAGCCCGCGTGGCCGTCGACCGCGACCAGCCGGACCGGCCCGCAGGAGGGCGGCAGCCGGAGCAGCGCGTGCGCCGCGCGGTCGAGGTCGTCCATGGGCCCAGGGTAGGGGAGTGGGCACCTCCCCAGGTCAGGGAGGTGCCACCGTCAGTGGACGAGACCAATATTGGTGCGGCGACGCGGGGCGAAGTGCTGGCGGAGGCCCGCCGGAAGCCGGGATAGTGGGCCCGCGCGCCCGTGGTCCGGGGGCGCGCGGACGACGGCCCGGGGCCCCGCACGCCCGCGTGCCGCCACCTCCGTACGCCGACGGACTCCTCCGCCGAACACCAGCTTTCCGACGCACCAGCACCCGGCACACCAGCTTCCCGGCACGTCAGAACCTCGAAGCATCAGCACGCCGACGTACCAGCACCCGGCACACCAGCGCCTCGAAGCACCAGCACTCCGACGCACCCGCACCCGTACCCGGACCCGTACCCGCACCCCGGCCCGTCCGTACGCGCCTACGGGTCCGCACGTCCACCGTTCTCGACTGGGGGTCACCGCCCATGACCAGCTCCACCCCGCGCAGAACCCTCCTCGCCGCGGCGCTCGCGGCCGCCGCGGGAACGGCCGCCACCGCCGTCCCCGCCGTCGCCTCCGCCGGTCCCGGCACCGCCCGCCGGGGCCACGCCCCCGCGCCCGGCCTCGTCGACAACCGCTTCTGGTCCTCGTACACGGACTGGCGGTGCGGCACCGCCGACGGCACGAAGGCGGTCCCCGGCGAACGTCCGGGCCTGGTCCTCGCCCGGCCCGCCGGCCGCGCCGACCACACCGATCCGCACACCGGACGGACCTCGGCCTGGGAGTACGCGAGCTGGACCTCGCCCGTCCACACCTCCACCGTGCCCGCCACCGAGGTCATCGCCTCCTGGAACGCCCGTACGCCCCCCGGCACCTGGATCCAGGTCGAACTCTCCGGCACGTACTCCGACTCCACGGCCACCCCCTGGTACGTCCTGGGCCGCTGGGCCTCCGGCGACGGCGAGGAGGACATCCGGCGCACCTCGGTCGACGACCAGACCGACGGCAGGAGCAGCGTCTGGACCGACACCTTCGCGATCGACGACCCGGCGGGCGGGCTGCGGCTGCGCGCGTACCGGCTGCGCCTGACCCTGTACCGGAAGCCGGGCAGCGGCCTCACCCCCACCGTGTGGCGGATCGGCGCCATGGCCTCGGACGTCCCGGACCGCTTCACCGTCCCGGCCTCCGCGCCCGGCCCCGCCCGCGAGCTGGCCGTGCCCCGCTACTCGCAGAACACCCACGTCGGGCAGTACCCCGAGTACGACAACGGCGGCGAGGCCTGGTGCAGCCCGACCTCCTCCCAGATGGTCGTCGAGTACTGGGGACGCCGCCCCACGGCGGAGGACCTGGCCTGGGTGGATCCGGCCTTCGCCGACCCCCAGGTCTGCCACGCGGCCCGCTTCACCTACGACCACCAGTACGAGGGCTGCGGCAACTGGCCCTTCAACGCCGCCTACGCCGCCACCTACCCCGGCATGAACGCCGTGGTCACCCGGCTGCGCTCGCTCACCGAACTGGAGGACCTGGTCCGGGCCGGCATCCCGGTCATCACGTCGCAGTCCTTCCTCAAGGAGGAGCTGACCGGCGCCGGCTACGGCACCTCGGGCCATCTGATGACCGTCGTCGGCTTCACCCCGGACGGCGACGTCGTCGCCAACGACCCCGCCTCGCCCGACAACGAGGCCGTCCGCCGGGTCTACCGGCGGCGCGAGTGGGAGAACATCTGGCTCCGCACCAAGCGGTACAACGCCAGCGGAAAAGTGGCGTCCGGCACAGGAGGGGTCTGCTACCTCTACTTCCCCGACCGCCTCTCGCCCGCCCGGCGCAAGGCCCTCGCGGCCCTCGGCGTCCTCTGACGCGGCGGCGCGGCCCGGGGCGACGTGACGGACGTCTCTACCCCCGGGCCGCCCCCGTGGCGCATGGTGGTCGCCATGACCTCCACCACCCACAGCCCCGCCCTCGTCCGCGCCCGCACGGGCGGTCCCCGGGACGACGACGGCCCCAAGCTCCTGGAGCACGTCCTCGGCTGGACCCTGGTCGTACTGCTCGCCGTGCTCGTCACCCGGGCCGGCCTCATGTGACGGCCCCCTCCGGACCGGGCCGGTCTCATGGGACGTCTTCCGGACCGGATCGGTCTCATGGGGCGCCTTCCGGACCGGATCGGGCCGCGGCGTCGGTGTGATCCCCCGGCGGCCGTGTGATCCGGGCCCGCCGGGCGGGCATACTCCCCGCGACCCCGGCATCCCGCGCGCGACCCGCCCGCGCCCGGCAGGGAGGAGCGTCCGGCCGTGCCCGACACCCCCGCGGACGGCGTGGAGCGCCGGCTGCTCACCGACGAGGCCCGTGAACTGCTCGCCCTGGTGCGCGACATCGCCCGGCGCGAGATCCTCCCGTCCGCCGCGGCCGAGGAGGCCGCCGGGCGCTTCCCCCGCGAGCTGTTCGCCCTGCTCTCCCGCTCCGGACTCCTCGGACTGCCCTACGACCCCGCGTACGGCGGGGGAGGCCAGCCGTACGAGGTGTACCTCCAGGTCCTGGAGGAGCTCGCCGCGGCCCGGCTCACCGTCGGCCTCGGCGTCAGCGTCCACACCCTCTCCTGCCACGCGCTCGCCGGCTTCGGCACCGGGGAGCAGCGGGCCGCGCACCTGCCCGCGATGCTGGGCGGCGGCCTCCTCGGCGCCTACTGCCTCTCCGAGCCCTCTGCCGGGTCCGACGCGGCGGCGCTGCGGACCCGGGCCGTCCGCGAGGGCGACGGGTGGACGATCGACGGCACCAAGGCGTGGATCACGCACGGCGGGATCGCGGACTTCTGCACGGTCATGGCCCGCACCGGCGGACCGGGCGCGCGCGGCATCACGGCCTTCCTGGTCCCCGGGGACGCGCCGGGCCTGGTGGCGGACCCGCCCGAGCGGAAGATGGGCATGAGCGGCTCGCCCACCGCGCAACTGCGCTTCGACGGCGTACGGGTCCCCGACGCGCGGCGGCTCGGCGGGGAGGGGCAGGGCTTCGCGATCGCGCTCGACGCCCTGGACTCGGGGCGGCTCGGCATCGCCGCCTGCGCCGTGGGGCTCGCGCAGGCCGCTCTGGACGCGGCCGTCGGACACGCGCGCGAGCGGCGCCAGTTCGGCCGGCCGATCGCCGACTTCCAGGGGCTCCGCTTCCTCCTCGCGGACATGGCGACCCAGGTCGAGGCGGGCCGGGCGCTGTACCTGGAGGCGGCGCGGCTGCGGGACGAGGGGCGGCCCTTCGGGCGGTGCGCGGCGATGGCCAAGCTCTTCTGCACGGACGCCGCGATGCGGGTCGCGACGGACGCGGTGCAGGTGCTCGGCGGGTACGGCTACACGGCGGACTTCCCGGTGGAGCGCTTCCTGCGGGAGGCCAAGATGCTCCAGATCGTCGAGGGGACCAATCAGATCCAGCGGGTGGTCATCGCCCGTCACCTGGTCGGACCAGAGTCCCGCTGACCCGGACGGTCCGGTCCGCCCAGACGGGCCCCGCGGCGAGCCGGGCCCACTCCTGGTCGCGGTGGCCGGGCAGGGTGCGGCCCTGACTCGCCCAGAGGGAGAGCACGTCCTGGTAGATGGGCGGGTGCGCCGGGACGGGGGCGGGAGCCGGAAGCGCAACGGGGACCGGGGCCTGGGCACCGACCGGGACCGGGGCGGCGACCGGAACGGGAGTGCTGATCGTGACCGGCGGATTGGCCGGAAGGGGAGGGCTGACAGGAGCCCGGGCCGGAGCGGGGGCGGGGAGCGAGACCGGAACCGGAACCGGGGCCGAGAGCGGGGCCGGGGCCGGTGGTGGGGCCTGGGGCCGTACGCGCGACTGCACCTGGAGCCGTGCCTGCGCCTCCGGCCGGACACGCGCCGGGGCCTGTTCCCGCGCCTCGGGCAGGACGTGCGACCGGACCTGCGCCTCGGGCCGAGCCTGGCCCTGTGCCTGGACCCGGGGCTCCGCCTCCGTCTCGGCCTGGGGCTGCGCCTGCGCCGGTACGGGCACGGGGAGGGGCGCGGGGACGGGAAGGGGCGCGGACACGGCGGTGGTCGCCGGTGCCGCGGCCGGGTGAGGAACCGATTCTTCAATGCGCGGCTCGGCCTGCCGGTGCCGACCGTAACCGCTGGGAGTCGTGTGCAGCGTGGTCATGCCCGGACCAACGCGCTCCGGCGGCCCGGGGTCACCGCCGAGCGGATTCGAGCGGCAGTTCGCCCGGTACCCGGCGGGGGTCGGCGCGCCGGTCCGGCCGCCGGGTTCCCCGTACCGCACCACGGCGCGGCACGGGGGAGACGTCCAGTGGCGTACGGCCTCAGGCCGCGCGGCGCATCTGCGGCACCCTGATCGGGCGCGAGCCCGGGCCGCCGACGTGCGAGAAGGGCTGCGTGCGCCAGTCGAGTCCCTGGGGGAGCGTCAGGAGCAGCGCGGTGTCCTGCTCCTGGACCTCCAGGGTGTCGTCGGCCGGGCGCGCCTCGGAGGCCGCGAGACCCGTGCCCGGGCACACCGTGAGGACGAAGGGGTTCCACGGCGTGGGGCAGAGCGCGTGCTCCGGCAGCACGTCCTCGTCCGCGAGCAGCGCGAGGGGCTGCACGCACTCCGGGCAGACGACCCGGAACATCTCAAAGGTGTCGTACGCGTCGAGCTCGTCGGACGTGTCGACCGAATCAACAGGCTCCTGCATGGAGAATCTCCCCCTCGGGTGGGTCGGCCGGATCTGTGCGGCCTTCGACCACAGCAACCACTTCCCATACGAAACTCCGCATAATCGTGAGGCGGCATCCCGGGCCGGGCGCAAACCTGTGGCGTTCGTCACATGCCCGTCGCAGGTGCCCCGTGACGGCGCATAGCGCCCCATAGGGGCCGCCCCGGGCTGTGCTCCGGCCCCTCGGGAGCACTAGGGTCACCGCATGGAGGAGCTGGATCGTCAGATCGTGGAGTTGCTGGTCAAGGACGGGCGCATGAGCTACACCGACCTGGGCAAGGCCACCGGCCTGTCCACGTCGGCCGTGCATCAGCGCGTCCGCCGTCTGGAGCAGCGCGGTGTCATCCGCGGCTACGCCGCCGTCGTCGACCCGGAGGCCGTGGGCCTGCCGCTCACCGCCTTCATCTCGGTCAAACCCTTCGACCCCAGTGCCCCCGACGACACCCCCGACCGGCTCGCCGACATCCCCGAGATCGAGGCCTGCCACAGCGTCGCGGGCGACGAGAACTACATCCTCAAGGTCCGGGTCGCCACCCCGCTGGAGCTGGAGCACCTGCTCAGCCGCATCCGCTCCCAGGCCGGCGTGTCCAGCCGCACGACGGTCGTCCTGTCCACCCCGTACGAGGCCCGGCCCCCGCGCATCTGACCCGCCGGGGAGCCGTGGACGCCCGCCGGGGGACCTGCCGGACAAACCGGGTCCCCCCAGGTCCTAGCCTGGTGGCATGAGTGAGTCCACGTCTGCCGCGTCTCCCGGCGAACACCGCACCGTGCTGCTGCGCGGTGGAGAAGTCCACAGCCCCGCCGACCCCTTCGCCACCGCCATGGTGGTGGAGCGCGGGCACGTCGCCTGGGTGGGATCGGAGGGCGCGGCCGACGCCTTCGCGTCCGGCGTGGACGAGGTGGTCGACCTGGAGGGCGCGCTCGTCGCCCCGGCGTTCGTCGACGCGCACGTGCACACCACCGCCACCGGCTTCGCCCTCACGGGCCTCGACCTCTCCTCCGCCGCCTCGCTCGCCGAGGCGGCGGAGCGGGTCCGGGCCCACGCCGCCGCCCGCCCCGAGGACCGCGTCCTCCTCGGCCACGGCTGGGACGCCTCCCGCTGGCCCGAGCGCCGCCCGCTCACCCGCGAGGAGCTCGACGGGCTCACCGGCGGCCGCCCGCTCTACCTGACGCGGATCGACGTCCACTCGGCCGTCGTCACCACCGCCATGCTCGACCTCGTGCCCGGCGTCCGGGACCTGGACGGCTTCCACGACGGACTGCGGCCGCTCACCGGCGACGCCCACCACGCCGTGCGCGCCGCCGCCTTCGGCGCCGTGTCCGCGCGCCAGCGCACCGAGGCGCAGCGCGCCGCCCGTGCCCGGGCCGCCTCCCTCGGCATTGGCACCCTGCACGAGTGCGGCGGCCCCCGGATCTCCTCCGAGGAGGACTTCACCGGACTGCTCGACCTCGCGCGCGAGGAGGCCGGGCCCCGGGTCGTCGGCTACTGGGCCGACCTCGACGTCGAGCGGGCGCGGGACCTCGGCGCGCTCGGCGCCGCGGGCGACCTCTTCGCCGACGGCTCCCTCGGCTCCCACACGGCCTGCCTCCACGAGCCGTACGCCGACCACGTCGACGCCGGTCACACCGGCGCCGCCCACCTGGACGCGACCACCGTCGCCCTCCACGTCGTCGCCTGCACCGAGGCGGGGCTCCAGGCCGGTTTCCACGCCATCGGGGACGCCGCCGTCACCGCCGTCGTCGAGGGCTTCAGGGCCGCCGCCGAGAAGCTCGGCCTCGCCCGGATCCGGGCCGCCCGGCACCGCGTCGAGCACGTCGAGATGCTCACCCCCGAGACGATCGCCGCCTTCGCCGAGCTGGGCCTCACCGCCTCCGTCCAGCCCGCCTTCGACGCGCTCTGGGGCGGCGAGGAGGGCATGTACGCCGACCGGCTCGGCGCCGACCGGGCCCGCACCCTCAACCCGTACGCGGCCCTGCTGCGCGCCGGCGTGCCGCTGGCCTTCGGCTCCGACGCCCCCGTCACCCCGCTCGACCCCTGGGGCACCGTCCGGGCCGCCGCCTTCCACCGCACCCCGGAGCACCGGATCTCCGCCCGCGCCGCCTTCACCGCCCACACCCGGGGCGGCTGGCGGGCCGTCGGCCGCGACGACGCCGGGACGCTCGTCCCCGGCGCCCCCGCCGACTACGCGGTCTGGCGCACCGAGGAGCTCGTCGTCCAGGCGCCCGACGACCGGGTCGCCCGCTGGTCCACCGACCCGCGCTCCGGCACGCCCGGCCTGCCCGACCTCTCGCCCGGCGCCGACCTCCCCGTCTGCCTGCGCACGGTGGTGCACGGACGGACGGTGTTCGTGCGGCCGGACGTGTGACGGAGGGGATCCTCCCCCTCGGAACACCCCTTCGGACGCTCGTCCCCGACCTGCGGATCTTCCCCTCCGACCTGGCCTTTCGGGAGGAAACCGCAGGTCGGGCGGGTATTGACAGCGGACCGCCGGGGGCGGGTAGGTTCTCCGCGTCCACCACAGGACGTCCGACCGGACCGCGCCCCGCGCGTCAGCCGAACGCCGCCCGCGCCTCGGCCGCGAGGGAAAGCGCCCGGCGGAAGGTGCGACCCGGGTGGGGCCCGGACGTTCAGTAGACAACGGCTCCCGATCGACCCGCAGCCGGCGGATCCCGGGCCGGACCGAAGGACGACGGGCCCCGCGCCGCACGTCACCCGTCCCACCCGACCCGCCGCGCCGGAGCATCCCGGGGACCTCGCTATGGTGGGGGCCTGTGTTTGTATCCGAAGGGGCAGCAGTGAACGACGGTGGCCAGAGGCGTTACGGCCCGCTCGGCAAGGCCTTGGTGATCATTCCGACCTACAACGAGGCGGACAACATCAAGCCGATCGTCGCGCGGGTGCGGGAAGCCGTACCCGACGCGCACGTGCTCGTCGCCGACGACAACAGCCCCGACGGCACGGGCAAGTTCGCGGACGAGATCGCCGCCGACGACGACCACGTGCACGTCCTGCACCGCAAGGGCAAGGAGGGGCTCGGCGCCGCCTACCTCGCCGGCTTCCGGTGGGGCATCGAGCACGGCTACGGAGTCCTCGTCGAGATGGACGCCGACGGCTCCCACCAGCCCGAGGAGCTCCCGCGGCTGCTCACCGCCCTCAAGGGCGCGGACCTGGTGCTCGGCTCCCGCTGGGTGCCGGGCGGCCGGATCGTGAACTGGCCGAAGTCCCGCGAGTTCATCTCCCGGGGCGGCAGCCTCTACTCGCGCGTGATGCTCGACGTGCCGATCCGCGACGTCACCGGCGGCTACCGGGCCTTCCGCAAGGAGACCCTGGAAGGCCTGGGCCTGGAGGACGTGGCCTCGGCCGGGTACTGCTTCCAGGTCGACCTGGCCCGCCGCGCGGTCGCCGCGGGCTACCACGTCGTCGAGGTCCCGATCACGTTCGTGGAGCGGGAGGTCGGCGACTCGAAGATGAGCCGCGACATCCTCGTCGAGGCGCTGTGGCGGGTCACCGGCTGGGGCCTGACGGCGCGCGCGGAGAAGGTCGGCAAGCGGCTCGGCCGCAAGTCCTCCTGACCCCACGGGCCGGCGCGTGATCCGTACGCGCTGATCTTTCCTTTACGCCGTTCCGGCGGGGCTCCAGGCACACTGGGGACCATGACGACCGGCGTACCGCCCTCTCCCGCCCCCAAGAAGCGCTCCCGCGCGCGTACGTTCCTTCCGCTCGGCCTCGCCGCCTGGCTGGTCCTGGAGATCTGGCTGCTCACGGTGGTGGCGGACGCGGCGGGCGGACCGACCGTCCTCGCCCTGCTCGTCGGCGGTGCCCTGCTCGGCACCTTCGTCGTCAAGCGGGCGGGCCGGCGCGCCTTCCGGAACCTCACCTCGACCTTCCAGCAGGCCCAGGAGGCCGCGCGGACCGGCGGGGTGCCCGTCGCGCCGGAGCGGACCGGCGCGGAGGACCGCAACGGCTTCCTGATGCTGGGCGGCCTGCTCCTGATCCTCCCCGGCCTGGTCTCCGACGCGGCCGGCCTGCTCCTGCTGATCCCCCCGGTCCGCTCGTTCCTCGGGCGGCGCGCGGAGAGGGCGGTCGAGCGCCGGATGGCCACCGCGTCCCCCGGCGGCCTCCAGGACGCCTTCCAGCAGGCCCGCATCCACCGCCCGGACGGGAAGGTGGTCCAGGGCGAGGTCGTCCGCGAGGACGCCCCCCGGAGCCCGTACCGGGCCGACGGGACCCGCCCGCCCCTGACCCCCTGATTCCGGCGCCGTCCGGAGCGGCGCACGCGGAAACGCCGCGGGGCCCGGTACACGCCTT
Source organism: Streptomyces sp. NPDC093071 (assembly GCF_044754545.1). Taxonomy (NCBI): domain Bacteria; kingdom Bacillati; phylum Actinomycetota; class Actinomycetes; order Kitasatosporales; family Streptomycetaceae; genus Streptomyces; species Streptomyces sp. NPDC093071. The sequence goes on along the minus strand of NZ_JBIVPH010000016.1, from coordinate 45,455 downwards.
CGTGTACCGGGCCCCGCGGCGTTGATCGTCCGGCGGTCCGCTAGGCGGACTTGCGGCTGTCGCGCGGATGCACGGCGATGTTCATGGCGCCGGAGCGCAGGACGGCCAGCCTCTCGGCGAGGACCTCCTCCAGCTCCTCGCGGGTGCGCCGCTCCATGAGCATGTCCCAGTGCGTACGCGCAGGCTTGCCCTTCTTCTCCTCGGGACCGTCCCCGTCCACCAGGAGTGCCTGGCTTCCGCAGACCTTGCACTCCCACTCCGGCGGAATCTCCGCCTCTACGGAGAAGGGCATCTCGAAGCGATGTCCCTTCTCACATGCGTACTCCACCGCCTGGCGCGGGGCCAGATCGATGCCGCGGTCGGTCTCGTAGCTCGTCACCACGAGGCGCGTGCCGCGAAGAGCTCGCTCACTCATGAATCGTGCCTCCCGGGCTTGTCGCCCACAGGACAGATGTCGCTGTCGTCGTTATCCGGTCAACGTCCGGTCGGCGGTAAAGATTCCCGTGCCGGGACATGCGTCGCCCGTCGTGCCGCCCCTTGTTGTACCCACCAGTGCCCGTTTTGTCACATCTGACGGCAGGTGTGACGTGGTGTCTTCACCAAAGCAGCACGCAGTAACGGTCCGCCTGGCAGGCCAAACGCGTACACTACCGCCCTTTCACCGCCACGTCTAAATACGCCCCGGCACCGGATTTCCCGCGGCCTCGACCGCGCGCCGCACCGGCACCCTGGCGAGCAGGACGAAGCCGGCGATGAAGAAGATCAACAGGGAGATGATGGCATCCCGATAGCTTCCGGTCAGCTGATACGCGATACCGAACACGAGCGGACCCAGCCAGCTGAGCCCCCGGTCGCTCATCTCGTACGCCGAGAAGTACTCCGCCTCCTTGCCGCGCGGCACCAGGTGCGAGAACAGCGAGCGGGACAGGGCCTGGCTGCCGCCCAGGACCAGACCGATCGCGGCCGCCAGGAAGTAGAAGAACACGGGCGCGTCGGCCGGCAGGGCGTAGGCCGCCCCCAGGATCAGGGTCCAGACCGCGAGCGAGCCCAGGATCGTCCGCTTGGCGCCGTACGACCGGGCGAGCCGCCCCATGCCGAGGGCCCCCGCCACCGCGAGCACCTGGACGAGCAGGACCGCCGTGATGAGCGTCGTCTGGTCCAGGCCCAGCTCCTCGGAGCCGTACAGCGAGGCCTGTGAGATCACCGTCTGCACGCCGTCGTTGTAGACCAGGTAGGCGAGCAGGAAGGAGAGCGTCAGCGGGTGCCGGCGCATGTCCTTCAGGGTCGCCCGCAGCTGGCGCCAGCCGCCGCCGACCGCGCCCTCCCCGGCCCGCCGTCCCTCCCGGGGGATCCGCCGGTCGCGCAGCCGCCGCAGCGGCACCAGGGTGAACGCGCCCCACCACACGCCGGCCGAGGCCAGGCAGATCCGGACTGCCTCCCCCTCGGTGAGTCCGAAGGAGTCGTGGCCCGAGTAGAGGACCAGGTTCAGGACGAGGACCAGCGCGCCGGACGTGTAGCCGAAGGCCCAGCCGCGGGAGGAGACCGCGTCCCGCTCGTCCGGCTCCGAGATCTGCGGCAGATAGGCGTTGTAGAGCGCCATCGAGACCGAGAGCGAGGCGTTCGCCACGATCAGCAGGAAGGCGCCCAGGAGGTAGCGGTCGCCGTCTAGGAAGAACATCCCGGCCGTGGCCGTCGCCCCCAGGTACGCGGTCGCCGCGAGCAGCGGCTTCTTCCGGCCCGTGCGGTCGGCCGCCGCACCCGCCAGCGGCATCGCGAGCACCGCGACCACGAGGGAGGCCGACACGGCGTACGCGAAGAGGGAGCCCGCCCGCACGGGTATGCCCAGCGGGTGGACGAACCCCTCCGGGTCGGCCGCCGCCCGCGCCACCGAGGTCAGGTACGGGCCCAGGAAGACGGTGAGCACGCTCGTCGAGTACACCGAGCACGCGAAGTCGTAGAAGTACCAGCCCCGCTGCTCGCGCCGCCGTTCGGCGGGGCCGGAGGCGTACTCCTCCGGCTCGGTGGTGTCAGCGGTCACGGCCGCGCCCCCTCGTTCGTCCCCGTGGGCCCGTGCCCCTTGCGGTCCGTCCCCGGGCCGCCCGGGCGCGCGCTCAGTGCCACGCGCCCCGCTCGGTCAGCACCGAGCGCAGCGTCTCCAGGTGATCGGTCATGATGCCATCGACCCCCAGGTCGAGGAGAGAGGTCATGCGGGCCGGATCGTTCACGGTCCACACGTGGACCTGGAGCCCGCGCGCGTGCGCCTCCCGGACGAACCGCCGGTCGACCACCGGGATCCCGCCCTGGCGCTCCGGGACCTGCGCGGCCACCGCGCCGGCCCGCAGCGCCGCCGGGACGCCGAGGGAGCGCAGCCGCAGTCCGACCACCCCGCGCACCCCGTACGAGGTGGCGAGGCGCGGACCGGCCAGGCGCTGCGCCCGGGCCAGCCGGGCCTCGGTGAAGGAACTCACGCAGACCCGGTCCCAGGAGCCCGTCCGGCGGATCAGGTCGATCAGCGGGACCAGGGCCGACTCCGTCTTGAGGTCCACGTTCCAGCGGGCCTCCGGGAACTCCTCCAGGAGGTCGGCGAAGAGCGGCAGCGGCTCCCGGCCCGCCACCCGGGCCTCGCGCACCGCCTCCCACGGCAGGTCGCGGATCCGCCCCGAGGCGTCCGTCACCCGGTCCAGGGTCGCGTCGTGGAAGGCGACGAGCGCTCCGTCGGACGTCGTGTGGACGTCGGTCTCGAAGTAGCGGTAGCCCGCCGCGGCGGCCCGGCGGAAGGCGGCCGCGGTGTTCTCCAGGCCGTTCGCCGTGCCGCCGCGGTGGGCGAACGGGAGGGGAGAGGGGTGGTCGAGATAGGGGTGGCGTACGCGGGTCACCGCCGCAGTATGGCCTGTTCCGGTGTCCCGGGGGCGACCGCCGGGGGACGGGCGGCCGTCGCGGGGCCGGTGACCTCCGCCGGGGCGGGGTCACCGGCCGGGGCGGCGTCCTGAGCCGGGGCGGGGCCTTCCGCCGGGGCGGCGTCCTGAGCCGGGGCGGGGCCTTCCGCCGGGGCGGGGTCCTGCGTCCGGGCGGGGTCCTGTGTCGGGGAAGGGCCGGAGGAGGCCACCGTGAGGCCGCCCTCCCGCTCCGGGACCGCGAACCGGCGCAGGAAGAACTGGGCCAGCGGACCGATCGAGAGCGCGTAGAGCACCGTGCCGATCCCCACCGAGCCGCCGAGCAGGAAGCCGGTCGCCACCACGGCCACTTCGAGGGCCGTCCGCACCAGGCGGATGGAGCGGCCGGTGAGCCGGTGCAGCCCGGTCATCAGGCCGTCGCGCGGGCCGGGGCCGAACCGCGCCGCGATGTACAGACCGGTCGCGACCCCGTTGAGGACGATCCCCAGGACCAGCAGCGGCACCCGCACGGCCAGGCCGTCGGACTCCGGGACCAGGGCCAGGGTGCCGTCCATCGCCAGGCCGATCACGAAGACGTTGGACACCGTGCCCAGGCCGGGCCGCTGCCGGATCGGGATCCACAGCAGCAGCACCACCGCCCCCACCACGATCGACACCACGCCGATCGTCAGCCCGGTCTTCTCCGCGAGGCCCTGGTGGAGGACGCCCCAGGGCTCCAGGCCGAGCGAACCGCGCACGAGCAGCGCCGAGCTGACGCCGTACAGCGTCAGCCCCACGTACAGCTGGACCAGACGACGGGTGAGGTGCCGGCCGCGGAGGCCGGAGGCGATGGACAAGGTGCTGCCCCCCAGGGTGGTGGTAGTGGACTGACTCGTGCCACTCTGTGGCAGGGGATCGAAGGCCAACCATGGCCAATTCGAGGAAGGTGGACTGATTTCCATGGCTCAGTGGACTTCGGCGGTGGGACCGGCACAGCTCGCCCGACAGCTCCAGGCGCAGCAGCCCCGGCCCGCCGGGCCCGGCGCCCGCAAGCCGCCCGCCTACCGCGCCCTCGCCGACGGCATCCGGCTGCTCGTCCTGGAGGGCCGCGTCCCGGTCGCCGCCCGTCTGCCCGCCGAGCGGGAGCTCGCCCTCGCGCTCGCCGTCAGCCGGACGACGGTGGCCGCCGCCTACGAGGCGCTGCGCACCGAGGGCTTCCTGGAGTCGCGGCGCGGCGCCGGCAGCTGGACCGCCGTCCCCGCCGGGAACCCGCTGCCCGCGCGCGGCCTCGAACCGCTGCCGCCCGAGGCCCTCGGCTCGATGATCGACCTGGGTTGCGCGGCCCTCCCCGCCCCCGAGCCCTGGCTGTCCCGGGGCTTCCAGGGCGCCCTGGAGGAGCTGCCGCCCTACGCCCACACCCACGGGGACTACCCGGCCGGCCTTCCCGCGCTGCGGCAGATGCTCGCCGACCGGTACACCGCCCGGGGCATCCCCACCATGCCCGAGCAGATCATGGTCACGACCGGCGCCATGGGCGCCATGGACGCGATCTGCCACCTCTTCGCCGGGCGCGGCGAGCGCATCGCCGTCGAGTCCCCCTCGTACGCCAACATCCTCCAGCTGATGCGGGAGGCCGGGGCCCGGCTCGTGCCCGTCGCCATGTCCGAGGGGATCGGCAGCTGGGACCTGGGCCGCTGGCGCCAGGTGCTGCGGGACGCGGCGCCCCGCCTCGCGTACGTCGTCGCCGACTTCCACAACCCGACCGGCGCGCTCGCGGACGAGGACCAGCGGCGGCAGCTGGTGGAGGCGGCCCGCTCGGCCGGCACGGTGCTCGTCGTCGACGAGACCATGGCCGAGCTGCACCTCGACGACGACCTGGAGATGCCCCGGCCGGTCTGCGCCTTCGACCCGGCCGGCTCCACCGTCCTGACGGTCGGCTCGGCCAGCAAGGCCTTCTGGGCGGGGATGCGCATCGGCTGGGTCCGGGCCGCGCCCGACGTCATCCGCTCCCTGGTGGCCGCCCGCGCCTACGCGGACCTCGGCACCCCCGTCCTGGAGCAGCTCGGCGTGAACTGGCTGATGAGGACGGGCGGCTGGGAGGAGGCCGTGGGGCTGCGGCGCGAGCAGGCCAGGGAGAACCGGGACGCGCTGGTGACGGCGGTCCGCAGGGAGCTGCCGGAGTGGGAGTTCACGGTCCCGCGCGGCGGCCTGACCCTCTGGGTGCGCACCGGCGGCCTCTCCGGCTCCCGGCTCGCCGAGGTGGGGGAGCGGGTCGGCGTCCGGGTGCCGTCCGGGCCGCGCTTCGGCGTCGACGGCGCCTTCGAGGGCTTCGTCCGGCTGCCCTTCACGGTCGGCGGCCCGGTCGCGGACGAGGCGGCCGTCCGGCTCGCCGCCGCGGCCCGCCTGGTCGAGTCGGGGGCGGGCGGCGGGACGGAGCCGCCCCGGTCGTTCGTGGCGTAGTCCCTCCGGGGGTGTGCCGGTGCCGCCCGGGAGACGGCGGAGGGGCGGATACGGACACCACGGTCCGTATCCGCCCCTCCGCCGCGTCCGGCGTTTCAGCCCTCGGCCGGGACCGGCGCGTGGAGCGGGCCCGGACCCGCCGCCGGGGCCGGTTCGGGGGCGGTGACGGGGATCTTCTCGATCACCACCGTGGGAGCGGGAGCGGTGGCGGGTACGGGCGGGGCCGTGGGCGCCGCGGGCACGGCCGGGTTCCGCTCCGGGAGCAGGTCCAGGACCGCCTGGCGGTGCGCGTCGCTCGTCGCGTCGTCGTACGGGTCGGGCGTCGCCGGCACCTGGAGCCGCAGCACCGGACCGGTGCCCAGGCGCGCGTAGCCCCGGCCGGCGGGGACGTCGGGCGTCGGCGTGGTGTGCGGCGGGACGCCGAGGACGGCCTCGATCTGCCCCGGCGAGGCGGGGCCGAGGACGACCCGGGCCCCGGTGTGGCTCCGTACCGCCTCGCTCAGCATGTCCACGTGGTCGAACTGCTCGGCCGCCACCACCGTCACCTGAGCCGCCCGCCCGTGCCGCAGCGGCACCCGGAGCAGCTCCTGCGGGTCGGGGCGGCCGTCGGCGGCGGCCAGGTGGCCGAGGACGCCCGGCCGGTCGAGCAGGATCCACAGCGGGCGCCGGGTGTCCTCGGGCGCGGGCAGGCCCGCCTGCCGGGCCTGGTTCATGGCGATCAGACGCCGCTCGGTCTCGTGCGCCGCCCACTCCAGGCTCGTCAGGGCGCCGGAGAGTCCGCACTCGACGGCGAGGACCCCGGCCCGGCCGGTCAGGCACGCGTACTCGCCGGTGCCGCCGCCCTCGACGATCAGGACGTCGCCGTGGGGGAGCGCCTGGAGCGCGATCGAGCGCAGCAGGGAGGTGGTGCCGCTGCCCGGCCGGCCCACGGCCAGTAGGTGCGGCTCGGTGGAGCGGGGACCGGTGCGCCAGACCACGGCCGGGGCGTCCTCGGTGCCGTCCGCCGAGATTACCGGCACGGTCCGCTGCACGGCGTCGGCGTCGGTGAAGCCGAGGACGGTCTCGCCCGGCACGGTGACGAAGCGCTGGGCGGCGACGGCGGTGGACAGCGCGGGCAGCACGCTCAGGACGAGCCGGTTGTCCTCCTCGTCCCAGTCGAAGCGGTACTCGCGCCCGCGCCCCGACTTGGCGTGCAGCAGCTGCTCGACGCGGGCGCGCGCGGCCGGCTCGCCGTCGGCGAAGTACGGGGGGTACGCGATCCGCAGCCGGGTGAGACGCCCGTCCTCGTCGAAGGCGTACTCCCCGAAGGGTCCGCTCCAGTCGCCCCCGTGGGAGAAGAGCGGGGAGGGATCCTCGGGGACGGAGAAGTACGGCACGAGCGCCTCGTACAGGCCCTTGAGGCGGGCGGTCTCCGCCTCGTCGGGACCGGTCTTGACGACCGGACGCTCGCGCCCCTTCCACGCGGCGGCGCCCATCAGCGTGACGAGCGCGAGGAGCGGCCCGTACGGCAGGAGGGCGACGACCAGGACGCAGGCCGCGACCAGGAACAGCGTGGGACCACGCCGCTCCTTGGGGGTCGCGGCCCACTTGGCGCGCGCGGACGCGGCCAGCTTCCGCAGACCGCGGGAGACCGTGATCAGCGGATGGAGCACATCGGTGGCGCTGTCGGCGGCCGTGCGCGCGATCTCTCGACTGCGGGCGATCTGCGCGCTGCCGCTGCTCAGAATGCGGGGGAGTGGTCGCCGGGCCACGTCGTACTCCTGAAGTGGTGGAAGGGGCTGAGGGGCGTCAGAACTTGATCCCGCCCAGGAGACCGGCGAGGCTCTGCCCGCCCGCCGTGATGCTCGGGGCGATGGCCGTGCCCGCGAGGTAGAAGCCGAACAGCGAGCAGACGAGGGCGTGCGAGGCCTTGAGTCCGTCCTTCTTGAAGAACAGGAAGCAGATGATGCCGAGCAGGACCACGCCTGAGATGGACAGGATCATTGGTTGTTCTCCTGGTTGAGGGGACAGTCACCATGAGTTCTTCCAGGTTCACCGCAAGTATCTATGTGACTAAAGGTGCATTGGAGTGAAAAACGGGTGATTTCACTTGACCGGCGGACGGCGGACGCACGGCCGGGTGGCGAAACGCCCGAGGTGCGCTAAAGGGGAATCGGACGGGAACGGGACGCCGTGATCTTTGCCTCGGTCGCACAGGGTCATGTCTCCGAACGGGCAGTACCCTGTCGATTCACCCGTACGGCCGCGCTCGCCGTGCGCGGCCCGACACCACAGGAGAGAGGCGGTCCACCCGATGAGCGAGACTCCCGACCCCGAGGTCATCGAGCTGGCGTCGAAGGTCTTCGGCCTCGCGCGCACGGGGGACGCCGAAGCCCTCGCCGCCTACGTCGACGCGGGCGTCCCCGCGAACCTCACCAACGACCGGGGCGACTCGCTCGTCATGCTCGCCGCCTACCACGGCCACGCCGCCGCGGTCTCCGCCCTCCTGGAGCGGGGCGCCGACGCCGACCGCGCCAACGACCGCGGCCAGACCCCGCTCGCCGGCGCCGTCTTCAAGGGCCAGGAGGACGTGATCCGCGCGCTCCTCGCCGGCGGCGCGAATCCGGAGTCCGGGACTCCGTCCGCCGTCGACACCGCCCGGATGTTCGGCAGGGCCGAACTCCTGGAACTCTTCGGGACCCGGTGAACGGGCGCTGAACCCCAGGTGAGGCGGCGTCGTAAATGTGGTCGCGGTGGCGAAATGGGTGGGTCATCATGACGTCGGACCCGGCGAAACGGGCCACCGACGAGAGGCAGAGGAAGATGGTCACTGGCAAGCGCAGGACGACGAGCGGCCCGACATGTCGCCGCACGGCCTAGGCGTACACCGATGCACCGCCTGACCCGGTTCATCCCGGTCATCCCGGCATCCCCCGGTCGTGTCGACAGCTTGATGTGAGGCGTCTCCCCATGTTCGATCCAGTCATAGCGCCGAGCGGCACCCTGCTCGGCCTGCTGCAGCGGGGCCGCGGCGACGGCACCCTGCACGCCCTCGCCGCGCCGCGCGCCGAGGCCCTCGCGGCCCTCGCCCACTGCGTTCTCGACGACCCCCGCCACGACTGGCAGGTCGAGAACCGCTCCCTCTACTACGCCCGTCTCTACCTGGACCTCCACGGCGGTCTGGAGGAGATCGAGGCGCACCTCTTCGGCGCCGAGGACCACCTCGACACCGAGGAGTCCAGGACCGGGCTCGCGCTCGCCGTCCTCGGCCACCTCGCCTCCTACGGACGCCAGGACGCCCTGCTGCTGCTCCGGCGCTACGCCGCGACCGGCACCAACTGGGCCTGGGCCCTGGACGAGCTGGCCCTCCGCGACGACGACGCCGGACTCCGCGCGCTCGCCCCGCCCGTACTGGCCCGCTTCGCGGCCGACGCGGAGGGCGACGCCGAGCTGGCCCGCACCGTGCGCGACGCCTTCGAGCCCCGGCCCTGGCGCCTGTGGGCCGAGGACCGGCGCGACACCGTGGGCCCCCGCGTCAGGGCCGCCATGGAGCAGGGCTCCTTCGACCGCTGGCAACGCCAGATGCGCCCCACCGGGCCCCGCCCCGGCTGGAGCGTGCGCGCCGTCCTCGACTGGGCGCAGGAGGGGTACGAGCGCGGTGCCGTCCTCTACGGCCCCGCCGCCCGCTGCCTCACCGCCGTCGCCGGACCCGAGGACCGGCCCGAGCTCCTCGCCGCCGCCCGCGACGGCGCGGAAGGGGCCCGGGGCGCCGCCCTCCACCACCTCGCCGAGTCGGGGGACCCCGCCGTCCTCGACCTCGTCGAGCACGCCGCCGACGGCGCCCCCCGCCCGGTCGCCGAGGCCGCCGTCGCCGCCTACCGCCGGATGTGCGGCGAGGACGCGGTCGCCCGCGCCCGCGCGTGGGTCCGGCGCACCGACGCGCTCGGCGCCGCCGCCGCCGAGGTACTGGCCTGCCGCGGCACCGCCGAGGACTCCCCCTCCGTCCTCGGCGCGCTGCGCGAGACCGTACGCTCCCAGGGCCCCGACGCCCCCGAACTCGCCTGCCTCGTCGACGGGGCGGGGCGCCTCGGCATCGCCTGCGCGGCGCCCGTGCTGCGCCACGTCTACCGGGAGACGGCCTCCTCCCAGCTGCGCGGCCGCACGGCCCGCGCCCTCGCGGCCACCGACCCCACCTTCGCGACCGGCTTCGCCGTCGAGTGCCTCTGGGACTGCGAGGAGACCACCCGCGAGGTCGCCGCCCAGCACGCCGAGACCGGCGACATCCGCGTCGCCGAACGCCTCCGCCGCCTCGCCGCCGACCCGGCCGAGGAGGTCGAGGTCCAGCTGGCGGTGCGGAACCGGATAGGGCCGGATCTGCAGGTCTGAGGGCCCGGGGGCGTCTGCGGGCGCCCCGGGGCCGGGCGGGGCGGTGCTTTGTTCCGGCCGGGGTCGGGTGGGCCGGTGGCGTGTTTCGGCCGGGGTCGGGTGGGCCGGTGCTGTTCCTGCTGGGGCCGGTGGCGTGCTTCGGCCGGTGGCCGGTGGCCGGTCCTGAAGGCCGGTGCCGGCCCGGCCGCCGGTTGCCTAGGCCGCCGGCCGGTCGGGTTGCTCCGGCTGTCGGTTGCCTTGGCTGGCCCGGTTGCTCCGGCTGTCGGTTGCCCTGGCCGCCCCGGTTGTAGGTTGCGCCAGCCGCCAGCCGCCAGCCGCCAGCCGCCAGCCGCCAGCCGCCAGCCGCCCCGGCCACCGGCCACCGGCCGCCGGTCGTTTCCTGAACCCGGCCCGGGGCGGCAGGGCCTCCGCCGCAGATCCCGCCCCCGCATCCGCCCCCACCTCGGTGCGGCGGCGGCCGGAAGGCACGCCGCCGGAGCCGGACCGCCGGGCGTGGAAGCCCCGGACCCCCTGCCGGCGGCGCCGGAGCACGCGGCGGCGCGCTGCCGGGGCCGGAGACGGAGCCGTACCGCCGGCACCGAAACCCCGCCGCGCCCCGTCCCCGCCCCCACGCGCCCCGTAAGGGGCCCACGCGGGGAAACGCTCACGGGACGTTCTCCCCCCGTCCAGATCGACTTCGGCGGGGACACGCCGGGCGCGACGACAACACCCGTATGCGTGTCGTCATCGTCACCGAATCCTTCCCTCCCGACGTCAACGGTGTGGCGCACTGCGCCCTGCAGACCGCGCGCCACCTCGTCCGGCGGGGCCACGTCCCGCTCGTCATCGCCCCCGCCGTCGCCGACCCGGCGGCGGACGCCGACGCCCCCTGCGCCGTCGTCCGGGTGCCCTCGCTGCCCCTGCCCGGCTATCCGCAGGTACGGGTCGCCCTGCCCAGCCGCCGGGTCGCCGCGGCCATCGCCGCGCACCGCGCCGACCTCGTGCACCTCGCCGGACCGTTCGTGCTCGGAGCGCGCGGGATGACGGCCGCCGCCCGGCTCGGCATCCCCGCCGTCGCCGTCTACCAGACGGACCTCGCCGGCTACGCGCGCACGTACGTGGGAACCGGCGAGGGCGCCGCCTGGCGCCGCCTCCGCGCCGTGCACGGCGCGGCCGACCGCACCCTCGCCCCGTCCACCGCCGCCCTGCGCGACCTGGAGGCCCACGGCGTCGGCCGCGTCCGGCTCTGGGGCCGCGGGGTCGACACCCTCCGCTTCCGTCCCGGACTGCGCGACGCCGCCCTGCGCCGCGCCCTCGCCCCGGACGGCGAACTCCTCGTCGGCTACGTGGGCCGCCTCGCTCCCGAGAAGCGCGTGGACCTGCTCGCCGGGGTCTGCGGGCTCCCCGGCGTACGGGTCGTGGTCGTCGGGGACGGCCCGAGCGGGCCCGCGCTGCGCACCGCGCTGCCGGGCGCCCGGTTCCTGGGCCGCCGCACCGGCGCCGACCTCGCCCGGATCTTCGCCTCGCTCGACGTCTTCGCCCACACCGGCCCGTACGAGACCTTCTGCCAGACCGTTCAGGAGGCCATGGCCAGCGGGGTGCCGGTGGTCGCCCCGGCCGTCGGCGGGCCCCTGGACCTGGTCGACCACGGCCTCACCGGCCTCCTCGTGCCCCCGGGCGACCCGGACGCCCTGCGCGACGCCGTCGCCGCGCTCGCCGCCGCGCCGGACCTGCGCGCCGCCCAGGGCCGGGCCGGCCGCGCCGCCGTCCGGGACCGCACCTGGGAGGCCCTGGGCGACGAACTGATCGGCCACTATCGGGAGGTCCTGCGCGAGCGGACGGCGGTGGCGGCGTGAACGGCACCCGTACGACGGCCACGACCAAGACCAAGACCACGGCCACGGCCACGCGCACGCGTACGGACGCCCGGGCCGGCCGCGACGGGCTCCGGATCGTGCGGCTCGCGAACTTCGTGACCCCCACGTCCGGCGGCCTCCGCACCGCCCTCGACCGGCTCGGCCGCGGCTATCTGGAGGCCGGGCACGAACCGGTCCTCGTCGTCCCCGGCGAGGCCGCGAGCGACCGCCGCACCGCGCAGGGCCGGATCGTCACCCTCCCCGGTCCCGTGCTGCCCGGCACCGGCGGCTACCGGGTCCTCGCCGACCGGCGCCGGGTCGCCCGCCTCCTCGACGAGCTCGCCCCCGACCGCATCGAGGTCTCGGACCGCACGACCCTGCGGTGGACGGGCGAGTGGGCGCGACGCGCCCGCGTGCCGTCGGTCATGGTCTCCCACGAGACCGCCGACGGGGTCCTGCGCACCTGGGGCGTGCCGCCCGCCCTCGCGGCCCGCGCGGCGGACCGGCTCAACCGCCGCACCGCCTGGGCGTTCGCCCGGATCGTCTGCACGACGGAGTGGGCGGAGCGCGAGTTCGTACGGGTCGGGGCCCGCAACGTCGTACGGGCTCCGCTCGGCGTCGACCTGGACCACTGCCGGCCCGGCCGCCGCGACACCGCGACGCGGGCCCGGTACGCGGACGGGCAGCGGGTGCTGCTCCTGCTGTGCTCGCGGCTCTCCGTCGAGAAGCGGCCCGGCACGGCCCTGGACGCCCTGGAGGAGCTGCGCGGCGCGGGGATCGAGGCGGCGCTCGTGGTCGCGGGCGACGGGCCGCTGCGGGCCGGCCTGGAGCGGCGGGCGCGCGAGCGGCGCCTCCCGGTGCGGTTCGTCGGGCACCTCGCCGACCGGGAGGACCTGGCCGACCTCCAGGCGGCGGCCGACGTCTGCCTGGCGCCGGGGCCCGCCGAGACGTTCGGGCTCTCCGCCCTGGAAGCCCTCGCCTGCGGCACTCCGGTCGTGGTCAGCGCCTCCTCGGCCCTCCCTGAGGTCGTCGGCACGGCCGGGGTGGCCGCCGCCGACACCCCGGCGGCCTTCGCCTCCGGCGTCCAGGGCCTCCTCGCCGTCCCGGAGACCGTCCGCCGCCGGGCCGCACGCGCGCGTGCGGAGGGCTTCGCCTGGGACCGCTCCGTCACCGCCTTCCTCCGTGCCCACGACGCCCTCCCCGCCCCGGAGACGCCCGGCCGATGAACCGGGGACGCCACGCGCGCGAAGGCGCCACGTGTGCGAAGAGAGGGGGCCGCCTTGTTCACCGCACCGGCACGAACCGCACCGGCGTCCCCGGCACCGCCTGGGCCGCCGCGCCCAGGTCGGCCTCCCGGACGACCCCGACGACCGGATAGCCCCCGGTCGTCGGATGGTCCGCGAGGAAGACCACCGGGCGCCCGTCCGGCGGCACCTGGACCGCGCCGAGCACCATGCCCTCGCTCGCCAGTTCCCCGGTCACGGACCGTTCCAGGGCCGGTCCTTCGAGCCGCAGCCCGATCCGGTTGCTCGCCGGGGACACCCGGTACGCGCGCGTGGCGAGGGTGCGCAGGGCGCCGGGGGTGAACCAGTCGTCGCGGGGACCGAGCCGGACCCGCAGGACGAGCGCGTCCGGCGGCCCCGGCCAGGGAGGCGCGTCGACCGGCGTCCGTACCGTCCCGTCCGCGCCCAGCGGCAGGACCGTCCCCCGCGTCAGGGGCGCCGGGCCCAGGCCGGACAGCAGGTCGGTGGAGCGGCTGCCGAGCACCGGCTCGACCTCGATCCCGCCGCCGAACGCCACGTACGCCCGCAGTCCCCGCGAAGCCGTGCCGACCTCGACCACCGATCCGGCCGCCACCCGGACCGCCGTGCCCCAGGCCGCCGGGCGCCCGTCCACCCGGACCGGGCAGGGCGCGCCGCCCACCGCCACGGTCACCGCGCACCGGGGCCGCACCGCGCACCCGTCGACGGTGGTCTCCAGGACCGCCGCCCCCTCCGCGTTGCCCACGAGCCGGTTGACGAGCCGGGCGGCCGCCGGGTCGAGCGCGCCCGAACGGACCACGCCCAGGTGCGCGTACCCCGGGCGCCCCAGGTCCTGCACGGTGGTCAGCGCCCCCGGCCGGACCACGTCGACGGCCCTGCCCGTCATCGCCCGCCTCCCGGGCCGGGGCCCTCCGCCGTGAACCGGACCCGGGTGCCGGGGGAGAGCAGCGCCGCCGGGTCCCGTCCGGTGTCCCAGAGAACCGCGTCCGTGGTGCCGATCAGCTGCCAGCCGCCGGGGGAGGAGCGCGGGTACACGCCCGTGTACGGCCCGGCCAGGGCGACCGAGCCGGCCGGGACGGCGGTGCGCGGGGTGGCCCGCCGGGGGACCTCGTACCGCTCCCCGAGCCCCGTCAGATAGCCGAAGCCCGGCGCGAACCCGCAGAAGGCGACCCGGAAGTCGGCCGCCGTGTGGATCCGCACCGCCTCCTCGACGGACACGCCCCAGCAGGCGGCGACGTCCGCCAGATCGGGTCCGTCGTAGCGGACCGGCACCTCCACCACCCGCTCCACGCGCGCGGAGAGCGGCCCCACCTCCCATCCGGGCAGCTCGGCCGCGAGCCGGTCCGGGTCCGTCACCCCGTCGAGCAGCACGGTCCGCGCCGCCGGCACGACCTCCCGTACGCCGGGAAGGGCACCGGCCGCCCGCCGGCGCAGCACCTCGGCGTGGAACGCCTCCGCCTCGGCGCCGCCGTCCAGCTCCACGAGCAGCGCCCGCTCGCCCACGCGCAGCACGCGCACGCGTACCCCCGCGGAACGCCCCCCGCTCATGCGAAGGCCTCCACCCGCACCCCGGAGGCTTCGAGGCCCTCCCGGACCTGCCGGGCGAGTTCCACCGCGCCCGGGGTGTCCCCGTGCAGACAGAGCGACCGGGCCCGGACGGCCACGGGGGTCCCGTCGTGCGCGGTGACCGTCCCGAGCCGGGCCAGGGCCAGCGACCGCTCCACGACCTCGGCGGGATCGGTGACGACCGCCCCCTCCCGCCCGCGCGGCAGCAGGGAGCCGTCCCCCTGGTAGGCCCGGTCGCCGAAGGCCTCGGCGACGACCGGGAGCCCGGCCGCCGCGGCGGCCCTGTGCAGCCGGGACCCGGGCAGCCCCAGGACCGGCAGCGTCCGGTCCGCGAGCAGCACGCCCTCGACGACCGCCGCCGCCTGCTCCGCGTCCCCGACCACCCGGTTGTAGAGCGCGCCGTGCGGCTTCACGTACGCGACCCGGGAGCCCGCCGCCCGGGCGAAGACCTCCAGGGCGCCGATCTGGTAGGCCACCTCGGCGGCCAGCTCCGCCGCCGGGACGTCCATCGACCGCCGCCCGAAGCCGGCCAGGTCCCGGTAGGACACCTGCGCCCCGATCCGCACCCCGCGCGCGGCGGCCAGCTCGCACACCCGCCGCATGGTGGCCGCGTCCCCGGCGTGGAAGCCGCAGGCCACGTTGGCGCTGGTGACCACGGACAGGAGTTCCTCGTCGTCGGTCAGGGTCCAGCGGCCGAAGCCCTCGCCGAGATCGGCGTTGAGGTCGATCGACACCCGGTTCGTGCTCATCTGCGCCTCGCGGGACGGGGCGTGCCCACGCGGGCACGGCAGGACCATGGGACGCTTTCAACGTAGAGGATCGTTGAACGATCCGACAAGAAGTCTGTCGTTCCGCCCCCTCCATGCGGTTGACTGCCCTGCGGTCGGCTTCCGCGTGGTCGACTTCCGTGTAGTCGACCTTCCGCGCGTCGGCTTTCCGCGCGGTCGGACCGGCGGAGAGCGGAGAGGGAGGGAGCACCGTGGCGGAGCCGGTGGAGGACAGGGCCGGGGGCCTGGCGGAGGACCGCGCGCTGCTCGGCCGTACGAGCACCGCGGAGCGGGTCGCGGACATCCTGCGCGCCCGCGTCGCCGAGGGCTGGTTCCCGCCCGGGACCCGGCTCTCCGAGGACGGCATCGGCGGCGCCCTCGGCGTGTCCCGCAACACCCTGCGGGAGGCCTTCCGCCTCCTCACCCACGAGCGCCTCCTCGTCCACGAACTGAACCGGGGCGTCTTCGTCCGCGTCCTCGACGCCGACGACGTGGCCGACATCTACCGCACCCGCGGGCTCGTCGAGTGCGCCGTCGTCCGGGGCCTGGGACGGCCGCCGTTCCCCCTCGACGGCCTCGCCGCCGCCGTCGCGGCGGGCGAGACCGCCGCCCGCGCCGGCGACTGGAACGGCGTCTCCACGGCCAACATCTACTTCCACCGCGCACTCGTCGCCCTCGCGGGCAGCGCCCGTACCGACGAACTGATGCGCGGCGTCCTCGCCGAACTCCGCCTCGCCCTCCACCTCGTGGAGGACCCGCGCGCCCTCCACGAGCCGTTCCTCGCGCGGAACGCGGAGATCCTGGGCGCCCTGCGCGCCGGCGAGCGCGGCACGGCGGAACGCCTCCTCGCCCGCTACCTCGACGACTCCCGCGCCCGGGTCGCGGACGCCTGCGGCCGCGCCTCCGGCACCCCGCCGGGCGCCCGTCGCTGACCCCGGGGGTCCGGGCGTATCCGCACTGTTTCGACCGTTGTCAGGGTGAGGACCTAATCTGTGCACCGTGACTTCGCCTGCCTCGACGGACCTCGCTCCGCCCCAGCTCAGCGCGGGGCCGCGGCCCGCGCAGGGCCCGGCCGCCGACGAAGGGCTCGCGCGGCGGCTCCGCGCGCTCGCGTGCACCGCCCCGCTGCACGACCTCGACGCCCGCAAGGCGAACCTGGCCGGCGAGTACACGGTCTACGCGATGGCCGAGGTGGCCCTCGCCGCGATCGACCTCATCACCCTGAACATGGACTTCGACACCGGCGCCGACCACGAGCAGATCGTCGCCCGCCTGCTCCCCCGCGTCGCCGCCCAGGCCCCCGACCGCCCCGCCGCCGAGCACGAGCGCGTGGCCCGCTGGGTCCTGGAGAACCTGATCAACGTCGGCAGCGTCGACCGCGGCTTCCGCGCCGTCTACGGCACCTTCGGCACCGACGGCGTCTACGTCCGCAGGGACTACGACTTCAAACTCGTCGAGGAGGTCCCGGGATACGGCGGCGGGGTCTACCTCCGCACCACCGACGAAGCGGTCAACGTCCTCGTCGGAGCCCTCGACACCGACGTCACCAGCGCCCAGATCGCCGCCGAGGTGAAGCTGGAGGTCCTCATCAGCCGGGGCCGCCTCGCCGACGCCCAACTCGCCGCCGAGCAGGCCCGCTACCGGACCGTGCAGTACGCCGAGACCCTCCGCAGGACCCTGGAGGCCACCCGGCGCAACGTCCGGGCCGTCGACTGGCTCCAGACGGTCCCCGACATGATCGCCGAGGCGCTCGACCACGTGGCCGACCGCTACCGCCACGAGAACGCGATCCTCACCAACATCCGCCGGGCCCGCGACGAGGCCGAGGCCGCCACCGACGCGAAGACGGCCGAGCACAAGCGGCGCGCCGCCGAACTCGTCGACATCGTCAAGGACTGCATCCGGCGCCACACCCAGCTCCAGTCCCGCCTCCTGGAGGCCGGACCGCTCTTCCGCGCCGAGCAGGACCGCCAGGCCTTCGCCGCCCCCGCCGCGTACACCGGACTCGACCTGTACGGGCAGCTGGTCGCCCCGCTCCTCACGCTCCCCGTCGAGCAGGCCACCCGCGCCACCGACGCCTTCTTCGCCCACGGCACCGGACTGCGCACCCCCGCCTCCGTCCGCCTCGGCGACCTCGTCGACCTGCTCCTCACCCCGCCCGTCGAGCGCGAGCACCTGGGCGCGGAGATGCCCGAGCCCGACCTGATCGCCACCCCCGACGACTCCCGCTTCAGCGAGGAGCAGCTCGGACAGGCCATGCGCCTGCTCGACCTGGAGCACGACGCCCCGCGCCGCCTCTCCGGCCTGCTCGCCGAGGCCCGCGCGACCGACCCCGACCTGCCGTACCTCGTGGCCCTCCTCGCCGTCCACGCGGCGAGCCCCCCGGTCGGCACCGCCTACCGCCAGGGCGAGGAGCGGCTGCTCTTCGCCGTCGACGACGGCACCCCGCTCGACGACCCCGAGTTCGGAGGCGCCGACCTCATCGTCGGTACGGCCCTCCTCGACGCGGCGGGCATGGCCGCCGACCGCACGGAGGCGACGTGACCCTCGTACCCCCCGCCCCGGCCTCCTGTACCGACGGGACCGGCCCCGCCCCGGCCGACGCGCCCGCCCCGGCCGATGTCCTCGACCCGGCCGACGCGCTCGGCCTGCCGGCCCCGGCGGTCCCGACCGCTCCGGAGGACACCGCCGTACCCGCGCCCCGGCCGGAGGCCGACGTCGTGGCGGCACCGGAGCCGATGCCGGAAGCCGGAACGGAACCCGACGCGCCCCCGGCCCCGGCGGCCGACCGCGACCGCGCCCTGGAACCGGCAGCCGATCCCGGTCACGCGCCCGACCCCGCCCCGGGCCCCGACCCCGACGCCGCGCGGACCCCCCGCACCCGCCCCCGTCTCGGCACCGTCCCCCTCGCGCCCGGGCCGTCCCGCTCCGGGGCCGCGCGGCGGCGGGGCGACGTTCCCTCCGTCCGGGCCGTGCGGCTCGCGGACGGGCCGCCCGCGCCCGCCGAGCGGGGCCCGGCACCGGCCGCCGTCACCCCTGTCCCGCTGCCCGTGCCCCGACCTGCCGTCCGCGCCGTACCGACCGAGAACCGTCCCGAGGAGCCCCAGCCGTGAGCGAGACCCACGCCGAGCACGCCGACGCGTGGAGCGAGCAGGAGGCCCCGCACGCCGACGCGTGGAACAGGCCGGAGGCCCCCGCCGCCTCCGGCGGCCCCGCGGTCACCCCCGCCGACGCCGCCGACGCGGCCCGGCTCGTCTCCTTCGGGCTCCAGCCCAAGCTGCTCCCGGCCCGCGACGCCGAATACGCCGACCTCCTGCGCCGCTACCGCGAGGACCCCGCCTTCGCGCGCCTCGCCGACGCCGTCGCCACCGGCCTCGGCCTCGTCGTCCTGGAGGTCTCCCCGCGCGCGGGGATGGCCGTCACCGCCGCCGAGGACTCCGTCTTCGCCGTCCGCATGGGCGACTACGCCCGCCGCGCCTCCACGGACTCCGCCGACCGGTTCCTGCACGGCCTGGCCCACCTCGCCGTCGCCGCCATGGCCTTCCCCCGGCCCGAGGACCTCGCCGACGACGCGTACATCGGCCGGTTCACCGTCAACGGCGTCGACGCCTTCGTGCGCCAGGCCTGCCTGCGCCTGGAGCAGCGCGCCGAGGAGGAGGGCGAGAACACCGACCCGGCCTCCGACGCCCCAGGCCTGGAGGCCGCCTGGCGGACCTACGCCCGCCGCAGCGCCACCGGCGCCACCAAGGACGCCCGCAGACTCGCCGGATCCACCACCGGCATCGTCGGCAAGGCCGCCGCGTTCCTCACCGACTCCGGCTTCCTCCAGCGCACCGGCGACGAGGGCGGCGGCTCCTACCGCACCACCGCCCGCTACCAGCTCCAGGTCCGCGACATGGCCGGCTCCGCCGCCATGGCCGAACTCCTCGAACTCGGCGTCGTCCCCGTCAGCGACGGCTCCGCGACCCTCCTGCCGCCGCACGAGGGCGACGACCTGGAGCTCGCGGCCGACGCGGGCCTCCCGTTCCACTCGTAGTCCCGCCCACGCGCCATCCCGCCGACCCCGTCCACCCCGCGCGCGGTCCCGCCGCCCCGCCGATCTTCCCAGCACGAGAGTCCCCGCCATGTACGAGCTGTCCCGGGTCCGCCTCTACTCCATCGGCCCCGCCGGCGCGCGCTACGCCGACACGGTCCTGGACCTGCGCGGAGTCGGCGCCCCCGTGCCCCACCCCGCCCCCACCCAGGCGGAGTTCTTCGAGGACGAGCCGGTCGGCCCGCCGCGCCGCCCGGCCCCCGCGGGCGTGCTCTTCCTGGAGAACGGCGGCGGCAAGTCCGTCCTCCTCAAGCTGATCTTCTCGGTCATGCTCCCCGGCCACCGCAACACCCTCGGCGGCGCCAGCTCCGGCGTGCTCCGCAAGTTCCTCCTCGCCGACGACTGCGGCCACGTCGCCCTGGAGTGGCAGCACACCCTCACCGGCGAACTCGTCGTCGTCGGCAAGGCCAGCGAGTGGCGCGGCCGCCAGGTCTCCAACGACCCCAGGAAGTTCGCCGAGGCCTGGTACTCCTTCCGCCCCGGACCCGGCCTCAGCCTGGACAACCTCCCCGTCGCCGAGGCCACGTCGGTCCGCCCGCCCGTCGAGGGCGCCTCCGGCGCGCGCGGCCGCCGCCGCACCATGAAGGGCTTCCGCGACGCCCTGACCGAGGCCGGCAAGGCCTACCCGCACCTGGAGGTGGTCTGGGAGGAGATCCACGACCGCTGGAACGAGCACCTCGGCGAACTCGGCCTCGATCCCGAACTCTTCCGCTACCAGCGCGAGATGAACGCCGACGAGGGCGAGGCCGCCGGCCTCTTCGCGGTCAAGAAGGACTCCGACTTCACCGACCTGCTGCTGCGCGCCGTCACCGACACCCGGGACACCGACGGCCTCGCCGACCTCGTCGGCGGCTTCGGCAACAAGCTCGGCCGCCGCGCCGAACTCACCGCCGAACGCGACTTCACGGCCGGCTCCGTCGACCTCCTGAACCGGATCGTCGAGGCCGCCGGAATCCGGACCCACGCGCGCGAGGTCCACACCGCCGCCGAGCGCCGCACCCGCACCCTCGCCCGCCGGCTCTCCGCCCGCGCCGCCGAGGAGCGCGGCCGGGGCGCCGCACTCGCCCAGCAGGTCACCACCGCCGCCCACGCCGTCGCCGAGGCCGAGGACGCCCGCGGCCGCAGCTCCCTCATCGCCGCCGAACTCGCCTACCGGCACGCCTCCCTGGCCCTGGCCGCCGCCGAGAAGGGCGCGGCCTCCCAGCGCCGCGAACTCACCGACGCCCGCACCCTGCACTCCGCCTGGCAGGCCGCCGAGGCCGTGCTCCGCCACCGCGCCGCGGGCGACCGCTCCGCGCGCGTGGCCGCCGCCATCCGCGAGGCCGAGCGGGACGCCGCCCCCGCCCTCGCCGCCCGCGCCACGGCCGCCGCCGACCTCGTACGGGCTCTCGCCGCCGCCGCCGAGGAGGGCGAGCGGCACGCGGCCGAGGAGGAGGAGCGCTCCACCGCCCTCCAGGAGGCGGGCGAGACCGCCCACCGCGACGCCACCGCCGCCGCGACCGAGGCCCAGCGCGCCCGCAGCGAGGCCGGCCACCTGCGCCAGCGGCTCGCCGAGGTCGAGCAGGAGACCGCCGAGGCCGTACGGGCCGGCTGGCTCGACGACACCGCGCCCGACGCCGACCCGGCCCGCGCCGCGCTCGCCGCCAGCGACGCCGAGAAGACCGCGGTCGCCGCCTGGGACACCGCCCGCGAGACCGCCGCCGCCCTCGTCGAGCGCGCCCGCGAGGCCGCCGGGGCCGAGTCCCGCGCCGAACTCGCCGCCGCCCGCGCCGCCGACGCGGCCGGGGCCGCCGGAAACGCCCACGACGCGGAGCGCCGCGCCGCCGAGGCCCTCGCCTCCGAGGAGCGCCTCGCCGAACTCCTGAGCCTGCCCCCGGCCGGTGAGGGCCCCACCGGGCCCGCCTCCCACGGACCGCTCACCGTCACCGACTTCGACCGGTACGCCGACGAACTGCGCTCCCTCCTCGACGGGGCCGTCTCCTCCGCCGAACGGCAGCTCTTCGAGCTGCGCACCGCCGCCGCCGACGACTCCCGGATCCTCGGCGCCCTCGGCGACGGCGGCCTGCTGCCGCCGGGACCCGACGTCCTGGCCACCGTCGAGCACCTCGGCGAGCACGGCATCCCCGCCCTCCCCGGCTGGCGCTACCTCGCCCAGGCCGTGGACCCCGCCGACCACGCGCGCGTGCTCGCCGCCCGCCCCGAACTCGTCGACGGCGTCGTCATCACCGACCCCGTCTCGTACGGACGCGCGCGCGAGGTCCTCGCCGCCGCCGCGCTGCTGCCCCGCTCCGCCGTCGCCGTCGGCACCGCCGCCGCCCTGCTCGCCCCCGTACCGGCGCGGACGGGGGACGAGGACGCGGGCGTCTTCCTCGTACCGCCGAACCCGGCCATGCACGACGAGCACGCGGCCGACGAGGAGCGGCACGCCCTGCGCGCGCGGGCCGCCGCCCGCGACGAGGAGATCCGCGCCCTCGCCGGCCGCCTCGCCGCCGACCGCTCCCTGGCCGCCCGGATCGGCGCCTGGCGCGCCGACTGCCCGCCCGGGATGCTCGCCGAGCTCGCCGAAGCCGCCACGGCCGCCCGCGAGAGCGCCGAAGCGGCCGCCGCGACCCTCGAAGAGGCCCGTACGGCCCGTGCCGAGGCCGACGAGACCGCCGCCGAGGCGATCCGCGTCCGCGACGAGCGCCAGGAGGCCGCCCAGCGCGCCCGCCGGGTCGCCGACGCCCTCGCGGGCCTGGCGTACCGGCTGCGCGAGCGGTCCGCCTGGCAGGCCAGGCTCCGCGAACTCGCGGACGACGCCGCCGAGTCCGAGGCCCGCGCCCAGACCTGTCTGGAGCGCGCCCGCGCCGCCGACGAGGACCGCCGCGCCGCCCAGCGCGCCGCCGACGACGCCCACCGCACCGCCCGCGCCCTGCGGGCCGAGCGCGCCGAGATCGCGGGCGCCCCCGACCCGCTCCCCGAGGCCGATCCGGCCGCGCCCCGCACCGCCCTGCCCACCCTCCGCGAGGCCTACCGGGCCGCTTCCCAGCTGTACGAGAAGGTCGGCGTCGGCGCCGACCTGCGCGCCGAGCAGGCCCGCGCCGAGAGCGACGAGTCCGCCGCCCTCGCCGAGCTCAACCGCCTCACCAACAAGGTCCGCACCCGCGCCGAACAGCTCCTGGAGTCCACCGACGGCGCCGACGGCCCGTCCCGCCAGGCCGCCGCCGCCCGCGCCGAGTCCCTGGTCCAGATGCTGGAGACCCGCGCCTCCGAGGCCAGCGAGAAGCTCGGCCGGCTCCGGGGCGAGGCCGAGCGCCTCGCCCCCGAGGACGGCGGGGCGCACACCGAACTGCCCGAGGAGCTGGTCCCCGCCGACGCCGAGCGCGCCCAGGCCCTCCTGCGCACCGCCACCGCCGAACTCGCCTCCCGCAGCGCCGCCCTGGAGTCGGCCCGTGCCGCCCACGCCGGACTGCTCCGGGACCACCGGGCCGCCGAGGACGCGGCCGGCGGCTTCGACGAGACGGCGGCCCTCCTCCGGGACCTGCTCCGCGACCACCCGGACGAGGAGCGCGAGGAGACCGAGCCGTACCCCGGCACCCTGGAGGAGGCCCGTACGACGGCCGCCGAGGCGCGCCGGGCGCTGCGCGGCCGGACCGGCGAGCTGTCCGCCGCCGACGCGGCCGTGCGCGAGGCGAGCGACGTCCTCGTCCGGCACGCCAACTCCACCCGCTACGAGCAGGTCCGCACCCCGGCCCGCCAGCAGATCCGCGAACTCCCGGCGTCCGCGCTCCCCGAGCACGCCGCCAAGTGGGCCGAGGCCTTCGCGCCCCGGCTGCGGGTCCTCACCGACGAGCTGGAGCAGCTGGAGCGCAACCGGGACTCGATCGTGGACCGCCTCCGCGGCCTCGTGGAGTCCTCCCTCGCGACCCTCCGCTCGGCCC
Organism: Streptomyces sp. NPDC093071; assembly: GCF_044754545.1. Taxonomy (NCBI): domain Bacteria; kingdom Bacillati; phylum Actinomycetota; class Actinomycetes; order Kitasatosporales; family Streptomycetaceae; genus Streptomyces; species Streptomyces sp. NPDC093071. The sequence continues at coordinate 22,314 of NZ_JBIVPH010000016.1, read as the reverse complement.
AGCGGCTCTCCAGGCTCCCCGAGGGCCTCGGGGAGTGGTCCGGCCAGGAGTTCCTGCGGATCCGCTTCGAGGAGCCCGACCAGGCCACCCTCGCGGAGCGGCTCGGCGAGGTCGTCGACGAGGCCACCCGCGCCGCCGTCAAGAAGAACTCCGACCTGCGCCGCGACGGCATGTCCCTGCTCCTGCGGGGCGTGCAGGCGGCCCTCGAACCCAAGGGCGTCTCCGTCGAGATCCTCAAGCCGGACGCGGTGCTCCGCGCCGAGCGGGTCCCCGTCGGGCAGATGGGCGACGTCTTCTCCGGCGGCCAGCTGCTCACCGCCGCCATCGCCCTGTACTGCACGATGGCGGCGCTCCGCTCCAACGACCGGGGCCGCGACAAGCACCGGCACGCGGGCACGCTGTTCCTGGACAACCCGATCGGCCGCGCCAACGCCACGTACCTCCTGGAGCTCCAGCGGGCCGTGTCCGACGCGCTCGGCGTCCAGCTCCTGTACACGACGGGCCTGTTCGACACGACCGCGCTCGCGGAGTTCCCGCTGGTGATCCGGCTCCGCAACGACGCCGACCTGCGGGCGGGGCTCAAGTACATCAGCGTGGAGGAGCACCTGCGCCCGGGGCTTCCGCAGACGGACCCGGAGGGGGAGACCGTCCACGGCGAGATCACGGCGACGCGGATGTTCCGCCGCCACCAGTCCGACGACCCGGCCCCGACGGACGCCGCGTAGCGGACTGCTCGGAGACAGAAGAACGGCCCGGCCCCTTCACACGCGAAGGGGCCGGGCCGTTCTTCCTGTTGCTCAGGCCGCCTCGGACAGCGGCACCGCGTCCGTCCGGCCCTCGTCCCGTCGCGCCCGCAGCGGCGGACGCGCCGTGCTGCTCGGCTCCGACACCACTCCGTTGCGCTGGCGCCAGACCTGACGGGTGATCCAGACGTCGAGGATGCTCCACGTCGCCACGACCGTCGAGACCACCGCCGTGATGGTGATCGGAAACGCCAGCCACGCGCCCGCGAGGCTGCAGAAGAACGCCACCACCGCCTGGATGAGGGTCACCGATGTGATCATCACGGCCCGTACGGCGGCGTCGCGCACCGGGTCGGGCATGCGACGCCGGCCCCGCTCGTCCTCCACCCACAACTGCCGCGCCGACCGCGCCTCGTGTTCCATTGTCCTGTCACTCCCCACCACTGAACGACTTCAGGGACGGCTGCCCGTTGTGAGCGCCTTTACGCGGACAGAACCCTCCCCGTACCTATTGACGCACGCCAGAGGGAAAAGGTTTCGCCCCCTCAGGGGTGAACGCGAGACCCCCTACGAGCGGAACGCACACTTCCAGCCATCTCCGCAGGCCGGCGGAGTGGCACGTCATCAGGTGTCCTGCGCCACAGTGACCGACCCCAACTCCCCGAATAACAGGACATCTCATGATCAACGCTCACTCGACAGGCTGAAAATAGCCCGGACACACCTTCGGGATGGCCGCGATGCAGTAGTAGGCTCGCGCCGCCGTTTGTTGAAACTCAAGGTTGACGCCGTGTGTTGACGCCCGACGTCACGAAGTGAAGGACCCTCGCGACGAACGGGGGCCGAGCTGGGGGAGGCCATGCGCTTTCGCGGGAAGTCCATCCGCAGGAAGATCGTGGCGTTGCTGCTCGTACCGCTCGTCTCCCTCACCGGCCTGTGGGGCTTCGCCACGGTCCTCACCGGGCGCGAGGCCGACCAGCTCCTCGACGTCGGCTACATCGTCGACAAGGTCGGCTACCCCCTGGAGGACACCGCCCGGGTCATCCAGCTCGAACGCCGCCAGTCCCTCGTCTACCTCGCCGACCCCCGGGGCTCCGACACCCTCGGCTCGCTCCAGGAGACCCGCCGCGCCACCGACCGGCAGATCGCCCGCATCCGCGCCAACGCCGCCGAACCCGGCGTCCGCGAGGAGATGCGGCCCGTCACCGCCCAGCGGCTCACCAGCCTCCTCGAAGCGCTCGACGGCCTCGAATCGCTCCGCCGCTCCGTGGAGAACCGCAGCATCGGCCGGATGCAGGCCCTCGACTTCTACAACCGGCTCGTCGACCCCTGCTACAGCTTCCTCATCACCCTCCACGCCCTCGAGAACGTGGAGATGGACAAGCAGGGCCGCGCCCTCGTCGGCGTGACCCGAGCCCGCGAACTGCTCTCCCGCGAGGACGCCCTCGTGCTCTCCGCGCTCGTCGCGGACCGCGTCACCGCGCAGGAGATCCGCGCGATATCCGACCTGATCGCCAACCGGAAGCAGTTCTACGAGGTCAACCTCGAACTCCTGCCGGCCGCCGAACGCGACCGCTTCGAGAAGTTCTGGCGCGGCCCCGAGACCCTCCCGCTGCGCACCGCCGAGAACGCCCTCGTCGAGGAGGGCCCCACCGACAACCCGCGCGCCGTCACCGCCGCCCACTGGCAGGACCGGGCCGGCCCCGTCCTCGACGTCCTCGCCCGCGAGAACACCGCCGCGGGCGACCGCTACCAGGAACGCGTCCAGCCCGCCGCGTACAGCGTCCTCCTCAAGGTCGGCGTCGCCGGCGTCCTCGGCTTCCTCGCCCTGCTCGCCTCGATCGTCATCTCCGTCCGCATCGGCCGCGATCTCGTCCGCGACCTGCGCCGCCTCCAGAAGGAGGCCCAGGAGGTCTCCGGGGTCCGACTGCCCAGCGTCATGCGCAGGCTCGCCGCCGGTGAACAGGTCGACGTCACCACCGAAGTCCCCCACCTGCGGTACGGGGAGGACGAGGTCGGCCAGGTCGGCCAGGCCCTCAACACCCTCCAGCGCGCCGCCGTCGAGGCCGCCGTCAAGCAGGCGGAGTTGCGCCGCGGCGTCTCCGAGGTGTTCGTCAACCTCGCCCGCCGCAACCAGGTCCTGCTCCACCGCCAGCTCACCCTCCTCGACACCATGGAGCGGCGTACGGAGGACACCGACGAGCTGGCCGACCTCTTCCGGCTCGACCACCTCACCACCCGTATGCGCCGGCACGCCGAGGGCCTCGTCATCCTGTCCGGCGCCGCCCCCTCCCGCCAGTGGCGCAAGCCCGTCCAGCTCATGGACGTCGTTCGCGCCGCCGTCGCCGAGGTCGAGGACTACGAGCGGATCGAGGTGCGCCGGCTGCCCCGCCTCGGCGTGGGCGGCCCCGCCGTCGCGGACCTCACCCACCTCATCGCCGAACTCCTGGAGAACGCCACGGTGTTCTCGCCGCCGCACACCGCCGTCCAGGTGCTCGGCGAGCGGGTCGCCAACGGCTTCACCCTGGAGATCCACGACCGCGGCCTCGGCATGAACCCCGACGCCCTGCTCGACGCCAACCTCCGGCTCGCCGAGACCCCCGAGTTCGAGCTCTCGGACACCGACCGTCTCGGTCTCTTCGTGGTCAGCCGCCTCGCCCAGCGCCAGAACGTCCGGGTCTCGCTCCAGACCTCCCCGTACGGGGGGACCACCGCGGTCGTCTTCATCCCGGCCGCGCTGCTCACCGACGCGCCCGAGACGGAGGGCGCCGGCTTCCGCCTGGACCGCAAGGCCTCCGGCCGCGCCGACGACGACACCGGCGCCCCGTCCGCCCGCCGCCCGGCGCTCGCCAGGGTTCCCGACGGGCCCGTCGAGCTGGAGGCCCCGCTCGACGACGACTTCGACGCGCTCCTCGACCGGTCGGCGGACATCCTCGACACCGACAGTGAGCGCGGCGGCCTCTTCAAGCCCCGGGACCGGCGCCGCACCGGCCTCGCCCCCGCGGGCGAGCAGCACGAGCAGGCCCCGGACCGGACCGCCGCGGGCCGCGACGAGGCGGACGGGCCCGACGACGGGGCCGCCCGCCGCCCCGTACCGCTGCCGCGCCGCCACACCCCGACGCTCGTCGTGGACCACGGCCGCCGCCTCGACGGCCCCGACCGCGCCCATCCGCTCCCGGGCCGCGCCCACCCGGCCCCGGACCGCCCGGCCGACGCCCCCGGCCACGACGCCCGCCGCCCCACCCCGGGCCCCACCCTCGTCCCGGTCCGCCCTACGGGCCCCGCGCGCCCGGAGACCCCTACGGGCCCCGCGCGCCCGGAGACCCCTACGGGTTCCGCGCGCCCTGAGGGCCAGGCGCGTCCGGGAAGCCCCGTACAGCCGGAAGGCCTCGTACGCCCCGGGGGCTCCGCGCGCCCGGAAGGCCCCGTACGCCCCGAGGGCTTCGCCCGCCCGGGAAGCCCCGCCCGCCCGGAGGGTCCCGTACCCCCGGAGGGCCTCGCCCCGGCGAAGAGCCCCGCGCCGCCCGCGACCGACCCGGCCCCGGTCCCGGTCCGGCCGGAGGCTCCAGCCCGGCCGGAGGCCGCCTCCCCGCAGGAGGCCCCGGCCCCGCCCGAGGCCCCCGCCCTCTTCGACGGACTGCCCCGCCGCGTCCGTCAGGCCAGCCTCGCGCCCCAGCTGCGCGAGGCCGACCGGCCGGCCCGCCGCGACGAGGGGACCCGGGCCGCACCCCAGGGCCCGGACTCCTTCGAGCGCGACGCCGAGGAGGTGCGCGCCCGGATGGCCGCCATGCAGCGCGGCTGGCAGCGCGGGCGGGGGCACACCACCGACCCTGACGAACCGACAGCACCAGGAACGACACCCGAGGGGGACGGTCGATGACCGCACCGAACGCCGCAGCACCCAGCACGACCTCCGGAAACGGCGAACTGAACTGGCTCCTCGACGAGCTCGTCCAGCGCGTCGGCTCCATCCGGAAGGCCCTGGTGCTCTCCGGCGACGGCCTTCCCACCGGTGCCTCCCAGGACCTGACCCGGGAGGACGGCGAGCACCTGGCCGCCGTCGCCTCCGGCTTCCACAGCCTCGCCAAGGGCGTCGGCCGTCACTTCGAGGCGGGCAAGGTGCGCCAGACGGTCGTCGAGCTGGAGGACGCCTTCCTCTTCGTCACGGCCGCCGGCGACGGCAGCTGCCTGGCGGTGCTCGCGGACGCCGACTCCGACGTCGGCCAGGTCGCCTACGAGATGACGCTGATGGTGAAGCGGGTCGGGGCCCACCTCGCGACGGCCCCCCGGACCGGACTGCCCTCGGGAGGGTGAGTGGGACGGCATGAGTGACGAAGCCGAGCGGAACCGGACCGAGGAGGGGCGCACCCCGCGCCCCCACCACTGGTTCGACGACGAGGCCGGACCGGTGGTCCGTCCGTACGCGATGACCCGTGGCCGGACGAGCGCCGCCACCCGCCACCGGCTCGACCTGATCGCGCTGGTCGTCCCCGAACCCGCCGCCGAAGACCCCGGCCGGGACCAGACGCTCTCCCCGGAACACGTGGAGATCGTCGAACGCTGCTCCGAGCAGCCCCAGTCGATCGCCGAGCTCGCCGCCGGACTCGACCTCCCCGTAGGGGTGGTCAGGGTCCTCGTCGGCGACCTCGTCGAGGACGAACTCGTCCACGTGACCCGCCCCGTTCCGCCGGCCGAGCTGCCGGACGTGAACATCCTCCGCGAGGTGATCAATGGCCTTCGGGCGCTCTAGCCGCACCAAGCCCTTCGTCGAACCGGTGACCCTGAAGATCCTCGTCGCCGGCGGGTTCGGGGTCGGCAAGACGACCCTGGTCGGCGCGGTCAGCGAGATCAGGCCCCTGCGGACCGAGGAGATCCTCAGCGAGGCGGGCCGTCCCGTCGACGACCTGCACGGCGTCGAGTCCAAGACGACCACCACGGTCGCCATGGACTTCGGCCGGATCACCCTGCGCGAGGACCTCGTCCTGTACCTGTTCGGCACGCCCGGCCAGGACCGCTTCTGGTTCCTCTGGGACGAGCTGGCCCAGGGGGCCCTGGGCGCGATCGTCCTCGCGGACACCCGCCGCCTGGAGGACAGCTTCGCGGCCATCGACTACTTCGAGCGGCGCGGCATCCCGTTCACGGTGGCCGTCAACTGCTTCGAGGGCGCCCAGCGGTTCCCCGCCGAGAGCGTGCGCGGGGCCCTCGACCTCGACCCCGAGGTCGAGCTGGTCATGTGCGACGCCCGGGACCGCGAGTCCGTGAAGAACGTCCTCGTGGCGGTCGTCGAACACGCCCTCGTCCTCGCCGACCGCACCCACGCGGCTGTCACCTCCTGACCCTCCGGTGGAGGGCCCTTTGCCGGGGCCCTCCACCGGGAGGTTCAGTGCCCGGCCACCGACCGCCACGCCACCGGGAAGTCGAAGAACGTCTCCGGGAACGGCTCCGGCGCGAACGTGAAGTGCCACCACTCCTCCGGCAGGTTCACGAACCCCTGCTCCGCGAGCACCCCCTTGAGCAGCTGCCGGTTGGCCCGCTGCACGCCCGTGATCCTCGGGTCGTCGGTGTGCGACCTCGTGTCGAAGCAGTCGTACCCGGTCCCCATGTCAACGGAGTTGTCGGGGAACCGCTCCGCCTTCGGGGCGTAGCACTCCACGAGCTCCTGCCCCGGCCGGTACGGGCGCGTGGGCCACGCCGGCAGCCGTACGACCGTCAGGTCCACCGTCGAACCCCGGCTGTGCCCGGACTTCTCCGCGATGTAACCGTCCGCGAACAGCCTCGACTTGTCGACGAGCGGATAGAACTCCTTCTTCATCCGCTCGTCCTCCAGGTCCTTGGCCCACCGCACGAAGTGGTCGACGGCCCGCTGCGGCCGGTAGCAGTCGTACACCTTCAGGGTGTAGCCCCGGGCGAGCAGCCGCACCTGCGCCCGGTGCAGCGCCTCCGCCGCCGGCCGGGTCAGGACGCACAGCGGCTGCCGGTAGCCGTCCACCGGCTCGCCGACGAAGTTGTGCGCCGTCGTGTAGCGCATCTCCTGGAGGATCGTCGGGTCCACGGAACCCAGGGCCACGAACTCCCGTGGCGCCCGGGGTTCCTGGGCGGCCGCCACCGGGGGAGCGGAGGCGGCGAACAGCCCGGCGGCAAGGGCGATGGCGAGGGTACGGAGAGCGGAAGCGAGTCCTGTCATGGGCCCCGTCTACCAGTTCCGGCAGCGCTGGGGAAGGACGATCGCATACGGTCGGACCGTGAAGGACCCGAAGGCGAAGGACCTGACGGTGAAGCACTCGACCGTGAGGGACCCGGCCGTGAAGGACTCCCACTGCTCCTCCTGCGGCGCGGCCCATCCGGCCGGCGCGGGCTGGCCCCGCACCTGCCCGGGCTGCGGCCACACCGCCTACCGCAACCCGCTGCCCGTCGCCGTCGCCCTCCTGCCCGTCACGGACGCGGACGGCACGGGACTCGTCGTCATCACCCGCACCATCGAGCCGCAGCGGGGCGGGATCGCGCTCCCCGGCGGCTTCATCGACCACGGCGAGGACTGGCACGCCGCCGTCGCCCGGGAACTGCGCGAGGAGACCGGCATCGAGGCCGCTGCCGAGGAGGTCCGCCTCGCCGACGCGCTGAGCTCCCCGGCCGGCCACCTCCTCCTCTTCGGCCTCCTCCCGCCCCGCCCGGCCGCTTCCCTGCCCGCCTCGGCACCCACGGACGAGACCAGCGGCCACCACCTGCTCAGGGCTCCGGCGGAACTGGCCTTCCCGCTCCACACGGAGGCGGTACGGAAGTGGTTCGCGGGGGAGTACGGCTGAGGCGACGGGAAGCCGGAAGGCGGCTCAGAGCCCCCGCACCCGCACCGGCAGCCCCGCCTCCGCCACCCCGTCGTCCGTCACCCGCTCCACCACCACCCGCCCGTCGACCAGCCGCGACTGGTACCGCTCGATCTCGGCCGGCTCCCAGCCGTCCCCCGTGTCCCGTACGACGAGCCCCCCGCCCGTCCGTCCGACGGCGGGCGCCCACACCTCCAGCGCCGGACCGCCCTCCTCGCCCCGCACCGGAAGCACCGCGCCCGCCCGGGCCAGGACCGGCACCCGCGACAGCGGCGCGTCGAGCAGCACCTGCCCGGGCCCCTCGTACGCCCGCCCCGTCGCCGTGTCGTACCAGCGCCCGCGCGGCAGCCGCACCGCCCGCCGGTCGGCGCCGGGCGCCAGGACCGGGGCCACGAGCAGCGAGTCACCCAGCAGGAACGCGTCCTCGCAGTCCCGCAGCGTCCGGTCCTCCGGCGTCCCCCACCACACCGGCCGGACGTACGGCGCGCCCGTCATCCGGGCGAGCCGCGCCAGGGTCGTGAAGTACGGCCGCAGCCGCTCCCGCTCGGCCAGCGCCCCGCGCGCGTACTCCAGGATTTCCGGTCCCAACTCCCACGGCTCGGGACCGGTCCCCGCGCGCGTACGGAACAACGGGAGCCAGGCCGCCAGCTGGTACCGGCGCAGGAACAGCTCCGGCGATCCCCCCGCGTCGGGGCCGGAACCGGAGCCCGGTCCGGAACCCTCCACGTCCGGCCCCGAGTACGGCACCCCGCACAGACCGAGCCCCAAGACCAGGGAGAGCGAGCCCCGCAGCCCCGGCCACCCGGCCGGCACCTCGCCCACCCAGGTGCCCCCGTACCGCTGTACGCCCGCCCATCCCGAGCGCGACAGCAGGAAGGGCCGCTCGTCGGGCCGCAGCTGGCGCAGCCCCTCGTATCCGGCCCGGGCCATCGCCAGGCCGTACACGCCGTTCGTCTCCCGGCGATCGCCGTCGTGCACCCGGTTCCCGGGCTCCGCCCGCACCGCCGGATCCACGGCGGCCACCAGCCGCACGTCCTCCTTCCGCAGCTCCTCCGCGAGTCCGGACAGACCGTTCGAATGCCCGGCACCCGGATGCCCGGCGTGCAGGTGTACGGCGTCCAGGTGTACGGCGGACAGCGGAAGCCCGTGCTTCCGGTACGCGTCCACCGCCTCCCGCACCTCCGCCGCGCCCCCGGAGCCCTCGCGCGCGTGCTGCGGGCCCAGCGCCCAGGACGGCGGGAGCGCGGGCGCGCCCGTGAGCGCCGCCCAGCCATGCAGCACGCGCGCGGGGGTGCCGACCACCACCCAGCAGCGCAGCGGACCGCCCGCCATCCGGACCTCGCAGGTCCCGGGCCGGTCGTGCCCGGACCCGGCCCCCTCCTCGCCCTCGGAGAGGGTGACCCGGCCGTCCCAGGAGGTGTCGTGGAACACCAGGTGCGTACCGGCGTCCGAGACGATGAACTGCACAGGCATGGCGAGGTGCGACGGAACGTCTCCGGAACCCGACCGGGAGCCGGATCCTGATCCGGCCCCGAGCCTTGATCCGGCCCCAAGCCTTGATTCGGCCCCGAGCCCCGACCCCGACCTCGACCCGGACCAGAGCCCCGACCCCGGCCCGAGCCCGGCCCCCCTCCCCGAAGCCGTGCTCCGCAACCGGTACGAGCCGTCCCGCAGCCGCAGTCCCCCCGACCGCCCGCCGAGCCCGAAGAACCGCGCGTCGGCCGGCACCTCGCTCCGCTGCACCCAGCGCGCGGTCCCGGGGGCGTCTCCGGACCCGGAGGGAGCCGCGACCCCGGAAGGACCCGCGCCCCCGGACGTCTCCACCGGCTCCCACCACCGCGGCGGCAGGTCCCGCCGGAGCAGCAGTCCGCCCGGCGTCCGGACCTCCACCGCCCCGTGCCGGGAGACCGCCACCGTCACCCGCTCCGACACGATCCGCCACCCGCCGTCCGTGTCCGGCTCCAGGGCCGCCCGGGGATCCGCCTCGGGCGCCTCACCGGCCAGCGCGTACGAGGGCAGCGGCCCGGCCCCGTCCCACCCCCAGAACACCGTGCCGCCCGCCGACACGCACACCCGCAGCGAGGACCGCGCGAACCGGACCGTCCCCCCGCCCGGCGCGGACTCCGCCGCCTCCGCGAGCCCCGGCACCCGGGCCCGCTCCGCCCCCCTCGGCGGCGTCCCCCACGCGTCCGTCCGACGCTGCCGCCACGCCGACCGCACCGTTCGCAAGCCCTCCACAGAACCGAACACCTTCATCGAACGCAGCAGTTCACGACCGTCCATGCGGCTCACCCTGCCACCCGCGAAAGCCGTCACAAGCCGCGTTCAACTGCCGTTCACCCGTGGTGGGAGCACATATTCAACTACCGGACCATGGGCGGGCAGCCCTGGTGCGAAAGACGATCACATGGCATCGTCCTGTCAGCCGCGTCGCGCGCACACCCCAGCACGTGCGCGGGACACACGCAGACCCCGCGTACAGCCAGGGAGCCGCCCCATGACATCAGCGCAGACCGAGCCGCTCTGGCAGCCGGACGAGGAACGCATCGCCACGGCCGCCGTCACCCGTTTCCAGTCCTGGGCGGCCGAACGCCACGGCGCCCCGGCCGAGGGCGGGTACCCGGCGCTCCACCGCTGGTCCGTCGAGGAGCTCGAAGCGTTCTGGCAGGCGATCGTCGAGTGGTTCGACATCCGCTTCTCCACCCCGTACGAGCGCGTCCTCGGCGACCGCTCCATGCCCGGCGCCGACTGGTTCCCGGGCGCCACCCTCAACTACGCCGAGCACGCCCTGCGCGCCGCCGACGAGCGCCCCCACGACACGGCCCTGCTCCATGTGGACGAGACACATGAGCCGGCCCCGATGACCTGGGGCGAGCTCCGCCGCCAGGTCGGCTCCCTCGCCGCCGAGCTGCGCGCCCTCGGCGTACGCCCCGGCGACCGGGTCAGCGGCTACCTGCCCAACGTCCCGCAGTCCGTCGTGGCCCTCCTCGCCACCGCCGCCGTCGGCGGCGTGTGGACCTCCTGCGCCCCCGACTTCGGCGCCCGCAGCGTCCTCGACCGCTTCCAGCAGGTCGAACCGGTCGTCCTCTTCACCGTCGACGGCTACCGCTACGGCGGCAAGGAGCACGACCGCCGCGACACCGTGGCCGAACTGCGCGCCGAGCTCCCGACCCTCCGCGCCGTCGTCCACATCCCGCTCCTCGGCACCCCGGCCCCCGAGGGCACCCTCGCCTGGGACGACCTGGTCGCCGCCGACACCGAGCCGGTCTACGAGCAGGTCCCCTTCTCCCACCCGCTGTGGGTCCTGTACTCCTCCGGCACCACCGGCCTGCCCAAGGCGATCGTCCAGTCCCAGGGCGGCATCCTCGTCGAGCACGTCAAGCAGCTGGGCCTGCACTGCGACCTCGGCCCGGAGGACGTGTTCTTCTGGTACACCTCCACCGGCTGGATGATGTGGAACTTCCTCGTCTCCGGCCTGCTCACCGGAACGACGATCGTCCTGTACGACGGAAGCCCGGGCTACCCCGACACCGCCGCCCAGTGGCGCGTCGCCGAACGCACCCGCGCCACCCTGTACGGCACCTCCGCCGCGTACGTGATGGCCTGCGCCAAGGCGGACGTGCACCCCGGCCGGGACTTCGACCTCTCGGCCGTGCGGTGCGTCGCCACCACCGGCTCCCCGCTGCCCCCCGACGGCTTCCGCTGGCTCCACGACGAGGTCCGCGAGAACCTCTGGATCGCCTCCGTCAGCGGCGGCACGGACGTCTGCTCCTGCTTCGCCGGAGCCGTCCCCACCCTCCCCGTCCACATCGGCGAGCTCCAGGCGGCGGGCCTCGGCACCGACCTCCAGTCCTGGGACCCCTCCGGCAAGCCCGTCGTCGGCGAGGTCGGCGAGCTCGTCGTCACCAACCCGATGCCGTCCATGCCGATCCACTTCTGGAACGACCCCGACGGCAGCCGCTACCGGGACAGCTACTTCGAGATGTTCCCGGGCGTGTGGCGCCACGGCGACTGGATCACGATCACCGACCACGGCTCGGTCGTCATCCACGGCCGCTCCGACTCCACCCTCAACCGGCAGGGCGTCCGGATGGGGAGCGCCGATATCTACGAGGCCGTCGAGCGCCTCCCGGAGATCCGCGAATCCCTCGTCATCGGCCTGGAGGAGCCGGACGGCGGCTACTGGATGCCGCTCTTCGTCCACCTCGTGGAGGGCGTCACCCTCGACGAGGAGCTGATCGCCCGCATCAAGCGGACCATCCGCTCCGAACTCTCCCCGCGCCACGTCCCCGACGAGATCATCGAGGTCCCCGGCGTCCCGCACACCCTCACCGGCAAGCGCATCGAGGTCCCGGTCAAGCGCCTCCTCCAGGGCACCCCGCTCGCCAAGGCCGTCAACGCCGGCTCGGTCGACGACCTCGGCCTCCTCCACTTCTACGAGACCCTGGCCGCCAACCGCCGCGCCTAGACCCGCGAACGCCCCGGGCCCCGATCTCCACGGATCGGGGCCCGAGGCGCTCCCCTACGCCCTCGGCGGCTCACCGGGCGCGGAGGCGGCCCCCTTCACGAGCACCGCCGACACCCCGAGGACGGTCCCCGCCCGCCCTGCCTGGGTGGACTCGACGAGGACGGTGCGCTCCCCGAGGAACGCCGACGTCGTACGGTCGAAGATCCACTGCGTCTGCTCGCCGTGGGCGGCACGGGCCACGGCGACGCCCTCGCGCCCGGCCGCGTCGGTCGCGGACGGCAGCACGGTCACGCCGGGGATCAGGGCCGCGGCCCGGTACAGCGCGGCGGTGACCTCCGGGGGAGCCCAGGTCTCCGCGAGCAGCGTCCCGATCGCGGTGAACGCCCGCTGGTCGGCATCGCTCCCGGAGCCCCCAGAACCCCCGGAGCCCCCGGATGCCCCGGCCCCCCGGGTCTGCTCCCGTACCAGCCGCAACAGTGCCTCCGGCTCCGTGGGAAGCGCCGCCACGTACGCGTGCGTCGGGCGGGTGACGGACGGCGGTTCCGCCCCCAGCGTGCTCTTCCGGGGCTCGGCCCCGGGGCCGTCCAGCTCGTACACGGGCCCCGGGGACCCGAGCGGGGTGTCGGCGGCCCCCGCCTCGCGCAGCAGACCGGGACGGCTGCCGTCGGCCGAGAGCCACACCTCGCGCGCGCGTGCGGGCGGCAGCACGGCGGGACCACCGGCCGCGTCCCGCCCCGCGTACGCGACGAGGCTCTTCACGTAGACGTACTCCCCGGGCCGCACCTCCGGCGCGGGCGCGGCGGCCGCCGCGAGCGCCGCGCCGGACAGGAACCGTACGGCGTCGGACGGGCCCGGCTGCCCGGCCGAGACCCGGCCCGGCGGCCCGGCCGGCCCCTCCCCGGGCGCGACCACGACGACACCGGCGACGACCACGCAGGCCGCCACCGGCACGGCGAGCAGGCCGACCGGGATTTTCCTCCGGCGCGGCCGGACGGCCGGACCGCCGTCCCCGGCGGCCAGGGCGGACCGCAGCACGGCGTGCCGCAGGTCGAGGTTCCGCTCCGGCGTCAGCTCGGGCACCGGCGGCGGGGGCAGCAACTCGGCGAGCTCGGCCCGCAGGAGCGCGTCGGCGTCGGCACCGCGCGGCGGACGGGGGGTGAAGGCGTTCATGCCTACTTCTCCGGATTCGATCGGGACGAGAGAGGACCTGCCGCCCGCACGGCCGGCGGTACGGACAGCCGCTCGGGTACGGGGAGGGGCGCGGGTTCGGGCAGGGGTACGGACACGGGCGCGGGGTCGGGTGCGGGCGCGGGTGCGTGCGCGGGTTTGGGCGCGGCTGCACGCCCGCCGCCCCCCGCCCGGACCGCGACGGCGGCGGACCGCTCCCGCCGCCGCGCCGCCCTCAGCTCGGCGTCCGCGAGCTTCCGCAGCCGTTCACGCGCGCGGGACAGCCGGGAGCGGACGGTCCCGATCGGGATGCCGAGAGCCTCGCCGGCCGCCGCGTAGTCGAGGCCGGCCCACACCACGAGCGTGAAGACCTCGCGCTCGCGCCGCCGGAGCCTGCCGAGCGCGACGCGGGCGGCCCGTATCTGCTCCCCGTCCGTCATCCGGGCGAGGACGTCGTCGGCGAAGTCCGGCAGGACACCGCGCTCGGGCAGGCGGGCTAGGGCCGCGTCCCGCCGCCGGGCCTCGCGGGCGGCGCCGCGCATGATGTTGGTCGCGATGCCGAGCAGCCACGGGCGCAGGCTCCCGCCGTCGGCGTGCACCTTCCCGCGACAGCGCCAGGCCTCAAGGAAGGCGGCGGAGACGACGTCCTCCGCGGCCGCCCGGTCCCCGCACACCCGGAACGCGTAGTGGTACAGCACGCGTGCGTGCTCGTCGTACGCCTCGCCGAGCGCCGAGGGGTCCCCGGCACGGAAACGATCTCTCATAGGTGATTCCACAACTGGCACTGGACGGCGGTTCGTCCGGGTTCCCGTGACCTGGAACACACCCCTCCGCCGCTGTGTCCCAGGTCACGGGAACGCCTCCGCCGCCACGAGCAGTGCTGAGCATGAACGATTCCTCAACACCCGGCCGCACGAAGGCACTCGACCACACGACGGCACCCGGCCGCACGACAACCCCCGCCCATAAGACGACCCCCCGCCGGACACCCCTCCGCACCCTCGCCCTCGCCGCGGTCCTCGCCGGCATGTCGCTCTCCGCGCTGCCCCCGGCCGCCGTGGCGGCGCCCCGCGCCCCGGAGACGTACGCCCTGACCATCCGTCACCTCGACCGCGCGGGCGCCGCCACCGACGCGTACCTCACCCACGTCACCGGCGTCTCGGGCCCCGGCGCGGCCGAGGAGGTCACGCCCCACGACGATTCCGGCACGGTCACCGTCCGCCTCCCCAAGGGCCGTTACCTGCTGGACTCCACCCTGTCCGGGCCCGAGGAGGGCTCCGGAACCGACTGGATCGTCCAGCCCCGCCTAGACCTGGACCGCGACACCACGGTCACCGTCGACGCCCGCACGACCGCCCCGGTGGACGTCCGCCCGCAGGACCCGGACGCCCGCTTCGTCAGCGGCCTCGGGTTCGTCGAGGTCACCCACGGCGGCACGACCCGCTCCGCGAACGTCATGGCGGGCCCCGGCCTGCGCGTCGCCCACCTCGGCCCCGACGCCGAGCCCGGCTCGGTCAAGGAGTGGTTCGACACGTACTGGGCCGGCCGGGGCAACGACTACGCCCTCGGCTACACCTTCACCTCCTCGCGCGCCCTGACCGGCCTCGTCCGGCACCCGTCCGCCGCCGCCCTCGCCACCGTCGAGATCCGCCGCGCCGCCCCGGCAGGGGAGACCGGCACCGGGTTCGTCTCGGTCCAGCCCAGCGCGGGCCCCACCGTCGGACTGGTCCAGCCCCTCCGCCCGCTCGGCACCGCGACCGTGCTCGTGACCCCCGAGCGGGGCCTGTGGAACGTCGAGTACGAGGGCCCCGCCGCCCCCGGGACGAAGCCCAACCGGTACGCGGCGAACGGGTTCGCTGTGCGCGCGGGCGCCACCACCACCCACACCTTCGACAACGCCGTCTTCGGCCCCGCCCTCGACACCGCGCCCGGCGCCCGCCCGGCGGGCGTCCGCGACGGCGCCGCCCTCTCCCTCGACGTCCCGCTGCTCGCCGACGGCGAGGGCCACGCGCCGAGCGCGCCGCGCTTCCGCGCCGCCACCACCACGCTCCACCGCGACGGGGTCCTGGTCGGCACCCGCCGGGGCGAGCCCGGCCGGGGCACGTTCACCACCACCCCGGGAGCGGCCTCGTACCGGCTGACCGCCACCGCGACCCGCGGCGGCGGCGCGTCCCCGGGCGGACGGGTCACCGCCGCCTGGACCTTCACCTCGGCCGCGACCGCCCGCCCGACCGCGCTGCCCCTCAGCACCGTCCGCTTCGCCCCGGCCCTCGCCCTCGACGGCACCACCCCGGCGGGCGCCGGGGTCCGCGTCCCGGTGACCGTCCAGGGCGCGGCGGCCGGTTCCGGCGTCCGCTCCCTGACCGTGTCGGTGTCGACCGACGACGGCGCCACCTGGACCCGCGTCCCCGTCGTCGACGGCCGGGCCGTCTACCGCGACCCCGCCCCGGGACGGTCCGTCTCGCTCCGCGCCGAACTCACCGACACCAAGGGCAACACCCTCACCCAGACCCTGACGGACGCGTACCGGACCCGCTGAACGACCGGCGACCCGAAGCCCGACCACCCGTGCCGGAACGCTCCGGGGAGGCCCGCCCTCCCCGGAGCGTTCCCGTTCCGACCCCGTACGCCGTCGACCCCCGTCAGCCGTTCAACCCCCGTACGCCGTCAACCCCCGTACGTCGCCTGCCCGTCGCCCAGCACCTCCGCGAAGTCCGCCGCGAGCCGCACCGCGTCGGTGGGCGCGAGCGTCGCCGTCGTGATCCGCACCGCGGGCGGGGACGCGATCCGGAAGCGTGCCCCCGCGGCGACCCACCAGCCGCGCGTCCGCAGCCCGTTGACCACGTCCGACTCGCCCCGCACCGGCACCCACACGTTCAGCCCGCTCGCCCCCACCGCCCGGATCCGGTGCGCGCCGAGCGCGTCGATCAGCGCCGTGCGCCGCTCCGCGTACGCCTCCTCGCCCGCCGCCACGAGCGCGCGCACGGCCCCGTCGGTGAACAGGTCGACCACGGTCTCCTGGAGCACGTGACTGACCCAGCCCGAGGTCATCAGCATCCGTCCGTCGTGCCGCGCGAGGGTCACCGCGTCGCACGCCACCCCGGCCCACCGCAGGTCGATCCCGAGGTGCTTCGACACCGTCCGCACCTGCGCCCACCGGTCGAGCCCGGCCGCCCCGAGCGTGTACGCGGCGGCCCCGCCCACCTCCGCGTTGTGGTCGTCCTCGACGACCAGCACCTCGGGGAACTCCCGCAGCACCTCCACCAGTTCGTCCCGCCGCGACCGGGTGAAGAACGCCCCGGTCGGACACTGGCCCCGGGGACTGCACACCACCGCGCGCACCCCGCCCCGCAGCGCCGCCCGCAGTGACTCCGGCACGAGCCCCTCGCCGTCCACCGTCACCGGCACCGTCCGCAGCCCGAGCGCGGGCACCAGGTCGAGCAGGTGGTGGAAGCCCGGATCCTCCACGGCCACGGCGTCCCCGGGCCGCAGTTCCGTCGAGAGCAGCCGCGCGATGCAGTCGAGCGCGCCGTGCGCGAACGTCACGTGCCGCCCGGACACCCCGTCCCGCCCGAACCACGTCCTGGTCAGCTCTTCGAGCGCCGCGAGACGGGGCGCGGCGCGATGCGAGCCGTACGCGGGGGTGACGGCGGACGGCGGACGCAGTACGGGGAGGAACTCCGGGTCCGGATGCCCGCCGGCGAGGTCCACCAGACCGTCCGGCACGCGCGGCGGGCGCCGGGAGGCCACCGCGGGCGCCTCGGCCACCACGGTCCCGCCCCGGCCCCGGGTGAGGACCAGGCCCCGCCGCCGCAACTCCTTGTAGGCCGTGGCGACGGTCCCCGGACTCACCCCCAGCTCGTCCGCGAGCCGCCGCACCGGCGGCAGGGCGTCCCCCGGGGCGAGCCCGCCCTCGGTCACGCCCCGCTCCACGGACGCGGCAATCCCCTTGGCCGTCGTCCCCTCGATCGCATATTGTGCTGCCACGTAATCAAGTATGTATCAATACAAAGAAGAGCGCAAGGCGTCCCCGGTACGGAACGCGACCGGAGGCGCCCCGCGCACAGGGGGACCCATGAGCCGCACCGCCCGCCCCGCCCGAACACCCCACGAAGAACGCGCACCCCGCAGAAACCGCACCCCCCTCAAGGACCGCGTCCCCGGCGGGCCCGACGGCCGCCGCATGATCCTCATCGGCTTCATCGACAAGTGCGGCACCGGCCTCTGGTCCACCGCCATGGCCCTCTACTTCACCTACGTCACCGGACTCGGCCTCGGCCAGGTCGGCCTCCTCATCGCCCTGTCCGGCGCCGCGGGCATCGCCGGCGCACCCCTCGGCGGACGCCTCGCCGACCGCTTCCTCCTCGTCCGCGTCATCGTCTGCGCCCAACTCCTGCGCGCCGCCGCCCTCCTCGCCCTCCTCACCACCGACCACTACCTCCTCCTGGTCCTCTTCTCCGCCGCCGGAGCCCTTCCCGACCGCGCCACCAACGTCCTCACCAAGCTCTACGCCGCCCGCGTCGCCGGCCCCGACCGCGTCCGCTACCAGGCCATCAACCGCACCACCTCCAACCTCGGCTGGACCGTCGGCGGCCTCGGCGCCGCCGCCGCGCTCGCCGTCGGCTCCACCACCGCCTTCCAGCTCCTGCTCGTCGGCGACGCCCTCTCCTATCTCGTGATGGCCGCCCTCACCCTCCGCTGCGCCGAACCCCCCTCCCCGGCCGCCTCCCGCATCGCCGCCTCCTCCGCCGACCCCGCCCCCACAGCCAAGCCCTCCAACCCCTGGCGCGACCGGGGCTTCCTCTCCTTCACCGCGGGGGAGGCTGTCTTCTTCCTCCACGACTCGATCCTCCAGGTCGCCCTGCCGCTCTGGATCGTCCACGCCACCGACGCCCCCGCCGGCCTCGCCCCGCTCCTCCTGGTCGTCAACAGCGTCCTCGTCGTGCTCTTCCAGGTCCCGCTCTCCCGCTTCGGCGCCACCACCGAGGCCGCCCGCCGCCTGTTCCTCCCGCTCGCCGTCCTCTTCGCCGCCGGCACGCTCGCCGTCGGCGCCTCCGCCCTCGGCGGCCGCACCCTGGCCATCGGCGCCCTGATCACCGCGGCCGTCGTCCTCACCTTCGCCGAGATGATCCACACCCTCGCCTCCTGGGAACTCTCCGTCGCCCTCGCCCCCGACGACGCTCAGGGCGCCTACCTCGGAGTCCACGGCCTCGCCCAGTCCACCCAGCGCTTCGCGGGCCCCCTCCTCATAACCGGCCTCGTCTCCGCCGGTCCCTTCGCCTGGCCCGTCCTCGGCGCCGCCCTCGTCGCCACCACCGCCACCCAGAACCGCCTCGTCCGCCGACGCCTCTCCGAATCGTCACTGTCAGTGGCGAAGGTTACGGTGAGTGAGCATTGATCGCACCGTCACCAGGGGGAGACATGACACGGACCACAACCGACCCGACGAACCTCCGCCGCGCCCTGCGCCGCGAGATCCCCAGCACCGTCGCACTCCTCGCCGACGAACAGGACTTCGCGGCCATGCGCCGGTACCGCACGTTCCTCTTCGACGACCACACCGCCTACCTGCGCCAGATCGAAGGACTCCTCAAGACCCTCGCCCGCCAGGGCGGCCACACCACCGTCGCCCTCTTCGACCCCGAGGAGTACGCGGCCTGGTGCGCCGAGACCGCCACCGACCCCGACCTGCCCGCGAGCCGCAGCCGCTTCACCGCCCACCTCGCCGCCACCGGAGCCCGCGTCACCTACACCGGACAGCCCCTCACCACCCTCCTCCCCGAACTCGTCGACACCGCCGTCCGCCAGGCCACCTGGGAGTACGCCACCACCGTCCTCGCCACCGCCGGCGACTGCGCGACCTGCGGCAAGGACATCGGCAAAGCCGCCTACGAGCGGGCCGCCCGCCTGCTCGTCCGCCTCCTCGCGGCCGCCGGCCCCGGCACCCACCACCTCGTCTGCAGCGTCCCCGCCGCCGACGACCAACTCCTCGCCGTCCTCCACACCGAAGGCACCGCACTACCCGAGGACGCTCCCGGCACCGGATTCGCCGCCGAGTTCACCGCCGTCCTCGCCGCGGGCATCGCCCTCTCCGCCCCCGGCGGACTCGTCCTGCGCACCAGCGCCCCCGACACCCCCGACCGCCTCCACGGCTGGCGCCTCACCGACGGCACCCTGACCCCGCTCACCGAGGCCGAGGTCTTCTCCGCCTACTGCACCGACGCCCGCACGGGAGAACCCCTCTCCCCGGAACCGGGCGTCGAGTACCGCGCCGGCTTCCCCCTCGCCCCCGGACCCGACGACGACCGGACCACCCACCACTGACCCCGCACACGACGAAGGGGCTCCCCGCCACCTCCGTGACGGAAAGCCCCTTCGTCCTCACTCGCCTCCGGGAATCACTCCCCGGACAGCACCGCCTGCGCGGCCAGCCGCGCCTCGTGCGCGGTGTCCGCGGCCCGCGCCGCGGCAGCGGCCCGCTCGCACTGCGCCAGCGTGTACTTGGCCAGCGTCGCCCGCACGTACGGAATCGACGCCGCACCCATGGAGAGGGAGGTGACGCCCAGACCCGTCAGCACACACGCGAGCAGCGGATCCGAAGCGGCCTCGCCACAGACGCCACAGCTCTTGCCCTCGGCCTTGGCCGCCTCGGCGGACAGCGCCACCAGGTCGAGCAGCGCCGGCTGCCACGGGTCCTGGAGCCGGGACACCGCACCGACCTGACGGTCGGCCGCGAAGGTGTACTGCGCCAGGTCGTTGGTGCCCAGCGACAGGAACTCGACCTCCTGGAGGATCGAGCGTGCCCGCAGCGCGGCCGACGGAATCTCGACCATCGCACCGAACTTCGCCCGCAGCCCCGCCTCACGGCAGGCGTCCGCGAACGCCTTCGCGTCCGTACGGTCGGCCACCATCGGCGCCATGACCTCGAGGTACACCGGCAGCCCCTCGGCCGCCCTCGCCAGCGCGGACAGCTGCGTCCGCAGCACCTCCGGGTGGTCGAGCAGCGACCGCAGACCCCGCACGCCCAGCGCCGGGTTCGGCTCGTCCGCCGGCGTCAGGAAGTCCAGCGGCTTGTCGGCGCCCGCGTCGAGCACCCGCACGACCACGCGCCCCTCGGGGAACGCCTCCAGGACCTGACGGTAGGCCTCGACCTGCTTCTCCTCGGACGGCGCCTGCTTGCTGTCGTCCAGGAAGAGGAACTCCGTACGGAACAGACCGACGCCCTCCGCACCGGCCTCCACCGCCGCCGGCACGTCCGCCGGACCGCCGACGTTGGCCAGCAGCGGCACCTTGTGCCCGTCCGAGGTCGCGCCCGGCCCGGTCGACGTGGCCAGCGCGGCCCTGCGCTCGGCGGCGGCCTTCGTCAGCTCCGCCTTCTTCTCCTCGCTCGGGTCCACGAAGAGCTCACCGGTGGAACCGTCGACCGCGATGAGCGTGCCCTCGGCCAGCTCGCCCGCGCCCGGCAGCGCCACGATGGCCGGCACGCCCAGGGCCCGCGCGAGGATCGCGCTGTGGCTGGTCGGCCCGCCCTCCTCGGTCACGAACCCGAGCACCAGCGCCGGGTCGAGCAGCGCCGTGTCGGCGGGCGCCAGGTCCCGCGCGATCAGCACGTACGGCTCGTCGCTGTCCGGCACGCCCGGCATCGGCACGCCGAGCAGCCGCGCCACGATCCGGTTCCGCACGTCGTCCAGGTCGGCGACCCGGCCCGCCATGTACTCGCCGGCCCCGGCGAGCAGCTCGCGGTAGTGCGAGAAGGCGTCGTAGATGCCGCGCTCGGCCGTACTGCCGACCGCGATCCGGCGGTCCACGTCGGCGATGAGCTCCGGGTCCTGGGCGATCATCGCCTGGGCCTCCAGCACCGCCTGGGCCTCGCCACCGGCCAGATTGCCCCGGGCGTTCAGATCGGCGGCCACCGCCTCCACGGCCTGACGGGCACGCCCCTGTTCGCGCTCCGCCTCCTCGGCCGGAATCGACTTGGCCGGCGGCTCCAGAACCGCGGTGCCCATGTGCCGGACCTCGCCGATCGCCACTCCGTGGCTGACGCCGACGCCTCGCAGCGTTGTCTCCATCTCACCCGTCTCCGATTGAGCGACGGCCCCGGCCGCCGCGTTGAATGTCGAACTCGCGGTCGTCACAGCGGACGAACCGGCTCAGTTCCAGCCGAAGAGGTGGTCGCCGGCCTTCAGGTCGCCGCTCTCGGCGACGTCGAAGAGCGACTCCGCACCGGCCTCCAGGGCCACGACGGGAGAGATGGGGGACTTGCCGGCCGCCTCGACGGCGGCGGGGTTCCAGCGCACGACGGCCTGTCCGCGCGTCACGGTGTCACCCTTGCTGGCAAGCAGCTCGAAGCCTTCTCCATTGAGCTGGACGGTGTCGATGCCGAGGTGCGTCAGCACACCGCGTCCCTCGGAGTCGACGACGACGAAGGCGTGCGGGTGCATGGAGACGATGACCCCGTCGACGGGGGAGACGGCCTCGGAGGGCTCACGTACGGGATCGATGGCGGTACCGGGACCGACCATCGCACCGGAGAAGACCGGATCGGGAACTGCGGCGAGACCGATGGCACGGCCGGCAAGCGGCGAGGTCACGGTTGTCATGGGAAGCCTCCCAGGGGCGGAGATTGTGTGGCGCCGTCACTACCTGTCCTGGACGGCGTACTGTTCAGAAGCGTATGTCATAGGAAGTCCCGGTTCCGCCCGAGACGTACCAGTTGGACGGAGCTAGGGACCACCGGCGACGGTTTGCCTCTACTGACGGTGGGATGTACTGTCGTACTCCTGCCTGACCCCAACGCGGCTTGAGTCGCGGGTCGGCAGCACCTATCAAGCCAGATCCTAACCCCAGTGGTCTACACCTCTGCGTGCTTGCAGCGGGACGTGGTCAGGGGGACCGAGAAAGCCTGGTAATGTTTGACCCCGCCGGGAACGGAAAGCGCGAAAGCGAATTCCAGCCCCAGCAGCCCGCTCCAGCGGGTGGCAGAAACGGAAAACGGATCTGCTAAGCTGGAAACACGAAATACCGAAGGGAAAAGCCCGGAGGAAAGCCCGCGAGGGTGAGTACGAAGGAAGCGTCCGTTCCTTGAGAACTCAACAGCGTGCCAAAAATCAACGCC
>NZ_JBIVPH010000015.1:0-129667 GCF_044754545.1 Streptomyces sp. NPDC093071 | reverse complement strand
GACTTGATCACCCCGCCGCCGACGTACAGGACGGGCCGCTTGGCGGCGCTGATCAGCTTGGCCGCCTCCCGGATCTGCTTGGCGTGCGGCTTGGTCACCGGGCGGTAGCCGGGCAGGTCGGTCTGCGGCGGCCACGAGAAGCTGGTCTTCGCCTGGAGGGCGTCCTTGGCGATGTCGACCAGCACCGGACCCGGACGGCCGGTCGAGGCGATGTGGAAGGCCTCCGCGATCGTCCGCGGGATGTCCTCCGCCTTGGTGACCAGGAAGTTGTGCTTGGTGATCGGCATCGTGATCCCGCAGATGTCCGCCTCCTGGAAGGCGTCCGTACCGATCGCCTTCGACGGCACCTGACCCGTGATCGCGACCAGTGCCACCGAGTCCATGTAGGCGTCGGCGATCGGCGTCACCAGGTTCGTCGCACCGGGGCCCGAGGTCGCCACGCAGACGCCGACCCTGCCGGTCGCCTGGGCGTAGCCGGTGGCCGCGTGGCCCGCGCCCTGCTCGTGGCGGACCAGGATGTGGCGCACCCTCCGCGAGTCCATCAGCGGGTCGTAGGCCGGGAGGATCGCACCGCCGGGAATGCCGAAGACGGTGTCCGCCCCCACCTCTTCGAGGGAACGGATGAGGGACTGCGCACCCGTGACGTGCTCCACGGGGGTGTCGCACCGTCCTTCCGTCCGGGGCGAAGGGACGGCGGGCAACCGGTCGGCCTCCGCGCTGTGCTGCACGGCGTTCGTCATGTGAATCCCCACTGCCGGTAGGTGAGTGTGCTGGCATGTCGGCGGAGGCCCCTCAACCCCGGGTCAGGAACCGTTTGGGCTGTTCGAGGAGCCCGGCCGTGTCGGCGAGGACCCGGGACCCCAGCTCGCCGTCGACCAGCCGGTGGTCGAAGGAGAGCGCGAGCGTGGTGACCTGACGGGACCTCACCTTGCCCTTGTGCACCCAGGGCCGGAGCCCGATCGCGCCGACGGCGAGGATCGCCGCCTCCCCGGGGTTGAGGATCGGCGTGCCGGTGTCGATGCCGAAGACGCCGATGTTGGTGATGGTCACGGTGCCGTCCGCCATGGCCGAGGGCGGGGTCCTGCCCGCCTTGGCCGCCGCCACCAGTTCGCCGAGGTCTCCGGCGAGGCGGGGAAGCGTCTTGGTGTGGGCGTCCTTGATGTTCGGCACGACGAGGCCGCGCGGGGTGGCCGCGGCGATGCCCAGGTTCACGTCGTGGCGGATGACGATCTCCTGGTTCACCTCGTCCCAGGACGCGTTGATCTCGGGGTTCCGCTTGATAGCGACGAGCAGGGCCTTCGCGACGAGGAGGAGCGGGGTGACGCGGAGACCGGCCATGTCGGGGTCGGCCTTCAGCTCCTCGACGAGCTTCATCGTGCGCGTCACGTCGACCGTCACGAACTCGGTGACGTGCGGGGCGGAGAAGGCGCTCGCCACCATGGCCCGGGCCGTGGCCCTCCGTACGCCCTTCACGGGGATGCGGGTCACCCGGGCGCCGGCGGACACCTGCGCGGCCGGGGCCGCCACCGGGTCCGGGGCCGCCACCGGGCCCGGGGCCGGCGTCGGCTCCGGAACGGTGGGCCGCTCCTCGGGCGCCGGGGCCGCCGCCCGGTGGACGTCCTCCCGGCTGATGATTCCGGCGGGGCCGGTCGGGACCACCGCCGCCAGGTCCACGCCGAGGTCCTTGGCGAGCTTCCGCACCGGCGGCTTGGCCAGCGGCCGCGCCGGGGCGACCGCCGGTTCCAGCACCGTCGGTTCCAGCACCGCCGGTTCCAGCACCGTCGGTTCCACCGCCGGTTCCGGTGCGGCGGTGACGGCCGCCTCCTGCCTGCGTGGCCGGCGGCGGGTCGGACCCTCGGAGACGCCGTAGCCCACCAGGACCGGCTCCCGGACGGGGGCGGACGGGGCGGACGGGGCCTCGGGAGCCTCGGCGGCCACCGGAGCCGCGGCGGCCGTCGCCACGGAGATGATCGGCCTGCCGACGTCGACCGAGGCGCCCTCCGGGTGGTGCAGCTCGTGCACCACCCCGTCGTACGGGATCGGCAGCTCGACGGCCGCCTTGGCCGTCTCGACCTCGCACACCACCTGGCCGTCGGTCACGGTGTCGCCGGGCTTGACGTACCAGGTGAGGATCTCGGCCTCGGTGAGCCCCTCCCCCACGTCGGGCATCTTGAACTCGCGGACGTGCTGTTCGGTCACGGGTGCTCTCTCCTCAGTACGCCAGCGAGCGGTCGACGGCGTCGAGCACGCGGTCCAGGCCGGGCAGGTACTCGTCCTCCAGGCGCGCCGGCGGGTACGGCGCGTGGTAGCCGCCGACCCGGAGCACCGGGGCCTCCAGGTGGTGGAAGCAGCGCTCGGTGATCCGGGCGGCGATCTCCGCGCCGGAGCCGAAGAAGACGGGAGCCTCGTGGACGACGACGAGCCGGCCGGTCTTCTCCACCGACGCCTGGATGGTGTCGAAGTCGATCGGGGAGACCGACCGCAGGTCGACCACCTCCAGGCTGCGGCCCTCGCGCTCCGCCTCGGCGGCGCTGTCCAGGCAGGTCTTCACGGCCGGCCCGTACGCGAGGAGCGTGGCGTCCCGGCCCTCGCGGACCACGTGGGCGCGGTGCGGGTCGCCGGGGGCGGCCTCCGTGTCGACCCGGCCCTTCTCGTAGTAGCGGCGCTTGGGTTCGAAGAAGATGACCGGGTCGTCGGACGCGATCGCCTGCCGCAGCATCCAGTACGCGTCGGAAGCGTTCGACGGGGACACGATCCGGAGGCCGGCGACGTGCGCGAAGAGGGCCTCGGGGGACTCCGAGTGGTGCTCGACCGCGCCGATGCCGCCGCCGTACGGGATCCTGATGACGACGGGCAGCCTGATCCGGCCCAGCGAGCGGGCGTGCATCTTCGCGAGCTGGGTGACGATCTGGTCGTACCCGGGGAAGACGAAGCCGTCGAACTGGATCTCCACCACCGGCCGGTAGCCGCGCAGGGCCAGGCCGATGGCGGTGCCGACGATGCCGGACTCGGCGAGCGGGGTGTCCATCACCCGGTCCTCGCCGAAGTCCTTCTGCAGGCCGTCGGTGATCCGGAAGACGCCGCCGAGCCTGCCGACGTCCTCGCCCATGACCAGGACCTTGGGGTCCTGCTCCATCGCGGCGCGCAGCGCCTCGTTGATGGCCCGGCCCAGGGGCAGCGCCCGCGTCGCGGGGCGCGCTCCGTCCGCCGCGCGCGCGACCGTGAGGGTCGTCATTTCAGTTCCCTCCTGCGGTGGCGAAGGACGCCTCGTAGCGGCGGAACGCGGCGCGCTCCTCGTCGACCAGCGCGTGCGGGTCCGCGTAGACGTGCGCGAAGATCTCCTCGGTGTCGGGGGCGGGCATGGAGCGCACCTGCTCGCGGAGCCCCTGCGCCAGCGCGTCGGCCTCCTGGTCGACGGCGGCGAAGTACGGTGCGCCGGCGGCGCCGAGATCGAGCAGGTGGGCCTTGAGGCGGGCGATCGGGTCCCGGCCCGCCCACTCCTCCACCTCGGCGGAGTCCCGGTACTTGGTGGGGTCGTCGGAGGTGGTGTGGGCGCCCATGCGGTACGTGAAGGCCTCGACGAGCATCGGGCCCTCGCCGCGGCGGGCCCGCTCCAGGGCCGCCCTGGTCACGGCGAGACAGGCCAGCACGTCGTTGCCGTCGACGCGGACGCCGGGGAAGCCGAAGCCGTCGGCGCGCCGGTGGATCGGGACGCGGGTCTGCCGCTCGGTCGGCTCGGAGATCGCCCACTGGTTGTTCTGGCAGAAGAACACCACCGGCGCGTTGTAGACGGCGGCGAAGTTGAACGCCTCGCTGACGTCGCCCTGGCTGGTGGCGCCGTCGCCGAAGTAGGCGATCACGGCGGTCTCGCTGCCGTCCTTGGCGACGCCCATCGCGTAGCCGGTGGCGTGCAGGGTCTGCGAGCCGATGACCAGGGTGTAGAGGTGGAAGCCGCGCTCGGCGGGGTCCCAGCCGCCGTTGTTGACGCCCCGGAACATGGCGAGCAGGCTGACCGGGTCCACCTCCCGGCAGAGCGCGACGGCGTGGTCGCGGTAGCTGGGGAAGACGTGGTCGTCGGCGGCGAGGGCGCGCGCGGAGCCGACCTGGGCGGCCTCCTGGCCGAGCAGCGAGGGCCACAGGCCCAGCTCGCCCTGGCGCTGGAGGGTGACGCCCTCGCCGTCGACCCGGCGGGCGAGGACCATGTCGCGGTAGAGGCCGCGCAGTTCCTCGTGGCTGAGGTCGATGTCGTAGTCGGGGTGCCGGACGCGCCGGCCCTCGGGGGTGAGCAGCTGGACGGCTTCGGTGCTCACAGCCCCTGCCTCCCGTCGGAACCGGCGGCGGCCGGAGTGGTCGCGGCGGGTACCGGGGGCGCCTCGGCGGCGACGGGAGCGTCCACGATGACGGCGGGGGCGGGCCCGGTGGCGGCGGGGGACGGCTCAGTGACGGCGGAGGACGGCTCGGCGGCGGGGGACGGCTCAGTGGCGGCGGAGGACGGCTCGGCGGCGGGGGACGGCTCAGTGACGGTGGAGGACGGCTCGGCAGCGAGCTTCGCCGCGGCCCTGGCGGCCTTCGCCGCCTCCGCGGCCTCCCGCTCCTTGCGGGAACGCGACCAGCGGCGGGTGAGCGGGACCTCCACCCAGGAGTACAGCGCCCAGGCGAGGAGGACGGAGACGGCGAGTTCGCCGAGGAGGATCCCCAGCGCGGCCGGGGTGGAGTAGAGCCCCTCACCGAGGAGGTGGCGGGTGTACTCCAGGACCGTGAAGTGGACCAGGTAGAAGGCGAAGGAGATCTCGCCGAGCCAGACCATCGTCCGGTTCCGGAAGATCGTGAACCGGCCCTCGTTGTCGGCGATGGCGCCGGCGGCGATCAGCAGGGCGGCCGGGACGACGCAGATCAGGCGGATGCCCCACAGCCACGGCACGTACAGACCGGCGACGTAGGTGGCGACGACCAGCACGCTCGACCAGATGAGGCCGATGTTGCGCCAGCGGCCGAGGATGACGGCACGGCCGACGAGCATGCCGAGCGCGAAGTCGAGGAGCCGGCCGGCGGGCAGGACGTAGGCGAACCAGAAGTAGTTGGCGGACTGGCCGGGCTCGTTGGGGACGACCTCGGTGCCGACGGGGATGATCGCGTAGGTGATCAGCGGGGTCGCGGCGATGGCGGCGACAACGCCGACGATCCAGTACTTGAGGCGGTGCGCGGGTATCTTCTTGAGCACCACGAACAGGGCCGGGAAGGCGAGGTAGAAGAACGCCTCGGCCGACAGGGACCAACTGACGTTGTTGACGGCGAAGTTGGTGGGCACGTCCGGCACCCAGGACTGCAGCATGAAGAAGCTGAGGAAACCCTGGAGCGGGGTGGTGGGGGCGCCGTCGACGCCGTTGACGAGCACCAGGGCGACGACCCACGCCACGATGTACGGCGGGACGATCTTGGCGAAGCGGCGGCGCCAGAACGCCGTGGCCGTGTCCTTCTCGCGGGCGGACCAGATCAGGATGAAGCCGCTCAGCATGAACCAGAACGGCATGGTGAGGCCCGCGACCATGCCGAGCGCGTGGTAGATGCCGCGTTCCACGCCGGAGTCGGCGAAGATCCGGATGCTGGCGAAGGGCAGGACCGCGTGGAAGAGGAACACCAGCAGGGCGACCGGGAAGCGCAGACCGGTCAGGGTGGGCAGCCGGCGCACGCGGGGGGCGGCCTCCCCCGCCGGCCGTTCGCCGTCGGCCGTGGTGCCGCCGGACGTGCCGGTTCCGGGTGACCCGGCGGTGCCCGGTCTGGTGGGGCTCTCGATGCTCACGGAACTCTCTCTCCTTGGGTGGATGCGCATGGGAGGGGGTGCTGGTGAGGGGTGCGGGACCGTGCGGGAAGCGGGGGTGGGGGGCACGGGGCGTGGGGGGCACGGGGCGTGGGGGGCACGGGGCGTGGGGGGGTACGGAGCGTGGGAGGGGGTACGGGAAGTACGGAGGTGACGCGGAGTACGGGGAGGGCGACGCGGAGGCGGGCGGGTCTCAGATGTCGAGGACCAGGCGCTTCGAGGCGCACCGCGAGACGCAGATCATCATCACGTCGCCGGCCTCCTGCTCCGCCGGGCTGAGCAGGGTGTCCCGGTGGTCGGGGACGCCGCCGAGGACACCGGTCTCGCAGGTGCCGCAGACGCCCTCGCGGCAGGAGGCGTCCACGTAGATCCCGGCGTCGTCGAGGACGTCGACGATCGACTCGTCGGGGCCGACGGTGACGGTCTGCCCGGAGCGGGAGCACTCGACCTCGAAGGAGCTCTCCCCGCCCTCGGGGGACGGGACGACGACGCCGGCGAAGCGCTCGACGTGCAGCCGGTCGGCGGCCCCGAGCTCCGCGCAGACCTCCGCGATGCCGTCCATCAGGGCCTGCGGGCCGCAGCAGTAGACGTGGGCGCCCTCGGGAAGCCCTCCGAGGACCCGCCGGAGGTCCATGCGGCCGTGCTCGTCCTTGGGGTGCAGCTCCACGGTGCCGCCGTGCGCGGCGAGGGCGGTGAGCTCCTCGCCGAAGGCCATCGTGGAGCGGGTCCGGCCGGCGTACCAGAGCTGCCAGGGCCTGCCGCGCGCTCCGGCCTCCCGGGCCTGGGTGAGCAGCGGGGTGACGCCGATGCCGCCGGCGACGAACACGTACGCGTCGGCGTCGACGAGCGCGAAGTGGTTGCGGGGGCCGCGCACGGTGACGGTCGCGCCGGGCCGCAGCTCGTCGTGGACGAAGGAGGAACCGCCTCGCGATTCGGGCGACTTGAGGACCGCGATGCGGTAGTGCGCGGTGTCCGCGGGGTCGCCGCAGAGGCTGTACTGCCGGACCAGGTCACCGGTGTGCAGGTCGATGTGGGCGCCCGGCGTCCAGTCCGGGAGCGGTTTGCCGTCGGGGCTCACCAGTTCGACGGACAGGACGTCGTCGGCCTCCCACGTCATCCGGCGTACCAGCAGGTCGAACGGTTTCTCGTCGGTGGTGCTCACGGTTCGTCCTCCTTACCGGCGTCGGGGCCGGGGAGCGGTGGGGGGCAAGGGGCACGGGCCCCCTCGGGAGGGGGCCCGGATCGCTCGGTGCTAGGCCGCGGCCCCGGCGGCGCGGCCGGCGCGGTCTGCCTCCCTGCCGAACTGGATGGAGTTGGCGAAGCTCACGTCGTGGCTCTTGACGTCGATGACCACGCGGTCGCCGTCGGCGATGCGGAAGCCGTCGTGGAAGCTGGCCTCGTCGGCGCCCAGGAGGATGTAGTTGACCATCCCGGGGCGGCGGATCGCCGGGTAGGTGAAGAGGTGGTCCGCCATGTCCCGGACCTTGAAGTAGAGGGCGCTCTCGCCGCAGTCGAAGCTGCCCTCCCAGGCGGGCACGCCGTCGCGCTCGATGGTGACGCGGCCGGTGACGGTGGTCGGCGGGGGGCCGAGGAAGACGAAGGGCGAGAGGGACGTGTCGCTGAGCTTGCAGTACGGGTTCCAGCCGGGGTTCTGCCGGTGCAGGCCGATGTCGCACAGGTCGTTGCCGAAGGTGTAGCCGACGTAGTGCGGGTCCCCGTCGTCGTCGTTGACGTACACGAGGGCGACCTCGGGCTCCTCGATCAGCGCGACGGCCTTCTCCGGGACGACGAGGGGCTCCTCGGGCATCCGGATCCAGGAGCCGAAGCCCTTGAAGAACCAGTTGGGCGCGACGAACTCGGTCTCGTCGGTGGGCTCGTCCTCGTACTTGGATTTGTGGGTGCGCATGAAGCCGCTCAGCAGCGCGTTCCCGGAGCCGGGGAGCAGCGGCGGCAGGAAGCGCAGCTCGGGGTCGTCGGTGGCGACGACGATCTGCCCGCCCTCGCCCGTGATGGAGGCGATGACGGCCTCGGGGGACGAGGCGGCGACGAACTCCGCCCGGAGCCGGCCGTCGGCGACCGGGAAGAGCGTCAGCGGATCACCGTCGGCCGGCTTCTCGAACCCCGCGTACCGCTCGCCCTTGTATTCGGCTTCGAACAGGATGGAGATGGACATGTCGGTCGGCCCTCCTAGGCCGGGGGCGGCGGCAGAACCGCCGGGGAAGGGTTCCGGGCACCGGCCGGGGGCCGGCGTCCGGAAGCGGGAAGAGGGTCAGGCGGGGATCGGTACGGCGGCGCCCGCCGTGAGGTCCGCGAGGACCTCCTCGACCCGGTCGAGGGAGGCGCGGATCCAGTCGAGCGCGAGCGGGTCCTCGGCGTGCAGCGCCGCCAGGCACCGCTCCTCGGTGTCGCCGTACAGGCGGCTGGTGGCCACCCGCAGCCGCAGCGACTCCTCCGCCTCGCCGAAGGCGCTCGCGGGCAGCAGCCCCACGCCGTACCGCTCGACGAGCAGTTCGGCGAGTCCGGCGCCGGTCCGCACCCCGTGGGCCTCGGCCAGGTGGGCGCGGAGCGGCTCGAAGTCCGGGTACAGGTAGCAGGTGGCGACCACCGGCTCCAGGACCGCGCCGGCGGCGGCGAACCGCTCGGCCATCGCGCGGGTCACCGTCTCGTGGAGGCGGCGGCTCGCGGCGATGTGCTCCACGATCTCGTCGGGCTCGGCGAAGGCGTACGCGGCGGCGGCCTGCACGGGGGCGGCGGGGCTGGACCAGATCTGGCTGGCCACGCCCACCAGCCGCTCCCGCAGCCGCTGCCCGGCCTCGCCGGCCGGCAGCCGGGCCACACCGGTCCGCCAGCCGCCGATCGCGAGGTTCTTGGTGAGGCCGGTGGTGACGACGGTCCGCTCGGGGGCGAAGACCGCCGGGGAGACGGCGGGCGTCGCCACCGGGTCGTACACGAGGTCGCAGTAGATCTCGTCGGAGATGACGACGAGGTCCAGCTCCCGGGCCGCCTCCGCGAGCCGCCGCACGGTCTCGGGGGCGGCGATCCCCCCGGTCGGGTTGTCCGGCAGGGTGACGACGACGGAGCGCGGGTCGTGGCCGGCGGCGCGGGCGGTGGTGACCGTCTCGCGCAGCCGGTCGGGGTCGGGCACCCCGCCCTGGCCCGGCAGGGCCGGGACGGGGAAGTGGCGGACGCCGATGAGACCGGCCTGTGCCGCGTAACTGACCCAGCTGGGCACGGGGATGACGACGTCGCCGCCGACCGCCAGGAGCAGGCCGAAGAGCATCGGCTTGCTCCCGGGGCCGCACACGACCTGGTCCGGTTCGGTGGCGAGACCGCGCCGTTCCCAGTAGCCGGCGGCGGCCTCGCGGAGCTCGGGGCTGCCGGCGACGGGACCGTACGAGCCGAGGTCCGCGGCCTCGGCGAGCCGGGCCCGCAGACCGGGGTGGACCGGCAGGCCGATCTCGCCGCTCGCCATGGAGAGGACGGACTGGCCGGCCGCGCGGCGGCGGGCGATGGCCTCGTCGGCGGCGAGCGTCGCCGACATGGTGACCTGGTTGGCTTCGGGCACGGTGCTCACGCCTCGCCGTACAGTTCGCGGAGGACCTTCTTCCGAACCTTGCCGGTGAGGGTCTTGGGCAGGGCGGCGACGACCTCCAGGCGGTCCGGCAGGAACCGCTCGTCGAGGTCCGTCGCCCGGAGGTAGGCGCGCAGCTCCTCCAGCGTCGGGTGCTCGTCGCCGGAGGGGACGACGACCGCGAGGATCGGGTCCTCGACCCGGCCCGTGGGGCCGACGAGGGTGGTCTCGGCGACCTTCGGGTGCCGGTTGACCGTCGACTCGATCTCGGCCAGCGGCACGACCATGCCGTCGCGCTTGATGGCGTCGCTCGCCCGGCACAGGATGCGGATGCCGCCCCGGCCGTCGTCGCGGGCCACGTCGCCGGTGTCGAACCAGCCGTCGTCCAGGATCAGCGCGTCGTACTCGGCGTCCCGCTTGTAGTAGCCGAGCGCCTGGGACGCGCCGCGCACCCGGAGCCGGCCGACGGGGGCCCGCTCGGTCGGGTTGATGCACTTGTCGATCCGGATCTCCATCGCGTCGATCGGCCGGCCGTTGCTGTGCGCCGCCCAGTCCTGGTTGTAGTCCAGTTTGGTGATGGTGACCGGGCCGTTCTCGGACATCCCCCACAGCGAGTACGTGCGGGCGCCGAGCGTCTCGCGCAGGTCGTCCACCAGGGGCTGGAGGACCTGCGCAGAGCCGGTGACGACGTGCCGCAGGGTGTGCACGTCGCGCGGCTCGACCCGCTGCGACTGGGCGATGTCGGTGAGCGTCGGCGGCGGGCCGTACAGCAGGGTCGCCCCGTACTTCTGCACGAGGTCGAGCAGCGCGTCGTTCTTCCGGCGGTCCTGGAAGGCGATCGTGCCGCCGAGCATGACGCTGGCGAGGATGCCCTGGCCGAAGCCGGAGTAGTGGACCAGCGGGGTGGTCACGGCGGCGACCAGGTGCTCGTCGAGGAGGAAGGTGTCGACGTAGCCGCGGATGGCCGAGTGGACCGTGTTCTGGCTGTGCAGCACGCCCTTGGACTCGCCGGTGGTGCCGGAGGTGAAGAGCACCACGAACGGTTCGTCGGGGCCGCGCTCGCGCCCGGAGAGGTCGTCGTGCACGTCCTCCCAGACGGTGTCGACGAAGTGGTGCTGGAAGTCGACGCACCCCTCGGGGGCGGCACCGTCGACGATCACCACGTGTTCCAGGGTGGGGACTTCCCGCCGCAGCCGGTCCGCCGTCCCACCGGTCGGGTTGCCCTCCCAGTCCGACATGGTCACGAGCACGCGGGCCCGGGTGAGGTCGAGCCGGTGGCGCAGCGGCTGCTCGGGCGCGGTCGGATCGATCGGGCAGATGACGGCGCCGACGCGCAGGCACGCGTAGAGCATCGGCACCATCTCCCACCGGTTGGGGAGCTGGACGGCGACGAAGTCTCCCGGCTCCACGCCCAGTTCGACCAGGCCGGCGGCGAACCGGTCCGTGAGCTGCCTCAGTTCGAGGTAGTCGAGGGTGTCGGTGCGGGCCTCCTTGATGCGGCGGGCGGCCACGGCCAGCTTGTGCGGGCGGGTCAGGGCCTGGTGGCGCAGGTCGTCGAGGAAGGTCTCCTCGCGCCACCAGCCGCGCTGGTAGTAGAGGGCCCGGCGGGCCTCGCGGCCGTCGGGCATGGGGCTGGTGATCTCGACGACGGGCGTCGTCTCGCGGGTGAGGACGATTCCGTCCACGATCCGCGGCGCCGGTCCGGCCGGCGCTTCCTTGACCTCGGTGGTCACGAGCGGTCCTTCCGGCGGGCGGCGAGGAGGGTCGGCAGGGGGTCGCCCGCGTGCGCCGCGGCGATCTCCAGGAGGTCCCGGGTGTTGCGGCGCACGCAGTCGCCGACCCAGTCGAAGACCCACGCCTTGCGGGCGTCCGCCGCCAGGTCGAAGGGGACGACGCGGGTGACGGCCAGGGCGGCCGAGGCCGCTCCGCCGATGTTGGCGATGACACCGGGCACGAGGACGGTGCCCGAGGCCCGCACCTTCTCCTTCGCCTCGGCGCTGGAGCTGAGGTTGCCGCCCTCGACGACCAGGCCGGCCCGCACCCGGTGCGCGTTCTCGGCGTTGATCGCGTGCTTCTGCGCCGCGAGGATCAGCAGGTCGGCCTCCACGTCCAGCCAGGCGTCCGGCTCGTCGGACACGGTGACGTCCGCGGGCAGCCGCGAGCGGTCGATCCTGCCGAACTCGTCGGTGATCGCGACGAGGTCGGCCACCGGCAGCCGGTCCGCGCTGATCGTGCCCTGGACGTCGGCCACGCCGACGACGGTGTGCCCGCGGTCCTCCAGGAAGTGCGCGACCGCGCGGCCCACGGCGCCGAATCCCTGGATCACGACCCGGGCCCGCCCCTGGTGGCCGCTGGCCTCCAGGGCGGTGACGGCGCCGACGCCGACGCCGTGCCCGGTGCAGTCGATCAGCGGCTCGTAGTAGGTGCGCCAGTCGATCGGCATGTCCGGGGCGCCGAGCCGGTAGCGCGGGTCGTACCCGGCCTCCTCGAAGAAGACGGCGCGGTCGGCGGGCGTGACGCCCATGTCGATGCCGAGGTGGATGCCGCCGTGCAGCAGCGGCTTGACGGTGCGGCCGAAGGTGCGGAAGGTCTGCTCGCGGTCGCTTCCGTCGGAGACGATGCCGGCCTTGGCGCCGCCGATGGGCAGGCCGGCGAGGGTGAACTTGTGCGTCATGTCCCGGGCGAGGCCGGCCACCTCCTCCTCGGTGACACCGGGGGTCATCCGGGTGCCCCCCATGGCCAGGCCGTCGTGGAGCGAGTCGACGACGACCCAGCCCCTGAGGGAGCCGCCGCTGCCGTTCAGCGAGACGACGAAGGCCGGATCCTGGGGGTCGTCCGGGATGGGATTGCCGTTCTGGGAAGTCATGTCCAAGGACCTCATAATCGATTCGATGGGCTGCTGTCCGGACCGGAGCGATGTCGGGGACGTGCCGCGGGGCCGGAGGCGGGGGGTTGTCGGACGGCCCCGCGGCACGGGTCTCGGGAGCGGTGGTCAGTCGGTCGGGCCGGTCACTGGTACGTCTCGGCGAAGCCCCGCAGGATGTCCGTCCCGTCGCTGCGGAACTCCAGGTGGGCCTGTGCGCCGAAGACGCGTCCGTCGTCGGACCGGAGGAACTCGACGGGGGCGTGCTCGGAGCGCCCGATGGCGCGGAAGCCGGCCGGGGCCGCCTGGAGGTACAGGGTGTGGCGGTGGAAGACCGTCACGGTCGGCTTGACGTAGGAGAAGATCGGCTCGTCCTTGTCGACCTGCACCTCGTAGCCGCCGACGCGCTGGGGGCCCTCCTTGAGTTCCCCGCCGTTGGCGACCGCGATGATCTGCATGCCGCCGCAGATCCCGAAGACCGGCACCTCGGTGTTCATCACCAGGTCGATCAGCGTCTTGTAGTAGTCGCCGTCGAAGGCGCGGACCTTGGTGCCGCTCAGGACGATCGCCTGGTACTTGGGATCCAGGCGGACGGGAACCGAGGCGACGTCCACCACGGTGGTCTCGGAACCCAGGTCCTCGAAGCGCTTGCGCAGCTGCGGCAGGGAGAGCGTTCCGTTGTTGACTACGAGAACCCGGGAAGTCGCCACGAGTTCTGCTCCTCTCGATGGTGGGGGGTCACGAACCCGTGATGACGGTTCCGGTGGATTCGGCGAGCAGCCGGCTCACGGGCGCGCTGCCGATGACGACCCGCCGGACGCCGTGGTCCAGGGCCTCGCCGGCGGCCCGCAGCTTCTTCCGCATGCCGCCGGTGGCCCCGCGGTCGCGGAAGTCGGCGGCGGCCTCGGCGCTGATCCGGCGGACCGGCTCGCCGTCGATCAGGAGGTGCTCCACGTCGGTGACGAGGGCCAGCGACACGGCGGCCGAGGCGCCGGCGATGGCGGCCGCGGCCCGGTCGGCGTCGGTGTTGACCTCCTGCCCGGCCGCGTTGCGGGCGAGCGGGGTGACGAGGTAGCAGTGGCCGGGCCGGAGGTTCGTCAGCCGGGCCGGGGTCACCTCGGTGATCGGGCCGACCAGGTTCTCCAGCTCGACGAGCTGCTTGCCCTGCCACCACCAGCGCTCGCCCGCGCCGGCCCGGACCAGGCCGTCGCTGCCGATGACCCGCTCGACGGTGATGCCGCGCCGGGTGAGCCGCTCGGTGACGGTCCTGCCGACGACCTCGCTGACCGCCTTGATGTCGGCGATCACCTCGGGGGTGGTCCAGCGGCTCTGGTTGCCGTAGCGGTCCCGGAGGATCGCGGACGGCTCCGCGTAGCGGGGGTTGAGCTCGCGCAGCGGCTTGGACCAGCCGTGCACGAGGACCAGCGGGTTGTTCCGGCCGTGCTCGGCCAGGTCGTCCCACCAGCCTTCGGACATGTCGCCCAGGCAGCTTCCGCCGAGCTTGACGACGGTGGGGGTGTACGAGGTCCCGCGGACCGGAGCTTCGGTCATGCCGGCATCACCGGCTGCGCCGTCAGCCCCGTCTCCTCGGCGAGGCCGAACCGCAGGTTCAGCGCCTGGATGCCCTGCCCGGCCGCGCCCTTGACCATGTTGTCGAGGGCCGACAGGACCACGATCCGACCGCCCTCGGGGTCGTGCATGACGGTGACGTCGCAGTAGTTGGAGCCGAGCACCGCCTGCGGGTCGGGCACCGGGATCAGGGTCTCGGTGTTGCGGCGGACCCGGACGAACTGCTTGTCCTTGTAGAACCGGAGGTAGGCGCGCTGCAACTGGCGGGCGTCGACCTCGTCGTCGGTGAGGACGTACGTGCTGGCGAGCAGTCCGCGCACGTGCGAGACGCCGTACGCCGACATCGACAGGGAGGCGATCGTGCCGGGCTTGGCCCGCTCGAAGAAGTCGCGCACCTCCGCCGCGTGCCGGTGCCCGGTCGGGGCGTACGGGGCGATGGCGCCGTTGCGCAGCGGGTGGAGGTCCGCGGTGCGCAGCGACAGGCCGCCGCCGCTGGAGCCGCTCTTGCCGTCGATCACGACCGTCTTGAGGTCCAGGCCGAGCCCGAGCGTCAGCGGGGCGAGGCCGAGGGTGATGGCGGTCGCGTAGCAGCCGGGCAGCGAGATCAGCGAGGCTCCGGCGAGCTGGTCGCCGACGAGCTCCGGGACGCCATAGACGAACCGGTCGGCCAGTTCGGCCGCCCGCTCGACCTTCGGGTACCAGCGCTCGTGCAGCTCCGGGGTGCGGATCCGGAAGGCGCCGCTGAGGTCGATCACACAGGGCACCTGGTCGGCCAGCCGGGCGGCCAGCGCGGCCGACACCGGAGCGGGCGTGGCCAGGAAGACGACGTCGCAGCGGTCCGACAGGTCCGTGTCCGCGGTGGACTCGACGCTCAGGCCCAGGTCCAGGCGGAGGCCCGGGTGGAGCTCCGAGGGGCGCCGGCCCACGTTGGACGAGCCGCCGAGGAAGGTCAGTTCCAGCTCGGGATGCTGGATGACCAGGCGGATCAGTTCACCGCCGGCGAGCCCGGAGGCGCCGACGATTCCGACACGGATCATGCGAGGGTCTCCTGCACGTAGCGGCTGACGGCGGAGGGGATGTCCACACCGGTCGCCGAGGTGATCGCCCGGAACGCCGGGGCGTGGTTGACTTCGTTGACGACGTAGCCGCCGGCCGTTTTGAAGAGGTCGATGCCGTAGATGCCCTCGCCGAGCTCGTTCACCACGCCGTCGACGATCTTCTGGACCTCGGGGTCGTGGTCCATGGCCTGGTGGCGGTTGCCGAGGGCCGCGTTGCTGCGCCAGTCCTCGCCGGCGCTGGTGAACTCGGCGGCGGCGATCAGCTCGCGGCCGACGACGAAGCACCGTACGGAGCTGCCGCCGTCGAGGAACGGCTCGACCAGGCTGGCCTGTTCGAAGCCGTGGCCGAGGTCCTCGATGTAGTCGTAGACGGACTGGGCGGTGTCCGCGTCGCGGATGAGCGTGACCCGCTTGCCCATGCCGCCGAAGACGGGCTTCAGCACCAGGGGCAGCGGAAGCTCCTTCAGCGTCTTCTCGAAGTCCTTGCGGGAGAGGACGAGTCGGTGGTCCGCGACGGGGACGCCGGCCCCGCGCAGCAGGGTGCGCAGGGCGAGCTTGTTCTCGCAGGCCTGGATCGCGTGGGCCGTGTTGAGGGTCCTGATCCCGGACGCCTCCGCCTGGACGGCCAGGAGGCCGCCCCGCGTGTAGCTCCGGCTGCGGATGAGGACGACGTCGTAGCCGCTGAGCGGGGAGTCCTCGGCGCCCAGCGCCAGGGACTCGTCGTTGACCCACTCGATGCGGTGCCCGAAGGCCGGTGCGGTCTCGATCAGCCGGCGTTCCTCCCAGCCGATCCGGTCCGCGACGATGGCGATGTTGCTGCCGCTCATTGAGGGACTCCTTATCCGGGCGGTGCGGCTCACTGGCCCCAGTCGCGCAGCGTCACTTCGATCATGGCGAGGGAGAGGGTGCCGTCGTCCTCGACGTTCTCGACGCGCAGCGTGAGCATGCACTCGGGGCAGACGAGGGTCTCGCCCTGGACCATCGGCGGGGTGGAGAGGTCGGTCTCGCACTCGGGGCAGACGGCGCTGAGGAGCGGGGTGGACATGGATGTCTCCGTTTCGGTGGTGCGGGGTGGGTGTGCGGTGTCGCGGGTCAGAGCGACCGGAAGTCGACGGCGGCCTTGCGGATGTCGTCGCGGTCCAGGAGCGGGGCGCCGGAGGCCTCCTGGCGTCCGGTCAGCCACGCGGTGAAGGCGGCGGTGTCGAGGCCGGCGGCCTCTTCGTCCAGCGCCCAGTCGACGAGGGGCGTGGTGAGACGGGTGCGGACGCGCAGCTCGCGGGTGTTGCCGACGAGTTCGGCGGGCAGCGTCTCGTACGCCTCGGGGTGGGTGAGCTGGCCGGGCAGCTCGTAGGCGAAGGCGTGCGGTGTGGTGGGGCCGGACTGGAAGGCCTCGCCGAGCCCGGCGCCCCTGAGAGCCGCCTCGGACAGCTCGGTGAGATGGGTCAGGTCGAAGCGGGTGTCGCCGTGGATGACCCGCAGCGAGGTGAGCAGCTCGGCCAGTGGGGCGTTGCCGCCGCGCTCGCCGATGCCGCCGACGGTGGTCGAGATCCACCGGGCGCCGGCCCGGACTGCGGCCAGCGAGTTGGCCACCGCCATGCCGAGCATGTTGTGCGAGTGGATCTCGATCTCGGCTCCGTCGATCGCGGTCAGGTCCGCGATCTTCTCCTCCATCTGCCACGGCGAGAGGTACGCGACGGTCTCCGCGAGCCGGAACCGGTCGGCCCCGGCCTCGAAGCCCGCGGTCACGTACGGGACCAGCCGCTCCCTGGGGGTGCGTGCGCCGTCCTCGCCGCTGAAGGTGACGTGGAAGCCGCGCTCCTTGGCCCCCTCGATCGCGGCGCGCGCCACGGTGGTCAGGTACTTGCTGCTCGGCGAGGCGAGCTTGAGCGCGGCGTGCTCCTCCGAGGTGGGGATGGAGAACATCACGTTCCGCACCCCCAGGCGCAGCGCCTCGTCGAGCGCCTCCTCCGCCTGTCGCCGGTCGCGCACCACGACAAGGGTGAGGCTGCGCTCGGGGCCCACGGTCTCGTGCGTGGCGAGGATCAGGTCGGCGTCCTTGGAGGAGGGTCCGGAGACCATCCCGACCTCGACGAGGGACACGCCGGTCTTGACCAGCAGGTCCGCGATGACCGAGGCGTCGTGCGGACGGAATTCGACACCGGCCATATGAGCCGAGTCCCGCAGGGTCGCGTCGGATATGTGGGGCAGCACCTCCGGGACACTGCCACCGTTCTGTGATTCCGCCATTGCCTTTACTCCTTGGTCGAAGCCGTTGGAATGCGGCTGGTGCTGACATCAAGAATCAGCCAATGACGGAAGGGGGGTCAAGGAGATCCGTGTCAGGCTTCCTCGACTTTTGTCAGGGGACGTGAGGCCCGTCAAGGAATACGAACCGGATGTGAAGCGGGCTGCAAAAAGAGTCAATTGACGCCCCGCCGGAGCCGCACGGGAAGGTTTCCCGGGCCCCGGGGATTGCATCGGGGCAAGGAACCGGAAAACCAGGAAATCACTCCAGGAGACGGGAACCTCATGATGGACCTTCTCGCGACCCCGCGGCTCGGCGTCGTCGTCCCGCCGGAGAACCCCACGGCGGAGCCGGAGTTCAACCGGCTGGTCGGCGCGCGCATGAACGTGTACGCGAGCCGCTTCCCGGTGACGCCCGGCAAGGGGCTTCTTCAGATGCTGGAGGCGTGGAACGAGGCACTGCCCGACACCCTGGCGGGCTTCGGCGCCATGGGCCTGGACGCCGCCGTCGTCGCCTGCAGCGCCTCCCACTACCTGCTCGGGCCCGAGGGCGACCGGGCCTTCTGCGAGGAGCTCGGCGACCGGGCCGGCCACCCGGTGCACTCCTCGACCCAGGCCATACTGACCGCCTGCGCGTGGCTCGGCGTGGAGCGGCTGACCCTGGTCTCGCCGTACGAGCCGTGGCTGACGGAGACCTCCGCCGGCTTCTGGCGCGCGGCCGGGCTCACGGTGGACGAGGCGCTCCTCGTCCCGGCCCGGGAGGGCCACTTCGACCCGTACGAGGTGACGACCGCGGCGATACTGGAGCGGGTCCGCGGGGCCCGGCTCGCCGACGGCACCGCGCTCCTCTTCACCGGCACCGGCATGGGCACGCTCGCCGCCCTGGAGGAGCTGGGCCGCGACGGCGACCGGGTGCTGCTCACCTCGAACCTGGCCTCCGCCTGGTGGGCCCTGCGCACGGCCGGCGCCGGCGGGGACCCGGCCGACGGCCACCCGCTGCTCGCCCGGCTGGAGCGGCACGCGGCCGCGGTGGCCGCCTGATCCGGCACGGTGGCCGGGTCCGGCGCGGGTGCCCGATCCGGCGCGGTGGCAGGGTCCGGCGCGGGTGCCCGATCCGGCGCGGGCATCGGCGCACGAGAGGGGCGCGGCCGGTCGCCGGGACCGTCCGCGCCCTCGCCGGCGGCACCGGAGCCGGACCCGCTCAGACCCCGACGGGGTGCCGCTGGGCCGTGCCGATCTTGTACCCGACACCGCGCACCGTGACGATCCACTTGCTGGAGCCGAGCTTGGCCCGGAGGCTGCTGACATGGGTGTCGATGGTGCGGCTGGACGCCGCGCGGTCGCTCTCCCATACCTTCGCCATCAGCTCCTTCCGGGACACGACCCGCTCGGGGGTGGACGCCAACACGTACAGGAGTTCGAATTCCTTCGACGTCATGTCCACCGGCCGGCCGTCGAGGCGCACCTCCCGCGACCGCCCGTCGATGTGCAGCGGCCGCAGCGAGATCGACTGCGGGGCGTCGGCGGTCTGCGGATTCACCCGGCGGAGCACCGCCCCCATCCGCGCCATGACCTCACGGGAACCGCAGGTCTTCACCACGCAGTCGTCCGCCCCGGCCTGGAGCGCGAGCACCCGGTCCAATTCCGCGTCCTGGCGGCTGAAGGCGATGACCGGCGTGTCGCCGGCGGCCCTTATCGCCCGGCACACTTCCAGGCCGTCCATATCGGGCAGTTCGAGATCGAGAAGCACTATATCGGCCTGTGGCAGATGTCTCAGCGCGTCCGACCCGGTTCCCACTCCCCTCGCCTGATATCCCTGGCGCCGCAGGTTCTGGACGGTGGACTCGATCGTTTCCAAATCCTCCACCACGAGTGCATTCACCATCTGGCTGTCAACTCCTTCGGTCTGGTTGAAAAATATCGGTCCGGGAAATGTCAGGCGCTTTGCGGCAGCCTTTCGTCGAGCGCACCCGCGTGCAGGAGCCGGTCGTAG
The DNA here is from genome assembly GCF_044754545.1 of Streptomyces sp. NPDC093071. Taxonomy (NCBI): domain Bacteria; kingdom Bacillati; phylum Actinomycetota; class Actinomycetes; order Kitasatosporales; family Streptomycetaceae; genus Streptomyces; species Streptomyces sp. NPDC093071. The sequence continues at coordinate 110,551 of NZ_JBIVPH010000015.1, read as the reverse complement.
ACGTGGGCGGCGGAGACCAGGGTCATGTGGTGGTGCCAGCCGGGAAAGGAGCGGCCTTCGAAGTCGAGGAGCCCGTAGTCCCGTTCGAGCGTGGACACCGTCAGGCAGGTCCCGGGATGCGCCTGGGCGAGGGTCGTCAGCTGCTCCACCCGCCGCCCGGTCAGGCTGGTGATCCACACCCGGGGAACGCGCGAGTCCACCGGGCGCCACTCGGTGAAGATCCGGTATGTCCGGCCGGAGCCGGGCAGCCGCACCAGCTCGGAGACCACCCGCACCTGCCGGCCCCGCCCGCCCGGCGCGGCCAGGGTCACCGCGCGCGGCGGCAGGACGTGGTGGCGCTGGAGGAACTGCCGGGCGCCGACCTGGCCGAGCGGCGCGTCGGCGGCGCCGGGAACGGCCCGGGAGACGCGCGGGTCGGCGGGGAGCACCGGCAGGGCGGCGGGCACCGCCACCACGAAGTCGTGGCCGCGCCGGTCGAGGCCCGCGAGGAGCCGCCCGGCGTCGAGGTGCTCACTCAGGTCGGCCACCACCGGCACGTGGGCCGGCAGCCGGCGGGGCAGGGCGTCCGAGACCGAGTCCACCAGGTCGAGGACGAGCTCCCACACCGGGCGGTGCCGGGCCGAGTCGGGGATCCGGGCGCGCTCGCGCAGCTTCGCGTCCTCGTTCCACTGCTCGGGCAGCAGCAGCCGCCACTCCACCGGCAGGTCCTCGTCGCCGGTGGAGACGAAGGCTCCGAGTCCGACCTGGCAGCTGATGGTCCGCCCGGCGGCGGGGACGAAGCGGCGGTGCACCCCGCAGGTGTGCTCACCCCGCTTGGGCAGGACGACGGTGCCGATGGTCAGCGCCCGTAACGGGAAGTGTTCGCCCGTCAGCCGGATCAGCTCCTGCCGGGCGGGACCCCAGTCCCAGGGGCTGGCGCTGATGAACTGGTGCAGCGACTGGGAGGTGGTGGCCGGGACGGCGGAGACCGCGGCGGCGAGCCGGCGGATGGACTTCCGGCCCGGTGTGGTCAGCAGCCCCTGCAGGTAGAGCTGGGCCCAGCGGCGCTGGTCCGCCCTGGGCAGGTGGGCGAAGACCGATTCCGCGAAGCGGAAGACCCGCGCGTCGTGGCCCGGATCCGCCGCCCGGGCCGTGCTGTACTCCGCCGTGCTGTACTCCGCCATGCTGTGCTCCCCCCCATCAGGCACCACAGAAAGAATAACGAACACCCTCTATTTTTCGCGAGAGGGGAGAACCCTCCTTCTGTTCGACTTAGCCAAGTCGAACAGAGTGACGCCGGTTTTCGGCCACAGCGCGTGATCGGCGCCACGGCCGGCCCCCCGCGCCGACCGGGCGCGAACGGCCCGAGCGGCCGCGCGGAGGCGGCCACCGCGCCCCCCTGGACGCCCGCCCCGGCACGGCCGGCCCCCGGCTACGCGCCCGTGCCCGCCCGCCTGGCGGGGAAGCCGTGCGCCCGCGCGCCGACCACCACGACCAGGACCGGCACGATCAGGATCAGGACGCTCCACGGGAAGGCCCCGGAGCCGAAGCGGTCGAGCAGCAGCCCGCCGACCAGACCGCCGCCGGCCATGGCCACGTTCCACAGGGTCACGAGCATCGCCTGCGCCGCGTCGGCGGCCTCTTCGCCGCCCGCGTCGGCCGCCGCCGTCTGGAGCAGGGTCGGCACGCCGCCCCAGCCGAGGCCCCACAGCGTCACCGCCGCGTAGATGACGACGGTGTTGCCCGAGAGGACGGCGAGCGCGGCGGCCGCCAGCGCCATGAGCAGCACGCTCGCGATCGTCAGCACCCGCAGGCGGCGGTTGATCCCGGCGCCGACCGCCCAGATGCTCAGCAGGGACGCGGCGCCGAAGACGAGCAGCACCAGGTCGGTCGAGTCGCCCAGGCCGAGCTCGTCGAGGAAGATCGCGATGAAGGTGTAGAGGATGGTGTGCGCGAGCACGAGGACGAGCGTCACGAAGAGAACGGGCGTCACGCCGGGCACCTTCAGCGCGCTCAGCATCGGGTCCCCCTTGCCCTCCCGCCGCTGCCCCGGGTAGTCCGGCACGGCCAGGGCGATCCAGCCGAGCAGGATCACCGTGAGGACGGTCATGGTCAGGAAGGCCACCTGCCAGCTGACGGCCTTGCCGAGGAAGGTGCCGGCCGGGACGCCGAGCGAGAGGGCGAGCGGGATGCCGGCCATGGCGATCGCGATGGCCTTGCCCTGGAGGTGCGGCGGCGCCATCCGGCGGGCGTAGCCGGCGAGCAGGGCCCAGGCGAGGCCCGCGGCGACACCGGCGACGAAGCGGGCGCCCATGGTCAGCAGGTACGAGGTGGAGACCGCGGTCACCGTGTTGGCGACGGCGAAGCCGGTCATCGCGGTGAGCAGCAGCCGTTTGCGCCGCCAGGCGGCGGTGGCCGCGGTCAGCGGGATCGCGGTCAGCGCGGTGCCGATCGCGTAGACGGTGACCGTCTGTCCGGCCGCGGACTCGCTGACCCCGAGGTCGCCGCTCATCGCGGGCAGCAGGCCGGCCGGCAGGGTCTCGGTGAGGCTGGTGATGAAGACCGCCGTCGCGAGGGCGAGCAGGGCGAGCAGCGGCAGCCGTTGCGGCTCGGCCTCCTCCGTCCGTACGTCGGCGGGCGCGTGTGTGGTCATGGGGCATCAGCTCGCATCTCGGCCCGTCCGGGCCCGGGTGTCGTGGGGTGGGGGTGGGCTTCAGGCCCCGGCGGCGGACCCGGCGTCCGCCCGGTAGCCGAACTGTCCGTCCAGGAGCGACCGCAGCCGCCTGCGACCGCGGTGCAGACGGGAGTTGACGGTGCCGCAGGGGACGCCGACGAGCGAGGCGATCTCCTCGTACGGCAGGCCCTCGACGTCGGCGAGGTAGACGACGGTCCGGAAGTCGCAGGGGATCGACCGCAGCGCCTCGCTGATCACCGGGTCCGGCACCCGGGCCATGACCTGCGCCTCGACCGAGGGCAGCCCCTCGGCCGTGTGCGAGGCCGCGCGGGCGAGCTGCCGGTCCTCGATGTCCGAGCTGGCCGCGTACGTCTGCTCCACCCGCCGCTTGCGGCAGGCCGTCAGGTGGACGTTGGTGAGGATCCGGTAGAGCCAGGCCCGCAGATTGGTGCCGGGCCGGAACTGCTGGAAGCCGCGGTACGCCCGCGCGTACGCCTCCTGCACCAGGTCCTCCGCGTCCGCGGGGTTCCCGGTGAGCCGCATGGCCTGGGCGTACAGCTGCGGACGGTAGCCGACGGCGTCCCGCACGAAGCGGGCCGTCCGCTGCTCGTCCGTCTCGAGGGCGGGGGCGGGGGTCGTGTCCGTCATGGCCGGGAGCATTACATAGAAAACGTTCGGTTTTCTTTTGGGGCGTGAAGTTCCGCGACGACCTTGGCAACTTCCGTAAGGAGGTGTGAAACCGGCCCCCGGACACGGGTCCGGCCCGCCGCGGTGGGGGCGCGGCGGGCCGGGGCCGGGCGTACTAGAAGGCGGAGGCGTCCGCCATCTCGGCGACGGCCGAGAAGGTGGATCCCTCCCCCTGGAGGGCGTCCACCCGCAGCCGGTGGCGACCGGGGGCGGACTCCCCCGGGAGCGCCTCGGCCTCGATCCAGCAAGGCGAGTCGAACTCCACGTACCGGTTGAAGCGCACCTCCATGGAGAGCGGCAGCGCCGGCCCCCGGGACGGGTTCAGGGCGTGGGACGCCTGCCGTACGGACTCCAGCAGGACCATGCCCGGAACGTGGTCGACGGGGTGGTCGAAGAGGACCGGGTGCGTGGTGTCCACCCGCAGCCGCCAGCGGCCGAGCTCTCCGGAGGGGGAGAGCACCACGTCCTGGTCCCGGCCGCGGCCGACCAGACCCGGCGGGAGGGGCGACGTCGGCGCGGGTGCGCCGAGGAACATTCCGGCCGCGTCGCCGCGGCCCGCCCGCAGCCTGCTGTACACCTCGGGGGAATGACAGCCGAACTCGGTCTCGACCACGGCGAACGGCACGCCGTCGCGGACGAGTTCGATGCGCATCCTGATCGAGGCGGGCAGGTTCCGGCGGTACCGGATGTCGGAGCACGAGACGCGCAGCTCGACCTCGGCCGGCGTGCCCTTGATCCGCAGGCCCGACGGGTCGACCTCGTACCGCAGGTCCCGCCAGCTGAGCTGGTACCCGAAGGGCATGCCGTACGCGGCGTGGGCGAGCAGCGGAAAGGTCTGCCGGGCCGTCTCGCACAGCATCAGGGGGTCGTACATCCCGTGTTCGGATACGTAGAAGCAGTGGCTGCGCGGCCACTGCGCGCTGACGGTGAAGGAGTCGGGGCCGTTCCTGTGCCAGCCTGTCAGGAAGACCTCGGACAGGGCCGCCCGGTGGACGTACTCACGGGGGACCGTGGTGGTGAGCGGAGTGCGTAAAACCTCAGAACGTTCCTGGATAAGCATGCCTCTCCCCCTGGCGTGCGTATGTGGAGCCCGAGTGGATCTATCGATCGCACGGGCTTGCCTGTAAAATAAGGGCGTTCGTTTTTTTTGTCGAGGGGATTCAAGGGCCTTCATGGATGAGCCGAAGCAGGAACGGGCGGTGAAGACGCGGGACACCATCCTCCACGCGGCTGCCGAGGTGTTCGACGAGTGCGGCTTCAGCGGAGCCAGCATCAGCAAGATCATGGGCCGGGCCGGGGTGACCCAGGGCGGCATGTACTTCCACTTCAAGTCGAAGCGGGGCCTCGCCATGGCCGTCATGGCGAGTCAGCAGGACTTCGTGGAGCCCCCCAAGCGCTCCTCGGGTCTCCAGGCGCTGATCGACCTCACCTTCTACCTGGCCCGCGAGCTCCAGCGGAACGTGCTGTTCCGGGCGAGCGTGCGGCTCGCGGTCGAGCAGGGCGAGTTCGGCGTCCGGAGCGACACGGCCTACCAGGAGTGGGTGGACCACTTCCTGAAGCACCTGCGCACGGCACGCGAGCTGGGTGAACTCCTGCCGGACGTCGACGAGTCCGACTTCGCCACGACCCTCGTGGGCGCCTACACCGGGACCCAGCTCTACTCGAACATCGCGAGCGAGCGGAGGGACCTTCCACAGCGCGTCTCCCTGCTGTGGCAGTTCATGCTGCCGGCCGTCGCGACCCCCGAGGCCATCGGACAGCTCCGCATCCGCCCGGGCAGAAGCGGCCTTCCCGTCTGACGCCGGCCCCGAGGACCGCCGCGACGACGAACCGTCGCGGCCACAGCGGCGGAGACGGCACCCCAGCCCTCCGCCGACCGCCGGCCCGCGCCCTCCGGGGCGCTCCGGTCCGCTCGGTGCGTACGGTGGCGCACGGAGTCCGGTCCGCCCAATCCGCCCGGCCCTCCACGGCGCCCCGGTCCATTCGGCCCGCCCGGTTCGCTCGGTCCTTCACAGCGCCCCGGTCGACACGGCTCTTCACGGCGCCCCGGCCCGCCCGGTCCTCCACGGCACCCGGGCACGCCCGGCCCTCCGCGGCTCCTCAGTCCACCGAGTCCTCTGCGGCGCCCCGGTCCACCCGGCCCGCCGGGGCTCTTCCGTCCTCCCCGGACCGCCGGGCGTCCGGGGCGGTGCGCGTCCCGCCGGCGCCGCCCGCCGCCAGGACTCCCCCGAGAGCCAGCCGCCAGACCCGGTCCAGCTGATCGGCGGGCCCGCCCGGCCGGCCCTTCGCGCCCTGCCGCCCGCGCAGCGAGGTCTCCGCCCCGCCGGCCAGGTACTCCACCAGGGTCGTCACGTCCTCCGGCGGTGCGCCGTCGCGGAGCTGGCCCGCCCGGTGAGCCTCGTCGAGCAGGTTCCGGACCGTCGGCAGCCAGATGCCCGTCCAGGAGGCGCTCTCCGGGAGCTCCCGGGCCAGCCGGGCACTCGCCCGCACCAGGACCTCGTGCTCCATCAGCCGCGCGAGCTCGACGGTGAAGTCGACCACCGCGCTCAGCGCCGAGGTCCGCTCCGCGGTGACCCGCTTCAGCACGGTCCGCGTGAGCGCGCGCCCCTCCTCCCACACCGCCTCGGCCAGATCGGCCTTGGAGGCGAAGTGGAAGGTGACCGCCCCGATGGACACGCCCGCGGCCTTGCTGATCCGGGACAGCGACGTACCGGCGTATCCCTCGCGGTCGAACTCCACCGCGGCCGACCGAACGAGTCCCGCACGGGTGCGTACGGCCCTCTCCTGTTTCACCATGCTGTCTCCGAACGAGCACCTGAAAAGAGCATCCTGGGCGTGCCTCCCAAGGGTGGACAACGTCGAGTTGGTCAAGATGCGAGACAATTCTTCCGCACCCCTCTCGGAGACGGTCCCGTCGTCTCCGAGAGGGGTGCGACGCTCTCAGGAAAGAGAACGTTCGCTATTCTTTCACCATGGTCACCCCCCCGTCCGACGACGCCGTCTCCCGCTTCACCGAGCAGGTCTTCGAACCGCTGGCACGTGCCGACCAGCGCGCTTGGGCGTGGAGATACCTGCGGGCCCTGCTGGCCACCTCCGGCAAGAAGTCCGTCCGCCGGCTGGCCGCCAGCGTCTCGGCCTCGCCGACGGCGGCCCAGGCCCTGCACCAGTTCGTCAACGTCAGTCCCTGGGACTGGACCCCGGTGCGCGGGGAACTGCTCCGCTGGACCGAGCGGCGGCTCGCCCCGCGGGCCTGGGTCGTCGACCTGGCGGTGCTGCCGAAGCGCGGCGAGCACTCCTGCGGGGTGCACCACCGCTTCGTCACCGCCGCCGGACGGGCCGTCACCTGCCAGGTGGGCGTGGGCGCCTTCCTCGCCACGGCGGCCGACGCGGTCCCCGTCGACTGGCGCCTCCAGCTGCCCGGCACCTGGGGCAAGGACCCGCACCGCCGCCGGCGCGCCCGGATACCCGACGAGGTGGGCTTCCGGCCGCCCGAGCAGCACGCCCTCGAACTCGTCGACGCCCTGACCGCCGCGAGCCGCGCCGTCCCCGTCCCGGTCGTCGCCGACCTGGGGGCGACCCCCCGGGCGGGCGCCCTCGCGCGGGGGCTCGCGGCCCGGGGCCGGGACTTCGCGCTGGCCGTCCCCGACGGACTGCGGGTCAGGGCCGCGCGGTACCCCGGCCACCCGCCCCGCCCGCGCGGCGAGGAGTACGGTCCGGTGCACACGGCCCGCGGGATGCTCGGCCCCGTCCCGCCCCCGCGCCGCGCCGCGGGGGCGGCCCAGCCCGCCGGCCGCGAGCACCGCGCCGCGGCCACGACGGCCCTCGTCCACCCCGTCGACCGCCCTTCGGTGGGCACCCCGCACCGCGCCTACCTCCTCTTCGCGGCCCGCACCGAGGAGAGCGGGGCGCCGTCCCGGCTGTGGCTCACCAACATGACCCACGCCCGCACCGAGGACCTCCTCGCCCTCACCCGCTTACCCGTCCTCACCCGCCGCACCACCCGCCGTCTGGAGGACGACCTGGGCCTCCTCGACTTCGAGGGCCGCTCGTACCCCGGCTGGCACCACCACATGACCCTGGTCTCCGCCGCCTACGCCCTCCGCCACCTCCACCACCTCAGGTCCTGCGCGACCGCCGAAGCGTGACGGGGGCGCGATGCCGCCCACCCGAAAACGGCACCACCACGCCCGTACCCCCTCACCCGACCGAGCAGGCACTCCGATACCACTCGGCGGCCGCGTCCAGCCGGGCGAGCGGCCCGAGACCCGGCGGGCAGGCCGCGAGGCGCCAGATCTCGGCGCTGTCGTACCAGTGGTCCCGTGCGAGGAGCGCGAACTGGCGCTCGTTCAAAGGGCTCCGCGAGGCGCGCAACAGACGCAGGCACTCCTCCCAGGCCAACTCCTCCTCCACCGCGGGGAGCACCCCGGAGGCCGCCAGGGAGGCCAGGAGATCACCGGTGCGGACGGGCAGGGGATGGCTCGCGTGCCAGACGGTCCCGCCGACGGGCCGGGAAGAGGACGCCAGGCGAACGAAGAGACGCGCCAGATCATCCACGTCGACCATCGAGAGCAGCCCCCGCCCCCCGTCCCACAGCCCCGGTGCCACGTCGAGGAGCCGGGTGAGCGCGGGCACCACCCACCGGTCGCCGGCGCCCGTCACCAGGCCGGGCCGGAGCACCACCGCGCCGGCCGCCAGCGCGTGCTCCTCGGCGGCGAGGCGGGTCCGGCTGGCCGCCGAGGTGGGGGCGGGGGCCACCTCGTTCACCGCGATCCCCCGGTGGGGGCCGGGCCCGTAGACGGCGGAGGTGGACAGATGCACCATCCGCCGGACACCCGCGCGCCCCGCCTCACCGGCCAGGGCGGCGGTGCCCCCGACGTTGATCCGGGCGCACCGCTCCTCGTCGGGGCCGAGCGCGGCGGCCAGGTGCAGCAGCACGTCCACTCCCCCACAGGCTCCGTCCACCGTACGGGGCTCCGAGAGGTCCACCGGAACCCACTCGTCGACGAGTGCGGCGGCCTCGTCCGGCAGCCGCCGGCCCAGCACCCGGATGACGAACCGCTCCCGACCCGGCAACTCGTCCCGCCCCCGCGCCAGCGCGCCCAGCACCGCCGACCCGATGAAGCCCGTGGCGCCCGTCAGCGCGACGCGCCGCGTCCCTCGCGTCCTCGCCGTCCGTTCCTGCTGGGGTTCCACCATGGGGCGCACCGACCTCCCTAGAAAAAAACGAACGCCCTTATTTTATAGAACACCCCCACGAGCCGACACCCCCGGGGACACCGCACCCACACCTCCACCGACCACCCACGAGGACCGACGCCTCGACCCCCACACTCAACCCGCGATCCGCTACCCTGTCTGGGACCGCCCGCCGTGGCGGTCGCCTTCCTTGTCGCGGCACGACTGTCTCCTCACACGGAGCATTCAGCCAGGTCGCACGCAAGGCCCCGCCTTCGTAGCTCAGGGGATAGAGCACCGCTCTCCTAAAGCGGGTGTCGCAGGTTCGAATCCTGCCGGGGGCACCAAACGCACGACCCTGCCCCGGGGGCCCTCCCCGGGAAGGGAGCTCGCTCGGCCTCGGACGACCTGTCCGGGGCCGTTTGCGCGGGCACCGTGCGAGCGGACTCGGCGGCGGGCCGACCTCTCCCTCGTACAGCTCGTCGAAGCGGCCCGCATCCCGGACGTCGCGCCGAAACTCGGCATCGAGAGGATCACCGGCGACGCCCTGTTCTCCCGGCGCGACGACGCCCCACCCCGGAAGGGCGGCATCCGCACCACCGACACCGAAGGCCTGTGTTCCACCGGTTTCGCCGTGCCGGCCGGGTCCACGGGAAACCCCTCAGCGCGAGCCACTGCGAGCACTGCGGCACCGTCTACGACGACTCCGACGTCTACGCGAACGGAAACGGGGTGCGGATCGGCGTCATCCAGGTCGCGGCCCCGGCCGGTCAGATCATGGGCGGTCAGGGCGACAGCGGCGGCCCGATGTTCAAGACGGTGTCCGGCGGCGTGCAGGCCCGGGAATCCCCATCCGTGCGCCGGGGACGGGATGTTCGCGGTCAACGACGCCCCCGCCGACAAGTAGCGCCGGCGCGCGCGGAGGCCCGGCCCTTTCGCCTGCGCGGACCTGATCGGGGAAGACCCCCCGTCCTTCGTGGACGGGGGTCTTCCGCGTGCCCGGCCACGCTCGACTCGGGCGTATATACCGGGACAATCCATTACATCCGGATTAAGTTCCCTTGTAGCGCGCGGCCGTGGCGCGCGCCGGGCACGGGGCGATCCCCGCCGTTCCCGGCGGAGCCGGTCCTTCGGAGAGGTATGCCATGAGCCATGCGGACACCGGTGTCGAGGCCTCCGCCGGCGGGAGCCCTCCGGCGGCGAAGCTCACCCTGCTGACGCTCACCGCGATGGTGGTCGGCTCCATGGTCGGGGCCGGTGTCTTCTCCCTGCCCCGGCGGTTCGCGCAGGAGACCGGGGTCGCCGGGGCCCTGATCGCCTGGGCGGTCGCCGGTGTCGGCATGTTGATGCTCGCCTTCGTCTTCCAGACGCTCGCGGTCCGGCGCCCCGACCTGGACGCCGGCGTCTACGCGTACGCCAAGGCCGGCTTCGGCGAGTACCTCGGCTTCTTCTCGGCCTTCGGCTACTGGGCCAGCGCCTGCGTCGGGAACGTGACCTACTGGGTCCTCATCATGTCGACGGTCGGCGCCGTCGCCCCGGCGCTCGGCGACGGCGACACCGCCCTCGCCGTCGTCCTGTCCTCGGCCGGGCTCTGGTGCTTCTTCCTGCTCGTCCGGCGCGGGGTCAAGGAGGCCGCCGCCATCAACCGGATCGTCACCGTCGCGAAGATCGTCCCGATCCTCTTCTTCGTCGTCCTGGCGCTCTTCTACTTCGAGCCGTCCGTCTTCGCCGACAACTTCGGCGGCGCCGACTACGCCGGCTCGCTGTTCGACCAGGTGCGCGGCACCATGCTCGCCACCGTCTTCGTCTTCCTCGGCGTCGAGGGCGCGAGCGTGTACTCGCGGCACGCCGAGCGCCGGGAGGACGTCGGGCGCGCCACCGTCCTGGGCTTCCTCAGCGTCTTCGCCGTCTTCGCCTCGGTCACCATCGTGTCGTACGGGATCATGCCCATGGGCGAGATCGCCGGGCTCCGGCAGCCCTCCATGGCGGGCGTCCTGGAAGCCGCCGTCGGCACCTGGGGGCAGGTCTTCGTCAGCGTCGGCCTGATCGTCTCCGTCCTCGGCGCCTACCTCGCCTGGACCCTGATGGCCGCCGAGGTGCTGTTCGTCGCCGCCAAGGACAAGGACATGCCCCGCTTCCTCGGGCGCTCCAGCGGCGACGACGTGCCCGTCCCGGCCCTGCTGATGACGACGGCGCTCAGCCAGGTCTTCCTGGTCGTCACCGCCTTCTCCGACAACGCGTTCAACTTCGCCCTCGACCTGACCAGCGCCCTGACCCTCATCCCCTTCCTGCTGGCCGCCGCCTTCGCCCTGAAGATCGCGCTGCGCCCCGGGACGGAGGGCACGGCCGGGCGCGGCACCCGGCGCGAACTCGTCGTCGCCGCCGTCGCCACCCTCTACACCGCCTTCCTCCTCTACGCGGCCGGGCTCAAGTTCGTCCTCGTCTCCTTCATCGTCTACGCCCCCGCCACCTTCCTGTTCGTCAAGGCCCGGCGCGAGCAGGGCCGGCGCCCGTTCTCCCCCGCCGAGGCCCTCATCTGCGCCGTCTCCGTCGCCGGGGCGGTCCTCGGCGTCGTCGCCCTCGCCCTCGGGTGGATCGAGCTCTGATCCCCCGGCCCTTCGGAGAACCCGCCGAAGGCCCCGTCGCAGACCCCCGCTCCCCCGGAAAGGCCGGCCCATGACACCTCCCGACACCCGCCCCCTCCCCTCCGCCGCGCTCGGCGTGCACTCCGAGGTCGGGCGGCTCCGCAAGGTCCTGGTCTGCTCCCCCGGCCTCGCGCACCGGCGCCTGACGCCGACCAACTCCGACGACCTGCTCTTCGACGACGTGATGTGGGTGGAGAACGCCCAGCGCGACCACGCCGACTTCGTCGCCGAGCTCACCCGGCGCGGGGTCGACGTCGTCGAGCTGCACCACCTGCTCGCCGAGACCCTGGCGGTCCCCGGGGCCAGGGACTGGCTCCTCGACCGGAAGATCGTCCCCAACGAGGTCGGACTCGGCCTCGTCGACGACACCCGCGCCTTCCTCGACTCCCTCCCGCCGCGCGAACTCGCCGAGTTCCTCATCGGCGGCCTCTCGACCGCCGACCTGCCCGACGCGTTCCGCTCCGGCTACGTCTCCCTCGCCCGGGAGGGCGTCGGCGCGCGCGAGTACCTCATGCCGCCGCTGCCGAACACCCTCTACACCCGCGACACCACCTGCTGGCTGTACGGCGGCGTCACCCTGAACCCGCTGTACTGGCCCGCCCGCCACGGCGAGACCCTCCTCATGAAGGCCGTGTACGCCTTCCACCCCGACTACACGGGCGCGACCGTCTGGTGGGGCGACCCCGAACAGGACTGGGGCCAGGCCACCTTCGAGGGCGGCGACATCATGCCCGTCGGCAATGGCGTCGTCCTCATGGGCATGAGCGAGCGGACCTCGCGCCAGGCCATCACCCAGGTCGCCCGCGCCCTCTTCGAGAACGGCGCCGCCGAGCACGTCGTCGTCGCCGGGATGCCGAAGCTGCGCTCGGCCATGCACCTCGACACCGTGTTCACCTTCGCCGACCGCGACGTCGTCACGCTCTACCCGCGGATCATGGACGCCGTCCACACCTTCTCGCTCCGGCCGGACGACCGGGCCCCCGGCGTCGAGATCACCGACGAGGGCTCCACCCCGTTCGTCGACGTCGTCGCCGGGGCGCTCGGCCTCCCCGGCCTCCGGGTGATCGAGACCGGCGGGGACGCGTACGCCTCCGAGCGCCAGCAGTGGGACAGCGGGAACAACGCCGTCGCCCTCGAACCCGGCGTCGTCTTCACCTACGACCGCAACACGCAGACCAACGCCCTGCTCCGGAAGGCGGGGGTGGAGGTCATCACCATCGTCGGCGCCGAACTCGGACGCGGGCGCGGCGGCGGCCACTGCATGACCTGTCCGCTGATCCGCGACGCCGTGGAGTTCTGACGCCCGGTCACCGGACAGGCCGTCGACCCTTCCCGGTACGGCGTGACGTACGTGACGCGACGCCGTACGGGAAGGGCCGACGGCCCCGTCTCAAGCCGTCTCCGGCCCCGCCCCCGTCAACTGCTCCGCCAGCTCCCGCTCGCTCTCCTCCGGCAGGGAGGTCTTGAGGACGGTGCCGCCGAAGGGCTCCAGGGCGGCGGCGAACCGGTCCTCGGTGATCTTGGAGGCCATGACGACGACCGCCGCCGAGCCGGGTTCGAGGAACTCGCTCACCTTCTGGCGGAAGCCCCGGTCGACGCCCATCTGGTTCAGCTTGCCGACGAGGCCGCCGAGGGCCGCGCCCACGGCCCCGATGCCGGGGGTGAGGACGATCATGCCGAGGACCAGCCCCCAGAGCGCCCCGGCCGTGGCCGAGAGGGCGATCTCCTCTCTCTTCGCGGGGGTGTCCACATGGGTCTCGCCGTCCTCGTCGACCCGGACGACGGCGAGGCCCTTCAGCTCGACGACGTGGTCGTCGCGGAGCCGCTGGACCGTTGTGAAGGCCTCGCGGGCGACGGCGTGGTCGTCGTAGCCGATGACGATGAGCTCGGACGCGGGGTTCTCCTCCGTACGGGGCGGGGCGGCGGGTCAGTACCGCTGCGCCTTGGTGAGCCTCGGCGTCAGCACCGGTTCGGCCGGCTCCCGGCTGATGACCAGGGGCTGCTTCCGCCCGCCCGGCGCGAGGTCCTCGGCGCCGGTGAACTGCGTCTCGACCACCTTCCCCGACGGGTCGAGGAAGTCGACCTGGACCGCGTAGGACGCCTCCTCGTCGGTCTTGTTGGTGATCGTGACGACCACGGCGAGCCGGCCGTCCGTCTCGGCCCTCGGCTTGCCCGTCATCGCGACCTCGCCCAGGGCGTTCCCCCGGCCCTCCACGCCCTTCAGCGCGTCCTCGGCCTGCTTGCGGGAGCGCTCGGTCTCGGCGCCGATCGACGCCGCGCGCTCGGACTCCCGCGCGGACGCCGAGGCCGCAGCGGACGACGCCGACTCGCGCGCGGCGGAGGCCGCCGAGGACGCCGCCGAGGCGAGGGCGGAGGGGGCGCCGCCGGAGAACGAGGCGGTGTCGGGGGGCGTGGGGCCGTCGCTGAAGGTCGGGGAGCGGCCCTCGTCGCCGCCCGAGTCGCAGGACACCAGGCCGGCCGCGCCGAGCGCGGTGACGACGACGGCGACGGCGGCGCCCGCCGCCCGGGTGCGGAACCGTTTCCCGGCGGTGCGGGACGGTGTGGTGCTCATGGGGTCTCCCGGGGTCAGTAGCGCAGGACGGCGGCGATGCGGGCGACGTCGGCCAGGGAGTCGTCCCGGACGAACCGCACCTCGGCCCCCGTCTCCAGGGCCTGCTCGACGATCTCGTCCACGATGTCGTCGCGGGCGTCGAGGTCGGAGGCCTCCGCCGGTTCGAGGTGGTCGCCGTAGTCGCGCACGACCGCCCGGAAGTGCTCCTCGACGGCGAGCAGGTGGATCCGGCCCTCCTTCGCGGCCTGCCACACCTCGTCGAGGCCGCCGGCGTACTCCCGCCGGCCCCGGGCCGCGTCCAGCTCGGCCAGGACGGTGGTCGTCAGGGCCGCCTCGTGGGCGGCGATCAGGGGCTCCACCGCCTTCCGCACGGCCTCCGCGGGCCCGTGCCCCAGGCCGCCCTGCTGGACGGGGACGGTCCCCTGCGGCAGGGACCCGGTCTCCTCCAGGAGGGAGACGGCGGGCGCCTCGCCGAGCACGTACAGCGGGCGGGACTCGGAGGCGAGGACGGTCCGCAGCGCCTGGTGCGCGTCCCGGAAGAAGGCGCGGGTGTCCTCGTCCCGGAAGGTGCTCGGCACGTCCCCGACGCGCTCCTCGCGCTCCACGTCCTGGGGCTCCAGGCTCCGCTCGAACGGGAAGCCGTCCCCGGTGTGCTCCACGGTCCGCTCCGGCCCGCCGCTCCACAGCGAGACCCGGTCGGCGGCCACGGTCAGTGCCCAGTAGGGGCGTTCGGCGGCCTGCGCGGCGACGAGGTTGCGGGTGAGGAAGGTGTCCGCGAGGACCACCCGCTCCGGCACCTCGCGGGCCACCGTCCACACCTGGTGCTCGCCGGGCGCCACGAAGATCACCAGGCCGTCCTCCGCGTGCACGAGGTCGATCTCGGCGGCGGCCCGCTCCAGCTGGTCCCGCACGTCCGCGCGCCGCTCCCGCGTCACGGCCGGGTCCTCCTCCAGGGCCTTCTCGGCCCGCGCGAGGAGGTTGCGCAGCCGGACGGGGTCCTGGGCGCTGTCGGGCTCGCGGCGGTGGGTCGGCATCACGAGCGACACGGCGGGGTACGGGCGGGGCTGTCGCAGCTTGGCGAGCGCGTCGGCACTGAGCGCGGGGTGCATGGGAGGCCTTTCGGATGGGGGGAGGGGTGGGGGCCACGCGTACGGGAGGGGCACCCGTACGGGCCCGGGCCCGGGACGTCGTGGGGCGGGGCCCCGGCCTAGGGGGTCGTGGCGGAGACGTGGACGGGGCCCGGCCCGTCCGGCCGGCCCGTGAGCTGTTCGGACAGTTCCCGCTCGTCCTCGTCGCTGAGCGAGGTCTTCAGGACCGTGCCGCCGTGCGGCTGCATCGCCGCCGTGAACTTGTCGTCCGTGATCTTCGACGCCATGATCACGACCGCCGCCGAGCCCGGCTTCAGGAGGTCGCCCACCTGCTCGCGGAAGCGGTCGTCGACGCCCGACTTGGCGAGCCTGCCGACCAGGCCGCCCAGGGCCGCGCCGGTCACGAGGCCGACGCCGGGCAGCAGGAACAGGATCCCGAAGATCGCTCCCCACAGGGCGCCGGTGGCGGCGGTGGAGGCCACCACCCGGCTGGAGGTGTCGACGTGGGTGCGCCCGTCGGCGTCGACCGAGACCGTCGCGAGCCCGTTCAGGCGCACGACGTGGTCCCGTTGCAGGTCCTGCACCGTGCCGAGGGCCCGCTCGGCCTCGGCGGGGTCGTCGTAGCCGATGACGATGAGCTCGGACATCCCTGTCCACCTCCAGAAGGCGCCGTGCGGGGCGCCACGGTCCACGCACCGACATCCTTGTCCGGGATGTCCGTTTCCGCGACTCGGTGGAGGCGTCCGGGGCCCTACGGAAGGGCCTGGGGGCGGCGGCTCAGCGCAGCTCCTCCGGGCAGGCCGTGCCCCGGGAGAGCTTGTACGGGGAGCCCAGGCGGTAGACGCCCGCCTTCGGCGCGACGAGCTCCGTCCACTCGTCGCCCTCCGCGTCCGCCTCCGTCTTGAAGAGGCAGCCCTCCACGTTGGCGAAGACCTTGGGGAGCTCGGTCTCCGACTCCTCGCGGGCCAGCTTCGACTCCTCGGTCTCCTGGGGCGGCTCGATCTTGCCGCCGTCCTCGTCCATGAGGGCGAGCCACGGCGAGTACGGCACGCGGATGAGGACCCGGCCGGGGCTGTCGACCCGGATCACGACCTCGTTCGCCGCCACGCTCTCGACCCGGGCGGGCGGCTCCGCGAGCGGCGTCGGGTCCGCGACCTCGTACAGGCGCCAGTTCGCGTCCGACCAGACCTGCTTCAGGTACGGCAGGCCCTTGTCGACCAGCTCCGCCTCCCGCTCGGCGCCGGAGTCGGGGGCGCCGGTCGGCAGGACCACGAAGTGGACGGCCCAGCGGTCGAGCCAGTCCTGGTAGTTCACGGCGTTGAGGGTGTCGTCGTAGAAGAGCGGGTTGCGCTCCATGTCCGCCTGCCGGTTCCAGCCCCGCGCCAGGTTGATGTACGGGCTGAGCGCGGAGGACTCGCGGTGGCTGGAGGCCGGCACGACCTCGACCCGCGCCTTGCCCGCGCCCCGCACCTGGAGCTGGTTGACCAGCGGCGCCAGCTCGCGCGCCCAGGAGGCGTCCGGGGCGGTGCGGATGACGTCGTCGACGCCCTTGAAGCCGATCCAGAAGTTCAGGCCCGCGAAGGCGAGCAGCAGCGCGTACCAGCGCCGCGAGCGCGGCGCGGTGTACGGCAGGGCGGCGAGCAGCACGACCCCGGCGAAGAGCATCGGGAGCCGCGAGATGTTCGAGCCGATCTGCGAGTCGATCGCCCAGGTGAGGAAGGTGCCGACCACGTACACGGCGGCGGCGGTGCGGACCGTCCGCCAGTCATTCGGCACGAGGAGGAGGACCAGGGCCCCGAAGACCATCGGGAGCGCGGCCGAGCCGAAGGCCATCGGCTGGGTGCCCGAGAAGGGGAAGAGCCAGGAGGAGAGCGCGACCACGGCCACCGGCGCGAGCCCGAGGGCGTACGCGCCGGGGCGCCGCTTGTTGAGGAAGAGCGCCGCCGCCGCCACGCCGAGGAAGAGCCCGGCGACCGGACTGCACGCGGTCGCGAGCCCGGCGAGCGGGGCGGCGACCGCGGCCTTGGCCCAGCGCTTGCGGCGCCAGCGGTGCGGCCAGCAGAAGACGGCGGCGACCGCGCCGACCGCGAACAGCATCCCGAGGCCGAAGGTCACCCGGCCCGACAGGGCGTTGCAGAGGAAGGCGAAGACGCCCGCGACCGCGCAGGCCATCGGATTGCGGACCGTCCGCACCCGCACCAGGATCAGCGCGGTCAGCGCGGCCGACAGGGTGCCGGTGATCATCATGGTGGTGCGGACGCCGAGCAGCGACATCAGGTACGGCGAGACGACGCTGTACGAGACCGGGTGCATCCCGCCGTACCAGGCGAGGTTGTACGCGGAGTCCGGGTGCCGTCCGACGAACTCGGCCCACGCGTCCTGCGCGGCCAGGTCCCCGCCGCTGTTCGCGACGAGGAAGAACCAGAGGACGTGGGTGAGGGCGGCGAGCCCCGTGGCCACCATGACGGTGTGGCGGCGCTTCCGCCGCCGCACCGGAGCGGCCTGCTCGGGGGCGGGCCGCTGTGCCGGAAGCGGTATTCGCGAGAGCGAAGGGGCCCCGGGTGCGGGGACGGCTCCGGGGACGGTGTCACCGGGCGCGGGGACGGCGTCGAGGAGGGCGTCCCCGACCGGAGCGGACGCGGTACGGGAGCCGGTACGGGCGTCCGGGCCGGAGCCGGTACGGGAACCGGAGCCGGTACGGGAGTCCGGGCCCGAGCCGGTGCGGGAGCCGGTGTCGGCGGCGGGCTCCGCGGTGCCCGTCGACGGGGCGGCGGAGGCCGGGAGGGGGTCGGAGGGGGAGTCCGCGCGGTCGGCGCGTGTCGGCTCGGCGGTGGTCACTGCGGCCCTTTCCCCTACGTCCCGTACGTCCCGTCTCGCTCCGCGCGGAGGTCCACGCGCGCTTCTCGTCGCCCGGAAACGCTAACAGCAGGACGCCCCGGAGAACCGGGGCGTCCAGCCGTGCGGGTGGCTCCCGGGCCACCCCGCCGCCGAGGGCGGTCAGCCCACGCGGGTGAGCTTCTTGTCGAAGCCCGGCTCCACCAGGTCGGCCTGGAGGGCCACCGGGGAGCTGACCCGGCCCGCGCCCGTACCGATCGACACCTGGCCGACGACGTCGCCCGCCTTGCCGCTGTGCGGGACGGCCCTGCCGCCGTCGGTGAGGTCCAGCTCCACCTTCAGGCCCGGCCAGCCGACCGCCTTGAGCTCCTTGGTGGCGACGACCGGGGTCTTCCCGCCGAGGCCGTCGTCGACGTAGCCGAGGACCTGGCCCTTGCGGACCACGGCGGCCGAGGTCACGTCCTTCTGCGCCCGCTTGATCAGCTCGTAGCTGTAGTCGATGGAGAGCTGGAGCTTGTCGCCCAGGTACTGGGCGTTCTTGGCCCCCATCACGATGCCGAGGATCCGGCGGTTCTGGCCGTCGACGATGGTGTTCGCCGACCAGAGCAGGTTGCCGCCGGCCGGGGTGGAGGAACCGGTCTTGATGCCGCCGACACCCGGCTTGAGCAGGATGTTGTTGTTGTTCTCGATCCGCTTGGGGAGGCCGTCGATGGTCACGTTCGGCGTGTTCACGATCTCGCGGAACACGTCGTACTGCATGACCGCCTTCGCCAGCTTCAGCTGGTCCTTCGGGGTCGAGACCGTGCTGTCGAGCAGGCCGGACGGGTCCGTGTACGTGGACTGGGTCATGCCCAGCTCCTTGGCCGCGGCGTTCATCTTCTCGACGAACGCGGCCTCGGAACCGGCGTCCCAGCGGGCGAGCAGCCGGGCCACGTTGTTCGCGGAGGGGATCATCAGGAGCTGGAGCAGCTCCTTCTGCGAGTAGGTCTGGCCCTCCTGGACCGCGGCGGTCGACTCGTGCTCCGCCTTGCCCTGGTCGGCGGCCTTCTTGTCGATCTCGATCTCGGGACCGTTCTGCTTCCCCCTGAGCGGGTGGTCGCGGAGGATCACGTACGCCGTCATCGTCTTGGTGACGGACGCGATCGGGGCCGGCTTCTGGGGACCGTACGCGCCCATGGAGCCGACGCCCTCGACCTCGACGGCGCCCTGCCCCTCGCCGGGCCACGGCATCTTCAGCTCGCCGCCCTCGAAGGTGTAGGTCGGCGCGGCGGAGAGCGTCAGGGCGGGCGCGGGCAGCGGGCGGACCATCTGCGCGATCGCGAAGACGATCAGGAGGAGCAGGACCAGCGGGGTCCAGATCCGGACCCGGCGCAGGGTCGTCCGCAGCGGGCTCGGCGGCGGGGGCGGGGTGTTCGTCAGCTCCGCGAGCAGGTCGAGCGGGGGGAGCGGCGGCAGCGGCTGCTGCCGGGTCCGCTCCGGCTCGGCGAGCGCCGGCGGTACGGGGGCGGGCGCGGGCGCCTCGGGTGCGGACTCGGCCTCCGGGGCCTTCCGCTCGGCCGGGATGTCGGGCCGCAGCGGCAGGAAGGTGCTGGTGCGCTCGCTGTCCGGATCCGTGTCCGCGCCCGCGCCCACCGACCCGGCCGGAAGCTTCAGGGCGGTCGTCGGCTGGTCGACGGGCGGACGGATCATCTTGAACATGGCCGTCGGCTGATCGACGGGGGGCTCGTCGTCCTCGGAAGCGTGGCCGGCGGCCTCGGAGCCGCCGGAGCCGCCGGAGTCGCTGGGGCTGCCTGAGGCCTTGGGGCTGCTGGAGCCGCCGGAGCTGCCGGAGTCGCTGGCGCCCTCGGAGCCGCCGGAGTCGCTGGAGCCGCTGACGCCCTCGGGGCTGCTGGAGCCCTCGGAGTCGCTGGAGTTGCCGGAGCCGCTGGAGTCCCCGGCGGGCTCCGGGGCCTTCGCGGGGGTGGACTTGGCCTCGGCGGCCGGTTTCCGGGCGGCGAACCAGGAGTCGACGGGGGCCTTTTCGTCGGCGGGGGTCTTGTCCTCGACGGAGGTCTCTTCGTCGGCGGAAGCCTCCCCCTCGACGGGGACCTTCCCCTTGGCGGCCTCGGCGACCTCGACGGCCTTGGCGCCCCCGCCGGTCCCGGCGCCCTTGGCGCCCTCGGCGACCCCGCCGGTCTCAGCAGTCTCGGCCCCCTCGGTGTCCCCGACGGCCCCGGCACCCTTGGCACCTCCGACGGCCTCAGTGCCCCTGCCAGCCGAGGCACCCCCGGCACCGCCGGCGTCCCCGACCGCCTCGGCGCCCTCGGCGCCCTCGGCGCCCTCGGCGGCCCCGACGGCCTTGGCACCCTCAGTGCCCTTGGCGGCCTCGGCGCCCTCGACGTCCTCGCCGGACGCGTCGGCCTCCCCAGCCTCGACGGGCTCCACGGCTCCGGCCGGCTCGGCGGCCTCCGCCCCCGGCTCGTCCTCGCCCGTGGCGTCGCCCTCGGGCCCGGCGCCCGGCTCGGCGCCCGCCCGGGGCTCCTCCGCGGTCTCGGCGGCCTCCGGGGTCTCCGGGGTCTCCCCGGGGCCCCCGGGCGCCTCCTCGGCCGTCCCGGCGGCCCCGCCGGGCTCCTCCGCCGCCGTGGCGACCCACGCCGCCACGGCCGCCTTGAGCCGCTCGCTCTCCGGCTCGGACTCGGGCGCAGACGTGGACTCGGGCTCGGAAGCGGACACAGGCGCGGACGCGGACTCCGGCTCGGCGCCCTCAGACGCGTCGTCCCCGGACGTACGCGGCGTCAGGGTCTTGAACACGGCGGTCGGCTGGTCGACCCGTACCGGGGGGTCCGAGGGCTCCGCGGAGGGCGACGCGGGCTCTGACTCCCGGAGCACGGAAAGCCGGGGATCCCGGCCGCCGCCGCCCGAGGCCGCCGCCGTCTCCTGCGACGACCCCTGCTGCTCCGCCTTGTCGGGGGACTCGCCCGCCACCGTGCCTCCTCCATGCGTCATACGTACGTCCGAACCGTCTACCAGTGTCCTGTGTGAACCCCTTGGCCCCCGTGCTAGACGAGAACGACATACCTACCGGTTCCCGGAGGAACCACCCGGGCGCTCTCGACAGATGAATGTGAGAGGGGTCACCCTGTCATTCATCCACGCGGGGAGGCATGGATGGGCAGGAGCCGCAGAACCATTCCGGAGGAGCTTCTGCTGCTCGCTCTGGACCCGACCACGGGTACCACAGCGCAGCCGCAGTCGCTCGACCTCGGCCTGGCCGGAGCACAGCTAGTGGAGCTGGCGCTGGCAGGCCGGATAGCCCCTGACGGGGATCGTATCGCCGTGGTGATGCCACGGCCGACCGGAGATCCGACACTGGACTCCGCACTGGAGCTGCTGCGCAGGCGCGGCAGCCCGGTCCGGGCCGTCCACTGGATAGGCGGACCCCGACTGGGGCTCCGTCAGACGTATCTCTCGCATCTGGAGCGATGCGGCATGGTCCATGCCGTGGAGGGCCAGATGTGCGGGGTGTTGCCGACGACTCGCTACCAGGCGACGGACACGGCGATCAGTCGGGAGATCCGTGCCCGGCTGGACAGTGCGATCCGCACCGGCGTACCGCCGGACCCGCGGACCGCGGCGCTCGCCGCGCTGGCCCATGCGGTCGGTCTCGGCAAGCACCTCTACCCCGGCAACGAAGGACGGTCGTCGCGGTCCCGGCTGCGCGACCTGATCCGGCACGACCCGATGGGCGGACTCGTGGCGCACGCCGTGATGGACGTCCAGAACGGCGCGGGGGCGCAACCGCGCCGAAGCGCCCAGGGCGTTCCGGCGCAGCCACGCGGCGGCATGGCCCGCGCGGCGGCGCACTGAGCACCACGGCACCGCAGCACCACGGCGCCGCGGTAACAAGGCGCCACACGAACCATCCCGGGAGCCGCACAACAGTGCGGGGCGGTCTGGACGACCGCCCCGCACATGTGCGTTGTCCCCGTTTCCCAGCGCACGCACGGCCTTTGGTGGCAGTCTGCCAAGCGTCAGGCACACACAGCTACGCAGCAGACAGCCGGAGGTGCAGTTTCCGTGGCGTCCAACGTCAACCCCACCGTCAGGCGACGCCGATTGGGCCAGGAGCTGCGCAAGCTCCGGGAGGCGAAGAACATGACGGCCGAGCAGGTCGCCGAGCGCCTCCTCGTCTCCCAGTCCAAGATCAGCCGGCTCGAGAACGGCCGCCGTTCCATCAGCCAGCGTGACGTCCGCGACCTGTGCGGCGTGTACGAGGTCGAGGACGAGCGCATGGTCGACTCCCTCATGCAGATGGCCAAGGACTCGCGCCAGCAGGGCTGGTGGCACGCCTTCGGCGACATCCCGTACAGCGTCTACATCGGTCTGGAGACGGACGCGGAGAGCCTGCGGATGTACGAGCCGCAGATCATCCCCGGACTGCTCCAGACCCACGAGTACGCCGAGGCCGTGATCGCGGGGGCGCTGCCGGAGTCGACGCCCGCGGACATCGAGAAGCGGGTCCAGGTCCGCACCCGCCGCCAGGAGCGGATCCGGGACGAGGAGCGCCCGCTGCGCCTGTGGGCGGTGATCGACGAGGGCGCGCTGCACCGGATCGTGGGCAGCAGGCGGTTGATGGTGCAGCAGCTGGAGCACCTGCTCGAACAGTCGCAGCTGCCGCACGTCACCGTGCAGGTGATGCCGTTCGACATGGGCGCGCACCCGGGGATCAGCGGGCAGTACTCGATCCTGGAGTTCCCGGACACCTCGGACTCCAGCGTGGTCTACATCGAGGGCGTCACGAGCGACCTGTACCTGGAGAAGGCGCAGGACGTCGGCAAGTACAGCGTCATGTACGAGCACCTCCGGGCGCAGGCGCTGAACGTCGACCAGACCAGGGAGTTCATCTCGAAGATGGCCAAGAAGCACGCCCAGGGCTGAGGCCCGGAGCGGGTGGGCAGGCACCGTACACGCAGTAATCGCTCCCACGGAAGCCTCGTTGGAATATGCCACTCGGACGTGTGAACGCCGGTCCCGTCGCCCGGGACCGGCGAGTAGCGTCGATCACGTCGTCGAGAACGTCGGCGCGACACCCCACTGGCAGAAACTGGCAGAACCGGAGCTGAGCAGCATGGCGATTATTCAGGGTGGTACGGACACCTGGACGAAGTCCTCCTACTCGGGTGGGAACGGGGCCTGCGTCGAGGTGAAGTCCCCCGTCGTGGCCGCGATCGCGGTGCGGGACTCCAAGGCCCCCGAGGGCCCGTCCCTCTCGTTCGGACCGGGTTCCTGGAGCGCCTTCGTCGGCGAGGTGAGCACCGGGGCCCTCTAAGGCCCCCGGTGCCCCGAGCGGTCACCAGCAGCACGCAAGAGCCCTCTCGTCCGGTCCGCCGTCCTGGCCGAGGGGGCTCGGTCCTTTTCCGGACCGCCCGCGCTCCTCAGCCCCTCGGGTAGCGCGCCAGCCAGCCCGGCGCGGACTCCTCGGGGGTGTGCAGGGCGGCGCCCTGGGTCATCTCCATCGCGAAGTCGTCCGCCAGCTCCAGGACCGTCCCGCGGCCCTCCAGTTCGGCCAGCCAGGCCGGCGGGAGGGCCGTGTCGCCGTGCAGGGCGCCGAGCAGGGCCCCGGTGAGCGCGCCGGTCACCGGCGAGGGCCCGTCGTGGTTCACGGCGAGCCGCAGCCCGTGCCGCACGTCCTCGCCGACCAGGGCGCAGTAGACGGCCGCCGCCAGCTGCCCCTCGGCCCGGTCCTCGTCCGCCCCGAGGGCGGCCACCCGCTCCGCGTCCGGCACCCCTTCCCGTACGGCTCCGAGGGCGCGGCCGAGGGCTTCGGTGACCGGCTCGTGGCCGGGGCACTCCGCGAGCTGCTCCAGGGCCACGGCCACCGCCGCCTCCACCGGGCCGCCGCGGGCCAGGCCGTGGACGACGAGGGCGAAGGCGCCCGCCGCGAGCCGGGCGGCCGGGGCTCCGTGCGTCTGGGCCGCGCACTCCACGGCGAGCCGGCGGACGAGCTGCGGCTCCCAGCCGACGAGCAGTCCGAAGGGGGCCGAGCGGACGAGGGCGCCGGAGTCGCCGGCCTCCGGGTTCTTCGGCTTGTCGGGGGTGCCGAGGTGCTCGTCGCCGAAGCCGGTGAGGCAGGCGCGGGGCGGGTTGCGGCGGGCGTAGAGCCACTCCTCGTGGGCGAGCCAGCCGTTGTCCTTGCGGCGCTCGTCCGGGCCCCAGTCGCGCTGGGTGGCGGCCCAGCGCAGATGGGCCCGGTGGACGTCGGTGGGCGGGTGCCAGGCGCCGGTGTCGCGGCGGACCTGGGCGCGGATCAGGCCGTCGACGGTGAAGAGGGTCATCTGGGTCGCGGCGGTGACGGCGCCCCGGCGGCCGAAGGCCGGGACGGGGTCGGTGAGTCCGTCAGGTCCGTGGGCCGCGCGCAGCTCCGCGAGGGAGGAACCGCCGGCGCCCGCCCCCAGCGCGTCGCCGAGCGCCCCGCCGAGCAGACAGCCCCGCACCCGGGCCCGGAAGTCCTGCTGCTCGGCACGGCCCCACACGGCTGCGGCTGTCGTGGCCACGACGTGCCCTCCCCCGGTCGGCGGTTCGCTGTCGGTTCCCTCGCCGCACTGTAATGGACCGGGTGTGCCCGTCCGGGGGACGGAACGTTATGTGTTCCGACACCCTCGGGGCCGGTTTTGACCACACTCCGCCGGGCTACGACCCGGGGGCGTCCTCACTCGGCCGGGAGCACCGGGAGGAGTTCCGGCAGGTGTCCGTCGGAGGCCTCCGCCGTGCGCCGCCGCTCCTCGGGCACCTCCCCGTAGAGGGTCGTGCGGGGCTTCGCCGGGCGGCCCGCCGCCTCCGCGATGGCCTCCA
Organism: Streptomyces sp. NPDC093071; assembly: GCF_044754545.1. Classification (NCBI taxonomy): domain Bacteria; kingdom Bacillati; phylum Actinomycetota; class Actinomycetes; order Kitasatosporales; family Streptomycetaceae; genus Streptomyces; species Streptomyces sp. NPDC093071. Next base: position 86,065 of record NZ_JBIVPH010000015.1, on the reverse strand, counting down.
GGTCATTGATCGAGCGGTACGAGCCGTAACTCGACCCGGCCATCCGGGAGATGGTCTCCTCCATCAGGGTTCCGCCCAGGTCGTTGGCGCCCGAGCGGAGCATCTCGGCGGCGCCCTCCGTGCCCAGCTTCACCCAGCTGGTCTGGATGTTCGGGATGTGCGGGTGGAGGAGGAGCCGGGCCATCGCGATGACCGCGCGGTTCTCGCGGGCCGTCGGGCCGGGGCGGGCGATGCCGGCCAGGTAGACGGGCGCGTTGGTGTGGATGAAGGGGAGCGTCACGAACTCCGTGAAGCCGCCGGTCTCCCGCTGGATGCGGGCCAGGGTCCGGAAGTGGCCGAGCCAGTGCCGGGGCTGGTCCACGTGCCCGTACATCATCGTGGAGGAGGAGCGCAGGCCCAGTTCGTGGGCGGTGGTGATCACCTCGATCCAGGTGGCGGTGGGCAGTTTGCCCTTGGTGAGGACCCAGCGGACCTCGTCGTCGAGGATCTCGGCGGCCGTGCCGGGGATCGAGTCGAGCCCGGCCTCCTTCGCGGCCGTCAGCCACTCGCGGATCGACAGGCCGGTGCGCGAGGCGCCGTTGACGACCTCCATCGGGGAGAAGGCGTGCACGTGCATCCCGGGGACGCGCTCCTTCACCGCCCGCGCGATGTCGAAGTAGGCGGTGCCGGGCAGGTCGGGGTGGATGCCGCCCTGCATGCAGACCTCCACCGCGCCGACCTCCCAGGCCTGTTCGGCGCGGTCGGCGACCTGGTCGAGGGAGAGGGTGTACGCGTCGGCGTCGGTGCGGCGCTGGGCGAAGGCGCAGAAGCGGCAGCCGGTGTAGCAGACGTTGGTGAAGTTGATGTTCCGGGTGACGACGTACGTGACGTCGTCGCCGACCACCGACTTCCGCAGGTCGTCGGCGATCCGGGTCAGGGCGTCCAGGGCCGGGCCGTCCGCGTGGAGGAGGGCCAGGGCCTGCGGGTCGGTGAGCCGCTCCGGGTCGTCGGCGGCGACGGCCAGCGCCTCGCGGACGTCGGTGTCGATGCGCTGCGGCACCATCCCGGGGGCGGCGGCCTCCCGCAGCGACTCCCAGTCCCCGTACACCTCGTCGAAGTCGTCGCGCCGGTCGGCCGTGCGGCCCTCGGTGTCGATGGTGCGGTGCAGATCGGTGCGGCCGGTGGCGGCGAAGGCCTCGTCGGGCTCCTGCCAGGGCAGGCCGCGCACGGGCGCGTCGGGGTTCGCGAGACCCGTCTCGGGGTCGGCGAGGGCGCGGACGTGCGGGAGGACCCGGGGGTCGAGCCAGGGTTCTCCCCGGGTGACGAACTCGGGGTAGACGCAGAGGCGTTCGCGCAGTTCGAAACCGGCGGCGGCGGACCGCTCGGCCAGCTCCTCGATCCTCGGCCAGGGCCGCTCGGGGTTGACGTGGTCGATGGTGAGCGGCGAGACCCCGCCCCAGTCGTCGATACCGGCCGCGATCAGCCGCTCGTACTCGGCGTCGACCAGGTTCGGCGGGGCCTGGAGGCAGGCGGAGGGGCCCATGATCAGGCGGGCGACGGCGACGGTGGCGACCAGGTCGTCCAGCTCCGCGTCCGGCATCCCGCGCATCGCCGTGTCCGGCTTGGCGCGGAAGTTCTGGATGATCAGCTCCTGGACGGAGTGGTACGCGCGGGCGACGCGGCGCAGCGCGAACAGCGACTCGGCCCGCTCCTCCAGGGTCTCCCCGATGCCGAGCAGCAGCCCCGAGGTGAAGGGCACGGAGGAGCGGCCCGCGTCCTCCAGGACCCTGAGCCGCACGGCCGGTTCCTTGTCGGGGGACCCGTAGTGGGGGCCGCCGGGCTCGGACCACAGCCGGGTCGCGGTCGTCTCCAGCATCATCCCCATGGAGGGCGCGACGGGCTTGAGGCGCTGGAAGTCGGTCCAGGAGAGCACCCCGGGGTTGAGGTGCGGGAGGAGGCCGGTCTCCTCCAGGATCCGGATCGCCATGGCCCGCACGTACGCGATCGTGTCGTCGTAGCCGTGCGCGTCGAGCCACTCGCGCGCCTCCGGCCAGCGGTCCTCGGGCTTGTCCCCGAGCGTGATCAGGGCTTCCTTGCAGCCGAGTGCGGCGCCGCGCCGTGCGATGTCGAGGACCTCGTCGGGGGACATGAACATCCCGTGCCCGGCCCGGCGCAGCTTGCCGGGGACGGTGACGAAGGTGCAGTAGTGGCACTTGTCGCGGCACAGGCGGGTGAGCGGGACGAACACGCTCTTGGAGTACGTGATGACGCCCGGCCGCCCGGCCGCCTCCAGACCGGCGTCCCGCACGCGCCCGGCGGACGCCACCAGGTCCGCCAGGTCGTCCCCGCGCGCCCGCAGCAGCACGGCGGCCTCGGAGACGTCGAGCGCGACCCCGTCCCTGGCCCGCCTGAGGGCCCGTCGCATGGCGTTCTCGGTGGGACGTGCTGCCTGGTGATCGGTCATGGACCGAGCATACGAGCGGGCGCGGGAAGCCGGGTTCGGGTCCCCGCACCCGGCTGCCCGCCCGGCGGTCCGGGAGTTCGGGTCCTCACAGGTACCGCGCGTACGCGTCGAGCACCCCCAGCACCTCCCCCTCCTCCCCCGGCGGCAGTTGGAGGACCACCTCCTCGCAGCCGAGGTCCGCGTAGTATGCGAGCTTGTCCGGGTTCGGCAGGACCGCGTACGGGACGACGTGGAGCGCCTTCGGGTCGCGGCCGGCCTCCTCCCACGCCGTCCGCAGGACCGGGAGGGCGTCCGCGAGGCCCCGGCCGCCGATCGGCAGCCAGCCGTCGGCCTGCGCGGCGATCTGCGCGAAGAGCTTCGGGCCCGCCGCCCCGCCGACGAGGATCCGGGGCGCGCCGCCGGCCGGCTTGGGCCAGGCCTCGGAGGCCCGGACGGACTCCCCCGACTCCCCGGCGTACGCGGTGGGTTCGGGGGCCCACAGGGCCTTCATCAGGTCGATCCGGTCGCGGCCGAGCCTCCGGCGGGACGCCCAGTCGACCCCGTGGTCGGCGGCCTCCTCCCGGTTCCAGCCGAAGCCGACGCCGAGGGTGAAGCGGCCGCCGGAGAGGTGGTCGAGGGTGGCGATCTGCTTGGCGAGCGAGATCGGGTCGTGCTGGGCGATGAGGGTGATGCCGGTGCCGAGCCCGAGGCGTTCGGTGACGGCGGCGGCCTGCCCGAGGGCGACGAAGGGGTCCAGGGTCCTGCCGTACTCCCGGGGCAGCTCGCCGCCCGCCGGGTAGGGCGTGGCCCGTTCGACGGGGATGTGGGTGTGCTCGGGCAGGTAGAGCCCGGCGAAGCCGCGCTCCTCCAGCTCGCGCGCCAGCCGCACCGGGGTGATGGTCTCGTCGGTCAGGAAGATCGTGGTCGAGATCCGCATACCGGCACGGTAGGGGGTGGGGCGGAGTTTTCCGAGGGGTGCGACGGGAGCGGCGGGAAGGCGGCCCCGGCCGGATGCCCGGCGCGCCCGGCGCTCAGCGCCGAGACCCGGCCCGGGTACCGCGGGTCCGGCGGCGACTCGGGCAGCGGCTCCCGTACGGCACGGTCCCGGCCGTCCGGCCCCGCCGGCCCGTCCTCGGAGCACGTGCCGCCCCCGGTTCCCTTCCCGCCCGGAAAACCGCCTGCGCCCCGCGCGTCCCGCCCCTACCGTGGCCCGGTGCTGAAGCGAATCGAGGCGTACTACGACGCCGTGCCCCGGTCCTCCGCCCGCGCCGAGGAGTTCGGGCCGCTGACCCTCTTCGTACGGGAGGGGGAGGGCTGGCCCTTCTACGCGCGGCCCGCGCCCGGTCACGAGGGGGAGGTCCCGGTCGGGGCCGTGGAGCGGGTGCGGGCCCGGCAGCGGGAGCTGGGGGTGCCCGAGGCCTTCGAGTGGGTCGCGGAGACGGCGCCGGGGCTGCGGGCGGCCGTGGAGGCGAGCGGGCTCACCGTCCACGAGCACCCGCTGATGGTCCTGGCGGGCGACCCCCTCGCCGTGCCGGAGCCCGCGGGCGTCGCCGTACGGATGGTGGACGCGGACGATCCGGGTCTGGAGAGCGCCGTCGCCGCCCCGTACGCCGCCTTCGGCTTCCCGCCCGAGCCCGGGACGGCCGAGCGGACCGCCGAGCGGATCGCGGCCGGTCTGACCCGGGTCGCGGCGGCCTTCGCGGGCGGTACGGAGGGGAAGGCCGCCCTCGCGGCCGGGCAGCACCAGCCGGTGGGGGACGTCTCCGAGGTCGTCGGCGTCGGCACCGTCCCGGCGGCCCGGCGCCGGGGCCTCGGCCTCGCGGTGACGGCCGCCCTGGTCGCGGACGCCCGGTCCCGGGGCGCGGACCTGGTGTTCCTGTCGGCCTCGGACGCGGACGTGGCCCGGCTCTACGGCCGCCTCGGCTTCCGCACGGTGGCGACGGCGCTCATCGCGGAGGCGTAGGGGGCGGGGGGTGCTTCGGGGCCCGCGCGCCTGGTCCGGGCCCGGCTCCGGTCCCGAAGCACCCGGACCCGGCCCCGGCTCCGGCTCCGGCTCCGGGAAAAACTTTCGGGGAAAGTTCCCCGGCCGTGTCACATCCCCGGCCCCCGTTCCGTCGTTGCGGTGAAAGCACCTGCCGAACGAGACGCCGAGGAGCGATCACCATGGCGCACACCCCCGAGGCCCGCATGACCAACCCCGCCTACGTCCTGCCCGACGCCGGTCCCGCGATCCAGGCCCTCGTGAAGGCCACCCGCCAGGGCGGGGTCTCCGAGGAGATCCTGGAGCTCGTCCACCTGCGGGCCAGCCAGATCAACGGCTGCGGCTTCTGCGTCGACTACGGCGCGAAGAACGCCCGGAAGGCGGGCGTGAGCGACGAGAAGCTGTTCGCGGTCGCCGCGTGGCGCGAGGCGCCGTACTTCTCCGACGAGGAGCGGGCGGCCCTCGCGCTCGCCGAGCACGCGACCCGCATCGCCGACAGCACGGACGCCGTGCCGGACCCGGTGTGGGACGCGGCCGCCGACCACTTCGACGAGAAGCAGCTCGCCTCCATCGTGCTGATGGTCAGCCTGACGAACTTCTTCAACCGGATCAATGTCACCGTCCGGCAGCCGGCCGGCGTGGCGATCTGACCGCACGGGCCCCGCGCACCATCAGGACGTCGACCGGGTCCTCGGACTCGGTCGTGAAGCCCTCCCGCTCGTAGAGGCGGCGGGCCGCGCTCCCCTGGAGGACCACGAGGCGGACGGGCACCCCGTCCGCGTCGGCCCGGTCCAGCAGCTCGCGCAGCACCGCCGTCCCGAGCCCCCGCCCCTGCACGTCGGGGGCCAGGTAGAAGTGCTCCAGGTAGAGCCCTTCGCCGCCCTCGTACGGGCGCAGGGTGACGCTCCCCGCGAAGGCGCCGTCCACCTCGACGACGGAGGTGTGGGCGGGCGAGAAGCCGTCGCGCAGCCGCTGCCGCACCCGGTGCCCGTCGTAGCGGCCGAGCCGCACCAGGTCGTCGCGCATCACCTCGGCCCGCAGCTCGGCGACGGACTCGACGTCCGCCGCCCGGCCGGGGCGCAGCGCCCAGTTCACCGTCTCCCCCGCAGTTCCCATGGGCGGCATCCTAGGGAACTCGTAACCGGACCCGGCCGCTCCGCGTTGGAGCGGGCATGAAGAGGATCCTCACCGCCGTAGCCCTGACCGCTTTCGCCGCCGCCAGCGCCGCGGGGGCCGCCGGCACCGCGGCCGCCGACACCGGCGGCGTGAACCTGCCCTCGGTCGTGCCGCTCAGCGGCGTCCTGACTCCCGAGGCCGCGCCGGCCGGCACGCCCGCCCTGCCGCCCGCGAACGCGGCGGTGGAGCGCCTGCTGCCGAAGCTCTGAACCGTCTGAACCAGCCGGGCGGCACCGGACGCGCGAAGGCGGCGGGACCCCCCACGGGCCCGCCGCCTTCGCGTCTCCGCGACGTCACGACGTCACGACTCAGGAGTGCGCCGGTCCGCTCAGTCGGCCACCACCAGGGACGGGGTCTCCTTGGTCAGGACCTCGCCGCGGAAGAAGGCGGGGCTGCGGCGCTGCATGACCAGCATGATCACCACGCCGAGGAGCAGCAGGCCGACGCCGATCACGAAGACCGAGCCCATGCCGAGGACGGCGGAGCCGGAGCCGTACGCCGGGTCCCACATGTCGTACAGGGTCTTGCCGAAGACGGCGGTGAGCATGAGGCCGCCGAGCAGCGGCATCAGGCCCTTGAAGGCGAAGTCGCGGAAGGAGCGGAACAGCTCCTTGCGGAAGTAGCGGACGCAGGCGAAGGCCGTGAGCGCGTAGTAGAAGCAGATCATCAGGCCGAGGGCGTAGATGGTGTCGACCAGGACGTGCTCGCTGACCAGGGTCATCACCGTGTAGAAGGCGCCGGTGGCGACACCCGCGACGACCGTGGCCCGGCCGGGGGTCTTGAAGACCGGGTGGACCTCAGTGAAGGACTTCGGCAGCGCCTCGTACGTGGACATCGCGAGGACCGTGCGGGCGACCGGGATGAAGGTCGTCTGGAGGCTCGCGGCGGCGGAGGCCAGGACCGCGACGAAGAGCAGGACGCCGAGGGTGGGGCCCATGACGGGGCCCGCGAGGGCGGCGAAGACGTTGTCGGAGGTCTCCGGGTTGGCGAGGCCGAGGCCCTGCTCGCCGGAGCCGACGGCCATCTGGGCGGCGATGCCGGTGGCCAGGTAGGAGCCGACCAGGACGACCATCGCGATGAGGGCGGCGCGGCCGGGGGTCTTCTCGCTTCCGGTGGTCTCCTCGTTGGTCGCCATGCAGGCGTCCCAGCCCCAGTACATGAAGATCGAGAGCGAGAGTCCGGCCGTGAAGGCGGCGAAGGACTGCACCGCGAAGGGATTCATCCAGGACCAGGAGAAGTCGACCGAGGTCTCGAAGGAGCCGGCCTTCGTGAGGGCCATGCCGACGAAGACGGCGAGGACGACGAGCTGGAGGCCGACGAGGGCGTACTGGACGCCCTTGGTGGCGGTCATGCCGCGGTAGCTGATCGCGGTGGCGGCGGCGATGAGCGTCAGGCAGGTGACGATGTGGACGGCCTTGTTGCCGTCCAGGGCGGCGACGGATTCGCTGCCGGTGATCTCGCCCGCGAGGAGCCAGAAGTAGGAGGTCGCGACGCCGGCCAGGTTGGAGAGCACGATGATCGTCGCGATGACCAGGCCCCAGCCGCACATCCAGCCGATCTTGGGCCCGAAGGCCTTCACGGTCCAGGTGAAGGAGGTGCCGCAGTCCGGCATGGCCTTGTTGAGCTCCCGGTACGCGAAGGCGACGAGGAGCATCGGGAGGAAGCCCGCGAGGAAGACGGCGGGCATCTGGAGCCCGACCTCGCCGGCGGTGGAGCCGAGCGTCGAGGTCAGACAGTAGACGGGGGCGACGGTGGAGACGCCGATGACGGCGCTGCCGAGGAGGCCGACGGAGTTCCCGCCGAGTCCTTTGGTGCGCACGCCGTGGGCGTCGCCCGGGGCGTCGGCGCCCCTTACCGTGTCTCCGGCCAGCGGCCGCGCTTCCACCTGAGTCATGAACAGGACGTTAAATGCTGCGGTTTCCACATCCGGAGGTTCGGAATCCGCGCGGGTGATCGATCACCGCCTTGCATTGCGGGGGTCGAGGTGGACACTCGCCAATGATTGAAAGATCGACCAACCGGACCACCCGACCAACCGGTAGGTCCGTCGATCGACGTCCGATATGCGGGAACCGCAGCTCGGCCCCAAATGTCCGTTTCGAAATTTTCCCGAGGAATTTTTCGCGCGGCCACCAGGGGCTTCGGCCGGGGGCGGGGGCGGTACGGGGCCCGGCGCCGTGACGGCGGAACGGGGCGCGGGAGGGGACGCGGAACGGGATCCGGAGCCGGTCGGACCCCGCCGGACCCCCTACCACCCCCGCCGCCGCCGCGCTCCCGGCGGAACCCCGCCGACGCCCCGCCGACGCCCCGTACAACGGTCCGGCAACGGCTCCGCTCCGGTCCGCCCGATGCTGACGGACCCCCTCCGGACAAGGCAGACTGTCCTGGGCGAAACCAGCGGTACGGCAGGGGGAGCTATGGACCGTGAGGACGGGCCGCGAGTCCCGGCGCAGCGGGCTGCGGAAACGGGCGGGAACGCCCCGGGGGACCCGACGGGCCCGGTGGTCCCGGAGGCCTCGGACGGGCCGGTGGATCCGGTGCCCCCGACGGGAACGGCGCGGGCGGGCGAGGCTACGGACACGGAGCGGGCCGACACCGCCGGAGCGCTGCGTTTCGGTGTGCTCGGGCCCGTGCGGGCCTGGCGGGGCGACGCGGCCGTGTCCACCGGATCGCCGCAGCAGCGCGCCCTCCTCGCCGCCCTCCTCCTGCGCGGCGGCCGGACCGCCACCGCCGCCGAGCTGATCGACGCCCTCTGGGGCGAGGAACCGCCCTCCCAGGCCCTCGCGGCCGTCCGCACCTACGCCTCCCGGCTCCGCAAGGCCCTCGGCCCCGAGGTCCTGGTCAGCGAGTCCGGCGGCTACGCCCTGCGCGCCTCCGCCGCCGCGCTCGACCTCACCACCGCCCAGGAGCTGGCCGGCGAGGCCGAGAAGCTGCGGGCCGGCGGGGACCGCGCGGCGGCCCGGGCGCGGCTCGCCGAGGCCCTCGACCTGTGGGACGGCGAGGTCCTGGCCTCCGTGCCGGGGCCGTACGCCGAGGCGCAGCGCACCCGCCTGGAGGAGTGGCGGCTCACCCTCCTGGAGACCCGGCTCGACATCGACCTGGAGGTCGGCGCGCACGCCGAGGCCGTCTCCGAGCTGACCGCGCTCACCGCCGCGCACCCGCTGCGCGAGCGCCTGCGCGAACTGCTCATGCTGGCGCTCTACCGCGGCGGACGGCAGGCCGAGGCGCTCGCCGTGTACGCGGACACGCGCCGGCTGCTCGCCGACGAACTGGGCGTCGACCCGAACCCCGAGCTCTCCCGGCTCCAGCAGCGCATCCTCCGGGCCGACGCCGAACTGGCCCGGCCCGTCGAGGAGCCCGCCCCGGCGGCCGCGCCCGTCGCGCGCCCGGCCCAGCTCCCGGCGACCGTGCCGGACTTCACCGGCCGCGCCTCTTTCGTACGGGAGCTGGGCGCCCGGCTCGCCACCGCCGAGGGCCACGTCATGGCGGTCTCGGCGCTCGCGGGCATCGGCGGCGTCGGCAAGACGACGCTCGCCGTGCACGTGGCCCACGAGGCCCGGCCGCACTTCCCGGACGGGCAGCTGTACGTGGACCTCCAGGGCGCGGGGTCCCGCGCCGCCGCGCCCGAGACCGTCCTCGGCTCCTTCCTGCGCGCGCTCGGCACCCCGGACTCGGCCGTCCCCGACTCCCTGGAGGACCGGGCCGCGCTCTACCGCTCCACGCTGGACGGACGCCGGGTCCTGGTCCTCCTGGACAACGCCCGGGACGCGGCCCAGATCCGCCCGCTGCTGCCCGGTACGGCGGGCTGCGCGGCCCTGGTCACCAGCCGGATCCGGATGGTCGACCTGGCGGGGGCGCACCTGGTCGACCTGGACGTGATGTCCCCGGAGGAGGCGCTCCAGCTCTTCCTGAGGATCGTCGGCGAGGAGCGGGTGCGGGCCGAGCGGGAGGCCGCGCTCGACGTGGTCGCCGCCTGCGGCTTCCTGCCCCTGGCCATCCGCATCGCCGCGTCCCGGCTCGCGGCCCGCCGGACCTGGACGGTGTCGGTCCTGGCGGCCAAGCTGGCGGACGAGCGGCGGCGGCTGGACGAGCTCCAGGCGGGCGACCTGGCGGTCAAGGCGACGTTCGAGCTGGGCTACGGGCAGCTGGAGCCGGCCCAGGCCCGCGCCTTCCGCCTGCTCGGCCTGGCCGACGGCCCGGACATCTCGCTCGCGGCGGCCGCCGCCGTCCTCGACCTGCCGCTCTGGGACACGGAGGACCTCCTGGAGGCGCTGGTCGACACGTCCCTGCTCGAATCGGCGGCCCCGGGCCGCTACCGGTACCACGACCTGGTCCGGCTCTACGCGCGCGCGTGCGCGGAGAGGGACGAGCAGTCCCCGTCGGAGCGGGAGTCGGCGCTCTCCCGGCTCCTGGACTTCTACCTGTCGACCGCCGCCCGCGTGTACGCCATCGAGCGTCCCGGCGACCGGCTGGTCGACCACCTGGAGCCCACCGCGTACGACGGCCTGTCCTTCACCGACCGCCACGAGGCCCAGGACTGGCTCTACGCGGAGGCCGACTGCCTCCTGGCCACGGTCCGCCAGTCCGCCGCCTCCCCGGGAACGCTGCGGCGGGGGGTCGACCTGCTGTGGGCGTCGCTCGACCTCGCGGAATCGGGCGCGAACTCCCGGGAGTACGAGGCGGTGGCGACGGTGCTGCGGGAGGCGGCGGGGCGGGTGGGGGACGTCCGGGCGAAGGGCCGCGCGGCGCTCACCCTGGCGTACGTCCAGCACGTGACGGGCCGGTTCGACGAGGCGGACGGCGAGGCCCACGAGGCGATGGACCTGGCGTCCTCGACCGGGGACGCCCTCCCCCTGTGCTGGGCCGCCAACGCCCTCGGGATCATGGCGCTCTACCAGGGACGCACCGAGGACGGGGAACGCTTCCTGACCCAGGCCACCACGGCGTTCCGCGCCTGCGACGACGAAGCCGGTGAGGCCAGCGCCCTGTGCAACCTCTCCCGCATCCACCTGGCCATGGGCCAGACGGACGTCGCGGTCGAACTGGCCCAGCGCGGAACCGAGATGTACGCCTCGATGGGGCACGCGCTCAAGGGCGCCAACGGTCGCTACGCGCTGGGGCTCGCGCTGACCGCGAGCGGGCGGCTCGACGAGGCCTCGGCCCGGCTCGCCGAGGCCCTCGAAGTCTTCCGGGACAGCCGGCAACGCCTCTGGGAGGGCATGTCGCTCTTCCGGATCGCCGAGGTGGACATCGCCGCCCGCCGGTACGCCCAGGCCGCCTCGAACTCCGAACTGGCGCTGGTCGTCCTCCGCGGGGTCGGCGGCGAGTGGCGTCGCGGACAGGTCCTCGTCGTCCTCGGCCGCGCCCTGTCCGGGATAGGGCAGCACGGCCGGGCACGGGTCTGCTGGCAGGAGGCGCTGGACATCTTCATCGAACTCGGCTCTCCGGAGGAAGCGGACGTGCGGGCCCTGTTGTTGGAGACCGCCGCCGCGTAGCCGCTGAACTGCCCGTTCATCGTTCGTTTATGGGCTCGGGGCAGTCTTCTCCACACGATCCGTCGCGTCGGGGGGCAGACGGGTCGCCGGTAAGGCCGTCACACCGTCGCACTAGGGTGAACGGCTCCGGGTGGGACCGCCCAGCAGTCCACGGGGGAACGGCCGGACGGTCCCACCCGCCCCATCCGAAGTAACAACGGGAGATGATCAACATGGCCGACCTGGACCCCACCAAGCCGAGCGCCGACGGCGAAGAGATCGTCAACAAGAACATGCACGCGACCGACGCTCCGCTCGCCGACTCGGTGGCCGCGAAGATCGGCATCAAGGGCAACATGCACGCCACCACGGAGCCGATCGACGGCACCGCCGGCGCGACCACGAACGGCAACATGCACGCCACCACGGAGCCGGCCAACTAGTCCACTCCCGACGGGGAAAGGGCCGCGGCGGCGACTTCGGGGGAGCCGCCGGGGCCCGAGAGGTCCGGTCGACGGGGGAGCACACGGGCTCGGGGGACGTCCGGCGGAACCAGGGGGGATCCGCCGGAACGGGGCCCGTGCGCGACGCGGTCGGACCACCGCACAAGGAGGGGTCGGGCACCTGCCCGGCCCCTTCGGCGCGTCCGGTTACCGGCGCGCGGACGGGCGGGCGGCACGGTGCCGACGAGCCGGACCCGCCACCGCGCCTACCGCGCGCGGACGTCGTACACCCAGCAGTTCCTCACCCGGTCGACCGCCTTCGGGTTCTTCATGGCGACCTCGAAGGTCTTCCGCTCGTGGGCCCCGACGGTGACGACCGCCTCGGCCGAGTCCACCGCGTTCCCCGCCGCGCCCTTGAACTCCAGGGTGACCCGGTACGTCTTCTCGACCGCGTCGTGCGAGGTGACCTCCAGGGTCGCCGTGGTGTCCGCCGCGCGGGCCGTCCTGCCCTTGCCCTTCTTCCGGGCCGGCTTCACGCAGTCGACCACCACGACCTCGACCTCGGAGCCGGTCGTGGTCACGGTGGGGGACGGGGCCGTCGTGCCGCCGCCCGACCCGTAGTCGTCGTTGTCCTTCTCGGAGCTGGAGCAGCCGCCGCCGGAATCGTCGTCGTCGGAGGAGTGGCCCCGGCTCTTGCCGCTCTTGCTCGTGCCGCTCTTGCTCTTCCCGCTGCCGCCGCCGCTGCCGTGGCCGCCCTTCCCGGTGTGGAAACCGGTCAGCGCGAGCACCACCACCGTGAGCGTCGCCGCGAGCTTCAGGCGTGTCCGTATCATCAGCGCCCCCGTCCTGGCTGTCGTGTTCGCGCCACCCTAACGGTCGCTTCCGCGCCACCTGGCGGCCCCCTCCGACCGGGCGTAGCGTCGGGAGCGAGAGCCGGACCACTCAGGAGGCCGCTTCGATGATCCGTAACGTCGCCGGCGCCGTTCTGGCTCTCGCCGGAGCGACGGCCGCCGTTCTGAGCCCCTTCCGTGCCTGGTACGACGGCCGTCACGGGCGTGACTACGCCATGGACGAGCTGTTCACCGGCATCACGGAGGCGAAGGCCGACCTCTGGTGGTCGCTCCTGCTGCCCTTCGCCTTCGCCGCCCTCCTCACCCTCGTCGGCGTGGTGCTCCGCTCCCGCCTCCTCGTCGGCCTCGCCGGGCTCGTCGTCCTCGGCTTCACCGTCTTCTGGATGGTGCGGGTCGGGCAGTACGAGGGGAGCCTCACGGTCGACGGCGGCGGCACGGGCCTCGGCGACGGGGTCGCGAACGCCCTCGGCGGCGGAATCCTGCTGCTGCTCGGCGCCCTCGTCATGTCGGGGCGGAGAGGACGGAGGGCCCGCGAGGGGCCGGAGGAGCGGACGGGGCGGGCGGGGCGGGCATGGCCGGAGGAGCCGCGGGCATACGCGGCCCCGCCCGGCGGCCCCGGTCCCGGAACAGGACCCGGACCCGGACCCCGGGAGGATCCCGTCGCCGACCCCTACGGGGCTCCCGCGGGCGACCCCCGGGAGTCCGCCGCCCCCGGCCCGTACGACCCCTACGGGTCCGAGCCGACCCGGACCTTCGAGGTCCCCGACCGGGAACGGGACCGGGGCCAGGACGGCCCCGGGCCCCGCTGAGGGGCCGGGTCCGTCAGCGGGCCGCCGCCGAGCCCCGGCCCGTAGCCGTGCCCTTCACCGCGTCGAGCGCGTACACGCAGCGGTCCTTGCTGCACGCGTACACGACCCCGCCCTTCGCCACCGGCGAGCCGGTGATCTCGCCGCCGGTCGCGAGCTTCCAGCGCAGCTGACCGCCGGTCGCGTCCAGGGTGTAGAGGACGTGGTCGGCCGAGCCGAAGTGGATCCGGCCGTCCGCGACCACCGGGGAGCCGACCAGCTCGCCGCCCGCCGCGAACCGCCACCGGGGCGTGCCGGTGACCGCGTCGAGCGTGTAGAGCGCGCTGCCGCTGCCGACGTGCACGTTGCCGTCGGCGACGAGCACCGGCTCGGTGGACTGGCGCTGCTCGGTCGCGATCCGCCAGCGGTCCTGGCCGGTCGTGGCGTCGAGCGCGTACACCGTGCCGAGGTGGTCCGCGAGGTACACCCCGCCGCCGGTGACGGCCGGGCCCGGCGCGAAGGCCGGCGGGGAGAGGAAGACGGCCGGGGCCTCGAAGTGCCAGCGGACGTGCCCGGCCGCGATGTCGATCGACAGGACCCGGGTCCCGGCCGACACGTACACGTAGCCGTCCTCGGCCGGCGCCACCCGTACGGGTACTCCCCCACAGGAGGCGGCGTCCCCGATCGGGTACGACCAGCGCTCCGCGCCGGTCCGGGCGTCGAGGGCCTGGAGCCGGGCGTCCCGCCACACGTACACGGTGTCGCCGTGCAGAGCGGGCCCCGCCTCCGGGGTCTCGAAGTCGGTCTGCGCCCCGGTGACCTCCCACAGCATGGCGCCGTTGGAGGCCTCCCGGCCCTGGACCCCGCCGCCGCGCGTGCCGGTGACGACCGTGCCCCGGTCGACCTGGAGCGCGTACACCCAGGCGTCGGTGTGCAGCCGCCAGCGCTCGCCGCCGTCGGAGGCGTCGAGGGCGTACAGGGTCGGGCCGTCGGAGGCGTGGATGCGGCCCCCGGCGACGGCCATGGACCAGGCCACGTCCCGGGTCTTGAACTGGCGCCGGCCGCTGCCCGTGTCCAGGGCGTGCACCTCGAAGGAGGTGACGTACAGCAGGTCGCCGTCGACGACCGGGGTGCCCCAGACGTCGTTGGACATGCGGAAGCGCCAGGGCCGCCAGTGGCCGGGCTCCGGCGGGGGCGGGTTGGGCCCCGTGCCGCCCTGCGCGGGCACGTTCAGCGGGCGGGAGCCGGGCGGCGGGCCGGGCTCGGCGCCGTGCGGGCCGCCGCCGGGCGGCCGGATCCAGCCGGTCGCGGGGCCCGCGTCGGCGCCCCGGCCGACGGCGAGCGCCGCCCGGGTGTCGGCGACCCGGGGGCCGGGGCCGATGGGCACGGCCCCGCCGCCGAGGCGCACGGGACCGCCCGCGCTCTCGGCGGGGCCCGCGTGCCGGCCGCCGACGGGCTCGGGCCTGCGGCCGCCGCCCCCGGGCCCGCGCTCCGGGCCGTACGGGTCGGGGAACGGGCCCGGCGGGTCCGACGGCGGCGGGGGCGGGGGCACGGCCGGGACGGGCGGGGCGGCGGGGGTGCGGCCGCCGCCGCGCCGCCGCTCGATCATGGCGGTGGCGCTCAGCGGCAGCCAGGCCGAGGCCGTGCCGCTGTCGTCGCTGCCCGGGCCGAAGAGGTGCGGGGCGAGCTGCGCCTGCAGATCGGCCGGGCTGGGCCGGCGGGTGACGTCCATCTGCATGCAGGACTCGATGAGGGGCCGCAGCTCCTCGGGCAGGCCCTCCAGGTCGGGGCCCTCCCGGAGCAGCATGAAGACGGTCTCGACCGGGTTGGCGCCGTGGTAGGGCGCGTGGCCGGTGGCGGCGAAGACCAGCATCGAGCCCAGCGAGAAGATGTCGCTGGCGCCGGTGACGCTGCGCGAGTCGCGGGCCTGCTCGGGCGACATGTAGGCGGGGGTGCCGACGGCGACGTTGGTCATGGTCAGCCGCGTGTTGGAGACGCCGGACGCGATGCCGAAGTCGATCACCCGGGGGCCGTCCTCGACGACGAGGACGTTGGAGGGCTTGAGGTCGCGGTGGACCAGGCCCGCCCCGTGGATGGACTGGAGGGCCTCGGCGACGCCGGCCGCCAGCCAGCGCACGGCCTGGGCCGGGAGCGGCCCGCACTCGTTCACTATCTCTTCGAGGGAGGGCGCCGGTACGTAGGCGGTGGCCAGCCAGGGCACGGCGGCGCGCGGGTCGGCGTCGACGACGGCGGCCGTGTAGAAGCCCGAGACGGCCCGCGCGGCCTCCACCTCCCGGGTGAAGCGGACCCGGAACAGCTGGTCCTCCGCGAGCTCCGTGCGCACGGTCTTGATCGCCACGCGCCGGCCCGAGGCCGAGCGCGCGAGATAGACCAGGCCCATTCCGCCCGCGCCGAGCCGGCCCAGCACCTCGAAGGGCCCGATGCGTCTCGGGTCGTGCTGCGTCAGCTGCTCCACTTGCCTGCCACCTCCCCGTACGGGCCATGAGGGTACGGCCCCGTGGCCCTGATTCTTCCTGTCCGGGGGCCCGGTGGCGAACCCGGGGGCGGATCGGGGTGTCGCCTGGTAGGGGGGACGGCCCGGTGCGGGGTGAGGCGGGCGGGACGGTTACGGGCCTATCGGGCCGTACCGTCCGTTTTCGTCCCGGCTTCCGGTCCGCCTTCCGGCCCGGTTTCCGGCCCGGCTTCCGGCTCGGCGAGCACCGCGAAGAGGGCGCCCTGGTTGTCGCGGAGGACGGCGACGCGGCCGTGCGGGGTGTCGCGGGCCGGGGTGACGACCCGGCCGCCGAGCCGGACGGTGGTGTCGCAGGCCGCGTCGCAGTCGTCCACGGCGAAGTAGGCGAGGACGTGGCCGGGCATCTCGGCGGGGAAGTCGTCGGTGATGACGGCCCGGCCGCCGAAGGCGCTGTCGTCACCGGGCCGGGAGCCGGGGGGCGACCAGACGCGGTAGTCGAGGTCGGGGCCCGCGCCCTCCTCCTCGGGGTCGGCCTGACGGCCGAGGTAGCCGAAGACGGTGGCGTAGAAGGTGTCGACGGCGTCCGGGCGGCGCGTGTACACCTCCATCCAGCAGAAGGCGCCCGGCTCGTTCACCGCGGCGAAGCCGTCGTCCTCGCCCGCCTGGCGGAGGCCGAAGACGGTGCCGCCGGGGTCGGCGGCGAGCGCCAGGACGCCGAAGGGGCCGACGGGGTAGGGGTCCATGACCATCCGGCCGCCGGCGGCCCTGATCCGGGCGGCGAGGGTGCCGGCGTTCTCGGTGGCGAGGTAGACGGTCCAGGTGGTGGGCATCCGGCCGTCCCTCTTGGGGACGAGCCCGGCGACGCGCCGCCCGCGCAGGAGGGCCTCGTCGCGGTCGGGGTCGAAGGTCCAGCCGAAGAGCTCGCCGTAGAAGCGCTTGCCCGCCTCCAGGTCGGGGAGCTGCGCGTCCACCCAGCACGGGGTGCCCTCAGTGCGTACGGCCATGGCTCCACGCTAGGGCGGCGGCACCGGCCGCGCGCGCCCCGGCGGGCGGGCGGAGGGGGTCCGGCGGGGCGGGCGGAGGAGGGTCCGGCGGGGTGGGACCCTTGCGGTGCCTGGGTTGTCCACCGAAGTTGTCCACAGACTGTTCATAACTCTATTCGGGTACGGGGTCCCCCGTTCGGCCCTGACTCCCCCGGCGCCGCCCACCCCTCCCCGCCCCCTCCCCCACACCGATATTGGCTCAATACCGACCGTCCACTTTTCCTCACCCTCCGCCCCGCACCCGCGCCCACCTCGGAGAACGTGGACGGACGGGGGTGCACCCCATTTGCAGTCGGCCGAATCGCGCCCTGAGGCCCCGTCGGTAAGCTGACGGCATGACAGGACAAGTACGCACCGTCGACGGCCGCGTGGCCGGTCGACGCGGTCAGGCGACGCGGCAGAAGCTGCTCGACTGCCTCGGTGAGATGCTCAGCTCCTCGCCCTACCGGGACGTCAAGGTCATCGACGTGGCCCGGAAGGCGGGTACTTCACCCGCGACGTTCTATCAGTACTTCCCGGACGTCGAGGGAGCGGTTCTGGAGATCGCGGAGGAAATGGCGAAGGAGGGCGCCGGGTTGGCCGACCTGGCCTCCGGCCGCTCCTGGGTCGGCAAGGCCGCCTGGCAGTCCTCCGAGGACCTGGTCGAGGGCTTCCTGGACTTCTGGCGGAAGCACGACGCGATCCTCCGGGTCGTGGACCTCGGCGCCGCCGAGGGCGACAAGCGGTTCTACAAGATCCGCATGAAGATCCTGAACTCGGTCACCAACTCCCTGACGGACGCGGTGAAGGAGCTCCAGGCCAAGGGCAAGGTCGACAAGGAGGTCGGCCCCGCCGCGATGGCCGGCTCCCTGGTGACGATGCTGGCCGCGGTCGCGGGACACCAGAAGGGCTTCCAGACCTGGGGCGTGAAGCAGGCCGAACTGAAGCCGAACCTGGCCCTGTTGGTGCACCTGGGCATCACCGGCAAGAAGCCGACCAGATAGCCGCCCCCTTCCTTCCCCCGTCCTGTCGCCGACGCCGGCGGCGGCCCGCACCCCGGGACCGCCGCCGGCGCCGCCGTCTTCCGGGCCGTACGGGGGAACGGACGCGAAGGGGGACGCCCCCTGACTACCGTGCCCCCCTGACTACCGTGACCCCATGACGACCGACTTCGACCGCGCCCTGCGTTCCCTGCGGGTCTGGGACACCGAGCTGCCCGCCTTCGACCCGGCGGACGCCCCGCCCGCGCCGCTGGCCCTCTTCCACGAGTGGTTCACGGCGGCCGTCGCGGCCGGCCAGACCGAGCCGCACACCCCCGCCCTGGCCACCGCGGACGAGGACGGCCGCCCCGACGTGCGGGTGGTGATGCTGCACGGCGCCGACGCGCGCGGCTGGCACTTCGCCTCGCACTCCACCAGCGCCAAGGGCCGCCAGCTCGCCGCCCGCCCGGAGGCCGCGCTCAACTTCTACTGGCCGGTCCAGGGCCGCCAGGTCCGGGTCAGGGGCCACGTCGCCACCGGCACCCCCGAGGAGGCGTACGAGGACCTCCGCGCCCGCACCACCGGCGCCCTCGCGGCGGCCCTGGTCGGCCGCCAGAGCGAACTCCTGGACTCCCCCGGGACCCTCGCCGAGGCGAGCGCGGCGGCCTGGCACCGCGCGGAGACGGAACCGGACGCCCCGGCCCCCACCTGGACCCCCTACACGGTCGAACCGGCCGAGGTCGAGTTCTTCCAGGGCGACGCCCACCGCCGCCACGTCCGCCTCCGCTACCGCCGCGACCCGTCGGCGCCGGACGGCTGGATCCGCGAACTCCTCTGGCCGTAGCGCCCGTTCACCGGCCCCTACTCGCTCCCCACCGGATACATCTCCTCGATCTCCCGCGCGAAGTCCCGCAGCACCGCGCCCCTGCGGAGCTTCAGGGACGGGGTCAGGTGGCCCGAGGTCTCGGAGAAGTCGGTGGTCAGGACGCGGAAGGCGCGGATGGACTCGGCGCGGGAGACGAGGCGGTTGGCGTCGTCCACGCCCCGCTGGAGGGCGGCGAGGAGTTCCTCGTCGCGGGTGAGCTCCCAGAGCGCCAGGTGGTCCTTGCCCCGCATCCGCCGCCAGTGCGACAGGCCCTCGTGGTCCAGGGTGATCAGGGCCGTGACGTACGGGCGGTCGTCGCCGAGCACCATGCACTGGGCGACCAGCGGGTGGGCGCGCAGCCAGTCCTCCAGCGGGGCGGGGGCCACGTTCTTGCCGGCCGAGGTGACGATGATGTCCTTCTTGCGGCCGGTGATCCGCAGATAGCCGTCCTCGTCGAGCGAGCCCAGGTCGCCGGTGGGGAACCAGCCCTCGTCGGTGTACGGCACGGCCGCCCCGCGCTGCGCGTCCCAGTACCCGGCGAAGACGTGGCCGCCCCGGAGCCAGACCTCGCCGTCGTCGGCGATCCGGACGGCGGTGCCCGGCAGCGGCCAGCCGACGGTCCCGGTGCGCGGCCGGCGCGGCGGGGTGACCGTGGAGGCGGCCGTGGTCTCCGTCAGGCCGTACCCCTCGAAGACCTCGACGCCCGCGCCCGCGAAGAACTCCGCGAGCCGGGCGCCGAGCGGCGAGCCGCCGCAGATCACGTACTTCACGCGCCCGCCGAGCGCGTTCCGTATCCGCCGGTAGACCAGCGGGTCGTACAGCGCGCGGGCGGCCCGCAGCGGCAGCGAGGGCGAGGCCTCCTGGCCGTAGCGGCGGGCGACCCGGGCGGCCCGGTCGAAGGAGGCGGCCTTCCCGCCGCGTTCGGCGGTGGCGCGGGCGGCGTTGAAGACCTTCTCCAGGACGTACGGGATGGCGAGGAGGAAGGTGGGCCGGAAGGCGGCCAGGTCGGCGAGGAGTCCGTCGCCCTCGACGGAGGGGGCGTGCCCGACCCGCACCCGGGCGCGCACGCAGCCGACGGAGACCATCCGCCCGAAGACGTGGGAGAGCGGCAGGAAGAGCAGGGTGGCGGCGGGCTCCTTGCTCTCCGAGACGAAGACGGGGTGGAGGAGCCGGACCGCGTTGTCGACCTCGGCGAAGAAGTTGGCGTGGGTGAGGGCGCAGCCCTTGGGGCGGCCGGTGGTGCCGGAGGTGTAGACGAGGGTGGCGAGGGTCTCCGGAGTGAGCAGCCCCCGGCGGGCGGTGACGGCCTCGTCGGAGACCCGCTCCCCCGCCCGCCGGAGCAGCTCGACGGCCCCGGCGTCGATCGTCCAGAGGTGGGCCAGGCCGGGCAGTCGGGGCCGTTCGGCGGCGACCGTCCGGGCCTGGGCGGGGTCCTCGACCACGCAGGCGGCCGCGCCGGAGTCCTGGAGGATCCAGCGGGTCTGGAAGGCGGAGGAGGTGGGGTAGACGGGGACGGTGACGAGTCCGGCGGCCCAGGCCGCGAAGTCGAGCAGGGTCCACTCGTAGGTGGTGCGGGCCATCAGGGCGAGCCGGTCGCCCGGTTGCAGGCCGTGGGCGATGAGGCCCTTGGCGACGGCGTGCACCTCGGCGGCGAAGGCGGCGGCCGGGACGTCGTACCACGCGCCCTCGGGTCCCTTGCGGGAGAAGAGGGGGGCGTCGGGGTCCTGGCGGGCGTTGTCGTACGGCAGGTCGGCGAGGGAGCCCCGGGCGATCCGGGGGACGAGGGCGGGGACGGAGACCTCCCGCACCCGCCCGTCGATCAGGAACTTGTGCGGTTCGACCGGCTCGGTCCCGGCTGCGGCGGTGGCGACGGACACGTGCGGCTCCTCGGTCTTCGCGACGAACTGAGACGTGCGGGGACGAGCGGGGCGTGCGGGCGTGCGGGCGTGCGGGCGTGCGGGCGTGCGGGCGTGCGGGCGTGCGGGGTCGAACTGGGTTGGCGTGCGGGCGCGTTGAGGCCCGCGACGATTTAACCAGTCGGTAACCTTACTGCGCGGTAAGGCTCAACGGGGAGACCAGCGCTCGCTTTTCATGAGGTTCCCGAGTCCGGCCCAGGCGAAGTTCATCAGCGTCGCCGCCGCCTCCTTCGCCGTCACCCCCGGCGTCTCGTTCGCCCAGGTCGCCAGCGACTCCGCCGAGCCGACCAGGGCCTGCGCGAGCGCGGTCACGTCCCGCTCCGTGATGGTCCCGGCCCCGTGCGCCGCGCGCGCCGCCTCGCCGATCAGCCCCGCCACGTAGTCCGCGATCCCCTCCCGCATCCGGGACGCCTCGGTCGCGAACGGCTCCCCCTGCGTCCGGGCCTGCCGGCTCAGCACCACCCAGGAGTCGGGGTGCTCGGCGGCGTACGTGAAGAAGGCGAGCAGTCCCGCCCACAGCCGCTCGTCGGGCGGCAGCTCCCCGTCCCCGACCCCGGCGGCCACGGCGGCGAGCAGCGCCTCGGCCTCCCGCCGGATGCAGGCGGTGAAGAGCTCCTCCTTGGAGTTCAGGTAGAGGTACACCAGCGGCTTGGAGACCCCCGCGAGCTCGGCGATCTCGTCCATGGAGGCCGTCTGGTAGCCGTGCCGCGCGAAGCTCCGCACGGCCGCGTCCAGCATCTGCCGCTCCCGCACGGCCCGCGGCAGCCGCCGCGACTTCGTACCGTCGGCCATGACGCCCACCCCCTCTTCCCGCCACCCGCGAGATCGTCCGACCGCCCCCGAGCAGCCTAGTGCCCCCGCCCATCGGGGGGCGGGGGCACCGGGAGCCGTCACGGGTCGGTCAGGCCGCGACCAGGACCTTCTCGTCCTCGGTCCGCGTCCCGGTCGGGTCGTCGATCGGGGACGCCGAGGCGTTCTCGTACGCGGTGTGGTCGAGGATCTTCTCGCGGGCGGCGACGATCACCGGGACCAGCGCCTGGCCCGCGACGTTCGTGGCGGTGCGCATCATGTCGATGATCGGGTCGATCGCCATGAGCAGGCCGACGCCCTCCAGGGGCAGGCCCAGGGTGGAGAGGGTCAGGGTCAGCATGACGGTCGCGCCGGTCAGGCCGGCCGTGGCCGCCGAGCCGACCACCGAGACGAAGGCGATCAGGAGGTAGTCCTGGATGCCGAGCTGCACGTCGAAGATCTGCGCGATGAAGATCGCGGCGAGCGCCGGGTAGATCGCGGCGCAGCCGTCCATCTTGGTGGTGGCGCCGAACGGGACGGCGAAGGAGGCGTACTCCTTCGGGACGCCGAGGCGCTCGGTGACCTTCTGGGTGACCGGCATGGTGCCGACCGAGGAGCGGGAGACGAAGGCCAGCTGGATGGCGGGCCAGGCACCCTTGAAGAAGTGGAGCGGGCTGATCTTGGCGACCGTGGCGAGCAGCAGGGGGTAGACGCCGAAGAGGACGATCGCGCAGCCGACGTAGACGTCGGCGGTGAAGGTGGCGTACTTGCCGATCAGGTCCCAGCCGTAGTCCGCGATGGCGAAGCCGATGAGGCCGACGGTGCCGATCGGGGCGAGGCGGATGACCCACCACAGGGCCTTCTGGAGCAGTTCGAGGACCGACTCGGAGAGGGCGAGGATCGGCTTGGCGCGGTCGCCGAGCTTCAGGGCGGCGATGCCGGCGACGGCGGCCATGAAGACGATCTGGAGGACGTTCAGCTCGGTGAAGGGCGTGATGACGTCCGTCGGGACGATGCCGGTGAGGAAGTCGATCCAGGAGCCCTCGCGCTTCGGCAGCTTGCCGTCCTGCGGGGTGAGGCCGGTGCCGGAGCCCGGGTTGGTGATCAGGCCGATCGCGAGGCCGATGGCGACCGCGATCAGGGAGGTGATCATGAACCAGAGCAGGGTGCGGGTGGCGAGCCGGGCGGCGTTGTTCACCTTCCGCAGGTTGGTGATCGAGACCAGGATCGCGAAGAAGACGAGCGGGGCGACGGCCAGCTTGAGCAGCTGGACGAAGATGTCGCCGACCTGGCCGAGGGTCTCCTTCAGCCAGGAGACGTCCTGGCTGCGGGCGATCCAGCCGAGCAGGGCGCCGAGGACCAGACCGGCGATGATCTGGACCCAGAAGGGGACCTTGGGTATCCGGGACGAGGACTTGGCCTCGGGAGCCTCGGGGGCCTCGGAAACGGACGCGGACACAGACACACTCCACAGGGCGTATCGGGGGAATACGGGGACGGGGGTGCGGCGCACACGCGCGCTCGTGCGCGGGGCCGCTGCATGATGCCGGGGAGGTCAGAGCTCGCGGCGACAACAGGCCGCGGACATACAGCGGCAGAGATCGACGTGCAGGCGCGCCACGAGCGGGTTGCTCGCGGCGTCGGTGAGGCGCGCTGCGGTCTTCATGTCGAACACGTTAACACTTGAACTTTGAGAACCTCAAAGCTCTTCTTTGGGGTACGGGGACGCCCCTCCGCCTCCGAAACGCAGAAACCCCCAGGCCGGAGCCTTGGAAGCTCCTACCCGGGGGTAGATGTGTGATGAAACTTACGGAATCCTTACGCGGTCTCCACGGCCGGAGGACGGGGCCCTACGACGCGTCCTCGCGGGACCGGTTCTCCGCGAGGCGGCCCTTCGCGCGGTCGACCTTCTCCACGATCTCGGCGCTCATGTCGTCGCGCTGTCCGCGCAGGAGGACGAAGCTGAGCGGGGCGGAGACGACGATGGAGAGGACGAGGACCCAGAGCAGGTTGGAGTCGCCGAGGCCGCGCGGCAGCACGCCGACGTAGACCAGCCCCCACAGGGCGAGGAAGGACCCGGCGAAGATGCCGAGCCGCAGCACCGTGTAACGGAGCATGTCAGTCCACTCTTCCGTTCCGAAAAGATCCCCTACGGGACGAACGTCCTCCCCAGTGAAGCACGGGGCCGCTTCCCCCTGGGAACCAACCCCCTTGAGCACCCGATGGGTAATGGATACCCTCACCTAATGACCCTTACGTTCGAGATGGACCCGGCGGTCGGCCCCGCGCTACGCGACGGCGTCCTCGCCCTCTGGGCCGACGTCTCCAACGCGGGCGGCGCCGTCGGCTTCGTCCCGCCCGTCACCCCCGACGAGATCCGCCCCGCCCTGCTCCGGCACCTCGTCGACATGGCCCGCGGCGACACCCGTCTGCTCGTCGGCCGCGACGAGGACGGCGAGGTCGCCGCCACCGCCTTCTTCACCTTCAACACCCACCCCCTGATGACGCACTGGGTGTGGCTCTACACCGTGATGGTCCACCCCCGGCACCAGGGCAGGGGGTACGGACGCGACCTCATGGACGCGGTCGAGCGCACCGCCCGCACCGCCGAGGGATTCGAGGCGGTCGAGGCCGTCCGGCTCACCTGCCGGGGCGGCACCGGCGTCGACGGCTTCTACGCCAAGTCCGGCTACAAGGAGGTCGGCCGCGTCCCCGGCGCGATCCGGGTCGCCCCCGGGGACGACCGCGACGACATCGTCATGCTGCTCCCGCTGACCTGACGGGCCGCACCCGACCGGAACGGGCACGGGATGTCGGGTCCGGCACCGGGCCCCCTTCCTACGGTGAGGACACGGAAAAGGAAGGACGGACCACGTGCTGGAGCGGCTGAACCGGGCCCTCGACCACATCGAGGAGCACCTCCGCGACGACCTCGACCCGGCCGAACTGGCCCGGATCGCGACGACCTCGGAGTACCACTTCCGGCGCCTGTTCTCGGCGCTCGCGGGGATGCCGCTGTCGGAGTACGTACGGCGCAGGCGACTCACCGTCGCGGGCGCCGAGGTGCTCGCCGGCGAGCGGACGCTCCTGGAGGTCGCGGTGCGCTACGGCTACGGCTCCGGGGAGGCCTTCGCCCGCGCGTTCCGCGCGGTGCACGGCGTCGGCCCCGGCGAGGCCCGCCGCACCGGGGCCGCGCTGCGCTCCCAGCCGCGCATGTCCTTCCGCCTCGTCGTCGAAGGGAACAGCACCATGCGGTACAGGATCGTGGAGAAGGACGCCTTCCGGATCGTCGGGCGCGGGGCCCGGGTCCCCCTGGTCCACGAGGGCGAGAACCCGGCGATCGCCGCCCACATCAGGTCCATCGGGCAGGAGGGCCTGGCCCGGCTCGCCCGACTCTCGGACGGGGAGCCCGGGGGCGTCCTGTCGGCGGTCACCCACCTCTCGGACAGCCGCGAGGAGGGCGCCGAGCTGGACTACTGGCACGGGGCGGTGAGCGGCGCCGACGTCCCGGAGGAGTTCGACGCGCTCGACGTGGCCGCCGGGACCTGGGCCGTCTTCGAGAACGAGGGCCCCTACCCGAAGGCCCTCCAGTACCTCTGGCGGGACGTCTTCACCCAGTGGTTCCCGTCCAACCCGTACGCGAGCAGGCCGGGCCCCGAGCTGCTCGCCGTACGGCCCTCGGAGGACTGGACGACGGCGCGGGCGGAGCTGTGGATCCCGGTGGAGCGCACGGAGGCGTGAGAAAGGGCTGGTGAGAGACTCCTCACCAGCCCTTTCCCGGCACTCGCGTCAGACCCGCATCGGCTGCGGCGACTCCCGCAGCTCCGCGTCCGGGCCCGGGTACTCGCGGATGATCTCGTACCGCGTGTTCCGCTCGACCGGCCGGAAGCCCGCGTCCCGGATCAGTTCGAGCAGGTCCTCGCGGCCCAGCTTGTTCGGCGTGCCGTAGTTGTCGGCG
Source organism: Streptomyces sp. NPDC093071 (assembly GCF_044754545.1). Taxonomy (NCBI): domain Bacteria; kingdom Bacillati; phylum Actinomycetota; class Actinomycetes; order Kitasatosporales; family Streptomycetaceae; genus Streptomyces; species Streptomyces sp. NPDC093071. The sequence continues at coordinate 60,930 of NZ_JBIVPH010000015.1, read as the reverse complement.
TCGTGCGTGATCTTGTACTCGACGACCGAGCCGTCCATGTCGTCGGCGCCGTGCTGGAGCGCGAGCTGCGCGGTCTGGACGCCGTGCATGACCCAGAAGACCTTCACGTGCGGCACGTTGTCGAAGAGCAGCCGGGAGACCGCGAAGGTCTTCAGGGCCTCGGCGCCGGTCGCCATCGTGGTGCGCGCCTGGAGCTTGTTGCGGACCTTGCCGTCCTTCATGTCCACGAAGTCGTGCTGGTAGCGCAGCGGGATGAAGACCTGGAAGCCGTTCGTCTCGTCCTGGAGCTCGCGCAGCCGCAGCACGTGGTCGACGCGGTGGCGCGGCTCCTCGATGTGGCCGTAGAGCATGGTCGAGGGGGTCTTGAGCCCCTTCTCGTGGGCGAGCCGGTGGATCCGGGACCAGTCCTCCCAGTGGGTGCGGTGGTCCACGATGTGCTGCCGGACCTCCCAGTCGAAGATCTCGGCGCCGCCGCCGGTCAGCGACTCCAGACCGGCCTCGATCAGCTCGTCGAGGATGTCGGAGGCGGAGAGCCCGGAGATCGTCTCGAAGTGGTGGATCTCGGTGGCCGTGAACGCCTTGAGGGAGACGTTCGGGAGGGCCTTCTTCAGCTCGGAGAGGGAGCGCGGGTAGTAGCGCCAGGGCAGGTTGGGGTGCAGCCCGTTGACGATGTGGAGCTCGGTGAGGTTCTCGTTCTCCATCGCCTTCGCGAGGCGCACGGCCTCCTCGATGCGCATGGTGTACGCGTCCTTCTCGCCCGGCTTGCGCTGGAAGGAGCAGTAGGCGCAGGAGGCGGTGCAGACGTTGGTCATGTTCAGATGCCGGTTGACATTGAAGTGGACCACGTCGCCGTTCTTGCGGGTCCGGACCTCGTGGGCCAGACCGCCGAGCCAGGCCAGGTCGTCGGACTCGTACAGGGCGATGCCGTCCTCACGGCTCAGCCGCTCACCGTCCCGGACCTTCTGCTCCAGCTCACGCTTGAGCCCCGCGTCCATGCGGCCGCCTCCCTCTTCTCCGATATCCGTGCTTCGCCGTTCACCGTACTCTCAGGGCCGCCGTCAGCCCTCCTCGGGCAGCTCCCCGACGCGGTTCTCCCACTTGGTGGAGAGGACGATCGTCGTGCGGGTGCGGGAGACGCCCTTCGTGCCGCTGAGGCGGCGGATCGTCTTCTCCAGGCCGTCGACGTCGTTCGCGCGCACCTTGAGCATGAAGGAGTCGTCGCCGGCGATGAACCAGCAGTCCTCGATCTCGGCGAGGTCCTTCAGCCGGCGGGCCACGTCCTCGTGGTCGGCGGCGTCGGAGAGCGAGATGCCGATGAGGGCGGTGACGCCGAGGCCGAGCGAGGCGGCGTCGACGGTGGCGCGGTAGCCCGTGATGACCCCGGCCGCCTCCAGACGGTTGATGCGGTCGGTGACGGAGGGGCCGGAGAGGCCGACGAGCCGGCCGAGTTCGGCGTACGAGGCGCGCCCGTTCTCGCGCAGGGCCTGGATGAGCTGCCTGTCCACGGCGTCCATAGGTATGAGGCCTTCCATTGTCCAGCGATACCGCGAGTTTAGGTATAGAATCTAAGGTACACAGGGACGACACCCTGTGAATCTTTCAACAGATCAGCGTCGATCTTTAAGAACCTTCGGGTTCGGAACCTTCAGGAGTGGTGTTCACCGTGTACACGATCGAGATGGCCTACGCCCGTATGCGCGAGCTGCAGGACCTGGCCAACCGCTCGCGTGCCCACCAGCCCGTCCCCGCCTCGAAGCGCGCTCAGCAGAAGCGCGCCAAGAAGCGCTAATCGGACCGGAGAGCCGCACCCAGCTCTCCCTCCCAGCGGCGGTACAACCGGTGCGGCACCTTCGCCGCGTCCAGTACCCGCCCGGCGACGAAGTCCACCAGGTCCTGGATGTGCGTCGCCCCCGCGTAGAACGCCGGAGAGGCGGGCAGCACCACGGCGCCCGCCTCGTCCAGCGCCACCATGTGCCGGAGCGTCTGCCCGTTCAGCGGGGTCTCCCGCACGGCGACCACCAGCGGCCGCCGCTCCTTCAGCGTCACGCTCGCGACCCGCTGCAGCAGGTCCTTCGAGAGCCCCAGGGCCACTCCCGCCACCGCGGCGGTCGAGGCGGGCACCACCAGCATCCCCTTCGCCGGGTACGACCCCGAGGACGGGCCCGCGCCCAGGTCCCCGGCCGGCCAGTACCGCACGTCGTCCAGGTCCGCCTCGAACGTATCGGGCTTCCCGTCGGCGCCCCGCGCCAGCCAGGCCGCCAGGTCCTCGCGCCAGTGCGCGTCCCGGAAGGAGATCCCGGTCTCGTCGAGCAGGGTCAGCCGCGAGGCCCGCGACACGACCAGGTCGACGCTCTCCCCGGCGGCGAGCAGCCCCCTCAGGACGGCGGCGGCGTACGGCGTGCCCGACGCCCCGGAAACCCCCACGATCCAGGGGGTGCGCTTGCCGTCGTTCATGCCGTCGAGCCTATCCGTGAGGGGTCCGGGCTACGGGGTGAGCCCGCGGACCAGCAGGTCGAGGAGCGCGCAGACGAACAGGCTGATCCCGATGAAGCCGTTCGTCGTGAAGAACGCGCGGTTCAGCCGGGACAGGTCGTGCGGCTTCACGATCGTGTGCTCGTAGCAGAAGGCCACCACGACGACCGCCAGGCCGATCCAGAAGAAGACCCCGGCGCCGGTGGCGAGCGCGTACCAGACGAGCAGTCCGGTGGTCACGACCGCCGAGCCCCGGGCGCCCCACAGGGCGGCCGGGATACCGAAGCGGGCCGGGACCGACCTGACGCCGTGCGCCCGGTCCGCCCGTACGTCCTGGCAGGCGAAGATCAGGTCGAAGCCGCCGATCCACACGCCCACCGCGAGCCCCAGGATCACCGCGTCCCAGGACCACTCCCCGGTCACCGCCAGCCAGGCCCCGATGGGCCCGATCGCCTGGGCAAGACCCAGGATCGCGTGCGGGAAGTTCGTGAACCTCTTCCCGTACGGGTAGACCACCATCGGCACCACGGCGAGCGGCGCGAGCGCCAGACAGAGCGGGTTCAGCAGGGCGGCGGCCCCCAGGAACACCACGACGGCGATCCCGGCCCCGGTCCACGCGGACCGCACGGACACCGCCCCGGTCACCAGCTCCCGGCCGGCCGTCCGCGGATTACGCGCGTCGATCTCGCGGTCGATGATCCGGTTGCAGGCCATGGCGAAGGTCCGGAGCCCCACCATGCAGACGGTGACGAGCAGCAGCGTCCACCAGTGGATCCGCCTGTCCGTCTGGAACATCGCGGTGAGCGAGGCGATGTAGGCGAAGGGCAGCGCGAAGACCGAGTGCTCGATCATGACGAGCCGCAGGAAGGCCTTGGTGCGTCCGGGCTGGGCGCCCGGTACTGCGGCGGTGGTCACAGCCCGTACTCCTTCCAGCGACGGTCCACCAAGGCGGCCGTCGCCGGGTCCGACTCGACCATGTCCGGCCAGCCGCCGTCCCGGGTGTAGCCCTCCTCGGGGAGCTTCTTCGTGGCGTCGATGCCCGCCTTGCCGCCCCAGAACTGCTGGTAGGAGGCGTGGTCGAGGTGGTCGACCGGGCCCTCGACCACGGTGAGGTCCCGGGCGTAGTCGGTGTTCCCGAGGGCCCGCCAGGCGACCTCGTGCAGGTCGTGGACGTCGCAGTCCTTGTCGACCACGACGATCAGCTTGGTCAGCGACATCATGTGCGCGCCCCAGATGGCGTGCATGACCTTCTGCGCGTGCTTCGGGTACTTCTTGTCGATCGAGACGATCGCGCAGTTGTGGAAGCCGCCGGACTCCGGCAGGTGGTAGTCCACGATGTCCGGCACGATGATCTTGAGCAGGGGCAGGAAGAAGCGCTCCGTCGCCCGCCCGAGCGGCCCGTCCTCGGTCGGCGGCCGGCCGACCACGATCGACTGGAGCAGCGGACGCTTCCGCATCGTCACGCAGTCGATCGTCAGCGCGGGGAAGGGCTCCTGCGGGGTGTAGAAGCCGGTGTGGTCGCCGAAGGGGCCCTCCGGGAGCATCTCGCCCGGTTCCAGCCAGCCCTCGATGACGACCTCGGCCTGCGCCGGGACCTGGAGCGGCACGGTCTTGCAGTCGACCATCTCGATCCGCTTGCCCTGCACGAAGCCGGCGAAGAGGTACTCGTCGATGTCGCCCGGCAGCGGGGCCGTCGAGGCGTACGTCACGGCCGGCGGGCAGCCGAAGGCGATCGCGACCGGCAGCCGCTCGCCCCGCTCGGCCGCCACCGCGTAGTGGTTCCGGCTGTCCTTGTGGATCTGCCAGTGCATGCCGATGGTGCGCTTGTCGTGCCGCTGGAGCCGGTAGAGGCCGAGGTTCCGCACGCCGGTCTCGGGGTGCTTGGTGTGGGTGAGCCCCAGGTTGAAGAAGGAGCCGCCGTCCTTCGGCCAGGTGAAGAGCGCGGGCAGCTTCTCCAGGTCGACGTCGTCGCCGGTGAGGACGACCTCCTGCACGGGCGCGTCGCCGGACTTCACCTTCTTCGGCGGCACGTGGACCATCGAGCCCAGCTTGCCGAAGGCCTCGCGGACCCCGACGAAGCCCTGCGGCAGCTCCGGCTTGAGCAGCCCGCCGATCTTCTCGCTGATCTCGCCGTACGACTTCAGGCCGAGGGCCTTGAGCAGCCGGCGGTCCGTCCCGAAGACGTTCATCGCCAGCGGCATCGAGGAGCCCTTGACGTTCTCGAAGAGGAGCGCCGGGCCTCCCGCCTTGTTCACGCGGTCGACGATCTCCCCGACCTCCAGGTACGGGTCGACTTCGGCCTTGATGCGCTTGAGGTCGCCATCACGCTCGAGGGCCCTGAGCAGCGAGCGGAGATCGTCGTAAGCCATAGGGGCAAGTATCGGTCACCGGCTACCCTGGACCTGTCACCGGGGCCGCCGAAGCGCGCCCCCGCCACCGCTTCCAGGGGGCTGTCCCACATGCTCAGGGCGCTGCTGTTCATCCTGCCGCTGGCGCTGATGATCTACGCCTTCATCGACTGCCTCAACACCCCGGAGGAAGAGGTCAAGCACCTTCCGAAGCCGGTGTGGGCCATCGTGATCCTGCTGTTCTCCATCGTCGGCGCGATCGGCTGGATCGTCGCGGGCAAGGAGCGCGGGCCGAAGGGCCGGTCCGGCACGGGGCGCGCGGGGCGCGGGGGCGGCTGGGTGGCCCCCGACGACAACCCGGAGTTCCTGAAGTCCCTCAAGGACGACGGGGCCGCCCCGAAGGCCGACGACGACGGCCTCCTCAAGGACTGGGAGGCGGACCTGCGGCGCCGCGAGGAGGAGCTGAAGCGGCGCGAGCGGGGCGAGGAGAACGAGGCCTGACGGACCCGGGGGCCTCTGGACGAGGCCCCCGCCCCGGTCTCAGTTGTCGGAGCCGACGGTGTTCTCGTGACCGGCGTTGAAGACGTCACCGCCCGCGAACTGGAGCCAGTCGCCGAAGACGATCGTGTACGAGTCCTCCGGCTCGTAAGCGACGTGCACGTCGGCACTGGCGGCACCGGCGGCGCCCAGGACGAGGGCGCCGGCGGCGAGGGCGGTCAGCAGGGAACGCATGGAAGACCTCTCGGTTCGGGGAAAACGACGGGCTACTCCGCGGAAACCCGGCACTCCGCAAGCTAGGCCCCGCGCCCCCGGCCACCCGTTCACCGGGCCGGTACGGCGACGGATCCTCAGCCGATCGGCGGCAGGGGCGGGGGCGGGCGGGGCCTCGGGGACGGGTGACGGCGGGGGCCGGAATACCCGCGCGGAAGCCGGAGTTGGCACCGGACACCGGAGAACTCACGACGAGACGGAGCCCCCGCCATGCCCCTGGACACCCCGGATTCCCCGGACTTCTCGAACCGCTCGTTCCTCTTCGTCCTGGGCAGCTCGCGCGCGGACGGCAACTCGGAGATCCTGGCCCGCGAGGCGGCCGCGCACCTGCCGGAGGGCGTACCACAGCGCTGGGTGGACCTGAACGAGCTGTCGCTGCCGGACTTCCAGGACGGGCGGCACGAGATCACGGGCCCGCCGGTGCACGAGACCGAGAAGATGCTGTGGGACGTGACGGTCGCGGCGACCGACGTCGTCATCGTCTCGCCCCTGTACTGGTACACCTTCTCGGCCCAGACCAAGCGCTACCTGGACTACTGGTCGGGCTGGCTGAACTTCCCCGGCTCGGACTTCAAGGCCCGGATGGCGGGCCGCACCCTGTGGGGCGTGACGGCCCTGTCCCACGACGAGCACGTCGTCGCCGAGGGCCTGGTCACCTCCCTCCACCACTCGGCCGCCTACCTCCGGATGCGCTTCGGCGGCGTCCTGACGGGCACGGGCTCCCGCCCGGGCCGCGTCCGCGCCGACGAGGCGGCCCTGATCCGCGCGAAGACCTTCTTCCAGGGGGAGACGCCGCTCGCGCTGTTCCCGTACGAGGAGGGGGCGGCGGTCGCGTGAGGACCCGGCGGGTCAGTCGAAGCGGTGGCCCTGGACCAGCGCCGTCAGCTTTCCGTTCGGCAGGACCAGTCGGTACTTCTTGACGCCCGTGTAGCGGCGGCCGGCCATGAAGAAGGTCAGTCCGGCGATGAATCCCACGGCTACGAGCGGCACGAGGACGACCATGGGGTTCATCGAGGGGTCGTCCTCCTCCCGGACCTGTCCCCCGAGGTGGAAGGCCATGGGGAGCGTGACGAGCAGCGAGAGCAACAGCAGCAGGCCGATCGTCAGGTAGGCCCATCGCTTGCGCCGGGCCTTGGACTCGCTCTCCACGGTGGCCACGAAGGGCTTCCCGCACCGCGGGCACTCGAAGGCGACCGACGCGTCCTTCTCCGGCGGCCGGCGCATCTCCGGTGACGCCAGCGTGGCGACGTTCCAGTTCACCATCGTCAGGCCCGCGCTGCGCTCGACGCTGACCCGGCACCCGACGGTGAGGGCATAACGGTGATCCAGTGGCAACTCATCCACCCCCGCGGTCTCCCACCACGCCCCCGCGCGACCACGGGGGCGCCCCGAGCGTACCGCCGCCCCGGACCCCCGGACCCCGCTTGGAACAATCCCGGCCGCCACACGAAAGAGCTTTTCCGTAAAGGGAGTTGGGCTACGGACGTAACTCGGGTCCGACGCGGGGGCCGCGCCTCGGCGGACTCGTTCGCACCGGCCCGACCACCATCGGTCGGACCGGCGCCTCACGCTCAGTCGGCGGGGAGCGCCAGGGGCTCCCGATGGCAGGGGCACTCGCACACGAAGTGACGGACCCCCGGCACGCCGCTGTCGCGCGGGACGTGGTCCCGGCAGTGGGCGTGGCGGCCGACGACGCAGCGCGGCGAGCGGAACCCCGGCTCCGGCTCGGTCGCGAGGGCGCGGGTCAGGAGGGAGACGCTCACCGCGTCCGCGATCTCGGGCGTCACCCACCAGCCGTCGCCCGCGCGGTCGCGGTGCGGGCCGTCGTGCCCGGGGCCGAGGACGCAGACCGAGCCGCCCCACACCGGGCGCACCGTCTCCGCGACGGCGAGCACGGAACGCCGTGCCCCGCAGCGGCTCACCGAGAGCACCGCTCGTGGATGTTCCGGTGGTCGACGTCCACTCCGACCGTCGCCAGCCACAACGCCCGCCGGCGCCTGCGTTGCGCCGCGCGTGCCGTGGCCGTCGCCAGGTAGGGGCGGGCGAGGGGCGAGCGGGGGCCGTCGAGGGGCATCAGCTGTTCCCGTGCGTACGGGGAACGCGGGGCGGGGGCCCGGTGGCGGGGCGGCGCGGCCGGGCGGCGGTGGGCGGTCCGGACCGGGCGGTGCCTGCCCGTGGGTGGCAGCGTCAGCATCAGCAGCCAGAGGAGGACCGGGATCCAGGCCCGGCCCAGTACGCGCGCGATAGGGTTCCGCACGTCATCAACTCCCTGAGTAGTTGGTGGCCATGCCCCGGGAGGTCTTGCCACCTCGCCGGGGTCTTCACGTCATCAACTCTAGGAGGCATGTATAGCTCTGCATAGCTTACTAATGGTTCGCACAGGTTATCGATGCTTACGTTGGTCGGGTGACCGACCGCAGCCAGATCCCCGAGTTCGACCCGCAAGGCCCTCAGCTGGTCTACGTCGCCGCCCGCATCGCGGCCGGCGAGCTGACGCCGGGCGCCCGCCTGCCCGCCGAGCGCGACCTCGCCGAGGAGTACGGAGTGGCCTACCTGACGGTCCGCCGCGCCGCCCGGGTCCTGCGCGAGCGCGGTCTGATCCTGACCGTCCACGGCAAGGGAACCTTCGTCGCCGACCCGCTGCCGGACGACCGAGGAGCGGAACCACCCTCCGGCGCGTGATCCCCCCGCCCCACCGGGAATGAGTCCCCCATGAACTCCATGGCTCCCATCGACGAAGCCCAGGCCCGCACATGGCTCGCCACCGCCCTCGACGAGGCCCGGGCCGGGCTCGGGGAAGGGGGGATTCCGATCGGGGCCGCGCTCTACGGGGGCGACGGCACGCTGCTCGGGCGGGGGCGGAATCGGCGGGTGCAGGACGGGGATCCGTCGGCGCACGCGGAGACCGACGCGTTCCGGGCGGCCGGGCGGCAGCGCTCGTACCGGGGGACGACCATGGTCACGACCCTGTCGCCGTGCTGGTACTGCTCCGGTCTCGTCCGGCAGTTCGGGATCTCGCGGGTGGTCGTCGGGGAGGCCGGGACCTTTCGCGGCGGGCACGAGTGGCTGGCCGGGCACGGCGTCGAGGTCGTCGTGCTCGACGATCCCGAATGCGCCGCGCTCATGCGGGAGTTCGTCCGGGAGAACCCCGAGCTGTGGGGCGAGGACATCGGGGAGGGGTGAGGCCCCGCCACAGGACCGCCACGAATCCACAACGGACTCGAAAAGCCGACCGCTTTCCCAACACACCGTCGATATCCTTGAGTTGACTGTTACGGGGGTGGCGGGGCTTGGACAGGGAGCTGTACGGCCGCGAGGCGGCCCTGGACGACGGCGGGCTCGTCGCGCGGCTCTGCGGGCTCACCCGGCACGGGGGCTCGCGGGTGGCGTACGAGCACGGGGACGATCCGCCGGTGACCGTGTTCACCGGGGGGCGCGGGACCGGGAAGACCGCGCTGTTGAAGGAGGTCAGGAACCGTTACCGGGGGTACACCCCGCTCGCGCTGCTCGACTGCGCCCACGTCGAGCCGCCCGCCGATCACGGCCCCGGCTGGACCCCGCTCACCGGGGCGCTGTCCGAGCTGGCCGTGCAGTTCTCGCCGAAGGTGCTCGGGGCGCGGCCCGTGCGGTTCCCCCGGCTCTCGCTCGGGCTGGTGGCCGTCGCCGCGATCGGCTGGTCCCGGGAGGACGACGAGCGGGCCCGGCGCGACCTCCAGCGGCTCGGGCCGCTCCTCGCGACCGTCGACGCGACCCGGGGCGCCGCCGCCCACTGGGTCGGCAAGGTCCTCGCCAAGCTCGCCGCCACCTTCGCGGAGACCGCCGCCCCGCTCGCCGGAGTGCTCGCCGAGGCGACCGTGGAGACCGTCCTGGAGGAGGTCTTCGGGCGGATGCAGCGGTCCGCCGAGGGGTGGTACGGCGGATACCGCAACGCCGGGGGGCGCGGGAAGGCCGGGCTCCAGCAGCTCGCCAACGACTTCGAGCAGGGCGGCCGGCGCCGGAGCGAGGCCGAGGCCTTCCTCGTCGGGGCGCTGACCGAGGACCTGTTCCACGCCTACACCGGGCTCCGGCGCGGCACCCGCGTCGGCCGGCCCCTGCTCCTCCTCGACAACGCCCACGAGCCGCTCGGCCGGCAGCTGGTCGAGCCGATCCTGCGCGCCCGCGCCGCCGAGGGGCGCCGGGACCGGCTCGTCGTCCTCGCCGCCTCCCGGGTCCGCGACCACGAGGCACTGCGTCAGGCCACCCGGACCCGGCTGCCCGAGACCGCGCACCGGGCGCCCTGCCCACGCGGGACGAGCGTCGGCTCCGGCATCCTCGCCGTCGAACTGACGCCCCTCTCCCCCGCCCAGACCCGCACCGCCTTCGACCGGTACGACCCGGCGGGCCGCACCCCCGCCGCGCTCGCCCCGGCGGTCCACCGGCTGACCGGCGGCCGCCCCCTGGGCGTGGCGCTCCTCGGGCGGGCCGCCGGGGAGGCCCCCGCGCCCCTGAAGCCCGGGCTCACCCCGGGCCGGCTGCTCGACCTGACGGTGGAGCTGCGCGAGGACGCCCCGCCGGTGCCCGTCGCCCCCGCCCTGCTCGCCGAGCTGCTGCCGGTGCCCCGGCCCGGCCCGTACGCCGTGCTCGCCGCCGCCCACGACGAGGAGTCCGCCCGGGTCCTCGCCCACGCCCGGCTCGCGTCCGAGTCCCTGGACGGGGACGTGGCGCTGCGCGTCCGCGACCGGCTGCGCGCCGAGGACTGGGCCGCGTCCGCGCCCGGCTCCCGGCACTTCGTGGCCGATCCGCTGCTGCGCGCCCTGCTCCTGCACCGGCTGCGCTTCGAGGACGGCGACCATCCGCGCTACGCCGCCTGGCACGCCGTCCACGAGACCCTGCGGCGGCACTACGGGCCGGGCCCGAGCCCGTACCGGCTCCATCACGACCTGGCGCTCGGGCGGACCGAGGACGCCGTCGCCCATCTGCGGACCACCTTCCCCGAGCCGGACGTCCTCGGCTGGCTCGGGCGGCTGCGGTTCGTCGCCTCCGCCCCGTACCCGCGCGAGCGGAACGCGGCCGGGCCCGATCCGCGCCGCGCGCTCGCCCTCGGCCAAGCCCCGGCGGGAGGCCAGGCCCCGCCGGGAGGCCAGGACCCGACCGGCGAGCTGCCCGCCGGGCTCGACGCCGACGGCGTCGAACTGCACCTCTCCCTGCGGCGGTTGCTGCACGCCGTATGGCTGCTCACCGATCCGCTCGCCCTGCCCGACGACGAGGTCGCCGACCGGCTCGCGCACGAGCTGCGCCGGCTCTCCGGCCGTCATCTGTCGGGCAGCGGCGCCCTCTGGGACGCTGCCACCCACTGGCCGCGCGACATCCGCGCCCGGCGGGAGCTCTCGCTGCCGCCGGGCCGCGAGGACGGAGTCTGACGCCATGCCCGACCGCGTGACCGACCGCCCGACCCTCCGCCCGCTCGACCGGCTCCGCCGCCGCGTCCGCACCCCCCGCCAGAAGCTCGTCGCCTCCCTCGTCACGGCCGCCGTCGTCCTCGGCCTCGGCGGGTACGGCGTCGTCCGCCTCACCACCCCGGAGGACCGTTCCTGCGCGGTGGGCGTCGAGCGCCCCGCCGGCAGCGGGGAGTGCGTCGGCGTCAACGGCGACGGCCACGACTTCGGGATCGGCGAACTGGGCGCGATCGCCCGGGACATCGGCGCCGAGAACGCCACGCTCAAGCCCGACGACCACGTGACCGTCGCCCTGCTGCTGCCGCTGACCTCCACCGACGGCGGGATGCGGCTGAAGATGCTGAACGAGCTGCGCGGCGCCCACGCCTACCAGTACCGCGCCAACCACGAGTCCAACGAGGAGCTGCCCAAGATCCGGCTCGTCCTCGCCAACACCGGCAAGGGCAACGCCCACTGGCGTCCCGTCGTCGACCGGCTGATCGCCATGAAGGACTCCGCCGACCGGCTCCGGGCCGTCTCCGGCGTCGCCACCTCCTCCACCGAGGTCCGGGAGGCGGTGACCGCCCTGACCGAGGCCGGGATCGCCGTCGTCGGCACCACCATCACCGCCGACGACATCGCCAACGCCCCAGGGAATGACCGATTTCCCGGTCTCGCCCGCGTCTCGCCCACCAACGGCGACGAGGCGAAGGCCCTGGCCCACTTCGGGAGGGTGGACGCCGCCAAGGCGCTCCTCGTCCAGGACACCCGCAGCGGCGACCACTACACGGACACCCTGAAGGCCGCCTTCGCCGCCACCCTCAAGGGCGCCCCGCACGACCCCGAGCTGTTCACCTCGCCCGCCGACGCCAACGAGGAGGGCACCACCGCCAACACCTTCCGCCAGATCACCCATCTGATCTGCGACACCCGCGCCGAGACCGTCTTCTTCGCGGGCCGCCACACCCAGCTGCGCCAGTTCATCAACGCGCTCGGGGCGCGCGGCTGCGCCCACCGGGCCTTCACCGTCCTGACCGGCGACGAGGGCTCGTACCTGGGCGCGGACGCGAAGCTGGACCGGAAGGCGCTGAGGTCGAAGCTGACCGTGCGATACGCGGCGCTCGCCCACCCGGACGCCTGGGTGCCGGCGGAGGGGCGGAAGGTCCCGGCCACGGGCGGCTCCCCCCAGGCGTACGCGACCTTCCTGGGCGACGTCACGCGGGGCGCGAAGGAGCCGCCGGCGCTCGCGGACGGGCAGGCGATCATCGCGTACGACGCGATGGCGACGGCCGTCCACGCGATCCGCCAGGCCACCCCGCAGGGGGCCCGGCACCCGGCGGCGGCGGACGTGGCCACCCAGTGGCCGCAGGTGAAAGGCTCGCTGCGGGTGGAGGGGGCGAGCGGCTGGATCTGCCTGGACAACTACGGCAACCCGTACAACAAGGCCGTCCCGATCGTGGAGCTGGCCCCGAACGGCTCGCAGCGCTTCGTGCAGATCGCCTGGCCGGAGGGACGCCCGCCGGCGGCGCCGTGCCTGCCGCCGAAGCGCGGGTGAGACGCGGTCCTACGGCTCCCACTTCGGCCAGCGCGCCGCGTCCCGCTCGTACAGCTCCCGCAGGTGGAGCCAGCGCTCGGACGTCCGCTGCCGCCAGTCGGCGGGGTGGCCGTCCAGGGCGCGGGCGAGCCACTCGAAGTGGTCGTGCCAGGCGGCGAGCCGGTCGAGGCGGTGCTCCGGCGGGCCCCGCAGCTCGTTGGTGAAACGCAGCACGGTCGATCCGTCGCCGCCGGGTCCCGGGCCCGGCTCCAGGTGGAACCGGATCCGGCCGTGCGTCGGATCGACCGTGTACTCGGCCACGCTCTCCGGGTCCCAGGCGGTCACCTGCCCGGGGTCCTCGGTGTCGCCGCTGGTCAGCCGGTGGAGGACGACCCGGCCGCCGAGCCGGGGCTCCAGCGGGTCCGCCGCGCACAGCCAGCGCGCCAGGCCCTCGGGGGTGGTGACGGCCGTCCAGACCTCGGACGGCGGGTGCGGCAGCTCGACGGTGAACCGCAGCAGGTGCGTGTCGCCGTCGTGGGTCTCGCTCCTGCCCCGGGATATCTCGCTCATGGTTCCAGCGTCGCCCAGGGGCGGGAGCGGTGCCAGCGCGGCGGGGTCAGACGCCGGAGTACGAGTGCTTGCTGCTCACGAAGATGTTCACGCCGTAGTAGTTGAAGAGGAAACAGCCGAAGGCGATGAGCGCGATGTACGCGGCCTTGCGGCCCTTCCAGCCGGCCGTCGCGCGCGCGTGCAGGTACGCGGCGTAGCCGACCCAGGTGATGAAGGACCAGACCTCCTTGGCGTCCCAGCCCCAGTAGCGGCCCCACGCGTCGCCGGCCCAGATCGCGCCCGCGATGATCGTGAAGGTCCACAGCGGGAAGATCGCCGCGTTCACCCGGTAGGAGAACTTGTCGAGCGAGGCGGCGGCGGGCAGCCGCTCCAGGACCGAGCGGGCGAAGGCGCCGGGGTTCCCGCCGGTCGCGAGCTTGTTCTCGTACGAGTCGCGGAAGAGGTACAGCAGGGTGGCGACCGCGCCGAGGTAGAAGACCGCGCCGCAGAAGATCGCGGTGGAGACGTGGATCCACAGCCAGTACGAGTCGAGCGCGGGCACCAGCTGGTCGCTGGGGGTCTTCAGCCAGGTGGTGGCCAGGCCCAGGTCGAGCAGGACGGTGGTGACCAGCGGCAGGCCGATCCAGCGCACGTTCTTCTTGGCGAGGAGGAAGCCGAGGTACGCGCCGACCGCCACCGTGGAGAAGGTGGTGGAGAACTCGTACATGTTGCCCCAGGGGGCCCGCTGCACGGAGAGCGCCCGGGTGACCACGCCCGACGCCTCGACCAGGAAGGCGAGGACGGTGAGCGAGACGGCGATCCGGCCGTACAGGTCGCCCTTGACCGTGCCGCCGGCCGCGCCGGGGCCGTCCGGCACGTCGCGGGTGCCGGCCGCGGCCCGGGTGACGACCGTCGGCTTGTCGAGCACGGCGGTGGAGCCGGCCTGCTTGACCCGGACGGTCACGGCGGCGGTGGCGGCCGCGGTCCGCGAGGTGAGCGCGGCGGCGGTGCGGCCGACCTTGCTGCGGCTGCCGAGGACCCACTCGGCGATGTGGGCGAAGAAGGCCAGGGTGTAGACGGCCATCGAGGAGTAGATGAGCATGTCGCTCATCCGCGCCAGGCTCTCGTCGGTCGTGGCGGCGAGGATCACTTGTCAGCCTCTCCAGAAGGGGCGGGGTCTTCCGCGGGTGCGTCCGCCGGGTCCGTGGTGTCCGGTACGGCGGTGTCCGGCACGGCGGTTTCCGGTACGGCCTCCGGATCGGCTCGCGGAGTCTCCGCGGTGGGCGGGGCCTGGGCCGTGAGCGCGACCGCGAGGTCGGCCAGCTCCTCGGGGAGCTTCGCGGACTCGCTGCGGCCGAGGCCGGCCATCTCGACGACGGTGACGCCGTCCTCGCCCCGGACGGCCCGGACCCAGATCCGGCGCCGCTGGATGAAGAGCGAACCGGTCAGACCGGCGATCGCGGCGATCGCGCCCGCGAGGGCGAGCCCGTTGCCCGGCTGCTGCGAGACCTGGAAGCTCGCCCACTCCTTGACGTCCTTCTCGAAGGTGATCGAGCCGGCGCCGTCGGGGAGCGTCATGGTCTCGCCGGGCAGCAGGCGCTGGGCGAGCTTGTTGCCGGACGCGTCCTTGAACTGGGTCATCTTGGACTTGTCGAGCTGGTACACGTTCTGCGGGAGGCCGGAGTTCACGCGCAGGTCGCCGTGGAAGCCGGTGAGCGCCATGACGGGGAAGTCCAGCGCCGGGAACTGCGAGAACATCGTGCCCTGGCCCGCGCCCGCGAAGGTCGGCACGAAGAAGGCCTGGAAGCCCAGCTGCTCCTTCTTGCCGTTCTTGTCGCGGTAGCCGTCCATGACCTTGATCGCGCCGGTCGACGTGACGTTGTTGTCGATCGGGAGCAGGGGGACGGCGCCGTGGAAGACGGTCTTGCCGCGCCCGTCCTTGACGGTGACGACGGGCGCGTAGCCGTGGGCGATCAGGTAGACCTTGGAGTCGCCCACCTTCAGCGGCTCGTTGACCCGGATGACCGCCTTCTCGTCCGCCCCGCCCCGCGAGTAGGTGACGGCCGCCTCGAAGGTGCGGGGGGTGCCGCGCTGCGGGCCGCTCTTCTCGTACGTGCCCGTGAAGGAGTCCAGCCGGAAGCTGAACGGCTCCAGCTCGTCGGTGCCGAACTGGGAGCCGGACTTGAAGTCGTCGTACTGGGTGAGCGTGTTGGAGAAGCCGTCGCCCTCGACGATCAGCTTGCCGCCCTCGGACTTGAAGAGCTGGCCCCAGGCGAAGGCGACGAGCATGACGATCAGGGCGACGTGGAAGGCCAGGTTCCCGGCCTCGCGCAGGTAGCCCTTCTCGGCGGCGACCGCGTCCCCCGCCCGGTGGGCGCGGAAGCGGCGCTTCTTCAGGAGGGCGAGCGCGGCCTCCCGGGCCTCCTCGGGCCCGGCCTCGGTGCGCCAGGTGGTGTACGCGGGGAGCCGGTCGAGGCGGCGGGGGGCGCCCGGCGGGCGGCCGCGGAGCTGGCCGACGAACTGCCAGCTGCGCGGGACGATGCAGCCGATGAGGGAGACGAACAGCAGGATGTAGATCGCGGAGAACCACACCGAGCCGTAGACGTCGAAGAACTGGAGCTTCTCGTAGAGCGGCGTGAGGGTGGGGTGGGCGTCCTTGAAGGCCTGCACCTTCATCTCGTCCGCGCTGTTCTGCGGGACGAGGGAGCCGGGCACGGCGCCGAGGGAGAGCAGGAAGAGGAGGATCAGGGCGACCCGCATGGAGGTCAGCTGCCGCCAGAACCAGCGGATCCAGCCGACGACCCCGAGGACGGGACCGCCGGTGACGGCGTCCTCGCGGTCCTCCCTGGGGGCGGTCGACAGCGCGGCTCCGGACGCCTCGTCGGCGGCGGTGCTCTCCGTCACGTCGGTCTTGCTCATGGAACTCAGATCCCCACCGTGAAACCGTTGGACCAGCCCTGCATCGTGGCGACCATGCTGTCCCACGCCCCCGTGAGGAGCAGGACGCCGGTGACGATCATCATGCCGCCGCCGATCCGCATGACCCAGGTGTAGTGCCGCTTGACCCAGCCGAACGCGCCCAGCGCCTTGCGGAAGGCGATGGCGGCGAGCACGAACGGTACGCCGAGGCCGAGGCAGTACGCGAAGGCGAGTATCGCGCCGCGTCCGGCACTGGCCTGCTCCAGGGCGAGCGCGTTGACGGAGGCGAGCGTCGGGCCGATGCAGGGGGTCCAGCCGATGCCGAAGAGGGCGCCGAGCAGCGGGGCGCCGACCAGGCCGGCGACGGGCTTCCTGTGGAAGCGGAACTCGCGCTGGGTGAACCAGGGCATCAGGCCGAGGAAGAAGACGCCCATGAGGATCATGAGCACGCCGAGGACCGTGGTGAGCGTCTCGCGGTACTCCTGGAGGGTGGACCCGAAGTAGCCGAAGAGGGCGCCGCCGGAGACGAACACGGCGGTGAAGCCGAGGACGAAGAGGACGGCGCCGGCGGTCATCCGGCCGCGCCTGCGGTCCGCGAGGTCGGTGCCGGTGACCCCGGTCACGTAGCTGAGGTAGCCGGGGACGAGGGGGAGGACGCACGGCGAGAAGAAGGAGACGAGCCCGCCGAGCACCGCGAGGGGCAGGGCGAGCAGCAGGGCTCCGCTGGTGACCGTCTCGTTCACCGGCTCACTTCTCCTTGAGGAGCGGGTCGATCATCGAGCGGAGCTTCTTCTCGTCGAGGGCCATGAGGGCGCGGGCGGCGATCTTGCCCTCCTTGTCGAGGACGACGGTGGAGGGGATGCCCTGGAGACTGAGGGTGCCCTTGGGGAAGCCGAAGAGGATCAGCTTGCCGTCGCGGTCGTAGATGCTCGGGTAGGGGACCTCGTAGTCCTCTTCGAAGGTGAGCGCCTGCTGCTTGTTGCTGTCGCGGGTGTTGAGGCCGACGAAGGCGACGTCCTGGCCCTTGAGGTCGTTGGCGACCTTCACGAAGTGGGGGGCCTCGGCGCGGCAGGGGCCGCACCAGGATCCCCAGGCGTTGAGGACGACGACCTTGCCCTTGAGGTCGGCGACGTCGAGCCGCTCGCCCTCCAGGGTCTCGCCCGCGAGCTTGCCCGGGGTCGCGCGCTCGCCCTTGGCGGCGGTGGAGATGCCGCCCTTGGTGGTGACGAAGTTCGTGCCGCCGCCACCGGTCGTGCCACCGTCGTCGCCGCCGCAGGCCGAGAGCGCGAGGGCGGCGGTCAGCACTCCGACGGCGAGGAGGGTGCGTCGAGGGGCACGGCTAAGGCTCATGTGAAAAGTTTCGCATGGGCGTTTGGGGGATCTTGGGCACCCCCCTACGTGCCCGTAAAGCACCTTGTCAAGGATGCCTAAGGGGGATGCCCGAGAGGGACGGCCAAGGGGAGGGCCCGCTAATGGTCAAGCGGCCTTGAGAAAGGCGTTCCAGCCGCCGGTGGGCTTCTGTCCGACGCCCAGGCCGCGCAGCTTCGCGAGAATCTTCGGGTCCTGGACGTCGAGCCAGTCCACGAACTGCCGGAAGGAGACGAGCCGGACGTCCTTCTTTCCGGCCATTCCCTTGAGCGCCTCTTCGACGGCGTCCATGTAGATGCCGCCGTTCCACTGCTCGAAGTGGTTGCCGATGAAGAAAGGCGCGCGATTCGTCTCGTACGCGCGCGTGAAGCCGGAGAGGTACGCCTCGGCCGCCTGCTTGCGCCAGCCCGGATAGCGGGAGGGCATCCCCTTCGTGGTGTTCTTCGACTGGTTGGCGAGCATGTTGTAGTCCATGGAGAGGACTTCGAAGGAGTGCCCGGGGAAGGGCACGGCCTGGAGCGGGAGGTCCCAGATCCCCCGGCGCTTGTCGGGCCAGGTCTGGCGGCCGCCGGGCGAGCTGGCGTCGTAGCGCCAGCCGAGCCGCTTGGCGGTGGGCAGCAGGTTGTCCTGGCCGAGGAGGCAGGGGGTGCGGCCGCCGACGAGCTCCTTGGAGTAGTCGAAGGGCAGCGGGTCGAGCTCGGTCCAGCCGCTGTGGGTCTTCCACTCGGTGACGAACTTCACGGCCTGGTCGATCTCGCTCTGCCACTGGGCGGGGGTCCAGTGGGCGACGGAGCCGGAGCCGCCGCAGAAGTGCCCGTTGAAGTGGGTGCCGATCTCGTGGCCTTCGAGCCAGGCCTGCCGGACGTACTTCAGGGTGTCCTTGACGTGGTCGTCGGTGAGGTAGCCGATGTCGGAGGCGCCGACGCGGTTGTTCGGCGGGCGGTAGAGGTCCTTCTTCGACTCGGGGAGGAGGTAGATCCCGGAGAGGAAGAAGGTCATCGCCGCGTCGTGGCTCTTGGCGAGTTCGAGGAAGCGGGGGAAGAGCCCGTTGCCGACCTCGCCGGCGCCGTCCCAGGAGAAGATCACGAACTGGGGCGGGGTCTGGCCGGGTTCGAGCGGGACGGGGGCGTCGGGCTGGCGCGGCTGCCTGCCGGTGTCGGCGGTGGAGCCGTCGCCGATGAGCCGGACGGGGTCCTTGGTCGGGGTGGGGGTGGCCGGATCCGCCGTGGCGTCACCGCCCTTGCCGGGCCGATTGGGGCCGGGATTGCCCGTCTTGTCCTGGTTCGAGGTACTGCACGCCGCCAGGCCCATCGCCGCGGCGGCCCCAACGCCCGCCCCGAGCAGCCCCCTTCGAGTGATTCCGCTGATCTCGCGCATGTCGTCCCCAATTCGCGCTGACGTATGACCTGAATGTCATCCAAACCGACAAACAGTGAGATGCGGGGAGGAACACGGGGGTTCCCGTTAAATAGCACAAAAATTTAAGGGCGTTCGGATGACATGAACATCATCCGAACGCCCTGCGCCGTGATCCGTCAAGGCCGGACCCTTCCGGCGGACGGTTCCGGCGGCCGGACCCGAGGGACCCTCCCGGCGGACGGACCCGGCGGACGGGCCCGGCCTTCCGGAGGGGCCTACGCCCCGAAGGCCTTCGACTTCCCCTTGACCGGCTTCGCGCCCGCGAGCAGGTGCGCCGGGACCAGGTCCCGGGCCGGCTCGCTGTACCCCACCGAGACGATCTTGTCGCCCCGGTACGTGAACGAGGTCAGCGACGCCAGCGTGCACTGCCGCCGCCGGGGGTCGTGCCACAGCCGCCGCTTCTCCACGAAGCTGCGGACGATCCAGATCGGCAGCTGGTGGCTGACGCAGACCGCCTCGTGGCCCCGGGCCGCGTCCTTCGCCGCGTCGAGCGCGCCCATCATGCGGACGACCTGCTCGACGTACGGCTCGCCCCAGGACGGCTGGAACGGGTTGGTCAGGTGCTTCCAGTTCGCCGGCTTGCGCAGCGCCCCGTCGCCGACGCCGAAGGTCTTGCCCTCGAAGACGTTCGCCGCCTCGATGAGACGCGGGTCACTGGCCAGGTCCAGGCCGTGGGACTTGGCGATCGGCGTCGCCGTCTCCTGCGCCCGCTCCAGCGGGGAGGCGACGACGTACGTGACGTCCCGGCCGGCCAGGTGCTCCGCGACCCGGTCCGCCATCTGCCGGCCGAGCTCGGAGAGGTGGTAGCCGGCGCGACGCCCGTAGAGGACGCCGTCGGGGTTGTGCACCTCGCCGTGGCGCATCAGGTGGACGACGGTGATGTCGTCGTCGCCCACGGGCTTCTCCGCGTTCACGACGTCGTTTACGTCCTTCACGTCGTTCACGTCCTTCGCCTCCCCCGCGTTCTTCACGTCGCTCATGCCGTCGCCTCCGCGGCGGCGCGGGCGGCGGCCGGGAGGGCGGCGGCGATCCGCTCGACCGCCCGCTCGTCGTGGGCCGTCGACACGAACCAGGACTCGAACGCGGACGGCGGCAGGTAGACCCCGTCGGCCAGCATCGAGTGGAAGAAGGCGTTGAAGCGGAAGGCCTCCTGCTTCTTCGCGTCGTCGTAGTTCCGCACCTCGTCGGCGGTGAAGAACACCGAGAACATGTTGGAGGCGGTCTGCAGCCGGTGCGCCACGCCCTCCTTGGCCAGCGCGTCCGTGACCAGGCCCCGGATCTCCGCCGAGACCGCGTCCACCTTCGCGTACGCGGCGTCGTCGAGCAGCCGCAGCTGCGCGAGCCCGGCGGCGGTCGCGACCGGGTTCCCGGAGAGCGTGCCCGCCTGGTAGACCGGGCCCGCCGGGGCCAGGTGCCCCATGACGTCGGCGCGGCCGCCGAACGCGGCGGCCGGGAAGCCGCCGCCCATGACCTTGCCGAAGGTCAGCAGGTCGGGCTTGACGCCGTCGACGCCGTACCAGCCTGCCTTCGAGGTGCGGAAACCGGTCATCACCTCGTCCGAGATGTACAGCGCGCCGTTCTCCCGGCACAGGTCCGCCAGGCCCTGGTTGAAGCCCTCGGCCGGCGGGACGACGCCCATGTTGCCCGGCGAGGCCTCGGTGATGACGCAGGCGATCTCGCCCGGGTTCGCGGCGAACGCGGTCCGCACCGCCTCCAGGTCGTTGTACGGCAGCACGATCGTGTCGCCGGCCTGCGCGCCGGTCACCCCGGGCGTGTCCGGCAGCGCGAAGGTGGCGAGGCCGGAGCCGGCCGCGGCGAGCAGCGCGTCCACGTGACCGTGGTAGCAGCCCGCGAACTTGACGACCTTGGCGCGTCCGGTGAACCCGCGGGCCAGCCGGATCGCGGACATCGTCGCCTCGGTGCCCGAGGAGACCAGGCGCACCTGCTCGACCGGCTCCACGCGCGCGACGATCTCCTCGGCGAGCGCCACCTCGCCCTCGCCGGGGGTGCCGAAGGAGGTGCCCCGGGCCACCGCGGCCTGCACGGCGGCGGTGACCTCCGGGTGCGCGTGGCCGAGGATCATCGGTCCCCACGAGCAGACCAGGTCGACGTACTCCCGTCCGTCCGCGTCGGTGAGGTACGGACCGGAACCGGACACCATGAACCGGGGCGTTCCGCCCACGGCCCGGAAGGCACGCACCGGTGAGTTCACGCCGCCGGGCGTCACGAGGGAAGCGCGGTCGAAAAGCGTCTGTGAGACTGGGGCTTCGTATGA
Source organism: Streptomyces sp. NPDC093071 (assembly GCF_044754545.1). Taxonomy (NCBI): domain Bacteria; kingdom Bacillati; phylum Actinomycetota; class Actinomycetes; order Kitasatosporales; family Streptomycetaceae; genus Streptomyces; species Streptomyces sp. NPDC093071. Next base: position 39,861 of record NZ_JBIVPH010000015.1, on the reverse strand, counting down.
ATACGGCACTGTGATCCTGACCTGCGAGAACGACTTAGGGCACGACAACGGGAACGGAGGGACGGCGTGGGCATCCCGTGTATTACGCCGGGGCGTACGCCCTCCGCGTCTGCGAAACTGGGGCGTCATAGGGATGGCTCACGGAATCCATGGTGTCAGAGGCCACGGCGTTCTCGCGGACGGGTGTTTCACCGTACGAGCGCGGGGGAGGTCACTGTCACGATGATCGGGTTGCGCGGCGGGGTCGTGTTGCCGAGAAAAAGCAGTCGGGTGGAGATATGCATCGCGGTGGCGGACCGGGCGAGGGGACGGACGACCTGGGTCCGGAGTCTGCCCGGCGGGGAAGGCACCGGCGCCGGCGGACCGAAGACCCGATCCCGGAATCTCCGGGAAGGCAAGGCCCTCCGGACGCCCGGGACGAGCGGGACGCCGGGGGCGGGAGGGGCCGGTTGGGGGTGACGTACAAGTACTTCGGCGCGCCCGACGGCGCCACGGCGGCCCGCGTGCCGATCTCGATGCGTCCCGAGGAGCTCGGCGGCGACGAGCTCGGCATGGGCGGCATGTTCACCAAGATCAAGCCGGAGACCATAGCCGCCATGGTCCTCACCGGCATCCAGGGGATGCCCCTGCACAAGGTGCCCCCGCTGGAGCTGGTGGTCCTGCACCCCGACTACGCGGTGGTGAAGCTGCCGATGACCGTGGTCGACCCGCTGCGCGCGATCGGCGAGGAGTCGGTCGGCGCGGCCGCCTTCATCTGGTCCACGGTCCCGGACCGGGGCGGCCCGCGCGACGCCTTCGACGTCTACCAGCTGCTCCACGAGTGGCAGGACTTCTCGGTCCGCCTCCACGAGAACGGCCACCAGCCGTACTGCCTGGTGTGGCCGTGAGGACGCGGTAGGCGGGGCGCACAGGGGTCAGGGGCGGCTCCCGTCGCCCTCCGCGGCCTTCGCCGCCTCCGCGCGCGCGGACGCCAGTTCCCGCGCGGAGGCCAGCCGGTACGGCACGTCGATGACCACGACGTTCTTCATGAACAGCAGCCGGGTCTTGAGCCGCAGGGCGCTCTGGTTGTGCAGCGGCTGCTCCCACCAGTGCCCGACCACGTACTCGGGGATGACCACCGAGACGACCGCGTCCCCCCTCCGCTCCGGCGCCTCCCGCACGTGCCGCAGGACCGGCTGGACGATCGAGCGGTACGGGGAGCTGAGCACCCGCAGCGGCACGTCGATGCCGTGGGCCTCCCAGGTCGCCCGGAGCACCTCCGCCTCCGCCGGGTCCTCGGCGACGGTGACGGCCGTCAGCGAGGCGGGCCGCAGGGTCTTCGCGTACGACAGGGCGCGGAGGCTGGGCGCGTTGACCGAGGCCACCAGGACCAGGACGTGGTTCCCGGCGAGGGCGCGGGGGCGCTCGCCGGGGCCGACGGCGACCTCTGCGGCGACGGTGTCGTAGTGCCGCCGCACCCCCTTCATCCCGGCGTAGAGCACCGGCATCGCGAGGACGACCAGCCAGGCGCCGTGGGTGAACTTGGTGACGAGGACGATGACGAGGACGACCGCCGTCAGACAGGCGCCGAAGGCGTTGATCGCGAGGCGGCGGTGCAGCGCGTGCCGGGAGGCCGCCCCGGCGGGCTTGGCGAGTTCTCGCCGCCAGTGCTTGACCATCCCGGCCTGGGAAAGGGTGAAGGAGACGAAGACGCCGACGATGTAGAGCTGGATGAGGCGGGTCAGCTGTGCGTCGAAGGCGACGATCAGGGCGATCGCGGCGAGCGCGAGGAGGACGATGCCGTTGGAGTAGACGAGCCGGTCGCCGCGGTGGAAGAGCTGGCGGGGCGCGTAGCGGTCCCGGCCGAGGACGGAGGCGAGCATCGGGAAGCCGTTGAAGGCGGTGTTGGCGGCCAGGACCAGGACGCCGGCGGTGACGGCCTGGAGCACGTAGAAGAGGACGTGCCAGTCGCCGAAGGTGGCCCGCCCGATCTGGGCGAGCGCGGTGGACGTCGGGGTGCCGGGGGCGAGCCCCAGCTCCGTGGGGTCCTCCGCGACGTGCACCTCGTACACCATGGCGAGCGTCGTGATCCCGAGGAACATGGTCACGGAGAGCCCGCCCATGATCGCCAGGGTGGTGGCGGCGTTGCGGCTCTTCGGCTTCGCGAAGGCGGGGACGCCGTTGCTGACGGCCTCGACGCCGGTCAGCGCGGTGCAGCCGGAGGCGAAGGCGCGCAGGCCGAGCAGGACGAGCGCGAGCCCCGAGTAGGCGGAGACCTCGATGACGGGCAGGTCGGCGGACTCGGCCCGGATCGTCGCGCCGGTCGCCATCCGCACGGCGGCCACCGCGAACATCAGGTGGATCACGGCGATGAAGGCGTACGTGGGGAGGGCGAACCAGCGTCCCGCCTCGCGGACCCCGCGCAGGTTCAGCCAGGCCAGGACCACGACGAAGAACACCGACAGGGCCACGGCGTGCCCGTCGAGCGCGGGGGCGGCGGAGGTGACGGCGGCGACCCCGGAGACGACCGAGACGGCGACGGTCATCACGTAGTCGATGAGCAGCGCGGAGGCGGCGGTGAGCGCGGCCCGCTGCCCCAGGTTCTCGGCGGAGACGACGTAGGCCCCGCCGCCGCCCGGATAGGCGTAGCAGGTCTGCCGGTAGGAGGCGACCACCACCAGGAGCAGCACGACGATGCCGACCGCCGCGTACCAGGTCAGATGGAGCACGGCCAGGCCGCCGAGGGCGAGGATCAGCAGGATCTCCTCGGTGGCGTAGGCGACCGAGGAGAGCGGGTCGCTGCAGAAGACCGGCAGCGCGACCCGCTTGGGCAGCAGGGTCTCGCCGAGCCGCCCGCTCTCCAGCGGACGGCCTACCAGCAGGCGTTTCGCCGCACTTCCAGCTCTCATAAGTGCTGAAGTTAGGACGAATGGTATGTAATGCGCGGAAGCCGCGCCCTGTGGGGGTGCCCCGCACCCCCGCGGGAGCCCCCGTACGAGGAAGGACCCGACGCGTGAGCGCAGTACGCATGGCCGGAGAACCCCTGCAGATCGCGGAGGTCGCCGCACGGACCGAGCTGTCCCTGCGCACCATCCGGCAGTACGAGGACAGCGGCCTGGTCGTCCCGTCGGCGGCCTCCCCCGGCGGCTTCCCCCTCTACACGGACGAGGACGTGTCCCGGCTCATGGTGGTCCGCCGGATGAAGCCGCTCGGCTTCACCCTGGACGAGACCCGCGAGCTGCTCACGGCCGTGGACCGGCTGGCCGCCGACCGTCCGGGCACGGACGCGGAGCTCGACCCGGACGAGCGGGCCGCGCTGGTGTCCCTCGTCCGCCGCTACGAGCAGGCCGCCGCCGAGCGGGTCGCCGAGCTGCGGGCACAGCTCGCCCGCGCGGAGGAGTTCGCCCGGTCCCTCCGCACCCGCCTGGCGGCGGCCCCGGCCTGAGCCGGGCCCCTCAGGGCGCCAGCGCCTCCGCGAGATCGCGGAAGAAGCGGGCGTACGCGGCGGGGCTGGGCGGGGTCTCCGGGTTCCAGGGGGCGAGCCGGACCCCGCCGGGAAGGGCGTACGGGGGCGTGGCGTGGTCCCGGTCGTCGAAGAGGACCAGGTCGGGACGGAGTTCGGCGGCCCGCTCCCAGCCGGCGGTGAGCCAGTTGGCGCCGGGCCCGGGGCCCGGGTCGAGCAGCCGGACGCCGAGCCCGGCGAGCCACGCCAGCTCGGGCCAGGACTGCGGGCGGGCCAGGTGCACCTGCTCGGGACCGGCCCCGGAGAGGGCGAGGACCCGGAGGCCGGTCCGGGCCGCCGCCTCCCGGAGCGCGGCCTCGGCGGCCTCGAACTCCGCGAGGGCGGCCCCCTGGCCGGGCCCGACGGCCGGACTCACGGTCACCGGACGGACGATCTCCGGCCCCAGGGCCGACGCACCGACGACCACCGGGGTCACGCCGCTCGCGGGTGCGGTTACTGGATCCACGGCTGCGGTTACTGGGCCTGTGGCTGCCGGGCCTGTGGCTGCCGGGTCTGCGGCTGCTGGATCCGCGGCTTCCGCGCCTGCTGCTTCCGCGCTCGCGGCCACCGGCCCCCCGGCCTCCGGACCCGCGACCCTCAGGCCGGCGGCCAGCGCGGCGAACCGGTCGAGGATGGACGGCAGGTCCAGCTCGCCACCCACGGAGAGGGCGACGAGCGGCACCCCGAGCCGCTTGACCAGCGCCTCGTCCAGCGCGTACGGGCTCTTCCCGTCGTACGTCACGTCGACGACGACATCCGGCCGCAACTCCCGCAGCACCGCCTCGTCCAGGGCCCGGCCCGGCCCCAGGTACGGCACCCCGACCGCCTCCAGGACGCCCGCCTTCGCCGGGTCGTACACCTCGCCGTCGTGCCCGGAGCCGTACACCGCGACCGGTGTCACCCCCAGGTCGTACAGGGCGGCCCCGACCCGTACGTACGCGACCACCCGCCTCGGCACCCGGGCCGCCCCCAGCTGCTCGCCCCTGTCGTCCGTGAATCCCCATGCCTGCGTTCCGGACATGCGGCTGCTCCCTCCCCGGCCGGAATCTCCCTGTTCCGCCACCTTGGAACGGTTGTCCGATCCGCACAAGAGGGCCTGCGCCCCGGGCCGGCCGGGACCCCGGCTCCGGCTCCCCCTGCCGAAAGGCCGCCGGGAGGTGTTAACTTAACAGGTCGGGAGGAAGCCGTAGGAATCGCCGTGCCGTCGTGCGGGAGCGCCGCCTGCCGGGGCGCACGCGCACGGGCGGCCCTCACCGCCTGGAGTGAGCCATGCCCTTGCCCGGCCCGTTCTCGGACCCCCGTGTGATCACCCTCTTCGGCCTGCTCGCCGTCTCGACGGCGGCCTGGCTCGCCCTGAGCCTGCGGGCCCGTGCCCGGGACCGGGCCGGCATCCCGCTGGAGCGGGTCTGGCACCCGCAGGAGTCGGTCCCGCTGACCCCCGCCGAGGAGCACGCCTTCGGCCAGGTCGTCTCCCGCCTCTCCCCCGGCTCGACGGGCCGCCCGCGCTGATCACCCCGGGACGCGCTTCACCGGGCGCGCGGGTCGCGGCCCGTCGTGGCGAGCAGCCGCTCGAAGGCGGTGGCGTCCCCGGGCAGCCCGACCGCGTCCCCGAAGACGCCCATCTTCCGGGCCATCGGCGCCATCCGCTCCACCTCGTCCGCGAGGCCCGCCACCACGACCGGGTCCGGTGCGAAGGCCCGGCCGGTGGCACGGGCCAGGTCCCAGGCGTGCACGGTCAGGTCGAGCAGCACCATGCAGCCGACCGTCCGCGCGGGCAGCCCCATCGCCCCGGACGTGCCCTCCTCGGCGCCGGGCGCCGACCACGCCTCGACCAGCTTCCCGGCCTCCGCCCCGAACAGCTCGCGCCAGCCGGCGTCGGCGACCCGGTCCGGGGTCTCCGAGAAGTCGGGCGCCCCCTTGGCGGCGAGTACCTGGAAGTTCACCACGACGGAGAAGAGGTGGTTGACCAGGGCACGCACGTCGTACTCGGCGCAGGGCGTGGGCGCGCCGAGCGACGCGTCGGCGATCCCGCCGACCACGGGGACGGCGTCGGCGGCGGCGACGCGGAGCAGATCACCGATGGGGAGCGGGTCACCGGCAGGAAGCGGTGCGTCGATGCGGAGCGGGTCGTCGGTGGGGAGCGGGGCCTCGTTCGTCATGATCCCGACGCTAGGTGAACATGCCCGGCTCCGTCTTGAAGAAACACGACAAGCCGAGCGGAGGAGGCACCTACCATGCGGGCCATGTCCGCCTCCGCTCCCCGCAGGGACACCCGGGGCATCGTCGACCCCGCCGACCTGCTCTCCCGCGTCCGCTTCCGCCGGCACCTCCCGGCCCCGGAACTGCGGCCCTACCTGGAGCACTACTGGCTGATCGACTGGGACCTCCCGGAGCCGTACGCGAGCCACGTCGTCCCGCACCCGTCGGTGAACGTCGTCTTCCAGCGCCACGGCTCCCCGGCCGCCGGGGAGGACGTGTCGGCCGAGGTCGCGGGCGTCGGCCTCGGCCTCTTCACCCACGAGCTGGCGGAGACGGGCCGGGTCTGCGGCGTCCAGTTCCGCCCCGGCGGCTTCCGGCCCTTCGCGCCCGCGTGGCCGGTGTCGGCGTGGACGGGCCGCCGCGTCCCGCTGACCGAGGTCTTCCCGGACGCCCCGGGCACGGACCCCGGCGTCCCGGCCGCCGTCCTCTCCCCCGACGGGGACCACGCGCGCGTGGCGGCGCTCGACGCCTTCCTCCTGGCGCGCGGCCCGGCCCCCGATCCGGCGGCCGACCACGCCATGGAGCTGGTGGAACTGGCCCGTTCGGACCGCACGGTCCGCAGGGCGTCCCAACTCGCCGCCGCGTCCGGCCTGTCGGCCCGCTCCCTCCAGCGCCTCTTCGCGAGCCGCGTCGGCGTCGGCCCGAAGTGGGTGATCCTGCGGTACCGCCTCCACGAGGCCCTGGAACGCGCCGGGACCCCGGGCACCCCCGACTGGGCCGCCCTCGCGGCCGAACTGGGCTACAGCGACCAGGCCCACCTCGTACGGGACTTCACGGCGACGATCGGGGTGCCGCCGACGGCGTACGCCCGCGGACCGTCAGTGCCGTGACCTACCGTACGAAGATGGAGAACGAGACCCCGCGCGTACGCCTGGAACCCTGGTCCGACGAGGACGCCGGACTGCTGCGCGCCCTGAACACACCGGAGTTGACCGCCCACCTCGGCGGACCGGAGACCGAGGAACAAATCGTCTTGCGCCACCTGCGGTACGTGGAGATGAGCGCCGCGCACCCGGGCGCGGGCCGCATGTTCCGGATCGTGCTGCTCCCGGAGGAGACCGTGGCGGGCAGCATCGGCTTCTGGGGCCAGACCTGGGACGGCGAGCAGGTGTACGAGACCGGGTGGGCCGTCCTGTCGGGCTTCCAGGGCCGGGGCGTGGCGACGGCCGCCACGCGCGCGGTGATCGCGAAGGCCCGGACGGCGGCCACGCAGGGCCTGGGAGCGGGCCTCCGCCGCCATCTGCACGCGTTCCCCTCGGCGGGCAACGCCGCCTCGAACGCGGTGTGCCGCAAGGCGGGGTTCGAACCGCGCGGCGAGCGGGACTTCGAGTACCCGGCGGGGCGCCCGATGCGGTGCAACGACTGGCGGTTCGACCTGGGGGACCCGGCTCAGCGGTCCTGATCCGGCGCGGCGAGCGGCCGGGTGAAGTGGAAGGCCACGATGTCGAAGCGCTCCCTCAGGTAGAAACGGTGGGCTCCGGTGCGGTGGGTGCCGGAGTCGAGGTTCAGCTCGTGGCAGCCGGCCGCGCGGGCGTGGCCCTCCAAGTGGGCGATCAGCGCGTGCCCGACCCCGGTGGAACGGTCGGCCGCCGCCGTCACCAGGTCGTCGACGTAGAGCTTGCGCAGCGAGCTGGTGTTGACGACGATCCGCCAGCCGGCCGCGCCGACGCAGCGCCCGTCGTCCGCGTAGGCGGCGCTGAACCGCAGCCCCTGGGCGTGCCCGGCCTCGTACACCTCGCGGAAGAGCTCCGGGGTGAGGTGGGGGCGGAGTTCGGAGAGGACCGGCAGGAGGTCGCTCTCCAGGCGGGGGTCGCCCGGTCCGAGGTCGATGATCTTCATGCCGGGACGGTACCCCAGGATTTTTCGGGGTTGACCGCCGAGGCACCCTCCCGGATATTTATCTGTGTCACGCAGATGATGTGCGGCGCAGCCGAAACGACCGAGCCGGCCGGACCCTCCGGCCACCCGTCCCGGAAGGACACCCCATGACCGTTCTCGTCACCGGCGGCCGAGGCCGCGTCGCCTCCGCCCTGCTCGACCTCCTCGCCGCCGCGGGCATCGAGGCCAGGGCCGGATCCCGGAACCCCGCGGAGCTCTCCCCACCCCCCGGAGTCCGCGCCGTGCACTGCGACCTCACCGCCCCGGCCACCTTCGACACCGCCCTGCGAGGCGTCGACTCCGTCTTCCTCTACGCCGAGGCCGCGCACGCCGACGCCTTCGCCGAACGGGCCCGTGCCGCCGGCGTCGAGCACGTCGTCCTGCTCTCCTCCAGCTCCGTCCTCGCCCCCGACGCCGACCGGAACGCCGTCGCCGCCCGCCACCTCGCGGCCGAGCGCGCCCTCGCGGCCGCCGCCGAATCCGGCGCCTTCGAGGCCACCCACCTCCAGCCCGGCGCCTTCGCCACCAACGCCCTCGCCTGGGCACGACCGCTCAAGGCGGGCGGGGGCCCGACCCTGCCCCACCCGCACGCCCACAGCGACCCGATCCACGAGCGCGACCTCGCCGAAGCCGCCCTCGCGGTCCTCACCGAGCCCCGGCTGCGCGGCTCCTCCTACTGGCTGACGGGTCCCGCGTCACTGGACTTCACCGAACAGCTGGCGATCCTCGCCCAGGTGACCGGACGCCCCGCACCGCACACCGCCGTCACCCCCGAGGAGTGGAAGAAGTCGGTCGCCGCCTTCATGCCGGAACCGGTCGCGGACGGCCTCCTCTCCCACTGGGCCGCCCACGACGGCCGGCCCGCGCCCCTGACCGACACCGTGGAGGAACTGACCGGCCACCCGCCCCGCACCTTCGCCACCTGGGCCACGGACCACGCGGAGGCCTTCCGCCCCTGACCGACCCGCACCCCGCCCCGCCCCGGGTCGGATCAGGCCGAATTCTCTGGCAGCCCGTCCGCCCCCGGTGCCATCCTGTCCCCGTGAACGGACCGGAGATCCAGATCAGCTTCGCCCCCGGCCTGCGGCTCTTCGTCTCGGCGGAGCGGCGCTCGGGCCCCACCCCCGTGACCACCGACGGCGCCTCCTCCCTCGGCCACGTCGTGGAATCACTGGGTGTGCCCCTCACCGAGGCCGGACGGCTCCTGGTCGACGGACGGCCCGTCGAGGCCTCGCACGTCCCGAGCGCGGGCGAGACGATCGAGGTTCAGGCCGTCGCCCGCCCGCAGCCGGTCCCGGGCGCGCCCCTCCGGTTCCTGCTCGACGTGCACCTCGGCACCCTGGCCCGGCGACTGCGCCTGCTCGGCGTGGACGCGGCCTACGAGAGCGAGGACATCGGCGACCCCGCCCTGGCCGCGCTCTCCGCGCGGGAGCGCCGCGTCCTGCTCTCCCGGGACCGGGGCCTGCTGCGCCGCCGCGAGCTGTGGGCGGGCGCCTACGTCTACAGCGACCGCCCGGACGAGCAGCTCCGCGACGTCCTCGAACGGTTCGTGCCGCCGCTCGCGCCCTGGACCCGCTGCACGGCCTGCAACGGCGAACTGAGCGGCGCCGACAAGGACGCGGTCCGCGAGCGGCTGGAGCAGGGCACCGAGAAGACCTACGACGTGTTCGCCCAGTGCGTGGAGTGCGACCGGGTCTACTGGCGCGGCGCCCACCACGCGCGCCTGGAGGCGATCGTCTCCGACGCGGTACGCGAATTCGGCGGGGCGGCGGTCCGCCCGACGGCCCGCTAGCGGGCGTCCGGTCCGTCGAAGTCGCCCTCGCGCAGCCGCTCCACCTGCTGGGCGCTCACCTCGACGGTGCGCCGCATGTGGGCGATGAGCAGGGCGACCTCGGCATCGCTGTAGACGTCGAACATCGTGCCCCAGGTGCCGTTGAGCCTCCGCCACAGGGCGCCGAGCTCCGCCGTCCGCCCGGGGGCGAGCGAGACCAGGACCCGGCGCCGGTCCTCGGTGTCGCGCGCCCGCGTCACGTACCCGGCCCGCTCCAGACGGTCGACGAGCCGGGTCGCGGAGCCGGTGGTGAGCCCGGTCAGCTCGGCGATCCGCCCCGTGGTCACCGGCCCGCCCTCCAGACTGAGCAGGTTCAGACACTGCACATCGGTCGGGTGGAGCCCCAGATGGTCCGCGACGGCCTGGTTGAACAGGGCGTAGGCGGCCATGTAGCGGCGGGCCTCCCCGTACAGCTCGGTCATCAGCGCCTCGCGCCGGGCGGAACTCTTCTGCGTCATGCAGCGATCGTACGGACGGGGTCCGCCCGGAACGACGTACGGGTCACCGGTGGCGCGCGCCGGAACCCGGCGCCGACCGGCCGCCCCGATGCCCCTCCCACCGCCCCGCCTATCCTGGCCGGACGATCACCACCGTCGATCACCTGCGCGAGGAGCACGCCATGACCGCCTCCGGTACCCCCATCGCCGTCGTCACCGGCGCGAGCAGCGGAATCGGCGCCGCCACGGCCAGGCAGCTGGCCGCCGCCGGCTACCGCGTGGTCCTCACCGCCCGCCGCAAGGACCGCATCGAGGCCCTCGCCGCCGAGATCAACGACGCCGGCCACCAGGCCACCGCCTACGCCCTCGACGTCACCGACCGCGCCGCCGTCGACGAGTTCGCCACCGCCTTCCGCACCCTCGCCGTCCTGGTCAACAACGCGGGCGGCGCCCTCGGCGCCGACCCCGTCGCCACCGCCGACCCCGAGGACTGGCGCCGCATGTACGAGGTCAACGTCCTCGGCACCCTCCACATGACCCAGGCCCTGCTCCCCGCCCTCACCGCGAGCGGCGACGGCACGGTCGTCGTCCTCTCCTCCACCGCCGGCCACGCCACCTACGAGGGCGGCGCCGGCTACGTCGCCGCCAAGAACGGCGCCCGCGTCCTCGCCGAAACCCTCCGCCTGGAGATCGTCGGCACCCCCGTCCGCGTCATCGAGATCGCCCCCGGCATGGTCAAGACCGACGAGTTCGCCACCACCCGCTTCCGCGGCGACACCGACAAGGCCTCCAAGGTCTACGCCGGCGTGGCCGCCCCCCTCACCGCCGACGACGTCGCCGAAACCATCACCTGGGCCTGCACCCGCCCCTCACACGTCAACATCGACCTCCTGGTCGTCCGCCCCCGCGCCCAGGCCTCCAACACCAAGGTCCACCGGGAGCTGTAGAACCGCGAAAGGGGCCGGTGCGCACGACACCCGGCCCCTCCCGCCCCCGGAAGCGGCGCCCCGGAGCAGCGAGGCCCCGAGGGGACGGACTCAGCCCTTCACGCAGATGACCTGCTTCAGCTTCGCGACGACCTCCACCAGATCTCGCTGCCGGTCGATGACCTTCTCGATCGGCTTGTACGCGCCCGGGATCTCGTCCACGACGCCGGAGTCCTTGCGGCACTCCACGCCCCGCGTCTGTTCCTCCAGGTCCCGCGTCGTGAAGCGCCGCTTGGCCGCGCTCCGGCTCATCTTCCGACCCGCGCCGTGCGAGGCCGAGTTGAAGGACGCCGCGTTTCCGAGGCCCTTCACGATGTACGAGCCCGTGCCCATCGAGCCCGGGATGATCCCGAACTCCCCGGAGCCGGCCCGGATCGCGCCCTTCCGCGTGACCAGCAGGTCCATGCCCTCGTACCGCTCCTCCGCCACGTAGTTGTGGTGGCAGGAGATCACCTGCTCGAAGGTCACCCGGGCCTTGCGGAACTCCCGGCGGACGACCTCCTGGAAGAGCGCCATCATGATCGCGCGGTTGTACTTAGCGTACTCCTGCGCCCAGAAGAGGTCGTGCCGGTAGGCCGCCATCTGCGGGGTATCCGCGACGAACACCGCCAGGTCGCGGTCGACGAGCCCCTGGTTGTGCGGCAGCTTCTGCGCCTCGCCTATGTGATATTCGGCGAGCTCCTTGCCGATGTTCCGGGATCCGGAGTGCAGCATGAGCCACACCGAACCGGACGTATCGATGCAAAACTCCACGAAATGGTTGCCTGATCCGAGCGTCCCCATCTGCTGCCCCGCCCGCTCCCGCCGGAACTTCACCGCGTCCGCGACCCCGTCGAACCGCGACCAGAAGTCGTCCCAGCCCGCCGTCGGGAACTGGTACAGCCGCTTCGGATCCACCGCCTCGCGGTGGAGGCCGCGGCCGACCGGGATGGCCTGTTCGATCTTGGAGCGGAGGCGGGAGAGGTCGCCCGGCAGGTCGTCGGCCGTCAGGGAGGTCTTGACCGCCGACATGCCGCAGCCGATGTCCACGCCGACCGCCGCCGGACACACCGCGCCCTGCATCGCGATCACCGAGCCGACCGTCGCACCCTTGCCGTAGTGCACGTCCGGCATCACGGCCAGGCCCTTGATCCAGGGGAGCGTCGCCACGTTCCGCAGCTGCTGCATGGCGCCGCCCTCGACCGTGGAGGGGTCCGCCCACATCCGGATCGGCACCTGCGCCCCCGGCACCTCTACGTACGACATACTTCCTTGATTCCCCCGAAAAGACCGATAACGCAAAAACCGGAGCCAAAGCCCGTACAGGTGACAGGGGACCGGCATCAACGGCAGCGTGTGCGATAGACATTGTGTCCATCGGCCGGGTTCGCGCGGCAAACAGTTTTCGGGAAAGTCTTCGGGAGAAGGGAGCCTGGGACCGTGCAGCGAAAGAGGTACGCCCCCGGCCGCACCGGGTCCACGGCCCGTACCGCCGTCGTCCTCGCACTCGGCCTCGGCCTCGGCGCGGGTCTGGCGGGCTGCTCCTCCGGCGCCCCCGCCGACGACGTCAAGGTCGACGCCAAGGCCGGCGTCGCCTCCGCCGCCGCACCCCCCGGCCGCTACCGCACCCTCTTCGAGCCCTGCGGCTCCGTCCCGCAGGCCGTGCTCAAGGAGATGCTCCCGGGCGCGGCCGCCCTGCCCGATCCCGAGCGCGAGCGGACGTACCGGGGCACCGCCGCCGTCACGTACGACACCGACCGGCGCGTCGGCTGCTCGTGGCGGGCCGACACCCCGGAGACCTCGCACCGGCTCTCGCTCGACATCGAGCGGGTGGTCTCGTACGACACCGCCGTCAGCGACGACGACCGGGCGCAGGAGGTGTACGTCCGCAAGCAGCTCGCGGCGGGCATCCCCCTGCCGCCCACCGCCCCTCCGGAGCCCACCGGCACCCCCGGCGGCACGACCGGTCCCACGGGGACGGCGACCACCCCTCCGGCGCACAAGCCGACGACGGCCGGCGACACCGCCGCCACCGCTCCCACCCCCACCGCCACGGCGTCCACCGCTCCGGCCTCCGGCGGGCCGACCCCGTCCGGCGCTCCGGCCTCCACCGGTCTGGAGTCCCGCGTCCTGGAGGGCCTCGGGCAGGTCGCGTACCTCGACGACGCCCTCGGCAACGCCGGCGCGAACAGCCGGCAGCGGTCCGTCAGCGTGGTCTTCCGCACATCCAATGTGATCGTCACGGTGTCCTACCGGCAGGAGACCACCGGTCTCTCCGAGGCCCCGGACAGCACGGAACTGCAGGAAAGGGCCCGGAAGGTGGCCCGGCTGCTCGCCGATCGGCTGGAGGAGTAGCCGTTCGGCTCCGCTCCGTGAGCGGACGGCGACCACGTAACGTGTCGCCGTAGCCCGTGGCCGGACCGTACGACAAGCGACTGAAGGAACCATGCAGCGATCAGCTCGGCGACTCACCCGCATACTCGCCTGCGCAGCCGTCCCGGTGATGCTCGTCGTCGCCGGCTGCTCCTCCGACTCCGGTGACTCCGGGAAGCCGAAGGCGCAGGAGAAGACGGGTGCGTCCGCGACCCCCTCGCCCGCGCAGACGACGAAGACGGTCGAGCCGGCGAAGTTCGCGAAGCTGCCCCAGGTCTGCCGGTCGGTCTCGGCGAAGACGACGGCGGCCCTGGTGCCGAAGGCGAAGACCAAGAACGGGACGCCGGGCGTCTCCAGCGACCTGGCCAGCCGGGGCGGCTGCTCGTGGAACGGTCTCGACGACAAGGGCGTGAAGGGTTCGCAGTACCGCTGGCTGGACGTGTCCGTCTACCGGTACGAGTCGGACGCCTCGCTCGGCAGCGGGCAGGATCGGGCGCGGCAGAACCTCGCGAAGGAGGTCGCCAAGATCGAGGGGACCGCGGGGGCCAAGAAGCTGCGGACCACGGCGGCGACGGGCATCGGCGACGAGGCGAAGGCCATCACGTACCAGGAGAGCAAGACGGGCGAGGACTTCGTCTACACCTCGATCGTGGCGCGCACGGGCAACGTGCTGGTGCTGCTGTCGTACAACGGCGCCGGGTACGCGGGCGCGCCCACCCCGTCGGAGAAGACGATCACGGACGGCGCGGTCAAGGCCGCGAAGGAGGCCGTGGCGTCGGTCGCCGCGGCCAACAAGTAGGCGTGCCCAAGTAAGAGCGCACGAGTAAGCGCGCACAAGTAGGCGCGCACAAGTAGGCGCAAAGCAGTACGGAACGGCGCGGCGTCGCGGAGCCCGTCCCTCCCCCGGGGGCCGGGCTTCGTTCACATGTGCCACTCTGTGCGCGCGAGATGTCGATCGTTGGGAGGGTTCGCGGGTGGCCGCGATGCAGCTGACACGCACACACCGAATACTCATCGGCCTCGTCATCGCCGGTGCGCTGATCATCGCGGGAATCGGCTTCGCGGGTTCGTACGCGGCCGTGCGCGAGCTCGCGGTGCACAAGGGTTTCGGCACCTTCTCGTACTTCTTCCCGATCGGCATCGACGCGGGCATCTGTGTCCTGCTCGCGCTCGACCTGCTGCTGACGTGGCTGCGGATCCCGTTCCCGCTGCTGCGGCAGACCGCGTGGGTGCTGACGGCGGCGACCATCGCCTTCAACGGCGCGGCCGCGTGGCCGGACCCGCTGGGCGTGGGGATGCACGCGGTGATTCCGGTGCTGTTCGTGGTGTCCGTGGAGGCCGCGCGGCACGCGGTGGGCCGGATCGCGGACATCACGGCCGACAAGCACATGGAGGGCGTGCGGCTGACCCGGTGGCTGCTGTCGCCGGTGCCGACGTTCCGGCTGTGGCGGCGGATGAAGCTGTGGGAGCTGCGCTCGTACGAGCAGGTCATCAAGCTGGAGCAGGAGCGGATGATCTACCAGGCCCGGCTCCAGGCCCGGTTCGGCCGGAACTGGCGGCGAAAGGCCCCGGTGGAGGCCCTGATGCCGCTGCGTCTGGCGCGGTACGGGGTGCCGCTGGCGGAGACGGCGGCGGCAGGACTCGCGGCGGCGGGCATCGAGCCGGCGGTGCTGCCCCCGCAGCCGGGCCAGGCGTTCGATCCGTCCCAGCCGGCTCCGCTGCCCCAGCAGTTCCAGCAGCCCCAGCCGGCCCTGGCGGCGCAGCCGCTTCCGCAGCAGGCGGGGCTTCCGGGGGCGGACGCGCCGGTCGCGCCCGCCGCGCCGGTGAACCACGAGAGCCCGTGGTTCGACGCGCAGGAGGTCTCCCCGACGGCGTACACGGGCACGTACAACCTGCGGGGCGCCGAGGGGCAGGAGCAGCAGCAGCCGGTCCCGGGTCCGCAGGCCCCGGAGGGCTTCGCCGAGTACCAGGAGCCCGTCGAGGAGTACGCGGCGGAGTACCCCGGCGAGTACGCCGAGGAGCCGGACCCCCGGGACGGCCAGCTGTACAAGGTCGTCCAGGACCTGATGTGGGAGTACGCCCGGGAGAACGACCACCTCCTGGAGGAGGCGGAGTTCGCGCGTCTGGTGACCGAGGAGCACGGGGGTCAGGAGTACTACGACCCCGAGCTGCTCCCGCTGCTGATCGCGGAGACGCAGGAGGAGATCCGGCAGGCGATGGCCGCGCGCCACACCACCTGATCCGTCCGCTTGATCCGTCCGTCTGATCCGTACGCCTGATCCTTACGCCGTACGGAGAAGGGCTGCCGCCCGGAGGAGTTCCGGGCGGCAGCCCTTTTTCGCGTCCTACGCGTCCGTCACGCGCCGAGGAGCTTCCTGACCCGCTCCGCGCCGACGGCGAGGAGGAGGGTGGGGAGGCGCGGGCCGGTCTCGCGGCTCACGAGGAGCTTGTAGAGCAGGGCGAAGAAGGCGCGCTGGGCGAGCTTGAGCTCGGGCGTCGGCTTGGCCTCGGGGTCGAGTCCGGCCATGACCTTCGGGACGCCGTAGACGAGGGTGGTGAGCCCGTCGAGCGACCAGTGGGTGTCGAGGCCGTCCAGGAGGAGGCGGAGCGACTCGCGGCCCTCGTCGTCCAGGGAGCCGAGGAGCTCGGTGTCGGGCTCGTCGCGGACGATGGTGCGCTGGTCGGCCGGGACCTGGTTGGTGATCCAGTTCTCGGCGCGGTCGAGGCGCGGCCGGACCTCGTCGAGGGAGGTGACGGGGTTGTCGGGGTCGAGTTCGGTGAGGATCCGCAGGGTCTGCTCGTCGTGTCCGGCGGTGATGTCCATGACCGAGGCCAGGGTCCGGTACGGGAGCGGGCGCGGGGTCCGGGGCAGTTCGCCGGCGGCGGTGCGGGCGGCGCGGGAGTGGGCGGCGGCGTCGGCGGGCAGGACGGTGCCGTCGGCGACCTTGGCCTCCAGCTTGTCCCACTCGTCGTAGAGCCGCTGGATCTCCTGGTCGAAGGCGATCTTGAAGGACTGGTTGGGCTTGCGGCGGGCGTAGAGCCAGCGCAGCAGGGGCGCTTCCATGATCTTCAGCGCGTCGGCGGCGGTGGGGACGCCGCCGCGCGAGGAGGACATCTTGGCCATGCCGCTGATGCCGACGAAGGCGTACATGGGGCCGATGGGCTGGACGCCGTCGAAGATCTCGCGGACGATCTGGCCGCCGACGACGAAGGAGGAGCCGGGCGAGGAGTGGTCGACGCCGGAGGGCTCGAAGATCACGCCCTCGTAGGCCCAGCGCATGGGCCAGTCGACCTTCCAGACCAGCTTGCCGCGGTTGAACTCGCTGAGCCTGACGGTCTCGGCGAAGCCGCAGGCCGTGCAGGTGTAGGCGAGTTCGGTGGTGTCGTCGTCGTAGGAGGTGACGGTGGTGAGGTCCTTCTCGCACCGCCCGCAGTAGGGCTTGTACGGGAAGTAGCCGGCGCCGCCGCCGGAGCCGTCGTCCTCGGCGGCCGCGCCGGAGCCCTCCTCGGCCTCCAGCTCGGCTTCGTCGAGGGGCTTCTGGGACTGCTTCTTCGGCGCCTTCTTGGTGCGGTACTGGTCGAGGATGGCGTCGATGTCGGCGCGGTGGCGCACGGCGTGCAGGATCTGCTCGCGGTAGGCCCCGGTGGTGTACTGCTCGGTCTGGCTGATCGGGTCGTACTCGACGCCGAGCTCGGCCAGGGACTCGACCATGGCGGCCTTGAAGTGCTCGGCCCAGTTGGGGTGGGGCGAGCCGGCAGGGGCCGGGACGGAGGTCAGCGGCTTGCCGATGTGCTCGGCCCAGGTCTCGTCGATGCCCTCGATGCCGTTCGGCACCTTGCGGTAGCGGTCGTAGTCGTCCCAGGAGACGAGGTGCCGGACGGTGTGGCCGCGGCGGCGGATCTCGTCGGCGACCAGGTGCGGGGTCATGACCTCGCGGAGGTTGCCGAGGTGGATCGGGCCGGAGGGGGAGAGGCCGGAGGCGACGACGACCGGTTTGCCAGGCGCACGTCGCTCCGACTCGGCGATGACCTCGTCCGCGAAACGGGAGACCCAGTCGGTCTCGGTGCTGCTCTGAGCCACGGTCGGTACGTCCTTCTTTCCGTAAATCCCTCGGTGCCCGGTGTCGGGCCTCACGCCTGTCATTGTCCCAGACGGAACGACGGGCCCCGGGGTTGTCCACAGGCCCGGGTTGTCCACAGGCGGAGAAAACACGTTGCTCTCCCATGGGACACTTGACAAGCGAAATAGACCACCGGACACCTCTCAACGGAACGGAAGCTCATGGCCTCGGTCCCTTCCCTCGCTTCGACCGTGCAGCAGCGCCTCGCGGACGGACTCTCGGCAGCCCTGCCGGAGGCCGCGGCCGCCGACCCGCTGCTGCGACGTAGCGACCGGGCCGACTTCCAGGCCAACGGCATCCTGGCGCTCGCCAAGCGGCTGAAGGGCAATCCGCGGGAGCTGGCGACGCGGGTCGTCGAGGCGATTCCGGCGAACGAAGTGCTGAAGGAGGTCGAGGTCTCCGGGCCCGGCTTCCTGAACATCACGGTCACCGACGCGGCGATCGTGGAGACCCTCGCGGCCCGTGCCGCCGACGCGCGGCTCGGCGTGCCGTTCGACGAGTCGGCCGGCACGACGGTGATCGACTACGCGCAGCCGAACGTGGCGAAGGAGATGCACGTCGGCCACCTGCGGTCCGCGGTGATCGGCGCGGCGATGGTCGAGATCCTGGAGTTCACCGGCGAGACGGTGGTCCGGCGCCACCACATCGGCGACTGGGGCACCCAGTTCGGGATGCTCATCCAGTACCTGATCGAGCACCCGCACGAGCTGGACCACTCCTCGGAGTCCGAGGTGTCCGGCGAAGAGGCGATGTCGAACCTCAACCGGCTGTACAAGGCGTCGCGCGCCCTGTTCGACTCCGACGAGGAGTTCAAGACGCGGGCCCGCGCGCGCGTGGTGGACCTCCAGGCCGGTGACGAGGAGACGCTCGCGCTCTGGCAGCGGTTCGTGGAGGAGTCGAAGATCTACTTCTACTCGGTCTTCGACAAGCTGGACATGGACATCCGGGACGCCGACGTGGTCGGTGAGTCCGGTTACAACGACATGCTGGCGGAGACCTGCCGGATCCTGGAGGAGTCGGGCGTCGCGGTCCGCTCCGAGGGTGCGCTGTGCGTGTTCTTCGACGACGTGAAGGGCCCGGACGGCAACCCGGTGCCGCTGATCGTGCAGAAGTCCGACGGCGGTTTCGGCTACGCGGCGACGGACCTGTCGGCGATCCGGGACCGGGTGCGGAACCTGAAGGCGACGTCCCTGCTGTACGTGGTGGACGCGCGGCAGTCGCTGCACTTCAAGATGGTCTTCGAGACGGCCCGCCGGGCGGGCTGGCTGAACGACGAGGTGAAGGCGCACCAGCTGGCGTTCGGCACGGTCCTGGGCAAGGACGGCAAGCCGTTCAAGACCCGTGAGGGCGAGACGGTCCGGCTGGTGGACCTGCTGGACGAGGCCGTGGAGCGGGCGACCGAGGTCGTCCGCGAGAAGGAGGAGACCTACCGGGAGAAGACCGGTCAGTCGCTCCTGACCGAGGCGGAGATCGTCGAGAACGGCCAGTACGTGGGCATCGGCGCGGTGAAGTACGCCGACCTGTCGACGTCGGCCGCGCGCGACTACAAGTTCGACCTGGACCAGATGGTGTCGCTGAACGGCGACACGTCGGTGTACCTCCAGTACGCGTACGCGCGGGTCAGGTCGATCTTCGGCAAGGCGGGCGACCGCACCCCGGTCGCCCACCCGGAGCTGGAGCTGGCCCCGGCGGAGCGCGCGCTCGGTCTGCACCTGGACCAGTTCGGCGAGGTGATCGCGGAGGCCGCTGCGGAGTACGCCCCGCACAAGCTCGCCGCGTACCTCTACCAGCTGGCCTCGCTGTACACGACGTTCTACGACCAGTGCCCGGTCATCAAGCCGGAGCCGGCGCGGGAGGTCGCGGAGAACCGTCTGTTCCTCTGTGACCTGACGGCCCGCACGCTCCACCAGGGCATGGCGCTCCTGGGCATCCGGACGCCCGAGCGCCTCTGATCCCACGGTGCCCCGAGGGGCCCCGCGTTCATCCGTCGGCCGGGCGCCATTCGCCCGGCTCGACCCACCAGATGTACGCGGGGCGCCCGGCGGTCGCGCTGGTGCGGAACGGGCGGCCTCCGTCGTCGACCCGGATCGTGCCCTTGCGGTCGCCGCTGCTCCAGTCGACCTCCAGGTACCAGCTGACGTCGTGGGCCTTCGTGGTCACGTCGAAGCGGAGCACCTGGGGGTCGTCGGACGCGACCTTGTAGGGGAAGTCCTTGGCGGGCACGACGACGTCGCCGTTCTGTCCGGCGACCGGCCGGAGGGCGGGCTGGGAGCGGTCGAGGTCCACGGCGAAGGTCTGCGGGGTGACGCCGCTGCCGCAGCCCTCGCCCATCGAGAACGCCGACCAGGGCAGCGCGGCGGAGCGCCCCACCACCCGGACGTGCACGTCGTTGATGACCACGGAGTCGGACGTGCGGCCCGTGGCGGTGAGTTCGAGGCGCATCCCGCCGCCGTCCACCGCGCCGAGCGCCCGCGCCCAGCCGCGGTGGTCCTGCGGAGGCGGCGGCGGAGGAACCTCGCCGGGCGCGCGGTCGAGCAGGTAGTACTGCCCGCAGGGCAGCTCCCAGTTGTACGAGCTGACGCCGACGCGCAGCGGGACGCCGGTCGCGGGCGCGCCGGACCGCGAGGCGGTCGGTGAGAGGTTCCGCGAGGGCGCCGGGGAGGGGGACGCGGGGCCCTTGCCGTCCGGGAGCCCGGACGGGGAGCCGGACGAGGACGGCGTCGGCGTCGCGGTCGGGGACGGGGTGGGGCCGGGGCGTATGGGGGCGGTGCCGCCGGTCGCCGGACCGGACGGGGCGGGTGTCCGCGCCGCCCGCTCCGGTCGTCCGCCGTCGCCCCCGGCCGCGAACACGGCGACCGGCACGGCCGCCGCGACGACCGCGAGGGCGGCGAGTGCGACGAGCACCCGGCGTCGGCGCGGGCTCCCGTTCCGGGGGCCGGGCCCGTCGGGAACGGCGCCTCCTGTGTCCGGCCGCGCGTCCAGCTCCGTATCCGCGTCCACCACCGATACCGGCTCGGGCCCGGAATCCTTCACGGGTACGGGTTCTGACACCGCCTCAGGCGTAGGCGTAGGCGCAGGCGCCGACTCCGCCTCCGGCCCCACCTCCGCCTCCGCCTCCTCCGGCACCGGCACCGGCACCGGCACCGGCACCGGCACCAACTCCGAATCAGGTTCCGCCTCCGCCCCGTTCGGCCTCGCCCCCGCCCCCGTCGCCGTCGCCGCCCGCCCCCGCGTCCGCGCGTCGTCCGCGACGATCCATCGCCGGTGCAGCTCGATCAGTTCCTCGCGCTCGGCCCCGCACAGCCGCGCGAACCGCTCGACCGCCGCGAACTCGGCCGGTACGGCGTCCCCGTTGCAGTAGCGGTGCAGGGTCGAGGCGCTGACGTGCAGCCGTCCGGCGAGCACCCCGTAACTGCGCCCCGAACGTTCCTTCAGCCGCCGCAGCAGCGCGCCCAACTCCTGGGCCTCCGGTGTGGTCGCCACCGTGCCCCTCCCCGTGATCGGTGCCCTCGCGTCCCGGAACGGCGTTCCAGGCAGGGGCCGTTCCCGCTGGTCACCGTACCCGTGAGCATTTCGGCGTCCCTCATGGCCCGTGCGGCGTTGCGGCCGGAATCCGCCGCCCCGCAACCTGGGACCACGCCGCACGGCACCGGTCGACGGAACGTGCGGCGGTCGCAGACCGACCGAAAAGCAACGACATCCACGGGGGTTCCACCACCATGCGCACACACCGCGTCCGCGTCGCCGCCGCGGCGGCCGTCACCGCAGCCGCCCTCTCCCTCACCGCCTGCCAGGGTTCGGCGGGCGGGACGCGGGACGAGGGCAGGGCCTCGTCCCCGACCACGACCGCGCCGACCACCACCGCCACTGCCACCGCCACCGCCACCGTACCGACGACGGCACCGGAGCCCACCTCGACGTCCACGCCGGCACCCGCCCCCACGGACCCGGCCCCCTCCGGCAACGCCAGCACCTCCCCGCAGGGCTCCTCCGGCACCACCGCCGCCCCCGGCAAGAGCAAGGGCGACGGCAAGGGCGGGGGCGGCGGGAAGGACACGGCGGACCGGCCGTGCGACGCGTCGGCCGTGCGGGTCGTCTACAGCCCGGTCAGCCGCCCGCTCAACCACGCGCTGCTCACCGTCACCAACACCGGCCGCACGGCGTGCAGCGCCTACTACGCCCCGGTGCTGCGCCTGGACGACGGGCAGGCGGCGGTCGCGGTGGACCAGGGCAGCAAGCCGCAGGCGGTCGTCACCCTGTTCCCGGGCGAGAGCGCGTACGCGGCCATGATCCTGTCGGCGGCCGACGGCAGCGGGCAGCACGGCCGGACGTCGAAGAGGCTGACCGTGTGGTTCGCCCCGCGCGACAACGTGGGCTCGGCCGGGGGCCCGGCCGTCCTGAAGCTGCCCGCCGGCACGTACACGGACAGCACGACCCGGGTCACCTACTGGCAGAGCTCGATGGAGGACGCCCTGGGCTTCTGACCGGCCCCACGACCAGCCTCCCGACAGACCTCCCGACCCGCCTTCCGGACGGCCTCACCGAATGCCGTGCGAGGTCCGTCCGGACACCTCGTCGATCTCCGTGTGGGCCTTCTGGAGGAGCTGCGAGGCGAGGTCCATCAGGGCGCGCGCCCCGGCGATCTCCTCGCCGACCCGCAGCTGGTCCGGGTCGGAGGGGTGCCGGTTCGCGGTGCCGTGGGCCCGGAACTCGGTGCCGTCGCCGAGCCGGACCATGGCGGCGGCCCGCGTCCGGTCGCCCTCCTCCCGGAACTCCATCTCCACGTGCCATCCGACCAGCGTGTGCATCATGAGGACCACCTCCGGCGAGGTACCTGTCGGCTACTCCTCCAGGGTGCGCCGGTCGACGGTCCCCCACCAGCCAGGGGCGGTCAGACGCCGCCGAGCTTTCGCGCGGCCTCGGTCGCCCAGTACGTCAGGATCATCTGCGCGCCGGCCCGCCGGATGCCGGTGAGGCTCTCCAGGATCGCCTTGTCGCGGTCGATCCAGCCCTTCTCGGCGGCGGCCTCGACCATCGCGTACTCGCCGCTGATCTGGTACGCGGCGACCGGCACGTCCACGGCGTCGGCGACCTTGGCGAGGACGTCGAGGTAGGGGCCCGCGGGCTTGACCATGACCATGTCCGCGCCCTCCTCCAGGTCGAGCGCCAGCTCGCGCATCGACTCGCGGAGGTTGGCCGGGTCCTGCTGGTAGGTCTTGCGGTCGCCCTTGAGGGAGGAGCCGACGGCCTCGCGGAAGGGGCCGTAGAAGACGGAGGAGTACTTCACGGTGTACGCGAGGATCGCGACGTCCTCC
Organism: Streptomyces sp. NPDC093071; assembly: GCF_044754545.1. Taxonomy (NCBI): domain Bacteria; kingdom Bacillati; phylum Actinomycetota; class Actinomycetes; order Kitasatosporales; family Streptomycetaceae; genus Streptomyces; species Streptomyces sp. NPDC093071. The sequence goes on along the minus strand of NZ_JBIVPH010000015.1, from coordinate 17,201 downwards.
TTGCCGATGGTGTCGAGGGCGTCGCGGACCACGCCGACCTGGCCGTCCATCATCCCGGAGGGGCCGACGACGTGGACGCCGGCGTCGGCCTGGACCTGGGCCATCTCGGCGTACCGTTCCAGCGTGGCGTCGTTGTCGACGCGGCCCTCGGCGTCCAGGACGCCGCAGTGGCCGTGGTCGGTGAATTCGTCGAGGCAGAGGTCGGACATGATCACGAGGTCGTCGCCGACCTCGGCCCGTACGTCCCGGATCGCGACCTGGAGGATTCCGTCGGGGTCGGTCCCTGCGGTGCCGGCGGCGTCCTTCTTGGCGTCCTCGGGCACGCCGAAGAGCATGATCCCGGAGACCCCGGCCTCCAGCGCCTCCACGGCGGCCTTCCGCAGGGTGTCGCGCGTGTGCTGCACGACCCCGGGCATCGCCTCGATCGGCACGGGCTCGGTGATCCCCTCGCGCACGAACGCGGGCAGGATCAGGTCGGCCGGGTGCAGTCGCGTCTCGGCCACCATCCGGCGCATGACGGGCGTGGTCCGCAGCCGCCGCGGGCGCGCCCCGGGAAAGGATCCGTACGAGTTCATACGGTCGAGGCTACGCCCGCGCGGACGGTGCACTTGCCGACAGGGTGTTGCCGCGGATCACGCCCGGCGACGCGAAGGGTGCGGGCCCGTGAAGGACCCGCACCCCCGGCGAACGAGAACCGAACGAGAACCGCTACGTCGTCCGGCGGCGTCTCGCGCCCGGCCGCCGCTCGCTCGGCCGCGTCACCGAGTCGCCCGCCTCCAGGGCGGACTCACGGCGGCGCGTGCCGAAGTCCGCGAGGGCCTCGGCCAGCTTGTGGACGGACGGCTCGGGCGACAGGACGTCGACCCGCAGGCCGTGCTCCTCCGCCGTCTTGGCGGTGGCGGGGCCGATGCAGGCGATGACCGTGACGTTGTGCGGCTTGCCGGCGATGCCGACGAGGTTCCGCACGGTCGACGACGAGGTGAAGAGGACCGCGTCGAAGCCGCCGCCCTTGATCGCCTCGCGGGTGTCGGCCGGCGGCGGCGAGGCCCGTACGGTCCGGTAGGCGGTGACGTCGTCGACCTCCCACCCGAGCTCGATGAGGCCCGCGACCAGGGTCTCGGTCGCGATGTCGGCGCGCGGCAGGAAGACGCGGTCGATCGGGTCGAAGACCGGGTCGTACGGCGGCCAGTCCTCCAGGAGTCCGGCGGCGGACTGCTCGCCGCTGGGCACCAGGTCGGGCTTGACGCCGAAGTCCACGAGCGCGGCGGCCGTCTGCTCGCCCACCGCGGCGACCTTGATCCCGGCGAAGGCGCGGGCGTCGAGCCCGTACTCCTCGAACTTCTCGCGGACGGCCTTCACGGCGTTGACGGAGGTGAAGGCGATCCACTCGTAGCGGCCGGTGACCAGGCCCTTGACCGCGCGCTCCATCTGCTGCGGGGTGCGCGGCGGCTCGACGGCGATCGTCGGGACCTCGTGCGGCACGGCGCCGTACGAGCGCAGCTGGTCGGAGAGCGAGGCGGCCTGCTCCTTGGTGCGCGGCACGAGGACCCGCCAGCCGAAGAGCGGCTTGGACTCGAACCACGACAGCTGGTCCCGCTGCGCCGGGGCGCTGCGCTCGCCGACCACGGCTATGACCGGCCGGTGGCCCTCGGGCGAGGGGAGGACTTTGCCCTGCTTGAAGACCTGGGCGATGGTGCCGAGGGTGGCGTTCCAGGTCCGCTGGCGGGTGGTGGTGCCGGCGATGGTGACGGTGAGCGGGGTGTCCGGCTTGCGGCCGGCCGCGACCAGTTCGCCGGCGGCGGCGGCCACCGAGTCGAGGGTGGTGGAGACGACGACGGTGCCGTCGGAGGCGCCGACCTCGTTCCAGCACCGCTCGTCGGCGGTGCGGGCGTCGACGAAGCGCACGTCGGTGCCCTGGGCGTCGCGCAGCGGCACGCCGGCGTACGCGGGGACGCCGACGGCGGTGGCGACGCCGGGGACGACCTCGAAGGGGATGCCCTCGGCGGCGCAGGCGAGCATCTCGGCTCCGGCGTTGCCGTCGAGGCCGGGGTCGCCGGTCACCGCACGGACGACCCGCCTGCCGCCCCTCGCGGCCTCCATGACAAGATTGGCCGCGTCCCTCAACACGGGGACTCCGGCGGCTGTTGACGCCTCGTCGACAACCGCCAGTTCCGGCGTGCTCACCCCCGCGCGCGCATGGCCGCGGACGACGTCGAGGACCTCCGGCTCGGCGATCAGGACGTCCGCTCCCGCGAGGGCCTCGACGGCCCTGAGGGTCAGGAGTCCCGGGTCGCCCGGTCCCGCGCCGAGGAACGTGACGTGCCCGTGGCCCGCGAAGGCCGGGGACAGGGGGCTGGTGGTCGGGCTGGTGGGGTTCAAAGTGCTCGCTCCCCCATAAGACCGGCCGCACCCTTGGCGAGCATCTCGTCCGCGAGTACGCGTCCGAGCGCCATGGCCTCGTCGTGCGAGGTGGGTACGGGTCCGGTGGTGGACAGCTGCACCAGCGTCGAGCCGTCGGTGGTGCCGACGACGCCGCGCAGGCGCATTTCGGTGACAGCCTGCCCGTGACCGGGGTCGTCGGCCAGCAGGTCGGCGAGCGCACCCACGGGTGCGGAACAGCCGGCCTCCAGGGCGGCGAGCAGGGAACGCTCGGCGGTCACGGCGGCCCGCGTGTGCGGGTCGTCGAGAGCGGCGAGCGCGGCGACGAGTCCGGCGTCGGACGCCGGACACTCGACGGCGAGGGCCCCCTGGCCGGGGGCGGGCAGCACGGCGTCGACCGGGAGGCGGTCGGCGCTCAGGGAGCCGGTGAGCTCCTCGGTGCCGCCGATGCGGTTGAGTCCGGCCGCGGCGAGGACCACCGCGTCGAGCTCTCCGCCGCGGACGTAGCCGACGCGGGTGTCGATGTTGCCCCGGATCGGGACGCAGGTGAGCTCCAGTCCGTGGCTGCGCGCGTAGGCGTGGAGCTGGGCCATGCGGCGCGGCGAGCCGGTGCCGACCCGGGCGCCCTTGGGCAGCCGGTCGAGCGTGATCCCGGCGGGGGCGATCAGGACGTCGCGGGGGTCCTCGCGGCGGGGGATCGCGGCCACGACGAGGTCGGGGTGCGGGGTGGTCGGCAGGTCCTTCAGCGAGTGGACGGCGAAGTCCACCTCGCCGGCGAGCAGCGCGTCGCGCAGGGCGGCGACGAAGACGCCGGTGCCACCGATCTGCGCGAGGTGCTCGCGGGAGGTGTCCCCGTACGTCGTGATCTCCACGAGCTCGACGGGCCGGCCGGTCAGCTGCCGTACGGCGTCGGCCACGTGCCCGGACTGGGCCATGGCGAGCTTGCTGCGCCTGGTCCCGAGCCTCAGTGCCCTCTCGGTCATACTCGCCCTCGGTTCTTGACGTCGGCGTCATTCAGGTCGGCCCGGCTGACGGCGGCGACCGTCTCCGGGTCGAGGTCGAAGAGTGTCCGCAGCGCGTCCGCGTACCCGGCGCCGCCGGGCTCGCTGGCGAGCTGCTTGACCCGCACGGTCGGCGCGTGCAGGAGCTTGTCGACCACGCGGCGCACGGTCTGGGTGATCTCGGCGCGCTGCTTCTCGTCGAGGCCGGGGAGCCGGCCTTCGAGGCGCGTGACCTCGCTGGTCACCACGTCGGCGGCCATGGCGCGCAGGGCGACGACGGTGGGGGTGATGTGGGCGGCGCGCTGGGCGGCGCCGAAGGCGGCGACCTCGTCGGAGACGATGGCCCGGACCTGGTCGACGTCGGCGGCCATGGGGGCGTCGGCGGAGGCCTCGGCGAGGGACTCGATGTCGACGAGCCGGACGCCGGGGACGCGGTGGGCGGCGGCGTCGATGTCGCGGGGCATGGCGAGGTCGAGCAGGGCGAGGGGGGCGCGGCGGTCCCGTGCGGCGGCCGCGACGCCGTCGCCGGTGAGGACGAGTCCGGTGGCGCCGGTGCAGGAGACGACGATGTCGGCGCGGTCGAGTTCGTCGCCGACGGCAACCATCTCGGCCGCGCGTGCGGCGACTCCCGTGCCGCCGGGCTCGTTCAGGATCTGGGCGAGGCGCTCGGCGCGGGCGAGGGTGCGGTTGGCGATGACGATCTCGGCGACGCCGGAGCGGGCGAGGGTGGCGGCGGCCAGGGAGGACATGGAGCCGGCGCCGATGACGAGGGCCTTCTTGCCCTTGGCCCAGGTCTCGACGTCCTCGCCGTCGGCGAGCTGTTCCAGGCCGAAGGTGACGAGCGACTGTCCGGCCCGGTCGATGCCGGTCTCGCTGTGGGCGCGCTTGCCGACCCGCAGGGCCTGCTGGAAGAGGTCGTTGAGGAGGCGTCCGGCGGTGTGGAGTTCCTGGCCGAGGGCGAGGGCGTCCTTGATCTGGCCGAGGATCTGACCCTCGCCGACGACCATGGAGTCCAGGCCGCAGGCCACCGAGAAGAGGTGGTGGACGGCCCGGTCCTCGTAGTGCACGTAGAGGTAGGGGGTGAGTTCGTCCAGGCCGACGCCGCTGTGCTGGGCGAGGAGCGTGGACAGCTCGGCGACGCCGGCGTGGAACTTGTCGACGTCGGCGTAGAGCTCGATGCGGTTGCAGGTGGCCAGGACGGTGCCCTCGGTGGCCGGTTCGGCGGCGAGGGTGTCCTGGAGGAGCTTGGTGCGGGTGTCGGCCGGCAGGGCGGCCCGCTCCAGGATGGAGACGGGGGCGCTGCGGTGGCTGAGTCCGACGACGAGGAGGCTCATGCCGGCATCACGGCGGGGACGTCCCCGTCGGGTCCCTTGCGGCTGCCGGTGCCCGTGGCGCCCCGGGGGGCGGGCGGCACGGCGGCGGGGGTGTGCTCCGCGCCGTCGTCGGCCCCGGCGTCCTCGCCGGCCTTGCGCTGCTCGTGGAAGGCGAGGATCTGGAGCTCGATGGAGAGGTCGACCTTGCGCACGTCGACGCCGTCGGGCACGGAGAGCACGGTCGGGGCGAAGTTCAGGATGGAGGTGACGCCGGCGGCCACGAGGCGGTCGCAGACCTGCTGGGCGACGCCGGCCGGGGTGGCGATGACGCCGATGGAGACGCCGTCGTCCTCGACGATCCGCTCCAGGTCGTCGCTGTGCTGGACGGGGATGCCGGCGACGGGCCGGCCGGTCATGGCGGGGTCGGCGTCGATCAGCGCGGCGACGCGGAAGCCGCGGGAGGCGAAGCCGCCGTAACCGGCGAGGGCGGCGCCGAGGTTGCCGATGCCGACGATGACGACGGGCCAGTCCTGGGTGAGGCCCAGCTCGCGGGAGATCTGGTAGACGAGGTACTCGACGTCGTAGCCGACCCCGCGGGTGCCGTAGGAGCCGAGGTAGCTGAAGTCCTTGCGCAGCTTCGCGGAGTTGACCCCCGCCGCGGCCGCGAGCTCCTCGGAGGAGACCGTGGGTACGGAGCGCTCCGAGAGCGCGGTCAACGCGCGCAGATACAGCGGAAGCCGGGCGACGGTGGCCTCGGGAATTCCTCGGCTACGGGTCGCCGGTCGGTGAGTTCGGCCAGTTGCCACGGTGCTCCTGCGGGATGAGCGGGGCTGCAGGCGGCCATATGTCCCAAGACCGCCCCGTCGAATGCAGGCTATGTCTTTGTGAACGCGTGCACAAAGATGGTGTCCGTTTTGTCCGGCCAAAGTGACCGGGGTCACGCGGCCGGTTCCCGTTGCCGCGGAACCGCGGAGAAGCGCGACGCGTTGAGAACCCGAAGGGGGCAAAACCGCACACTCTCCTCACGATGACGCCCCCGAAACCCAACAAAACGTCCATGATGGTAACCGGGTTTCGGTCACGCACCCAGTTCGCGCCGGAGCCGGTCGGCGTCCACGCGCCAGAAGGTGTGCTGCTCCCCGTCGACCAGGACGACGGGGATCTGCTCCCAGTACGCCCGGTAGAGCCCCTCGTCGCGGGTGATGTCCTTCTCCTCCCAGGACGCCCCGGTCTCCGCGCACACGGCCTCGACCACCGCCCGCGCGTCGTCGCAGAGATGACATCCCGGCCTGCCGATGAGGGTCACGGTCCGCGCCCCGGCGTCCGCCTTCTTCTTCCGTCCGAACATGGCGCCCATTCTGTCCCGCCGGCGCACCGGGCCCCGCCCGCCGAAGCCGGTTCCGGACGTGACCCGATTAACAGAGGAGCACCCCACTGTTCACGCCGCGGCATCGTCACAAGTCGGGAAGTACCGAACAGACTGGCTATGCTCACGGCATGGCCGCTCTGGGATGGCTCACCCCTCGTAGGCGCTCCGCCACCGCGCGCAGCGTCCTCGCAGGCGAGGCCGCTGCCGAGGCAGCGCGCAAGACCTCGCTCCAGCTGGAACGGGAGCGGGAGGAGGCCTCGGCCGAACCCCCCGCCGAGCCCGAGTTCCCGGTCGTCGGGGACGTGCGGGCGGCCGCCTTCTTCGACCTCGACAACACCGTGATGCAGGGCGCCGCGATCTTCCACTTCGGCCGCGGCCTGTACAAGCGGAAGTTCTTCCAGCGGCGCGAGCTGGCCCGCTTCGCCTGGCAGCAGGCCTGGTTCCGGCTGGCCGGCGTCGAGGACCCCGAGCACATGCAGGACGCCCGCGAGAGCGCCCTCTCCATCGTCAAGGGCCACCGCGTCTCCGAACTGATGAGCATCGGCGAGGAGATCTACGACGAGTACATGGCCGACCGGATCTGGCCCGGCACCCGCGGCCTCGCCCAGGCGCACCTGGACGCGGGCCAGAAGGTGTGGCTCGTCACGGCCGCCCCGGTCGAGACGGCCACGATCATCGCCCGCCGGCTCGGCCTGACAGGCGCGCTCGGCACGGTCGCCGAGTCCGTCGACGGCGTCTACACCGGCAGGCTGGTCGGCGAGCCCCTGCACGGACCGGCCAAGGCCGAGGCCGTACGGGCCCTCGCCACCGCCGAGGGGCTCGACCTGGGCCGCTGCGCCGCGTACAGCGACTCGCACAACGACATCCCGATGCTCTCGCTCGTCGGGCACCCGTACGCGATCAACCCGGACACCAAGCTCCGGAGGCACGCGAAGGACCGGGAGTGGCGGCTGCGCGACTACCGGACCGGGCGCAAGGCCGCCAAGGTCGGCATCCCCGCCGCCGCGGGCCTGGGCGCGCTGGCCGGCGGCACGGCCGCCGCGGTCGCCCTGCACCGCCGCCGCCACTGACCCCGGGGCGCTCCCCGCCGCCCCCGCGGCCCCCTGAGCTGCCGATACGTTTCGGCTGCGATCATCTGCGACAACCCCGGACCGGACGCCCTCACCCGTCCGTGGTCGAACAGCACCGCACAGGTCGACTCCCGGGCATTCCCGGCCCCTTACCCCGCAGCGGCCCGGATCACGCACGCAGCTCTCACTTGAGCACAACAGAACGTGCACGTGATCACATTCGAAAGCAGACCGATCAACAACCAGTCACCAACTGGACCTTGATCCGACTGCAAGCAGTAACAGATACGACGGAACCGGCGATTTCTGCAACTGGGTGTAGCGCTGCCTGTACGAAGCGTTATTCTCCTCAGACGCACAAAGGACCCCTCACGTCGCCACGACGGGTGAAAGGTCCCGCACTGCACGTGATGGAAGCTCTGCCTCTGGGAGTCCCGTGTACCCACACGTCGGGGTTGACACCTCGGGCCTGGCTACGCTGCGCGCAACGGTCCTCGACCACTTGCGCGGCTTCGTCCCCACCGCGTACGCCGGCCCTGTCCCCGCCTTCGCCTTCGCCGCACCGGCACCCGTCGGACCTTGCTACGCCCTGGCCGACGGCAGCGCCGCCGTGGGCAGACGCGGCGCCCGTTCCGGCACCTCGACCGCCTCCCGCCGTCCCGCCGCGGACAGCGACAGCGCCCGCATGATGGACCTCGTCGAACGGGCCCAGGCGGGCGAGGCCGAGGCCTTCGGCCGCCTGTACGACCAGTACAGCGACACGGTCTACCGCTACATCTACTACCGCGTCGGCGGGAAGGCGACCGCGGAGGACCTCACCAGCGAGACCTTCCTGCGCGCCCTGCGCCGGATCTCCACCTTCACCTGGCAGGGCCGCGACTTCGGCGCCTGGCTCGTCACCATCGCCCGGAACCTGGTCGCCGACCACTTCAAGTCGAGCAGGTTCCGCCTCGAGGTCACCACCGGCGAGATGCTCGACGCCAACGAGGTGGAACGCAGCCCCGAGGACTCCGTCCTGGAGTCCCTCTCCAACGCCGCCCTCCTCGACGCGGTCCGCCGCCTCAACCCCCAGCAGCAGGAGTGCGTGACCCTGCGCTTCCTCCAGGGCCTCTCGGTCGCCGAGACCGCCCGCGTCATGGGGAAGAACGAGGGGGCGATCAAGACCCTCCAGTACCGGGCGGTCCGCACCCTGGCCCGCCTCCTCCCCGACGACGCCCGCTGAGCGGACGCCGACCCCGACCGCCGGTTCATCGGTTTATCGGTCCGCCGGTTGTCGATCGTCCGGCGCCCCCACGCGCCGGGCCCCGCCCCTCCCCCCACATGCCCCACGACCCCCGCCCAACTCACAGTCGGTGACGCCTCGATGACGCACTGGTCCGATCATCTATCGCGCGTAACCCAAGTGCCGCGCCGCTCGTTGTGCGGGATGCAGGCTCCCTGTGGTCACGCCATGCCCGCAGCCACTCACTCTTTCGTGTGGTCGCGCTCAAGGCGTGCAACCCTCCGGACACCCCGGGGAGTCGACCGTCATGACGAGAGGAGGTGCCGCCAGTGATCGCGAACGTATCGGCGCACCGGCGGGCGAACGCCTTCGCCCAGGCCCTGGAGGACCGGGCGTCCGAGGGCGCCGCGGCCGAGCGGCCCGAGGCCCCGGCCGAACCGGCCGAACCTGCGCAGCAGGGACGGCTCCTGGCCTTGGCGAACGGGCTCGGCGAGCTGCCCAAGCCACAGCTGGACCCCGAGGTCAAAGTGGTGCAGCGGGCCCAGTTGGTCGCCGCCATGGAAGCGATGCTCATGGAGGGGGGCGCGACCGCCGGCCCCACGGTCCCGGAGCAACGGACCTCGACCGGCAAGGGGGCCCACCGGGCCTCCCCGCTCCGGAAGCTCCGTCCCCGGTCCCGCTGGACCAAGGGGCTCGCCGCCGGCGGCCTCACGGTCGGCGTGGCCGCGGGAGCCTTCGGCGGCGTGGCCGCCGCCAGCTCCGACGCGCTCCCCGGCGACTCGCTCTACGGGCTGAAGCGGGGGATGGAGGACATCAAGCTGGGCATGGCGGACGACGACGCGGACCGCGGCGGCATCTACCTCGACCAGGCCTCCACCCGACTCAGCGAGGCCCGCCGCCTCATGGAGCGCGGCCGCGCGGGCGACCTCGACCACGAGTCGCTCGCCGAGATCCGCCGCGTCCTGGGCGGGATGAAGCACGACGCCGCCGAGGGCCACCGGCTGCTCCGCCAGGCGTACGAGCGGGACGGCGCCATCGCCCCGATGGCGCGGCTCAACTCCTTCGCCCAGGCCCACCGGGACACCTGGGACGGCCTCCGCGACCGGCTCCCCGTGCAGCTCGCGGACGTCGGCAGCGAGGTCACGCACGTCTTCGACGCCATAGACGAAGAGGTCGAGCCGCTCCAGTCGGTGCTCCCCCGCACCCCCGAGAAGGGCGCGGCCGGCACCGAGGGCCCCCGCAGCACGCCCAGCGCGCCGCAGGACTCCCGGGAGACGGACACCCAGCGTCCGCCGGCCGGCAGCGAGACCCCGTCCTCGGGCAGCCCGACCACGGCACCCCGCCCGTCGGGCCCCGGCACGGACACGAGCCCCGGCACGGACACGAGCCCTGGCGCGGACAGCGGCACCGCCACCCCGCCGAAGGACGACGGCCTCATCGGCGGCGGCAGCGGCGGACTGCTCAAGCCCTCGCCGACCGGGACAACGACGTCCCCGCCGACGGCGGACCAGCCGGTCCCCGACGTCCCCGACGTCACCATCCCGCCCATCCTGCCCGGCCTGCTTCCCGGCCTGGGCATCGACAGCGAGGACGCTCGCTGACAAGAGGAAGGGGCGCCCCCACGGACGGGGGGCGCCCCTTCTTCATGCCCGCACCCGGACGTCCGGGCCCCGGAAGGGCTCACCGGAAAAACTCAGAAGAACACCGACCGCCGCTGCACCAACAACTTGGCCCCTCCTCCCCCGCCCTCCTCGCACCGCTCGGCCCGAGGGGCCTCACAGGCTTCGGAAGGCTGCGCCGGCCTCCGACCGGCGGCGGGGAGGCGGCCCGCCTCCGACTCCCCCGTCGCCTCAGAAGAACACCGACCGCCGCTGCACCAACAGCTTGTACAGCGTGTGCTGGATCTGCTCCCGCACCTGGTCCGTCAGGTTGAACATCAGCATCGGGTCCTCCGCCGCCTCCGGCGCGTAGGAGTCCGTCGGGATCGGCTCCCCGAACTGGATCGTCCACTTCGTCGGCAACGGTAGCGCCCCCAGCGGCCCCAGCCACGGGAAGGTCGGGGTCAGCGGGAAGTACGGCAGGCCGAGGATCCGCGCCAGCGTCTTCGCGTTCCCGACCATCGGGTACATCTCCTCCGCGCCCACGATCGAGCACGGCACGATCGGCACCCCGGCCCGCAGCGCCGTCGAGACGAACCCGCCCCGCCCGAACCGCTGGAGCTTGTACCGCTCCCCGAAGGGCTTCCCGATCCCCTTGAAGCCCTCCGGCATCACCCCGACGACCTCGCCGGCCCGCAGCAGCCGCTCCGCGTCCTCCGCGCACGCCAGGGTGTGCCCCGCCTTGCGCGCCAGCTCGTTGACGACCGGCAGCACGAAGACCAGGTCCGCGGCGAGCAGCCGCAGGTGCCGCCCCGCCGGATGGTGGTCGTGGACGGCGACCTGCATCATCAGGCCGTCCAGCGGCAGCGTCCCCGAGTGGTTGGCGACGATCAGCGCCCCGCCCTTGTCGGGGATGTTCTCGACGCCCTTCACCTCCACCCGGAAGTACTTCTCGTACAGCGGGCGCAGCAGCGACATCAGGACCTGGTCGGTGAGCTCCTCGTCGTAGCCGAACTCGTCGACCTCGTACTCGCCGGTGATCCGCCGCCGCAGGAACGCGAGCCCGCCCGCGAGCCGCCGCTCCCAGCCGCCCCCGGCGTCCGGCGGCTCCGGGGCGACGGGCCCGGCCGGCTCCTCCACCGCCCGGACGGCGGGGGGTTCCGGCTCCTGCGGCCCCGGCAGGGCCCGTACGGCCGCCGCCTCGCCGTCGGCCCGGGGGGACCGCCGGCGGGCCCGTGAGCGGTCGTCGTCGAAGGGAATGACCTTGGCGTCCGCCATCGCAGTCGGGCCTCCTCAGGCGCCGTCGTGAACTGTGGGAACTCCGGGGGGAGAAGCGGGGGCCAGGCGCCCGGCCAGCCGGTCCACCGCACCGGCCAGCGCCTCCGGCGGCAGCAGCCCCCGCCCCCGGCCGCGCGCGAAGTCCGCGAAGGCCTCCGCCGTGGTGTGCCGGGGCGAGAAGCCGAAGACCTCGCGCGTGTGGACCGTCGAGACGACCCGGCCGTGGGTGAGCAGCCGGATCTGCTCGGGCGCGAAGTCGGTGATCCCGACCGTCCGCAGCGCCGTCCCCACCCAGGTGACCGCCGGGAGCAGCACCGGCACCGTCGGCCGGCCGAGCCGCCGCGCGCACTGGGAGAGGAGCAGCACCCCGTCCCCGGCCACGTTGAAGGTGCCGCTGTTCTGGGTGGCCCGGCGCGGCTCGTGCGCCGCCAGGCGCAGGACGTCGATCACGTCGTCCTCGTGGACGAACTGCAGCCGCGGGTCGTAGCCGAGGACGGTCGGCAGGACCGGCAGCGCCAGGTACTCGGTCAGCGGGGAGTCGATCCGGGGCCCCAGGATGTTCGCGAACCGCAGCACGCACACGGCCACGTCCGGGCGGCGCCGGGCGAAGCCCCGCACGTACCCCTCGACCTCGACGGCGTCCTTCGCGAAGCCCCCGCTCGGCAGCGCCTTCGCGGGCGTCGTCTCGGTGAAGACGGCCGGGTCGCGCGGTGCGGAGCCGTACACGCTCGTACTGGACTTGACGACGAGGCGCGCGATCCGCGGCGACTTCTGGCAGGCGCCGAGCAGCTGCATGGTGCCGATGACGTTGGTCTCCTTGACCGACGTCCGGCCGCCCCCACCGAGTGCCGTCCCGGTGACGTCCAGGTGGACCACCGTGTCGACGTCGTGCTCGACGAGGACCTTCGCGATCTCGGGGCGGCGGATGTCCACCCGTACGAAGTCGGCGGCGCCGAGCTGGTGCGGCGGGTCGACCGCGTCCACCGCGATCACCCGCTCCACCTCGGGGTCCCGCTGGATCCGCCGCACGAAGCGGCCGCCGAGGTGCCGGGCGGCACCGGTGACGAGCACGACCCTGCCCAAGATCAGCGCCTTCCGTCCGTCTTCCGTTGGTCGCCACCGTAGCGCTTCCAGATTTCGGCGCAATAAAAGCGTGGCCCTCCACCGCGAACGGTGAAGGGCCACGCCCGACGCACTGAATGCTGCGGTGCAGCGGTCGCCTTACTTCTTGTTGCGACGCTGAACGCGCGTGCGCTTGAGCAGCTTGCGGTGCTTCTTCTTCGCCATCCGCTTGCGCCGCTTCTTGATAACAGAGCCCACGACTACCCTCGCTCACTTCTCGGAACATTCCCGCTCGGCGGGAATCGGTGCGGGGCGTCTGGGCCCACACGACCTACGTCGGCCTAGCCTACCGTCCCGAGCACCTCGCTCGTAATCCGAGGGCAACATCCGGCTCTCCCGGGGGCCGCCCAGAGTCCTTCCGGGCTTTTCCGGGGCCGTGCCGCGCGCTCGCTACGCGGTTCCCACCCCCACGTAGGACTCCCGGAGGTACTCGTGCACCGCCTGTTCCGGCACCCGGAAGGACCTGCCCACCCGGATCGCCGGCAGATGACCGCTGTGCACCAAGCGGTACACGGTCATCTTCGAGACGCGCATCACCGAGGCGACTTCCGCCACGGTCAGAAACTTGACCTCGTTGAGAGGTCGATCGCCAGCAGCCATGACCCACCTGTACCTTCCGCCGCGACGCCCACCGGCTTCCCCTCCGGTGACTCTTCGTCGCCGAGCGCTCACGATCCAGAGTAGGGGCGGGTGGTACGAGTGGGGAAGAGGAGCCACCACCGGCCGTTTACCGTGACAGACGGGCCCGATTGAGTACATAGCGCGTCAGCGGGAGGTACGAGGCGGAGTGCACCCCGTCGTCGAGCGGCACCACCGCCGACACCTGCCCCTCCGCCTCCCCGACGAACAGCGCGGGATCGTCCGTATCGGCGAGCCCGATGGCCTCGATACCCAGCTGACCTGCCCCGCAGACCCATCCGTGGTCCCCGACCACCAGCTCCGGAAGCGGCCCGCCGGAGTCGGCCGCGCTCTCCAGGGCGGCCCTGACCGGAAGCGGCGAATGGGAGTGCGCCCCCGGTGCGCGCCTGCCCCCGGGCGGTCCGGGTTCCCGCACGAACGCCACCCCCCGCGCGTAGTCGAGGAGGTACGTGCGTACGCCGAACCGGGTCGTCATGTCGACACATCTCCCCTGCGCCGGGGTGAGGACAAGACATCCCGCCGCCGACAACGCGTCTGCGAGAGCGGCGTAGAAACCGAGCAACCGGTGCGGATGACCCGTCCCCAGGAGCACCGGAACCCGCCGCGCCGCCGCCGCGCCGAGCCGCGCCGCGAAGGCGTCGAGCCCCCGCACCGTCCGCTCCGGATCGATGGCGTCCGGCCCGGACCGGTGCCCCGGGTCCCCCGACACCCCGCACCTGTCGGCCATGAGCCGCAGCAGCCCGGCCTCGTCCCAGGCCCGCACCGGATCGAGCCCGAGCAGCACCCGGGGATCGCGCGCGGCGAAGAGCCGGTAGCTCCGCAGGTTCTCCTCCCGCGGGGTCGCGACCGTGCCCGCCAACCCCGCCGCCAACAGATGCGCCCGCAGCGCCCCGGTACTCAACACCCTTCCGATGCTGCCGGAACACGGCCGCCCGGGGACCCGAACCTCCCGGACGCCCCACCGTCGGCGTAACTTCCGGCCGGGCGTTCCCGGGACCGGCGGCCGGACGGGCCCTAAGCCAGCAGCCCCCGCAGCGGGAAGGCAGCCCTGCGGGTCGCGATCACCGCCTGGTCGAGCCGGTCGGCCGGGTCGTACCCCCCGGCCCAGTCCCGGAAGTCCACCGGCCACCGTCCGTCCGTCATCCGCGCGGGCCCCAACTGCCGCGTCCGCGCGTACACCTCGTCCCGCCAGGACGAGGGGATCACCGACGCCGGGTCCACGGGCGCGTGCGCCGCGATCCCCACCAGGTGCGTCCACGACCGGGGTACGACGTCGACCACCGCGTATCCGCCGCCGCCGAGCGCCAGCCACCTGCCCCCGGCGTGCTCGTGCGCCAGCTCGTGACAGGCCTCCTGGACCGCCCGCTGGGCGTCGAGGGAGACCGCCAAGTGGGCGAGCGGGTCCTCGAAGTGCGTGTCCGCCCCGTGCTGCGTGACGAGGACCTGCGGCCGGAAGTCCGCGAGCAGCTCCGGCACGACCGCGTGGAAGGCCCGCAGCCACCCCGCGTCCCCGGTCCCGGCCGGCAGGGCCACGTTCACGGCCCCGCCCTCACCGGCCCCCGGCGCGCCGGTCTCCTCCGGCCAGCCGGTCTGCGGGAACAGCGTCCTCGGGTGCTCGTGCAGCGAGACCGTCAGGACCCGCGGGTCCTCCCAGAACGCCGCCTGCACCCCGTCCCCGTGGTGCACGTCCACGTCCACGTACGCCACCCGCTCCGCGCCCAGTTCGAGCAGCCGGGCGATGGCGAGCGAGGCGTCGTTGTAGATGCAGAAGCCCGCGGCCGCCCCGGGCATCGCGTGGTGCAGCCCGCCGGAGAAGTTGACCGCGTGCGCGGCCTCCCCGCGCCACACGGCCTCCGCCGCCCCCACCGACTGCCCGGCGATCAGCGCCGACACCTCGTGCATCCCGGCGAACGCCGGGTCGTCGACCGTGCCGAGCCCGTACGCCTGGTCGGCGCGGCGCGGATCGGCCGAGGCCGCCCGCACGGCCGTAACGTAGTCCTCGCGGTGCACGAGCCGCAGCGTCGAGTCCCCGGCCGGCTTCGCCGCGACCACGTCGACCGCCCGGTCGAGCCCGTAGGCCCGCACCAGCGACATCGTCAGCGCGAGCCGTACCGGATCCATCGGATGCTCGGACCCGAAGTCGTACTGCGTGACAGCTTCATCCCACATCAACAGTGCGCGGCCGCTCATGCCCGCCACCGTATCGGGCCCCTCGCGAGCCGAACGACGTGGCGTACGCCACCGTCACGAGGACGAGCACCATCGGCACCAGCATGGCGCCCCGGTAGCTCCACGCGTCCCCGAGCGCCCCCACGAGCGGCGACCCGATCAGGAAGCCGACGTAGTTGAAGACGTTGAGCCGGGCGACGGCCGCGTCGCTGTTCCCGGGGAAGAGCCGCCCGGCGGCGGCGAAGGTCTGCGGCACGATCACGCTGAGCCCGAGCCCGAGGAGCGTGAACGCCGCGATCCCCGCCCAGGCGCCCGGCGCCACCGCGACGAGCCCGAACCCGAGCGCCGCGAGCACGGCCCCGCCGCGCACGACCGCCGCGGCCCCGAGCCGGCGCACCCCGAAGTCCCCGACGGCCCGCCCGAGGAGCGTCGTCACCATGTACGCGTTGTACGGCACGGTCGCGAGCTCCTCGGAGCTGTGCAGCACGTCCTGGAGGTACTTGGCGCTCCAGTTGGCGACCGTGGAGTCCCCGATGTACGCGAAGGTCATGACGAGGCAGAGCGGCAGCAGCAGCGTGAACGCGACCCCGCCGCCGGCCTTCTCCGCGCTCTCCGCGCTCTCCTCTGGCGCGGGCCCGTCGCCACCGGCCGCGTACCAGCGGCTGCCGACGAGCGCGAGGGGCAACAGGACGGCCACGACCGGCAGATAGGACGTGAACAGCGACAGTTGCCAGTGCGCCCCGGCCCAGGCGAGCGAGGCCCCCACGATCCCGCCGAGGCTGTACGCGGCGTGGAAGCCGAGCATGATGCTCCGGCCGTACGCCCGCTGGAGGCTCACGCCCAGCATGTTCATGGAGGCGTCCAGGGCGCCCACGGCGAGCCCGAAGAGCCCGAGCGCGACGGCGGCCTCCCACAGCTCCGTGCCGGCGCCCACGGCGAGCAGGGCCAGCAGCACGAAGGGCTGCGACCAGCGCAGTACCACGGCGGGCCCCACCCGGGCGACGACCTTCTCGGTCGTCACGCTCGCCACTCCGGCGAGGATCGGCACGGCGGCCAGGAAGGCGGGCAGCAGCGCGTCGGATATCCCGTACCGGTCCTGGATCGCCGGTATCCGGGTCACGAGCAGGGCGAACGTGACCCCCTGCACGAAGAAACCGACCGCCAGGGATCCCCGCCCACGCCGCAACCGCGCATCCGTCATGGCGGCACAGCGTACGGCCGGAACCTACTCCTGGGTAGACGGATCAGAGACCCAAAATCGCGGGGAGCTGGTCCATCCTCCGGAAGAAGCCCCGGGCCCCGGCGAGCTTCTCCTCGGGCGTCATCGCGGTGAACCCGTACACGTCCATCCCGGCGGCCAGGGCGGCCCGCACGCCGAGCGGGCTGTCCTCGACGACGACGCACCGCCCGGGCTCGACGCCCATCCGCGCGGCGGCGTGCAGGAACAGGTCGGGCGCCGGCTTGCCCCGGCCGACGTCCTCGGAGCTGAAGACGTTCCCGTCCCGGAACCAGGCGTCGAGCCCGGTCTTCCGGTGCCCGACCCCGATCCGCTCGTGACTCCCCGAGGAGGCCACGCAGTACGGGACCCCGGCGTCGACGAGCCGCTTCAGCACGTCCTCGGCACCGGGCACGGGCTCCAACTCGGCCTGGAACGCGGCGAAGACGCGCGCGTGGAGGACGTCGTCGAAGTCCACGGGCAACCGCTGCCCGGTCCGCTCCTCGACCAGGTCGTGCACGCGGTGCATGGCGGACCCCATGTAGTCCCGCAGGGAGTCCTCGTACGAGGTGGGGTGCCCGAGCTCCGTCAGGTAGCCGGCCAACAGGGTGTTGGAGATCGGCTCGCTGTCCACCAGCACACCGTCGTTGTCGAAGATGACCAAGTCGTATCGCATGGCACCAGCCTAGAACTGGTCCGGAACGCAAAAATGCCTCAACCCCCAGACATCGTCTGGGGGTTGAGGCTAAAAATTGTTCGGCGGTGTCCTACTCTCCCACAGGGTCCCCCCTGCAGTACCATCGGCGCTGAAAGGCTTAGCTTCCG
>NZ_JBIVPH010000014.1:48524-150356 GCF_044754545.1 Streptomyces sp. NPDC093071 | reverse complement strand
CCCGCCTCATGCTCCAGCCCCGCATCCCGGTCAACCCGCTCCCGACCGGCACCCCCATCCCCCTCAACCACCCGGCCCCCGACCCGGCCGCCGACGTCGAACCGACCGCGCCCGCCCCGGCCCCGGTTCCGGTTGTTCCGGCTCGTACGGCGGTCCAGCTCACCCCCGGCAGCGCGCTCGCCCTTGCGGCCGGCGGCGGCGCGGTCGTCCTGGTCGTCGGTGCCGTTCTGGTCTCGATGCTCCTGGCGGTCGCCATCACCGGCGTCTCCGTCGCCGTGTGCGCCGTGGTCCTCAAGTCCCTGATCAACCAGGAAAGGAAGCACTGACATGGGCCTGTTCCGCCGCAAGACCGACGAGACCCCGGCCAACCCGCAGATGGCCGAGCTGGGCCGCGAGTACGCCATCGCCAAACGGCACGGCGACCGCAAGACCATCGGCCGCATCACCCGCCAGCTCGGCACCTCCCACGTCAGCGAGACCGACCGAGCCTCCTTCCAGCAGGGCCGCGACGCCTACGACGCCATCCCGCCCATCAAGCCCACCCGCACCCGACGCAAGGGCCGGTGACCAGCATGGACACGTACACCATGGCGGCCGCGGGCTTACCGGCCCTCGGGTGGGCCCTGCACGGCGGGCTGCTCTCGCGCCGTCTGGCCACCGCCCGCCGCGACCCCCTGACCGGCCTGCACACCCGCGCCGGATGGACCGCCCGCGCCGAACGCCTCATCACCAAACACCCCGGCGCCCTCGTGCTCCTGGTCGACCTGGACGACTTCAAGGCCGTCAACGACACCCACGGCCACGCCGCCGGAGACACCGTCCTCACCGCCACAGCCCAGCGGTTGAGCGACTGGTGCGGACGGTCCGGGGTCGCGGCCCGGCTCGGCGGGGACGAGTTCGCCGCCATCGTCGCCCACCCCGACCGCACCGCCGGCCTTCTCGCCCTCTGGTCCGCCCTGGACAGCCCGGTCACCCACCACGGGCACACCCTGCCGGTCTCCGCCTCGGTCGGCTTCGCCTACCCCGCCCACCTGCCGGTCCCCACCCTCACCGACGCCCTGTCCGCCGCCGACAAGGCGATGTACGCGGCCAAGGGCCACGGCAGGCGCAACACACACTGAGCGGCCCCCGGGACGGCCTCGGTCGCCAAACTTCCGCCGCCCCGGGCGCCTTCAACCCCCTCCAGATCCACCGGACCCGAAAGGGAAAACCCATGATGCCCCAGACCCCGGCCACCCGCGTCTGCTCCCACTGCGACGGCTTCCCCGTCGTCCACATCACCACCGGCAGCACCACCCCCGACGGACAGCGCCGCACCCTGGCCGCCATCTGCCCCACGTGCAAGGGCACCGGCACCCGCACTACGGCCGCCGCTCTCACCCACGCCGGGAAGTGACTGCCGTGAACGGTATCTCGGTCAACGGCCACCTCCAGGTGGACACCCGCATCCGCGTCACCCCCTTCCCCGACCGTCTCCGCCCGTTCGTGAGCCTACGTATCGAGGGCGACGCCATCGACATCGCGCTCCTGGTCTCCTCCGGCTCGGCCGACGCCCTGCGCACCCTTGCCACCGCCGCGACCGAAGCCGCCACCGTCCTCGACACCCTCACCACCGAAGCAACGGAGGTTCCCGCGTGACCGACACCGCCATTGCGGCGGGCCTGGACCCGGCCACCCTGAGTGATCTGCTCCGGGTGGCCGGGTCTCCCGGCTTCGACCGTCTCACCGAATAGCTCCGTCGCACCGGCGGTTGCACCAACCCCATCCGCCTGACCGGCGGCACCAAGCTCCTCGACCCCGCCACCAAGACCGTGCTGCACGCCTACACCACCGACGCCGAACCCGGCGGGGTGCTGCGGGTGGCGTGCGGTAACCGGCGGGCCTCGCGCTGCCCGGCCTGCGCCTGGACTTACGCGGGCGACACCTATCACCTCATCCGCGCCGGCCTCACCGGCGCCCCCGACAAGGGCACCCCGGAGACGATCCGGGACCATCCCCGGGTCTTCGCCACTTTGACCGCTCCGTCCTTCGGCCCGGTGCACAACCGGCCCGGCACCCGGCCCTGCCGCTGCGGCACCCGCCACCCGGAGGATGCTCCTGAGCTGGGCACCCCGCTCGACCCGTCCACCTACGACTACGCGGCCGCGGTGCTGTGGAACAACCACGCCTCCGACCTGTGGCGCTACTTCACGATCTACCTGCGCCGCGAGATCGCCGCCCGCGCCGGCCTCACCCAGAAAGCCGCCCGCGAACAGTCCCGCGTCTCCTTCGGCAAGGTCGCCGAATACCAGAAACGCGGCGCCGTCCACTTCCACGCCGTCATCCGCTTCGACGGCCCCAAGGGCCCTCACACCCCGCCCCCGGCCTGGGCCACCCTCGACCTCCTCACCGACGCCATCCGCGCCGCCGCCACCCGCGTCCAGGTCACCGTGCCCGCCGCCCCCGCGCACGGCGTCGGCCAGGACCTCGCCCTCACCTGGGGCACCCAGCTCGACATCCAGCCCATCAAAGCCTTCGGCCAGGGCGAAGACCTCACCGAACAGGCCGTCGCCTCCTACGTCGCCAAGTACGCCACCAAAGCCGCCGAGACCACCGGCACCACCGACCACCCCGTCGGCAACAAAGAAGCCCTCATCCTCCTCGACATCCCCGACCACCCCCGGCGCCTGATGGAAGCCTGCCTCGACCTCCACGCCGCCTACCCCGACCGCCGCCTACGCGACTGGGCCCACATGCTCGGCTTCCGCGGCCACTTCTCCACCAAATCCCGCAACTACTCCACCACCCTCGGCGCCCTCCGACAGGTCCGCGCCGACTACCGCGCAGCACAGCAGCGCACCGCCCTCGGCCTCCCCGACCCCAACGAACACCCCGAAGCCACCGTCCTCACCGTCGCCCACTGGACCTACGCCGGACACGGCCACACCCCCGGCGAATCCTGGCTCGCCGCCAACATCCGCCGCGACATCCAACACAACCGCGAACACGCCCGCGAGATCCGTACCGAACTTGAAGCCACCGACATGGGGGAGTGGTGACCATGGCCCGTGCTCTGCCCGATCGATACCTCACGCCGACCGACCTCGCTGACCTCCTGGGCGTTCCGCTGGAGACCATCTACCAGTGGCGCCGGAAGGACACCGGCCCCAGGGGCTTTCGAGTCGGCCGGCATCTCCGCTTCGACCCCGAGGACGTTCGTGTCTGGGTGGCCTCCCTTATGTATAAGGAAGCTGCCTGATGGCCGGACACATCCAGGACCGCTGGTTCAAGGTAGAGAACGGCCCGGACGGCAAGCCTCAGCGGGTCAAGACGGAGCGCCACGGGACCGGCCTGCGATACCGCGCCCGCTACATCGGCCCGGACGGAACAGAGAAGTCGAAGAGCTTCCCGGACAAGCAGAAGCGCAAGGCTGAGGTCTGGCTGTCCAACATCGAGGCGGACATGTCCCGGGGCGACTACATCGCTCCGGAGGCAGGCAAGGTCACGTTCGAGCAGTACGCGAACCAGTGGATCAAGACTCAGGGAACCGACCCCTCCACGAGGGAATCTGTCGAGATGCGGCTCCGGCTCCACGCGCTTCCGCACATAGGGACGCGTCCCATGAGCTCCTTCAACCCGACGCACCTTCGACTGTGGATGCGGACGCTGGAAGACGCGGGCCTCTCCGCTTCCTATCGGCGTGGAATCTTCGCGCACGTCTCCACGGTCTTCACGGCCGCAGTGGAGGACCGGGTCATCAGGGTCAACCCCTGTAGCGCCCGGTCTGTAAAGGCGCCCCGGCTCGACCCTCGCAAGGTCAAGCCGTGGTCGACTGCCCGTGTCATGGCGGCCCGGGCCGAGCTACCAGAGCGGTACCAGGCGCTTGTCGATCCCGCCGCCGGGTGCGGTCTGCGCCAAGGGGAGGTGTTCGGCCTCGCCGTCGAGGACCTGGACCTCAAGGGTGGTGTCGTCCACGTCGTTCGGCAGGTGAAACTGCTCCGCAACCGTCCGGTCTTTGCCCCGCCCAAGGGCGGCAAGGAACGTGACGTACCCCTGCCCGAGTCCATCGCCCTCGCGCTCACGGATCACCTTCACCAGTTCCCGGCCGCCGAGGTGACGTTGCCCTGGAAGACGCTCGACGGTCCTCCGGTCACGGCGAAGCTGATTTTCCGGAGTCCAGAGGGGTTCTCGCTGAACCGGAACCGCTTCAATGACCGGCAGTGGCGTCCGGCCCTTCGTGCTGCCGGCATCGTGGGCGGCCGGGACAACGGAATGCACGCGCTGCGCCACTTCTACGCGTCCGTGCTCCTGGACGCGGGGGAGAGCATCAAGGCACTGAGCGAGTATCTGGGGCACCACGACCCCGGGTTCACGTTGCGGACCTACACCCACCTCATGCCGTCGAGTCAGACGCGCACGCGGGCCGCCGTAGACGCAGTGTGGGCCGCCCCGGATGCCGATCACGGCCCCGGGACGGCCCACACAGAAAGGTAGGGCTCTGACCTGCAGGAATCTCAGTAGCCGAAGTCCTGGGTCCACCAGGGGCCGCCGTCGCCGAAGTGCACGCCCACGCCCATCGTCTTGAAGTCGCAGTTCAGGATGTTGGCGCGGTGGCCGTCGCTGTTCATCCAGGACTTCATCACGGCCGCCGCGTCCGTCTGGCCGCGGGCGATGTTCTCGCCGGCCAGGTTCGGGACGCCCGCCTGCTGGGCGCGCGTCCACGGGGTGTCCCCGTCGGGGTCCGTGTGGTCGAAGAAGCCGCGGGCGGCCATGTCCGCGCTGAACGCGCCCGCCAGGGAGGCGAGCCGCGCGTCGGCGTTCACGGGGGTGCAGCCCACGGTGGCGCGCTCGGCGTTGACCAGGCGCAGGATCTCCGCCTCGGCGGCGTCGCCCCGGCTCGCGGTGGAGGCGGCCGCGGCCTTCCGGGTCGGCGCCTGGGTGGTCGGGGCCGGCTTCGGCGCGGGCGCCTCGGTGGTGGGCGCGGCCGAGGTCTTCGGCGCGGCGGGCTTGGGAGCGGCCTTCTTCGGGGCCGCCGTCTTCGTGACCTTGGGCTTCTCGGGCGACGGGGTCGCCTTCGGCTTCGGCTTCGCGCTCGGGGACGCCGTGGTCTTCGAGGGCTTCGGGCTCGGCTCGGCGCTCGGCTTCGCAGTCCGCTTCGCGCTCGGTTTCTTGCTCGGCGCGGCGCTCGGCTTCGCCGACGGGGCGGCCGGCTTCCCGGTGCCCGTGCCCGCCGGGGTCTCCGTCGCCCCGCCCTGCGTCGTCAGCTCCGGCGCCTGCCGGGACTGGGATGGGGACTGCGTCTGCGTCTGGCGCTCGGCCGTGCCGGTGCTGCCGACCGTGAGCACGTCCCCGCCGGGCAGGAGGCCCGAGGTGACCGCGACCGCGCCGACCGCGACCGCCGCGGAGGCGCCGAGCAGACCGTTGCGCACGGACCGCCTGCGGCGGTCACCCCGGTGCCGGCGGTCCGTACCGGCCGCGTAGTCTTCTGCGGCGGGTGCGGCGCCGGAGCGACGGTGGCGTCCCATGGCTCTGCCCTCCTGCTGGTCTTCTCTGCGGATCTTTGCGAATCTTTGCTGATCTTTGCGGTCGGTACCGTTGCGGTCCGATCGTCGAACGGCGCGCGCCCGAACGGGTGAGACGCGTTCGTCGGGACTGTACGCGAGTGGGAAGCGGGGGGCGATGTGCTCGTCGGGTGCCCTCCCCGTTAGCGTGCAGCCATGAGCGACGACGTACGGATGACCGCCTGGGTACGCGGCCGGGTACAGGGAGTGGGCTTCCGCTGGTTCACCAGGGCAAACGCCCTGGAGATCGGCGGCCTGGTGGGCTTCGCCCTCAACCTCGACGACGGCCGGGTGCAGGTCGTGGCCGAGGGCCCGCGTGAGAATTGCCACCGTCTGCTCGACTGGCTCCACTCCGACGACACACCCGGACGCGTGGACGGAGTCACTGAGATCTGGGACACCCCGCGCGGCGGCTACGACGGCTTCGCCATCCGCTGACGATCACTCTCCGAGACCCCTTCCGGTGACCCGGAGGGGCCTCGTACGAACGCGCCGTAACGGGTGCGTAAAGGGGAAAGCGCCTGGTGGTTGCCAAGAAGCGCCCGCCGTGGAAGGCTGCCCGATGAGAATGATCGCGACGCCCCGAGGCGCCGGGTCGAGAGGCGCGACCGCCCCTGAGCGGCCGTGGACTCCCCGGTCGTCCCCTCGAACGGGGCGTGATCGTGTTGACCGTCAAACTTTTTGGTGAGACTCTGGAAGCCCCGCGCACCTTGGCTGTGGGGCAGTGGAACCGGCACAACAAGTCACTGCCGAACACCGCGGGTGCGAATCCCTCACGACCCACACCGCTTCGGTCGGTCACTCATTGTGGAGGACCATCCATCATGGCAAAGGCGCTTCTCGGTTACGTCGGCGGCTCCGACCCGCGACTCCTCGCCGAGATGCGACGGCTCCAGCAGCGCGTCCAGGACCTCGAATCCGAGCTGGTACGGATCCAGTCCGAGAACGACGCGCTCGCCGCTGCCGCCGCTCACCACCAGGGAGAGTCGCTGCTGGACAGCATCGACCTCGACGTACCCCAGGCGGAGCCTGCGCTCACCTGACAGCCCAGCCCCGAGGGGCCAGGTGGGAAACACACAGGTCGGCGAGGCCGACCGCCACACAGCCGCATATGGAGCTCGACGCATGTCGGCTGAACACGCAAGGGACGCTTCGGCGTCCCTTCTTGCTTTCACCCGCCGTTTCCCCGGAGTCCCCCATGTCCTCCCCCTTCTCATCCGAGGATCTGCCCTCCACGTTCGCGGGTGAAACGCGCGGGCCCCGGTAGAGTCCCCGACGTGCACCTCAAGGCCCTGACGCTCCGCGGATTCAAGTCGTTCGCCTCGGCCACCACACTGAGGTTCGAACCGGGAATCACCTGTGTCGTGGGCCCCAACGGCTCGGGCAAGTCCAACGTCGTGGACGCCCTCTCCTGGGTCATGGGCGAACAGGGCGCCAAGTCGCTGCGCGGCGGCAAGATGGAGGACGTCATCTTCGCCGGCACGGCCGGGCGCCCCCCGCTCGGCCGCGCCGAGGTCTCGCTGACCATCGACAACTCCGACGGCGCCCTGCCCATCGACTACGCCGAGGTCACCCTCACCCGGATCATGTTCCGCGGCGGCAGCAGCGAGTACCAGATCAACGGCGACACCTGCCGCCTGCTCGACTTCCAGGACCTGCTCTCCGACTCCGGCATCGGACGCGAGATGCACGTCATCGTCGGACAGGGACAGCTCGACTCCGTGCTGCACGCCGACCCGATGGGCCGCCGCGCCTTCATCGAGGAGGCCGCCGGCGTCCTCAAGCACCGCAAGCGGAAAGAGAAGGCGCTGCGGAAGCTCGACGCGATGCAGGCCAACCTCGCGCGCGTGCAGGACCTCACCGACGAGCTGCGCCGCCAGCTCAAGCCGCTCGGCCGGCAGGCCGCCGTCGCCCGCCGGGCCGTCGTCATCCAGGCCGACCTGCGCGACGCGCGCCTCCGCCTCCTCGCCGACGACCTCGTCCGCCTCCGGGCGGCGCTCACCGCCGAGGTCGCCGACGAGACCGCCCTCCTCGCCCGCAAGGAGGCCACCGAGGCCGAACTCGAAGCCGCCCTCGCCCGGGAGGCCGCCCTGGAGGCCGAGGCACGCGCGCTCGTGCCCCGCCTGGAGCGCGCCCAGCAGACCTGGTACGACCTCTCCCAGCTCGCCGAACGCGTCCGGGGCACCGTCTCCCTGGCCGACGCGCGCGTGAAGAGCGCCACCACCGCGCCCCCCGAGGAGCGGCGCGGCCGCGACCCCGAGGACCTGGAACGCGAGGCGGCCCGCGTCCGCGAGCAGGAGACCGAACTCGAAGCCGCCCTGGAGGCGGCCGAACGCGCCCTGGAGGACGCCGTCGTCCACCGCTCCGACCTGGAGCGGGCCCTGACCGACGAGGAGCGCCGCCTCAAGGACGCGGCCCGCGCCCTCGCCGACCGGCGCGAGGGCCTCGCCCGCCTCCACGGTCAGGCCGACGCGGCCCGCTCGCGCGCCGCCGCCGCCCGGGCCGAGATCGACCGGCTCGCCGAGGCCCGCGACGAGGCGGCCGAGCGGGCCGCCACGGCCCAGGAGGAGTACGAACGGCTCAAGGCGGAGGTCGACGGTCTCGACGCGGAGGGCACCGAGCACGCCGATCGGCACGAGGCCGCCCGCCACGGGCTCGCCGAGGCCGAGGCCGCCCTGAGCGCCGCTCGCGAAGCCCTCGACGCCGCCGAGCGCCGCCGCGCCGCGACCCGGGCCCGGCACGACACCCTCGCCCTCGGACTGCGTCGCAAGGACGGCACCGGAGCCCTGCTCGCCGCCGGACTCACCGGCCTCCTCGGCCCGGCGGCCGACCTCCTCACCGTCACCCCCGGGTACGAGGTCCCCGTCGCCGCCGCCCTCGGCGCGGCCGCCGACGCGGTCGCCGCCGGTCCCGCCGCCGCCGTCGACGCCCTCCGCCTGCTGCGCAAGCAGGACGCGGGCCGGGCCTCCCTGCTCCTCACCGGCGCCCCCGACCCGGACCCGGAGCCGGTGGGCCCCGCTCCCGGCGGCCGCCCGTACGCCGCCGACCTCGTCCGGGGACCCGCCGAACTCATGGGCGCCGTCCGCCGCCTGCTCGACGGCGTCGTCGTCGTGGACGACCTGGACGAGGCCGCGGAGCTGGTCAGGACCCGGCCCGCGCTGACCGCCGTCACCACCGAGGGCGACCTGCTCGGCGCGCACCTCGCGCACGGCGGCTCCGCCGGCGCCCCCAGCCTCCTCGAAGTCCAGGCCTCCGTGGCCGAGGCCGCCGCCGAACTCGACGAACTGGCCGCCCGGTGCGAGGAGCTGGCGACCGCCCGGGAGGAGGCCGGCGAGCGGCGCCGCACCGCCGCCGCGCTCGTCGAGGAGCTCGACGCCCGCCGCCGTACCGCCGAGCGCGAGAAGTCCGCCGTCGCCCAGCGGCTCGGCGGGCTCGCCGGACAGGCCAGGGGAGCGGCGGGGGAGGCCGAGCGCGCCGCCGCGGCCGCCGCCCGCGCCCAGGAGGCCCTGGAGAAGGCCACCGCCGACGCCGAGGAACTGGCCGAGCGGCTCCTGGTGGCCGAGGAGGCCGCCGCGGACGAGGGCGGCGACGAGGAGCCCGACACCTCCGCGCGCGACCGGCTCGCGGCCGACGGCTCCCGGGCGCGCCAGACCGAGATGGAGGCCCGGCTCCAGGTCCGTACCCACGAGGAGCGGGTCAGGGGGCTCGCCGGGCGGGCCGACTCCCTCGACCGGGCCGCCCGCGCCGAACGGGAGGCACGCGCGCGTGCCGAGCGGAGGAGGACCCGGCTCCGCCACGAGGCGGAGGTCGCCGGAGCCGTCGCCGCCGGAGCCCGCACGCTCCTGGCCCACGTCGAGGTCTCGCTGTCCCGCGCCGAGCGGGAGCGGGCGGTCGCCGAGGCGGCCAGGGCCGACCGGGAGCAGGGCCTCACGGCGGCCCGGGCCCGGGGCCGGGACCTCAAGGCCGAGCTGGACAAGCTGACCGACTCCGTCCACCGGGGCGAGGTCCTCGGCGCCGAGAAGCGGCTGCGGATCGAGCAGCTGGAGGCGAAGGCCCTGGAGGAGTTCGGCGTCGGACCGGCCGCCCTGGTCGCCGAGTACGGCCCCGACCAGCCCGTCCCCCCGCCGCCCGCGGTCGAGGGGGAGGAGGGCGCGGAGCCCGCCGCGCCCCGGCCGTTCGTCCGTTCGGAGCAGGAGAAGCGGCTGAAGGCCGCCGAGCGCGCCCACCACCAGCTCGGCAAGGTGAATCCGCTGGCCCTGGAGGAGTTCGCGGCCCTGGAGGAGCGGCACAAGTTCCTCTCGGAGCAGCTGGAGGACCTGAGGAAGACCCGGACCGACCTGCTTCAGGTCGTGAAGGAGGTGGACCTGCGCGTCGAGCAGGTCTTCACCGAGGCCTACCGGGACACGGCCCGCGAGTTCGAGGGCGTCTTCTCGCGCCTCTTCCCGGGCGGCGAGGGCCGTCTCGTCCTCACCGATCCGGACGACATGCTCACCACCGGCGTCGAGGTGGAGGCCCGCCCGCCGGGCAAGAAGGTCAAGCGGCTCTCGCTGCTCTCCGGCGGCGAGCGCTCGCTGACGGCCGTGGCGCTGCTCGTCTCCATCTTCAAGGCCAGGCCCAGCCCGTTCTACGTGATGGACGAGGTCGAGGCGGCGCTCGACGACACCAACCTCCAGCGGCTGATCCGGATCATGCAGGAGCTCCAGGAGTCCTCGCAGCTGATCGTGATCACGCACCAGAAGCGGACCATGGAGGTCGCGGACGCGCTGTACGGCGTTTCCATGCAGGGCGACGGGGTATCCAAGGTCATCAGCCAAAGGCTGCGGTAGCGACGCCGCTCCTGGCCACCATCGAGTCGCCTTCAAGAGTTGAACCTAAGTAGTGCAACCCTGCCCTCAAATTCACAGGACGGGAACTATTGACTTCGAAACTTGAACGCATAGTCTCTGCAACGTTGCTTTTACCTTCAAGTGGTGGGCGGCGTGAAGTTGTGCGCCACTTGAAGGGCTCGCCCCCCACGCCCCGACAACGCTGCCGGAGCAACCAGGAGTCCATGTGACCAGCACTGAGTCGGCGCCCCCGCCGCCCCCCTCCGAAGGCCGCGCCGCCCAACCGGACCACCTCGGTCACGTCATCTTCATCACGGCCTCCGCCGCGATGGGCGGCTTCCTCTTCGGCTACGACAGCTCCGTCATCAACGGTGCCGTCGAGGCGATCCGCCACCGGTACGACATCGGCTCCGGCACCCTCGCCCAGGTCATCGCGATCGCTCTGATCGGCTGCGCCATCGGCGCCGCCACCGCCGGCCGGATCGCCGACCGCATCGGCCGCATCCGCTGTATGCAGATCGCCGCCGTCCTCTTCACCGTCAGCGCCGTCGGCTCGGCGCTGCCCTTCGCCCTCTGGGACCTCGCCTTCTGGCGGATCGTCGGCGGCTTCGCCATCGGCATGGCCTCCGTCATCGGCCCCGCCTACATCGCCGAGGTCGCCCCCGCCGCCTACCGCGGCCGGCTCGGCTCCTTCCAGCAGGCCGCCATCGTCATCGGCATCGCCATCTCCCAGCTGGTCAACTACGGCATCCTCCAGCTCGCCGACGGCGACCAGCGCGGCAAGATCGGCGGCCTGGAGGCCTGGCAGTGGATGCTCGGCGTGATGGTCGTCCCCGCCCTCCTCTACGGCCTGCTCTCCTTCGCGATCCCCGAGTCCCCCCGCTTCCTGATCTCCGTCGGCAAGACCGACAAGGCCAAGGAGGTCCTCGCCGAGGTCGAGGGCAAGGGCGTGAACCTGGACCACCGGGTGGACGAGATCAAGCAGGCCATGCGCCGCGAGCACAAGTCCACCTTCTGGGACCTGTTCGTCACCGGCAGCCGCTTCAAGCTGCTGCCCATCGTCTGGGTCGGCATCGGACTCTCGGTCTTCCAGCAGCTCGTCGGCATCAACGTCGCGTTTTACTACTCCGCGACCCTCTGGCAGTCCGTCGGCATCGACCCGTCGAGCTCGTTCTTCTACTCGTTCACCACGTCGATCATCAACATCATCGGCACCGTGATCGCGATGGTCCTGGTCGACCGCGTCGGCCGCAAACCGCTCGCCCTCGTCGGCTCCGTCGGCATGGCCATCGCCCTCGCCTTCGAGGCCTGGGCCTTCTCCGCCGACCTCGTCGACGGCAAGCTGCCCGAGACCCAGGGCGTCGTGGCCCTCGTCGCCGCCCACGTCTTCGTGCTCTTCTTCGCCCTCTCGTGGGGCGTGGTGGTCTGGGTCTTCCTCGGCGAGATGTTCCCCAACAAGATCCGCGCCGCCGCCCTCGGCGTCGCCGCCTCCGCGCAGTGGATCGCCAACTGGGCCATCACCGCCAGCTTCCCGTCCCTCGCGGACTGGAACCTCTCCGGCACCTACATCATCTACACGGTCTTCGCCGTGCTCTCGATCCCCTTCGTGCTCCGGTACGTCAAGGAGACCAAGGGCAAGGCGTTGGAGGAGATGGGCTGATCCCCGCTGCCCCCCTCCTCACCCACGAAGACCGCCCCGGTCCCGGCCCCGCGCCCGGACCGGGGCGGTCTCCGCGTCCGGCACCGCCGAACGGCGGACCGGCCCGGTGCGCGGGGGCGTGCCCCACGGGGAGTACGGGGGACGCGGGCGGGGTGACGCCATACTGGACCCGTTATGGAACTCATCCTTGCTGTAGTCATCGCTCTGGTCGTCGCGGTCGCCGTGACGAGCGGGCTCGTGGTCAGCGGCCGCAAGAAGAAGCAGCTGCCCCCGGCCGAGCCGCCGTCCACCCCGCCGACCATCACCGCTCCGCCCGCCGAACCGCACGTCGGCGAGGAGGCGGAGACACCGCGGGAAGAACCACGCCGCACGGTCGAGGAGGTCCAGCTCCCCACGGCCGAGGAGGCCACGGGGACGCCGACCGCCGTCGAGGACCCGGTCGTCGCCGAGCCCCCGGCCCCCGTGATCGAGATCCCCGAGCCCACGGCCGGCCGTCTCGTACGGCTCCGGGCCCGCCTCGCCCGCTCCCAGAACTCGCTCGGCAAGGGGCTGCTCACGCTCCTGTCCCGCGAGCACCTCGACGAGGACACCTGGGAGGAGATCGAGGAGACCCTCCTCACCGCCGACGTCGGCGTCGCCCCCACCCAGGAGCTCGTCGAGCGGCTGCGCGAGCGCGTGAAGGTGCTCGGCACCCGCACCCCCGAGGAGCTGCGCGGCCTCCTCCGCGAGGAGCTGATCACCCTCCTCGGCCCCGATCTCGACCGCACGGTGAAGACCGAGAGCCCCGCGGACGTCCCCGGCGTCGTCATGGTCGTCGGCGTCAACGGCACCGGCAAGACCACCACCACCGGCAAGCTGGCCCGCGTCCTCGTCGCCGACGGCAAGTCCGTCGTCCTCGGCGCCGCCGACACCTTCCGCGCGGCCGCCGCCGACCAGCTCCAGACCTGGGGCGAGCGCGTCGGCGCCCGCACCATCCGCGGCCCGGAGGGCGGCGACCCGGCGTCGATCGCCTTCGACGCGGTCAAGGAGGGCATCGCGGAGGGCGCCGACGTCGTCCTCATCGACACCGCGGGACGCCTCCACACCAAGACCGGCCTCATGGACGAGCTCGGCAAGGTCAAGCGCGTCGTCGAGAAGCACGGCCCGCTCGACGAGGTCCTCCTCGTCCTCGACGCCACCACCGGCCAGAACGGCCTGATCCAGGCCCGCGTCTTCGCCGAGGTCGTCGACATCACCGGCATCGTCCTGACCAAGCTCGACGGCACCGCCAAGGGCGGCATCGTCGTCGCCGTCCAGCGCGAGCTGGGCGTCCCGGTCAAGCTCATCGGCCTGGGCGAGGGCCCGGACGACCTGGCCCCCTTCGAGCCGGGCGCCTTCGTCGACGCCCTGATCGGCGACTGACCGCGCCCCTCCCGCGCACACGTGAAGGGCCCCCGCCGTTCTCCGGCGGGGGCCCTTCACCCGTACAGGGGGAGAAGCGCTTTGTACGGCGTCAGAAGTGCGTGCGGTGGCAGATGTACGCCAGCGTCCCCAGCAGCAGCCGCGCCTGCGGCGGCGCGCCCGCCGTGTCCAGGGTCGGCGGCCGCAGCCACCGCACCGGCCCGAGGCCGCCCAGGTCCGACGGGGGAGCGGTGACGTAGGAGCCGGGGCCCAGACAGTGCAGGTCCAGATCGGCGTCGTCCCAGCCCATCCGGTACAGCAGCTGCGGCAGTTCGGCCGCCGCGCCCGGCGCCACGAAGAACCGCGCCCGGCCGGTCGGGGTCGCGCACACCGGACCGAGCGGCAGGCCCATCCGCTCCAGCCGGACCAGGGCCCGTCGGCCCGCCGCCTCCGCCACCTCGATCACGTCGAAGGCCCGGCCCACCGGGAGGAGCAGCGCCGCCCCCGGATACTCGGACCAGGCCTTGGTCGCGTCGTCGAGCCCGGCGCCCGCCGGGACCGGCTCCGCGAAGGAGAGCGGGTGCGCCCCGGGGGCCGCGCACACCGGATCGCCGCAGGAGCACTGACCGGAGACGGCCCGCGCGCCGGGGACCACGTCCCAGCCCCACAGCCCCGTGTACTCCGCCACCGCTGTGCACTCCGTGGCGCGTACGCGGCGGCGTGCGCCGGACCGCATCTCACGAATGCCGCCGATCGTGAAACCCATGTCCCCTCCAACGGGTCGAGCGCGCCGGTGGTTACGACCGGGAGCACCGCCATCACTCCCCGTCACGCTCTGTCGCCGAGGGTGGCGCACGGTCGTGCGGGGGGTGGTGCGGGCCGGAACACGCGCCTCTCCGCGCATCCGTCCGCCGACTCCGGTTCGTCGCATGTCAAGTGAAGCGCGTTCCACGGGTGGCGGGTTCATTCGAAGGGGTGGCGAATGGTGGCGTTTCTTGAATCCCCCTCGTAGAGGGGTGATCGTAGGATTACTTTCGGTACTCGAACCGTGGGGCGCACTGCACCCGTGGGTATGCCGGTGGCAACCCGGTTTCCAGTTCGAAGGAGTGCGAACGCCGGACGGATGCCGCGCGACACGGCATTCTGATAAGGGTTCGCACGACAGGCAATCAGGTGGATGGGGGCGTTCCAGTGGGCGGCAACGGCGCAGACGGTACGACTGCCGGCAAGCGCCCGAACGAGCAGCTGGGCTCGTGGTTCGTGCGCAGCGGCTGGTCCAAGGGCGAACTGGCGCGCCAGGTGAACCGCAGGGCGCGCCAGATGGGCGCGCACCACATCTCCACGGACACCTCGCGCGTGCGCCGCTGGCTCGACGGCGAGCAGCCCCGCGAGCCCATCCCGCGGATCCTCTCCGAGCTGTTCTCCGAGCGCTTCGGATCCGTCGTCGCCGTCGAGGACCTCGGCCTGCGCGCCGCCCACCAGTCGCCCTCCGTCTCCGGGGTCGACCTCCCCTGGGCCGGGCCCCAGACCGTCGCCCTGCTCAGCGAGTTCTCCCGCAGCGACCTCATGCTCGCCCGCCGGGGCTTCCTCGGCTCCTCCCTCTCCCTCGCCGCGGGGCCCGCCCTCATCGAACCGATGCAGCGCTGGCTCGTCCCCACCCCGACGGGCGAGGCCGAGCACCCCACCCCCCTCGCCGACGCCCGCCGCCCGCACCGGCTCTCCGAGGTCGAGCTCAACCTCCTGGAGTCCACCACCGCGATGTTCCGCAAGTGGGACGCCCAGTGCGGCGGCGGACTGCGCCGCAAGGCCGTCGTCGGACAGCTCCACGAGGTCACCGACCTCCTCCAGGAGCCGCACCCGGCCGACGTCTCCAAGCGCCTCTTCACCTGCGCCGCCGAACTCGCCGAGCTGGCCGGCTGGATGAGCTACGACGTCGGCCTCCAGCCCACCGCCCAGAAGTACTTCGTGCTCGCCCTGCACGCCGCCAAGGAGGCCGGCGACAAGCCCCTCGGCTCGTACATCCTGTCGTCCATGAGCCGCCAGATGATCCACCTCGGCCGGCCCGACGACGCCCTCGAACTCATCCACCTCGCCCAGTACGGCAGCCGGGACTGCGCCACCGCCCGCACCCAGGCCATGCTGTATGCGATGGAGGCCCGCGCCTACGCCAACATGGGCCAGCCCTCCAAGTGCAAGCGGGCCGTCCGGATGGCCGAGGACACCTTCGCCGACGTCGGCCTGGAAGGGGAGCCCGAGCCCGACTGGATCCGGTTCTTCTCCGAGGCCGAGCTCAACGGCGAGAACTCCCACTCCTACCGCGACCTCGCCTACGTCGCGGGCCGCTCCCCGACGTACGCCTCGCTCGCCGAGCCCCTCATGGAGCGGGCCGTCGAGCTCTTCGAGAAGGACGCCGACCACCAGCGGTCGTACGCCCTCAACCTGATCGGCCTGGCCACCGTCCACCTCCTCAAGCGCGAGCCCGAGCAGTCCGTCGTCCTCGCCGAGAAGGCCCTCGGCGTCGCCCGCAGCATCCGCTCCGAGCGGGTCAACACCCGGCTCCGCAAGACCGTCGACCACGCCGCCCGCGGCTTCGGCGACGTCGCCGAGGTCGTCCAGCTCACCGACCGGCTCGCCCAGCTCCTCCCCGAGGCCGCCGAAGCCGTCTGACCCCTCCCGCCCGGGCCCCGGAGGGCCCGCCCGGACCCCGGCCGCGCCGGACGTCCCGTACTGCCCGACCCGGCTCCCCCGCCGCACGGACACACGGACGCCGACGCGGCCGGTTCGCGTCCCCCGCCCCGTCCCGGCCGCCCGCCCGGCGCCGTCCGCGCGGAGAGTACGCCGTTACCTGCCCGTGACCCGCGTGTTCACGGTCACGTAACACGCCCCACCCCTTCGTCACGGCTCCGAAACATCGAGCGGCACCGCCGGAAACCGCGCTGCGCGAATCTCTGGCCCATAACCGGCCACCCCTCACGGCCGGCCGCTCTCCGGCCCCGCCCCGCACAGGCCGTACCGACGACGAGGAGACGCCGATGGCACCAGCCATCACGACCCTGGCCGCAGACGCCCCCGCGCTGTCCGCCGCCAACACCGGGTTCATGCTCATCTGCTCCGCCCTGGTCATGCTGATGACCCCGGGACTCGCCTTCTTCTACGGAGGCATGGTCCGCGTCAAGTCCACCCTCAACATGCTGATGATGAGCTTCGTCAGCCTCGGGATCGTCACAATCCTGTGGGTGCTCTACGGCTTCAGCATCGCCTTCGGCACCGACGTCGGCTCGATCGTCGGCTGGTCCTCCGACTACGTCGGCCTCAGCGGCATCGGCATCACCGAACTGTGGGACGGCTACACCATCCCCGTCTACGTCTTCGCCGTCTTCCAGCTGATGTTCGCGGTCATCACCCCCGCCCTCATCAGCGGCGCCCTCGCCGACCGCGTCAAGTTCACCGCCTGGGCCCTCTTCATCACCCTCTGGGCCACCGTCGTGTACTTCCCCGTCGCCCACTGGGTCTGGGGCTCCGGCGGCTGGCTCTTCGAGATGGGCGTCATCGACTTCGCCGGCGGCACGGCCGTCCACATCAACGCCGGCGCCGCCGCCCTCGGCGTCATCCTCGTCATCGGCAAGCGCGTCGGCTTCAAAAAGGACCCGATGCGCCCGCACAGCCTCCCGCTGGTCATGCTCGGCGCCGCGCTCCTCTGGTTCGGCTGGTTCGGCTTCAACGCCGGCTCCTGGCTCGGCAACGACGACGGCGTGGGCGCCGTGATGTTCGTCAACACCCAGGTCGCCACCGCCGCCGCCATGCTCGCCTGGCTCGCCTACGAGAAGATCCGCCACGGCTCCTTCACCACCCTCGGCGCCGCCTCCGGCGCGGTCGCCGGCCTCGTCGCCATCACCCCCGCCGGCGGCTCCGTCAGCCCCCTCGGCGCGATCGCCGTCGGCGCCGTCGCCGGCCTCCTCTGCGCCATGGCCGTCGGCCTCAAGTACAAGTTCGGCTACGACGACTCCCTCGACGTCGTCGGCGTCCACCTCGTCGGCGGTGTCGTCGGCTCCCTCCTCGTCGGCTTCTTCGCCACCGGCGGCGTCCAGTCCGACGCCAAGGGCCTCTTCTACGGCGGCGGCCTGGAGCAGCTCGGCAAGCAGGCCGTCGGCGTCTTCGCGGTCCTCGCCTACTCTCTGATCGCCTCCGCGATCCTCGCCCTGATCGTCGACAAGACCATCGGGATGCGGGTCAGTGAGGACGACGAGGTCTCCGGCATCGACCAGGTCGAGCACGCCGAGACCGCGTACGACTTCAGCGGCGCCGGCGGCGGCACCTCCTCCCGCACCACCGCCGCCCCCGCCCCGGCCGTCACGGAGAACAAGAAGGTGGACGCATGAAGCTCATCACCGCGGTCGTGAAGCCGCACCGGCTCGACGAGATCAAGGAGGCCCTCCAGGCGTTCGGCGTCCACGGCCTCACCGTCACCGAAGCCAGCGGCTACGGCCGCCAGCGCGGCCACACCGAGGTCTACCGGGGCGCCGAGTACACCGTCGACCTGGTCCCCAAGATCCGCATCGAGGTCCTCGTCGAGGACGAGGACGCCGAACAGCTCGTCGACGTCGTCGTCAAGGCCGCCCGAACCGGCAAGATCGGAGACGGCAAGGTGTGGAGCGTGCCGGTCGAGACCGCCGTACGGGTCCGCACCGGCGAGCGCGGTCCGGACGCACTGTAGGAAACACGTGAGGAGCCGCCGGGTGACGAACCTCGAAGTCAGCGCAGAGAACGAAGACGCGGGACCCGGCTACGCGGCGGCCCGGCTGCTCCTCCTCCACGAGAAGGAGCGGTCCGGGCCGCCGCGCCGTACCGCCCTCGCCCGCCTCACCGACGACTGGCTGGCCGCCCTCTTCGCCGCCGCCGCGCCGCCCCGCGGCACCGCCCTCGTCGCCGTCGGCGGCTACGGCCGCTCCGAACTCTCCCCCCGCAGCGACCTCGACCTCCTCCTGCTCCACGACGGCACCGCCGACAAGGCCGCGATCGCCGCCCTCGCGGACCGGATCTGGTACCCCGTCTGGGACCTCGGGCTCGCCCTCGACCACTCCGTCCGCACCCCCGCCGAGGCCCGCACCACCGCCGCCGATGACCTCAAGGTCCACCTCGGCCTCCTCGACGCCCGGCCCCTCGCCGGAGACGCCGGACTCGTCGCCGCCCTGCGCACCACCGTCCTCGCCGACTGGCGCAACCAGGCGCCCAAGCGCCTCCCCGAACTCGACGCACTCTGCCGCGAACGCGCCGAACGCGCGGGCGAGCTCCAGTTCCTCCTCGAACCCGACCTCAAGGAGGCCCGCGGCGGACTGCGCGACGCCCAGGCCCTCCGCGCCGTCGCCGCCTCCTGGCTCGCCGACGCCCCCCGCGAAGGACTCGACCGCGCCCGCCGCCGCCTCCTCGACACCCGCGACGCCCTCCACCTGGTCACCGGCCGCGCCACCGACCGGCTCGCCCTCCAGGAACAGGACGCCGTCGCCGCCGAACTCGGCCTCCTCGACGCCGACACCCTGCTCCGCGAGGTGTACGAGGCCGCCCGGACCATCTCGTACGCCACCGACGTCACCTGGCGCGAGGTCAACCGCGTCCTCAAGGCCCGCTCGGCCCGCCCCCGCCTCCGGTCCCTCCTCGGAAGGTCCGGCGGCGGACGGTCCGGCGGCAAGCCCCCGATCGAGCGCACCCCGCTCGCCGAGGGCGTCGTCGAGATGGACGGCGAGGTCGTCCTCGCCCGCACCGCCAAACCCGAACGCGACCCCGTGCTGCCCCTGCGGGCCGCCGCCGCGGCCGCCCAGTCCGGCCTGCCGCTCTCCCCGCACGCCGTACGTCACCTCGCCGCCACCGCCAAACCCCTCCCCGTGCCCTGGCCCGCCGAGGCGCGCGAGGAACTCGTCACCCTCCTCGGCGCCGGAGAGGCCACCGTCCCCGTCTGGGAGGCCCTGGAGGCCGAGGGGATCGTCACCCGGCTGCTCCCCGACTGGGAACGCGTCCGCTGCCGCCCCCAGCGCAACCCCGTCCACACCTGGACCGTCGACCGCCACCTCGTCGAGACCGCCGTCCGCGCCGCCTCGCTCACCCGCCGCGTCGGCCGCCCCGACCTCCTCCTCGTCGCCGCCCTCCTCCACGACATCGGCAAGGGCTGGCCCGGCGACCACTCCGTCGCCGGCGAGACCATCGCCCGCGACCTCGCCGCCCGCGTCGGCTTCGACCGCACCGACACCGCCGTCGTCGCCACCGCCGTCCGCCACCACCTGCTCCTCGTCGAGACCGCCACCCGGCGCGACCTCGACGACCCCGCCACCGTCCAGGCCGTCGCCACCGCCGTCGGCACCCTCGGCACCCTGGAGCTCCTGCACGCCCTCACCGAGGCCGACGCCCTCGCCACCGGCCCCGCCGCCTGGTCCTCCTGGCGCGCCTCGCTCGTGGCCGACCTGGTCAAACGGGTCGCGGGCGTGCTCGCGGGCGAACCCCTGCCCGACCCCGAGGCCGCCGCCCCCAGCGCCGAACAGGAACGCCTCGCCATCGAGGCCCTGCGCACCGGCGAACCCGTCCTCGCCCTGCACGCCCGGGACGAGCACGCGGCCGACCCCGAATCCGACGCCTCCGCCCCCGAGCCCGTCGGCGTCGAACTCGTCATCGCCCTGCCCGACCAGCCCGGCGTCCTGCCCGCCGTCGCCGGCGTCCTCGCCCTGCACCGCCTCACCGTCCGCGCCGCCGACCTGCGGGCCGTCGACCTCCCCACCGGACTCGGC
The DNA here is from genome assembly GCF_044754545.1 of Streptomyces sp. NPDC093071. Taxonomy (NCBI): domain Bacteria; kingdom Bacillati; phylum Actinomycetota; class Actinomycetes; order Kitasatosporales; family Streptomycetaceae; genus Streptomyces; species Streptomyces sp. NPDC093071. Next base: position 130,177 of record NZ_JBIVPH010000014.1, on the reverse strand, counting down.
ACCGGCTCCGTCCTCGTCCTCGACTGGCGCGTCGCCGCCGAGTACGGCTCCCTGCCCGAGGCCGCCCGGCTCCGCGCCGACCTCGTCCGCGCCCTCGACGGCTCCCTCGACATCTCCGCCCGCCTCGCCGAACGCGAGGCCGCCTACCCCCGGCGCCGGGGCCTCACCGCCCCGCCGCCCCGCGTCACCGTCGCCGCCGCCGACTCCCGCCTCGCCACCGTCATCGAGGTCCGCGCCCAGGACGCCCCCGGCCTCCTCCACCGCATCGGCCGCGCCCTGGAGGGGGCGGCGGTACGGGTCAGGAGCGCGCACGTCTCCACCCTGGGCGCCAACGCCGTCGACACCCTCTACGTGACCCGCCCGGACGGCTCCCTGCTGCCGCCGGAGGAGGCGGTGGACCTGGCGAGGACGCTGGAGACGGCGCTGGGATGACCCGGGGGCGCGTCCCCGCCCACCGGGAACCGATGGGCGGGGACGTTTTCTTCGCGGGGCCGGATACCCTGGAGGGCGATTCTCCGCCCCCGACCTCAAGGACCGACGAGCGCCGTGTTCGATACTCTCTCCGACCGCCTGAGCGCGACCTTCAAGAACCTCCGGGGCAAGGGTCGCCTTTCCGAGCAGGACATCGACAGCGCGGCCCGGGAAATCCGTATCGCCCTCCTCGAGGCCGACGTCGCCCTGCCGGTCGTGCGCGCGTTCATCCGCAACGTCAAGGAGCGGGCCCTCGGCGCCGAGGTCTCCAAGGCGCTGAACCCGAGCCAGCAGGTCATCAAGATCGTCAACGACGAGCTGGTCTCGATCCTCGGCGGGGAGACCCGTCGCCTCCGGTTCGCCAAGACCGCGCCGACCGTGATCATGCTCGCCGGTCTCCAGGGCGCCGGCAAGACCACCCTCGCCGGAAAGCTCGGCCTCTGGCTCAAGGGCCAGGGCCACTCCCCGCTGCTCGTCGCCTGCGACCTCCAGCGCCCCAACGCCGTCAACCAGCTCTCCGTCGTCGCCGACCGCGCGGGCGTCGCCTTCTACGGCCCCCAGCCGGGCAACGGCGTCGGCGACCCGGTCCAGGTCGCCAAGGACTCCATCGAGTACGCGCGCACCAAGCTCTACGACGTCGTCATCGTCGACACCGCCGGCCGCCTCGGCATCGACCAGGAGCTGATGCAGCAGGCCGCGGACATCAGGGACGCGGTCTCGCCCGACGAGATCCTCTTCGTCGTCGACGCCATGATCGGCCAGGACGCGGTCAACACCGCCGAGGCCTTCCGCGACGGCGTCGGCTTCGACGGCGTCGTGCTCTCCAAGCTCGACGGCGACGCCCGCGGCGGTGCCGCGCTCTCCATCGCGCACGTCACCGGCAAGCAGATCATGTTCGCCTCCAACGGCGAGAAGCTGGACGAGTTCGACGCGTTCCACCCGGACCGCATGGCGTCCCGCATCCTCGGCATGGGCGACATGCTCTCCCTCATCGAGAAGGCCCAGCAGACCTTCGACGAGGAAGAGGCCGCCAAGATGGCCTCGAAGCTCGCGTCGAAGAAGGGCCAGGAGTTCACGCTCGACGACTTCCTGGCCCAGATGGAGCAGGTCCGCAAGATGGGCAGCATCAGCAAGCTGCTTGGGATGCTGCCCGGCATGGCCCAGATGAAGGACCAGATCAACAGCATCGACGAGAAGGACGTCGACCGCACGGCCGCCATCATCAAGTCGATGACCCCGGGCGAGCGCCAGGACCCGACGATCATCAACGGCTCCCGCCGCGCCCGCATCGCCAAGGGCTCCGGCGTCGAGGTCAGCGCGGTCAAGGGTCTGGTCGAGCGGTTCTTCGAGGCCCGCAAGATGATGTCCCGCATGGCCCAGGGCGGCGGCCTTCCCGGTATGCCCGGCATCCCCGGCATGGGCGGCGGCCCCGGCCGGCAGAAGAAGCAGGTCAAGCAGGCCAAGGGCAAGCGCAAGAGCGGCAACCCGATGAAGCGGAAGGCCGAGGAGCAGGCCGCCGCCGAGCGCCGCGAGCAGGCGCAGCAGGGCGGCGCCTTCGGCCTGCCCGGGGCGGGCCAGAGCCCGAAGGACTTCGAGCTGCCGGACGAGTTCAAGAAGTTCATGGGCTGACGGCACGTACGAGGAGGGGCCCGGGGCGGTGCGAAACCGCCCCGGGCCCCTCCTCGTCCCCCTTCATCCCTCCGGACCGCCCGCGATGCCCGGTTCCTCCCGCTCTTCGATACTGGGGCCACTGCCGCCCCGAGGAGAGTCACGTGGCCGACCCCGCACCCCCGCGCGAGCGGACCGATCAGCCCTGGCGCTCGGAAGGGGCCCCGCCGCCCCCGTCGCCGAAGAAGCGGATGCCGGGCGGCTGGGGCGGACTGATCCTCACCGCCCTCGCCGTGTACCTGCTCACCAACATCGTCCTGTCGTTCTTCAACGACGGCGACGGCCCGACGATCTCGTACACCGAGTTCGACAAGCAGGTCGCCGCCGGGAACGTCACCAAGATCTACTCCAAGGGCGACGCGATCCAGGGGCAGCTGAAGGAGAAGCGGCCCGTTCCCGACGGCAAGGGCGACTACACCAAGTTCACCACCCAGCGGCCCGCCTTCGCCGACGACGACCTGTGGGCGCAGCTCACCAAGCAGAACGTCGTCGTCACCGCCGAGCCGGTCGTCCAGGAGCGCAGCTTCCTCGCCAATCTGCTCCTCTCGCTCGCCCCGATGCTGCTGCTCGTCCTGCTCTGGGTGTTCATCGCCCGCCGGATGAGCGCGGGCATGGGCGGCGCCGGAGGAATGCTGGGCCGCAAGCAGCCGCCCAAGCCGGTCGAGCTGGAGACCGGGAAGCGCACCACCTTCGCGGACGTCGCCGGCATCGACGAGGTCGAGGGCGAGCTGAACGACGTCGTCGACTTCCTCAAGAACCCGGACGCCTACCGGGCGATGGGCGCCAAGATGCCCCGGGGCGTCCTCCTGGCCGGACCTCCCGGCACCGGCAAGACGCTCCTCGCGCGGGCCGTCGCGGGCGAGGCCGGGGTGCCGTTCTTCTCGGCCTCCGCCTCCGGGTTCATCGAGATGATCGTGGGCGTGGGCGCCTCCCGGGTGCGGGAGCTGTTCTCCGAGGCCCGCAAGGTCGCCCCGGCGATCGTTTTCATCGACGAGATCGACACCATCGGCCGGGCCCGGGGCGGCGGCTCCGGGATGGGCGGCCACGACGAGCGCGAGCAGACCCTCAACCAGATCCTCACGGAGATGGACGGCTTCACCGGCTCCGAGGGGGTCATCGTCCTCGCCGCCACCAACCGCGCCGACGTCCTCGACCCCGCCCTCACCCGGCCCGGCCGCTTCGACCGGATCGTCCACGTCAACCCGCCGGACCGGGGCGGCCGGGAGGCCATCCTGCGCATCCACACCCGGGAGATCCCGCTCGCCAAGGACGTCGACCTGGAGCAGGTGGCCCGGACGACCCCGGGCATGACCGGCGCGGAGCTCGCCAACCTCGCCAACGAGGCCGCGCTCCTCGCGGTCAAGCGCGACCAGCGGGCCGTCACCCAGTCCGATCTGTCCGATGCCCTGGAGAAGGTCCAGCTCGGTGCGGAGCGGCCCCTGGTGATGCCGGAGGAGGAGCGGCGGCGGACCGCGTACCACGAGAGCGGCCACGCCCTGCTCGGGATGCTCCAGCCCGGCGCCGACCCGGTCCGGAAGATCACCATCGTGCCGCGCGGCCGGGCCCTGGGCGTCACCCTGTCGACCCCGGACGCCGACAAGTACGCCTACACCGAGGAGTACCTGCGCGGCCGGATCATCGGGGCCCTCGGCGGGATGGCGGCCGAGCAGGTCGTCTTCGGGGTGATCACCACCGGCGCCGAGAGCGACCTGGAGCAGGTCACCGCCCTCGCCCGGGGCATGGTGGGGCGGTGGGGGATGAGCGAGCGCGTCGGCCGGCTCACCGCCATCCCGAGCGACGCCCAGCAGGCGTACGGCCTGTCGGCGGCCCCCGCGACCCTCGACACCGTCGACCGGGAGATGCGGCGGATCGTCGACGAGTGCTACGAGGTCGCCCTGCGGCGGCTGGACGACCACCGAGACAAGCTGGACGCCCTGGCCGAGGCCCTCCTGGCGAACGAGACCCTGGAGGAGGACGCGGCCTACCGGGCGGCGGGCATCACCCGCCCGGCCCCGGCCCCCGAGCCGGGCGTGGGCCCGAACCCGGAGCGGCCGGGGGCGTGACGGGGCGCCTCCCCGGGGGTCCGTACGGGTCTCAGGGCGTGCGGGTGATCACGTACCGGAAGACGTTCGGCATCCAGACCGTCCCGTCCGGGCGGACGTACGGGGCGAGCGCCTCCTCGATCTCCTTCTCCACCTGGGAGGGGTCCGTCGCCCGGACCGCCTCGTCGAAGGCGCCCGTCGACAGGAGCCCCCGCAGCGCGCTGGCCTCGTCGGCGTAGCCGAAGGGGCAGGCGACCCGGCCGGAGCCGGTCGGCAGCAGCCCCGCCGCGGCCGCGAGCTCGTCCAGGTCGGGTCCGGGGCCGGCCGCCGGGCGGCGGTCCGCGAGCCGGGCCGCGACCCGCAGCACCGGCTCCGTGGCGCACCGCTCCGGCGGCCCCCAGCCGGCGAGCACGACGGTCGTGCCCGGTTGGGCCGTACGGGTGACCTCCCTCAGCTCCGGGAGCAGACCGTCCGTCGCGTGGAAGGCCGTGACCACGTCGTACGGGGCGCACTCCGGCGGTCCGTCGGTGACGGCTACGTCCTCCGGGAGCCGTTCCCTGGCCAGCTCCACGCGCGCGTGGTCCCGGTCCGCGCCGGCCACCCGGGCGCCCCGCGCGGCCGCCATCAGGAGGGCCAGGCCCGAGCCGCAGCCCAGGCCGAGGACCCGGGAGTTCCCGCCCACGCCGAGGCGGTCGTACACCGCCTCGTAGAGGGGGACGAGCATCCGTTCCTGGATCTCGGCCCAGTCGCGCGCGGGGTGGTGCGGGACGAGCGTAGGTGTCATGGAAAAGCGCCCCAATCAGTGCTCGGACGACAGCCCCCCGTAGTCAGGGAACTCCGCATCCGGGGCCGCGTCCAGTGGTAGGGGCGGACCGATTCGTCCGGGGGAGGGGCGGTGTGCGCCCGCGCACGCGCACCCGGTAATGTCCCCGCAACACTTCGTGCCCGCCCCGGGCCTCCGGACGGAGGGGGCACGCGTGCGCGGGACCTCCGGTTTCGGGGGCGGTTCCGGGGCGCGCGTAGCCGGTCTACGCGCCGGGGCGTATGCGCCGCTACGTACGGGCTTGCGACTCCCCGCGTGGCTTCTCCGCAGTTCGGCGCACTGGCCCTCGTCGGGACGCATCAAGGGCAACTGACTGGTAAGTGCAAAATATTTGGGATGCCCCGGAATGGAACCCGGGGGCGCTCCGGCTCGTTGTACCCGACGTGAGCACGACACCACCTGTTCTCGCCGCAGAGCTGGCACAGGCGTGGGCCGACATTCAGCGGCACCACCCCGAGCTGCCCGACCTTGCCGCGCCCGAATCCCTCATCGGAGAGTCCTCGTCCGCCTGCGGCGCGGAACTCTCCTTCGAACGACTCCTCCACGAGGCGGTCCACGGCATCGCCGCCGCCAGAGGCGTCCGCGACACTTCCCGCGCCGGCCGCTACCACAACCGCCGCTTCCTCGCGATCGCCGAGGAGATGGGCCTCGACCACCCCGAGGAGCCGCACGCCAGCAGCGGCTTCTCCCTGGTCACGCTCAACGCGGAGGCCAGGCGGCGCTACCGGCCCACCATCGAACGGCTCCACCGCGCCCTCAAGGCCCACACCGTCGCCACGGCCGCCGACACCAAGCGCTCCTTCCGCGGACCGGCCGCCCGGCACGGTTCCTCGGGCGGCGGCGTGCGGGTCAAGGCCGTCTGCGACTGCGGGCGCAACGTGCGCGTGGTCCCGTCGGTGCTCGCCCAGGCGCCGATCGTCTGCGGCGGCTGCGGCAAGCCCTTCCGCATCCCGGAGACGGTGGGCGCCGCCAACTGACCCCGCGACGTGTGGCACAATGGCTAGCTGTACTCGACAGTCGCACAGGACCCCTCTCTCCTCCGGCTGACGCGTCCATCGGGCATCCGAGTACCGCAACCCCACGTGGCATCTCAAGTGCCCAACCACGTCATAGACCAGGAGACACCACTCCAGTGGCAGTCAAGATCAAGCTCAAGCGCCTCGGTAAGATCCGCCAGCCGCACTACCGCATCGTCGTCGCCGACTCGCGCACCCGCCGCGACGGTCGTGCGATCGAGGAGATCGGCCTCTACCACCCGACGTACAACCCGTCGCGTATCGAGGTCGACTCCGAGCGTGCGCAGTACTGGCTGTCCGTCGGCGCCCAGCCGACCGAGCCGGTCCTCGCCATCCTGAAGCTCACCGGCGACTGGCAGAAGCACAAGGGCCTCCCGGCCCCCGAGAAGGCGCTGCTCGTCCCCGCCACCAAGGAGGCGAAGCGCGCCTCGTTCGACGAGTTCGCGAAGACCCTCGAGGGCGGCGACGACAAGGGTGAGGCCATCACCCCGAAGGCCAAGAAGGCCGACAAGAAGGCGGACGAGGCCGAGGCCGCGTCCACCGAGTCGACCGAGGCCTGATCATGCTCGAGGAGGCTCTCGAGCACCTCGTGAAGGGCATCGTCGACAACCCCGACGAGGTGCAGGTCGCCTCGCGCAACCTGCGCCGGGGCCGCGTGCTGGAGGTCCGGGTCCACCCCGACGACCTCGGCAAGGTGATCGGCCGCAACGGCCGCACCGCGCGTGCGCTGCGCACCGTCGTGGGGGCCATCGGCGGCCGTGGGATCCGGGTCGACCTCGTCGACGTGGACCAGGTCCGCTGAAAAGTTCGGCAGCATCACCTTGAGTTGTGCCGGCACGGGCCGGGGAGGGCTTACGAGCCCGCCCCGGCCCGTTGTCGTACGAGCCGTGTGACAGGAGAGATGAAGCAGTGCAGTTGGTAGTCGCGCGGATCGGGCGCGCCCACGGCATCAAGGGCGAGGTCACCGTCGAGGTGCGCACGGACGAGCCCGAGCTCAGGCTCGGCCCCGGCGCCGTCCTGCTCACCGACCCGGCCTCCACCGGGCCGCTGACCATCGAGACCGGCCGCGTCCACAGCGGCCGCCTGTTGCTGCGCTTCGAGGGCGTCCGCGACCGCACCGGCGCCGAGGCGCTGCGCAACACCCTCCTCATCGCCGAGGTCGACCCCACGGAGATGCCCGAGGAGGAGGACGAGTACTACGACCACCAGCTGATCGACCTCGACGTCGTCCTCGCCGACGGCACCGAGATCGGGCGGATCACCGAGATCTCCCACCTGCCGTCCCAGGACCTCTTCATCGTCGAACGCCCCGACGGCACCGAGCTGATGATCCCCTTCGTCGGGGAGATCGTCACCGAGATCGACCTGGAGGAGCAGCGGGCCGTGATCGACCCGCCGCCCGGCCTGATCGACGACCGCGCCGAGATCGCCTCCTCCCGCGAGGAGTCCGAGGACGAGGCCGGCGACGAGTCCCGCGAGGGGGACGCGTGAGGCTCGACGTCGTCACGATCTTCCCCGAGTACCTCGAACCGCTGAACGTCTCCCTCGTCGGCAAGGCACGCGCGCGCGGACAGCTCGACGTCCACGTCCACGACCTGCGCGCGTGGACGTACGACCGGCACAACACGGTCGACGACACCCCGTACGGCGGCGGCCCCGGCATGGTCATGAAGACCGGGCCCTGGGGCGACGCGCTCGACCAGACGCTCGCCGACGGCTACGAGGCCGGCGCCCACGGCCCCGTCCTCGTCGTCCCCACCCCCAGCGGCCGCCCCTTCACCCAGGAACTGGCCGTCGAACTCTCCGAGCGGCCCTGGCTGATCTTCACCCCGGCCCGCTACGAGGGCATCGACCGCCGGGTCGTGGACGAGTACGCGACCCGGATGCCGGTCTACGAGGTCTCTATCGGCGACTACGTCCTGGCCGGCGGCGAGGCCGCCGTCCTCGTCGTCACCGAGGCCGTCGCCCGCCTCCTGCCCGGCGTCCTCGGCAACGCCGAGTCCCACCGGGACGACTCCTTCGCGCCCGGGGCCATGGCCAACCTCCTGGAGGGCCCGGTCTACACCAAGCCCCCCGAGTGGCGCGGCCGGGGCATCCCCGACGTCCTCCTCAGCGGCCACCACGGGAAGATCTCCCGCTGGCGGCGCGACGAGGCCTTCCGCCGCACCGCCGCCCACCGGCCCGACCTCATCGAGCGCTGCGACCCGGCCGCCTTCGACAAGAAGGACCGGGAGATCCTCTCCATGATGGGGTGGGCCCCCGAGCCCGGCGGCCGATTTTGGCGCAGGGTCGAGGGCGTGGAAGAATAGGCCGCTGCCGTCCGTCCGGCGCGCGCCCCTGCCACAGGGGGAACGACGCCGCCAGGAGTGGACGGTCCTCGAAACCCCTTCGAACGTACCGCTGATGACCTGTGGCATCAGCGAGGAAAGAGACCTCCATGGCCTCCCTGCTCGACCAGGTCAACGCGGCTTCGCTCCGCTCCGACCTCCCCGCCTTCCGCCCGGGCGACACCGTCAACGTGCACGTCCGCGTCATCGAGGGCAACCGCTCCCGCATCCAGCAGTTCAAGGGCGTCGTCATCCGCCGCCAGGGCTCGGGCGTCAGCGAGACCTTCACGGTCCGCAAGGTCTCGTTCTCCGTCGGCGTCGAGCGCACCTTCCCGGTCAACAGCCCGATCTTCGAGAAGATCGAGCTCGTGACCCGCGGTGACGTCCGTCGCGCCAAGCTCTACTACCTCCGCGAGCTGCGCGGCAAGGCCGCCAAGATCAAGGAGAAGCGCGACCGCTGAGCCCCGGCTCCCGGCACGCACCGCGCTTCCGGTTCCCCTCACAGGCAGGCCGGATAGGCTTGCCCGGCGATGGACACCGAAGCACAGCACACGGAGCGCGGCCCCTCTTCCGACACGGACCCCGACAGGGATTCCGGTACGGAGGAAGGGCCGCGCTCCGCGCGCGTTTCCGGCGACTCCGAGGGCGCCGAGGACCCTGCGGGCTCCGGTGACCCCGTGGGTGCTGAGGACCCCGAGCGCGCTGAGGACCCCGAGCGTGCGCCCTCCTGGCGGCGCACGGCCCTCCTGGGCGCCGCCTGCGTGGCCTTCCTGTTGCTCCTGAGCCACTTCGTGGCCCAGCCGTTCCTGATCCCCAGCCGCTCCATGGAACCGACGCTCCGGGTCGGCGACCGGATCCTGGTGAACAAACTGGCGTACCGCTTCGGGGACGAGCCGCACCGAGGTGACGTCGTCGTCTTCGACGGCACCGGGTCCTTCGTGCGCGAGGAGGCCGCGGGCGACCCCGTCACCGGTCTGCTGCGCGACGGGGCCGCCGCCCTCGGGCTCGCGGAGCCCGCCGAGACCGACTTCGTGAAGCGGGTCGTCGGCACCGGCGGCGACCGGGTCGTCTGCTGCGACGAGGACGGCCGGCTCACGGTCAACGGCGTCACCGTCGTGGAGCGGTACCTGATGCCCGGCGACCCGCCCTCCGGCGTCCCCTTCGACATCGTCGTCCCCGCCGACAGGCTCTGGGTCATGGGCGACCACCGCAGCCAGTCCAGCGACTCCCGCGACCACCTGGGCAGCCCCGGCGGCGGCATGGTTCCCGTCGACAGGGTCGTCGGCCGCGCCGACTGGATCGTCTGGCCCTTCGGCCGCTGGAGCGGCGTGGCGGGCACGGACGCCTTCGACGCCGTACCGGCGCCACCGGCCGGCGGACACCCGACGGGACCGGGAGCCGGCGGCGCGCCGGGATCCGGGGACGGCGGGACCGGCGGCGGGGCGTCCTCCGGGGACGGCGGAGCGGGGCCCCGTGGGTAGCCGGGGCCGGCCGGCCGGCGGGGCCGCCCACGCGCCCGAGCAGGGCACCGCACTGCCCGGACGGGCCGAGCGCCGCAAGCTCGCCCGCAAGGTCAAGCGGCGCCGGCGGCGCTCCGCGATCCGGGAGATCCCGATCCTGGTCACGGTCGCCGTGCTCATCGCCCTCGTCCTCAAGACCTTCCTCGTCCAGGCGTTCGTCATCCCCTCCGGCTCCATGGAACAGACGATCCGGATCCAGGACCGGGTGCTCGTCGACAAGCTCACCCCCTGGTTCGGCTCCCGCCCGCAGCGCGGCGACGTCGTCGTCTTCAAGGACCCCGGCAACTGGCTCCACCAGGACCCCGTGCCGCCCGCCGACGACCCCGTCGGCATCAAGCAGGCCAAGCAGGCCCTGACCTTCATCGGACTGCTGCCCTCGGCCGACGAGCAGGACCTCATCAAGCGGGTCGTGGCCGTCGGCGGCGACACCGTCCGCTGCTGCGGCGAGGACGGGCGGCTCACCGTCAACGGCGTACCGCTGGACGAGCCGTACCTGCATCCGGGGAACGCGCCGTCCACCATCCCCTTCGAGGTGAAGGTCCCCGAGGGCCGGATCTTCGTCCTCGGCGACCACCGCTCCGATTCGGCCGACTCCCGCTTCCACTTGGACGAGAAGGACCACGGCACCATCGCGGAGGACCAGGTCGTGGGGCGCGCCGTGGTGATCGTCTGGCCCGTCGGCCACTGGCGGACCCTGGAGGAGCGGGGGACCTTCGCCGGAGTGCCGGACGGCGGTGCCGGTTCCGGTGCCGCGCCCGGCGCGTCGCATAGTGTGTCCCAGCGGAATCTGAACGGATTGCCCGGGCTCCCGACCCCTGCGGAACTTCTGCTCGTTATGGGAGTGGTGGGCCTGTCCCTGTTCCGGGACGGGCGTTCGCACGGACTGAGGAGTGGATGTGGGGGATTTGGCCGTCGGCGCACGATCCGGACACGATGGGCCCGAGAAGAGGGCCCACGAGGCCGGGGCTGACGACGTGACGGGTGACAACGTGACGGGTGACGAGGGGTCGCACGGCGGCGGGACGCCGCACGACGACGGGACGGGCGGGTCCGGCAGGGCCCCCAAGAAGCAGCGGTCCTTCTGGAAGGAGCTGCCCCTCCTCGTCGGCATCGCGCTGGTGCTCGCCCTGCTGATCAAGACCTTCCTGGTGCAGGCGTTCTCGATCCCCTCGGAATCGATGATGAACACCCTCAAGAAGGGCGACCGGGTCCTCGTCGACAAGCTGACCCCGTGGTTCGGCTCCGAGCCCGAGCGCGGCGAGGTCGTCGTCTTCCACGACCCGGGCGGCTGGCTGGAGACCGCGGAGACGCCCAAGCCGAACGTCGTGCAGAAGTTCCTCAGCTTCATCGGCCTCATGCCGTCCGCCGAGGAGAAGGACCTCATCAAGCGCGTCATCGCGGTCGGCGGCGACACCGTCTCCTGCAAGGAGGGCGGCAAGGTCGTCCTCAACGGCGTGCCGCTGGACGAGACCGCGTACCTCTACCCCGGCTCCGTGCCCTGCCAGGACTCCTTCGGCCCGATCAAGGTCCCCGAGGGCCGCATCTGGGTCATGGGCGACAACCGCCAGAACTCCCTGGACTCCCGCTTCCACCAGGAGCTCCCCGGCGGCGGCACCGTCGCCAACGACCTGGTCGTGGGCCGCGCCGTCGTCGTCGCCTGGCCGGTCACCCGCTGGGCCACGCTCCCGGTGCCGGGCATCTTCGACAACCCCGCGCTCAACAAGGCGGTGGCCGCCGCCCCGCTCGGCGCGGCGAGCCTCGCCGGAGCGGTCCCGCTGGTGCTGTGGCGCCGGAAGAAGCAGCTCGCGCGGCATACCGCCGGGTAACGACCCGCGGGTAGTGTGCCGTCCCGGACCGTCGACAGACCTCTGGGGTGCACATGAGCGGAACCATACGGAGCAAGGACGGCCACGGCCGCCTCGGCAGCGTGCTGTCGGGGCTGGCCGTGGCCGTCGGCTGTGCGCTCTTCCTCGGCGGGTTCGTCTGGGGCGCCCTGCTCTACCGGCCGTACACCGTCCCCACCGACTCCATGACCCCCACCCTCGACGTCAACTCCCGGGTGCTCGCCGAGCGCGTCGACGGGGCCGAGGTGAAGCGCGGCGACGTCGTCGTCTTCAACGACCCCCTCTGGGGCTCCTCGCCCATGGTCAAGCGGGTCGTGGCCGTCGGCGGAGACACGGTCGCCTGCTGCGACGGGGAGGGGCGGCTCACCGTCGACGGCAAGGCCGTCGACGAGCCGTACCTCGGGACCGGGATGAACGGCCGGAAGGTCGCCTCCGACAAGGAGTTCTCCGTGACCGTCCCCGAGGACAGCCTCTTCCTCCTCGGCGACGACCGGCACACCTCGCTCGACTCCCGCACCCACCTGGAGGAGGCGGGCCAGGGCTCCGTGCCCCGCTCCACGGTCGTCGCCAGGGTCGACGCCGTCGTCTGGCCCGCCAAGGGCCTCCTCGACCGGCCGACGGGCTTCGCCGACCTGCCGGGCGGCCTCTCGCGGCCGGGACCGTTCACGACCCTCCTCACCATGATCGCGGCCGGCGGCATACTGGTCTTCGCGGGGGCCGCGTACGGACCGGTGACGCGACTCCTGACCCGACGACCGAACGGCCGGCGGACCGGAACGCGGGAGAGGGCAGGGGCGTGACGGAGCGGGTACGGAGCGTAGACGCGGAGCCGGTACGAGGTGCGGGCGCGGGTTCGGACGCGGAGGGGGTACGGGGTACGGGCGCGGACGCGGGGCGCGTGGTGCGGAAGGTCGCGCGGGTCGTTCTGCTGGACCCCGACGACCGGGTCCTGCTGCTGCACGGACACGAGCCCGACGATCCCGGCCTCACCTGGTGGTTCACCCCCGGCGGGGGCCTGGAGGGCGACGAGACCCGGGAAGCGGCGGCACTGCGCGAGCTCGCGGAGGAGACCGGCATCACCGACGCCGACCTCGGACCCGTCCTGTGGACCCGGAGCTGCTCCTTCCCCTTCGACGGACGCCGCTGGGACCAGGACGAGTGGTACTACCTCGCCCGCACCCGCCGGACCGGGGCCGAGCCCGGGCCCCGGGCCCTCACGGAGCTGGAGACCCGCAGCCTCTCGGGCCTGAGATGGTGGACCTCCGCCGAACTGTCGGCCGCCCGTGAGACGGTGTACCCGACCAGGCTCGCCGAGCTGCTGCGCACGCTGCTCGACGAGGGACCTCCTCCTGCACCGGTCGCCCTCGCCCCGGAAATCGTCTAGGGGCGCGTACGGCTGGCGCACAATGGGGGGACGCACGGCTGAAGGGGAACATGCCATGAGCGCCGAGGACCTCGAGAAGTACGAGACCGAGATGGAGCTGAAGCTCTACCGGGAGTACCGCGACGTCGTCGGGCTGTTCAAATACGTGATCGAGACCGAGCGGCGGTTCTACCTCACCAACGACTACGAGATGCAGGTGCACTCGGTGCAGGGCGAGGTCTTCTTCGAGGTCAGCATGGCCGATGCCTGGGTCTGGGACATGTACAGGCCGGCCAGGTTCGTCAAGCAGGTCCGCGTCCTTACGTTCAAGGACGTGAACATCGAGGAGCTCAACAAGAGCGACCTCGAACTCCCCGGCAGCTGAGGACGGCGGCGGGGACGCCGCAGGCACACCGGCTCCGGCCCCGGCCCCCCGGAACCACCCCCACGAGTGAGGGAGTTCTCCACAGCCCCCTCGGCCGTCCACAGCCCCGCACGCGGAACGCTCCACCCCGTCACAGTCGGTGACGGAGGTGGTCCGTATGAACACGACCGACAAGACCAGCGCCACCCGCGCGCTCGGACGGTACGGGGAAGAGCTGGCGACCCGCCGGCTCACCGCGACCGGGATGCACATCCTCGCCCGGAACTGGCGCTGCGGCCGGACCGGCGAGATCGACATCGTCGCCCGCGACGGCGACACCCTCGTCATCTGCGAGGTCAAGACCCGGCGCCACGGGGCCTACGAGCACCCGATGGCCGCCGTCACGCCCCGCAAGGCCGAGCGGCTCCGCCGCCTCGCCGACTGCTGGCTCGACCGCAGCGGCGCCCCGGCCCCCGCGGGCGGCGTCCGCATCGACCTCGTCGGCATCGTCCTGCCCCGTCGCGGCGCCCCCGTCCTCACCCACGCCCAGGGGGTGGCGTGATGGGATTCGCCCGCACCTGCTCCGTGGCCCTCGTCGGCGTCGAGGGCGTCGTCGTCGAGGTCCAGGCCGACCTCGAACCCGGCGTCGCCGCCTTCACCCTCGTCGGCCTCCCCGACAAGAGCCTCACCGAGAGCCGTGACCGCGTCCGCGCCGCCGTCGTCAACTCCGGCGCCGAATGGCCCCAGAAGAAGCTCACCGTCGGCCTCAGCCCGGCGTCCGTCCCCAAGGGCGGCAGCGGCTTCGACCTGGCCGTCGCCGCGGCGGTCCTCGGCGCCGCCGAGCGCATCGACCCGCGCACCATCGCCGACCTCGTCCTCATCGGCGAACTCGGACTCGACGGACGCGTCCGCCCCGTCCGCGGCACCCTGCCCGCCGTCCTCGCCGCCGCCGACGCCGGATACCGGCAGGTCGTCGTCCCCGAACAGACCGCGGGCGAGGCCTCGCTCGTCCCCGGCGTCTCCGTCCTCGGCATCCGCAGCCTCCGCCAGCTGATCGCCGTCCTCACCGACGAACCCGTCCCCGACGAGGAGCCCACCGAGGAGGGACGGCCCGACGCCATGCTCGCCGGGCTCCTCGTCCCCGGCGCCGGCATCGGCACCGGGCTGGCCGCCGACCCCGCCGAAGGACCCGACCTCGCCGACGTCGCCGGTCAGCACCACGCCCGCCGCGCCCTGGAGGTCGCCGCCGCCGGCAGCCACCACCTGCTGCTCTCCGGTCCGCCCGGAGCGGGGAAGACCATGCTGGCCGAGCGCCTGCCCGGCATCCTCCCGCCCCTCACCCGGCAGGAGTCCCTGGAGGTCACCGCCGTCCACTCCGTCGCCGGCATCCTCCCGCCCGGCGAACCCCTCGTCCGCCGCGCCCCCTACTGCGCGCCCCACCACTCCGCCACCATGCAGTCCCTCGTCGGCGGCGGAAACGGACTTCCCAGGCCCGGCGCCGTCTCCCTCGCGCACCGGGGCATCCTCTTCCTCGACGAAGCCCCCGAATTCTCGGGCAAGGCGCTCGACGCGCTCCGCCAGCCCCTCGAATCCGGGCACGTCGTCATCGCCCGCGCCGCCGGCGTCGTCCGCCTCCCGGCCCGCTTCCTCCTGGCCCTCGCCGCCAATCCCTGCCCCTGCGGACGGCACACCCTGCACGGCGCCGGCTGCGAATGCCCGCCCTCACTCGTCCGCCGCTACCAGGCGCGGCTCTCCGGGCCCCTGCTCGACCGGGTCGACCTCCGCGTCGAGGCCGAGCCCGTCACCCGCGCCGACCTGCTCGGGCAGGGCGGCAGGGGAGAGGCCACCGCCACCGTCGCCGCGCGCGTCCGCGAGGCCCGCGACCGGGCCGCCGCCCGTCTCGCCGACACCCCCTGGAAGGTCAACAGCGAGATCCCCGGCCACGAACTCCGCACCCGCTACCACGCCGCGCCCGGAGCCCTCGCCGAGGCCGAACGCGACATCGAACGCGGACTCCTCACCGCCCGAGGCCTCGACCGCGTCCTGCGCGTGGCCTGGACCGTCGCCGACCTGGCGGGCCACGACCGGCCCGAAGGCCGGGACGTCGCCCTCGCCCTGGAACTGCGCACCGGCGTCACCCGGGGCGTACCCGTAGGAACGGGAGACCGCGCATGACCGCCACCGACCCCGCCACCCCCACCGCCTCTACCGTCCCTACGGGCTCCCTGGGCTCCCCGGCATTCATGGACGAGCGGCTCGCCCGTGCCGCCCTCACCCGTACCGTCGAACCCGGCGACGAACACGCCGGCCGCTGGATCCGCCGGTACGGGGCCATCGGCTTCCTCGAACGGCTCCTCCGACCCGACAGCGTCTCCGCCGCCTCTCCGGGTTCGTCGGGGCCGCCGGGCTCTCCCGGCGAAGAGGACTTCCCCGGCACCGGCCGCAAGCGCGTCGCCTCCTGGCGGCTGCGCGCCACCGCCGCCGAGCCCGCCCGCGACCTCGACGCCGTCCACGCCCTCGGCGGCCGCTTCCTCGTTCCCGGCGACACCGAATGGCCCCGGCAGCTCGACGACCTCGGAGACGCCCGCCCCCTCGGCCTCTGGCTCCGGGGCCCCGCCGACCTGCGCACCTGGGCCCTGCGCTCCGTCGCCCTGGTCGGCGCCCGCGCCTGCACTCCCTACGGCGCCCACCTCGCCACCGACCTCGCCACCGGTCTCGCGAGAAAGGGCTGGGTCGTCGTCTCCGGAGCCGCCTACGGCATCGACGGCGCCGCCCACCGGGGAGCCCTCGCCGCCGACGGCGCCACCATCGCCGTGCTCGCCTGCGGCGTCGACGTCCCGTACCCCCGGGGCCACGACCGGCTCATCCGGCGCGTCACCGAACAAGGCCTCGTCATCGGGGAGTTGCCGCCCGGAAGCCATCCGACCCCCAGCCGCTTCATCCTCCGCAACCGCGTCATCGCCGCCCTCACCCGGGGGACCGTCGTCGTCGAGGCGCGACACCGCAGCGGCTCCCTCTCCACCGCCCGCGCCGCCGCCCGGCTCGGCCGCCACACCATGGGCGTCCCCGGCCCGGCCACCAGCGCGCTCTCCGCAGGCGTCCACGAGCTCCTGAGGGGCGACGCCACCCTCGTCACCGACGCCGAGGAGATCGTCGAGCTCGTCGGGGACATGGGCCAGCTCGCCCCGGAGCGCCGGGGGCCCGTCCTGCCCCGCGACCTCCTCGCCCCCGCCACGGCCCACGTCCTGGAAGCCGTACCCGCCCGCGGACCCACCCCCACCACCGCCATCGCCCGCCGGGCCGGGACCCACCCCGACGAGACCCTCGCCAAGCTGTACGAACTCCACTCCCTCGGCTTCGTCGAACGGCACGGGGAGGGCTGGCGGTTGACGAACACCGCCACACAAGCGTCGAACGCGCGGCGAGGCGGTACTTGACCTGGAGCATTCGGGTGAAAAGGTGATGGCGATGAACAATCGAGTTCTCTCGGCCGCGCCCGAGGGGCCGACCCGCGCCACGGCCCCGGTTCGAAGATGTGGCCGACGGCGTCCACCCGGAGCGGCGCGATCCACCGTTGTTCGCTCACCGCGACGGCGCACTCACGCTACGCTCACCGGGATTCCCTCCAGGACACCCGCACCGACACACCCGACAGCAGAACGGCTCAAGGCAACGAATGCCCCAGCACACCTCCGGGTCTGACCGCGCTGCGGTGCCCCCAGCAGCCCGGGGCACCGTGCGACCACCCGCACCGACCTCCCTCGACGAGCTGTGGCGCTCGTACAAGGACACGGGCGACGAGCGGCTGCGGGAGCAGCTGATCCTGCACTATTCGCCCCTCGTCAAGTACGTCGCGGGACGGGTCAGCGTCGGGCTGCCGTCCAACGTGGAACAGGCCGACTTCGTCTCCTCGGGCGTCTTCGGCCTCATCGACGCCATCGAGAAGTTCGACGTCGAGCGCGCCATCAAGTTCGAGACGTACGCCATCACCCGCATCCGCGGCGCCATGATCGACGAGCTCCGCGCCCTCGACTGGATCCCGCGCTCCGTCCGGCAGAAGGCGCGCAACGTCGAACGCGCCTACGCCACACTGGAGGCCCAGCTCCGCCGCACCCCCTCCGAGAGCGAGGTCGCCGCGGAGATGGACATCACGCTGGAGGAACTGCACTCGGTTTTCAGCCAGTTGTCCCTGGCCAACGTGGTCGCCCTGGAGGAGCTGCTGCACGTCGGCGGCGAGGGCGGGGACCGGCTCTCCCTGATGGACACCCTGGAGGACACGGCCGCCGACAACCCCGTCGAGGTAGCCGAGGACCGCGAGCTGCGCCGCCTGCTCGCCCGCGCCATCAACACGCTCCCCGAGCGGGAGAAGACGGTCGTCACCCTCTACTACTACGAGGGCCTCACGCTCGCCGAGATCGGCCACGTCCTCGGCGTCACCGAAAGCCGGGTCAGCCAGATCCACACCAAATCCGTGCTTCAGCTCCGGGCCAAGCTGGCCGACGTCGGACGCTGAGCGCCGCGGTCCGGTCGTACAGTGGAGCCGTGCCCAGGATTCGAGCGGCCTCCGTGGCCGAGCACCGGACGATGCAGCGCGGCGCCCTGCTGGACGCCGCGCGTTCCCTGCTGTCCGAGGGCGGGACGGAGGCGCTGACCTTCCCCGCACTCGCCGAGCGCACGGGCCTCGCCCGCTCGTCGGTCTACGAGTACTTCCGATCGCGCGCCGCCGTCGTCGAGGAGCTGTGCGCCGTCGACTTCCCGGTCTGGGCCGCCGAGGTCGAGCTGGCCATGGCCGACGCCGCGACGCCCCAGGACAAGGTCGAGGCGTACGTCCGCAAGCAGCTGGAACTGGTCGGGGACCGGCGCCACCGCGCGGTCGTCGCCATCTCCGCGGGCGAGCTGGACGACGGCGCCCGCGAGAAGATCCGCGCGGCCCACGGCGGCCTCGTCTCCATGGTCGTCGAAGCGCTCGCCGCCCTGGGCCAGCCCCGGCCCCGCCTGGCGGCCATGCTCCTCCAGGGCGTCGTCGACGCCGCCGTCCGCCGCCTCGAACTCGGCGCGGCCGAGGACCCTGCGGAGATCACCGAGGCGGCGGTCACGATGGCCCTCCACGGCGTCAACGGCTCCCCGGCCTGAGCGCCCGAAGGAACTCCGGGGGCTTCCCCGCCCCCTCATGGGCCCGGCGGCAGCAGCCGTGACGGGCCCCTTCTCAGCAGGAGCAAGGGGTTCAGGTACCGGTCGCCCCTGCGGAGGCCCCAGTGGAGGCAGGTCTCCGGGCAGTGGGTACCGGGGGCGACCCGGGCGATCGGGGTGCCCGCGGCGACGGTGGTGCCGGCCGGGACCAGCGGGGTCACCGGGGAGAAGGTCGTGCGCAGCGGGGGAGCGCCCGTGCCCGGGAGGGTCAGGGTCAGGACGCCCCGGCCGCCGACCGGACCCGCGAAGGTGACCGTGCCCGCGGCGGGGGCCACGACCGGGGCGTCCGGCGGTGCGGCGAGGTCGACGCCGCGGTGACCCGCCGCGTACGGGCCCGGCGGCGGCTGCCAGCCGCGGACGATCCCGGGCGGGGGCGGACCCACCGGCCAGAAGGAGCCGAGGGCCAGGAGCAGGGCCGTGACGTACGTCGTGAAGCGCATGGGGGGAGGCTCCCCCGGCCGTCCGGTTCACGGGGGTCGCGGACGGTTTCTGTGGACCGCTCACCGGTTGTGGACAGCGCCGTCACCCGCCGCCCCCCGGGTCCCGTACACTTCCTATGGCGACTCGGGTCACCGGGTCGACTTCGCACGCCCCGCCACGGTCCTCAGACGGTGGCAGCGCCTTTCGGTCCCTCGTGGGCATGGCGCGCCGGGGCGTCAGGAACACAACCGAGAAACCCAAGGAGATACGGCCATGGCCGTCGTCACGATGCGGGAGCTGCTGGAGAGCGGCGTCCACTTCGGTCACCAGACCCGTCGCTGGAACCCGAAGATGAAGCGCTTCATCTTCACCGAGCGCAACGGCATCTACATCATCGACCTGCTCCAGTCGCTGTCGTACATCGACCGCGCCTACGAGTTCGTCAAGGAGACCGTCGCGCACGGCGGCTCCATCATGTTCGTGGGTACGAAGAAGCAGGCCCAGGAGGCCATCGCCGAGCAGGCGACGCGCGTCGGTATGCCGTACGTCAACCAGCGCTGGCTCGGTGGCATGCTCACCAACTTCTCCACCGTCTACAAGCGTCTGCAGCGCCTCAAGGAGCTCGAGCAGATCGACTTCGAGGACGTCGCCGCCTCGGGTCTCACCAAGAAGGAGCTCCTGGTCCTCTCCCGCGAGAAGGCCAAGCTGGAGAAGACCCTCGGTGGTATCCGCGAGATGCAGAAGGTGCCCAGCGCCGTCTGGATCGTCGACACCAAGAAGGAGCACATCGCCGTCGGTGAGGCGCGCAAGCTCCACATCCCGGTCGTCGCGATCCTCGACACCAACTGCGACCCCGACGAGGTCGACTACAAGATCCCGGGCAACGACGACGCGATCCGCTCCGTCACCCTGCTCACCCGCGTGATCGCCGACGCCGTCGCCGAGGGCCTCATCGCCCGCTCCGGCGCCGCGACCGGCGACTCGAAGCCGGGCGAGAAGGCCCAGGGCGAGCCGCTCGCCGAGTGGGAGCGCGACCTGCTCGAGGGCGAGAAGAAGGCCGACGAGACCGAGGCCCCGGCCGCCGCCGAGGCCGCCGAGGTCCAGACCTCCGCCGAGACCGAGAAGGTCGCGGACGCCGAGGCCGCCGAGGCTCCGGCCGAGGCCGCCGAGCAGGCCTGACCCTTCAGGAACAGGACCTTCGGGTGACGACGGCGGGGGCCCACGAAGCCCCCGCCGTCCACCCGTGGACCCGCCCGATCTTTCAGACTTCGAGAGAGAAACAGACTCATGGCGAACTACACCGCCGCTGACGTCAAGAAGCTCCGCGAGCTCACCGGCGCCGGCATGATGGACTGCAAGAAGGCCCTGGACGAGGCCGACGGCGACGTCGACAAGGCCGTCGAGGCCCTGCGCATCAAGGGCCAGAAGGGCGTCGCCAAGCGTGAGGGCCGCTCCGCCGAGAACGGCGCCGTGGTCTCCCTCATCGCCGACGACAACACCTCCGGCGTCCTCGTCGAGCTGAAGTGCGAGACGGACTTCGTCGCCAAGGGCGACAAGTTCCTCGCCGTCGCCAACGCGCTCGCCGCCCACGTGGCCGCGACCGCCCCGGCCGACATCGAGGCCCTCCTCGCCTCCGAGATCGAGCCCGGCAAGACCGTGCAGGCCTACGTGGACGAGGCCAACGCCAACCTCGGCGAGAAGATCGTCCTCGACCGCTTCGCGCAGTACGCCGACGGCTTCGTCTACGCGTACATGCACCGCACGATGCCCGACCTGCCGCCGCAGATCGGTGTCCTCGTCGAGTTCGACAAGGCCGACGCCGCCGTCGCCAAGGGCGTCGCCCAGCACATCGCCGCCTTCGCGCCGAAGTACCTCACCCGTGAGGACGTCCCGGCCGAGGTCGTCGAGTCCGAGCGCCGCATCGCCGAGGAGACCACCCGCGCCGAGGGCAAGCCCGAGGCCGCGATCGCCAAGATCGTCGAGGGTCGCGTCAACGGCTTCTTCAAGGACGCCACGCTGCTCGGCCAGCCGTACGCCCTGGACAACAAGAAGTCCGTCCAGCAGGTCCTGAACGAGGCCGGTGTCACCCTGAAGCGCTTCACCCGCATCAAGGTCGGCATCTGAGTCCGGTCGCGAACGCGACGGACACCGGACCCCGGTAGGGTCTGAAGCAGTCGTCCGCGCCCGCGCAGGACGACCGCAGATCTGACGAGGAGGCCATTGCCGCACGGGATACCGCGAGGACCCAAGGCAATGGCCTCCTTCGTATGTGCACGAGGAGAGCTCCATGAACCAGGGCGCCGTACAGGGCGACGACAACAACGGCAAAAAGGCCGGCCGCTACATGCTGAAGCTGTCCGGGGAGGCCTTCTCCGGCGGCACCGGCCTCGGCGTCGACCCCGATGTCGTGCACGCCATCGCGCGTGAGATCGCGGCCGTCGTCCGCGACGGCGCGGAGATCGCCATCGTGATCGGCGGGGGCAACTTCTTCCGCGGCGCCGAGCTCCAGCAGCGCGGCATGGACCGGGCCCGTTCCGACTACATGGGAATGCTCGGCACCGTGATGAACTGCCTCGCGCTCCAGGACTTCCTGGAGAAGGAGGGCATCGACTCCCGCGTCCAGACCGCCATCACCATGGGCCAGGTCGCCGAGCCGTACATCCCGCTGCGCGCCGTGCGCCACCTGGAGAAGGGCCGCGTGGTCATCTTCGGCGCGGGCATGGGAATGCCGTACTTCTCCACGGACACCACCGCCGCCCAGCGCGCCCTGGAGATCGACGCCGAGGCCCTGCTCATGGGCAAGAACGGCGTCGACGGCGTGTACGACTCCGACCCGAAGCGCAACCCCGACGCGGTCAAGTTCGACGCGCTCGAGTACGGCGAGGTGATCGCCCGCGACCTCAAGGTCGCCGACGCCACCGCCGTCACCCTGTGCCGGGACAACAACCTCCCGATCCTCGTCTTCGAACTGCTCGCCGAGGGCAATATCGCGCGCGCGGTGAAGGGTGAGAAGATCGGCACGCTCGTGAGCGACCAGGGCACCCGGGCCTGACCCGAACCGGGAACCGCCCCGCCAGGGGATGGACAGAGCCCTGCCGGTCGTACACCGTGCAGGACACAACGCGACGACACGCAGGAGCAAGTGGTGATCGAAGAGACCCTCCTCGAGGCCGAGGAGAAGATGGAGAAGGCCGTCGTGGTCGCCAAGGAGGACTTCGCCGCGATCCGCACCGGCCGTGCGCACCCGGCGATGTTCAACAAGATCGTGGCGGACTACTACGGCGCCATCACCCCCATCAACCAGCTGGCCTCCTTCTCCGTCCCGGAGCCGCGGATGGCCGTGGTGACCCCGTTCGACAAGAGCGCGCTGCGCAACATCGAGCAGGCGATCCGTGACTCGGACCTCGGCGTCAACCCGAGCAACGACGGCAACATCATCCGGGTGGTGTTCCCCGAGCTGACCGAGGAGCGCCGCCGCGAGTACATCAAGGTCGCCAAGGGCAAGGCCGAGGACTCGAAGATCTCGATCCGCTCGGTGCGCCGCAAGGCCAAGGAGTCCATCGACAAGCTCGTCAAGGACGGCGAGGTCGGCGAGGACGAGGGCCGCCGCGCGGAGAAGGAGCTCGACGACACCACCGCGAAGTACGTCACGCAGGTGGACGAGCTGCTCAAGCACAAGGAAGCCGAGCTGCTCGAGGTCTGATGAACGACTCTTCCTGGGATGCCCCGGCCGGTTCCGGCCGCGGGGGACCCCACCAGGGTCCCGCCCCGGCGGGTCCCGCACACGATCGGCACCGGGCGGCGCAGACTCGGCCCATGCCCATCGTGCCCGACGTTCCCACCGGCGGATTCCAGGACGGTCACGGCCGGGGGGCCGCTCACCCGAGCGGTCCCCTGTTCCGTGACGAGACGCCGCACGAGCACCCGCAGGAGCCCATGCCCAGCCCCACCCCGCCTCCGCCGCCCGCGCCGCCGGCGCCACGGCAGAAGAAGAGCGCGGGGCGGAACCTGGGCGCGGCCATAGGGGTCGGGGTCGGCCTCGGCGCCGTCATCATCGCCTCGCTGTACATCTGGGCGCCGGCGTTCGTCGGGGTGATCGCGGTCGCCGTGGTCGTCGGGCTGTGGGAGCTGACGTCCCGGCTCCAGGAGCGCAAGCAGATCAAGGCGCCGCTGGTACCGCTCGCGGTCGGCGGCGCGGCGATGGTCGTCGCCGGGTACGTGCGCGGTGCCGAGGGTGCCTGGGTCGCGATGGCCCTGACGGCGCTCGCGGTCCTGGTGTGGCGGATGACGGAGCCGCCCGAGGGCTATCTGAAGGACGTCACGGCGGGCGTGTTCGCCGCGTTCTACGTGCCGTTCCTGGCGACGTTCGTGGCGCTGCTGCTGACCGCGGACGACGGTCCGGAGCGGGTGCTCACCTTCCTGATCCTGACGGTGGTCAGCGACACCGGGGCGTACGCGATCGGCTGGCGCTTCGGCAAGCACAAGCTGGCGCCGAGGATCAGCCCCGGCAAGACCCGCGAGGGCCTGGTCGGCGCGGTGACGTTCGCGATGGCGGCGGGCGCGCTGTGTATGCAGTTCATGATCGACGACGGGATCTGGTGGCAGGGTCTGATCCTCGGCCTCGCGGTGGCGGCGAGCGCGACGCTCGGCGACCTCGGCGAGTCGATGATCAAGCGGGACCTGGGCATCAAGGACATGGGCACGCTGCTGCCCGGTCACGGCGGCATCATGGACCGGCTGGACTCGCTGCTGCCGACGGCGCCGGTGGTGTGGCTGCTGCTCGCGCTGTTCGTCGGGACCGGCTGACCGGTCACGGTCCACGCGGCGGAGTCGCACGTCGACACGGCATGGACCGGCTGACCTGCGGTTCTTTGGAGGAGGGACCCGTTGTCCACAGGGCGGCGGGTCCCTCTTCGTATCTCTGCGACACTGGTAGCACCATGCCCAAGCCCGGAGAACTCACTTTCGTCGCCCCCCGCGGAGCCAAGAAGCCGCCGCGGCACCTGGCCGACCTCACGCCCGCCGAGCGGAAGGAGGCCGTCGCCGCGATCGGCGAGAAGCCCTTCCGCGCCAAGCAGCTGTCCACGCACTACTTCGCGCGGTACGCGCACGACCCCGCCGAGTGGACCGACATCCCGGCCGCCTCGCGGGAGAAGCTGGCCGGGGAGCTGCTGCCCGACCTGATGTCCGTGGTGCGGCACATCTCGTGCGACGACGACACCACCCGCAAGACCCTGTGGCGGCTGCACGACGGCACCCTCGTCGAGTCGGTGCTCATGCGCTACCCGGACCGGGTGACCATGTGCATCTCCTCGCAGGCCGGCTGCGGGATGAACTGCCCGTTCTGCGCGACCGGGCAGGCCGGCCTCGACCGGAACCTGTCGACCGCCGAGATCGTGCACCAGATCGTGGACGGCATGAGGGCCCTGCGCGACGGCGAGGTCCCCGGCGGCCCGGCGCGGCTTTCGAACATCGTCTTCATGGGCATGGGCGAGCCGCTCGCCAACTACAAGCGGGTCGTCGGCGCCATCCGCCGTCTCACCGACCCCGAGCCGGACGGCCTGGGCCTGTCCCAGCGCGGCATCACCGTCTCCACCGTCGGGCTCGTGCCCGCGATGCTCCGCTTCGCCGACGAGGGCTTCAAGTGCCGCCTCGCGGTCTCGCTGCACGCCCCCGACGACGAGCTGCGCGACACCCTCGTGCCCGTCAACACGCGCTGGAAGGTCCGGGAGGTCCTCGACGCGGCCTGGGAGTACGCGGAGAAGTCCGGCCGCCGGATCTCCATCGAGTACGCCCTCATCCGGGACATCAACGACCAGGCCTGGCGCGGCGACCTCCTCGGCCGGCTGCTCAAGGGCAAGCGGGTGCACGTCAACCTGATCCCGCTGAACCCGACGCCCGGTTCGAAGTGGACGGCGTCCCGCCCGGAGGACGAGAAGGCCTTCGTGGAGGCGATCGCGCGGCACGGCGTGCCGGTGACCGTGAGGGACACCCGAGGTCAGGAGATCGACGGTGCCTGTGGACAGCTGGCCGCCGCCGAGCGCTGAGCTTGTACTCTGAGCTCGAACACATCTCCATATTCCGACAGGGGAGCGCCACAGCGCTGAGAGTGCGGTGTCCGTCAGACCGCAGACCCTCTGAACCTCGCCCAGGTCATTCTGGGTAGGAAGTTCGGTCGTAACTCGAGCTGTTGCGCCCTGCCCGCGTCCGGTCCGCCGGACACGGGCAGGGCCGCGTCTCTTCCTGGTCCCACCCAGGAGGAAAACTTCAGTGAGCATCAAGAAGCAGGCCGCCGTCGCGGTCCTCGCGGCGCTCGGCGTCACCGCCCTCGCCGCCTGCGGCACCGACGGCGCCGGCCAGGACGCCGGCAAGTCCGGCGCGCCCGCGCCGAAGACCGTGACCCTCGTGAGCCACGACTCGTTCAACGCCTCCAAGGAGGTCCTGGCCGAGTTCACCAAGCAGACCGGCTTCACCGTCAAGGTCCTCAAGGCCGGCGACGCGGGCGAGGCCGTCAACAAGGAGATCCTGACCAAGGGCTCCCCGCAGGGCGACGTCTTCTTCGGCGTCGACAACACCCTGCTCTCCCGCGCCCTCGACAACGGGATCTTCGTCGGGTACCAGGCGAAGGGGCTCGACCGGATTCCGGCGGAGTACCACCTGGACGGGGAGCACCGGGTCACCCCGATCGACTCCGGCGACATCTGCGTGAACTACGACAAGAAGTACTTCGCCGACAAGAAGCTGGCACCGCCGGTGACCTTCGACGACCTGGCGAAGCCCGCGTACAAGGACCTGCTGGTGGTCGAGAACCCCGAGCGGTCCTCCCCGGGCCTCGGCTTCCTCCTCGGCACGGCCGCGAAGTACGGCGACGACGGCTGGCAGGACTACTGGAAGAAGCTCAAGGCCAACGGCGTGAAGACCGTCGACAGCTGGGAGCTCGCCTACAACCAGGAGTTCTCCGGCTCGGCCGGCGGCAAGCAGGCCAAGGGCGACCGGCCGCTGGTCGTGTCGTACGCCTCCAGCCCGCCGGTCGAGGTGCTGTACGGCGAGCCGCAGCCGAAGGTCGCCCCGACCGGGGTGTCCACCGGCACCTGCTTCCGGCAGACGGAGTTCGCGGGCCTGCTGAACGGCGCGAAGAACCCCGAGGGCGGCAAGGCGCTGATCGACTTCCTGATCTCCAAGAAGTTCCAGGAGGACATGCCGCTCCAGATGTTCGTCAACCCGGTGGCGAAGGACGCGGTGCTGCCGGAGCTGTTCACGAAGCACGGCGTGGTCGTGGAGAAGCCGGAGACCATGGAGCCCGGGAAGATCGCCGAGAAGCGCGACGCGTGGATCCAGCAGTGGTCGTCGCTCGTCCTGAAGTAAGGCGCGACCCGCGGGGGAACGCGGCGCGGCTGGGGCTCATGGCCCTGCCCGTCGCGTTCTTCGCGGTGTTCTTCGCCTGGCCCGTCGTGTCCATCGTGGACCGGGGGCTGCGGCCCGACGGCAGCTGGCGGTTGGGCGGGATCGGCGAGACGCTGGGCCGGCCGGACATCCTCGACGTGCTCGGCTTCACCGCCTGGCAGGCGCTCGCCTCCACCGGCCTCACGCTGCTCGTCGCCCTGCCCGGCGCGTACGTCTTCGCCCGCTTCGACTTCCCCGGCAAGAGCGTCCTGCGGGCCGTGGTCACGGTGCCGTTCGTGCTGCCCACCGTCCTGGTCGGCACCGCGTTCCTGGCCCTCGTCGGCCGCAACGGGCTCACCGACGAGCTGTGGGGGCTGCGGCTCGACACGAGCGTGTGGGCGATCCTCCTCGCCCACGTCTTCTTCAACTACGCGGTCGTCGTCCGGACCGTCGGCGGCCTCTGGGCACAGCTCGACCCGCGTCAGGAGGAGGCCGCCCGGGTCCTCGGCGCCTCCCGCTTCACGGCCTGGCGGACGGTGACGCTGCCCGCGCTCGTCCCGGCCGTGTCGGCGGCGGCCCTGATGGTCTTCCTCTTCACCTTCACCTCCTTCGGCGTCGTGCAGATCCTCGGCGGGGACGCGTACACGACCCTGGAGGCGGAGATCTACCGGCAGACCGCCCGGTTGCTCGACCTGCGGACGGCCGCCGTCCTCACCCTCGTGCAGTTCGCCGCGGTCGGCGCGATCCTCGCCCTGCACGCGTGGACGGTACGGCGGCGGGAGACCGCGCTGCGGCTCGTACCGCCGGAGCGGACCGCGCGCCGGCCGCGCGGCGCCGGGCAGTGGGCGCTGCTCGGCGGCGTCCTCGTCTCGGTGGCGCTCCTGATCCTGCTGCCGCTGGGCGTGCTCGTGGAGCGCTCGTTCGCCGGCCCCGGGGGGTACGGGCTCGGCTACTACCGGGCGCTCGGCTCGCTGGACGAGAGCGGGACCTTCCTGGTGCCGCCCCTGGAGGCGATCGGCAACTCGCTGCGGTACGCGCTGGCCGCCACCGCCATCGCCGTCGTGATCGGCGGGCTCGCGGCGGCGGCGCTCACCCGGCGAGCCGGGCGGCTCGTCCGGGGCTTCGACGCGCTGCTGATGCTGCCGCTCGGGGTCTCCGCCGTCACCGTCGGCTTCGGGTTCCTCATCACGCTCGACGAGCCGCCGCTCGACCTGCGCGCGAGCTGGATCCTCGTCCCGCTCGCGCAGGCGCTCGTCGGCGTCCCCTTCGTCGTCCGGACGATGCTGCCGGTGCTGCGCGCGGTCGACGAGCGGCTGCGGGAGGCGGCGGCCGTGCTCGGCGCCTCGCCGTGGCGGGCCTGGCGGGAGGTGGACCTGCCGCTGGTGCGGCGGGCGCTGCTCATCGCGGCCGGGTTCGCGTTCGCGGTCTCGCTCGGCGAGTTCGGCGCGACCGTGTTCATCGCCCGGCCCGACAGCCCGACGCTGCCGGTCGCGGTGGCCCGGCTGCTCGGCCGGCCCGGCGAGCTCAACTACGGCCAGGCGATGGCCCTCTCGACGATTCTGATGGTGGTGTGCGCGGTGTCCCTGCTGCTGCTCGAACGGCTCCGCACCGACCGGACCTCCGGGGAGTTCTGATGCTGAGACTCGATGGGGCGACCGTGCGGTTCGGGGCGCGGGCCGTGCTCGACGCCGTGGACCTGGAGGTCGCCGACCACGAGACCGTGTGCGTGCTCGGCCCCAGCGGCAGCGGCAAGTCCACGCTGCTGCGGGCCGTCGCGGGCCTCCAGGCGCTCGACGCCGGCCGGGTGCTCCTCGACGGCGCCGACCAGGCCGGGGTGCCGACGCACCGGCGGGGCGTCGGCCTGATGTTCCAGGACCACCAGCTGTTCCCGCAGCGGGACGTCGCGGGAAACGTCGCCTTCGGGCTGCGGATGCGGGGGGACGGGAAGGCGGAGCGGACGGAGCGGGTGCGGGAGCTGCTCGACCTCGTCGGCCTGCCGGGCGCCGGGCGGCGGTCCGTCGCCGCGCTCTCCGGCGGCGAGCAGCAGCGGGTGGCGCTGGCTCGGGCGCTCGCGCCCCGGCCCCGGCTCCTCATGCTCGACGAGCCGCTCGGCCAGCTCGACCGGGGCCTGCGGGAGCGGCTCGTCGTGGAGCTGCGGCAGCTCTTCGGGCGGCTCGGGACGACGGTCCTGGCCGTCACCCACGACCAGGGCGAGGCCTTCGCGCTCGCTGACCGGGTCGTGGTCATGCGGGACGGGCGGATCGCCCAGTCGGGGACGCCCGTCGAGGTGTGGGGCCGCCCGGCCTCCGAGTTCGTCGCCCGCTTCCTCGGCTTCGACAACGTGGTGGCCGCCCGGGTCACCGGGACGGTCGCGGAGACCGTCTGGGGGAAGGTGCCGGTGCCGGAGGGCTCCCCGCAGGGCGGGCGGCGGCTCCTCGTCCGCCCCGGCGGGGTGCGGCCGGTCCCCGCAGGGGACGCGCCCGCCTGGACGGTGGAGTCCCGGACCTTCCGGGGCAGCCACGTCGTCGTACGGCTCCGCCCGGCCGACGGCCCGCCCCTGGAGGCCGAGCTCCCGCTGCGGGACGCGCCGGAGGAGGGCGCGAAGACGGGCGTCGCCTTCCGGACGGAGGACGTGGTGGTGCTGGGCGACGACACGCCGTAGCGAGCCCCGCGGGCGCGATGAGTTCCGCCCGCCGGGGGAGTCTCCCGTACGTACGGCGTCTCCGTCGCCCGCACGTCCCGCACGTCCCGCACGGGAGGAACCCCATGGCCCAGCTGCTCAGAGTCCAGAACTTCAACGTCTCGTCCGACGGGTACGGCGCCGGGGAGGGCCAGACCCTCGAACGGCCCTTCGGGCACGCGGATCCGGAGGCGATGTTCGCCTGGGCCGGTGCCACGGCGAGCTGGCCCCGGCGCACCGCGCCCGGCGGCAGCCGGGGCCTCGACGACTACCTCACGCGGGACTACGGGCGGAACATCGGCGCCGAGATCATGGGCCGCAACAAGTTCGGGCCCCAGCGCGGTCCCTGGCGGGACCACGAGTGGCGCGGCTGGTGGGGCGACGAGCCGCCGTTCCACACCCCGGTGTTCGTCCTGACCCACCACCCGCGCCCCTCGTTCGCGCTCGGCGACACCACGTTCCACTTCCTCGACGCCGACCCGGCCACCGCCCTCGCGACGGCGCGGGAGGCGGCGGACGGCAAGGACGTGCGGCTCGGCGGCGGGGCCGCCACCATCCGCGCGTTCCTCGACGCGGATCTCGTGGACACCCTGCACGTCGCCGTCTCCCCGGTGGCGCTCGGCGGCGGATCGCGGCTCTGGGAGTCGCCCGACGAACTCCTCGACCGCTACCACCGCGACGTCGTGCCCAGCCCGGGCGGCACGGTCACGCACCACCTGTTCTGGCGGAGGTGAGCGCGGGAACCCCGGTCCGGCTTCGCTGCTCGGCGGAGCCGGACCGTTCCTCCGTCAGCCCTTGAGGGGCAGCGCCGCCAGCGCCGCCACCAGCCACGTCAGGGGGAGGAAGAGGGCGAGCAGGGCGCCCGTGCGCACCAGGGCCGCCGCGCGGAGGGTCGCGGGCGGGGCGCCGACGAGGAGGAGGGCCTCCGTGACCGGGGCGCGGCTCTGCCGGGACTCCAGGGCCGCGGTCAGGAGCGTGGCGCAGGTGCAGGCCAGGATCAGGGTGGCGCCCAGGCCGGTGAGCGGCCCGAAGGCGTCGGAGCCGCTGTCCGAGGCGTACAGCGTGGTCGCCGCGATCATGCCGGAGAGCACCGCGCAGACCACGCCGAGCGGCCGGCCGATGCGGCGGGCCTCCGCCGTCAGGACGCGGCCCGCGAGCAGCCGGACGGCGCCCGGGCGGACCGCCTGGAGGAGGCGGCCGCAGCCGTGGACGAGGCCGGGGCCCGCCGTCGCGAGGCCGATCGCGGTGAGGGCCCAGCCGGCCAGGACGGCCGCCGGGCTGCCGTCGAAGCGGCCCGGCAGCGGAAGGCCGTCCCCGCCGCCGCCCCGGCCCGCGTACGTCTCGACCGCGAGGCCGATCGCGACCAGGGCGACGCCCCACGGAAGCCCGGACGGCATGGTCTCGTCCGCGCCTTCGGAGTCCTCCGGAGAGGGCGCGGTGCGCGGCCGCAGGGCCAGGGCCGCCGCCGCGGCGGCGGTGACGGGGACGAGCGCGAGCAGGGTGAGGACGGCCGCGAGCGGCACCGGCCGGTCGGCGGCGAGCAGCCCGGCGGCCGCCCCGTCGGAGGGCAGTCCCGTGAGGCCGCCGCGCAGGTGCAGGTAGAGCAGGAGCGCGACCGCGGAGCCGAGCGCGCAGGTGACGGCCGTCGAGGCGGCGGCGAGCAGGGCGAGCCGGGCCGGTCCGAGGCCGATCGCGGAGAGCCCGGGGCGCGGCCGGGTGCTGGGGTCGGTGCGGGCCACCGCGACCGCGAACTGGACGGTGGCGGCGAGCGGCAGGACGCACCAGAGGAGCCGGAGCGTCGAGGCGGAGGACTGTTCGGGGTGCCCGAGGGCGTGGCCGAGGGTGCAGAGGAGGAGGAAGCCCACCCCGGCGGACGCGGCGGCGACGAGCAGCCGGCGCGTCAGGACGAGGGGGTGGGTGCCCCGGGTCAGACGGAGAGCGAGCACGCGGCGACGCCCTCCGCCCCGGTCGCCGGGGGTACGGCGCCGGCCCGGCGCCCGTCGAGGAGCGCGACCGCGCGGTCGGCGAGCGCCGCGACCTCCTCGTCGTGGGTGGCGAGGACCACGGTGATGCCGTGCGAGCGGGCGGCGGCCGTCAGGGTGCGCAGCACCTGGGCGCCGTCGGCGCGGTGCAGGGCGGCGGTGGGCTCGTCGGCGAAGAGCACCGGGGGAGTGGTGACGAGGGCGCGGGCGATCGAGATCCGCTGCCGCTGGGACCGGGTGAGGGTGCGCGGGCGCTTGCGGGCGCACGCCCCGGTGTCGAGCCGCTCCAGCCACTCCAGGGCGGCGGTCTTCGCGGCGCGGCGGGGGACCCCGCGCAGCAGCAGCGGCAGGGCGGCGTTCTCCCAGCCGGTGAGTTCGGGGACGAGCCCGGGCTCGGGGCCGATCCAGCCGAAGCGCTCGCGGCGGAGCCGTTCGCGCTGGGCGGGGCCCAGGGTGTGCACGGGGCCGCTGTTGAACCAGACCTCGCCCTGCTGGGGGACGAGCTGGCCGGAGAGACAGCGCAGGAGGGTGGTCTTGCCGCTGCCCCGGGGGCCGGTCAGGGCGAGGATCTCGCCCTCGCGGACGCCGAGGGAGACGCCGCTGAGGGCCTCCGAGCCGCCCAGGGTGCAGTGCAGGGAACGCGCCCAGAGCACGTCGTTGTCCGGTGGGGCCATCGCGTACACCTCTGTCGGATCCGATCTGTGTTCCCCCGCGCGGGGGGATTCCCCCGTACGGGTGAACGAAGGACGGGCCTGTCGGTCACTCGGCACCGTAAGTATTCGGATCGGTTCGTACGGACAGCACACGGCCCGGGCCGCCGCCATCCACTCGGATGGCGGGCAGACCCGGGCCGGGGTCACGCCGTGAGGGCGGCGTGAGGTCCTGCTAGAGCTTGGTCCACGCCTCGGTGAGCACCGAGCGCAGGATGCCTTCGATCTCGTCGAAGGTGCCCTGGTCGGCGATCAGCGGCGGGGCCAGCTGGATGACCGGGTCGCCGCGGTCGTCGGCACGGCAGTACAGGCCGTTCTCGAACAGCGCCTTGGACAGGAAGCCGTACAGGA
This sequence comes from Streptomyces sp. NPDC093071, assembly GCF_044754545.1. NCBI lineage: Bacteria > Bacillati > Actinomycetota > Actinomycetes > Kitasatosporales > Streptomycetaceae > Streptomyces > Streptomyces sp. NPDC093071. The sequence continues at coordinate 98,023 of NZ_JBIVPH010000014.1, read as the reverse complement.
CGCGCTCGGTCTCCTCGTCCGTGAAGGACTCCTTGGTGACCTTGTCCTTGACGAGCTCGATGCCGTAGAAGAAGCCGTTGCCGCGGACGTCGCCGACGATCGGCAGGTCGTGCAGCTTCTTCAGCGTCGAGAAGAAGGCGTCCTCGTTGTCCAGGACGTGCTGGTTGAGGCCCTCCTTGTCGAAGATGTCGAGGTTGGCGATGGCGACCGCCGACGACACCGGGTGGCCGCCGAAGGTGTAGCCGTGCAGGAAGGTGTTGTCGCCCTTGTAGAAGGGCTCCGCGATGCGGTCGGAGACGATGCAGGCGCCGATCGGGGAGTAACCCGAGGTCATGCCCTTGGCGCAGGTGATCATGTCCGGGACGTAGCCGAACTTGTCGCAGGCGAACATCGTGCCGAGGCGGCCGAAGGCGCAGATCGTCTCGTCGGAGACGAGAAGCACGTCGTACTGGTCGCAGATCTCGCGGACCCGCTGGAAGTACCCGGGCGGCGGCGGGAAGCAGCCGCCGGCGTTCTGCACCGGCTCCAGGAAGACGGCCGCGACGGTGTCGGGGCCCTCGAAGAGGATCTGCTGCTCGATCTGGTCGGCGGCCCAGCGGCCGAAGGCCTCGGGGTCGTCGCCGTGGATCGGGGCGCGGTAGATGTTGGTGTTCGGCACCTTGTGCGCGCCGGGGACCAGCGGCTCGAAGGGGGCCTTGAGGGCCGGCAGGCCGGTGATGGACAGGGCGCCCTGCGGGGTGCCGTGGTAGGCGACCGCGCGCGAGATGACCTTGTACTTGGTGTGCTTGCCCTGCAGCTTGAAGTACTGCTTGGCCAGCTTCCAAGCGGTCTCGACGGCCTCTCCGCCACCGGTGGTGAAGAAGACCTTGTTCAGGTCGCCCGGGGCGTAGTCCGCGAGGCGCTCGGCCAGCTCGACGGCCTTGGGGTGCGCGTACGACCACACGGGGAAGAACGCGAGCTCCTGGGCCTGCTTGTACGCGACCTCGGCCAGCTCCTGGCGGCCGTGTCCGGCGTTGACCACGAAGAGGCCCGCGAGACCGTCGAGGTAGCGCTTGCCCTTGTCGTCGAAGATGTAGGTGCCCTCGCCCCGCACGATGGTGGGAACGGGCGAGTTCTCGTACGACGACATGCGGGTGAAGTGCATCCACAGGTGGTCGTAGGCGGTCTTGGAGAGGTCCTTGCTCACGGCTATCGGGTTCCCCACATATAGGTCTGCTTCTTGAGCTTGAGGTAGACGAAGCTCTCGGTGGAGCGCACGCCGGGGAGGGTGCGGATGCGCTTGTTGATCACATCCAGCAGGTGGTCGTCGTCCTCGCAGACGATCTCCACCATGAGGTCGAAGGAGCCCGCGGTCATCACCACGTACTCGCATTCGGCCATGGCCGTCAGGGCTTCCGCAACCGGATCGAGGTCGCCCTCGACGTTGATGCCGACCATCGCCTGCCGCCGGAAGCCCACGGTGAGCGGGTCGGTGACGGCGACGATCTGCATGACGCCCTGGTCGAGCAGCTTCTGGACGCGCTGCCGCACGGCGGCTTCGGAGAGGCCGACGGCCTTGCCGATCGCCGCGTAGGGACGGCGACCGTCCTCCTGGAGCTGTTCGATGATCGCCAGGGAGACGGCGTCGATCGTCGGGGACGAACCGGTTCCGGTTCTGGAGTCTGCGCTTCGACTGGCCACACCTCACTGTGCACCGAGACTCGTCGGTCTCGCAACCCCGGAGCGATGTAATTCGTTGTGTGAGGGCTCTGATCTCACTGAATCCGAAGTTGTGGGGGGTCGGGCCTGTTGAAAGCGTCAGCCGAGCGATTAGGCTGGGGTGTCTCACCCATCGGGACAGCGCACGAGGACGTGCGAAGTCAGAACGTGACAGGAGGGGTGGCAAGTGACCACCGAGCTGCGCCGGCTGCGTAACTACATCAACGGGGAGTTCCGCGACGCGGCCGACGGCCGCACGATCGACGTGATCAACCCGGCCACCGGCGAGGTGTACGCGACCTCCCCGCTCTCCGGCCAGGCCGACGTCGACGCCGCCATGGAGGCCGCCGCGGCCGCCTTCCCCGCCTGGCGCGACACCACTCCGGCCGAGCGCCAGAAGGTACTCCTCAAGATCGCGGACGCCTTCGAGGAGCGCGCCGAGGACCTGATCGCCGCCGAGGTCGAGAACACCGGCAAGCCGATCGCCCTCACCGCGAGCGAGGAGATCCCGCCGATGGTGGACCAGATCCGCTTCTTCGCGGGTGCCGCCCGGCTCCTGGAGGGCCGCTCGGCCGGCGAGTACATGGAGGGCCTGACCTCCATCGTCCGCCGCGAGCCCGTCGGCGTCTGCGCCCAGGTCGCGCCCTGGAACTACCCGATGATGATGGGCGTCTGGAAGTTCGCCCCGGCCCTGGCCGCGGGCAACACCGTCGTCCTCAAGCCCTCGGACACGACCCCCGCGTCGACCGTCCTGATGGCCGAGATCATCGGGCAGATCGTCCCCAAGGGCGTCTTCAACGTCGTCTGCGGCGACCGCGACACCGGCCGCGCGATGGTCGAGCACCCGACCCCCGCCATGGCCTCCATCACCGGCTCCGTCCGCGCCGGCATGCAGGTCGCCGAGTCGGCCGCCAAGGACGTCAAGCGCGTCCACCTGGAGCTGGGCGGCAAGGCCCCCGTCGTGGTCTTCGAGGACGTCGACATCGACAAGGCCGTCGAGGACATCTCCGTCGCGGGCTTCTTCAACGCGGGCCAGGACTGTACGGCCGCCACCCGCGTCCTCGTCCACGAGTCGATCCACGACGAGTTCGTCTCCGCCCTCGCCAAGGCCGCCGCCGCGACCAAGACCGGGCAGCCGGACGACGAGGACGTGCTCTACGGCCCGCTCAACAACGCCAACCAGCTGAAGCAGGTCTCCGGCTTCATCGACCGCCTCCCGGCCCACGCCAAGGTCGAGGCCGGCGGTCAGCGCGTCGGCGACAAGGGCTACTTCTACGCCCCGACCGTCGTCTCCGGCCTCAAGCAGGACGACGAGATCATCCAGAACGAGGTCTTCGGCCCGGTCATCACCGTCCAGTCCTTCACGGACGAGGCCCAGGCCCTGGAGTACGCGAACGGCGTCGAGTACGCCCTCGCCTCCTCCGTCTGGACCAAGGACCACGCGCGCGCGATGCGCATGTCCAAGGCGCTCGACTTCGGCTGCGTGTGGATCAACACCCACATCCCGCTGGTCGCCGAGATGCCCCACGGCGGCTTCAAGAAGTCCGGCTACGGCAAGGACCTCTCGGCCTACGGCTTCGAGGACTACACGCGCGTCAAGCACGTCATGACCTCCCTCGGCTAGTCCCGGGAATCCGGCCGCGGCCCCGGCACCCCGCTCGACAGGGTGTCGGGGCCGCGGCGTGCCGCCCGCACGGACCGTCCATTGCCGTGGACGCCGACCGGCCGGGATGCTGCCCGGATGAGAGCGACAGCCAGGAAGAACATGTCCCGCCGGTCCCTGCTGCGCGGCATCGGCGGCGCCGGGACCGCGGCCCTGCTCGCCGGGTGCGGGGTGCCCGCCGCCTTCGTCGAGGAGGGGGACCGGGCCGCCGCCCGGGACCTCTCGGCCCGCGACCGGGTCCTCGACTTCGCCAACTGGCCGCTCTACATCGACACCGACGAGGACGAGGCGTCCCGGCGCCCCACCCTGGAGTCCTTCCGGAAGCGGACCGGGATATCCGTCCGCTACACCGAGGAGATCAACGACAACGACGAGTTCTTCGGCAAGATCAGCCCCTCCCTGATGAACCACCAGGAGACCGGCCGCGACCTGATCGTCCTCAGCGACTGGATGGCCGCCCGCTTCGTCCGCCTCGGCTGGGTCCAGGAGATGGACCGCGCCGCCCAGCCGAACGTCACGGCCCACCTCGACCCGCAGCTGCGCTCGCCCGCCTTCGACCCCGGCCGGCTGCACACCGTGCCCTGGCAGTCCGGCATCACCGGCATCGCGTACAACCGCCGGAAGCTGGGCCGGGAGCTGCGCTCGGTGAAGGAGCTGTGGGCCGACGACCTGCGCGGGAAGGTCACCCTGCTGTCCGGGCTCGACGAGTCCTTCGCCCTGCTCATGATGGGCGAGGGCGTCGACGTGACCCGCTGGAGGGAGGACGACTTCCACGCCCTGTGCGAGCGGGTCGAGCGGCTCGTCCGCGCCCGGCACATCCGCCGCTTCACCGGCAACGACTACATCAAGGACCTCTCCTCCGGCGACGTCCTGGCCTGCCAGGCGTACTCCGGGGACGTCATCCAGCTCCAGGCCGACAACCCCGACATCGAGTTCGTCGTCCCCGAGGAGGGCGCCGAACTCTGGGCCGAGTCCCTCATGGTCCCCAACCTCGCCCGGCACAAGGCCAACGCCGAGAAGCTGGTCGACCACTACTACGAGCCCGAGGTCGCCGCCGAACTCGCCGCCTGGGTCAACTACGTCTGCCCCGTCCCGGCCGCGCAGCAGGTCCTCGCGGACTCCGGCGACGAGGAACTGGCCGCGCTCGCCGAGGATCCCCTGATCTTCCCCGACTCCGCCATGCGGAGCAGGCTCGCCATCGCCCGGGACATCACCGCCGAGGAGCGCCTGACCTTCGCGAAGAAGTGGAACTCGATCGTGGGGCTGTGAGCCGGACCGGGCATGACGGAGACGTGCCTCAACCCCCTTGCCGCGTAAGGCCTGTTCCTCGCCCGGGTTGTTCACGACGCCGAGGAGCTCGCGTACGGGCCGCGCCGGCTCCGGGAGGACCTGCCCGCCCTGCGCGAGCGGTTCCCGGGGGTGCCGGAGGGGGTGTGGCGGGCGGTCGGGAAGGTCGGCGCGCGTGAATGCGCCGCGGCCGTGGGGGTGATGGGCATGATCGTCGGCGCCGTCGCCGTCGCCGGGGCGCGCTCCGGCGGGCGTTCCGCCTTCTGTCAGGGCGCGGTCGACGGCTTCGGGCTGCACGGCCTCGTCCACCTCGCGCAGGCGGCGGCCGTGCGCGGCCGGACGCCCGGCTCGGTCACCTCGCCGCTCGTCCTCCCCGTGCCGCGGCCCGCCAGGGCCCGGGACGTGGTGGCGGGGCTCGCCCTCGCGGCCGGGGCGACCGTGGTCGCGCACGGTGCGGGACGGCGGCCGGCCCGCGCTTTTTGAACGCGTTCCAAAAAACGCCACCCCCGCTTTTGAACACGTTCAGAGCGGGCGTACGCTACCCCCATGAGCGACACGAACGGGCCGAGAGCCCTTCTCAAGCGCATCCGCAGCTGGCTGGTCCTCTTCGTCGTCTGTCTGGTCCTGAGCGGGCTCACCGCCTTCCCGCTCGTCACCGAACTCCGGCTCCTCGACTCCGCGTTGACCGGCTGGGCCGCACCCGTAGCCGACGCCCTCCCCGGGCTCGCCGAGTGGATCCACCGGGTGCGGGGCGGCCTGGAGACCGCCGACCGGGACGCCCCCTACCTCCTCTACGGCAACGACTGGCTGGCCTTCGCCCACCTCGTCATCGCCGTCGCCTTCTACGGCGTCTGGCGCGACCCCGTCCGCAACGTCTGGGTCGTCGAGTTCGGCATGATCGCCTGCGTCGGCATCATCCCGCTCGCCCTGATCTGCGGCCCGATCCGGGACATCCCCTTCTGGTGGTCGGTCGTCGACATGTCCTTCGGCGTCTTCGGGATCCTGCCGCTGCTCCTCGTCCGGCGGCTGATCAAGCGCCTGGAGGCCGTCACGGCGACGGCGGCGGCTCCGGAGGCCGTACCCGCGTAGCCGCCTCGCGGACCGCCGCCGCCACCCGGTCCAGGGGGACGCCGGTGGGGACGGTCACGCCGAGCGCGGCGACCGGCCCCGCCGGGCCGCGCAGCGGGGCCGCCACCGTCACCTCGCCGAGCCGGTGCTCCTCCGCGCAGACCGCGAGCCCCGCCGCGCGGATCCGGTCGAGCTGCCGGGCCAGCACTCCCGGCACCACCACCGTGTGGCGGGTGTGACGGGGAAGCTCCCTCGGGGGAGCGGCGAGCCCGGGAAACTCCGCCGGGGGAGCGGTCAGCAGCACCTTCCCGTACGCCGTCGCGTGGGCCGGCAGCCGCTCCCCGCTCACCAGGCACAGCACCCCGCCGGCCGCCGGTCCCTGGAGCACCGCCACGTCCGCGTGACCGCCCGTCCGGGCCCCGAGCGCCCGCAGCGCGGGCAGCGCCGCGTCCAGGAGGCCGCGCGGACAGGGCGCCGCCGTGCCCAGCGCCCGCAGCCGCAGTCCCAGCCGGTACGTGCCGTCCGCGCCCCGCTCCAGACCGCCCCAGGCCACCAGCTCCCGCACCATGCGCAGCGCCGTCGGTGCCGGGAGCCCCGTCCGCGCCGCGATGTCGGTGAGCCGCAGCGTCACCGGGCCGCCGTCCCCGGAGGCGCCGCCGCTCCCGGAGGCGCCGCCGCTCCCGGAGCCGCCCCCGCCCTCGAAGGCGCCCCCGCCCTCGAAGGCGTCGAGCACCGAGAAGAGCCGCCCCGCCACGCTCCCGCCCATGTCCCGGCCGTGCCTTTCACTCAGTGGAAGCCCGGCCTTCCCGCTCCGGCCCGGCCCGTACGAGGCTCAACGCATGAACCTCGGTCTCGCTTCCGACGCCCTGCTCTCCACCACCCGCGCCGTCCGCCACCGGCTCGACCTCACCCGGCCCGTGCCCCGCGCGCTCCTGGAGGAGTGCGTCGACCTCGCCGTCCAGGCCCCCACCGGCCGCAACCGGCAGCGCTGGCACTTCGTGATCGTCACCGACCCGGCCCGCCGCGCCGTCCTCGCCGACCTGTGGCGGGCCTCCCTCGCCGTGCCCGGCGCCCACCAGCCGCTGCCCGACCGGGACGTGCGCCGGGCCGAGGTCGCGCCAGGCGTGATGGACCGGGTCTACTCGGGCGTCGGACACCTGCACCGGCACCTGCACGAGGTGCCCGCCTACGTCATCCCCTGCGTCGAGGGCCGGACCGAGGGCGCCTCCGTCACCCACCAGGCCGGCACCTGGGGCTCGATCCTGCCCGCCGCCTGGAGCTTCATGCTCGCGGCCCGCGAGCGCGGCCTCGGCACGGTGTGGACCACCGGGAACCTGCCCCTGGAGAGGGAGTTCGCACGCTTCCTCGGCATCCCGTACGAGGAGGTCATGCAGGCCGCGTTCATCCCGGTCGCGTACACGATCGGCACCGACTTCAAGCCCGCCCGCCGCATCCCCCGCGAGCAGGTCCTCCACTGGGACGGATGGTGACCGGGCCCCGTACGCCCCTACGGCTTGCGGCCCACCGCGCCGAGCTGTGCCACCACGTCGCCCTCCGTCGAGCGCCAGCGGGAGCAGGAGACGATGCCCGGGGCGAGGAGGTCGAGGCCGTCCAGGAAGGAGGCGAACTCGGCGCGGGTGCGGGCGGTGATCGGCGGGGTCGCGTTCTCGTTCCAGAAGGCCATCGCGGCCTCGTTGCCCTCGCCGCCGAGCTCCGGCTCCAGGGTCGGGTGGGTGAGGACCAGGAAGCTGCCGGAGGGGACGGCGTCCATCAGGGTCCGCACGATGGAACGGGCCTTGTCGGTGTCCATCACGAAGTTGAGGATGCCGAGCATCATCACCGCGACCGGCCGGGAGAGGTCGAGGGTGGCCGAGGCCGCCGCCAGGATCCGCTCCGGGTCGTGCGCGTCGGCGTCCACGTACTCGGTGACGCCCTCCGGGGCGCTCGTCAGGAGCGCACGGGCGTGGGTGAGGACGATCGGGTCGTTGTCGACGTAGACGATCCGGGCCTCGGGGGCGATCCGCTGCGCCACCTCGTGAGTGTTGTCGGCGGTCGGCAGACCGGTGCCGATGTCCAGGAACTGCCGGACGCCCTCCTCCGCCGCCAGGTGCGTCACCACCCGGCCGAGGAACGCCCGGTCCGCGCGCGCCACTTCGCCGATGCTCGGGTAGAAGCCGGTGACCTGCGCGCCGACCGCCCGGTCCACCGGGTAGTTGTCCTTGCCGCCCAGCCAGTAGTTCCAGACGCGGGCGTTGTGGGCGATGTCGGTGCGGATGCGGTCGTTGACGCTGTCGCTCGTCGGCTCGTTCACTTCAGAGGTCCTCTCGCAGGACGGCGGCGAGGGCGTCGACGCGGTTCGTGGTGATCGCGTCCGCCCCGTTCATGATCAGCTTACGCATGGTGCGCTTCGTGTCCGCCGTCCAGGCCGACAGGAGCAGCCCGTCCCGGTGCACCCGCTCGGCCAGCTCCCGACTCACCAGGCCGAAGCGGTAGTTGAGCCAGCGCGGGCGCACGGCGTCGAGGAGCGTGCGGCGGGGCGGGGCGAGCGTGGTCCAGGTCAGGGCGATCTCGGCGGCCGGGTCGGCGGCCCGCACCTGGAGCATGGCGACGGTCCCGGCGCAGTAGTAGACCCGCTCCCCGGCCCCGCACTCGCGGACCGTGCCGACGATCTTCCGGACCGATCGCTCGTTCCCGCCCGGCAGGTCCAGCATCAGCCGGTGGTCCCCGGCGGTGAGCAGCGCCTCCCGCAGGGTCGGCACCCCGCCCGCCGTCGCCTCCTCCAGCTCCGCGTACGAGAACGCGGAGAGCGCCCGGTCCCGGCCCCACAGGCGCTTGAGGGTGTCGTCGTGCAGGAGGACGGGCACTCCGTCCCGCGTCAGCCGCACGTCGACCTCGACCGCGTCCGCGCCCCGTTCGATCGCGGAGGAGATCGAACGGAGCGTGTTCTCGCGGAAGCGGTACGGGTCGCCCCGGTGGCCTACGACAGTGACGGATCGCATGGGGCCATTGTGGCCGGGGAGCACCGCCCGTGTCGTCGGCGCGGGGTCCGACGGCCCGTGTCGTCAGTGCTTCAGCGCGCCAGCCAGTCCTCGGTGTACGCGTCGATCTCGCCGGTGATCCGGGCCTTGCCGGCCGCGTCCAGGAAGGAGGCCTCCACCGCGTTCCTGGCGAGGGCGGCGAGACCGCGCTCGTCGAGGCCGAGGAGACGGGCGGCGACCGCGTACTCGCTGTTCAGGTCGGTGCCGAACATCGGCGGGTCGTCGCTGTTGACGGTGACGAGGACCCCCGCGTCCACCATCCGCCCGATCGGGTGCTCGTCGAGGGTGGCGACGGCCCGGGTGGCGATGTTGGAGGTCGGGCAGACCTCCAGGGCGATGCGGTGCTCGGCCAGGTACGCGAGGAGCTCGGGGTCCTGGACGGAGCTGGTGCCGTGGCCGATGCGCTCGGCGCCCAGCTCGCGGATCGCGTCCCAGACGGTCTCCGGCCCCGTCGTCTCGCCCGCGTGCGGGACGGAGCGCAGTCCGGCCGCCCGGGCCCGGTCGAAGTACGGCTTGAACTGCGGGCGCGGCACCCCGATCTCGGGGCCGCCGAGGCCGAAGGAGACCAGGCCCTCCGGGCGCAGCCCGTCGGTCGTGGCGAGCCGCGCGGTCTCCTCCGCGGCTTCCAGCCCGGCCTCGCCGGGGATGTCGAAGCACCAGCGCAGGACCGTGCCGAACTCGGCCTCGGCCGCCTTGCGGGCGTCCTCGATCGCGGCCATGAAGGCGCGCTCCTCGATGCCCCGGCGGGTCGAGGAGTAGGGGGTGATGGTCAGCTCGGCGTAGCGGATGTTCTGCCGGGCCATGTCCCGGGCGACCTCGAAGGTCAGCAACCGGACGTCCTCGGGGGTGCGGACCAGGTCGACGACCGACAGGTAGACGTCGATGAAGTGCGCGAAGTCGGTGAACGTGAAGTAGTCGGCCAGCGCCTCCGGGTCCGTGGGGACCTTGGAGTCCGGGTGACGGGCCGCGAGCTCGGCGACGATCCGGGGCGAGGCGGAGCCCACGTGGTGGACGTGCAGCTCGGCCTTGGGAAGGCCCGCGATGAAGGGGTGCAGATCGGTCATCGGGTCATCGTAGGCCGGACGGTTCCCCCGCAGGAGTGAGGTCGTAGCATGACGTGACCACGATGGGGGAGGCCCATGTCTGACAACCGAGACCAGCAGCCGGGCGGGTACGACCCGGCGGACCCGTGGGCTCCGCCGAACCGCGACGGGGTGGAACTGAGCAAGCCGGCGGAGTCGTCGCCCCCGCCGGTGCACGACCAGCAGACGGTGACGTCGATGCCGGCGGCGCCCGGCCCCGGCGGCGACGTCCCGCCGCCCCCGGTCGCGCCCGGCGGCCCGGCGGCGCCCGGCGCGTACGGCTATCCGGCGGACACGTCCGGCGGCTACGGCTACCCGGCGGACACTTCCGGGGGGTACGGCTACCCGACGGCCCCGGGCGCCCAGGCGCCCCTGGCGACCTCCGGATACGGCTATCCCGGATACCCGGGATACGCCGGCCAGCCCGGCTGGCAGCAGCCCCCCTCCAACGGCACGGGCACGGCCGCGATGGTGCTCGGCATCATCTCGGTCGCGGGCTTCTGCCTGTACGGCCTGGGGGCGCTCCTCGGCATCCTGGCCCTGATCCTCGGCATCGTCGGGGTGAAGAAGGCGGGCCGGGGCGAGGCGACGAACCGGGGCATGGCGGTCGCCGGCATCGTGCTCGGCGCCATCGGCACCCTGATCGGCGCGGTCTTCCTCGCCTTCCTCGTCTGGGCGATCAACCAGGACCCCTCGACCTTCGAGGACTCCGGCTACGAGGACGACCCGTTCGCGTCGTCCCTGGTGGTGGAGAACACCCGCTGAGGACCCGTACGCACGGGGAAGGGCCCCGCACCGGAGACCAACCGGTGCGGGGCCCTTCCCCGTGGCGTCAGGCGCCCCGGAGCCGCTCCCGCGCCTCCATGAGGGCGAAGCCGAGCAGGTTGAGGCCGCGCCAGCGGGCCGGGTCGTGGGCGCCGGGGTCGGTCGTGGCGAGCCCGATGCCCCAGATCCGGTCCACCGGACTGGCCTCCACCAGGACACGGTCGCCGGTGCCGAGCAGATACGCGCGCAGGGCCCCGTCCGAGGAGAACTTGTGGACGCTCCCCTCGACGACGATCCCGAACCGCTCCCGCGTCCACACCGCGTCGTCGAAGTCCCGCACGAGCCGGCCCGCCTTCTTGGCCTCGGCGGGGGTACGGGCGTCCAGCGCGGCCCGCTCGGCGTCCGCGTCCCCGAAGAGCCGCGCCTTGCCGGCCATCATCCAGTGCTCGGCCGTCGCGTACGCCACCCCGTCCACCGTGAAGGGGGACGGCCACCACTGGCTCAGACAGCTCGCGGAAAGGCGTCCGTCCGGATGCGGACGGTGACCCCAGAAGTGCAGCCACTTCACCGTGTCACCCCTGCTGACCTGCTGTGTCAGCTCCTCGATCGCGCTCATGCATGGGAGTCTGGCATCCGCCACGGACACTCCGTACGGAGATTTTCCGGCGACCTCGACACATGGTCGACCGAATCCGTCGCGTAACCAAAAGGCAACAACGGAATCACTTGTTGGGTAGTCGTCCCTCTGTCAGGATCGGCACTCAATTCGAGCTGGGACAACGGAGAGCGTCATGGGCAACCGCTTCCAGGTGACGGACCGCTTCGCGGACGGCGCACAGTACATCGACGGTCGGCTCCGCCCCGGAACGTCCGGCGAGGACCACGAGGTGATCGACCCGGCGACCGGGAAGAGCGTGTACACCTACGCGCTCGCCTCCACCGCCGACGTGGACGCGGCCGTGGCCGCCGCGAAGGCCGCCTTCCCCGGCTGGGCGGGCGCCACCCCCGGCGAGCGCTCCGACGCCCTGCACCGCTTCGCCGCCGTCCTCGCCGAGCGGGCCGAGGACTTCGCCCGCGTGGAGTCCCTCCAGTGCGGCAAGCCGCTGAAGCTCACCACCGAGTTCGACGTGCCCGGCACGGTCGACAACACCGCCTTCTTCGCCGGGGCCGCCCGCCACCTCCAGGGCCAGGCCGCCGCCGAGTACTCCGGCGACCACACCTCCTACGTGCGGCGCGAGGCCCTCGGCGTCGTCGGCTCCATCGCCCCCTGGAACTACCCCCTCCAGATGGCCGCCTGGAAGATCCTCCCGGCGATCGCCGCCGGCAACACGATCGTCCTGAAGCCCGCCGAACTCACCCCCCTCACCTCGTTGATGTTCGCGCAGGCCGCGACCGACGCCGGCATCCCCGACGGCGTGATCAACATCGTCAACGGCGCGGGCCGGACCGTCGGCGAGCACCTCGTCGGCCACCCCGACGTCGTCATGACCTCCTTCACCGGCTCCACCCCGGTCGGCAAGCGGGTCGCCGAGATCGCCACCGCCACCGTCAAGCGCCTCCACCTCGAACTCGGCGGCAAGGCCCCCTTCGTCGTCTTCGACGACGCCGACCTGGAGGCCGCCGCCCACGGCGCCGTCGCCGCCTCCCTCATCAACAGCGGCCAGGACTGCACCGCCGCCACGCGCGCGTACGTCCAGCGCCCGCTCTTCGACGCCTTCACCGCCCGCGTCGCCGCACTCATGGAATCCGTACGCCTCGGCGACCCCTTCGCCCCGGGCACCGACCTCGGCCCGCTGATCAGCCACGCCCAGCGCGACCGGGTCGCCGGCTTCGTCGACCGTGCCCGCGGCTACGCCACCGTCGTCACCGGCGGCGAGGCCCCCGGCGGGGACCTGGAGGACGGCGCGTACTACCGGCCGACCCTGATCACCGGCGCCGCGCAGGACAGCGAGGTCGTCCAGTCGGAGATCTTCGGCCCGGTCCTGGTCGCCCTGCCCTTCGACACCGACGACGAGGGCATCGCGCTCGCCAACGACACCCCCTACGGCCTCGCCGCCTCCGCCTGGAGCCGCGACGTCTACCGGACGGGCCGCGCCACCCGCGAGATCAAGGCCGGCTGCGTCTGGGTCAACGACCACATCCCGATCATCAGCGAGATGCCCCACGGGGGAACCCGGGCCTCGGGCTACGGGAAGGACATGTCGGTGTACTCCTTCGAGGAGTACACGCAGGTCAAGCACGTCATGTACGACAACACCGCGGTCGCCGCGAAGGACTGGCACCGCACGATCTTCGGGGACCGATAGCCGACCGTCGTCCGACCGGCGACGCAACCCTCCCGAAAGGGCACAGCGCATGGAGCAGTACGAGCCCGACAGCCTGTCCGCCGCGCAGCTCGCGGCGATACGCCGCAGCATGACGAGCGGCCGGGGCGCCCTCAGCCGCCGTTCGATGCTGCGCGCGGGCGGCGTCGGCGCGCTCACCGTCGGCGGCCTCGCGTCCCTGAGCGCCTGCGGCATCCCGCCCGCCAAGCGGGAGGGCCCGGGCACCGCCTCCACGGACGACTCGGCCAAGGAGAAGACCGTCGCCTTCTCCAACTGGACCGAGTACATGGACGTCAGCGAGGACGAGAAGTCCCGCCCCACCCTGGAGGCGTTCCAGAAGCGCACCGGGATCAAGGTCAAGTACACCGAGGACATCAACGACAACGTCGAGTTCTTCGGCAAGATCAAGCCGCAGCTCGCCGCCGGCCAGGACACCGGCCGCGACCTCATATGCGTCACCGACTGGCTCGCCGCCCGCATGATCCGGCTCGGCTGGGTGCAGAAGCTCGACCCCTCGAACCTGCCCCACGCCTACACCAACCTCTCCGCCCAGTTCCGCAACCCCGACTGGGACCCGGGCCGCGCCCACTCGTACCCCTGGACCGGCATCTCCACCGTCATCGCCTACAACGTGAAGGCGACCGGCGGGAAGAAGGTCGACTCGGTCACCCAGCTCCTGGACGACCCCTCCCTCAAGGGCCGGGTCGGCTTCCTCACCGAGATGCGCGACACCGTCGGCATGACCCTGCTCGACCTCGGCAAGGACCCCGGCGACTTCACGGACGCCGACTTCGACGCGGCGGTCGGACGCCTCCAGAGGGGCGTCGACAAGAAGCAGATACGCCGCTTCACCGGCAACGACTACACGTCCGACCTCGACAAGGGCGACATCGCGGCCTGTCTCGCCTGGGCCGGCGACATCATCCAGCTCCAGGCGGACAACCCCGACATCCGCTACTCCATACCGGCGGCCGGCTACATCACCTCCACCGACAACCTGCTGGTCCCCGCGCAGTCCCGGCACAAGACCAACGCCGAGAAGCTCATCGACCACTACTACGAGCTCCCCGTCGCCGCCCAGCTCGCCGCGTACATCAACTACGTCTGCCCCGTCGACGGGGTGAAGGACGAGCTCGCCAAGATCGACCCCGAGCTCGCGGACAACACGCTGATCCTCCCCGACAAGGCCATGGCGAAGAAGTCGCGCGCCTTCCGCTCGCTCACCGGCGCGGAGGAGACGGCGTACGAGGAGAAGTTCGCCAAGCTCATCGGCGCCTGAGTCCGGCCCCGTCCACCCCCTCTCACTCCCCGGGACCACGACCCATGACTGACAAGACTGCTCACACCGGAAAGAACACTGGCGGCGGCGACGTCCGTCTCACCGGGATCAGCAAGACGTACGGCTCCTTCACCGCCGTCCACCCGCTCGACCTGACCGTCCCGCAGGGCTCCTTCTTCGCCCTCCTCGGCGCCTCCGGCTGCGGCAAGACCACCACCCTGCGCATGATCGCCGGCCTGGAGGACCCCAGCACCGGCACCGTCTTCCTCGGCGACACCGACGTCACCGACCTCCCGCCCTACAAGCGGCCGGTCAACACCGTCTTCCAGTCCTACGCGCTCTTCCCGCACATGGACATCACCGAGAACATCGCCTTCGGCCTGCGCCGCCGGGGCATCAAGTCGGTCAAGAAGCAGGTCGACGAGATGCTGGAGCTCGTCCAGCTCGGCGACAAGGCCCGGCACAAGCCGCACCAGCTCTCCGGCGGCCAGCAGCAGCGCGTCGCCGTGGCCCGCGCCCTCATCAACCACCCGCAGGTGCTCCTCCTCGACGAGCCGCTCGGCGCCCTCGACCTCAAGCTGCGCCGCCAGATGCAGCTGGAGCTCAAGCGGATCCAGACCGAGGTCGGCATCACCTTCGTGCACGTCACCCACGACCAGGAGGAGGCCATGACCATGGCCGACCAGGTCGCGGTGATGAACGGCGGCCGGGTCGAGCAGCTCGGCGCCCCCGCCGACCTGTACGAGAACCCGCGGACCACCTTCGTCGCCAACTTCCTGGGGACCTCCAACCTGATCGAGGCCGAGGTCCTGGAGACCGGCTCCACCGGCTCCGACGTGCTCGTCACGGCGGGCGGCGGCAAGCTCAGGGTCCCCGGCGAGCGCTGTACCCCCGCCGTCCGCGCGGGCGGCAGGCTGCTCGTGGGCGTCCGCCCCGAGAAGATCTCCCTCACGCACGCGGACGACGCCGGCGCGATAGCCGACGGCCGCAACCGCGTCACCGGCCGGATCGCCGACTCCTCCTTCATCGGCGTCTCCACCCAGTACGTGGTGAACTCGCCCGCCGGGGCCGAACTCCAGGTGTACGAGCAGAACATCGAGCGCGACACGCGGCTCGTCCCGGGCGCCGAGGTGGTCCTGCACTGGAACCCGGCGCACACGTTCGGACTCGACGCCGATCAGTCCCTGCTTGCGGGGACAGTGGGCGACGCGGGCGTGGAGAGCGTGGAGGACGCCGGATGAGCGCCCCGACCCTCACGAAGGAGACGCCGGAATCGGTGGAGGAACCGGTTCTGCGCAAGCCCGCCACCCGCAAGCGGCTCGTCCCCTACTGGCTGCTGCTCCCCGGCATCGTCTGGCTGCTCGTCTTCTTCGCGCTGCCGCTGGTCTACCAGGCCTCCACCTCGGTCCAGACCGGCTCCCTCGAAGCCGGCTTCCGGGTCACCTGGCACTTCCCGACCTACTGGGAGGCCCTCCAGGAGTACTGGCCGCAGTTCGTCCGCTCCCTGCTCTACGCCGGGACCGCGACCGTCCTCTGCCTGCTGCTCGGCTACCCGCTCGCGTACCTGATCGCCTTCCGGGCCGGCCGCTGGCGCAACCTGGTCCTCGTCCTGGTCATCGCCCCCTTCTTCACCAGCTTCCTCATCCGGACCCTGGCGTGGAAGACGATCCTGGCCGACGACAGCATCGTGGTCGACGCCCTGAACGCGCTGCACGTCCTCGACGTGACGAGCTGGCTCGGCTGGACCGAGGGCGACCGCGTGCTCGCCACCCCGATGGCGGTGGTCTGCGGCCTCACGTACAACTTCCTGCCCTTCATGATCCTGCCCCTCTACACCTCCCTGGAGCGGATCGACGGGCGGCTCCACGAGGCCGCGCAGGACCTGTACGCCTCCCCGGCCACCACCTTCCGCAAGGTGACCTTCCCGCTGTCGATGCCCGGCGTCGTCTCCGGCACCCTGCTCACCTTCATCCCGGCGAGCGGCGACTACGTCAACTCCGAACTGCTCGGCTCGACCGACACCAAGATGGTCGGCAACGTCATCCAGTCGCAGTTCCTGCGGGTCCTCGACTACCCGACGGCCGCCGCCCTCTCCTTCATCCTCATGGCGATCGTCCTGGTCATGGTCACCGTCTACATCCGCCGAGCCGGAACGGAGGACCTCGTCTGATGCGCTGGATCCGCAAGAACCTCGTCGTCGTCGCGGGCCTGCTGACGCTCGCGTACATGATCCTGCCGAACCTCGTCGTGATGGCGTTCTCGTTCAACAAGCCGAACGGGCGCTTCAACTACTCCTGGCAGACGTTCTCCCTGGACGCCTGGAAGGACCCCTGCGGCGTCGCCGACATGTGCCAGTCGCTGTCGCTCTCGCTCCAGCTCGCCGCCTGGGCCACCCTCGGCGCCGTCGCCCTCGGCACGGCGATCGCCTTCGCGCTGGTCCGCTACCGCTTCCGGGCGCGCGGCGCGATCAACTCGCTGATCTTCCTGCCGATGGCGATGCCCGAGGTCGTCATGGCCGCCTCGCTGCTCACCCTCTTCCTCAACATGGGGATCGAGCTGGGCTTCTGGACGGTTCTGATCGCCCACATCACCTTCTGCCTGTCGTTCGTCGTGACGGCCGTCAAGGCCCGGGTCATGTCCATGGACCCGCGCCTGGAGGAGGCCGCCCGCGACCTCTACGCGGGGCCCGCGCAGACCTTCCTGCGCGTCACCCTGCCGATCGCCGCCCCCGGCATCGCCGCCGGCGGACTGCTCGCCTTCGCGCTCTCGTTCGACGACTTCATCATCACCAACTTCAACGCGGGACCCTCCACGGTCACCTTCCCCATGTTCGTCTGGGGCTCGGCGCAGCGCGGAACACCCGTTCAGATCAACGTCATCGGCACCGCGATGTTCGTCCTCGCGGTACTGGTGGTCATGGCCGGACAGATCATCACGAACCGGCGCAAGAAAACAGCAACAGCCTGAGCGAAGGCCGCCCAGGCACCGAAGGAGTTGGAAACCATGGCCCCAGTCGCCATGCGTCTCGCCGCCCAATCTCTCTCCGACGCCCAGCCCGTCCCCTTCTGGCTGGAAGACCCCGGCAAGCCCGGCGCCCTGCCCGCCCTCACCGGCACCGAGAAGTGCGACCTCCTCGTGGTCGGCGGCGGCTACAGCGGACTGTGGACCGCGCTCCTCGCCAAGGAGCGCGACCCCTCCCGGGACGTCGTCCTCATCGAGGGGCGCGAGGTGGGCTGGGCCGCCTCGGGCCGCAACGGGGGCTTCTGCGCGGCCTCCCTCACCCACGGCTTCGGCAACGGGCTCGCCCGCTGGCCGGGCGAGCTGCCGAAGCTGGAGGAGCTGGGCGAGCGGAACCTCGACGCCATCGAGGAGGCCGTCGCCCGCTACTCCCTGGACTGCGACTTCGAGCGCACCGGCGAGATCGACGTGGCCACCGAGCCGTACCAGGTCGAGGAGCTCCACGAGGTCTACGGGGAGCTCGACCGGCTCGGCCTCGCCGACGGCGTCGACCTCCTCGACCGGGACGCCGTGCGCGCCGAGGTCGACTCGCCGACCTTCCTCGGCGGCCTCTGGGACCGCCGGGGCGTCGCCATGCTGAACCCCGCCAAGCTGGCCTGGGGCCTCAAGCGGGCCTGCCTCGGCCTGGGCGTCCGGATCTACGAGAACACCCCGGGCCTCGACCTGGTCTCCGTCGGCGCCGGCACGGGCGTGCGCACCCCGTACGGCAAGGTCCTCGCCCGCCGGGTCGCGCTCGGCACCAACGTCTTCCCGTCCCTGGTCAAGCGCGTCCGGGCCTACACGGTCCCGGTCTACGACTACGCCCTGACGACCGAGCCGCTCAGCCCCGAGCAGCTCGCCTCGATCGGCTGGAAGAACCGGCAGGGCCTCGGCGACTCCGCCAACCAGTTCCACTACTTCCGGATCACCGCCGACAACAGGATCCTGTGGGGCGGCTACGACGCGATCTACCCCTTCGGCGGCAAGGTCAGCGCCGACATGGATCACCGCCCGGAGACGTACCTCAAGCTGGCCGAGCACTTCTTCCACTGCTTCCCGCAGCTCGAAGGGCTCCGCTTCAGCCACGCCTGGGGCGGCGCGATCGACACCTGCTCCCGCTTCTCGGCCTTCTTCGGCACGGCGCACAAGGGGAAGGTGGCGTACGCGGCCGGGTTCACCGGCCTCGGCGTCGGCGCCACCCGCTTCGGCGCCGACGTGATGCTCGACCTGCTCGCGGGGGAGCGCACCGAGCGCACCGAGCTGGAGATGGTCCGCTCCAAGCCGCTGCCGTTCCCGCCCGAGCCGGTCGCCTGGGCCGGCATCGGCCTCACCAAGTGGTCCCTGGCCCGCGCCGACGAGAACGGCGGCCGGCGCAACCTCTGGCTGAAGGCCATGGACCGCCTGGGCCTGGGCTTCGACAGCTGACTCGAGGGGGAGTGACGTACATCACAACCGGCGAGTAGGCGAAACCGCGTAAGAGAAGCCGCCCTCCCCGCTCTCTCCGTGTGGACACCGTGTCCACACGGAAGGAGAACCTCGCGATGACTGGTACGGGGGCCACGGGCGCCAGGAGTGCGGTGGAGTGGCTGGTCTCGGCCGCGCCCGATCCCGACGCCTGCCGGTGGGAGTGGGAGCGCAGCCCGCACGGGGTCGCGCTGCTGCCCGCCGGCGTGCGCTGGGACGTGCTGATCCTGCCGGCCGCGCTCGGCTATCCCACGCTCGACGTGCTGACCCGCCTGGTGGGCCGCCCCGGCCCGGTCCTGGCCGACTTCGGCGACTCCCGGATGGGCTTCTTCGTGCCGCCGGGCACCGCCGCCCGCTGGCTCGGCACCGGGATCCGCAGCGCGGGCGCCGGGACCTGGATCGTCGTCCCGTACCCGGGCCGGGCCACCGGCGCGGTGCGCTGGCTGGTGGTGCCGGACGGCACCGGGACCCTCACCGACGCCCCGCTCCTGGAGCTGGCGATGCACGAGGCGGCGGGCCAACTGGCCCGGGGGGAGGGGGTGGTGGACGGGGACTGAACGAAGGGGCCGTGCGTACAGAGGTCTTGACCACTCGATTGGTCTGGACCATGCTGTGGCGCGCTCCCTTCGATTCCCCACCTCCCCCTCTCCCCTTCCGGAGGCAGTCGTGGCCCGCTCCAGACCCCTCACCCTGATACTGGCGGGCGCCCTCGCCGCCGGTGGACTCCTCGCGCTCACCCCCGGCGCCCAGGCCGCCGACGCCGAACTCGCCCGCAACGGCGGCTTCGAGGCCGGACTCGACGGCTGGACCTGTACGGCGGGCAGCGGCGCCGTCGTCACCTCGCCCGTGCACGGCGGGACGAAGGCGCTCAAGGCCACCCCGGCCGGCAGCGACAACGCCCGCTGCTCCCAGACCGTCACCGTGAAGCCCAACTCCACGTACGCGCTCAGCGGCTGGGTGCGCGGCAGCTACGTCTACCTGGGCGCCACCGGCACCGGCACCACCGACGTCTCCACCTGGACGGGCTCGGCCCCCGACTGGCAGAAGCTCTCGACCTCCTTCACCACGGGCCCCTCCACCACCTCGGTCACGATCTACACCCACGGCTGGTACGGCACCCCCGCCTACCAGGCCGACGACCTCTCCCTGTACGGCCCCGGCGGCGACCCGGTCCAGCTCCCCACCGCCCCCACCGGGCTCGCGGCCGGCTCCCCGACCTCCACCACCGTGCCGCTCACCTGGAGCGCGGTCTCCGGCGCCACCTCCTACAACGTCTACCGGGGCGCCACGAAGATCCAGACGGTCACCGGCACCTCCGCCACCGCGACCGGTCTGACCGCCTCCACCGCCTACACCTTCCAGGTCAGCGCCGTGAACGCGGCCGGCGAGTCCCCGAAGTCCGCCGCCGTCACCGCGACCACGACCAACGGCGGCGGGGACGGCGGCAACCAGGGCCTGCCCGCGCACGCCCTCGTCGGCTACCTCCACGCCAGCTTCGCCAACGGCTCCGGCTACACCCGCATGGCCGACGTCCCCGACTCCTGGGACGTCATCAACCTGGCCTTCGGCGAGCCGACCTCGGTGACCTCGGGCGACATCCGCTTCAGCCTCTGCCCGGCCACCGAGTGCCCGAACGTCGAGTCCGTCGCCGAGTTCAAGGCGGCGATCAAGGCCAAGCAGGCCGCCGGCAAGAAGGTCCTCATCTCCATCGGCGGCCAGAACGGCCAGGTCCAGCTCTCCTCGACGGCCGCCCGCGACGCCTTCGTCACCTCCGTCTCGAAGATCATCGACGAGTACGGGCTCGACGGCCTGGACATCGACTTCGAGGGCCACTCCCTCTCGCTCCAGACCGGCGACACCGACTTCCGGAACCCGACCAGCCCGGTCGTCGTCAACCTGATCCAGGCGGTCAAGACCCTCAAGGCCAAGTACGGCGCGAAGTTCGTCCTGACCATGGCCCCGGAGACCTTCTTCGTCCAGCTCGGCTACCAGTTCTACGGCTCCGGCCCCTGGGGCGGCCAGGACCCGCGCGCCGGCGCCTACCTGCCGGTCATCCACGCCCTGCGCGACGACCTGACCCTGCTGCACGTCCAGGACTACAACTCGGGCCCGATCATGGGCCTGGACAACCAGTACCACTCGATGGGCGGCGCCGACTTCCACATCGCGATGACCGACATGCTCCTCACCGGCTTCCCGGTGGCGGGCAACGCCGACCGCTTCTTCCCGGCCCTCCGCGCCGACCAGGTCGCCATCGGCCTCCCGGCCTCCACCCAGGCGGGCAACGGCCACACGACCCCGTCCGAGGTCGACAAGGCCCTGGACTGCCTCACGAAGAAGGTCAACTGCGGCTCGTACCAGACCCACGGCACCTGGCCCGCCCTGCGCGGCCTGATGACCTGGTCGATCAACTGGGACCGCTTCAACCAGTGGGAGTTCTCGAAGAACTTCGACGCGTACAACTGGAGCTGACGGCCAGCACCCACAGCCCCAGACAGAGACTGGCCAGCACGTCCAGCGGCCAGTGATAGCCCCGCAGCACCAAGCCGGTCCCCGTCACCGCCGTCAGCACGGCGGCGACGGGGACCAGCCGGTTCGAGACGAGGAAGGCCGCGCCGAAGTAGGCGACCATCGCGGTGGCCGTGTGGCCCGACGGGTAGTAGCCGTGCGCCCACGGTTCGAGGGGACCCGGCCGGCCGGTCCACACCTTCAGCGGGATCACGAGCAGGGGGACGGCGGCCATGGCGAGGCCCGCGCACAGGGCGGCCCGCCACCGCCCGCGCCACACCGCGTACGCCATGGCGCAGCCGAGGACGGGCACGGCGACGGAGACGTTGCCGAGGTCGGAGGCGAGTTCGCTCAGGGGTCGGGGGACCGTGTCCACCAGGGCCCGGGACACCCGCTCGTCGAGCCTGGCCAGAGGGCCGTGGACGAGCACCTGCCAGGTCACGACGGCGAGGGCGACGAGCGCCGAGAAGAGAGCCGGCCGCCCTGGAACAGGGGGGGTGGTTCCAGGGCGGCCGAGGGGACCGGGCTGCCGCCCGCCCCGGGGGGTGTGGGGCGTGCGGCCATCCGATCGGTGAGGAGTGCCGGGGCACGAGGCGCCGGCGTCGTGCTCCGAGGCACGAGGTGGACGGGGCTGGGGAGGCTCCGCCCGGGGTGTTTCTCTCATCTGTGGGAACCGTACGCCAGAGAAGAGGGGACCGACAGCGCGAAACGCGTCCCGCCATCGGCCCCCCACAGAGTCTTCACACCGCGGCCCTCACGGGCCGGCGCGTCAGATCCCGGCGAACGCGTTCTCCAGGATGTCGAGGCCCTCGTTCAGCAGGTCCTCGCCGATGACCAGCGGCGGCAGGAAGCGGAGCACGTTGCCGTAGGTGCCGCAGGTCAGGACCAGGAGGCCCTCCGCGTGGCAGGCCTTCGCCAGGGCGCCGGCGGCCTCCGCGTACGGCTCCTTGGTGGCCGGGTCCTTCACCAGCTCGATGGCGATCATGGCGCCGCGGCCGCGGATGTCGCCGATGACCGGGAACTTCTCCTGCATGGCGGTGAGGCGGGTCTTCATGACCTCCTCGACGCGCTTGGCCCTGCCGTTGAGGTCGAGCTCCTTCATCGTCTCGATGGAGCCCAGCGCGGCGGCGCAGGCCACCGGGTTGCCGCCGTAGGTGCCGCCCAGGCCGCCGCCGTGGACGGAGTCCATGATCTCGGCGCGGCCGGTGACGGCGGCGAGCGGCAGACCGCCCGCGATGCCCTTGGCGGTGGTGATGAGGTCCGGGACGACGCCCTCGTCCTCGCAGGCGAACCACTGGCCGGTGCGGCAGAAGCCGGACTGGATCTCGTCCGCGACGAAGACGATGCCGTTGTCCTCGGCGAACTTCGCGATCGCCGGCAGGAAGCCCTTAGCCGGCTCGATGAAGCCGCCCTCGCCGAGGACCGGCTCGATGATGATCGCGGCGACGTTGTCGGCGCCGATCTGCTTGCCGATCTGGTCGATCGCCTGGGCGGCGGCCTCGGGGCCGCAGTTCTCGGCGCCGGTGGGCCAGCGGTAGCCGTAGGCCACCGGCACGCGGTACACCTCGGGCGCGAACGGCCCGAAGCCCTGCTTGTACGGCATGTTCTTCGAGGTGAGCGCCATCGTCAGGTTCGTACGGCCGTGGTAGCCGTGGTCGAAGACGACGACGGCCTGGCGCTTGGTGTACGAACGGGCGATCTTCACCGCGTTCTCGACGGCCTCGGCGCCCGAGTTGAACAGCGCCGACTTCTTGGCGTGGTCGCCCGGGGTCAGCTCGGCGAGCGCCTCGCAGACCTCCACGTAGCCCTCGTACGGCGTCACCATGAAACAGGTGTGGGTGAAGTCCTGGAGCTGCGCGGAGGCGCGGCGCACGACGGCCTCGGCGGAGGCGCCGACCGAGGTCACGGCGATGCCGGAGCCGAAGTCGATCAGACGGTTCCCGTCGACGTCCTCGATGATGCCGCCGCCGGCCCGCTTCGTGAAGACCGGCAGCGTGGAGCCCACGCCACCGGCGACCGCGTCGAGACGGCGGGCCTGAAGCTCCTGCGACTTCGGACCGGGGATGGCGGTGACGACGCGCCGCTCCTGCGGGACAGCGTTCATGCGGGGCTCCTGGGGGTGTTCTGGACGCACTTGTGGGTTTCCTCCGCAGGCTAGGCGCGGCGGAGGGGGAGAGGCACGCGCCGATCGGGAGTGATGGGGGGTGTGTCGTTGTCCGGGATGGACAGGAAGCGTGACGGGAGGGGCCGGCACCGCGCGCCGATGGGGATCCGGCCGCACGGGTGGTCGAAATCCCTCCGGGGCGCCGCGGGCCCACTAGATTGACGGTGGCACAGACGCGGCGACCTGGCTGGTCAGGGGGCGGGGGTTCATGGAGACCGACGGCACGTACGAGTCACGCGACACGAGGGGGGGCGGGGTGCCGCGCCCGGCGGGGCCGCCCGTGCCGTCCTTCCCCCCGCCCCAGGGGCCGCCCCCCGCGCCGCACACCGGGCAGACCGTGCCGACGCCGCAGACCGGGACGGGCCCGCGCCCCGCCGCCCCGCCCCTCGTGCCGCCGCCCCCCACCCACGCGCCCGCCCGTCTCGGGGTCGCCGAGTGGCTCCGCATCCCCCGTCCCGCGGCCGCCCCCGGCATCTGGCGGCTCGGACACCGCGAGCGGCCCGAGCGGGAACCGGAACTCGTGGCCGGCCGCCAGCTGATCACCGGCGCGTTCATCGCCTACCTCTCCGGCTGGCTCCTCTGGTCGCTGCTGTGGAACGGCTACCTGGAGGGGGGATGGATCTTCGTCGACGAGTGGTGGCTGCTGCCGATGCTGTGGCTCGTGCCCTCCGACTGGCGGAATCCCGCGAGCCCCGACTTCGAGGCGTACATCGGCGCGCTCTACCTCTGGTACGCCGTCATCCTCGCCCTCTTCGCCGTCGGCTTCGGCCGCGTCGGCAACTGGCGGGAGATCTGGCAGCGCTACGGCGTCCCCGTGTGGCCCCTCTTCGTGCTCCTGCCGGGCGTCTGGCGCGAGATGCCCCGCACGCTCACCTGGCTCACCTGGGTCTCCAACGTCTACTACGTGCTCCTCGCCGCCGCCCTCGTCGCGGCCGTCGGCCGGGCCGGCACCTGGCCCCCCGTGCGGCGGCGCTTCGGAACCGGCGGCTCCCGGGACCCCGCCCCGACACCCCCCGCACCACCGGGCGCCGACCCGGCGGAGTGGCCCGAACTGCGTGGCGCCGGACTGACCGAGGCCGCGGCCCGGCTCGCCGAGGCCACCCGCCAGGGCACGCTCGGGGACGTCGACTACGCCCGGATCCACCGCGCGTGGCAGGGCGTACGGGCCAGGCCCGAGCGCCTCGCCGCCTTCACGGAGACCGTGCGCGCCCGGGGCGCCGCCGCCTGCGGCCACCCCTCCGGCCTGCGCGACCTGCCCGTCCGCACCGCCACCCACGACCTCGCCACCGGACAGGTCCTCATCGGCACCGCCGCCGACCACCCGCGCAACCCCTACGCCCGGCGCACCACCGGCGTCGCCCTGGAACCGGGCGTGCTCGGGACCTCGCTGCTCGCCGTCGGCCCCGCCGGATCCGGGAAGACCGTGCGGCTGGTGCGGCCCGTCGTCGAGACGCTCTGTCTGCAGGCGCTCGCCAACCGCGTCGCCGTCGTCGCCGTCACCTCCCAGGGCACCGGCCTCGGCCCGGACGGGGCCTTCGACCTCGTCGTCTCCGTCGGGCGGCGCGAATCCACCCACGACCTCGACCTCTACGGCGGAGCCGACGACCCCGACGAGGCCGCCCGCATCCTCGCCGAGGCCCTCGTGGGAGACCTGGTCACCGACAGCCGCCGGGCCGCCGCCGCGCTCGCCCAGCTGACCGGGCCGTTCCTGGCCGCGTACGGCCGCTTCCCCGGCGTACCCGAACTGCGCGACCTGCTCGGCGGGGCGCCCGAGGCGCTCGCCGCGCTCCGGGCCGCCGTCGCCGCGGACCCCGCCCAGCTGCGCGAGCTCGACGCGCGGCAGCGGCAGGCCGACCGCGGCGACGACATCGGCACCCTGCTCGCCGAGCGCATCACCTTCCTCGACCGGCCCGCCTTCGCCGGCTTCTTCCGTACGGGGGGCGGGCCCGGCCGGGACGGGGACGGAGACCGGCCGAAGTTCTCGTTCCGGGCGATCGAGCACCCGCTCCGGGTTCGCGTCGACCTGCCCGAGCGCGGCCACGCCGAGGCCTCCCGGATCGTCTCCCGGCTGCTGCTCGCCCAGTTCACGGAAGCCGCCCTCGCCCGCCGCGACCGTTCCCTCTTCGCCTGCCTGGTCCTCGACGACGCCACCCACACCGTCACCGGCGACTCCGTACGGGCCCTGCAACGGCTGCGTTCCGTCAACGCGGGCGTCCTCCTCGCGCTGCGCAGCCTGGAGGACGTGCCCGAGGCGCTGCGCGAGCCGCTGCTCGGGTCGGTCGGCTGCCGGATGGCCTTCGCGGGCATCGCGTCCTGGGACGGCGGACGGTTCGCCGAGGCCTGGGGCACCGAGTGGGTGCAGACCCGGGACGTCACCAACCGGCAGATCATCGCGGACGAGCCGCTGACCAAGGCCCTGCACTTCATGCGGCGACTGGTCACCGGCCGGGCGGCCACCGCCGAGGCCGTCACCGTGCGGGAGGTGGAGCGGCAGCGCTGGTCCGCCTCCGACCTCGCCCACGCCGTCCCGCCCGGCCACGCCGTCCTCTCGCTCACCCACGTGCGGGGCGAACACACCCCTCCCCTCCTCGTGGACCTCCGCAACTGACGCACCCACCCCCCACCCCTGGCACAATCGGGGACGCCGCTCGGCTGAGCGGCGCCCCCTCCCCCAAAGGTCCGACGGTCCCCAATGCCGCCCACCCTCGCCTCGCTCGCGCAGCACTCCGCCCTCAAGCTCGTCGTCCGCGCCGGGGAGGACCGTCTCGACACCCCCGTCCGCTGGGCGCACGTCAGTGAGCTCGCCGATCCCGTGCCGTACATGGAGGGGGGCGAGCTGCTGCTCACCACCGCGCTCACCCTCGACGCGGAGGACCTGGAGGCGATGCGCCGCTACGTGCGGCGGCTGCTCGGGGCCGGAGTCGTCGGGCTCGGGTTCGCCGTGGGGGTGAACTACGAGGAGATCCCGGCGGCGCTGCTCGAAGCGGCCCGCGAGGAGCACCTGCCGCTCCTCGAAGTGCCCCGCCGCACCCCGTTCCTCGCCATCAGCAAGGCCGTCTCCGCCGCCATCTCCGCCGACCAGTACCGCGCCGTCACCGCCGGCTTCGAGGTCCAGCGCGAGCTGACCCGCGCCGCGCTCGCCGAGGGCCCCGACGCCGTCGTCGCCCGGCTCGCCGCTCACGTCGACGGCTGGGCCGCCCTCTACGACACCTCCGGCAAGCCCGTCGCCGTCTCGCCCGAGTGGGCCGCCC
Source organism: Streptomyces sp. NPDC093071 (assembly GCF_044754545.1). Taxonomy (NCBI): domain Bacteria; kingdom Bacillati; phylum Actinomycetota; class Actinomycetes; order Kitasatosporales; family Streptomycetaceae; genus Streptomyces; species Streptomyces sp. NPDC093071. The sequence continues at coordinate 71,435 of NZ_JBIVPH010000014.1, read as the reverse complement.
GCCGGGCCGCCCGCCTCACCCCCGACGTGGAGCGGCTGCGCGAGCGCCCCGCCCCCGCCAGCGCCGTCGTCGGCGGCACCGACGACCGCGTCGAACTCCAGTCGCTCGGCACCGGCCGCCGCGTCCGGGGCGCCCTCGCCGTCGGCACCGGCGCCCCCCTCGGCACCGCCGAGCGGTACGCCGTCCACTCGGCCATCGCCCTGCTCACCCTCACCACGGAACGCTCCCGTTCCCTCCAGGCCGCCGAACAGCGCCTCGGCGCCGCCGTCCTGCGCATGTTGCTCGCCGGACAGCCCGACCACGCCCGCGCGGTAGCCGGCGACGTGTACGGCGGGCTGCTCGACGCCCCCTTCCGGCTCCTCGTCGCCGAACCCGCCGGCGGCGAACCGGCCGCCGAACCGCCCCTCCCCGTCCTCGCCGAGGCCCTGGAGGCCGCCGCCGCCCGCGCCGGCGAGGCGGTCCTCGCCGTCCCCGAGGGCGAGCAGCGGCTCGTCGTCCTCGCCGGTGACGGCGGCGCGGTCGTCGCCGCCTGCGAGGGGTACGCGGAGCGCGAGGCCGAGGAGGCCGGCCTGGTCGTCGGCCTCTCCGCCCCGGCGGGCCCGATCGCGGCCGCCGCCGCGTACAAGCAGGCCGAACAGGCGCTCTCGGTCGCCCGCCGCCGGGGCCGGGCGCTCGTCGAGCACGAGGACCTCGCGGCCGGCTCGGTCCTGCCGCTCCTCGCCGACGACGCCGTCCGCGCCTTCGCCGACGGAATGCTCCGGGCCCTGCGCGACCACGACGCCACCGGCCGCGGCGACCTCGTGGTCTCCCTGCGCGCCTGGCTCTCCCGGCACGGCCAGTGGGACGCGGCGGCGACCGACCTGGGCGTCCACCGGCACACCCTGCGCTACCGGATGCGCCGCGTGGAGGAGATCCTCGGCCGCTCCCTGGACGATCCGGACGTACGAATGGAGCTGTGGCTCGCCCTGAAGGCCACGGGGGAGGGGGCCGAGTAGCCCCCGGACACCCCGGACAGCGGAGAGGCCTCGCCCTCAGCCGTCCGAACCGCCTCCGCCACCCCCGCCGTCCCCCGGGCCCTCGCTCCCCGACGCCCGCTTCCTCCCGCCCCCGGCCCGCACCAGTTCCCCGCCGAGCAGCACCACCGCGGCCACCCCGCGGGTCCAGCGCGGGCCGCCCCGCGCCGCCCACACCACGCAGACGCAGCCGCCCACGGCGAGGACCAGGACGGCGGTCAGTACGAACAGGATCATGGTTCCCCCTTGCGGTTCCGCGGTCCTCCTCATTCTTCCCTTCCCGCCATGGCCCGCCCCAGCCGTCCGAATTCCGGGAACCCTGCCCGGACGCGGGCAGATTTCTGGCCGTACCGTCCCCCGGTCCCTACTCTCCTGCTCATGACAAAACCCGCCGCCGACCCGGCCCCCGGCACCCGTGCCGTCCTCCCCGCCGCGCCCCCGGCCCCCGCCCGCCGTATCACCGGTGCCGTCTGGGCCGCGCTCGGCATCGTGTACGTCGTGTGGGGGTCCACGTACCTCGGCATCCGGGTCGTCGTCGAGACCCTGCCGCCGTTCCTCTCCGGCGGCGCCCGCTTCGTCACCGCCGGGCTGCTGCTCGCCGGGATCATCGCCTGGCGCCAGGGCCCCGCCGCCCTCAGGGTCACCCGCCGGCAGCTCGGTTCGGCCGTCCTCGTCGGTCTGCTCCTCGTCCTCGGCGGCAACGGGCTCGTCGTCCTCGCCGAGACCTCCGTCCCCTCCGGCCTCGCCGCGCTGCTCATCGCCGTCGTCCCCGCCTGGGTCGTCGTCCTGCGCGCCGCCGCGGGCGAGCGCCCCGGCCCCGGCGCGATCGGCGGCGTCCTGCTCGGCCTCGCCGGGCTCGGCGTCCTCACCCTGCCGGGCCTGACCGGCGAGGTGCGGATCGGCGGCGTCCTCCTGGTGATCGCCGCCGCCCTCAGCTGGTCCGTGGGCTCCTTCACCTCCTCCCGCCTCCCGATGCCCGCCAACCCCTTCACCGCCAGCGCGTACGAGATGGTCGCGGGCGGCCTCGCCGGCGTCGCCGTCGGCCTGTTCCGCGGCGAGCACCACGGGCTCGACCTCGCCGAGGTCTCCACCCGCTCCTGGACGGCCCTCGCCTACCTGGTCGTCTTCGGCTCGCTGGTCGCCTTCACCGCCTACGCCTGGCTCCTCCAGGCGGCCCCGATCTCCCTCGTCGCGACCTACGCGTACGTCAACCCCGTCGTCGCGGTCGCCCTCGGCGCCCTCGTCCTGAACGAGGCCCTGACCCGGCCCGTCCTCCTCGGCGGCGCGATCGTCGTGGCCGGCGTCTGTCTGATCGTGTCGACCGAGCGGAGGCGCTGAGCCGACGCCCCGGACGGCCGCCCCGGCTCCCCTTCGGCCAATTCGGACAGGGGTCCCGCCCCACCACTCCACACCGGACAAACCCGCGCCGGCCGCCCCGGCCCTAACGTGTCACGAGAGCAACCGCTCACACCACCGATACGGAAAGGGCCGGGACGCAATGACGACCACCCACGCCTTCTGGCTCGCCGGCCGCGAGGCCACCGGCGAGGCCGCCTTCGACGTCACGAACTCGTACGACGGACGTCTGGTCGGCAAGGTCAGCGTGCCCACCGAGGCCCAGGTCGAGGAGGCCGTCGCCGCCGCGCACGCCGTCGTCGACGAGTTCGCCGCCACCCCGGCGCACGTCCGCGCCGCCGCCCTCGACCACGTGTCGAAGCGCCTCGCCGAGCGCACCGAGGAGATCGCCCAGCTGATCTCCGCCGAGAACGGCAAGCCCATCAAGTGGGCCCGCGGCGAGGTCGGCCGCGCCGTCTCCGTCTTCCGTTTCGCCGCCGAGGAGGCCCGCCGCTTCAACGGCGGCGAGGCCCAGCGCCTCGACACCGAGGCCGGCGGCGTGGGCCGGCTCGCGCTGACCCGCCGCATCCCCAAGGGCGTCGTCCTCGGCATCGCGCCGTTCAACTTCCCGCTGAACCTCAGCGCCCACAAGGTCGCCCCGGCCATCGCCGTCGGCGCCCCGATCATCCTCAAGCCGGCCCCCTCGACCCCGATCTCCTCCCTGGTCCTGGGCGAGATCCTGGCCGAGACCGACCTGCCGGCCGGCTCCTGGTCGATCCTCACCGTGCCGAACGACCGGATGCCCGCCCTCGTCCAGGACGAGCGCCTCCCGGTCATCTCCTTCACCGGCTCCGACACCGTCGGCTACGCCATCCAGGAGTCCGTGCCGCACAAGCACTGCACCCTGGAGCTCGGCGGCAACGCCGCGGCCGTCGTCCTGCCCGACTGGTCCTCCGAGGCCGACCTGGACTGGGCGGCGACCCGCATCGCCACCTTCTCCAACTACCAGGGCGGCCAGTCCTGCATCTCCGTCCAGCGCGTGATCGTCGACTCCTCCGTCCACGACCGCCTGCTGCCGAAGATCGTCGCCGCCGTCGAGGCCCAGGTCACCGGCGACCCGGCGGACGACGCCACCGACGTCGGCCCGCTCGTCGACGAGGCCGCCGCGAAGCGCGTCGAGTCCTGGGTGGACGAGGCCGTCGCGGCCGGCGCCACGCTCCTGGCCGGCGGCAAGCGCGAGGGCGCCACCTACGCCCCGACCGTCCTCGCCGACCTCCCGGCCGACGTCACCCTGGCGCGCGCCGAGGTCTTCGGCCCGGTCCTGACCATCGCCAAGGTCGACGGCGAGGCCGAGGCGTTCGCCGCGGTCAACGACTCCGACTTCGGCCTCCAGGCCGGCGTCTTCACCCACGACCTGCAGGCCGCCTTCCGCGCCCACCGCGCCCTAGAGGTCGGCGGCGTGATCGTCGGCGACGTCCCCTCGTACCGCGCCGACCAGATGCCGTACGGCGGCGCCAAGCGCTCCGGCGTGGGCCGCGAGGGCGTCAAGTACGCGATGGACGACTACACCTACGAGCGCGTCCTGGTCCTGACGGGCCTGGCCCTCTAGGACGCGGGGCCGTACGGCCCACGGGGCGCACGCCCCACCCGGACCGGGCGGTCCGGCTCCACTGTGCGGGGAGCCGGACCGCCTTTCCCCCTGCCCGGAAAGCCGTACGGAGAGCCGCCCGGAGAGTTGCCCGGAAAGCCGCTCGGAAAGCCGTACGGAAAGCCGTCCGGAGAGTCCCGTTCCGCCATCCGGAACGCCGGTCCGTCCTCCCCGGGCGAGACGGCAGGATGGTGTCCGTGACCGTCATAGACATTCCCGGCTCCAAGTCCGTCACCGCCCGCGCGCTCTTCCTCGCCGCCGCCGCCGAGGGCACCACCACCCTCCTGCGGCCCCTCGTCTCCGACGACACCGAGGGCTTCGCCGAAGGGCTCGCCGCCCTCGGCTACGCCGTCCGCCGCGAGCCCGGCGCCTGGCACGTCGAGGGCCGGCCCGCCGGACCCGGCGCGGCCACCGCCGACGTCTACTGCCGCGACGGCGCCACCACCGCCCGCTTCCTGCCCGCCCTCGCCGCCGCCGGCCACGGCACGTACCGCTTCGACGCCTCCGCCCAGATGCGCAGGCGCCCCCTCGGCCCGCTCACCACCGCCCTGCGCGCCCTCGGCGTCGACCTCCGGCACGGCGGGCAGGAGGGCCACCACCCGCTCGACGTGCACGCCCGCGGCGTCAAGGGCGGCGCGCTCACCCTGGACGCCGGGCAGTCCTCCCAGTACCTCACCGCCCTGCTCCTGCTCGGCCCGCTCACCGCCGAGGGCCTCGACATCACCGTCACCGACCTGGTCTCGGAGCCGTACGTCGAGATCACCCTCGCCATGATGCGGAGCTTCGGCGCCGAGGTCCGGCGGGAGGGCCGCACCTACCGCGTCGCCCCCACCGGCTACCGGGCCAGGACGTACGGCATCGAGCCCGACGCCTCCACCGCCAGCTACTTCTTCGCCGCCGCCGCGCTCCTGCCCGGCCGCTCCGTCACCGTCCCCGGCCTCGGCACCGGCGCCCTCCAGGGCGACCTCGCCTTCGTCGACGTGCTGCGCCGCATGGGCGCCGACGTCGAGATCGGCGCGGACGCCACCACCGTCCGCTCCACCGGCACCCTGCGCGGACTCACCGTCACCATGCGGGACATCTCCGACACCATGCCGACCCTCGCCGCCCTCGCGCCGTTCGCCGACGGCCCGGTCCGCATCGAGGACGTCGCCAACACCCGGGTCAAGGAGTGCGACCGCCTCGACGCCTGCGCGGAGAACCTGCGGCGCCTCGGCATCACCGTCCGCACCGGCCCCGACTGGATCGAGATCCACCCCGGCACGCCCGCCGGACCGGTCGAGATCGCCACCCACGGCGACCACCGGATCGTCATGTCCTTCGCGGTCACCGCCCTGCGCACCCACGGCGTCACCTTCGACGACCCCGGCTGCGTGAAGAAGACGTTCCCCGACTTCCACCGGGCCTTCGACACGTTCGTCCGCACCCCGTGAAGACCGCGCCGCGTTTGACGCAAGAATGGGGGGCATGACCGACCGCCCCTCACCCCTCGCCGACCCGCACGTCGCCTTCGACGTCTCCGAAGGACGCCGGGACATCGTCGTCCTCGGCTCGACCGGGTCCATCGGCACCCAGGCCATCGATCTGGTGCTGCGCAACCCCGACCGCTTCCGGGTCACCGCCCTGGCCGCCTCCGGCGGCCGGATCGGACTGCTCGCCGAGCAGGCGCACCGGCTGGGGGTCGCCGCGGTCGCGGTCGCCCGCGAGGAGGCGCTGCCCGAGCTGCGCGAGGCCCTGAAGGCGCTGTACGGCTCCGAGCCCCTGCCGGAACTCCTGGCGGGGCCGGACGCCGCCACGCGGCTGGCCGCATCCCCGTGCCACACCGTCCTCAACGGCATCACCGGCTCCATCGGCCTCGCGCCCACCCTCGCCGCCCTCGAAGCCGGCCGCACCCTCGCCCTCGCCAACAAGGAGTCGCTGATCGTCGGCGGCCCCCTGGTGAAGGCGCTGGCGAAGCCCGGCCAGATCATCCCGGTCGACTCCGAGCACGCGGCCCTCTTCCAGGCGCTCGCCGCCGGCACCCGCGCCGACGTCCGCAAACTGGTCGTCACCGCCTCCGGCGGCCCCTTCCGCGGCCGTACGAGGGAGCAGCTGGCCCACGTCACCCGCGAGGAAGCGCTCGCCCACCCCACCTGGGCCATGGGCCCGGTGATCACGGTGAACAGCGCGACCCTGGTCAACAAGGGCCTGGAGGTCATCGAGGCCCACCTGCTCTACGACATCCCCTTCGACCGCATCGAGGTCGTCGTCCACCCCCAGTCGTACGTCCACTCGATGGTCGAGTTCACGGACGGCTCCACGCTCGCCCAGGCCACTCCGCCCGACATGCGCGGCCCGATCGCCATCGGCATCGGCTGGCCCGAGCGGGTCCCGGACGCGGCCCCCGCCTTCGACTGGAGCAAGGCCTCCACCTGGGAGTTCTTCCCGCTCGACACCGAGGCCTTCCCGTCCGTCGGCCTGGCCCGGCACGTCGGCGAGCTGGGCGGCACCGCCCCCGCCGTCTTCAACGCCGCCAACGAGGAGTGCGTCGAGGCGTTCCTGGCCGGGCGGCTGCCGTTCAACGGCATCATGGACACGGTCACGGCGGTCGTGGCGGAGCACGGCGTTCCCGCCGCGGGAACCTCCCTCACCGTGCCGGACGTCCTGGAAGCGGAGACCTGGGCACGGGCCCGGGCCCGAGAGCTCGCAGCGAAGGCAACAGCGGAGGCCCGCGCATGAACGAAACGCTCCTGTACGTCCTGGGCATCGTGCTGTTCGCGTTCGGACTGCTCGTCTCCATCGCCTGGCACGAACTCGGCCACCTCTCCACGGCCAAGCTCTTCGGCATCCGCGTCCCGCAGTACATGGTCGGCTTCGGCCCCACGCTCTGGTCGAAGAAGCGCGGCGAGACCGAGTACGGCATCAAGGCCATCCCGGCTGGCGGCTACATCCGCATGATCGGCATGTTCCCGCCCGGCGACGACGGACGGATCGAGGCCCGCTCCACCTCGCCGTGGCGCTCCATGATCGAGGACGCCCGCGAGGCCTCGTACGAGGAGCTCCAGCCCGGCGACGAGACCCGGCTCTTCTACACGCGCAAGCCGTGGAAGCGCGTCATCGTGATGTTCGCCGGGCCGTTCATGAACCTGGTCCTGGCGGCGGCGCTGTTCTTCGGCTCGATGATGACGCTGGGCATCGAGGGCCAGACGACCGCCGTCGCCGGCGTCCAGAAGTGCGTCATCGAGCAGAGCGAGAAGCGCGAGAGGTGCGCGGCGGGCGACCCCGTCTCCCCGGCGTTCCAGGCCGGCCTCAAGGAGGGTGACAAGATCGTCGCCTTCAACGGCACCCCGGTGAACGACTGGGACACCCTCTCCGACCGCATCCGCGACACCATCGGCCCCGCGACGGTCACCGTCGAGCGGGCCGGGCAGCGGATCGACCTGCGTCCCACCCTCGTCACCAACAAGGTCCCGAAGAAGGACGAGGACGGCAGGGTCGTCCAGCCGGTGACCTACATCGACGCCGGCTACCTGGGCTTCGCCTCCAAGACCGAGGTCGCGCCCCTCACCTTCGGCGAGAGCGCCGACCGGATGACCGACCTCCTGGAGAACGGCGTCCACTCGGTCATCGCCCTCCCGGGCAAGATCCCCGGCCTCTGGGACGCCACCTTCGGCGACGGCGAGCGCGCCGACGACTCGCCCGTCGGCGTCCTCGGCGCCGCCCGGCTCACCGGTGAGCTGATGACCGTCGAGGCCCCGCCGGAGCGGATCCTCGTGTGGTTCATGAACATCCTGGTGATGTTCAACGTCTCGCTCTTCCTCTTCAACATGCTCCCGCTGCTGCCGCTCGACGGCGGCCACATCGCGGGCGCCCTGTGGGAGTCCGTGCGCCGCCACACGGCACGGATCTTCAAGCGCCCCGATCCCGGCCCGTTCGACGTGGCCAGGCTGATGCCCGCCGCGTACGTGGTGGCCGGCGTCTTCGTCTGCTTCACCCTGCTCGTCCTCGCCGCCGACATCGTCAACCCGGTGAAGCTGACGTGAACCCCCGGAGGGCCGGACCCGGTGGTGTCCGGCCCTCCACCGCCGGGGCGGTAACCTCGGAGACCTGAGCCCGCCGACGCACAACCTTGAGGTTGCACAACAGATGACCGCGATTTCTCTCGGTATCCCTACCGTCCCGACCCGGCTCGCCGAGCGGCGCAAGAGCCGCAAGATCCAGGTCGGCACCGTGGCCGTCGGCGGTGACGCACCCGTCTCCGTGCAGTCGATGACCACCACGCGTACGTCCGACATCGGCGCCACGCTCCAGCAGATCGCCGAGCTGACGGCCTCCGGCTGCCAGATCGTGCGCGTGGCCTGCCCGACCCAGGACGACGCCGACGCCCTCTCGACGATCGCCCGGAAGTCCCAGATCCCGGTCATCGCCGACATCCACTTCCAGCCCAAGTACGTCTTCGCCGCGATCGACGCGGGCTGCGCGGCCGTCCGCGTCAACCCGGGCAACATCAAGCAGTTCGACGACAAGGTCAAGGAGATCGCGCGGGCCGCCAACGACGCGGGCACCCCGATCCGGATCGGCGTCAACGCCGGCTCCCTCGACGCGCGGCTCCTCAAGAAGTACGGCAAGGCCACCCCCGAGGCGCTCGTCGAGTCCGCCCTCTGGGAGGCGTCCCTCTTCGAGGAGCACGACTTCCGCGACATCAAGATCTCGGTCAAGCACAACGACCCGGTCGTCATGGTCGAGGCCTACCGTCAGCTCGCCGCCCAGTGCGACTACCCGCTGCACCTCGGCGTCACCGAGGCGGGCCCGGCCTTCCAGGGCACCATCAAGTCCGCCGTCGCCTTCGGCGCGCTGCTCTCCCAGGGCATCGGCGACACCATCCGCGTCTCGCTCTCCGCGCCCCCGGCCGAGGAGATCAAGGTCGGCATCCAGATCCTGGAGTCGCTGAACCTGCGCCAGCGGCGCCTGGAGATCGTCTCCTGCCCGTCCTGCGGCCGCGCCCAGGTCGACGTCTACAAGCTCGCCGAGGAGGTCACCGCCGGTCTCGACGGCATGACCGTCCCGCTGCGCGTCGCCGTCATGGGCTGCGTCGTCAACGGTCCCGGCGAGGCCCGCGAGGCCGACCTCGGCGTCGCCTCCGGCAACGGCAAGGGCCAGATCTTCGTCAAGGGCGAGGTCATCAAGACCGTGCCCGAGTCGAAGATCGTCGAGACCCTCATCGAGGAGGCGCTGAAGATCGCCGAGCAGATGGAGAAGGACGGCGTCGCCAGCGGCGAGCCGTCGGTCGCCGTCGCCGGCTGACGCGCACGACTCCCGTGCGAAGCCCCGCCGCCCGCTCCGGGAGGCGGGGCTTCCCGCTGCCGGAGGCGTGCCCCGGGGCCCTCCGGGTAAAGTGCGTGGAATCAGCGGAACCGCACGGTGAGGCCCCCTCGTGTTGACAGAGACCACCACTCGGGTCCTCGAACCCACCGACCTCGGCGCCGCCCTCGCCGTCCTGGAGAGCGCCCCCGTCGAGAACGCGTTCGTGACCGCCCGCGTCCAGCTCGCCGGGCTCGACCCCTGGCGCCTCGGCGGCGAGATGTGGGGCTGGTACAGCGAGGGACGGCTGCGCTCGCTCTGCTACTCCGGCGCCAACCTGGTCCCGATCTGCGCCACCCCCCAGGCCGTCCGCGCCTTCGCCGACCGGGCCCGCAGGACCGGCCGCCGCTGCTCCTCCATCGTCGGCCCCGCCGAGGCCACCACCGAGCTGTGGCGGCTCCTGGAGCCCAGCTGGGGCCCCGCCAGGGACGTCAGGGCCAACCAGCCTCTGATGGTCGCCGAGGAGCCCTCCGCCACCGTCGAGCCCGACCCGCTGGTGCGCCGCGTCCGCAAGGACGAGATGGAGGTGATCATGCCCGCCTGCGTGGCCATGTTCACCGAGGAGGTCGGCGTCTCCCCGCTCGCCAACGACGGCGGCCTGCTCTACCAGGCCCGGGTCGCCGAACTCGTCGGCGCCGGCCGCTCCTTCGCCCGCGTCGAGGACGGCAAGGTCGTCTTCAAGGCCGAGATCGGCGCCGCCACCCGCCAGGCCTGCCAGATCCAGGGCGTCTGGGTCGCCCCCGAGCACCGCGGCAAGGGCCTCTCCGAGACCGGCATGGCCGCCGTCCTCCGGTACGCCCTGGCCGACGTCGCCCCCGTGGTGAGCCTGTACGTCAACGACTACAACACCCCCGCCAGGGCCGCGTACCGCCGCGTCGGCTTCCGGGAGACCGGGGCCTTCATGAGCGTGCTGTTCTGAGGGGCCCGGCCGCTTGTAAGGTGCGCCGCATGGATGACGCGGAGATCGTGATCGGACCGGTCGACCTGGCCGCCCGGGTGGACGAGGCCCTCGCCGTGCAGGCGGTCGCCTTCGGCCTGGACGCTGACGAGGTCGCCGTGCGCCGCCACATCGTGCTGCGCCACCTGCTCGCCCCCGGCGCCCGCGCCTACGGGGCCACCACCCCCGGCGGACGGCTCGTCGGCTTCGTGTACGGGATGCCCAACGACCGCTCCCACTGGTGGTCCACCGTCGTCGAGGCGTACCTGCGCACCACCGGCACCGCCGACTGGCTCGACGGCTCCTTCACCATCACCGAGCTCCACGTCCACCCCGACTTCCAGGGCCGGGGCGCGGGCCGCGCCCTGATCACCACCATCACCGACACGGCCGACGAGCCGCGCTCGATCCTCTCCGCGATCGACACCGAGAGCCCCGCCCGCGCCCTCTACCGCTCCCTCGGCTACCGGGACCTCGCCCGCCGGGTGCACTTCCCCAGCGCCCCCCGCCCGTACGCCGTGATGGGCGCCCCGCTGCCGCTGCCGCGCCGGAACTGATTTCCCGTCCCCGGGGCCGCCCGGCTAACCTCGGGCCCATCAACCGCAGTCCCGGCAGGAGTACGAGAACCATGGCCAACGCACCGGTCCAGCGCATGTCGAAGTTGATGGCGAAGACGCTGCGCGACGACCCGGCGGACGCCGAGGTCCTCAGTCACAAGCTCCTCGTCCGCGCGGGATACGTGCGCCGCACCGCCGCCGGCATCTGGAGCTGGCTGCCCCTCGGCAAGAAGGTCCTCTCCAACGTGGAGCGGATCGTCCGCGAGGAGATGGACACCATCGGCGCCCAGGAGGTCTCCCTGCCGGCCCTGCTGCCCCGCGAGCCCTACGACGCGACCGGCCGCTGGGACGAGTACGGCGCGGAGCTCTTCCGCCTCCAGGACCGCAAGGGCGGCGACTACCTCCTCGGCCCCACCCACGAGGAGATCTTCACCCTCCTGGTGAAGGACCAGGCGTCCTCCTACAAGGACCTGCCGGTCATCCTCTACCAGATCCAGAACAAGTTCCGCGACGAGGCCCGCCCCCGCGCCGGCATCCTGCGCGGCCGCGAGTTCCTCATGAAGGACTCGTACTCCTTCGACACCGAGGACGAGGGCCTCGCCCAGTCGTACGCCCTGCACCGCCAGGCCTACCAGCGGGTCTTCGAGCGCCTCGGCCTCGACTACCGCATCTGCGCCGCCACGGCGGGCGCCATGGGCGGCTCCAAGTCCGAGGAGTTCCTCGCCCCGGCCGAGGCCGGCGAGGACACCTTCGCCGACTGCCCGAACTGCGACTTCGCCGCCAACACCGAGGCGGTCTCCTTCTCGCTCAAGGCCGTGGACGGCTCCGCCGTGCCCGCCGCCGAGGAGATCCCCACCCCGGACACCCCGACCATCGAGACCCTCGCGGCCTCCCTCGGCGTCCCGGCCTCCGCCACCCTCAAGAACCTCCTGGTGAAGGTCGACGGCGAGATCGTCGCCGTGGGCGTCCCCGGCGACCGCGAGGTCGACCTCGGCAAGGTCGAGGCGCACTTCGCGCCGGCCGCCGTCGAGATGGTCACCGAGACCGACTTCGCCGCCCGCCCCGACCTCGTGCGCGGCTACGTCGGCCCGCAGGGCCTCGACAAGGTCACGTACCTCGCGGACCCGCGCGTGGCCCCGGGCACGGCCTGGATCACGGGTGCCAACAAGGAGCACACCCACGCGAAGAACGTGGTCGCCGGGCGCGACTTCGAGGTCACCGAGTACGTCGACGTGGTCGTCGTCGAGGAGGGCGACCCCTGCCCGAAGTGCGGCACCGGCCTCAAGCTGGACCGCGCCATCGAGATCGGCCACATCTTCCAGCTGGGCCGCAAGTACGCCGACGCCCTCAAGCTCGACGTCCTCGGCCAGAACGGCAAGCCGGTCCGCGTGACCATGGGCTCGTACGGCATCGGCGTCTCGCGTGCCGTGGCCGCGCTCGCCGAGCAGACCGCCGACGAGAAGGGCCTGTGCTGGCCCGCCGAGGTCGCCCCGGCCGACGTCCACGTGGTCGCCGCCGGCAAGGCCCTCCAGATCGAGCTGGCCCTGGAGGTCTCCGACAAGCTGTCCGCCGCGGGCCTGCGGGTCCTGGTCGACGACCGCGCGGGCGTCTCCCCGGGCGTCAAGTTCACCGACGCGGAGCTGATCGGCGTCCCGAAGATCCTCGTCGCGGGCCGCCGCTCCGGCGAGGGCGTCGTGGAGCTGAAGGACCGCCGCACGGGCGAGCGCGAGGAGCTGACGGTGGACGAGGCGATCGCCCGCCTGACCGCCTGATCCCGCCGTACGCGACGGCCCCGCCCCTCTGCGCAGGGGGGCGGGGCCGTCGCGGTGTTGTTCTCAGTCCTCCCGGGGCGCGGGCTCCACCGACGTGCCCGTCAGGTCCTCGATGGCGTCCTCCGTCGCCGCCCGGCTCCTCGGGTACGCGTCGCCGAGCAGCGGCGGTATCTCCACCTCCGCGCCCCGGTGCGGCGCGTGCGCCGCCGCGCCCGGCTTGGCGTCCGGGGTCGCGCGCTCCAGGAAGCGGAGCAGCTCCACCGGGAACGGCAGCACCAGCGTGGAGTTCTTCTCGGCGGCCACCGCCACCACCGTCTGCAGCAGCCGCAGCTGGAGCGCCGCCGGCTGGTCGGACATCATCGCCGCCGCCTCGGACAGCTTCTTCGACGCCTGGAGCTCCGCGTCCGCGTTGATCACCCGCGCCCGCCGCTCCCGGTCCGCCTCCGCCTGCCGGGCCATCGACCGCTTCATGGTCTCCGGCAGCGACACGTCCTTGATCTCGACCCGGTCGATGGCGACGCCCCACCCCATCGCCGGACTGTCGAGCATCAGCTCCAGGCCCTGGTTGAGCTTCTCCCGGTTGGACAGCAGGTCGTCGAGGTCGCTCTTGCCGATGATCGACCGCAGGGAGGTCTGCGCCATCTGCGAGACCGCGAACCGGTAGTCCTCCACCCGTACGAGGGCGTCCGCCGGATCGACCACCTTGAAGTACACGACCGCGTCCACCCGGACCGTCACGTTGTCCCGGGTGATGCCCTCCTGCGCGGGCACCGGCATCGTGACGATCTGCATGTTCACCTTGTGCATCCGGTCGACCACCGGGACGATCATCGTGAACCCGGGGGAGCGCACCCGGCCGCGCAGCCGGCCGAAACGGAAGACGACCCCGCGCTCGTACTGCTTGACCACCCGCGCCGCCGCGCCCGCGTACGCCGCCGCCGCGGCGCCCGTGGCGGCCACCGCCATGAGCAGCTCTTCGATCATCACGGCCCCCTGGAGTCGGGCCGAACGCCGATGCCCGGCTGCCCGGCGAACGGTACAAAAAGGGTATTCCCCTCCAGTCCGCCCGCGAACGTACGACCGACCGCGGCCCCAGACCGACCGCGGCCCCAGACCGACCGCGGCCCCAGACCGACCGCGGCCCCACGGCCGGCCCGGGAACGCGCGGCCGGTCCAGGCCCTACAGCCAGCCCGCGAACTCCAGGAGCAGCTCCGCGTCCTGCCGCCGCCCCGCCGTCAGCGCCCGCGTCCCCGACTCCACCGCGCGGAACAGGGTCCAGCCCCGCAGCCGCTCCCGGTCCAGGTCCAGGGAGTCCGCCAGCTTGTTCACCCGCCGCCGGGCCGCCGAGGCGCCCGCCGAGGCCGCCACCAGGTCCTCCACCCGGTCCCGCACCAGCCGGGCCAGGTCGTAGGCCCGCTCGCCGACCAGCGGCTCGGGTCCCACGGCCAGCCAGGGCGCCCGGTCGCCGCCCAGGACCTTGCCCTGCCGGAAGTTGCCGTGCAGGAGCACCGTCTCGGCCTCCCCGGCCACCAGCTCATCGCGCGCCGCGAGCGCCGCCGCCGCCAGTTCGCCGGCCACCGGGTCGGACCGGTACGGCTCCATGGCCTCCGCCTGCCGGGCCGTCCGCTCGGCCACCGACTCGAAGCCGTGCTCCGCCGGGGGCTCGACCCACAGCTTCCGCACGGTCCCGGCCGCCTCCAGGAGCGCCTTCGCCTCCGGCAGGGAGCGCAGGGACACCTCGGGATGGAGCCGTTCGAGCAGGAGGCCGTCCTCCGGGTCCCCGCCGGCCCCTTCGAGCAGCCGCACCGCGCCCCAGCCGTTCCAGTGGGCGAGCGCCTCCCGCTCCCGGTCCGGCCGGGCGAACGGCGGCGCCACCTTGAGCGCGGCGGGGGAGCCGTCGGACCGCCGGACGAGCACCACCAGGCTGCTCCGCCCGCCGGGGGCCATCACCCGCCCGGCCTCCAGGGAGCCCCGGTCGAGCGCGGTCCGCGCCCGCTCCGGCAGCTGCCCGAGCCACTCGGCCGCGAGGGCCTCCCCGTACGTCTCACCGAGCGTCCGGACGAGTCGCTGCGGGGGTTCGAAAGCCATGCGTACGCTGTTCCATTCGGTCGGGGCGGGGCTCAGGCCCGCTCGGCGAGCCCAGGAAAGGTTACGTCGCCGCCGCGCCAGCGCACGGCGCGTACCGCCGCCTCCCTGAGCGCGGCGGCCGCCTCCCGCCGGGCCGGGCCCTCGGTGGCCCGCACCAGATCGGAGTAGACGCCCGCCACCCGGTCCTCCAGGACGGCGGCGAGCCGCACCGCGCCCGCCGGGTCCGCCACCCGGAACGGCAGCGCGTACGCGGCGGCCGCCACCACCGGCGCGCCGCCGAGGTCCCGCACCGCGCGGCGCAGCACCTCCCGGCGGGCCCGGTGGGCCTCGTACGCGGCCGTGGCCTCCGCCCGGCGCTCCGCACCGATCCGGCCGCCGACGACCCCGTACCCGTACACGGCCGCGTGCTCGGCGGCCAGCGCGGCCTGGGTGGCGTCGAGGGCGCTCACGCGCGGGCTCCTTCGGTCAGCAGGTAGGCGTGGACGGCGCCCGAGGCCGCCACCGAGGCGAGCAGCCGGGCGTACTCGGGCGGGGCGGCGAGCAGCGCGTCCATGTGTCCGTCGGAGGAGGTCCGCTCGGCCGCCGCCAGCTCCCCGAGCGCCGTCGCGGGGTCGGTCGCCACCGGGACGGGCGCGGGGGAGGGCGTGGGGCGCGCGGAGGCGGAGGGCTTCGGGGAGGCCGCGGCGGGCTCCACCGGGACCGTGCCGTCCTCGCCGAGCGCCTTCACGTGCGCCGCCACCGAGCGCCGCAGCGGGGTCAGCCGGGGCGCCAGGGAGGGGTGCGCGGCGAGCACCGCGTCGTACCGTTCGAGCAGTCCGCGCGCGACCGTCACCGAGCGTGCCCGCAGCGCCGCCTCGGCGCGCGCCACCCGTTCGGCCTCCCGCTCGGCGGCGCTCGGCCGCCGGGGCCCCTCCGCGCCGGAGGTGCAGCCCACCAGGGCCGTCGCCCCCGCGGCCGCCCCCGCCGCGAGGAGCGCGCGTCTGCCCGTCGTCGTCACGCCTTCTCCCTCGGCCGCCGTCCACCGTCGAAGATCCGTACGCATCGGAAGATCGTTCGGATCACCGCAGGCGAGCGTACCCGCGGGCCCCCGGGCGGTGGACGGCAACACCCTCCCGGACCGGATACCCTTTGGTCTGACACGCGACGACACACAACAGCACACGCGGCCGAGGAGTCACCCGGATGAGCACCACCCAGAGCGACAGGCTGCGCGGACTCGTCGAGCCGCTCGTCCGCGCGAAGGACCTGGATCTGGAAGAGGTCGAGGTGTCCCGGGCGGGCCGCCGCGGACTGCTGCGGATCGTCGTCGACTCGGACGAGGGCGTGGAACTGGACGCCTGCGCCGAGCTGAGCCGCGCGATCTCCGAGAAGCTGGACGAGACCGACGCGATGGGCGAGGGCGAGTACGTCCTCGAAGTCAGTTCCCCCGGCGCCGACCGCCCCCTCACCGAGCACCGCCACTACGTGCGCGCCACCGGCCGGCTCGTCCGGCTCCAGCTGGCCGACGACGGCGAGCTGGTCGCCCGGATCCTCGCCGTGGACGAGGACGGCCTCGACCTCGAAGTGCCGGGCGTGAAGGGGCGCAGGCCCACCGCCCGCCGGGTCGAGTTCGCCGACGTCTCCAAGGCGCGTGTCGAGATCGAGTTCAACCGCAAGGACAAGAAGGAAGAGGAGGCGTAGCCGTGGACATCGACGTGAAGCTTCTCAAGGGCTTGGCGCATGAGAAGGAGATCTCCTTCGACCTGCTGGTCGAGGCGATCGAGTCGGCCCTCCTCATCGCCTACCACCGCACCCCCGACGCCCGCCGCCACGCGCGCGTGGAGCTGGACCGGCACACCGGCCACGTGACCGTCTGGGCCAAGGAGGACCCCTCCGAGCTGGAGGAGGGCCAGGAGCCCAAGGACTTCGACGACACCCCCTCGGACTTCGGCCGGATCGCGGCGAGCACCGCCCGCCAGGTCATCCAGCAGCGCCTGCGGGACGCCGAGAACGACGTGACCTTCGGCGAGTACGCGCGCCGCGAGGGCGACGTCGTCGCCGGTGTCGTGCAGCAGGGCAAGGACCCGAAGAACGTCCTGGTCAAGCTGGACGACAAGCTGGAGGCCATCCTCCCGGTCCAGGAGCAGGTGCCGGGCGAGGAGTACACCCACGGCCTGCGCCTGCGGACGTACGTCGTCCGGGTCGCCAAGGGCGTCCGCGGCCCCTCCGTCACCCTGTCGCGCACCCACCCCAACCTGGTGAAGAAGCTCTTCGCCCTGGAGGTGCCGGAGATCGCGGACGGCTCGGTCGAGATCTCGGCCATCGCCCGCGAGGCCGGCCACCGCACCAAGATCGCCGTCCGCGCCACCCGTTCGGGCCTGAACCCCAAGGGCGCCTGCATCGGCCCGATGGGCAGCCGCGTCCGCAACGTGATGGCGGAGCTGCTCGGCGAGAAGATCGACATCGTCGACTGGTCGGACGACCCGGCCGAGATGGTGGCGAACGCGCTCTCCCCGGCCCGGGTCTCCAAGGTCGAGATCGTCGACCTGGCCGCCCGCTCGGCCCGCGTGACGGTGCCGGACTACCAGCTCTCCCTGGCGATCGGCAAGGAGGGCCAGAACGCCCGCCTCGCCGCCCGGCTCACCGGCTGGCGGATCGACATCCGTCCGGACACCGAGCAGACGGACCAGGCCGACCGGGCCTGAGACCGTTTTTGGCCAACGACTGTTCGATTCTTGCCCCGAACGGGCGGGGTCGGTACGGGGAGGTAGACTTAATCGTGTCTGGCCGGACGCACGCCCGCGTGTGCCCTGAGCGAACCTGTGTGGGATGCCGGGAGCGAGCGGCCAAGAGCGATCTGCTGCGGATCGTGGTGAATAAGGACGAGTGCGTTCCGGATCATCGCGGTACGCTGCCCGGCCGGGGTGCGTACCTGCACCCCGCCGTGGTCTGCCTCGATCTGGCGGTCCGCCGCCGAGCGTTCCCGAGGGCCTTCAGGGCCCAGGGCCCGCTCGACACCGCGGCACTCCGCCACCACGTCGAGCGATCGGCACAGCAGTGAAGAAGTACGGCACGGAACACCGTGCGGTCAGGTACCTCGCGAGTTGGAAGTAGGTCGAGATTGCGATGAGCACTCGATGAGTACGCGATGAGTACGCCCATGAAGTAGCGACGGTCCGGCGGTAACCGGACCTCAAAGGAGCGAAGTGGCTAAGGTCCGGGTATACGAACTCGCCAAGGAGTTCGGCGTGGAGAGCAAGGTCGTCATGGCCAAGCTCCAAGAACTCGGTGAATTCGTCCGTTCGGCGTCCTCGACGATCGAGGCGCCGGTCGTGCGCAAGTTGACTGACGCTTTGCAGGGTCCCGGCGGCAACGCCGGCAAGACCGCTGCCAAGCCCGGCGCGCCCCGCAAGGCGACGCCCACCCCCGCCGCGCCGAAGCCGGCGCAGGCCTCCCCCGCGCCGTCCCCGGCGCAGACGGCTCGACCCGCCGCCCCGAAGCCTGGCGCGCCCACCCCGGCGCCCAAGCCCGCGGCCGCGGAGAAGCCCTCGACCCCGGCCCCCGCCGGCGGTCGTCCCACCCCGGGTCCGAAGCCCCCGGCCGCGCCGAAGCCGGCGCCGGCCTCCCCGGCTCCGACCACCCCGGAGTTCACCGCGCCTCCGGCGGCCCCGGCCGCCCAGCAGCAGCGTCCCGCCGGCGCGACCCCGGGCCCCCGCCCGGCCGCCCGTCCGGGCCAGCAGGCGCCCCGCCCGCAGGGCCAGGGCGCTCCGCGCCCCGGCGGCCAGCAGGCCCCCCGTCCGGGCGGTGCCCGTCCGGCCGGTCCCCGTCCGGGCAACAACCCGTTCACCTCGGGCGGCTCCACCGGCATGGCGCGGCCGCAGTCGCCGCGTCCCGGTGGCGGCGCCCCGCGTCCCGGCGGCCCCGGTGCCGTTCCGGGCGCCCCGCGTCCGCAGGGCGGCCCCGGCGGCGCCCCGCGTCCGCAGGGTCAGGGCGGTGCCCGTCCGACCCCGGGCGGTATGCCCCGTCCGCAGGCCCCCCGTCCGGGCGGCGCGCCCGGCGGCAACCGTCCGAACCCGGGCATGATGCCGCAGCGTCCCGCTGCCGGCCCGCGTCCCGGCCCCGGCGGTCGTGGTCCCGGTGGCCCCGGCGGCCGTCCGGGCGGTCCCGGCGGTGGCGGCGGCGGTCGTCCCGGCTTCGCCGGTCGTCCGGCCGGTCCCGGCGGTGGCGGCGGCGGCTTCGCCGGCCGTCCCGGTGGTCCCGGTGGCGGCGGCGGTCGTCCGGGTGGTCCCGGCGGTGGCGGCGGCTTCGGCGGTCGTCCCGGCGGCTTCGGCGGTCGTCCCGGTGGTCCCGGTGGCCGTGGTGGCACGCAGGGCGCCTTCGGCCGTCCCGGCGGTCCCGCGCGTCGCGGTCGCAAGTCGAAGCGTCAGAGGCGCCAGGAGTACGAGGCCATGCAGGCCCCGTCCGTGGGCGGCGTGATGCTTCCCCGCGGTGGCGGCGAGGTCATCCGCCTGTCGCGCGGTGCGTCCCTCACCGACTTCGCCGAGAAGATCGGCGCCAACCCGGCGTCGCTCGTCGCGGTGATGATGAACCTCGGCGAGATGGTCACGGCCACGCAGTCCGTCTCCGACGACACGCTGCAGATGCTCGGCGACGAGATGAACTACACCGTTCAGATCGTCAGCCCCGAGGAGGAGGACCGCGAGCTCCTCGAGTCCTTCGACATCGAGTTCGGCGAGGACGAGGGCGGCGAAGAGGCCCTGGTCTCCCGTCCGCCGGTCGTCACCGTCATGGGTCACGTCGACCACGGAAAGACCCGACTGCTCGACGCGATCCGCAAGACGAACGTCGTCGCGGGCGAGGCCGGTGGCATCACGCAGGGCATCGGCGCCTACCAGGTGGGCACCGAGGTCAACGGCGAGGACCGCAAGATCACCTTCATCGACACCCCGGGTCACGAGGCGTTCACCGCCATGCGTGCCCGTGGTGCGAAGTCGACCGACATCGCGATCCTCGTGGTCGCGGCCAACGACGGCGTCATGCCGCAGACGATCGAGGCGCTCAACCACGCCAAGGCCGCCGGCGTCCCGATCGTCGTCGCGGTCAACAAGATCGACGTCGAGGGCGCGGACCCGACCAAGGTCCGCGGTCAGCTGACCGAGTTCGGTCTGGTGGCCGAGGAGTACGGCGGCGACACGATGTTCGTCGACATCTCCGCCAAGCAGGGTCTGCACATCGACTCCCTGCTCGAGGCCGTCGTCCTCACCGCCGACGCCTCGCTCGACCTGCGGGCCAACCCGAACCAGGACGCGCAGGGCATCGCGATCGAGTCCCACCTCGACCGCGGCCGCGGTGCGGTCTCGACCGTCCTGGTCCAGCGCGGAACGCTGCGCATCGGCGACACCGTGGTGGTCGGCGACGCGTACGGCCGCGTCCGGGCGATGCTCGACGACAAGGGCAACAACGTCGAGGAGGCGGCCCCGTCGACTCCCGTCCTGGTGCTCGGTCTCACCAACGTGCCGGGTGCCGGCGACAACCTCCTGGTGGTCGACGAGGACCGCACGGCGCGTCAGATCGCCGAGAAGCGTGCGGCGCGCGAGCGCAACGCGGCCTTCGCCAAGCGCGTCCGCCGGGTGTCCCTCGAGGACCTCGACAAGGTGCTCAAGGCCGGTCTCGTCCAGGAACTCAACCTCATCATCAAGGGCGACGCGTCCGGTGCGGTCGAGGCCCTGGAGTCCTCGCTGCTCCAGCTCGACGTCGGCGAAGAGGTCGACATCCGCGTCCTGCACCGCGGTGTGGGTGCGGTCACGGAGTCGGACATCGACCTGGCCATGGGCTCCGACGCCATCGTCATCGGCTACAACGTCCGCGCGGCCGGCCGTGCCGCGCAGATGGCGGAGCGCGAGGGCGTCGACGTCCGGTACTACTCGGTCATCTACCAGGCGATCGAGGAGATCGAGGCGGCGCTCAAGGGCCTCCTCAAGCCGGAGTACGAAGAGGTCGAGCTCGGTACGGCGGAGATCCGCGAGGTCTTCCGCTCGTCCAAGCTGGGCAACATCGCCGGTGTCCTCATCCGTTCGGGCGAGGTCAAGCGCAACACCAAGGCGCGCCTCCTCCGCGACGGCAAGGTCATCGCGGAGAACCTCAACATCGAGGGTCTGCGCCGCTTCAAGGACGACGTCACCGAGATCCGCGAGGGCTTCGAGGGTGGTATCAACCTCGGAAACTTCAACGACATCAAGATCGACGACGTCATCGCGACGTACGAGATGCGCGAGAAGCCGCGCGCCTGATCGCGTCCGATCGCAGCAGTGAGCAGGGGCCGGTCGGCGGAACTTATTCCGTCGATCGGCCCCGGCCGTTGCGTGTACGGTTCTGGTGTTCCCGCCCTGTCGTGGGCGGGACCACTGACCCCGAACCGGCGGGACATCCGGACACACATGTACGTGGGGACACTGTCCTTCGATCTGCTCCTGGGCGACGTACGGTCGCTGAAGGAGAAGCGCTCCGTCGTCAGGCCGATCGTCGCCGAGCTCCAGCGCAAGTTCGCGGTGAGCGCGGCGGAGGTCGGCGGCCAGGACCTCCACCGGCGGGCCGAGATCGGCGTCGCGATGGTGACGGGGGACCCGGGGCACCTCAGCGACGTGCTGGACCGGTGCGAGCGGCTCGTCGCCGCCCGGCCGGAGGTGGAGCTGCTGTCGGTGCGCCGCAGGCTCCACACTGATGAAGACTGATCGAGCAAGGCGAAGAAGGAGAAGGACCAGTGGCCGACAACGCGCGGGCGAAGAAGCTGGCGGACCTCATCCGGGAGGTGGTCGCCGAGAAGCTGCAGCGCGGCATCAAGGACCCCCGCCTGGGTACGCACGTGACCATCACGGACACCCGCGTCACCGGTGACCTGCGGGAGGCCACGGTCTTCTACACGGTCTACGGCGACGACGAGGAGCGGGCGAGCGCCGCCGCCGGCCTGGAGAGCGCCAAGGGCGTCCTCCGTTCGGCCGTGGGCCGGGCCGCGGGGACCAAGTTCACCCCGACGCTGACCTTCGTGGCCGACGCCCTCCCGGAGAACGCGCGCACCATCGAGGACCTCCTCGACAAGGCGCGGGCCTCCGACGCCCAGGTGCGGGAGGCGTCCTCGGGCGCCGGTTTCGCGGGCGACGCCGACCCCTACAAGAAGCCGGGCGAGGACGAAGCCGCCGAATGAGCAACGCAGCCCCCACGCCCGACGGCCTTGTCATCGTCGACAAGCCGTCGGGCTTCACTTCGCACGACGTCGTGGCCAAGATGCGCGGGATCGCCAGGACCCGCCGCGTCGGCCACGCCGGAACGCTCGACCCCATGGCCACGGGCGTCCTCGTCCTCGGCGTGGAGCGGGCGACCAAACTCCTCGGCCACCTCGCGCTGACCGAGAAGGAGTACCTGGGCACCGTCCGCCTGGGCCAGACCACGATCACCGACGACGCCGAGGGCGAGATCACGGCGTCGGTCGACGCGTCGAAGGTCACCCGCGAGCGGATCGACGCCGGAGTGGCGGAGCTGACCGGCGCCATCATGCAGGTGCCGTCGAAGGTCTCCGCGATCAAGATCGACGGCAAGCGGTCGTACGCGCGCGTGCGCGGCGGCGAGGAGTTCGAGATCCCGGCCCGCCCGGTCACCGTCTCCTCCTTCCACGTGTACGACGTCCGCGAGGCCGTCGCCGAGGACGGCACCCCCGTGGTCGACCTGGTCGTCTCGGTGGTCTGCTCCTCCGGTACGTACATCCGGGCGCTCGCCCGCGACCTGGGCGCCGGACTCGGCGTGGGCGGCCACCTGACCGCGCTGCGCCGCACCCGGGTCGGCCCGTACAAGCTGGACTCGGCCAGGACCCTGGACCAGCTCCAGGAGGAGCTGACGGTCATGCCGGTCGCGGACGCGGCCGCGGCGGCGTTCCCCCGCTGGGACGTCGACGAGAAGCGGGCCCGGCTGCTGCTCAACGGCGTCCGCCTGGAGATGCCGGAGTACCCGAAGGGCCCCGTCGCGGTCTTCGGACCGGAGGGGAAGCTGCTCGCGCTGGTCGAGGACCAGCGGGGCAAGGCGAAGAGCCTCGCGGTCTTCGGCTGAGGGGCCGGCGGAACGGGCTTTTCGAGTCCTGAGTGGGGGGGGGGGGCGGGCGCGGCCCCCCCCCCCCCCCCGTACCCCCCCCGGGCCGCGGCGCGGGAGGGCCCGGAAATGTCACCCAGGGGGGGGGGCGCGGCGGGGGAAGGG
>NZ_JBIVPH010000014.1:0-48514 GCF_044754545.1 Streptomyces sp. NPDC093071 | reverse complement strand
CCGGCGCGGGGCGGCCCCCCGGGGGGCGCGGGGCCCCCGGGGGGGGGGGGGGGGGGGGGGCCCCGGGGGGGGGGGGGGGTCGTGGGGGGGGGGGGGGGGGGCCCCCCCCCCCCCCCCCCCCCCACTCTCGTTCCCCCACGGGGCCCTGTCCGCGGAAGTCACGGAAATTCACTCCGACGGGGAGGCGCTCGGAGTGAAAAGGGGAGCGGAAGGGGGCGTGTTCCTCCGCGCGGGCCGTCGGGTGATCACGGGCGGCCTACCGTCGTCACCATGGGACGCGGGGACCTGGCGACGCTGGTGCGGATCTGCGATCAGGCGGGACGGACACGCGGCACCGGATTCCTCGCCGACCACCACGGAACGGTCGTCACCAGCCACGAAGCCGTCGACGGGCTCAGCCGCGTCCTGCTGCGCGCGCCCGGCGACCGCAGCTGGCTCGCCGAGGCCGGGGCCGTCACCCCCCTGCCCGAGAGCGGACTCGCCCTCGTCCACAGCGAAGGGCTCGGCGTCCGCCCCCTGCCGCTCGCGACCCGCCCCGAGATCGAGCCCGGCACCTACGTCCGGATCGAGGCCCACGGCTGGCGCGAGGCGCGCGTCCTCGGCCCCGCCACCGTCACGTACACCGCCGCCGACCGCTTCCACGACCTCGACGAGGCCCTCGAACTCGCCATCGGCACCGAGGGCGCCGAGGCGCTCCGGCGCGGCGGCCGGGCCGCGGGCAGCCCCGTCCTCGACACCGCCACCGGCACCGTCCTCGCCGTCCTCGGCACCGCCCTGCACGGCGGCCGCAGGGCCGCCGGATACGCGGTCCCGCTCCGGCCCGACGGCCCGCTCACCGCCCTGCTGCGGCGCAACGCCGCCACCGTCCCCGCCTACGGCCCCGACCTCAACCTCGCCGGGATCCTGGAGCTCACCGCCACCTCCACCGGCCCCGTACGGGACCCCGGGCCCTGGCCCGAGCCCGTCGAGCGCGCCGACTGCGCCCGCGAACTCGACCGCTTCGCCGCCGGGGACGCCCCCGTCCTCGCCCTGGTCGGCACCCCCGGCACCGGCCGCACCACCGCCCTCGCCGCGCTCTGCGACCGCCGCGCCCGGGGCGTCGAACCGGCCCCCACCGTCCGGCTGCGCGGCGCCGACCTGCGAGCCGGGGACCACTCCCTCGCCGACGCCGTCGGCCGCGCCCTGGACCAGGCCGGCCGCATCGTCGCCGCCTCCGGGGCCCTCGGCGACACCACCACCGCCACCCCCGAGCGGGCCGCCGCCCTCGCCCGGGAGGCCGGCCGGCCGCTCCTCGTCGTCCTCGACGGCCCCGAGGAGATGCCCCCGCTCCTCGCCCACCGGCTCCCCGCCTGGACCGCCGCCACCGAGCGGTGGCTCCGCGCCCACGGCGCCCGGCTCGCCACCGCCTGCCGCCCCGAGCACTGGGAGCGGGCGGGCGCCCTCTACGGCCCGGAGGCCCTGCACCGCCCCGCGACCGGGGACGACGGGACCGGACTCCCGCCGGCCGTCGTCCTCGGCCCGTACACCGAGGCGGAGGCGCGGGCCGTGCGCGAGGGGTACGGGCTCCGCGAGACGGACCTCGCCGAGGCGGACGCCCGGCACCCGCTCGCCCTGCGGCTGCTCGCCGAGGTCCGGGCCGCGCTGCCCGGCGAGGTGCCGGGACGGCCCCGCCGCGAGGAGGTCTTCACCGCCCACCTCGACCTGATGTGCCTGCGGACCGCCGTCCGGATCGCCGCCGGGACCCGGCCCCTGGTCCGGGGGACCGCCGTCCGCCGGCTCGCCGCGCGCGTGACCGGCCGGGTCCACGAGGCGGCCCGCCGGTGCCTCGGCCCCGGCCACGGCGTCCTCGACCGGGCCTCCTTCGAGGAGCTGTTCCCCTGGCGGGAGGGCTGGGCCCCGGCCGTCCTCACCGAGGGCCTCCTCGTCCCGGCGGGCTCCGGCTACCGCTTCGCCCACGAGGAACTCGCCGACTGGCTCCAGGCCGCCCACCTCGACCTGGACACCGCCCTCCACGCCCTGGTCCACACCCACCACGAGCACGCCCCCGAACCCGGCGCGTCCACGGGCCCGGGTGCCGCACCCGGGAACAGCGCCCGGGGCCGTGGGGGTGTTTCCGGGAGTACGGGCCCGGGCCCCGGGCCCGTGAACACCGCCCCGGACCTCGGGCACGCACCCGGGAGTACGGGCCCGGCTCCCGGACCCGGGAGCACCACCCCGGACCCCGGGCCCGTACCGGGGACCGCCGTCCCGGGCCCCCGGCCCGCGCCGGCGAGCACCGCTCCGGACTCCGGGCCCGTCCCCGGAAGCACCGACCCGGCCGCCCCCGGCGACGCCGCCCCGGGGGCGCCCCCCGTCCCCCGGCACCGGATCGGGCCCGTGCTCCAGGCGCTGCTCCTGGAGCACCGGGAGCGGGGTGCGGGCGGGCTCGTGCCCCGGCTCGCCGGGCTCGTCGAGGCGCTCGCGCGGTTCGCGGACGCCGGGGAGGACGGGGACGGGGCCTGGTGGGCCGCGCGGCTGCTGGGGGAGAGCCTGCGGCGGGTGCCGGACCCCCGGCCCTGCCTGCCCGTCCTGCGGCTGCTCGCCGACCGGATCGGCGCCCGCCCGGGACGCCGCCCCGCCTTCGCCGCCTTCGGACCGGACTTCTGGCGGGACCTCGCCGTCGGGGAGGACGAGCGGATCGACCTGCTCCGGCGGCTGGTCACCGCCGACCCGCCGGGCGAGGACCGCTGGTTCGGCACGGTCGCGGAGCTGCTCGCCGCCGACCCCCGGGGCGTCCAGCCGCTCCTGTGCCGCTGGTTCGGCGACGCCCGGCCGCTGCCCGCCGCCCCGGACGCCACCGTCGCCACCGCCGCCCAGGCCCTCCTGCACGCCCACCGGGCGCTCGCCGTCGACGACCTGTGCGAGGTGCTCGTCGCCACCGCCCACCCCCTCGCCGAGGCCCTCCTCGCCACGCTCGCCCGGGACGAGACCTCCGCCCTCTGCCGGGCCGTCGACCGCTGGGCCCACGACGACGGGCGCCCGGAGCGCCGCGCCGCGGCCGCCGCGTACGGACGGCTGGTCACCGGCCGCGCCACCGCCCCCGCCGACCGCGAGCTGCTGCGCTACGCGGCCCTCGCCCTCCTCGCCCGCCCCGCCGACCGGGCCCTGCACGGCGCCGCCCTCGACCTCCTGATCCGCGACCCGGAGTTCCGCGGCCGCCACCTGCCCCGCGCCGCCACCGAGCCCGGCGTCCCCGTGGACGCCCTCGTCGAGGCCCTCGCCACCCACCCCGAGCAGGTCCTCGACGCCTTCCGGACCCGGCTCGACGCCCCCGGCGGGGACCCGGCCGCGATCCTGGAGGCCCTCGCCGGGATCGACGCGCCCGCCCTCGCCCGCCACGCCGCCGCCCTCGTCCGCGACCACGCCCTCCGCCACCCCGGGGACGCCCCCCACGTGGCGGCCTTCGTGGACCGGCGCCTCGAAGCCGGACCCGGGGCCAGGGCGGTGCTCTTCCCCCTGACGTGCGATCTGATCCGGAGCCGGTCCGTCCTCCTCCGCCGCGCCCTCGCCCCCGTGCTCGCCGCCCCCGGCACCGGCGCCTCCCGCCACCTGCGCGACGAGCTGCTCGACGTACTCCTGGAGCAGGAGGCACACGAGGAGGATGAGACCGGGGCCGGGGAGCCCTCCGTCCCGGAGGTCCTCCTGACGGCCGCCGCCGGGGAGGCCGAGCGGAACGGCGGGGCCCGCACCCGGCGGCTCACCCACCGGGCCGGCCTCCTGTGCGTCCGCACCCCCGAGGGCGCCGCGCGGCTCGACCGGCTCCTCGCCGCCCTCGTCGACGAGCGGCCCGTCTTCACCGAACTCCTCTGCGGCTGGATCGTCGCCGCCCCCGGCGACTGGGCGCCGCTGCTCGGCATCGCGACCCTCGACGCGCTGCGCGGCCCCGGCACTCCCATGCCGATGCGTGCCGACGGGCGTGGGCATGGCAGTCTTAGACCTGCTTAATCGGCGAACAGGCGGACGAGGAGCGGTCACAGTGCAGCGCTGGCGTGGTTTGGAGGACATCCCCCAGGACTGGGGGCGCAGCGTCGTCACCATCGGCTCCTACGACGGGGTGCACCGAGGGCACCAGCTGATCGTCGGACGCGCCGTCGAGCGCGCCCGCGAGCTCGGCGTCCCCTCCGTCGTGGTCACCTTCGACCCCCACCCCTCCGAGGTCGTGCGGCCCGGCAGCCACCCGCCGCTGCTCGCCCCGCACCACCGGCGCGCCGAGCTGATGGCCGGGCTCGGCGTGGACGCGGTGCTCGTGCTGCCGTTCACCGCCGAGTTCTCCCAGCTCTCCCCGGCCGACTTCATCGTCAAGGTGCTCGTCGACAAGCTGCACGCCCGGGCCGTCATCGAGGGCCCCAACTTCCGCTTCGGCCACCGGGCCGCCGGAAACGTCGCCTTCCTCGCCGAGCTCGGCGCCACCTACGACTACGAGGTCGAGGTCGTCGACCTGTACGTCAGCGGCAGCGCGGGCGGCGGCGAGCCCTTCTCCTCCACCCTCACCCGCCGCCTGGTCGCCGAGGGCGACATGGCCGGGGCCGCCGAGATCCTCGGCCGCCCGCACCGCGTCGAGGGCGTCGTGGTCCGCGGCGCCCAGCGCGGCCGCGAGCTCGGCTTCCCCACCGCCAACGTCGAGACCCTGCCGCACACCGCGATCCCGGCCGACGGCGTCTACGCGGGCTGGCTGACGGCCGCGGGCGAGCGGATGCCGGCGGCCATCTCGGTCGGCACGAACCCGCAGTTCGACGGCACCGAACGGACCGTCGAGGCGTACGCGATCGACCGCGAGGGACTCGACCTGTACGGGCTGCACGTGGCCGTCGACTTCCTGGTGTACGTGCGCGGGATGCTCAAGTTCGACACCCTGGACGACCTGCTCCGGGCGATGGCGGGCGACGTGGAGCGCTGCCGCGAGCTGACCGGGGAGTACGACCGGGAGCATCCGGAGCGGGCCTGACCCGCCGGGGCGGTCAGTCCGCCTTCCCCCGCCCCGACTGCCCCCGTCCCGCCTTCTCCCGCCCCGCCCAGTGGCAGGCCACCGCGTCCGCCCCGCCGCCGGGCAGGACCGGCAGGTCCTCGCCCCGGCAGCGGTCCGCGACCTCCGCCGCCGCGCCCGAGGCGAGGACCTGGCAGCGGACGTGGAAGCGGCAGCCCGAGGGGATCCGCGACGGGTCCGGCGGTTCCCCGGTCAGCACCACCGGCGCCCCCTCGGACTCCGGGAGCACCGACAACAGCGCCCGGGTGTACGGGTGCTGAGGGTTCGTCAGGACGGACTCCACCGGGCCCGTCTCCACGACCCGGCCCAGGTACATCACCGCCACCCGGTCCGCGATGTTCCACGCGAGGCCCAGGTCGTGGGTCACCACGAGCGCCGACAGGCCCAGTTCGTCGCGCAGCCGCAGCAGCAGCGCCAGGATCTCGCCCCGTACGGACGCGTCCAGGGAGGCCACCGGCTCGTCCGCGACGATCAGTTCGGGCTCCAGGACCAGCGCGCCCGCGATGACCACCCGCTGCCGCTGCCCGCCGGACAGCTCGTGCGGGTAGCGCAAGAAGAAGCGCTCCGGTGGGCGCAGCCCGGCCCGCGCGAGGGCCCCGGCGACGGCGGCCCGCTCGTCCCCCGCGTACCCGTGGATCCGCAGCCCCTCCGCCACCGCGTCGTACACCGTGTGCCGGGGGTTCAGCGAACCGCTCGGGTCCTGGAGGACCAGCTGCGCCCGCTTCCGGTACGTCTTCAGCGACCCGGAGGAGTACGCGAGCGGCTCCCCGTCGAAGGAGACCGTGCCCGAGGTGGGCCGGACCAGGCCGAGCAGCGAGCGGGCCAGGGTCGTCTTGCCGCAGCCCGACTCCCCGACGAGGGCCACGATCTCGCCCGCGCCGACGTCCAGGTCCACCCCGTCCACCGCCCGCGCGGGCGGCGCGCCCCGGCGTCCGGGGAAGACCACGCGCAGGTCCCGGGCCGAGAGCAGCGCCCCGGTCGCCGTCTCCGGGCGCGTGGTGGTGTCCGTACTCATGAAGCGCTCCCCACGTGCACGCAGGCGGCCCGGCGCCCCGCGCCCGCCTCCCGCAGTTCCTGGTCGAGGTCCCCGCAGGCGTCGAGCGCCACCGGACAGCGCGGGTGGAAGGTGCAGCCGCCCGGCAGGTCGGCCGGGTCCGGCGGATCGCCCGGCAGACCGCGCGGCGCCCGCCGGGAGGCGGGGTCACCGATGCGCGGGAACGCCGAGGACAGCGCCCGCCCGTAGGGGTGCGCGGCCGCCTCGTACACCTCCCGGGCCGGGCCCTCCTCGACGACCCGGCCCGCGTACATCACGGCGAGCCGGTCGCAGGTGTCGGCGAGGACCGCCAGGTCGTGGCTGATCATCAGGAGGCTGATGGACTGCTCGGCGACCAGGCCCTCGATCAGGCGCAGGATCTGCGCCTGGATCATCACGTCCAGGGCGGTGGTCGGCTCGTCCGCGACGATCAGCCGGGGGTCGCAGGCGAGCGCCATCGCGATCATCACGCGCTGCCGCTGCCCGCCGGACAGCTCGTGCGGATAGGCGGCGGCGCGGGCGGCGGGCAGGCCGACGTGGTCGAGCAGCTCGCCGACCCGCTTGCGGGCCGCCGCCGGGGTCGCCCGGCCGTGCACCAGCAGCGGCTCCGCGATCTGGTCCCCGATCCGGTGCACCGCGTTCAGCGAGTGCATCGCGCCCTGGAAGACGATCGACGCGCCCGCCCAGCGCACGGCCCGCAGCCGCCCCCACGACATCGCGAGGACGTCCTCGCCGTCGAGCAGGATCTCGCCCTCCAGGCGCGCCGACGCCGGGAGCAGCCGGAGCAGCGCGAGCGCGAGCGTGGACTTGCCGCAGCCGGACTCCCCGGCCACGCCCAGCTTGGTGCCCGCCTCCAGGGTCAGGTCGACTCCGCGCACGGCGGGCACGGCCGCCGCGCCCGACCCGTACGTCACCCTGAGGCCGCGTACTTCCAGGAGGCTCATCGCCCCACCCCCAGCTTCGGGTTGAGCACGGACTCGACGGCCCGGCCGCACAGCGTGAAGGCGAGCGCCACCAGGGCGATCGCGATCCCGGGCGGGGCCAGGTACCACCAGTGCCCGGAGGAGACCGCGCCGGCCTCCCGGGCGTCCTGGAGCATCCCGCCCCAGGAGACCACCGTCGGGTCGCCCAGGCCGAGGAAGGCGAGGGTGGCCTCGGTGAGGATGGCGGTCGAGATGCCGAGCGTGGTCTGCGCGAGGACCAGCGGCATCACGTTCGGCAGCACGTGCCGGGTCATGACGTGCCGGTGGCCGCCGCCGAGCGCGGTCGCCCGCTCGATGTACGGGCGGGACTCCACCGCGATGGTCTGCGCCCGCACCAGACGGGCGGTGGTCGGCCACGAGGTCACCCCGATGGCCAGGACCACCGTCCACATCGAGCGGGACATGACGGTGGCGAGCACGATCGCCAGGACCAGCGTCGGCATCACCAGGAACCAGTCGGTGATCCGCATGACGACGGTCGAGAACCAGCCGCCGTAGTGCCCGGCGACGACCCCCACCAGGGTGCCGATGGCGACCGAGAGGGCCGCCGCGAGCAGCCCGACGAGCAGCGAGATCCGCGCCCCCCAGATCAGCAGCCCGAGCAGCGAGCGCCCGAACTGGTCGGTGCCGAGCGGGAACTCGGCGCTCGGGGACTCCAGGGCCGTGCCCGGCGCCGCCGTCACCGACTGCACGTCGGCGCCGACGAGCAGCGGGGCGGCGAGCGCGAGCAGGGCGATCAGGACGAGCCCGGCGAGACCGTAGAGGCCGGCGCGGTGGGTGCGGTACCGCTTCCAGAAGCGGATCGCCGACGCCTTGCGGCGCTGCCGGGCGAGGGAGGCCGCGGAGGGCGGCTTCCGCGCGGGCTCGGGGACGGCGGGAGGGGGTTCCAGGGGCTCCGGCGCTGGCGTCGCGGAGGTCGTGGAGGAGGTCATCGGCCCACCCGGGGATCGAGCAGCGGATAGAGCAGGTCGGCGAGCAGGTTCATCAGGATCATCGCTCCGGCGAAGACCACGAACAGGCCCTGCACGAGCGGCAGGTCGGGCACGCTGAGCGCCTGGTAGAAGAGTCCGCCGAGCCCCGGCCAGGAGAACACCGTCTCCACCAGGATCGACCCCGCCGCCACGTGGCCCAGATTGATGAAGATCATGGTCACGGTCGGGAGCAGCGCGTTCGGCACGGCGTGCCTGCGGCGCACGACGTCGTCGCGCAGCCCCTTGGCCCGCGCCGTCGTCAGGTAGTCGCCGCCCATCTCGTCCAGGAGCGAGGAGCGCATCACGAGCAGCGTCTGCGCGTAGCCGACCGCCACCAGGGTCACCACCGGCAGGACCAGGTGGTGGGCGACGTCCAGGACGTGCGCGAGACCGGTCTCGCCCGTGCCCGACTCCATGCCGCCGGTCGGGAAGAGCCCCGGAACCGGGCCCGCGCCCACGGAGAAGACGATGATGAGGAGCAGCCCGAGCCAGAAGGACGGCACCGACCACAGGGTCAGCGCGATCCCGGTGTTCAGCTTGTCCCCGAGGCCGCCGTGGCGCCAGGCCGAGCGGGTGCCGAGCCACAGCCCGAGCGCCGAGTAGATCACCACGGCGACCCCGGTGAGCAGCAGCGTCGCCGGGAGCTTCTCCCAGATCAGTTCCCCGACGGGGGCGCGGAACTGGAACGAGGTGCCGAGGTCGCCCGTCAGGGCCTTGGCGCAGTAGTCGGTGAACTGCTGCCAGAGCGGCAGGTCGAGCCCGAACTGCCGCCTCAGCGTTGCCAGTTGCTCGGCCGAGGTGGGCACGCCGTGGGTCATCGCCTTCACCGGATCGCCGGGGATGATCCGGAACAGGAAGAAGCTGGTGACGAGCACGGCGAAGAGCGAGACGAGCGCGCCGCCCAGCTTCCCCGCCGCGTGGCGGAGGTAACCGGAGGCGGCGCCGGCGCGGGACGCGCCGTCCGTGGTGCGGGCCGGGTCGGCCCGCACCACGTCGGCGGGGGTGCTGGTCGTCGTCACGGACTACTCGCGGTCGTCGGCGGTGGAGCGGCGGCGCAGCCCGAGCAGGACGCCGAGACCGACCACGACCACCACGGCCGCGCCGATGCCGACGATCACCCCGGTGGAGGAGCCGCCGTCCTCGGACCCGCCGGAGGCGGAGGCCGCGGGGACGGCCGACCACCAGCTCCAGTAGCCGTCCTGGCCCCACAGGTTCCCGGCGGCTTCGGGCATGGTCGTGATGGACGCGATCTGGTCCGTGCGGTACGCCTCCAGGGCGTTCGGATAGGCCATGACGTTCATGTACCCCGTGTCGTACAGGCGGGACTGCATCCGCTTCACCAGATCCGCCCGCTTGGCCGCGTCGTACTCCACCGCCTGCTGCGCGTAGAGCCCGTCGAACTCCTCGTCGCAGATGAAGTTGTCGGTGGCCCCGCTGTCCTTCGGGGTGGCCGGGAGGGCGCCGCAGGTGTGGATGGAGAGGACGTAGTCCGGGTCGGGGTTGACCGACCAGCCGTCGAAGGCGAGGTCGTAGTCGCCCTTCACCCACGGGTCCGAGACGCTGTCCAGACACTCGACCTTCAGGCCGATGCCGAGCTCGCCCCACCACTCCTGGAGGTACTTGCCGACCGCCTTGTCGTTCGGGTCGGTGGCGTGGCAGAGGATCCGGAAGTCCAGCGGCTTCCCGTCCTTGCCGGCCCGCTTGCCGTCGGCGTTCTTCCGGTACCCGGCGGCGTCGAGGACCCTGGCCGCCTCCTCCGGGTCGTACGTCCGCTTCTGGTCCCCGTCGGGCCGCCAGAAGTACGAGCCGAAGCGGGGCGGGATGTACCCCTCGCCCTCGACGGCGTGGCCCTGGAACACCTTGTCGACGAGGGTGGTGCGGTCGACCGCGAGGAAGAGCGCCTTGCGCACCGCCGGGTCGAGCAGCGCCTTGTGCCCGTTGCCGAAGGTCTTCCCGTCCTGCGCCCGGGCGCCCGGGTTGGTGGCGAGGGCGAAGAAGCGGCGGCCGGGGGCGTCGTTGACCTTGATGTTCTTCTGGGTCTTCAGCGCGTCGGCCTGGGCCGGCGTCAGGTTCGGTACGAAGGACACCTCGCCCTTCTGGAGGGCGGCGACGGCGGCGTCCCCGTCCTTGTAGTACTTGAAGACCAGCTCGTCGAACTTGGGGGCGCCCCGCCAGAACTTCTTGTTCGGCTTGAGCTTGATGTACTGGTCGACCTTGTAGTCGGTGATGACGAAGGGCCCGTTGCCCACGAGGGGGAACTGCTGGTCGTTGTTGAACTTCGAGAGGTCGCCGACCTTCTCCCAGACGTGCTTCGGCACGATCGGCACGTCGAGCGCGGTCATCGTCGCCTGGGGCTTCTTCAGCTTGATGACGAGGGTCTGCGGGTCGGGCGCGGTGACCTTCTCGAAGTTGGCCGTGAAGCTGCCGTTGGCGGTGGCGGCGTTCGGGTCGGTCATCATCTTGTTGAAGGTCCAGGCCGCGTCCGCGGCGGTGGCCTGCGTCCCGTCCGACCAGAACGAGTCCCCGCGGATCGTGTACGTCCACGTCAGCTTGTCGGGCGAGGGCTTCCACGCGGTCGCCAGACCCGGGACCGTACGGGCGTCCTTCGGGTCGTAGTTCGTCAGGTACTCGTAGGCCAGGCGGTGGATGCTCGTCGAGGTGAGCTTCTGCGCGAGGAACGGGCTCAGCGAGTCGATGCTCTGCGAGACGGCCACCGTGAGGGTGGTGCCGCCGGACTTCTCGTCCTCCGCCTGCGCGGTGCCGGGGACGACGACGAGCGAGGTGGCGGCGACGCCGGAGGCGAGCAGGAACCGGAGGGCTCGGCGGGCTCTGCGCGCGGGCGCGGGACGGGGTGGAACCTTCGTGACCATGACCATGGGACGTGACCTCGCGTCGGAGTTTCTGTCGTGGATCTTGGGCTGACGGTGAGTGAAGCGAAGGTGTATCAGCGCTGGTCTGCCGTCGTCAACGATGACTCAAACCCCTTGTGGGCTGCGGGAACGCCAAGAGGCCCCGTATCGGACGACCGATACGGGGCCTCATTGGTCTACTCCTGTGACGCCCTACTGCTGAGGGGCTGGCGGCGCCTGCGGAGGCGTCTGCGGGCCGGCCTGCGGGGGCAGCGGCTGCCCCGGCCGCTGCTCGGGAAGATCCTGCGGCGGCACCTGCGCGGGGGCCGGCTGCTGCTGCCAGGCCGGGGGCACGCCGGGAGCGCCCGGAGCGCCCGGCTGGGCGGGCTGCGCCGGGTAGGGCTGACCGGGGTACGGCGCCTGGGGCGCGTACGGCTGACCGGGCGCGGGGTGGCCGGGCGCGGCCTGGGCGGGTGCGGGGTGGCCGGGGTTCGGCTGACCGGGGTTCGCCTGAGCGGGTGCCGGCTGGGCCGGGGCGAACTGACCGGGCATCGGGCCGGGGCCCTGTCCCGGCGCCGGGTACGCCTGCGGGGGATAGGGCTGACCGGGCTGGGGCGCCTGGGGGGCGTACGGCTGACCGGGGGAGGGCTGGCCGGGCGCGAACTGCCCCGGCGGGAACTGGCCGGGGAGCGGCTGGCCGTGCTGTCCGTGCTGTCCGTGCTGGCCTTGTGCTTCCGGCTGGCCCTGCTGTCCCGGCTGACCCTGCTGGCTCTGCGTGAACTGGCCGGGGACCGGCTGTCCCGCGTACGGCTGACCGGGAACGGGCTGCCCCCCGTACGGCTGACCGGGGTACGGCAGGCCCGGGCCCGGCCGGCCGGGCATCGGCGGGGCCATGTGCGGAGGCACCGCGCCCTGGCCGTCGCCGGTCCACAGGCCCTGCGCCTGCTGCGCCCGTACGAAGTCCTCGGCCACCATCGCCGACAGGTGGAAGTACGCCTCGCGGGTCTTCGGCCGCATCATGTCGAGGTCGACCTCGGCGCCGGCCGCCAGGTGCTCGTCGAAGGGCACGACCACGACCCCGCGGCAGCGGGTCTGGAAGTGCTGCACGATGTCCTCGACCTTGATCATCTTGCCGGTCTCGCGGACGCCGGAGATGACGGTGAGGGAGCGCTGCACCAGGTCCGCGTAGCCGTGCGCGGAGAGCCAGTCCAGGGTGGTCGACGCGCTGGAGGCGCCGTCCACGGAGGGGGTCGAGATGATGATCAGCTGGTCGGCGAGGTCGAGCACCCCGCGCATGGCGCTGTAGAGCAGGCCCGTGCCCGAGTCGGTGAGGATGATCGGGTACTGCTTGCCCAGGACGTCGATCGCCCGCCGGTAGTCCTCGTCGTTGAAGGTCGTCGAGACGGCCGGGTCCACGTCGTTGGCGAGGATCTCCAGACCCGAGGGCGCCTGCGAGGTGAACCGGCGGATGTCCATGTACGAGTGGAGGTACGGGATCGCCTGCACCAGGTCGCGGATGGTCGCCCCGGTCTCGCGCCGCACCCGGCGGCCGAGGGTGCCGGCGTCCGGGTTGGCGTCGATCGCCAGG
The DNA here is from genome assembly GCF_044754545.1 of Streptomyces sp. NPDC093071. NCBI lineage: Bacteria > Bacillati > Actinomycetota > Actinomycetes > Kitasatosporales > Streptomycetaceae > Streptomyces > Streptomyces sp. NPDC093071. The sequence continues at coordinate 36,067 of NZ_JBIVPH010000014.1, read as the reverse complement.
ATCTTGTCCTGCCGCTCGGTCGCCAGGGTCGCGCCGAGCGCGGTGGTCGTCGTGGTCTTGCCGACGCCGCCCTTGAGCGAGATGACCGCGATCCGGTAGCAGGAGAGGACCGGAGTCCGGATCAGGTCCAGCTTCCGCTGCCGCTCCGCCTCCTCCTTCTTGCCGCCGATCTTGAAGCGGGAGGCGGCGCCGGGGGTGCGGCTGGACTTGGGCTTCTGCTTGTTGTTCCGCAGCAGCCGGTCGGAGGAGAGCTCGACGGCCGCGTTGTAGCCGAGCGGGGCGCCCGGCACGGACCGCTCGCGCTGGTCGTGCGTCACGGGCGAGGGCCAGGCGGCACCGGTCCGGGGGTCGACGGGCTGCTGCGCGTCGTACGGGGGCTGGGGCTGGGGCTGCGACTGCGGCTGCTGCGGCTGGACGGGGGCCTGGGGCTGGGCCTGGGGGGCCTGCGCGGGTACGGCGCCGGGGTGTGGGTAGCCGTATCCGCCCTGCCCCTGGGCCTGCGGCGGCACGCCGCCGGGCTGCTGCGGGTAGCCGTAACCGGGCTGCTGCGGGGGCGTCCCGGGGTGCGGGAAGCCGTAACCGCCTTGCGTGGCCGGGGCCGGGTGCTGGGGCGCCTGGGGCGCCTGGGGAGGCTGTGGGGCCTGCGGGGCCTGGGGGTAGCCGTACCCGCCGGGCTCCTGGGCCTGCGGCGGTACGTGACCGGGCGACGCGACGGGCGCGGACGCGGGCGACGGCCAGGGAGCGGTGGGCGGCAGCGGCGCGGCCGGGGGCACCGGCTGGGCCCCGCCGGCCGGCGGCGCGGGCCACTGCTGGGCGGGCGCGGGCGCGGCGGGCTGGAACGACGGCGGCAGCGGGGGCAGTCCGGGCGCGGCCCCGGGCTGCGGCCCGGGCGCCGGGGCGCTCTCGGCGGGGGCGCCACCGGAGGAAGCACCGCCGGGCGGGGTGCCCTCGGAGGAAGTACCGCCGGGTGAGGAAGCGCCCTCGACGGAAGAGGCATCGTGGGAAGCGGTATCGGAGGAAGCGTCGTCGGCGGCCGGACCGGCCTCGTCGCGGGCCTCGCCCGGGGCGGAGTCCGTCACGTCCTCGTCGTCCCGGTCCGCCGGGGCCGCGCCCTCGTCGTCCCCGGAGACCTGTCCGGACGGAGCGACGGCGTCATCGGCCGGCTCCTCCCGTACCGCGTCGGGGGTCGCGTCGGCCTCGGGCCGGTCGTCCGTACCGACGGAACCGGAACCGGAAGCGGCATTGGAACCGGAAGCGGCACCGGGGTCGGACGCCGCACCGGGTCCGGACGTCGGCGCGGAGCCCGCGTCCGGGGAGTCCGCCGGGGTCCCGTCCCCGCCGTCCGCCGAGGCGGCCCGCGCCGCCGCCGCGCGCTCCGCGATCTCCTCCATCTCCCGCCGCATCGTCACGGGAGAGAACCGCATGGTCGCGCCGCTCTCCAGATCGCCGCCGCCGAAGGGCTGCGGGGAGGCTTCGACCGGCGGGGCCGGGACCGGGGCGGCCGGCGTGGTGGCGGGCGGTACGGGAACGGCCGGCGGGTTCGGCTGGAAGCCGCTTCCGGCGGGCAGGCCGGGCACGGCGACCGGCGCGCCCGTCGGCGGCGGCGGGTACTGCTGTCCGGCGACCGCGCCGGAGGCTTCGCCCGACGCGCTCTGCGCGTACCAGGCGGGCGGCGTGTAGTCGATGGTGAACTCGCCCGTCAGCTCCACGGGGTCCACGTCGGAATCGTCGGCAGGAGGGTTCCAGCCCCCGTGGATGTCGTCCCGATCGCCGCTCACTCTTGCCTCCTGGTGTGGTCGAGCACCCTTGTGCCGTCGTGGGTGGGGGCCACCGTTCACTTCCGATGGGCCCGGCTCTCCCCCTGGAGCACGGCGGACGGGTCCGAGGGTCCTCCTGCCGTGCCCCGGCCCAGCCTAATCGCCCGTGCCACCGCCGCGGCAGGCCCGTCCGTCCCCGCCCGCACCCCTCGTACCCCGAGGTGCCCCGAAGTGACGCCGGTACGGCGGAGCGTGAGGAAGGAGCCGGGCGAAACGGTACGAGCGCGCACGATTCCGGGCCCGTGACGACGGACCGGCGGCCGCGGGCCTCTTCGGCCGCGCGACCGCCGGTCGGCGGAACCCTCCGGGGACCGGCGTGACTTCCCGGCTCCCGAACGCCCCGACGCCTCAGCGGAGGTCGAACTCCCCGTCCCGCGCGCCCAGTACGAAGGCCCGCCACTCGGCCTCGGTGTACCGCAGCACGGTGTCGTGATCCAGCGAGGAACGCATGGCGACGCCTCCGCCCGGCAGATGGGCGATCTCGACGCGCTCCTCGTCCGGGCTGGTGCCCGGGGCGCCCTGCCATTCGACGCCGGAGATGTCGAGGGCGTACAGCTCGTCCTTTTCCTGCGCGCTCCCCATGGGGATTCCTTTCGCTCGCGGCCGGCGGAACGGCCCACGTCCCGCACGGTGCCGGGCCGTTCGCCGTGGCCCGGCGGTCACCGGGGCCATAGTAGGCAGCCCGGCTTTCGGGCGGGGGCGGTTCGGCCGCCCGCTCACCCGCTGGTGGCTCAGTCCATCCGGCGGGCGGTCCCGAGCAGGCCCGCCTCCGCGTCCGTGGGGCTCGTCATGACCCACTGCCGCTCCCCGCCGGAGGACCAGAGCGTGACCCCGTCCGCCAGCGTCGGCAGCGCCTCGACCTCGCCCCGCGTCAGCCCCAGGATGGTCCCGATCTGCTGCGCCTCCTGCGGGGAGACCCGCTGGACGCCCACGAGCGTCGCGGACCGCATGAGACGCGGCGCGACCGGGCTGAGGTAGGGGAGGAGGGTCAGCACCGACTGCCAGGGGGAGGAGACGACGCGTCCGCGCGGCGGCCGCATCCCGCAGTCGCGCACCACCACGGCGGGACTGCCGACGGTCGCGCCCAGCGGCGGCACCCGCCCCACGTCGTGGAGGGTGATGCACTCCAGGCCCGCCCCGGCCGCCTGCGCCAGACCGACCCACCCGTGCGGCCGCCCGGTCTCCACGACCACGCGCGCCCCGGTGCCGGCCGCGCGCAGCGCCAGTACCTGCGCCGTCCACAGACCGCCGATGAGGAGCACGTCGTACGGCGTCGAGCGGTGGAACCCCACCAGCTGCGACCGCCCCTCGGCGTCCTCGCCGATGACCACGCCGTCGTCGCCCACGGGCAGGGACAGGGCGGAGAGTTGGTCGGCGGGCAGGGTGTGCCCCGCCTGCCGCGGACCGATCAGGCCGCGCGGCCGGCTCTGCTTCCGGCCGCGTCCGATCATCGGGCGCCTCCCAGCGGCATCGTTGCCAGCACGCCCGGCAGCTGTTCGCGGTCCAGGCGCAGCAGGCCGACCTTCGCGGCGCGCGCCGCCTGTTCCAGGGTCCGGCGCACCCGGACCAGTTCGTTGTCGGAGCCGCCGGTGACCCGCACGTGGCCGTCGAGGTCCATGGCGCCCTGGCGGGTGCCGCGCCGGACGGTGAGGCTGAACGTCGTGGCGTATGCCGGTACGGAGGTGAGCAGCGAGACCAGCCGGGGCAGCGGCGTCGCCCCCCGCCCCAGCTCGGGCCAGCGGCCGATCGCGTACGAGGTGTGCCAGCGGTCGTCGCACCGCCAGACCCGGGAGGTCTCGGCCGTCCGCCGCTGCGGCGCCGCGTCGGGCCGGCCCGCGCGGGCGACGGCGCGCGGGTTCGTGCAGACCGCCGTGGCGATGGCGGAGTTGAGCTCCTCCTGGTCCATCACGGTGGCCTGGAAACCCGCGCCCGTGATGCGGCTGGCCAAGTGGTCGGCGATCCGCACCAGACAGCGCTGCGCGCCCTCCAGTCCGCCGCCGCGCGCCTCCACGGCCTCCCGGCACAGCTCCGGGTCCAGCTTCACGGCCACCCAGGTCAGCCGCAGCGCGGGGGCGCCGGTCCGCTCCTGGAGCGGGGCGTACGAGAGCCGGGCCACGGCCTGCTGGGGGAGGTGGAGGGCCGGGGCCGGGCGCACCTGCTGCACCAGCTGCACCGACTCCACCACGATGTCGTCGACCTCCAGGGCGCCGCCCAGCACGGAGAGCGGGAAGGCACGGGCGCCGAAGACCGGACGCAGCGCCGAGCCGCTCGCCTCGACGCGCAGCACGGCGGTCAGGAAGGTGCCGTCGCCCAACATGCCGACGGTGCGGTGGTTGCGGTCGACGTAGGGCGAGGCGCGGAAGCCCGGCACGTTCTCGCCCACCGGGGCGAGGGCGGGGTCCGCGTCGGCCGGGGCCGGGGCGGCGGCGCTCCGGCGCGCGCGGAGCGCGAGCACGGTCCCCAGCCAGTCCTGCACGGCCTGTCCCCGGCGGCGTATGACGGCCAGCAGGACCAGGACGCCGGCGACGACGCAGGTGGGCACGAGCCAGAGGCCGCCCATCACCAGGCCGACCGCCACGAGGGCCAGCGCCGACTCCACCAGGACGAGTTGCCGCAGCTGGAACGGACCCACGCGGCCGGCGCGCGACAGCGGGCGGGGGGTCGTGGTCGCGGGGACGCCCCGGGGGGCGGCCGTCGTTCGAACGTCGCCCCGGTCATTGCTGCGTTGCCGTCGGGAAGTTCCGGGTGCCGGGTCGCCGGCCTGCCCGTGCCGTGCACGCGTCGCCGTACCCGTCGCCACGTTGCCCCCTCGTGTCCGTAATAGCCGAATTCCCATGGGCGTTGACTGGGCGATCACCCTACCTGAGCAGTGGGACGCAAGCGCCGACAGGCATAGTAGGGGGCGGCGGGACGGCTGACCGGGTCCGTGGGTCGTGGGACCCTGGTCGCCCATCGGGGAGAGGGACGAGCGAACAGATGGCATCACGTCGGGACGAACTGAACGCCTACACCTTCGCGAAGCGAAGGCTGGTCGCACAGTTCGTGCAACCGAACGCGACGGGGTCGGAGGAGGGCGCGCCCCGCCCCCTGCGCGCGGTGGTGCCGGGGGCCATCGTCGGCGCGGTGGTCCTCGCGGTCTTCGGGGCCTGGGGCATGTTCAAGCCCGTCGCCCCCAAGGACTGGGACAAGCCCGGCGAGAACGTCATCATCGCGAGCAAGTCGACCACCCGCTACGTCGTGCTCAAGACCGGCGAGAAGACACAGCTCCACCCCGTCCTCAACATGTCGTCGGCCAAGCTGCTCCTCGACCCCGACAAGGGCAAGGTCATCAGCGTCGACGAGTCCGTGCTCGACAACGGCAAGATCCCGCACGGCGCCACGCTCGGCATCCCCTATGCCCCCGACCGCCTCCCCGGCGACAAGGAGGCCGGCTCCGCCAAGCGCTGGGCCGTCTGCGAGCGTCCCGGCGAGGGCGGCCGGGCGATCCAGAAGGCGGCGTTCGTCCTCGCCGCCCGCGAGGAGGGCAGGACCGACGGCGCGGAGCGCCTCACCGGCGGCCAACTGCTGTACGTCGAGGGCCCCGACCGCAAGCGCTACGTGGTCGACGCGAAGGGGACCGCGTACCCCGTGGAGAAGGACGAACTGCTCCTGCGCCAGCTCGTCGGCCAGGGCCGCGCCGCCCAGCGGGTCTCGGATGCCTGGCTGAACACCCTCCACAAGGGCGACGCCATCTCCTTCCCGCACGTCCCGGGCCGGGTCGGCGAACCCGCCGGGATCTCCGACCTCCCCTCCGGGGCCGACCGGATCGGGACGGTGCTGTCCGCGACGGACGGCACCCGGAAGCAGATGTACGTCGTACTCCGGGGCACGGTCGCGCCCGTCTCGGACTTCACGGCCAAGCTGCTGCTCAACAGCCGGCAGCTGGTCGAGCTCGGCCAGGCCGGGCAGGCGACCTCGGTCAGCGGCGGCGCCTTCCGGCCGGGCCGCGCGTTCGGCCGGGACAAGAAGTGGCCCGAGGCCGTCCCGGTGCCCGTCAACGAGGCGAGCACCGACGAGGGCAGCCGGAACACCGTGTGCAACGTGCTGCGCGAGGTCGACGCGGACAACGGGGCGACCACGCTGAGCACCTGGGCGGGGAAGGACTTCCCCGCCGCCCTGCCGACCGGCTCCAGCAGCGCGTACGTCACCCCCGGATCCGGTCAGCTCTTCCGGCAGTTCAAGGGCTCCACGACCTCCAGCGGCTTCCTCTTCCTCGTCACCGACACCGGCCTGCGCTACGCGATGCAGTCCAACGGCGACAGCGCCACCGACGACTCCGGGATCGGCTCGTCCGGCTCGGAGGAGGAGAAGAAGGCCCGGCAGGCGGAGGCGCAGCAGGCCCAGAACCGCCTCGGCTACAAGAACGTCGAGCCGCTTCCCGTCCCCGCCGAGTGGTCGACCTTCCTGCCCACCGGCCCCCGCCTCTCCACGGGCGGCGCACGTCAGCCGCAGGGCTCATGAGGACCGGGACGCCGGCCGACCGGCTCTCCGGACCCTCCCGGCGCGTGCTCGCCGTCGCGGCCGCGACGACGCTCTGCGCCCTCGGCCTGCCGCTCTCCACGGCGGCGGCGGACGACGGCTCCCAGTGCACCTACCCGGGCAAGAAGTACGAGGGCCGCCCCTGGTCGCTCCAGCGCGTCATGCTGGACGAACTGTGGTCGCAGTCCACCGGCAAGGGCGTCCGGGTCGCGGTCATCGACACGGGCGTCGACGTGAAGAACCCGCAGCTCGCCAAGGCCGTGGACGTCAAGAGCGGGATCAACCTCATCCCCAAGGACGCCAAGGACGCCAACGGGTACAAACTGAAGCGGGGCAACGAGAACGGCACCACCGACACCGTGGGCCACGGCACCAAGGTGGCCGGCATCATCGCCGCCCGCCCCGCCAAGGGCACCGGATTCGTCGGCCTGGCGCCGGACGCCGTGATCATCCCCGTTCAGCAGAACGACGCCGACGGCCACGGCACCGCGGAGACGCTCGCGACGGCGATCCGGCACGCCATCGCCAAGAAGGCCGACGTGATCAACATCTCCCAGGACACGGCCGACGCCGTGAAGCCCACCAAGCTCCTCGAAGACGCCGTGAACGAGGCCCTGGAGCGGGAGATCGTGGTCGTCGCCTCGGCGGGCAACGACGGCCTCGGCGGCAACGTCAAGCGCACCTACCCGGCCTCGTACGAGGGCGTCCTCGCCGTCGCCGCGTCGGACCGCAACAACGAACGCGCGCAGTTCTCCCAGTCCGGCGACTTCGTCGGCGTGGCCGCGCCCGGCGTCGACATGGTCTCCACGGTGCCGGGCGGCGGCCACTGCGCCGACAACGGCACCAGCTTCTCCGCGCCGTACGTCGCCGGCCTGGCCGCCCTCCTCAAGGCCGAGCACCGCGGATGGACGCAGGAGCAGATCGTCGCCCAGATCCAGCAGACCGCCGAACGCTCGGTCGCGGGCCACGACCGCCTGGTCGGCTGGGGCGTGGTCGACCCGGTCAGGGCCCTGACCGAGGACGACAAGCCGATCGAGAAGCCCGTCGCCCACGAGGGGGTGACCCGCGCCGAGGCCCCGACCCCGGCCGCCCTCCACCTGGGCGAGACCCCGGAACAGCGTGCGTCCCGCTTGGCGACCTACGTGGTGGTCGGCGGGGGCGTCCTGGTGGCGGCGATCGCGGGGACGGCGGTGGCCCTGCGGGACCATCGCCGCAGGACCGTCCGGGGATCCGCCCGGTGAGGGTTGCAGCCGCACACGGCTGATAGCGTCGATGCGGAGAAGTCTTGTGCGGCGCACGTCACTTGGGACTGTCGGTCCCAGTCATTACAGTGATAGGCGCGCGATCGGTGGACGGGGAGTCGTCACGATCGCAATGTGGGGCAGTAGGAGTGAACGGGGAGGAATGGCTCGTGTGTGAGGCGACGGGGGACGGGGGCGACGGTGACGAGTGACCTTGAGCGCGGTGTCGGCGAGCTGAAGAAGTTCCGTGACCGGGTCGACGGGATCATCACGGACCTGGCGAACGGCGCGGGCGGCGCGACCCGGCTGGGCGCGAACCAGGTGACGCGCGACTCCCTGGGCGTCGGGATCCCCTTCAAGGAGGCGGACGGCTTCTTCGGGGAGTACGACCGGGTGCAGAAAGCGCTCGTGGCGCTGTCGAAGTCCCTCGGCGGCCAGATCGAGCTGCTGCAGATCGGGGTCCACGCGGCCGACGTCGGCTACGACAACGTGGAGGACGACCAGCGCCGGCGTTTCTACGAGATCCGGACACGCCTCGCGGACGAGCGCGAGGAGGCGATCAAGCAGGAGAAGGCGGCGCAGAGCGGCGATCCCGCTCAGCCCGCCCCGCCCGCCCAGCCTGAACAGCCCGCCCAGCCTCGCGAGGGCACCAAGAGCGGTGAGAAGGGACTGAGGTGACGACCCATGAGTGACGAGAAGCAGCCGAACGCGACGCCGAACCTGACGCCCCAGGAGCAGCAGCAGGCGCAGGACACGACCGACATCCAGCGGCGTTACGCGGTCACGGACTTCCTGGAGAACATGGAGGAGGTCCTTCCCTTCAGCGTGGGGTTCAAGGGAAGCGTCTACGGTTCGACGTCGTTCGAGGGCCACCGGCTCAACGCGATGCTCGACCTCCTCGACAGCGCGAACCCGTCCGACCTGGAGCAGGCCGGCGAAGCCCTGGAGAAGGCGACGACCGCCCTCAACCAGGCCGCGAAGGACCTGAACACCTTCGTCCGCGGCGTCGACTGGAAGGGCGCCGCCGCCACCGAGTTCCAGCGCTACGGCTCCGAGGTCGTGTCCTACGCCTGGGGCATCGGCAAGGTCGCCAACGCGGTCGGCGCCCAGATGAAGGTGGCCAGCACCGGCCTCTCCTCGGTCCGCAACGCCAAGCCGCCGCGCGACCACCGCCTCGTCCAGAAGAAGCCCGAGGACTTCGCGCCGCCGGAGCGCACCCAGGACAACAAGGACTACCAGAAGGCCCTCCAGGTCGAGAAGGACCGCCAGGAGGCCATCAACCAGATGAACCGCCTGGCCTCGTTCTACGTGGTCTCCCAGGAGGTCCTGGGGGCCCAGACGCTGCCGAAGCCGCCGAAGTCGTACCGGGCGGCGGTGCCGCCACCGCTCAAAAGGGTCGGCAGCATGGACGGTTCCTCCGCCTCGCGCGATGGCGGCCTGTCGCGTGACGGCAGCCTGTCCCGGGAGACACCGGGCCACATCGGCGCCAGTGAAGACCGCGCCACCCAGACGGCGCCCCGCACCGGGCACGAACTCGACGGCTCCGAGCCGATCCGGGAGGGCCGGCCGGGCACGAAGGTGCAGATCGACTCGGTCGCCACGCCTCCGGCACCCCCGATCACGACCACCGCGCCCACACCGACCGCGCCCACGAACACCCCGGGCCCGACCGGCCCCACGCTGCCGCCGCCGGTCGCGCTCGGCACCCCGCCGCGTACCACGGGCCCCCGGATCACCGGAACGCCCGGCGGACAGCCGCCCGTCGGCCGGACCGCCGTGGGGCGTTCGGGCGGACCGACGAGCACCTCTCCCGCCGTGGGCCGTTCGGGCGGACCGGGGACCTCCCCCGCCGTGGGACGCTCGGGCGGACCTGCGGGCTCACAGGCCGTGGGACGTTCCGGCGGCCCGGCGAACGGGCAGGCCATGGGCCGTTCGGCCGGTCCGGCGAACGCGCAGGCGATGGGCCGCTCCGGCGGCCCCGTGGGACGGGCGGGCGGGCCGCAGGCCACCGGCCAGTCCACCCCTGCCGGACGCGCCACGCCCCAGACCGGCCGCCCCGGCGGCCCGGGGCAGTTCGCCACCGGCCGTACGGGCGGCGGACGGTCCAACCCCATCGTCGGCGGCACCCCGCAGCGCACCTCCGCCGGGGGCACCGGATCGCGGATCCCCAAGGGCACCGTCGTCGGCGGCGACGGCCCGGCGGCGGGCCGTACGGCCGCGGCCCGGCCCACCCAGGCGGGAGTGGTGGGCGCCCCCACCGGCAAGGGGACCGCACGCCCCGCCGGCCGTGGCACCCCCAGCACCAACGGCGTCGTCGGAAGCCCCCGCGGCACCGGCACACCCGTCGGCGGCGGACGCGGCACCCGGCGTCCGGACCGTGACGAACAGGACCGCGAAGGCTCCTCGCGCCCCGACTACCTGACGGAGGACGAGGAGACCTGGACGAACCGGCGGCACGGCACCGTGCCGCCGGTGATCGGCTAACCACCCGGAAGGCTCGGAAGTCAGGATGACGGCAGGAATGATCGGGAGCGGCAGGCTTCGGCGAGCGCTGCTCGGCGCCACGGCGGCAACGGCGCTGACGGCGGCTCTCGTCGGAGCCGCTCCGGCGGCGGTCGCCGCCGACGCCCATCCAGGGCAGTGGTACCTGGACGCCATGGGCGCCGAGGACATCTGGAAGAAGGCGACCGGCAAGGGCATCAAGGTCGCCGTCATCGACACCGGGGTCAACCCGAACACGCCCTCGCTCAAGGGCAAGGTGCTCAAGGGCTGGGACGCCTCCAACACGAAGGGCGACGAGACCGACGACTACACGGGCCACGGGACGACCATGGCCGAGTTGATCGTCGGCTCCGGGGCGAACGGCGGCGTCAAAGGCCTGGCGCCGGACGCCCGGGTGATCCCCTACCGGGTGAGCGACACCGAGCGACAGCACGAACGCGGCGTCAACGCCTTCGACCTGGAGGAGGCGGTCAAGGCCGCGGTCGACAGCGACGCGCAGATCATCAACATCTCCATGGCTTCCGACTACTCCGACATCTATACCCAGGAAGCTATCCAACGCGCGAACGAGAAGGGGAAGCTGGTCTTCGCGGGGGCCGGGAACACCGCCAAGAAGGGCAACAAGAAGCAGTACCCGGCGGCCTATCCCGAAGTGGTCGCCGTCGCGGCGACCGACCGGGAGGGCGTCGTGGGCGACTACTCGCAGCACGGCGACTACATCGATCTCGCCGCACCGGGCAGCGACATTCCCGGCTGGTGCGACAAGAACTTCAAGAGCTACTGCACGGGGAACGGCACCAGCAACGCCTCCGCCATCGCCTCCGCCACCGCCGCCCTCATCTGGTCCGTGCACCCGGACTGGACCGCCAACCAGGTCCTCCGGGTCATGCTCGAGTCCGCGGCACGCGGCAGCGACTGGAAGCCGGGCACGCTCAGCAGCTACCTCGGCCACGGGATCGTCCGGCCCAACGCCCACATCAACCGCGGTCTCGGCAAGCCGGGCGACCCGAACGTCAACCCCCTGACCAACACGAGGACCATCGGCGCACCCGGGCCGACCCCATCGTCGGACGCGTCGTCCCCGACCGGCTCCCCGGAACCGTCTGCATCAGATGTGACACAAGCTCCCGACGGCAAGCCGACTTCCGACACCGTTGTGGCAGGCTCCAGCGGGAGCACGGAGGGCGGCGGACGGACGGGACTCGTCGTCGGCGCCGTCGCGGCCGTGGCCGTCGCGGCCGGAGCGGGCTTCGTGATCGTGCGCCGACGGCGCACCGCCTGACCCCTGCCCGGCGCCGACGGAGCCGGCGGCACGGGCCGAACCGACCGAACCACGTGCGCGTGAACCGGGCGCACGCGATCTCAACGAGAAACCCAGAGAGGGAGAGCGACACATGTCAGTCTTGAAGGTTGGCGATCAGAGTCTCAAGGATTTCCAGGACGAGCTCACCCGCAAGTTCGACGACGTCAAGGGGCAGCTGCAGTCCCTCCAGGGCGTCATCGACAGCCTCGAAGGCCGCTGGAAGGGCATCGGCGCCGGCGCCTTCGACGTCAAGCAGAACGAGATCAACCAGGGCATGGTGCGCATCGCCAGGCTGATGCTCAACTTCCAGGAGGCCATCCAGGTCACCCGGACGACCTCCAGCAACACCGACGACGAGGTCGAGGCGGCCCTGCGGGGCGTCGACGTGACCGCGGGCTTCTCCGGCGACGCCGGGGCCGAGCGCGCGGCCAGGTCGAACATCGCCGGTCTCTGACCCGGCGCGACCCGGCACCAGCCCACCCGTACACCCACCGACACCCGGAGGAACCATGTCGTCCAAGAACGACGGCGTCATGCTCGTCACGTACTCCTCGCTCGATGACGCGGCGAACACCATCGAGGCGCAGGCGAAGCGTCTGGACCAGGCCCTGGAGGACATCCAGACGAAGATCCGCTCCGTCTCCAACACCTGGGAGGGTGAGGCGAAGATCGCCGCGGACGGCGCGCACGCCAAGTGGGACAAGGAGACCCGCGCCATCCACACCGCCCTCCAGGGCATCTCCAAGGCGGTCCGCCAGGCCTCCCCGGCCTACCAGGCGGGCGACAAGCGGGCCGCGGGCTTCTTCTAAGCCGAGACGGCACCGGCAGCACACGGGGTGGACGCGCGCGGGAGGCGTCCACCCCGTTCCGTGCCTACCGGCCCAGGACCTCGTCACAGGCGCCCGACGCGCCGACGGCGTCGGCGTACGCGGTGACGAGGTCCTTCATCTGCTCCCCGGTCGTCCCGCCGCGCGTCGTCCTGACCGTCACCCACACGGACCTGCCCGCGTCGTCCGCGGCCCGGCAGTCCACCCTCCCGACCGCGCCCGAGGCCGAGTGGACGAACCGCCCGTCCTCGCTCCGCGCGTCGCCGGGACCGACCGACTGCGCCGGACCGACCACGTCCCGGGTGGACGCGTCCTTCCCCTACCGCTCGACACCGGCCGAGAACACCGACTCCCCGTCGACGTGCAGCCGACACCGCGCGATCCCGGTGCCCTGCGGATCCGTGGGACGCGCGCTGATCTCCTTGCCGGGCGGCAACACCGGTTCCAGCACCGAGGCCGGAACCCCGACACCACACAGCTCGGCGGGCACGGCGTACTCACGCACGGGAGACGAGCACGAGACCGCCGGCACGAGCACGGTCCCCGTGCCGACGTCGGCCCCCAACAGACGCGCCAAACGACGCGGAGCCGTGCCGCACTTCCGCGGCGACCCGGCGGTCACCCCGAATCCGCACCGACACGGGGGCCTCCGGAGGGAAGCCCCGACGGCAGGTCGCACTTGGCGCTCTTGTGGGCGGACCGCGCCGCCTCCACGGCCAGGTCCGCCAGCCGCTGCTTCACCTTCGGACCGCCCGCTCCGTCATGGGGCCGCAGATGCACCACGGTGCTGATGCTGTAACTGCCGCCCACGACGGTTCCGGGAGCCGAACAGGGCGTGAGGACCGCCGCCTTCAGGCTCGTCGGGTCGACGACGCCCAGTGCGCCCGCCTCGAACTCCTCGGCCTTCCCGGTCCGTTCCTGCTCCAGGGCTTCCCTCACCCACTCCTTCGAAGGGGCGGCGAGCACCATCCGGCTCCGGGCGCTGAACAGCAGATCGCCGTCGCCCCACACGAAGCAGTAGGTGCTGTAGCTCGACCCGCCCTCCGCGACGTTCTTCCCGTCGTACCGGTCCTCGGACGAGTACGACGTCCTGCTCGGCAGGACGTCCTCGAGCGCCGGAACCGATCTTCCGGGGTCTCCGGCCGAGGCGCACACGTTCTCGGAGTCGAGCACTCCACGCCCGGCGAACGGAGGGACCTCCAGCGCGTATGCCGCGCCGACGGCCAGACCGGCGACGACGACCACGGCCGAGACCGAAAGGGCAAGCCTCCTGCGTTTGACGTCCATGGGGTTACTTTTCCTTTTCGAGCTGCTTCGGAATGCCCTGTCCGTTGCAGTAGTCCGTGACCATGCTCTGGGCGTTGGTGAATCCGGATTCGGCGGCCGTCGCCGCAGCCGAGACGATATGAGGTGAGGGGTTCTTCGCGTTCTCTCCGGCCTTCTCGGCCGCCGCCTCGATGAGCTTGTAAGTGGATTCCTTCGTGTCGTTGATCTCCTTTCCGTTGCGGTAGATCACCTCTTCGGTGCTGTCCTTCATCAGCCCTTCGGTGAGGGCCCCGAGGATCTCGTCCGCCGCGGTTCCGGCAAGGCCTCCCGCGACGGCGCCACCCGGGCCCACGGCGGGTGCCGTGGCCAGCCCGATGCCGATGCCGACACCGCTGCTCACCCACGTGCTGGCGCTTTCGATGGCGGAGTTGAACTCTTCGTCCTTGGCTCCGCCCTCCACCTCGTTGGCATACGCGCGGCCGGCGCCGATGGTCCCCTCGATCTCACCGGAAACCCGGGCGATGTCCTCGATCGACTTCTTCAGGTTCTCGTTCACACTGAAGTTCTCGTCCGGCAGGTGGGATGTCGGGTGGGCGAAGTGGTGTTCCATCAACGAAGACGTGTAGGAGTGCTGTCCGACGTTGACGGCCGCGTAACCCTCGGGATTCTGTCCCACGGTGTAGAGGAAACGCGTGATGTCCTGTTCGCTGAGAGCGGCGGGTGTGCCCGCCACCGGGAACAGTGTGCTCACATCGGTTTTGGCGGGGTGCAGGCCCCGATGGATGTCCGGCATGTATTCGGCGGCGATCTGGCCCATGCTGTCGGACATGAACCCGTTCTTCGTCAGCCGCTCGGGTTTCTCCGACACCGACTGGAAGATGTCGGTGACCAGCTTCGCCTGGTCCGCGTTGTGCGGCGGAGTGTTCGCGGTCGGCAGCTCGCCCGCCGGATGTCCGGTCGTCGCCGCCTCCAGGGCCTGGGCGAGGTTGTTGCGGCCCTCGATGCTGTCCTTGCCCTTGTCGTCCTGCTCCTGGGGCCAGTGCCGCTCTTCGAAGAGGTAGTCGAAGTTGCTCAGCTCGCGCTTCTCGTTCTTGCCGTTGCCGTCGGCGTCCTCCTCGAAGTCGTGGTCCTCGTCCTTGGTGACGAAGTCCGCGTTGAAGAAGTCCGTGGCGGCGTCGGGGCTGTTGGAGAGCGCCTTGAGGAAGCCGGTCATGGGGTCCGAGCCGGAGTCGGTGCCGGTGCGGTTGAGGTACGGATCCATGCCCATGCGCTGCCAGCCGATCGGCACGTGGCGGCCGTTGTCGCTCATCTTCTTCTCGGTGTCGATGAGCTTCGTGCCGTAGTCCTTGAGGAACTGGTCGTCGAAGTTGCCCCAGCGCATCAGGTTGCTCATGACCTGCGCCCCGAACGTGGTGCTGTTCTTGGAGAGGGTCTGGTCCGCCAGGTTGACCATGTCGTACTTCCAGCGCGACATCTCGGGCGTGTCCGTCTGGGTCGCGGTGGCCAGCGTGAGACTCAGGTTCTTCTGGAGCTCGGCGTACTTCTCGTGACGGTCCGGGAAGACGTCCCTGTTCTTCGGCATCTCGTTCAGGCCCGCCCAGAGGTCGAGGGTCCCCTTGGGGCCCACCGTCGAGGCGAAGTGCTCGGCGAAGATCGGATCCCCGGAGTACTTTCCGAGCCCGGCGTTGAGCGCGTCGAAGTCCGCCGGCGTGAGGTCCTCCGGCTTCTTCTTCGCGATCGCCGCCAGCTTCTCGGCCTCCTTCACGGCGTTCGCCGCCGAGTCGCGGTCCTTGTACACCGCGTCGGAGAAACCGTGGTCGGTGAGGTCGACCAGCGCCTTCAGGGAGGTGGCGGCGGAACTGTCGATCTCCGTCGCCGTGTTGAGGATCCCCTGGAGCTCGTCCCGGAGGCCGTCGACGTCGCTCTGCCCGTTGGGGGCCTTCTTGTCGGGGTTCTCCCGTACGGTGAACCCGCCGCCGTTCGCGGTGACGGTGAGGTTCTTCCCCCGCCCGCGCTCGATGGCGTCCTTCAGGAGCCGCTGCTGCGTCTTCAGCTCGTCCCGGGTGTCGAGCATGATGTCGCGTATGGACGTCGCCTGGGTGAGGGCGTCGCCGAATTCGCCGGCGGTCTTGCCCACGAACTCGCGGCCGATCACCGCGTTGTCGCCGGCCCAGTCGGCCTTCAGGGCCTTCCCCTGCAGTCCGTCGTGGGCGTCCTTCTTCAGGGACTGGAGTTTGGTGAGCATACTCGTCCAGTCCGAGACCGTGTCGTCGAGCAGCTTGAAGTTCGCCGAGTGAAGGGCTTCGAAATCCATCGGGGTCTCCTCTAGTCCTTCTTTTTCTTCTCGGCGTAGACCGGATTGGGCTTCCCCTGGCCCGCCCAGTCCTCGTCGAAGCCCGCGTCCAGCGTCTGGATGCTGGAGACGTGCCGCTCGATGAAGATCTCGTCGCCCGCGTGGGCGTTCTTCGTGAAGTCCATGTGGTTCGAGATGAGCGCGCACGCGTCCATCACCGAACCGAGCTGCTTGTCCCAGCGCGTCGACACGTGCTGGAGGGCGCCGCCGAGCGCGAAGCCCTGGGAGGAGAGGTCGGACCCGGCCGAGTCCGTGGAGGTGACCCGCGCCTCCTTCCACAGCCGGTTGTAGAGCTTGAACGCCTCGTCACCGATCGCGGCGAGATCCTGTTGGTCGACCTTGAGGAACCCCCCGGACGCACTGCCCGCGTTGGGCCTGTCCTCGGGCGGCAACCCGTTCAACTGCATCCGTGCCGCGTCCTTGTCGGCCGCCGAGGCCTTCAGCCGTTCCCACTCGTCCCATGCCATGGACGTCACATCTCCTTGCGGTTGCGGGCTATTCGGAACCTATTCGGGGGAGTTCCTCCGGGAATGTTCGCTGCTCCTGGCATTCACCTGCCTCGTACGAATGCCGCGCCAGCTGATAGGCGAAGTCAAGCACCACCTGGCGCAAGGCGTCACCGTGCAGCCGGGTCTCTCCGACGGTCCTGGCTTCGACGGTCAGGGAATGCGGTCTCTTCGTTTCCTCCGTGAACCGGCGAGGAGTGCAGGGCACGTACACCCAGGCGACGGTCGGCAGGGCCAGCGCCTGCACTCCGCCCTCCGACACCGCGACGGCGCCTTCCTCCAGGTCGGACCGGTGCGCCTCTCGCCAGCCGGCTTCCGTCCCCCCTCCGGTCTGGGCCTCTCCGGAGAGGGCCGAATCGGCGGTGCGCACGTAACAGGCGAACAGGAAATCCCCGTCCCCATGCGTGTTGAGCTTCCCGCGCTCCTCCGCCTTCCGCGCGGAAGGCAGCGCGTCGGCCGCGAGACCGCGGTCGACGGCGCCCCCGCACGGCCTCTCGGGAAGCCGGTCGATCCCCTTGGTGAAGACCTCCACGTACCCGAAGACCGCCCCGGCCGCGACGACGCAGGCCGCTCCCGCCGCCGCCAACCGCTTCCTGATCACGATCCGCATCGCCTTCCTGGCCCCTGGGCCTTCCGTACGGGGAGACTCGTCGACCGGGCCGGGCGCGGGATCACGCCGCCGGCCGGACATGGGCGTCCTCGAGGATCGAGTCACTGTCCACCCAGCCGTCGTTCACCGCGTCGCGGACCTGGTTGCCCGTCGACTGGGGCGGCAGGTCGGAACCGTACTTCTCGATGGCGTCCAGGGCCGACTGCCTGGTCTGGCTCTGCGCCGAGGCCTGGTAGTCGTTGAGTTCCCGGCCGGTCTGGTAGAGCGCCCGGTCCGTCGCGCCCTGCGCCTGCTGACCGTCCATGAGCCGGTCGATCGCCATGCCGGCGATCCCGCCGAAGTAGCCACTGGCCCCGGCCCCCGCCAGCGATCCGGCCGCGGTCGCCGGGGCGAGCGCGACCGCGCCCACGCCGATGGCCGCTCCGGCCAGCGCCTTCATGTAGTCGCCCTTCGCCTTGAGGGCATCGTTCTGCTCCTTCTCGCTGGCGATCTCGGCGCTGATGCCCTCGTCCGCGTTGGCGTGGCCGACGATCCCCTGGATGACGCCGGTGCTCTCCGAGATCGTGCGGATGGCCTCGGCGGGCCCTCCGTCGTACAGGGACGGGTCGGAGACGTGGGCCTCCATCAGGCTGGAGGTGTAGACGCCCTGGCCGAGGATGATGCCCGCCCGGCCGTTGGGGTCCTGGGAGACCTCGTACAGGAACCGCGTCACGTCCGTCTTGTCGAGTCCGTCGGGGAGGGCGCTGTCCGTCAGGAAGATCGGCTCCGCGCCCTTGCCGGCCATGGCCCTGCTGATCTCCGGCATGTAGGCGCTCGCCATGTTCCCGAAGCTGTCCCCGAGCCCCTTGCTCACCAGGTCCGAACCGCCGTCCGGCTGCGCCACCATGTGCATGACGTTCTTCATGATGCCGACCTGGGTCGCGGTGTGCGGAGCGGGGCCGTCCGGCTTCTCGCCCACGCCGACGCCCATGACGGCGGCCTCCAGGGCACGGCCCACCGAGGTATCCCGGTCGGTGTACCGGGTGCTCTCCAGGACGTGCTCCAGGACCTTCTTGTCGTCGAAGGTGTTCGTCGCGGCCTCGGAGTTGTGGGACAGCGCGTCCATGAACCCCACCAGGGGGTCGCGCCCGTCGTCCTTGCCGAACACCAGGTCCGTGAGCTGGTGGTTGTCGCCGTGCCACAGGTTCTTGGAGCCGATGCCGGGCGGGCCGGCCGGTGCCATGTCCTGCTTGAGGAGCTGCTTGCCGTACGCGTCGAGGAACTCCGCGTCGTACTTCCCGTGGTGCATCAGGCTGCTGATCACCTGGTAGCCGTACGCACCGACCGTCCGCCCCGGCACGTTGACGGCGTCGGAGACGAAGTTCTTGTTCGACTGGTCGACCAGGTCCTTCTTCCAGGACTGCATCGCATCGGTGTCGGAGAGCGTCGCGGTGGCGAGCGTCATGCTCAGGTTCTTCTGGAACTCCTCCATCCGCTTGAGCTCGCCGTCGCGGGCGCCCATGTGGACGTCCGACATCTCGGTCCAGAACCGGAGCGTGCCCTCGGCCCCCAGCCGCGTCGCGAACCGGGCCGAGAAGAGCTGGTCGTCCTTGTACTTCGCCAAGGTGTCGTTGAACTCCTTGAGCTCCGCGTCGGACATCTTCTCGGGGTGCTTCGCCAGCTTCGCCAGGTCGTCGGCGCGCCGCATCGCCTCGGCGGCGGAGTCCCGGTCCTCGTACGAGACGCCGGAGAAGCCGTAGTCGGCCTGCTCCGCGATGGCCCGCAACACCTGGGAGGCGGTCGAGTCGCTGGTCGTGGCCTTCGTGAGGATGCCCTGGAGCTCGTCCCGCAGGTCCTTGACGGCCTGCTCGCTGTTCGGCGGCTCGGGATGGACGTTCACGAAGACCCGGAAGCCGCCGCCCTGCTCGCCCACGACCGAGAGCTTCTTCTCCCAGCCCCGGTCGATGGCCCGGTTGAGCTCGTCGCGGTACCCCACGAGCTCGTCGCGGGTGTCCCGGAGGATGTCCCGGATGCTGGTGGCCTGCGCGAGCGCGTCCGCGAACTCGCCGGCCGTCTTGGAGACGAACTGCCGCGACACCGTGGCGTTCACCCCGGCCCACTCGGCCCGGTCAGCCTTCGCCTTCAGGTCCTCGCGGGCGTCCTTCTCGTAGCCCTTGAGGTGACCGACGACCTTCGTCCAGTCGTCGATCGCCGTGCCCAGCGCCGCGAAGTTGCCTTGGCGCAGTGCTTCGAGGTCCATCAGCGCTTCACCCCCTCGTCGAAGCCCTTGTCCAGCGTCGCGATGCTGCTGACGGTCGTGGCGATGAAGTACTCGTCGCCGGCGTGCGCGTTCTTGGTGAAGTCCATGTGGTTGGAGATGTGCGCGCACGCGTCCAACAGGGTCTTCAGGGACTTCTCCCACCGGTCCTGCACCACCTGCAGGGCGCCGCCCAGCTCGAACTCCTGCGCCGTGAGGTCCTTCGCCGCCGTCTGACTGCTGGACCACGCGTCACGGCCGTGATTCCCCAGGCCCTCGAACAGTTTGAACGCGCTGTTCCCGACCGCGGCGAGGTCCTGGTCGTCCACCGCGAGGTCGCCCCCGGTACCGCCGCCGCGGTTCTCCTCCCGCTCGTCGGGCAGCCGGTTCAGCCGCATCCGCGTCGAATCCTGATCGGCGGCCGAGGACTTCAGCTGTTCCCACTCGTCCCACGCCATGTCGTGATTCCTTCCCCCGTGTGTACGTCTGGATGGACCGTTCCAGGGCCGCCCCCGCGACCCCTCGTCATCGGCCGGGCCCCGGACGGGAACGCGGCCGGCCGCACCGTCACACCTCCGGCACCAGGCCGGTCTGCACCAGCGGATTCCCCCGCTGCCGCGACACGTAGATGCCCCGCCCCGCCGGCATCGGCCTCATGCGGACGCCGCCGAGCACGTCGCCCTCCTGCGGGTCGCCGGAGAGCAGGACGCCCTGGGCGCCGAGCTCCATCATCCGCTGCATGAAGGACTCGTACGCCGCCCGGCTCGCACCGGCCGCGCTGCGGGCGATGATGAAGCGGACGCCCACGTCCCGCGCGAACGGCAGCAGCTCCGTCAGCTTCGCCAGCGGGTTGCCGCTGGACGTGGACACCAGGTCGTAGTCGTCCACGACGACGAAGAGGGACGGGCCCTGCCACCAGCTGCGCTCCCGCAGCTGCTGCGCCGTGACGTCCGCCGACGGGGAGCGGCGCCGCATCAGGTCGGCGAGCGCGTCCACGTGGTGCTCCATGTTGTTCGACATGGGCACGTACTCCGCGAGGTGGCTCGCCGGGGCGACGTCGAGCAGCGCCCGCCGGTTGTCGATCACGAAGAACTTCGCCGCACCGCCGTCGTACCGCTCCGAGATCTGCTTGATCAGCAGCCGCAGCAGGTTCGACTTGCCCGACTCGCTCTCGCCGAAGACCAGGAAGAACGGATCGCGGTCGAAGTCCACGAAGACCGGCTCCAGGCCGTTCTCGTCGATGGCGAACGCCACCCCGCGCCCCGGCTCCGCGTGACCGGCCGGCAGCTCGCGCACGTCCAGCTCGCGCGGCAGCAGACGCACCTCCGGCGCGCCCGGCGCCGTCCAGTGCCGCGTGACCTCCTGCGTCATCGCGGCCGTCGCCTCGGACAGGTCGCTGTCCGAGCTGATGCCGTCGATGCGCGGCACGGCCGCCATGAAGTGCAGCTTCTCCGGCGTCAGACCGCGGCCGGGCACGCCCGTCGGCACGTTGGCGGCGATCTTGCGGTCCAGCTCGGAGTCCATCGTGTCGCCGAGCCGCAGTTCCAGCCTGTTCATCAGGTGGTCCTTGAGGTTCGCGCGGACCTCCATGGAGCGCGAGGCCGTCAGGATCACGTGGATGCCGTAGCCGAGCCCGCGCGCGGCGATGTCGACGACGGCGGCCTCCAGGCCCTCGTACTCGGTGCGGAAGTTGCCCCAGCCGTCGATCACGAGGAAGACGTCGCCCCACGGCTGGTCCTTCACCGAGATGTCACCCCGGGCCCGGAGCCTGCGGTACGTCGCTATGGAGTCGATCCCGGCGCTGCGGAAGTACTCCTCGCGGCGGGACAGGACGCCGTAGACCTCGGCCACCGTGCGCCGCACCCGCTCCGGGTCGAGCCGGGACGCCACCCCGCCGACGTGCGGAAGGCCCGCGACCGACGACAGACCGCCACCACCGAAGTCGAGGCCGTAGAACTGCACCTCGTGCGGGGTGTGGGTCAGCGCGAAGGCGGAGACGATCGTCCGCAGCAGCGTCGACTTGCCGGACTGCGGACCGCCGATGACCTGCATGTGGCCCGCGGCGCCGGAGAAGTCCCGGTAGAGCGTGTCGCGGCGCTGCTCGTACGGCTTGTCCACCACGCCCAGCGGGACGACGAGCCTGCCGGCCCCCTCGTACCCCTGCTGCGTCAGGCCCCGGCCCTCCACGCCCGCGAGACCGGGCAGGACCGAGTCGAGCGGCGGCGGGTTGTCGAGCGGCGGCAGCCACACCTGGTGCGCCTCGACCCCCCGCCCCTCCAGCCGGCGCACGATCACGTCGAGCACCGAGTCGGCCAGCGCGTCGTCCTCCGGCCTCCGGGCCTCGGGCACCCGTCCCCGGGCCGCCGGTTCGACGTGGTGCACCGGCACGTGCGCCGCGGTGAACAGGGCGGGCCGCCGGTCCACGGGCAGCGGCCCGCCCGGCACGACGGCGTGCTGGTTCGCGCGGTACACCCCGGAGACGTACGCCGCCTTGAAGCGGACCATCTCGTCGGTGCCGTACTTGAGGTACCCGGAACCGGGCACGTTCGGCAGCGTGTAGGCGTCGGGAACGCCGATGGCCGCGCGGGACTCGGCCGCGGAGAAGGTCCGCAGACCGATCCGGTACGACAGGTACGTCTCCAGACCGCGCAGCCGGCCCTCCTCCAGGCGCTGCGAGGCCAGCAGCAGGTGCACGCCGAGCGAACGCCCGATGCGGCCGATCTGCACGAACATCTCGATGAAGTCCGGCATGGCCGTGAGCAGCTCGCTGAACTCGTCGATGACGAGGACGAGCGACGGGATCGGCTGGAGCGGCGCGCCCGCCGCGCGGGCCTTCTCGTAGTCGTGGATGTTGGCGTAGTTGCCCGCGTCGCGCAGCATCTCCTGGCGCCGGTTCAGCTCGCCCCGGATGGAGTCGCCCATGCGGTCCACCAGCGTGAGGTCGTCCGCCAGGTTGGTGATCACCGCGGCGACGTGCGGCATCTGCGACATGCCGGCGAAGGTGGCGCCGCCCTTGAAGTCCGCGAGGACGAAGTTCAGCGTCTCGGAGGAGTGCGTCACCGCCAGGCCGAGGACGAGCGTGCGCAGCAGCTCCGACTTGCCGGAACCGGTCGCGCCCACGCACAGGCCGTGCGGCCCCATGCCCTCCTGCGCCGCCTCCTTGAGGTCGAGCATCACCGGGACGCCGTCCTCGCCGACGCCGATCGGCACCCGCAGCCGCTCCGAGCGGGAACGGGGCCGCCAGGTGCGGGCGACGTCGACCGAGGCCGCGTCCCCGAGGTTCAGCAGGTCGGTGAAGTCCAGGTTGGCGAGCAGCGGTTCGTCGTCGTCCGAACCGGACGCGACCCGCAGCGGGGCGAGCTGGCGGGCGAGCGCCTCGGCGACGTCCGGGTCCAGCCGGTCGGGCGTCCCGTCGTACACGTGCCCGTGCCCGGACTCCAGGCGCAGCGAGTCGCCCTCCACGACCACGGCCAGGTCGCCGCGGGCCCCGGTGTTCCGGCCCTGCACGACCTCGATGATCGTCACGCCCTGGATGCCCTCGGGGGAGGCGAGCGCCGAGGTCTGCGGGACCGACTGGCCGTCGAGCACGACGACGAGGTGCGGGTGGTCGAGCAGCGGATGGCCGGCGCCCTGGAAGCGGGGGCGTCCTTCGAGCCGGGCGTCGAGCATCTCCTGGAGCTCGCGCGCGTCCGTGGTGATCAGACGCCGGCTGCCCGCGCCGTCCCCGGGCCCCGAAGCCTGCACGTGCGGCAGCCACTTCGCCCACTCCCAGGCGGGCGCCGCCCCGCCGTCCGCGGCGACGGCGACGACCAGGTCCTCGGGGGAGTGCAGCGCCACGAGCGAGCCGATCAAGGCGCGCGCGGTGGAGCGGGCGGAGTCGCCGTCCCCGCTCACGGTGAGGTGGTAGAAGGCGCGCAGCGACACGGCCATGGGCAGGCCGTCCAGGGTGCCGTGCGCGGTGAGGAACTGCCGCATCGCACCGGCGGTCAGCGGCTCCAGCTCGTCGACGGGGGCGGTTTCGGGGGCCATGAGCGGAGTCGCGAGCTGCTGGCTGCCGAGTCCGACGCGCACCTGCGCGAAGTCGTCGTCGCCGATGCGCCGTTCCCAGACCCGGCTGCCCTCGGCGACCAGCGCCCACAGCTGCTCGGGCGCCGGGTGCAGATAGAACTGCGCGTCGCGCTGGAGGCGGGCGGTCCGCAGGACTGCGCGCCGCGTCTGGGTCAGGTACTTCAGGTAGTCGCGCCGCATGTCGGCGAGCTGCCCCTGCGTCCCGCGCCGGTAACGCACCAGCATCGCGATGGCCATGGCGACCGTCGAGGCGATCATGATCATGCCCATGATGCGCATGATCGGGTTCGGCGTCATGAAGAAGAAGACCACCGAACCGCCCATGCCGAGCATCGGCAGGAGCTGCATCAGGGCGCCCTCCTGCTGTCCCCGGGGGAGCTCCGGAGGAGGTTGCAACTGCACCTGCTCGCTCGGCACTTCGGAGGGCAGAGCCCGTGGTGGGCGCTTGACGACGATCTGACTCACAGCTCACCAATTTCCGTTGCCGGACGGAAAGTTCCTCTGGGCGCCCCCGTGGCGACGAGATCCATCCGCGGGGACGGATCTTACTTTGGTACGGAGTCACGGGTGGGCGGTAGGGTGACCCGAAACGTTTGCGCACCCATGAGCTATCGCAAAATAAAGGGTCATTCGGAGCGCATCGTCCGGAGCGCGGCGCACCCGGCCCCACGGCGCCCGGAGCGCGGCGCCGGGCCCGCCGGCCAGGATCACCACGAGGGGAAGCAGCAGGTGAGTATGACGGCCCCAGCCACGGCCAGCGGACCGGGCCAGTCGGCCCCCGCGCCCGTCTTCCACGGCGGCACCGGCTTCTGCCGCGTCACGGTCGTCGCGCCCGACGGCCGCGTCGACGTCGCCCTGCCCGAGGACGTCGCGGTCGCGGACCTCTACCCGGAGGTCCTCCGCCTCTCCGGCCAGACCCCGGAGCCGGGCGCCCCGGTCGGCTACCACCTGGTGCGCCGCGACGGCACCGTCCTCGACGCCGGCCGCTCGCTCGCGGCCCAGCGCATCCTCGACGGCGAACTGCTCTCGCTGCGCCCCTTCGCCGAGTCCCTGCCGCCCGCGGTCTTCGACGACGTCTCGGACGCCGTCGCCTCCGCCGTGGCCCGCGACCGCACCCTCTGGTCCGACGCCCTGATGCGCGGCGCCGGACTCTTCGGCGGCTCCGTCCTCCTCGTCCTCCTCGCGTTCGTGCTGTGGACGGCCGACCCCCGGCACGACACCCACGGCCTGCCGGGCGTCCTCGCCGCCGTCACCGGCGTCCTGCTCCTGGCGCTCGCCGGCGTCCGCGCCCGGGTCTACGACGACCGGGGCTCCGCCGTGGCCCTCGGCACCGGCGCCATGGCGAACGCGGCCGTCGCCGGCGCCGGACTGCTGCCCCTGGCGGCCGGACAGGGCATGGGCAAGCTCCAGTTCCTCCTCGCCTGCGCCGCCGTCCTCGTCTTCGCCGTCATCCTGACGATCGTCTCCCCGGGCGGCGACGGCCCGTTCGTCGCGTTCGTCCTCGCCTCCGCCGTCGGCCTCCTCGTCGGCTTCGTGGCCGTCCTGACGAACCTGAAGCCGTCCGAGACCGCCGCCGTCTGCGCGCCCCTCGCCGTCGGCGCCCTCGCCTTCCTGCCCGGACTCTCCACCCGCTTCGCCCGGCTCCCCATCGGCTTCGACCCGCCCAGGACCGCCGTCGGCGGCTACGGCACCGAGGCCGAGCCGCAGGGCCCGGTCGACGCCGTCCGCATCGCCGCCCAGGCCCGCCGCGGCCACGAGCTCCTGGTCGGCCTCGTCGGCGGCTGCGCCCTCGTCGCCGTCGCCGCCGCGGCCGTCCTCGGCTTCTCGGAGAACGTCTGGGGCCAGCTCCTGGCGCTCGCCACCGGCGTCGCCATGCTGATGCGCGCCCACCTCTTCCGCTACACCGCGCAGGTCGGCTGCGCGCTCGGGGCCGGCCTCGGCGCCCTGGTGCTGCTCGGCCTCGGCCTCTGCCTGAACCCGCCCCCGGAGCTGATCCAGGAGGCCCTCAAGGGCGACGGCACCGGCCTGGACATCCGGACGATCTGGCTCTCCGCCGCCGTCGCGGGCGTCGCCGCGCTGATCACCGCCATCGGCCTGATCGTCCCCCGCAAGGGCGTCACCCCCTTCTGGGGCCGCTTCCTGGAGATCGCCGAGACCTTCGTCCTCCTCACGCTGCTGCCGCTCTGCCTCGCGGTCTTCGACGTCTACCACTCCGTCCGGGCGATGACGTCCTGAGCCCTGGTACGCTGTGTGACGGCCGTTTGTGTACGCGCTCCCGGAAGACCCCCGACACGCTCGGGAACCCTCTGGAAGCTGCGCCCATCGGACCTTCGCCCGTCGAGTCACGGAAGCTTCCCCTGAGACCTAGACCAGGGGCACTCGCGGGCGCACGAACCAAGAGGAGATCCGCGTGGCTCTCGACGCCGCCGTCAAGAAGCAGATCATGGCCGAGTTCGGCACCAAGGAGGGCGACACCGGCTCCCCCGAGGTCCAGGTCGCGATGCTGTCCCGTCGCATCTCGGACCTGACCGAGCACCTCAAGCAGCACAAGCACGACCACCACTCCCGCCGTGGTCTGCTGATCCTGGTCGGCCAGCGCCGCCGCCTGCTGCAGTACCTGGCCAAGAAGGACATCCAGCGCTTCCGTACGCTGGTCGACCGCCTCGGCATCCGCCGCGGTGCGGCCGGCGGCGCCAAGTAAGACGCCGTGAAGGGAGCGGTTCCCGCGTTCAGGGAGCCGCTCCCTTTGCCGTACACACGCTCGTACGCACGCCCGCACGCGTCGCACACACGGCCGTACGGGCCGTAGCACGCGCCGCCGTACGTGCGCGAAGTGCACCCGGACATTTAGTCTGGTAGCTACAACCCCATACGACGAGCGAGAAGCCGCCGGCCAGCCGCCGGTCCTCGGTAGTGGCCCCCGGAACCGAAACCCCGGGTGCTTCGATCGAAGACCGGCCCGCCCTCCGAGTGCGAGCTTCTCCGCCGCCGTCGCACACCGTCCCCGGCCACACGGGCCCCGGACGCAAAGACGAACACGTAGGAGAACCCCATAGTGGAGAACGAGACCCACTACGCCGAGGCCGTCATCGACAACGGAACCTTCGGCACCCGCACCATCCGCTTCGAGACCGGCCGCCTCGCCAAGCAGGCCGCCGGCTCCGCCGTCGCCTACCTGGACGACGACACGATGGTCCTTTCCGCGACCACCGCCTCGAAGCGCCCCAAGGACCAGCTCGACTTCTTCCCCCTGACGGTGGACGTCGAGGAGCGGATGTACGCGGCCGGCAAGATCCCCGGCTCCTTCTTCCGCCGGGAGGGCCGCCCCTCTGAGGACGCCGTCCTCACCTGTCGCCTGATCGACCGCCCGCTGCGCCCCTCCTTCAAGAAGGGCCTGCGCAACGAGATCCAGATCGTCGAGACGATCATGGCGCTCAACCCCGACCACCTGTACGACGTGGTCGCCATCAACGCCGCCTCCGCCTCCACGATCCTGGCGGGCCTGCCCTTCTCCGGCCCCATCGGCGCCACCCGCGTCGCCCTGATCAAGGGCCAGTGGGTCGCGTTCCCGACGCACACCGAGCTCGAGGACGCCGTCTTCGACATGGTCGTCGCCGGTCGCGTCCTGGAGGACGGCGACGTCGCGATCATGATGGTCGAGGCCGAAGCCACCGAGAAGACCGTCCAGCTCGTCAAGGGCGGCGCCGAGGCGCCGACCGAGGAGGTCGTCGCCGCCGGTCTCGAGGCCGCGAAGCCCTTCATCAAGGTCCTCTGCAAGGCCCAGTCGGACCTCGCCGCCAAGGCCGCCAAGCCCACCGGCGAGTTCCCGGTCTTCCTCGACTACCAGGACGACGTCCTGGAGGCGCTCTCCTCCGCCGTCAAGGGCGAGCTCGCCCAGGCGCTCACCATTGCCGGCAAGCAGGAGCGCGAGGCCGAGCTCGACCGCATCAAGGAGCTCGCCGCCGAGAAGCTCCTCCCGGCCTTCGAGGGCCGCGAGAAGGAGATCTCGGGCGCCTACCGCGCGCTGACCAAGAAGCTGGTCCGCGAGCGCATCATCAAGGACAAGGTCCGCATCGACGGCCGCGGCATCACGGACATCCGTACGCTCGCCGCCGAGGTCGAGGCCATCCCGCGCGTGCACGGCTCCGCCCTGTTCGAGCGCGGCGAGACCCAGATCCTGGGCGTCACCACCCTCAACATGCTCCGTATGGAGCAGCAGCTGGACACCCTCTCCCCGGTGACCCGCAAGCGCTACATGCACAACTACAACTTCCCGCCGTACTCCGTCGGCGAGACCGGCCGCGTGGGCTCGCCCAAGCGCCGCGAGATCGGCCACGGCGCCCTCGCCGAGCGCGCCCTCGTGCCGGTCCTCCCGACCCGCGAGGAGTTCCCCTACGCGATCCGCCAGGTGTCCGAGGCCCTCGGCTCCAATGGCTCGACGTCGATGGGCTCGGTCTGCGCCTCCACCATGTCGCTGCTGAACGCCGGTGTGCCGCTCAAGGCCCCCGTCGCCGGCATCGCCATGGGCCTGATCTCCGAGGAGATCGACGGTCAGACGCACTACGTCGCCCTCACCGACATCCTCGGTGCGGAGGACGCCTTCGGTGACATGGACTTCAAGGTCGCCGGTACGAAGGACTTCGTCACCGCCCTCCAGCTCGACACCAAGCTGGACGGCATCCCGGCCTCCGTCCTGGCCGCGGCCCTCAAGCAGGCCCGCGACGCCCGCCTCCACATCCTCGACGTGATGATGGAAGCGATCGACACGCCGGACGAGATGTCCCCCAACGCCCCGCGGATCATCACCGTCAAGATCCCCGTGGACAAGATCGGCGAGGTCATCGGCCCCAAGGGCAAGATGATCAACCAGATCCAGGAGGACACCGGCGCCGAGATCACGATCGAGGACGACGGCACCATCTACATCGGTGCCGCCGACGGCCCGGCCGCCGAGGCCGCCCGCGCCACGATCAACGGCATCGCCAACCCGACCATGCCGGAGGTCGGCGAGCGCTACCTGGGCACGGTCGTCAAGACCACCACCTTCGGTGCCTTCGTCTCCCTGCTCCCGGGCAAGGACGGCCTGCTGCACATCTCGCAGATCCGCAAGCTCGCCGGCGGCAAGCGCGTGGAGAACGTCGAGGACGTGCTCGCGATCGGCTCCAAGGTCCAGGTCGAGATCGCCGAGATCGACCAGCGCGGCAAGCTCTCCCTGATCCCCGTGATCGCGGACGAGGACGCCGAGGGCGAGAAGGACGACGCCGCCAAGTGACGTCCCGTAGTCCCCGCGCGACGGCCCGCCCCTCTTCGGAGGGGCGGGCCGTCGCCCGTACCCAAACGCTTCTCCCGGGCAAGGACGGCATCGGCACGGTCCGCCGTACGACCCTCCCCGGCGGCCTCCGCATCGTCACCGAGACCCTCCCCTCCGTGCGCTCCGCCACCTTCGGCATCTGGGCGCACGTCGGCTCCCGCGACGAGACCCCGGCGCTCAACGGCGCCACCCACTACCTGGAACACCTCCTCTTCAAGGGCACCCACAAGCGGTCCGCCCTCGACATCTCCGCCGCGATCGACGCGGTCGGCGGCGAGATGAACGCCTTCACGGCGAAGGAGTACACCTGCTACTACGCGCGGGTCCTCGACACCGACCTGCCGCTCGCGATCGACGTCGTCTGCGACATGCTCACCGGCTCGCTCGTCCTCGACGAGGACGTGGACGCCGAGCGCGGCGTCATCCTCGAAGAGATCGCGATGACCGAGGACGACCCCGGCGACGTCGTGCACGAGCTGTTCGCGCAGACGATGTTCGGCGACACCCCGCTCGGCCGCCCGGTCCTCGGCACCGTCGACACCGTCAACGCGCTCACCCGGAACCAGATCGCCCGCTTCTACAAGAAGCACTACGACCCGACCCACCTGGTCGTCGCCGCCGCGGGCAACGTCGACCACGCCGCGGTGGTGCGCCAGGTCCGCCGCGCTTTCGAGAAGGCCGGCGCCCTCACCCGCACCGACGCCGTCCCCGTCGCCCCCCGCGACGGCCGGCGCACCCTGCGCGCGGCGGGCCGCGTCGAGCTCCTCGGCCGCAAGACCGAGCAGGCCCACCTGGTCCTCGGGATGCCGGGCCTGGCCCGCACCGACGAGCGCCGCTGGGCCCTCGGCGTGCTGAACACCGCCCTCGGCGGCGGCATGTCCTCCCGCCTCTTCCAGGAGGTCCGGGAGAAGCGCGGCCTGGCCTACAGCGTGTACTCGTACACCTCGGGCTTCGCCGACTGCGGCCTCTTCGGGGTGTACGCGGGCTGCCGGCCGGGCCAGGTCCACGACGTCCTGAAGATCTGCCGGGACGAGCTCCACAAGGTCGCCTCCGACGGCCTCACGGACGAGGAGATCCGCCGTGCCGTCGGCCAGCTCTCCGGCTCGACCGTGCTCGGCCTGGAGGACACCGGCGCGCTGATGAACCGCATCGGCAAGAGCGAGCTGTGCTGGGGCAGCCAGATGTCGGTCGACGACATGCTGACCCGGATCGCCGCCGTCACCCCGGACGAGGTCCGGGAGGTCGCCCGCGATGTACTGGAGCAGCGACCCTCGCTCGCGGTGATCGGCCCGCTGAAGGACAAGCAGGCCGACCGCCTCCGGCAAGCGGTCTCCTGACCCACGAGTCCCCTAAGGAAGAGCAATGAGCAAGCTGCGCGTGGCGGTCCTCGGAGCCCGGGGCCGCATCGGCTCCGAAGCGGTCCGGGCCGTCGAGGCCGCCGAGGACATGGAACTGGTCGCGGCCCTCGGCCGCGGCGACGGGCTGGAGAAGCTCGTCGAGGCCGACGCCCAGGTCGTGGTCGAACTGACCACGCCCGACTCGGTGATGGAGAACCTCGACTTCTGTCTGCGCCACGGCATCCACGCCGTCGTCGGCACCACCGGCTGGACCGAGGAGCGCCTCGCGCGGCTGCGGACCCGGCTCGACGCCGCCCCGGGGACCGGCGTCCTCATCGCCCCGAACTTCTCCATCGGCGCGGTCCTCACCATGAAGTTCGCCCAGATCGCGGCCCCGTACTTCGAGTCGGTCGAGGTCGTCGAGCTGCACCACCCGAACAAGGTGGACGCCCCCTCGGGCACCGCCACCCGCACCGCCCAGCTGATCGCCGAGGCCCGGTCGAAGGCAGGCTGCGCCCCGCAGCCCGACGCCACGACCACGGCCCTGGACGGCGCGCGCGGCGCCGACGTCGACGGCGTCCCGGTGCACGCCGTACGCCTGCGCGGGCTCCTCGCCCACCAGGAGGTGCTGCTCGGCGGCGAGGGCGAGACCCTCACCGTCCGGCACGACTCCCTGCACCACTCCAGCTTCATGCCGGGCATCCTGCTCGGGGCCCGACGCGTGACCGCCACCCCCGGCCTCACCTTCGGCCTGGAGCACTTCCTGGACCTGGGCTGACGGCCGTGGGTGGAAAGATCACGTACGTCTTCCTCTCCACCGTGCTCGTGCTGGTCTTCGGCGTGGTGGGGATGGAGGGCGTCCTGCTGCTCCTCACCGGCGAGCCGGCCGCCATGGGCATGGGCGCGGTGGCGTTCCTGCTGCCCCTGGTCGGCGGCTGGTTCCTCTGGAAGAACACCCGCTTCGCCCGCCGGGCGAACCGCCTCGCCGCCGAGCTGGAGGCGGAGGGCGGTCTGCCCGTCGACGAGCTGACGCGCACGGCGGGCGGCCGGATCGACCGGGACTCGGCCGACGAGGTCTTCGCCCGGCGCAAGGCCGAGACGGAGGACTCGCCCGAGGACTGGCGCTGCTGGTTCCGGCTGGCGGTCGCCTATCACGACGCCCGCGACACCCCCCGGGCCCGCGAGGCGATGCAGCGGGCCATCGCGCTCCACGAGGGGCGCCCGGTCAGCGCGTAGCGGCGACCGGGGCCGTGCCGTACTCGGCGTTCCAGGCCTCGACCGTGTCGGCCGCCCGGTCGAAGGCCTCGACCCGGGAGAGGAAGTCGGCGTTGTGGTCGGTGAGCAGCAGCAGCTGCTCACCACCCTGCCGGCCGAGCACCAGGGCCTGTCCCTGGACGGTGCGGGGGAGCCCCAGCCAGCGCACCGGCTGCTGGACGGTCCGTACGGAGGTCACCTTGGCCCACGGCACGGTGACGGTCGAGAGGAAGCCCACGCGCCGCACGCCGGCCCGGCTCACCCAGGTGCCCATCCGCAGCATCCGCAGGGTGGCCAGGATGATCAGTCCGGCGATGCCGAAGGTGACGGTCGCGCCGCCGACGGAGCCCGCCGCGGCGACGATCACCGCGGCGAGCAGGACGAAGGAGGCGAGCAGCAGCGAAAGCGCCGCCGCCCCGACCCGCCAGGACCCCGGCCGGTACGGACGACGCCACTGGTCGTGGTCGTCGAACGGCAGGGCGACCTGGTCGTTCGCGTCAAAAGCATGGTCGGCCGTCAGAAAGGGCAGGGGCACGACAGATCCTCACTCACAAGCACGCTCGAAGGGGCGATGCCCGGTGAGGCTACCTCAGCGGTTGTCGGAGGCCTCGGACTGCTGCTGACGCGTGGCCGAGTCACCCGACTGGAGCGAGGGCATCCCGAGGACCAGCGACCCGACGAGACCGGCCACGACGGTCAGCCCGAGCAGGGTGCGGCCCACGAGCTGCGAGGCGCTGGGGCGCTCCCGGGGCGGTGGAGTGACGTTACTGCGAAAGTGGTCGGCCTCCGCGACGAACGCGAATGGTACGGGCTCTCGCCGGCGCAGCATCAGGTCCACTCTCCTCGGGTGTCGTCGTGCTTCACAGGTACAGACGACAGAACCGGTCTTTCGGTGCCCGATTTCGCCAAGGTTTTCACCAAACCGGCCGAATGTAGTCCTCCGGTAGGAGGGGGTCCGCCCTATGGAGGATCCCGCCGGGACCCCTCGTTAAAGTGGGCGGCTGCACCCCGACTGGAAGGACCGCTGGTGAGCGACAGCCCCACCGAGAACGTGAAGATCGACTTCCGGAGCGACGTCACCGTCGACCTGGTCAAGAGCGCGGCGGCCGACTCCGACGTCCTGTGGGCCGCCCGGGTCTCCACGGCGGGCGAGCAGTCCCTCGAAGAGCTCCAGAAGGACCCGGAGCGCTCGAAGGGCCTCATCAACTTCTTGATGCGGGACCGCCACGGCAGCCCGTTCGAGCACAACTCGATGACCTTCTTCATCAGCGCCCCGATCTTCGTCTTCCGCGAGTTCATGCGGCACCGCGTGGGCTGGTCCTACAACGAGGAATCGGGCCGCTACAGGGAGCTCCAGCCGGTCTTCTACGTCCCCGACGCCTCCCGCAAGCTCGTCCAGGAGGGGCGCCCCGGCAAGTACGTCTTCGT
Source organism: Streptomyces sp. NPDC093071 (assembly GCF_044754545.1). Lineage (NCBI taxonomy): Bacteria > Bacillati > Actinomycetota > Actinomycetes > Kitasatosporales > Streptomycetaceae > Streptomyces > Streptomyces sp. NPDC093071. Next base: position 3,490 of record NZ_JBIVPH010000014.1, on the reverse strand, counting down.
CGAGGGCAGCCAGGAGCAGCACGACCTGGTGAGCCGCTCGATGGAGGACTCGTACCGGCAGGCGTACGACACGTACCAGGAGATGCTGGCCGCGGGCGTGGCCCGCGAGGTCGCCCGCGCGGTCCTCCCGGTCGGTCTCTTCTCCTCGATGTACGCCACCTGCAACGCGCGCTCGCTCATGCACTTCCTGGGCCTGCGCACCCAGCACGAGCTGGCCGCGGTCCCGTCCTTCCCGCAGCGGGAGATCGAGATGGTCGGCGAGAGGATGGAGGAGCACTGGGCCCGGCTGATGCCGCTGACCCACGCCGCCTTCAACAAGAACGGGCGCGTGGCCCCGTAGGGCACACATGTCCGACCTCGTCACGCGAAGTGTCCGTATTGCGACGTTTCACGAAGTTCATCTAGGCTGATCAAACGGACCCGGCGCTGTCTGAACCCCCGAGCAGGCAGCGCCGGGCTCCCTTTCTTCCGTCCCCCAGGGGGACACCCGGCGCTGAGCAGCGAGTAGCGTGTTACCCATGGCTCCGATCTCCACTCCGCAGACCCCCTTCGGGCGGGTCCTCACCGCCATGGTCACGCCCTTCACGGCGGACGGCGCACTCGACCTCGACGGTGCCCAGCGGCTCGCCACCCATCTGGTGGACGCGGGCAACGACGGCCTCGTCATCAACGGCACCACCGGCGAGTCCCCCACCACCAGCGACGCGGAGAAATCGGAGCTGGTACGAGCGGTACTGGAGGCGGTCGGCGACCGCGCCCACGTCGTCGCCGGCATCGGCACCAACGACACCCACCACTCGATCGCGCTCGCCCGCACGGCCGAGCGCGACGGCGCCCACGGCCTCCTCGCGGTCACGCCGTACTACAACAAGCCCTCGCAGGAGGGCCTCTACCGGCACTTCTCGGCCATCGCCGACGCCACCGAGCTCCCGGTGATGCTCTACGACATCCCCGGCCGCAGCGGCGTCCCGATCGACACCGAGACGATCGTCCGCCTCGCCGAGCACCCGCGCGTCGTCGCCAACAAGGACGCCAAGGGCGACCTCGGCCGCGCGAGCTGGGCCATCGCCCGCTCCGGCCTCGCCTGGTACTCCGGCGACGACATGCTCAACCTGCCGCTGCTCTCCGTCGGCGCCTGCGGCTTCGTCTCCGTCGTGGGCCACGTCGTCACCCCGGAGCTCCGCGCCCTCCTCGACGCCCACCTGGGCGGCGAGGTCCAGAAGGCGACCGAGATCCACCAGAAGCTGCTTCCGGTCTACACCGGCATGTTCCGCACCCAGGGCGTCATGACCACCAAGGCCGCCCTCGCCCTCCAGGGCCTCCCGGCCGGCCCCCTCAGGCTGCCCCTCGTGGAACTCTCCGCGCAGGAGACGGAGCAGCTCAGGCTCGACCTGGCCGCCGGCGGGGTAGAACTCTGACAACGGACTTCACAACTGAACACGGTCTGGACAACTGAACACCCACAACAGCAAGTGCACGATTGTCATGCGCGCCACGTGCCAGGGGGTACGTGGCGCGCGTGGTGAGGAGAGTCTTTTGAGTCATCCGCATCCCGAACTCGGCGCCCCGCCCAAGCTGCCCAAGGGCGCCCTGCGCGTCATTCCGCTCGGCGGCCTCGGCGAGATCGGCCGCAACATGACGGTCTTCGAATTCGACGGCCGTCTGCTCATCGTCGACTGCGGCGTCCTCTTCCCCGAGGAGGAGCAGCCCGGCGTCGACCTGATCCTGCCGGACTTCACCATCATCCGGGACCGCCTCGACGACATCGAGGGCATCGTGCTCACGCACGGCCACGAGGACCACATCGGTGCCGTCCCCTACCTGCTCCGGCTCAAGCCGGACATCCCGCTGATCGGCTCCAAGCTGACCCTCGCCCTGATCGAGGCCAAGCTCCAGGAGCACCGCATCCGCCCCTACACCCTCGAGGTGAAGGAGGGCGACCGGGAGGTCCTGGGAGCGTTCGACTGCGAGTTCATCGCGGTCAACCACTCCATCCCGGACGCGCTCGCGGTCGCGGTCCGCACCCCCGCGGGCATGGTCGTCGCCACCGGCGACTTCAAGATGGACCAGCTGCCGCTGGACGGCCGCCTCACCGACCTCCACACGTTCGCCCGGCTCAGCGAGGAGGGCATCGACCTCCTCCTCTCCGACTCGACGAACGCCGAGGTCCCGGGCTTCGTCCCGCCGGAGCGGGACATCTCGAACGTCCTGCGGAACGTCTTCGCGAACGCGCCGAAGCGCATCATCGTGGCCAGCTTCGCCAGCCACGTGCACCGCATCCAGCAGATCCTCGACGCCGCCCACGAGTACGGGCGCCGGGTCGCCTTCGTCGGCCGCTCGATGGTCCGCAACATGGGCATCGCCCGCGACCTGGGCTACCTCCGGGTCCCGGCCGGCCTCATCGTGGACGTGAAGACCCTCGACGACCTGCCGGACGACGAGGTCGTGCTCGTCTGCACGGGCTCCCAGGGCGAGCCGATGGCTGCCCTGTCCCGCATGGCCAACCGCGACCACCAGATCCGGATCGTCCCCGGCGACACCGTGATCCTGGCGTCCTCCCTGATCCCGGGCAACGAGAACGCGGTATACCGCGTGATCAACGGCCTGACCCGCTGGGGCGCGAACGTCGTCCACAAGGGCAACGCCAAGGTCCACGTCTCGGGCCACGCCTCGGCCGGCGAGCTGCTGTACTTCTACAACATCTGCCGGCCGAAGAACCTCATGCCGGTCCACGGCGAATGGCGCCACCTGCGAGCCAACGCCGAACTCGGCGCGATGACGGGTATCCCCAAGGACCACATCGTCATCGCCGAGGACGGCGTCGTCGTCGACCTGGTCGACGGCCGCGCCCGGATCACCGGCAAGGTCCAGGCGGGTTACGTGTACGTCGACGGCCTCTCGGTCGGCGACGTCACCGAGACCTCCCTCAAGGACCGCCGGATCCTCGGTGAGGAGGGCATCATCTCGGTCTTCGTCGTGGTCGACTCGTCGACCGGCAAGATCGTCGGCGGCCCCCACGTCCACGCCCGCGGCTCCGGCATCGAGGACTCCGCCTTCGACGCGGTGATCCCGAAGATCGACCAGGCGCTCAACAAGTCCTTCCAGGACGGCGTCGTCGAGCCGCACCAGCTCCAGCAGCTGATCCGCCGCTCCGTCGGCAAGTGGGTCTCCGACACCTACCGCCGTCGCCCGATGATCCTTCCGGTCGTCGTAGAGGTCTGACCAGCGCGGGAACGGAGCGGGGCACCTCGATTTGCATCGGGGCGCCCCGCTCCAGTACGTTTACGGCTCCGCCAGAACAGGAAGCCCCGGTGCCGACGTGCGCCCGGAAGGCCGAACGGGAGGCGGGAAATCCGACTCAGAACTTCTGATAAAGTCGGAACCGCCGAAAGGCCCCCGGAGCGAAAGCGAAAGGGACCGGAAAGCACCGAGGAAATCGGATCGGAAAGATCTGATAGAGTCGGAAACGCAAGACCGAAGGGAAAAGCCC
>NZ_JBIVPH010000013.1:0-157333 GCF_044754545.1 Streptomyces sp. NPDC093071 | reverse complement strand
AGGAGGGCGGCGGAGAGGGGTTGGGCGTCGTCGGTGGAGACGGTGGTGGGGCGGGTGAGTTCGGGCAGTCCGTCCAGGGCCGTCCGGCGCATCGACGCCCCCGGATTCCCGGGAATCCCGGCGACCTCCGGAGCGGGAACCGGATCGGTGCCCCGGGGACGGATGGAGCGGTTTCCGACGGTGGACATGAGGCTCCTTCGACGGTGGCGATGGGCCTGCGCCGCTGCCGTGCCAAGGTGGCGGAGGGGGTCCGTCTGTCGAGCTTTCTCTTAAGAGGGTGCCCGTTCCAAGGTGCTTTGACACGGTTTTTGGGTAGATGCGGTCGAATGGCGAGTGCGGTACGGGGGGGAGGGGCGGAGGGAGTCGGTCGAGCCGCATCATCTGACCGTTATGTGAGGTTTGAGAGGGAGGGGCGGGGGTGAGGCGCAGACAACGAGGGGATCCACACCAGAGAGGAACGCACAGTGACGCTCGACGGAAAGAACGTTCTCGTCCTCACGACGAACTACGGCACGGAGCAGGACGAGCTGGAGAAGCCGGTGGCCGCCCTCCGCGAGGCGGGAGCCCGCGTCACGGTCGCCGCGCAGAAGGACGAGGGCGTCCAGACCCTCGTCTCGGACAAGGACCCGGGCTCCGTGGTCCAGCCGGACACGACGCTCGCCGAGGCCTCCGCGGACGGATTCGACGCCGTGGTCGTCCCGGGCGGCACCGTGAACGCCGACCAGCTCCGTACGGACGACGACGCCCGTCGCCTCGTCTCCGCCTTCGCGGAAGCGGGCAGGCCGGTGGCCGCCATCTGTCACGGACCGTGGCTCCTCGTGGACAGCGAGCTGACCAAGGGGCGCCGGCTGACCTCGTACCCGTCCCTCCGCCCCGACCTCGAGAACGCGGGTGCCACCTGGGTGGACGAGGAGGTCGTCATCGACACCTCCGGAAGCCACCCCCTGATCACCTCCCGCAACCCGGGCGACCTCGACGCCTTCTCGGCGGCGATCGTCCGCAGCCTGGGCGGCGACGCGTCAGCCTAGGAGGTCCGCCGCGTGCGACCGCCGACGTACGTGCCCGGCCCGCACCGCGGGCGTACACGCACGAAGAGCCCGAAGGCCCCGAGGAGTTCCGAGAGAAGAGCCGCGCCCGGCCCCCGACGGACGATCGTCGGGGGCCGGGCGCGTTCGGTCGTTTGTTTCGGCGGGTTCGGCGGGTTGGGCGGGTTCGGCGGTCTCAGGCGATGGAGGGCGGCCTACGGGTGGTCGGCGCCGGCGCCGGCGCCCGGACCGGCGGAACCGGCAGGGCCGGCGGGGTCGACGGGGCGGGCGGGGTCGGCCGGGCCGTGGGTCGGCAGGACGTGGAGCAGTTCCAGCAGGTAGAGGAAGGCCGCGGCCATCGGGGAGCCCTTCGTCTCCTGGCGCACGCGCGCCCAGTCGATCCGCTCGCGCAGCCCCCGCGCCACCGGCAGCAGGGTGCCGAAGTCGCAGTGGTGGTCCGAGAACGCCAGCAGCCGGGAGACCATGAGGTCGGTCGGCGCGATCACCGGCATGTGGACCGAGTCCACCGGAAGCGTCTGCGCGCGGGACAGGAGCTCGGTCGTGACCGGCCGCCCCGCCAGGGAGAAGATCAGATCGATCTCCTCACCGCCGGAACGCGCCTTGACCAGCCAGTCCTCGGGCGGATCGACGATCCGGACGCCGTGTTCCCGCAGCGCGTTCGTGACCGTCTCGGCGTCCTCCCGCCGTACCGCGAAGTCCGTGTCGTGCTGGAGCCGGACCGGGATGCCGTGCGCGTAGGCGGCGACGCCGCCGATCAGGGCGAACGGGCATCCCGACGCCTTCAGCAGGGCCCCGATCTTCTTCGTCGTCTCCAGGATCGCCTGGGTGTGGTCGGGGGGCAGCGCGGTCGCGTCGCCCTCGCGGGCTCCCCGTGCTCCGGACTCCTCCCGCGGAGCCTTCCGGGGTTCGGGAGATCCGGTACCCGCGAGTCCGTGGTCGTGACCGGCGGACGCGGGGTACGCTTTTCCGTTCGCCGACCGGCGCGGGGCCGGGTCTTCCGTGAGGTTCATCGCCTGCTCCTGTCCTCGCCACTGGTCGCGATGGCCCCTCCCAAAGGGGTGGAACCGCGTCTACCCAGCGCGGGCCCCGTCATCCGCCCCCGATGATCGGCCGGGGCGGGTGGAATCGACTGTCCGGGAACTGTCTGTCCGGCCCCGTACCGGGTAGTCGCCGGGGGCGAGAGAACGGCAACGAGAACGACCGGCAGGAGGCCCGCGGTGCGGACCACGGAGCAGCGGACGACAGGCGAACGGCGCCGGCTCACGGACGAGGAGTTCCAGACCCTGATGCGGGAGGCGTCCGCCGAGGCGCGGCGCCTCTCGTTCGGCGCACCACCCGGGGCGGAGCCCGACTTCGCCCTGCGCACCCAGCACGCCGAGTTCGGCGCCGCCGCCCACTGACCGGCGGTACCGGGACGCCGGCCGCCGCGCGGCCGACCCGCCGTACGCCGGATGGGGCGGGCGCGGACGGGTAGTCGCGTACCGGCCCTGCGACATCCGGATTCCGGAGGGAGATGGACGCCATGACCCGACCGAGCAACCCCGACCCGGAGCCCCGGGACACACCCGGAGTCGACGTCGGAGGCGGCACCGGCACACCAGGCCCCGGCGTCGGTGGCGGCACCGGCGCACCCGGTGCACCCGGTGCCGGGGTCGCGCCCGGCGAGACGCCACCGGCCGAGTCCGGGACGGGAACGGGGACCGGGCCCTACCGGCCGCTCCGGCGGGGATGGGCCACCGGCCCGCTCCTCGCCCTGTGGATCCTCGTCGTCCTGTGCGCGCTGTTCTTCCTCGCGTACGCGATCATCCTGGCCACCGACTGAACGGGGACCCGCCGGTTCCCGTACCGCGCCGCCCCGGGTCGCCCCGGCCCCGTCCGGTGCGGACGACCGGCCTCCGACTTCCGGCGCCCGACCCGGCCCCCACACGGCCGGACCTCACACGACCGGCCCCACACGAAAGGAAACCGTCATGGACCGCAACGAGCCCGACACGGACGAGGCCCGCGGGGACGACGTCTACCAGCCCACCCACTCCGACGTGGACAACCGTCCCTCCGACGCGCTCGATCCGGACAACGCGATCCTGGCGGATCCGTTGGAGGACATGGCCAACCCCGGCTACTCGCCCCCCGAGCGCCCCCGGGGAGTGACCCGGCACGGCACCACCCAGCGGGAGCAGCGCGAGGGGGAGTCGCTGGACGACCGGCTCGCCCAGGAGGTCCCCGAGGACCTGCCGCCGGAGGGCGACAGCATCGGCGACCTCGCGGGCGGCGCGGGCGAGCCCGTCGACGAGCAGGCCGGCAGCACCCGGGCGGGCCGCCTCGCCGCAGTCGACACCCCCAGGGAGACGGGAAACCGCACGGTCGCCCGGGACGTCGGCCCGGACGACTGGGCCGCACCGGCCGAGGAGGCCGCGATGCACGTGGACACCGGGGCGGACGCCACGGTCGACGAGACCGAACCGTACGGGCGGCGCGAAGAGCCCGGTACGGAGCGCTGACCGCCTCCGACCCCGCACGTTCCGACCTAGTGGGGACACCATGAACCTCGACTTCCTCAAGCCGCTCCTGGAACGCCCCGGCCCCTGGGCCTCCGTCTACGTCGAGACCGACCGGTCCACCGAGGACGCGGCGCGGGTCCAGCGGCTGCGCAACCGCTCCGTGGCCGCACGGCTCGTCGACGAGGGCGCCGACCCGGCCACGATCCGCGCGGTCGCCGAACGGCTCGGCGCCGAACCCGTCTCCGGCTCGCCGCCCGGGCGCGCCCTCTTCGCGACGGCGGGCGAGGTCGTGCTCGACGTCCCCCTCACGGCGGCCCCGCCGTCCGCCGGGGCCGTCTGGACGCACCTCCCGCACATCGCGCCCCTGGTGCTCCTGCGGAGCGACGCCCCCGCCTGCCGGGTGGCCCTCATCGACCGGGAGGGCGCCGACCTCGAACTGCGGGACTCGCACGGCACGCGGAACCTGGGCGAGGCGCGCGGGAAGCGGTGGCAGGGTCGGGGGCACCGCTCCGTCCCCCAGGACCGGTACGAATGGCACTACGGCAACAAGGTCGAGGACGCCTGGGAGGAGACGGCCGACGCCATCGCCCGCGCACTCGTCCGGCATTGCCCGCAGGACGGCGGCACCCTCCTGGTCCTGGCCGGGGACGCGCGCGAGCGCAAGGCGGTACGGGAACGGCTGCCGCAGCGGCTCCGGAGCGTCGCCGTCGAGGTGGACCACGGCAGCCGCGCGCCCGGCGCCTCCACCGCGCTCCTCGACCGGCGGATCGAAGAGGCCCGCTCCCGCTACGCCCAGGAGCGGGTGCGGAGCGCGCTGGAAGACTTCCGCAGGGTGCGCGGCCGCCCCGGCGAACACCGCGAGACGACGGTCGACACCGGTCGCGGCCCGGCCGCCGAAGGGGTTCCGGCCGTGGCGGCCGCCGCCCGGGAGCACCAGGTCGCCACCCTCCTCCTCGGCCGGGGTGCCCCCGACGCGAGCCGCCCCGTGTGGGTCGGTCCCGGTCCCGACGAGATCGCCGCGGGCCGTGCCGAGGCCAGGGGGTGGGGGATCGGCCGCCCGGAGGAGGCGCGCGCCGACGACGCGCTGCTGCGCGCCTGCGTCGCCGCGGGCTCCGAGGTGCTCGTGGTGCCGGAGGAGATGGCGGGTCCGGCGGGCGGCCTAGGCGCCGTCCTGCGCTGGAGCGACTGACGGGCCGGCCTCGCCGTCGTATCGGCCGGATACGCCCCATGCGTCATATGTTCTGTATCCGCTGTATCCGCTGTATCCGCCGAGGAGAGTGACGCCGGAGAACCGTGTGCCGGGAAGGTCGTCCCGTGCCCCACCGACCTGCGGTGGGGCACGGGACGGCCTTCCCGCGCTCCGGACATGCCGCCGCCCGCCCACGCGGAAGTGGGCGGGCGGCGGGGCCCTGCGGCCCGGTCGGCCGCACTCCGCGTCCACTCGGACCGGCCGACACGTGCGCAGGTGCTAGGGGCGGCGCCAGTCGTCGGACGTCAGGTGCGAACCGGCCATCGGGCCCATGCGGAGCATCCCGCCGTCCACCGCCCAGGACGCCCCGGTCACGTACGAGGCGTCGGGACTCGCCAGGAAGGCGACGACGGCGGCGACCTCGCGGGCGTCCCCAGGCCGCCCGAGGGGGACGCCGGGCCGGGACACGGACCGGACGTCCTCGTCCTCCTGGCCGGTCATCGGGGTGGCGATCTCGCCCGGCGCGACGGAGTTGACGGTGATGCCGTACTCGCCCAGCTCCAGCGCCATGACCTGGGTGAGCAGCCCGAGGCCGCCCTTGGCGGCGCAGTACGGTCCGGCGCCCACCCGGGGCTGGTGCTCGTGCACCGAGGTGATCTGCACGATGCGGCCCCCGCGCCTCCGGTCGATCATCCGGCGGGCGGCGCGCTGGGCGCACAGGAACGGCCCCGTCAGGTCGACGTCGAGCACTTCCCTGACCTTTTCGAGGCTCAGGTCGAGGAAGGACTCGGCCGTGCCCGTACCGGCGTTGTTCACCAGGACATCGACCCCGCCGAGCTCCTCCGCGAGCCGGTCGACCACGTCGGCCGCCGCCGGCAGCTCCGTCAGGTCCAGACGGGCGACCACCGCCCGCTTGCCGTGGGCGCGGACCTCCTCGGCCGTGGCCTCCGCGCCCGCCTCGTCGGTGTGCCACGTGACGCCCACGTCGAGACCCGCCTCCGCGAGCCGCACCGCGACGGCGCGTCCGATCCCGGAGTCCGAACCGGTGACGATCGCCGTGCGCGGGTCGAAGCCCTGGATGTCGGCCATGGCTCCGCCTCCTCTCGTGCTCCTGTCGTACTTCCGCCGTGTCCCCGCGCACTCGTCCCGCACCTCCCGGTGCCTCCCGTACGTCTCCCGCGCGTGGTGCCTCCGCCGCTACCCCCGGCGCGGCCGGCCATGCCCCGCCGGATCGGGGAGACGCGTCAGGAGGAGGACACCGGTACGGAAAGCCAGCGGTCCACCCGACGTGAGGAGACGCCACGAGCGGTCCGCGGAGCCGTGAGCAGCGGAGGAGCGGAAAGGGCGCGGCCACCCCGCAGGACCTCGCCGAACTCAAGGCCCGTCAGGCCCCCGGTCCGACGAGAGGGGCCGCACGGCACCGACGAGGGGGGACAAGGGCGGCGGCGAGGGCGGTGGGACCCCTCCCGACCAGCGCCCCGAAGCGTCCTGACCCCCGCGGGACGGCCCGCCGCCGGCCGTGGGACGAAGGACCGCGCGCCGTCACCCACCGGCACCCCGGCGGTGCGCACCGCCGGGGTGCCGGCACGAGTGGACCCCGCCCGACCGGGCAGGGGCCGGGTGCCGCTGTCCGGGCCCTTCCCCTCCTGCCCGGGCAGCGGTCCGGGTCTCCGGGCGCCGCACCGCCGGCGCCCGCCCGTCACCCCTCCACGCCCGTGGCGTCGTGCGTGGCGCCGACGGGCTTCGACTCCGGTGAACCGCGCTGACGCAGGTACACGGAGAGGACCGCCATCGCGGCCACGGCCAGCAGCTCCGACTGCCAGTTCTGCAGGGACCGGCTCCAGAAGTCGGACGAGGCCACGTAGGAGTGCCAGGGGATCGGACTCTGGAGCTGGCGCAGCCGCAGCTCGTTGTAGGCGGCGACGCCCGAGACCGACTGCGCCAGCCAGGACAGCAGGAAGAAGACGGCCATGACCAGGCCGAGCGACCGCGAGTAGAGCGTCTGCCGCCAGTCCTTGGTGCTCGCCCACCGGGGCGAGTCCGCCCGCGCGTGGTCGCCCATGCGCTGATCGCGCTCGCTCTCCGTGCCCACCCTGTCCAGGGGCTTGGACTCGGGCGAGCCGCGCTGGAGCAGATAGACCGTGCCGAAGATGTACAGGAAGAACTGGAGAAACTCCGACTGCCAGTTCTCGGTGACGTCGACGGCGAAGTCCGAGGACATCAGGTAGTCGCCGAAGCCGACCTGCTGCAACCCCTCGACGGCCAGCTGTTCGTTGAACTCCGCGCGCCCGGCGACGGCCTGCGCGCCGAGCACGACCAGGAAGGCGATCCCGAAGCAGAGGGTGAGGCTGTTCGACCGCCAGAAGCCCCCGCGGTCCCGGCGGGCCGTCACCGGTGCATCATCCCGATCACGGTGAAGTACGCGAGGCCTCCCACGACGGTCAGCACGCACACGGTGAACACGGTCCTCACGGTCACGCCCCCTTCAGCGCGCAGCGGTACGGCTCGTCGCCGCCCCTTGGCACGCATCCGGCGGCGGTCACCCGCCACCCGTCGTCGAACTGCGACAGGAACAGCGTCTCGGTGCCCACCCGGAGCAGTGCCTGCCGGCCGTGGACGTCCACGCTCGACGCGCCCTCGCCCCGGGGCAGGTCCTGCGAGGGCAACGCCTTCTCGCACGGCTGCTCCTCGTCCTCCTCCAGCTGCTCGCGGCTCTCCGGCGCGAGCAGTTCGCACGCCGCGCCGTACGCGCCGGAGGCGAGCGCCTCCTCGAAGGCGCGACCCGCCCGGGACGCCCCGTCCTGACGCGCCTGCGGCGCACCGCACGCGCACAGCACCACCACGGCCGTCAGCGCTCCGAAGAGCACGGGGATCCTCACCCAGTTCCTCCGCCCGGTCCTACGGCCACGGCGCCGGATCTTGTACGCCGTCTCCTGGCTACGCCCTTCCGGGCCGGGACGGCAAGAACGGCGAGGCCGAATGCTCCTGCACCTCACCTGTTCGAGTGTGCCCCCGAGTCGCCGGACGAAGCCCGCGCGACATGGGGCTCCGCAACAGGAAGGACCCGCGTGACGTCCCGCCGGCCGAGGCGGGCGTGCCGGGCGCCTGTGTCCGGGGCCCGAACATCCGTTGTCAGTGGGCCTGGTTAGTCTCCCCTCATGTCGCAGTTCAGGGGCTTTCGACCCCTGGTTCGTGCTGCGCGATTTCTGACGGACAGGCGGAGGGGGCACGGCCGATGGCGTGGCTGACGGCGGACGAGGGGTACGAGATCACCCTCGATGAGGGGCGCGTGGTCGCACGGCGCGCCGGGGGACGGCAGTTGAAGACCATTCCGAAGGCACTGCGGGACCATCCCGAGGTCGACCGGCTCCGGCAGCTCGCCGAATGGCTGGACCGGCACGTGGCCGCGTGCGTGGCCCAGGTGGACGCCTGGATGGTGTCCTCGCTCCCCGTCCCCACCGGGCTCATCGCCCGCGTGTGGCCGGACGAGGCCTGGCAGTCCGCCCTCCGCGACATGGCCGTGGTGGGCGACGACCCGGACGAGGTCGGCTTCCTGCGGGACGTCACCCCCGACGGCGGGCTGAAGGTGGTCGACCTCGACGGCGAGACCGTACGGCTCTCCCCGCGCACCGTGACCCTCCCGCACCCCGTGCTCCTCCCCGACCTGGACGACGTGCGGGACTTCGCGGCCGAACTCGGCATCACCCAGCGGGTGGAGCAGATCCACCGGGCCACCTGGGCCCGTCCCGCCGCCCCCCACCCGGAGACGGCCACGGAGGTACGGGACTACGCGGGCGGCAAGTTCGCCTCCCGCTTCGGCCTCGCGGCCCGCGCCACCTCGCTCGGCCACCGCGTCTCCGGCGGCTACGCCACCTGCAAGGTCCGCGACGGCGGCCGCGCCACGGAGGCGTCCGTCTGGATCGGCGAGCCGTACTGGGACGGGGAGTCGGAGACCGGCGCGCTCGGCTGGCACGACGACGAGGGCCGCTCCGTGCGGCTGAACGAGGTGGGACCGGTGGCCTGGTCCGAGGGAATGCGCATGGCCGCGGCGCTCTACGCCGGCCGCACGATCGAAGAGGGTGGGGACGCGTGACCGGCACGACCGCTTCCGACAGGACCACGGGCGACATCCCCGGGGGAGCCCGCGACAACGCGGAGCTGCTCGCGGCCGGAGCCGTGCTCCCGGCCGACGCCGAGGGCGCGGGGGCCTCCGCGGTCGCACTGACCGCCCGGACCTACCGCCACCCCGTCCTCGGCGAGGACCGGGTCGTCGTCCGCCTCGCCGCGGCCGAACTCGGTCCCGCCGAGGACCTCGCCGCCGGTTTCCTCGGCCTCGAACCCCACGGGGAGCCGGCCGTCGTGGGCCTCGGCCGCCGCAGGGAACTGGGCTTCCCCGAATGGGTCCTGGTGCACCACCCCGAGGACGGCCACCACGCCCTCGCGGTCGTGCCCGAGCTCGACCGCCTCGCCCGGCAGGCGAAGACCAAGCCCAAGGCCGCCCTGGACGCCTGCCTCGAACTCGCGGGCCGGCTCGCCTCCGCCGTCCCGCACTTCCTGCCCGTCTTCTACGAGCAGGCCGCCCGGATCTTCCTCGGCGTCGAGAACACCACGTACGCGGGACAGCTGTTCGCCCGCGCCCGCACCAGCGAGGCCCAGCACGGCCTCGCCGTCGACGAGGACCGGCTCGACGCCGTCTTCCTCGAATTCGCCCTGGCCGGAGCGCTGCCGGTGAAGGTCCTCACCGGATACGGCAAGGAACTCGCCGCCCGGCTCGCCCCCGCCGAGGCGTACGAGCGCTTCCGGCGCCTGTGCGTGCGCCGGACCGCCGGCGGACTCGCCCCCTCCTCCCAGGCCACCACGGAACTGCGCCGCCTGGCCCGCGCCGCGGGACTGTCCGCCGCCGAGGCGGAACAGGACCACCTGGCCGAACTCCTCCCGCTGCCGGCCACCCAGCGGGCGGCCGACGGCTGGTGGAAGACGCACCGGGCCTCCCTCGTCGCCCTGGCCCGCCGCGTCCCCGCCGTACGGGGCGCGCTCCTGGAGATGATGCCGCCCTCCGACGACGGCGAACTCAGCGAACTGTGGCTGGGGATCCTCATGGAGTCCGGGGCGGACGCCGGACTGACCGGCGCCGACGTGCCGCCGGAGGAGCGCTGCGCCGACGGCGCGGCCGGATGGCTGGAGCGCTTCCACACCGTCCGGCACCGGGGCTGGGGCAGCCGCCGCGCCCTGCCGGCCCTCCTCGACCTGGTGGAGCGGGCCGCCGAGCGGCTGCGCGCCGACCTGGCGGCCCGCCCCGACGGCCGGGACTTCCTGCGGATCGGCGTCGAGGACCTCGACCTGCTCGACCTGCTGCTCGCCCTCGGCCTCCCGGTCGCCGACCCGGAGCCGAAGGACCGCGACAGGCGGGGCGCCGCCCTCAACCTGTCGGACTGGGCGCACGGCGAGAACCCCCGCGACCTGACCGCCCTCGCCGCCGACCCGCGTTTCCGCCCCGCCTTCCGGCGCGCCGCGGACGCCTACCACGACGCCTCCTCCGGAGCGGACGTGATGCGCCGCCTCGCCGCCGCGCCCGGCGGCCGCTCGATGCTCACCGAGTGGATGCGCGAGGTCGCCCGCGACTCGGTGGCGGCCGGACTGCCCGGAGTGCCCAAGGCGATCGCCCGCCTGTCGTGGCTGCCCGCCGAGGCCCTCGCGCTCGCCCCCGAGGAGGTCGCCGCCGCCGCGGCCGCCGACCTCGGCGAGACCCTGGCGCGCACCCTGCGCGGCGGCCTGTGGGAGGAGTTCCACTGGCCGGCGTGGGAGGAGGCCGTCGCGGACCTCACCCCCGGGCGTGCCAAGCTCGACGACCTCGTCGTCTTCGAGGCCTGGCCCCACCTGATCGTGGCCAACGGCCGCCGGGTGCGGGTCATCGACGCCGACTCCACCGTCCTCACCCACGACCTGCGCGTGCCCGCCGACCGGTCCTCCCAGCGGTGCGGCTTCCACTACGTCGACGGCGCCCTCCTCGTCTTCTGGACCGGCTACGGCAACAGCTCCGTGCAGGGCTACTGGCACACCGCGCCCGACCGCGTGTTCACCCTGGACGCCGAGGTCAGCTACTGGTCCCTCCGCTCCGACCACCCCAGCCTGCCGCTGCCCGGCGGCGGCCGCACCACCGGCGGCGGAGTCCTGCACGCCGGGGACACGAAGCTGCCCCGGGAACGAACGGTGATCTCCGACGGCACCTCGTACTGGGTGTGGGAGCGCGTCGACCGGCACGAGCACGACGGGCCGCACGACGACAGCGGCTGGGCCGAGTACGACCCCGCCGAAGGCACCCGGGGCCGGCGCTCCCTGCCCAGCTTCCTCGCCGACGCGACCCGCGCCCACGCCCCCGGCGCCCGACTGGCCGCGCACTCCTCGTGGCTGCGGCCCGCCCCCTCGGTGGACGGCTCGGCCCTCGGCACCCCCGCCGACGGCCTGCTCGGCTGGCGGGTCCTGCGGGTCCCCGGCAACGGCTGGTGCGCCGACGACACCGCCGGCCGCGGCGTCTCCCTGCCCGAGGGCTCCGACATGCCCGTCGCCGCCCTGGCGTTCCCGGGCGACGACCGGCCCAGGGCCCTGACCCGCCAGTGGCGGGAACTGCTGATCACCGACCCGGACGGCGTGATCACGACGACGTCCGACGGCGACCGGAACGACATCTACGGCACCGCCGCCACGCCCCTGCCGCCGCTGTCCCACTTCTACGCCCTCCGCCCGCGCGACCCGCGCGGCTCGGACGTGCTGCGGGCCGCCGACACGGAGACGGCCGGCACCCTGCTGAAGGCCGCCGCCCTGGCCGAGCGGGCCGCCGACGTCCCGGACCTCGTGACCGCCGCGCTGCCGGGGATCACCGCGCCCGAACTGATCGCGGGCGTCACGAAGGCACTGCGCTTCGCCGTCGCACAGCAGAAGGCCCTGGACGCCGTGGCCGCCCGGCTCGACCCGGCGACCGAACCCGAGGAGGCACGCGCCGAGGGCCCCCACGACAGCCTGCTCGCCGAGGCGCTCGACGGACTCACCGGCGCCGGCTACTACAGCCGGGGCGCCGCCTCGGACGTCGCCGACCGGTTCCTGGAGGGACTCGCGGCGGCCCGCGCCGACACCTCGGCCACGGCCCCCCTGGGGAAGCTGCACTACGACCTGCCCTCCCTGCCGTACTCCCCGTTCTCCCTCGTCCCCCTCCTGGACGAACCGGCGGCGATCGCCTACCGGGCCGTCGCACCCGGCAGCGGCGCCGAGCACCGGGCCGCGCTGCTCGGCGTGCTCGGCCGGGCCGACGCCCTGGGCCTCGGCTCGGCCGCGGCCCCGGACGCCCACTGGCGCCGGGTGCGGCTGCACCTCGCCACCCCGCACCTGTACACGCCCGACGGCCAGGAGCGCGGCACCTCGTACTGCACCGTCTTCCCGCTCGGCGGGGGAGCGGTCCTCGGGATCACCGAGAACGACAGGGCCGTCACCGACGGACGGGAGTTCGAGGCGCTCCTCCACGACCCCACCGGCCGGTTCGAGGCACCCGCCCCGTACACCCTGCGCGGCGCGGAGCCGGTGGGCGACCGCACGCTCGGCGCCGACTGGCTGACCGCCTTCCTGAAGGAGGCGGAGGGCCGCGCGCAGGCCCCCTTCCTGCCGGAGACGGCCGAGGAGTTCAGCCGGCTCACCGGCGTCCCCGGAGCGCTGGCCCGGCTCGTCCTGGTCGGGATGCCGAACGTGGACGACTGGGGGAACAACTTCCTGCCGACGGAGCTGCGCACGGCCCTCGGCCTGAAGGTGGCCGAGGCGGCCCAGGCCCGCGACGAACTCCGCGCGCTCCCCGCCCGGGTGCGGCGGGCCGTGGTCGCGGCGCTCCTGCCCGACGACCCGGCGCGGCTGTGGACCGAAGGCCCCGACGTGGCGTCGGCGGCGGAGGTCTGGAACGCGCACGTGGGACGGCGCACCCAGGTGCCCGACTGGCTGATCGGGGAGGCCACCCGCGCGGTCCGCACCGGCTGGTCCGTCCACCGGGCCCTCCCGGCGCTCCTGGGCCCCGAGGCGTCGCCCGAGCTGGGCACCGACGTGGCGTGGCACATCGCGGGGGACCGGCCGGCGCCTGTGAACCCGGCCGACCACCCGTTCACCGACGCGGTGCTGATGGGCGCGATGGGCCTGACGGCCTGGCTGGCCCACCGGCTGCCCGCCGGCGATCCCGTACGGGCGACGCTGCCCGGCGCCCTCACCGCCGTGCGGCAGCGCCTCGCCTCGCCCGAACTCCTGGTCTCCGCCGGGCACTACACCAGTCTCGCGGACTTCCGGAAGGTGGCGGGCACTCCGACCGAGACGGCACCGGACCACGAGCGGTACGGCGCGGTCCTCATGGCCACGCACGACGGCCAGCCCCAGCCGGCCCTGCGGACCGCCCTTCTCGACTCCACCGGCTCCGACCCGTACCTGGCGGTGCTGCGCGGCCCCGACCAGCATCCGATCGGGATCGAGCGGGCGCTGCGGCGAGCGCACGACCCGGCGTTCGCCCGGCTCCTCGCCGACCCGGGCGCGCCCGCCGCCGGGGAGGCCGGCCATGACGGCACCTGGTGGCCGCAGGACCCCTCGCGCTCCGTGCCCGACCTGGTCGCGGAGGTCGCCGGGACCCACGGCCTGGGGGCCGACGCGGCGACGCTGTATCTGACGCTCCTCGCCCTGCCCGACCCCACCGACCGCAACACCGCCCGGTGGACGGGGTGGAAGCCGGCCCGCCTCAAGGCGGCCCGCGCCGAACTGGCCGCCACCGACCTGGTGGTGACGGCCGTACGGGCCCGGGCGGGACGCTCGCTGTTCCTGCACGGTGCCTGGTCCGAGCAGAAGGGACTCGGACTGCCGGTCGAGCAGTGGAAGCTGCCGATGTACGGACCGTTCCTGGGCGCCCTGGTGCCGGTCGAACCGGCCGCCGAACTCTTCGCACGGGCGTGGCGGCGGACCCTCGACGGCGACGTCCCCCGCTTCGAGGAGCTGAAGGTCCGGCGCACCAGGCGCCGCCGCTGACCGACTCGCCGCCGACCGATCCGCCGCCGGTCGGCCCGCCGCCGGTCGGCCGCCGACCGACCCGTCACCGGCCGACCGGCTGCCGACCGGTCGCCACCGTCTGGTCGTCACCGTCCGTTCGGTGCCGCCCGGTCGTCACAACCGGCCGTCACCGTCCGACTGTCATCGTCCGGTCGGCACCGGGTGGCCGACACCGGTCACCCGGCACCGTCCGGTCGGCCGACCGGCCACGGCCCGGCGCACCGCCGGGCCACCCGCCGCACGCGGCGACGGCGCGGCGCACCCCCTCCCGGGTGCGCCGCGCCGCCCCACCCGTACCCCCTTCCGGAGGAACCCCGCATGACCGTCACCGAACAGCCCGCCCCCGCCCGGCAGGTCCAGCCGGCCGAGGAGCGCCACGCCGCCGAACTCTCCTTCCTCGCCGCCCAGGACCCCGGCCCGCGCCCGCCCGGCTGGGCCCTGACCCCGCGCGCGGTCGTCACGTTCGTCTGCGGCAGCGACGGCGCGGAACTGGCCCTGCCGAAGCGCCGCGCGGGCCTGCCGTCGAAGCTGGAGATCGCCCCGAAGTTCGTCGGCGAACGCGCCCTGGTGGAGCGCTGCGTCGTCACCCTCGCCGGAGAGCGCGGACTGCTCCTCACCGGCGAGCCCGGCACCGCCAAGTCGATGCTGTCGGAACTGCTCGCGGCCGCCGTCAGCGGCACCAGCTCCCTCACCGTGCAGGGCACCGCAGGCACCACCGAGGACGCCTTCCGCTACGGCTGGAACTACGCCCTGCTGCTCGCCCAGGGCCCCACCCCGCAGGCCCTCGTCGACTCCCCGGTCCTCGCCGCCATGCGCACCGGCCGGGTGGTGCGGGTCGAGGAGATCACCCGCTGCCTGCCCGAGGTGCAGGACGCCCTGGTCTCCATCCTGTCCGACCGGCGGGTCACCGTCCCCGAGCTGACCGCCACCGAGGACGCGGTGGTCACCGCCGCACCCGGCTTCACCGTCATCGCCACCGCCAACCTGCGCGACCGGGGCGTCTCCGAGATGTCCGCCGCGCTCAAGCGCCGCTTCAACTTCGAGACCGTGGACCCGATCGCCGACGCCGACGCCGAGGCCGTCCTCATCCGCCGCCAGGCCGTCGCGGCGGTCCAGCGCGCGGGCGCGCCCTTCGGTGTCGACGACGCCGTCCTGGACGCCCTCGTCACCGTCTTCCGGGACCTGCGCTCCGGCCGCTCCACCGAGGGCTGGGACGTGGAGCGGCCGGGCACGGTCATGTCCACCGCCGAGGCCGTCCAGGTCGCGGCGTCCCTCGGGGTCGCGGCCGCGTACCTCCCCGGCGGGGACGTCCTCGACCTCCTGCCCGGCCACCTCCTCGGCGTCGTCCGCAAGGACGACCCGGCCGACCACGCGCGCCTCCTCGGCTACTGGGACGGCCCCGTCCGCCGCCGGGCCGAGAACGGCTCGGCCATGTGGCGCCGCCTCTGGGACCTGCGCGGGAGCCTGCGGTGACGACCCTCGACCCACGGGCGGCCGTGGACGCGCTCGCCGCGTCCCGCACCCCGTACCTCCTCGGGGTGCGCCACCACAGCCCGGCGCTGGCCGCCGTGGTGCCCGCCCTCCTCGACGAGGCGGGCGCGGAGGTGGTCTGCGTGGAACTCCCGGCCGACTTCCGGCCCTGGCTGGAGCACCTGGCCGACCCGGAGACCGTCGTCCCCGTCGCCCTGGCCGGGACGGGCGAGGGCGGACGCCTGGCGTTCTACCCCTTCGCGGACTTCTCCCCGGAGCTCGCGGCGGTGCGGTGGGCTCGGGACCACGGCGCGGAGGTCGTCTGCTGCGACCTCCCCCTGTCCGACCCCGGCTGGTCCGCGACCGGCCCGGACCGGGAGCGGGACGGCGACACGGACGACCTCCCGGGCATCGACGCCGCCGACGGCACGGGCGAGGGCGACGGGGCCCGCCCCACCGGGGAGACGCGGGAACGCGGTTCCTTCGCCGGGGCGCTCGCCGCGGCCGGCACCGGACGGGACGGCGAGGACATGTGGGACCGCGCCGTGGAGGTGCTGGCCCCCGGCTGCTCCCCGGACGCGGTGCGCCGCGCCGCCCTGGGCGTGGGCTGGGCCCTGCGCGCCGACGCCGACGTGCCCGCCTCCGACCTCGCCCGCGAGGCCCGGATGCGGCGGGTCATCGCCGAGTCCTCGGCCGGAGGCCGCCGCGTCGCCGCCGTGATCGGCGCCTTCCACGCCCCCGCGCTGCTCGCGTCGGCGGACACGGAGGGGCCGGTCGGCACGGACCGGCACACCCCGGAAGGCACCGGCGCCCACACCAGTACCAGTACCGGCACCGACACGGACGGGTCCGGCAAGACGGACCGGGGCCGCGCCCCGGCGGCCCCGCTCACGGACCCGGTGGCCCCGGCCACGCCTAAGGCCCCGGCCGGGAACCCGGACCCGGTCGCCGCGGTGACCTCGTTCGTCCCGTACTCCTTCGACCTGCTCGACTCCCGCTCCGGCTACCCCGCCGGGATCCGCGACCCGCTCTGGCAGCAGGCCGTGCTCACCGCGGCCGGGGACCCCGACCGGCTCCGGGAGGCGGCCTCCGCCGCGGTGACCGGTCTGTGCCGGCAGATGCGCCGCGCCGGTCACACCGCCGGCACCGGCGAGGCCGCCGAGACGCTGCGGCTCGCCTGCGACCTGGCCACCCTGCGCGGACTCCCCGCCCCCGGGCGCGGAGAACTCCTGGAGGCCGTCACCACCGTCCTCGGCCAGGGCGAACCCCTCGGCCGTGGCCGGGCGCTGGCCCGCGCCCTGGAGGCCGTGTTCGTCGGCACCGCGCGCGGCCGGATCAGCCCGCACGCGCCCCGTTCCGGTCTGGGCCCCTCGGTCGAGGAGGAGCTCGCCCGGCTGCGGCTGCCCCGCCCGGAAGAGCCCGAGCCCCGGGAGGTGCGCCTCGACCCGCTGCGTTCCCCCCTCGACGGACGCCGCGAGGTGCTGCTGCAACGCCTCCTCGTCATCGGCGCCTCCTACGGCGAGCCCCTCGCCGTGGCGGCCACCGGCGACGGCACCGCGCTCGGCACCAAGTGGCGCCTGACCTGGAACCCGTCCGTGCCCGCCCGGCTCGACCTCGCCGGAGTCCGGGGAGTCACCGCGGCCCAGGCCGCCGCCGGCACCCTGGCCGAGACCGCGCGCCACGAGGCCGCCGAGGGCGGCCCCACCCCGGCCCAGATCCTGACCGGGCTCACCGCCGCCGCCCGCTGCGACCTGCCCGACCTGGTCGACGCCCGGCTGCGCGAGGCCTCCGCCGTCCTGCCCGACACCGCCGGCCTGCCCGAACTCCTCGAAGCGCTGGACCTCCTGGAGGGCCTGCGGCGCGGCCACTACCCCGGCACCACCGAGCACGCCCGTGCCACCGCCGGCGCGCTCACCGGCGAACTCCTGGAGGCCGCCGTGCGGTCGCTGCCCGGCCTGGCCGGCAGCGACACCCCGGCGGACGCCGGAGCCCTCGTGGCGCTCGCGGACCGGTCGGCCGCCCGGCACCTGGGCCTCCGGATGGACCGGGCCCTCGCCGAACTCGCCTCGGAGGGCTCGCCGCTGATCCAGGGCGCCGCCCTGGCCGTACGGGTCCTGCTCGACCTGGACCCGGCGGCCGACCTCGGCGAACGGACGGCGGGCTGGATCGACGGCGCGACCTCCCCCGACGCGCGACGGGCCCTCATGAAGCGCCTCGCGGGACTGCTCACGGCCGCGGGCCCGCTGCTCCAGGCGTCCCCGGAGGCGCTCACCCCGCTGCTCGACCGGGTCGACTCCCTGGCCGACCAGGAATTCCTCGACCGGCTCCCGGCCCTGCGCGGCGGCTTCGACGCGCTGACCCCGGCCGCCCGGGACCGGCTCCTGACCACGGTCACCGAGCGGCTCGGGGACCGGCTCGACCTCTCCCTCGACGCCCCGCCCGAGCTGCTCGCCCTGTGGGCGGCGGCCGACGCGGCCGGCCTCGCCGCCCTGAAGTCCCTGGCCCTGCCCGACCCGGAGGCCGTACCCGGCCTGTGCCCCGCCCCCGAAGCGGAAGCCGCACCCGAAACCGACACGCCCTCCGTCGAAGCACCGGACCGGCGGCTCGTCCCGGCCGACCGCTGGCGGCTCCTCCTCGGCCGCCACCGGGACCGGCTGAGCGCCGACGCGCGCCGCTACGCCCGCGCCCTGGACGAGCTGTACGGCGGGCGCGGAGAGGGCGCCGACGACCTGGACACCGGATCCGGCGGCGGCGGAGGACAGGAGGCCTCCTTCCCCACCGCACGCGAATGGTCGCAGGAGCTGGAGGCCCTCTTCGGCGCCGACGTGCGCGAAGAGGTCCTGGCCGAGGCCGCCGACGCGGGCCGCACCGACGTGCTCGCCCAGCTCGATCCGGCGGCGGTACGCCCCTCGGTGGAACTCCTCGGCTCGGTGCTCTCCCTGGCCGGCGGTATGCCCGAGGCCCAGCTCGCCCGGCTGCGCCCGCTGGTGAAGCGGCTCGTCGACGAGCTCGCCCGGGAGCTGGCCACCCGTCTGCGCCCGACGCTCTCCGGGCTCGCCACGCCGCGCCCCACCCGCAGGCCCGGCGGACGCCTCGACCTCGCCCGCACCCTGCGCGCCAACCTCGCCCACACCCGGCGCACGGACGACGGCCGGGTCGTGGTCGTGCCGGAACGCCCGGTGTTCAGCACCCGGGCGAGCAGGGAGGCGGACTGGCGCCTGATCCTCGTGGTCGACGTCTCCGGCTCGATGGAGGCCTCGGTCATCTGGTCGGCGCTGACCGCCGCCGTGCTCGGCGGCGTACCGACCCTGTCCACCCACTTCCTGGCCTTCTCCACGCAGGTCGTGGACCTGACCGACCGGGTCGAGGACCCCCTGTCGCTGCTCCTGGAGGTACGAGTCGGCGGCGGCACGCACATCGCGGCGGGGCTCGCGCACGCCCGCTCCCTGATCACCGTGCCGAGCCGCACCCTCGTCGTCGTGGTCAGCGACTTCGAGGAGGGCGCGCCGCTCGCCGGCCTCCTCGGCGAGGTCCGCGCCCTGGCCGCCTCCGGCGCGCACCTGCTCGGCTGCGCGGCGCTCGACGACGCCGGGGCGCCCCGCTACTCGGTGCCGGTGGCGCGCCAACTCGTCGCCGCCGGAATGCCGGTGGCCGCCCTCAGCCCGCTCGCCCTCGCCCGCTGGGTGGGCGACCGCCTCCGTGGAGAACCCCGTTGAGCCCCGAACCCCTGCCGCCCGTCGCCCCCGACGTCCTCGCCGAGGCCGTGGAACAGCTCAGCGCACGGCTGCGCAAGAAGCTCGACGCCGCGATCGAGGGCTGTGCCGAGCACGTCGTCCGGGCCGCCGACGGTTCCCTCGACGTACGTTTCGGCGAGGACGCGCTCGTCACCCTGCGCCCCGGATCCTCGGGCGCGGTCACCGAAGCCGGGCAGGCCGTCTGCACCTGCCTGCTGGCCCCGCGCTGCCTGCACCGCGCGGCGGTCCTCGGCGCGGCACCGATCGCGGACGCGGCGACGGAGACGGAGGCGACGCCGGAGACGGCGACGGAGACGGAGGCGACGCCGGAGACGACCGCCGGGCTTCCGGAGCCGACCGGACCCGTCGACGGCCCCGCGCCCGTCACCACCGAAGCCGCCCCCGCCCCTTCCGTGGACACCGCGACCCCGCTCACCCCCGCCCAGGTCCGGGCCGCCACCGCCCTGTGGGAGGCGGCCGCCGAAGCCCTGTCCGCGGGGGTCACGGCCGGCGGGGCGGTGGTCCAGGCCGAACTGCTGCGCGCCGCCCACACCGCCCGCCTGGCCGGGCTGCCCCGTGCGGAGGCGGCCGCGCTGCGCGTCGTACGAGGGCTGCGCGCCGCCCGGGAGCGCGGCCGTGCCCAGCGCCTCGGCGACCTCGCGGGCGCCTTCCGCGACCTCCTCGCCGGAGCGGCCCTCCTCGCCTCGGGCACGGCCGGACCCGGCGCGGCCGGTGTGACGCGCCGCGCCTACGCGCAGGGCGGCAGCCTCAGGGCGTACGGCCTGTGCCGGGAGCCGGTGCTCTCCGCCACCGGGTACGGAGGCGTGTCCACCCACCTGGTGGGTCCGGACGGTTCCCGCTACACGGTGTCCGACGTGCGCCCCGGCGGGCTGGCCCGCGCCAGGGGAGCGGGGTCCGCGTCCGTGGCGCTCGGCGGGGCCGTCCTCGACCACGCGGGCCTCGCGCGCGGCGGCCTGCGGATCGTCGGCGCCACCGTCTCGCCGGACGGGCGGCTCGGCGCGGGCCGGGGCGTGAACGCGACCCCGCTGCGCGGGGTGGACTGGTCGGAGGAGCCCGCGTCCGCGCTGTTCGCCCGGCCGGTGGGCGAGGCGGTGGCCGCGGCGCTCGACGACGGCGCACGGGAGGCCGACGCCCCCGAGGCCGCCCTGCTCGGCTGCGACGTGGAGGTGGTCGGCGCGGCGGGGGAGTACCTGGTGGTCCGCGTCGCCGGAGACGGACCGCTGCTGCGGCTGCGCCCCGCCCACCCGCATCCGGAGCTGCCGCACGCCGCCAACCTGCGCAGGATCGCGGAGCACCCCGGGCTCGCCCTGCGCGTCCTCGGCCGCCCGGACCTGGACCGGGCGGCGACGCTCCGGCCGCTGGCGGTCGGCCCGGTGCCGGGGGAGCCGTACACGCTGCGGCTGCCGGAGGAGTGGCTCGGCAGGGCCGACCTGGGCTACGACCGCCTCCAGGGGAGCCACTTCCCGCGCGGGGCCACGGGGCCGGGGCCGGTCGCCCCGGCGGCCGTACCGGATCCGCTGGCGGACGCGCCGCTGTGGAGGGTGCGGCGGCTCCTCGAAACGGGGGTCGCGGGCGGGCGGCGTGCCGTGGCCGAGGCCGGCCGGGGGACGGACGCGGCCGCGCTCCTCGCCCCGCTGCGCCGGGCGGGTCTCGGCGGGGCGGCGCAGCTCGCGGCGGCCCTGACGGCGGAGGCGGACCGCCGCCCCCGCGACGCCTTCGGCCGCCTCACCGACTCCTCGGCCGACGGCTACGCCCGGGCCTGGCTCGCCTCGGCGGTCCATCTGGCGGCCGCGGAGAGGTCACTGGTGGCGGCGTCCTGGTCCTGACGCGAGCCCGGGCCGGGGCGGCACCCGCGACGGTCCGGCGCCCTGCGCGCAGGCGCGGACCTGCGGGAGGAGGCGCTCCGCCCCGGGGGCACGGACCTCCCGGGGCGGACCGGTCGGCTCGACGCCATAAGCCATAAGCCATACGCCATGAGCCGCACGTCGTACGCAACGGGCGCGGAGCCGTGCGCCCCGCCCCGGCCGCTCTCACCCGCTCGGCGGACGGAGACCCCGGCGAGAGGGGGAACGGTAGGTGCCAGACCGTGCGACGGGCGGACACGAGGGCGGGACGAGGCCATGCGACATGTGCTGCGGAAGCGGCGGGAGGCCGCCCGGGCGCGGAAGGAGAGGCTCCAGCGGCTGCGCCGGGACGACCGGACGCTGCTCGACCGCCTGTACGGGACCCCGTACGAGGACATCGCCTTCCCGCCGCCCCGCCCCCTGGACGACACCGAGGCGGTGGAGATCCTGGGGTTCGCGCTGCGGCTCGGCCGGGCGCTCTTCCTCGCCGGGGCGGAGACCCGGCGGATCGAGTCGTCCGTCGTGGCCGTCACCGCCGCCTGGGGGATGGGCAGCCAGGAGATCGACATCAACGCCCGGTCGATGCAGGTGCAGTACGCCCCCGAGGGCCGGCGGCCGATCGTCATGCTGAAGGTGATGGGCTCGGAGGACACCCGGGACCTGGACCGGCTCGCCGCCCTCGAACACCTCACCACCCACGCCGCCTCCGGCCGGCTGGACCGGAGGACCGCGGCCGGGACCCTGGACCGGATCGAGGCGGAGGCCCCCCGCTGGCCCTGGTGGTTCGGTCTGGGCGGCGGCGCGGTCCTGGCGGCGATGCTGTGCGTCCTGGCCTCCGGGACCGTGCGCGCGGCCCTGGTGTCGCCCCTCGTGTTCCTGCTCGCCGACCGGGGCGCCTGGGCGCTGTCCCGGAGCGGACTGCCGTCCTTCTTCGTCACCGCCGCGCAGACGGCCCTGCTCCTCGTCGCGGTCGCGGGACTCACGGCGGCCGGGGGCCTGAGCCACGCGGAGGCGGCCAGCGTGATCGCGGCGAACGTGATCCTGCTGCTGCCGATCTTCACGATCATCTCGCTGACCGAGGACGCGATCGACGGCTTCCGCTCCATGGCGGCGGGCCGCGCGGTCAGCCTCCTCGCCTTCTTCACCGCGCTGGCCTGCGGCTTCCTCGCGGTCGGCTTCCTGCTGCGGGGCGCCGACGCGGACGCCCGCTCCACCGCCCTGATCCCCCTGCCGGTCGTCCTCTCGCTGCTCACCAGCGCGATCGGCGCCCTAGGGAACACCGTGTTCATGGACGGAGGACTGCGGATCGTCCCGCCTGCGGTCGCCACCGCGGTCCTGGGCGCGGGGGTCAAACTGGCCTGCCTCGGCGCGCTCGGCTGGTCCGCGCCCCTGGCGACCGGCCTCGCGACGGTGGCGATGGGCCTCGCCGCGGCGGTGCTGTCGCCGCGTACGGGCATCCCGGTCCGGGCGTTCGTGATCCCCGGCATCGCCGGAGGAGTGCTGCCGGGTCCCGACCTGTACCGGAGCCTGCTGCAATGGCTGCTGCGCGTGGAGGGCGCGGGCTCCTATCTGGTGTCCACCATGGCGTCGGTGGCCGCCATCGGCATCGGCGTGGTCTTCGGGACGCTGCTCGGCACCGCCGTCGCCCGCCGGTGGCGCTCGCGGGGGACCGGGACCGGGACCGGGGCCGGGGCTGTGGCTGGGGCCGGATCCTCCCGTACCCCTGCCTGATTCGTACGGCCCCGTGTGCCCCGTACTACGGGACGACCCGTGCCCCGCCCGTCAGGCGGGGTGGCCCGGCGTGAGGTCCGTGACGTCGCCGAGCCGGAGGAGCGGCGGTCCGTCCGGGCCGGACGGGCTCTGCTCGACGGGCGCGAGCAGGAAACCGACGTGGTCCCCGCCCCCGCCCTCGAAGCGCTCCTCGATCCGGCCGACCAGCCAGGCGCGGGCGTCGGCGAGCACCGGCGCTCCGCCCGCTCCCGGCCGCCAGTCCACCCGGGCGAGCTTGTCGGTGTCGTCGCCCGTCCGCCCGCCGAACAGCGCCGCCAGCTCCTTCTGGTCGCTCCGCAGGACGTGGACCGCCAGGTGGGAGGCGCGGCGCGCGACGCGGTAGGTGTGGTTGGCGGTGGAGAGCCACGCCATGAAAAGGGGCGGGTCGACCGAGCACGGGGAGGCGAACCCCACCAGGCAGCCCGCCCGCTCGCCGTCGGCCGCCGCCGCCGTGACGACGTACATCGGATAATCGAGCGCGTCGGTGAAACCGTCGGCCACGGTCGGCTCCCAGGGTGATCGAACAGCGGCGGGCTGCGCGCGCTGCGGAACGACCGGCGGACGGCCGTACGTACGCACGCGCAATCCGCCTTCGGAATCGGCGGGTTGTGCCGGGGCGGTCCCGGAGTGTCTCCGGAGCCGTTTCCCGGGAAGCAGTCACCTTGCCCCGATGGCCGACCGGCAAACGCGCGATATGGGCTTCTTGTATGACATAAGGGCTCCTCGGCGGGGTAGCGGCACACCCATGGACACGACACCCCTGCGCGCCGTCGCACTCGTCTGCACCCTGTCCCCGTCCCCCGCGCGTTCCAGTTCGCAGCTCCTCGCGGAACAGGTCATGGCGGCACTGGGCGAGCACGGCGTCACCGGCAAGACCGTCAGGATCGCCGACCACAACGTCCTGCCCGGCGTGAAGACCGACATGGGAGAGGGGGACGACTGGCCGGAGATCCGCGAGGCCGTCCTGGACGCGGACATCCTGGTCCTGTCGACCCCCATCTGGCTGGGCCACCCCTCCAGCATCGCCCAGCGCGTCATGGAGCGGCTCGACGCCGAACTCGGCGAGACGGACGACGAGGGCCGGATGCTGACCTACGGCAAGGTCGCGGCCGTCTGCGTCGTCGGGAACGAGGACGGCGCGCACAAGGTGAGCGCGGACCTCTTCCAGGGCCTCAACGACGTCGGCTTCTCGCTCGCCCCCAACGCCGTCACCTACTGGGTGGGGGAGGCCATGCAGGGCACCGACTACCAGGACCTCGACAAGACCCCCGAGGCCACGGCCGGCACCACCGCGACCCTCGCCGCCAACACGGCCCACCTGGCCCGCCACCTCAAGTCCGCCCCGTACCCGCCGTCCTGACCCCACCGCGACATTCCCACCGACACCCACACCGACGAGGAGCCACAGGCATGACCCAGCACCGGAACGACGAACCCGACCCGCGCACCACTCCTCCCTCCGAGGCGCCGGGGGAGAGCGGCGACGAGGAGGCGCGTGAGGAGGCGGCGGACGCGGTCGTCGGCGAGGCGGGCGACGACGAGGACGCCGGCGACTCCGCGTAGCAGAGGAGCCTCCCGCACCACGAAGCCGGGGAGGACCGTGAGAACGTCACGGTCCTCCCCGGCTTCGTTCCGCCCGAGGGGCCCTCAGGCCGTCCTGGCCCGGGGCGCGCTCCCCGGGGCCTGGAGCGGTACGGAGCCGGGGCCGCTCACCGTCAGGGTGATGCCGAGGCTCGCGCACATCCTGCGGGCCCGGGCGAGCGCGCTGAAGGAGGCCGCCGACGGGGAGGAGGACGGGAATTCGAGGAGCACCCGGAGGGGACGGTAGGCGGAGACGATCGCCTCGATCTCCAGGGCCGCCGCGGCACGGCTGGTGACGTCGAGCTCCCGGAGGAGCCTCAGGTGCAGGGTGCCGTCTTCGAGGACATGGCTCACGAGCATGGTCTACCTCCCGGCCGGGTGGGCGCCGCGGACGCGGCGCGGGGCGGTGATCAGTGGGAGGGACCGGCGAGCGGTCCCGGGTGCGGCGCACGGTGAGCGGTTCGTGGAGCTCGACGGGAACACCGCGAGCGCCGCATCCTCGGCGCGAGCCGGCCGCCGGGGCCGTTCTCCGCCGCAGGACGCTCTGTGTCCAGCCTGAAGCAGCTCGACAGGTGGCTGCCACCCTCCATTATGCAAGGAACGCGCCTGCCTGCACCTTTCCCGTTCCGGGTCCGCGCACCGGACTCCCGGGGCCTGATTGGGACGAGAGCGGCCGGGTACGCGGGGGACGACCACAACGGAACGAAGGAGGCAAACCGGTGAGTACGGTCGAGAAGACCATCGATGTGGACGTCCCGGTGCGGAGCGCCTACGACCAGTGGACGCAGTTCGAGGAGTTCCCCCGCTTCATGGAGGGCGTCGAGGAGGTGCGGCAGGTCGACGACCGCCACTGCCACTGGCGGACCAAGGTGGCGGGCGTGCGGCGCGAGTTCGACACCGAGATCGTCGACCAGCTGCCCGACG
Organism: Streptomyces sp. NPDC093071; assembly: GCF_044754545.1. Classification (NCBI taxonomy): domain Bacteria; kingdom Bacillati; phylum Actinomycetota; class Actinomycetes; order Kitasatosporales; family Streptomycetaceae; genus Streptomyces; species Streptomyces sp. NPDC093071. The sequence continues at coordinate 132,193 of NZ_JBIVPH010000013.1, read as the reverse complement.
AGCGCGTCGCGTGGCGCACCGTGGGCGGCGAGGTCCGGCAGAAGGGCGTCGTGACCTTCCAGTCGCTCGACGAGGGCCACACCAGGGTCCGGCTCGCGATGGAGGTGGAGCCGGAGGGCGTGGTGGAGAAGACCGGCGACGCCCTCGGGATCCTCGACCTGCGGGTCAAGGGCGACCTGAAGCGGTTCAAGGGCTTCATCGAGGAGCGCGGGCAGGCCACCGGCGGCTGGCGCGGCCGCGTCAGCCCCTCGGACGCGACGGGTCCGGCCCCGACCGGCACCCCGACGGACGCCCCGCGTACGACCGGCGGCACGATGGGCCTGACGGGCCCGGCCGGCCCGGCCGATGACGTCCCCGTCATCCCCGGGCAGGCCGACCGGTCCTCGCGCGGCGCGGGCGCCTGGCCGCCCGCCGACCGCCCCTGAGGACGCCCGACGGCACTGACGCTCCGGGCCCGGGGCCGGTCGCGCGGACGGACACGACGTCCCGCGACCGGCCCCGGGCCGTCCGCACCGACCGCCCGTCCGCCCCCGTCCGCACCGACCCCGCCCGTCAGCCAGTACCAGCCCGCACCGGTCCCGCGCCCCCGGGACGGACGCGTACGAGGGCGGCTGCCGGGCGGTCCGGGCCCTCCCGGGGCACATTGGTACGGAGGGGCGACCGCCCCTACGCCGGGCCGTCCGCGCGTACGGCCCGCGGTGCCGGGTAGTCGGTCGGCAGGAGACCCTTTCCGGCGGCGGGCGGAGAAGAGACGGAGCCGAACCCCGCAGCCCGGGCCCGAACCGTCTTTCCCGGCGTGAGCGAGAAGGGGCATGACATGGGCACCAATGACGGCACCTCCCGCGTGGTCGTGGGCGTGGACGGTTCACCGGCCTCGCACGCGGCCCTGCGCTGGGCCCTCCGCCACGCGCGGCGCACCGGCGCGACCGTGCACGCCGTGGGGGTCTACGACCTCCCCGGGGCGGAAGGATGGTCCGCACCGGCCGTCGACGTGCTATTCGACGAGGAACAGGCCCGGCGGTCGCTCTCCGAGGAGCTCCGAGCGGTCCTCGGCCCGGACGACGACGTTCCCCTGGTCCACCACGTGGTGCGCGGAAACCCCGCCCGGGTGCTGATCGACGAGTCGGACGGCGCCGAACTGCTCGTCGTGGGAAGCAGGGGCCGGGGAGGGTTCGCGAGCCTGCTCCTCGGCTCGGTGAGCCAGCAGTGCGCGGCGCACGCGTCCTGCCCCGTCGTCATCGTCCGCCCGGAGACGGCCGACGGCACCCCGCCCGCGGGCGACACCCCCTGATACGCGTCGGTGACACGGAGGTCGGATCATCATGAACGCATCCATGTCGTTGGTGCTTCTGCCGGACGGCCATCTCGTGCTCCCCGCCGACGAGGTGACCGGCCTGCTCCGGCACCTCGCGGCCGGGTGGCTGGAGTCGACCGGCGAAGATGACCTCGACCTCGCACCGGAGACGGTGGTGGCCCTGGCGGGAGCACTGACGGAGGTCGCCGACCGGATCGACGTGGAGTGCATCGCGCTCGCGCCGCACGGCGACGAGGACCCGTTCGACCGGGAGAGGCCGTTCGTCGACGGAAGCGGCGAGGAGGGCCCGCCCGACGACGGCCCCCTCAACGAGGGCAGCCCGTTCGACGAAGGGCGCCCCTTCGGCGAGGGGGGCCGCTTCGAGGACGGGAACCCCCTCAGGGACGAGCACGGGGACCCGTACGACGGAGGCGGTCCGCCGCAGCCCTGAGGGAGCGCCCGCGCGGAGCAGGGCTCCACGGGTCCTCCTTCAGGAGCAGGTCCACGTCGGCGAGGCGCCGGGCGCGCGCGTCGAGCGCCGGGTCGTCCAGGTCGTCCCAGGCCAGCGGAGCCGCGACGGGCGCCCCCGCCCTGGCCCGCACCGTGTACGGGGCGACGGCGGTCTGCCCGTACGCGTTGCGCTGGACGTCGAGGTAGAGCCGCCCCTCCCGGGCCTTCTTGCGCACCTCGGTGGTGAGCAGGTCGGGGTGGCGGGCGGCGAGCACCCCGGCGATGTCGGCGGCGAAGGCCCGTACGTCGTCGTAGGGCGCCTTCCGGTCCAGCGGCACCAGGACGTGCAGCCCGCGCGAGCCGGTGGTCATGAGCAGCGACGGCAGCTCCAGCTCGTCGAGGAGGTCGCGGAGCCACCGGGCGGCGTCCCGTACCGGCCCGAATCCCTCCCCGGACGGGTCGAGGTCGAAGACCAGCCGGTCCGGGTGGTGGGGGCGGTCGACCTTCGACAGCCAGCGGTGCAGGGTGACGGAGCCCTGGTCGGCCAGGAGGACCAGGGTGGCGGCGTCCTCGGCCAGCACGTACGTGACGGTGCCGCCCTCCTTCGGCATCTCGGCGCGCCCCACCCAGTCCGGGAAGTGGTCCGGCGCGTCCTTCTGGAAGAAGCCCCGGTCCCCGATGCCGCCGGGATGGCGCTCCAGGGTCAGCGGGCGGCCGCGCAGGTGCGGCAGCATCCGCGGCGCCACGGCGCGGTAGTACTCCGCGAGGTCGGCCTTGGTGATGCCGTCCTCGGGGAAGAGCACCTTCTCCGGCCGGCTCACCGTCACGGTGCGCCGGCCCGCCCGCACCTTCCGGGTCTCCGTCATCACGGCCTCCCTCTCCGTACGGGTCCGGGGACCGGCCCCGGGAGTCTCCCTACGGGGCCGCTACCCGCGAAGGCGCGCGACTACCACGCGCGTCCGCCACCCGCCCGTCCGGCGGGAGCGCGGGAAACGCATACGGCCCTCCGTCCGGGGCACTCGCGCCATGACCCCGCAAGCCGCACGTGAGGAGCTGGACCATGAGGGCGTTGACCTGGCACGGACACCGCGACGTTCGTGTGGACACCGTGCCCGACCCCCGGATCGTCGACCCGACGGATGTGATCGTCCGCGTCACCTCCAGCGGCATCTGCGGCTCGGACCTGCACCTGTACGAAGTGTTCGGACCCTTCCTGGACCCCGGCGACATCCTCGGCCACGAACCCATGGGAATCGTGGAGGAGGTCGGCCCCGAGGTGCGGAACCTCAAGGTCGGCGACCGGGTGGTGGTGCCGTTCAACGTCTCCTGCGGCACCTGTTGGACGTGCGGCCAGGGCCTGCAGTCCCAGTGCGAGACCACCCAGGTCAGGGAGTACGGGACGGGAGCCTCCCTGTTCGGCTACACCAAGCTCTACGGGCAGGTCCCCGGCGGCCAGGCCGAGTTCCTGCGCGTCCCCTTCGGCGACACCCTGCCCATCAAGGTCCCCGGGGACGCCCCCGACCAGCGCTACCTCTACCTCTCCGACGTGCTGCCGACCGCCTGGCAGGCCGTGGCGTACGCCGACGTCCCGCCCGGCGGCACCGTGACCGTCCTCGGACTCGGCCCCATCGGCGACATGGCCGCCCGCATCGCGCTCCACAAGGGCGCGAGCAAGGTCATCGGCGTGGACCTCGTCCCCGAACGGCTCCGCCGCGCCCGGAGCCGCGGCGTCGAGGTCCTGAACCTCAAGGAGCACGGCAAGGACCTCGGCGACCGGGTGCGGGACCTCACGGACGGCCGGGGCACGGACGCCGTCATCGACGCCGTCGGCATGGAGGCCCACGGCGCCCCGCTCACCAAGGCCGCGCAGAAGGTCCCGGGCTTCCTCCCCGACGCCGTCGGCCAGAAGATGATGACCAAGGCCGGCATGGACAGCATGGCCGCCTTCGACACGGCGGTGGACGTGGTCCGCCGCGGCGGCACCATCAGCCTGTCCGGCGTCTACGGCGGCGCCGTCGACCCCGTCCCGATGTTCAGCCTCTTCGACAAGCAGATCCAGCTCCGCATGGGCCAGGCCAACGTCTGGCGGTGGGTGGAGGACATCCTCCCGCTCCTGGACGACGCCGACCCGCTCGGCGTCGACGACTTCGCCACCCACACCCTCCCTCTGGAGGACGCGCCCGAGGCGTACAAGACGTTCCAGGACAAGAAGGACGGCATGATCAAGACGGTCCTCACCCCCGGCCGCTGACCGTACGCGCACCGTCCCGCCCCTGGTCGGGCGGTGCGGGGCGGTGTGAAATCACGACTTCGTGGAACCCGTCTCTCATGGAAGCGACACCACAGGACATGCCCGGCCCCACCCGCCCCCCGCTGCTCGACAGCACCGCGTCCCTCCTGATGAAGGGGTACGGCTGGCTGCCCGACCTGCGCCGGCGCGCCGGGAACGCCCCGGCCGTGCCCGTACGGATCCTCGGCCGGCGCGGAGTCGCGCTGCACGGCAAGGAGGCGGTGGACTTCTTCTACGACGAGCGGCACGTCCGCCGCCAGGACGCCCTGCCCGGACCCGTCCTGGACACCCTGTTCGGCCGCGGAGCCGTCCACACCCTCGACGGAGGGCCGCACCGGGGACGGAAGGCGCTGTTCCTGACGCTGCTCAAGGACCCGGAGCGGGTCGCCGACCTGGTCGAGCACGCCCGGCGCGCCTGGGACCTGGCCGAGGCCGACTGGCAGGAACGGGAGCGGGTGGTCCTCTTCGACGAGGCCGCCCGCGTCCTGACCACGGCCGTCCACGACTGGGCCGGCGTCCCGCTGCCCGGCGGCGAGGAGGAGACCGCCGCGCGGGACCTCGTGGCCATGGTGGACGGCTTCGCCGCCGTCGGCCCCCGGCACCTGCGCGCGCGGCGGGCCCGGAAGCGACAGGAGGAGCGGCTCGCCCCGCTGATCGAGGAGCTGCGGTACGCGGGCGCTCCGTCGGGGCAGGCGACGATCGCGCAGGCGGTGGCCGCGCACACCGACGCGAACGGCCGGCAGCTCGACCCGCACACCGCGGCCGTCGAACTCCTGAACGTCCTGCGCCCCACCGTCGCGGTCACCTGGTTCCTCGTCTTCGCCGCCCACGCCCTGCACCGCTGGCCGGAGCACCGCGACCTCCTGACGGCGGACGAGCGATACGCCTGGGGCTTCGCCCAGGAGGTCCGCCGCTTCTACCCCTTCGCCCCGTTCACCGGCGGCCTCGCGGCGGCCGACACCCGGTGGGGCGGCGTCCCGATCGAGAAGGGCAGCCTGGTCCTCCTCGACCTGTACGGCCACGACCACGACCCCGAGCTGTGGCCGGAGCCGTACGCCTTCGACCCGGCCCGGTTCACCCGGCCGGGCGCCTCGATCGGCCGCGACGACCTCGTGCCGCAGGGCGGCGGCGACCCGGCGACGGGCCACCGGTGCCCCGGCGAGGACATCACCCTCGCCCTCCTGGCCTCCCTGGTCCCGCGCCTCGCCCGCCTGCCCCACGACGTGCCCGACCAGGACCTGTCGATCCCGCTGCACCGCGTACCGACGCTCCCGCGCAGCGGATACGTCATGGAACGGGTGCGCCTGACGTCACCGGCGGCGGCGCGCTGACCCCCGTACCGCCGCATCGACCGCAGCACCTGAGAAGAGACCCGAGAAGAGATGAGGAGACCGGAATGAGCGACGCGCACACCCCGGGCAATTCGGAGGACCCGATACCCCGCGACCGCGAGGACGAGCAGGCCGCCGAGGGCGAGGACCCGCTGGCCATACCCGTCACGCGGGACCCGGGCAGCGAGGACCTCCCGGACACCGAGGAATCCGGCACGGGCCCCCGGGGGCGCCCCGAGGAGGAGACCGTCGACCCCGAACAGCCCGCCCCCGACGAACCGGCCGACTGACCGGGACACCGCCGCCGGCACCACCCCCACCACCCCCCTTCACCGGAACGGAGTCCCACCCTGAGCCCCGCCGACCTCGTGTTCACGGCCCTGGGCATCGGAGCGCTGGCGGCGGCGGTCCTGCCGAGGCTCGTACGGCACATGCCGTTCTCGATGCCCATGGTGTTCCTGGCCCTCGGCGCCCTGACCGGTCTGCTGCCCCTCCCCATGCCCGAACTCGACCCCGTGGCGGACCGGGCCTGGGTCGAGCACGTCACCGAGATCTGCGTGATCGTCTCCCTCATGGGCGCCGGACTCGCCCTGAACCGGCCCTTCGGCCTGCGCGCCTGGGCCGGGCCGTGGCGGCTCCTCGGCATCACCCTGCCCCTGACCGTCGCCGCGACCACCGCCCTCACCTGGTGGCTCTTCGACTGGCCGGCGGCCACCGCCCTCCTCGTGGGCGCCCTGCTCGCGCCGACCGACCCGGTGCTGGCGGCGGAGGTGCGGGTGGGGGAGCCGACCGACGAGGACGACGACGAGGACGAGGTCCGCTTCACGCTCACCGCCGAAGCCGGCCTCAACGACGGACTGGCCTTCCCCTTCGTCCTCGCCGCCCTCGCGCTCGCCGGAGCCGGCGGCGTCTGGGCGGACGCCGACTGGGGACACTGGTTCGGCTTCGACCTCGTGGCCAGGGCGGTGATCGCCGTCGTGATCGGCATCGCCCTCGGGCGGCTGCTCGGATGGATGTTCTTCCGGGCCGGGTCCGCCTCGCTCAGGCTGTCCGAGCACATGGAGGGCTTCGTCGCGCTCGCCGCGACCTTCCTCTCGTACGGCCTCACCGAACTCGCCCACGGCTACGGCTTCGTCGCCGTCTTCGTCACCGCCTGCACCGTCCGTGCCGCCGAACGCGGCCACGGCTACCACAAGGTGCTGCACGGCTTCACCGAGCAGATCGAACGCCTCCTGACGGCGGCGCTGCTCTTCCTCCTCGGCCACTACCTCGTCGCCACCGGCCTGGCGTCGCTGACCTGGCCGATGGTCCTGCTCGCCCTGGCCCTGATCGTGGTCGTCCGCCCGCTCATGGGGTGGATCGCCCAGCTCGGCTTCGTCACCGGCCCCCGGGAGCGGGTCGTCGCCGCCGTCTTCGGACTGCGCGGCATCGGTTCCCTCTTCTACCTCGCGTACGCGCTCGGCCACCACGGATTCGAGGGCCAGGCGCGGGAGTTGTGGGTCCTGACCGCCACCACGGTGGCGCTCTCCGTACTGCTCCACGGCATGGGCGCCACCCCGACCATCCGCCGTCTGGACCGCCTGCGCGAGGTCCGTCCGTCCGACGCCCCGCCGTGAGCCGTCTCGTCACCCTCATGCCTGTGGGCCCGGCCGATGCCGGGCCCACAGGGGTGAAGGGCTGGTGGAGCGAGCGGTCAGCGGCGTCCGCGCAGCCTGCCGAGGAGGCGGCGGCCCCGGGCCCGGCTCCGGGGGTCGGAGGCGGCGCGCCGTAGCGACGCGATCGCCCGCCGCCCCTGGGGGCTGCGGCCGAATCGCTTGATGCGGGTCAACAGTGCGGACATGGAACCTCCTGTGCTCGTACGTCATCCACGTGGCGTCCGGCGGAGGAACGCCGGTCTCCGGCGGCTCCCGGACACGAGGGCCGCTCCTTGCGCCTACCCCCGATGCGTCCGGGCACGCGACGGGTCGTCAATTACGTTCAGCACGACGCTCGTTGGACTGGTGACGCCACCTCCGTCACCGGGCACCCGGGCTCCGCCCGGCGAAGGCGTCCGGCCGGTCCGGGTCCATCAGACCGTGCCCCGACTCCCTTTGCCTGAAAGGCCGTTGACGGGGCACACGGACCGCATGACCGTTTCCAAGACAGGTGTCCTCGTCCTCGACAGCACCGATCCCGAACCCCTCGCCCGCTTCTACGCCGCCCTGCTCGACGCCACCGTCGAACCCAGTGGCGCCGACGCCGACCTGCTGCTGATCTCCGGTGCCACGGGCGTCGTCCTGGGCATCCGGCGCGACCCCGGCCAGGCGCCGCCCAGCTGGCCCCGACCGGACGACTCCCAGCAGGCCCACCTGCTCATCCTCGTGGAGCCCGACGCGCTCGACGAGGCCGAACGGGAGGCCGTCTCCCTGGGCGCCCGCCCCGTCTCCGCCGACCAGAACGGCACCCGCCTCGACCGGCGCACCGACACGCGCCGCTACACGGACCCGGCCGGCCACGCCTTCGTCCTCGCCCCCACGCGCGGGGCTCCCGCCTGACGTTTCCGTGCGACACCTCGGGGCAGCCGCCCCACGTGCCCGCCCGTCCGCACGACCGAGGAGGACGACCATGACCCGTCACGAGCGCCGCCGCACCCTGCCCGCGGACGGCCCGCCGCGGACCACGCCCTCGGAGGCCGTCGGCGAGAGCGGCGACGTCGAGGCGCGCCGGGAGGCCGAGAAGGCCACCCGGGACCGCCGGGGCGGCACCGACGACGAGGGCGGCATGACCGCCAAGCGCCAGTCCCCGGGCCTGGGCCGCGAGGAACAGCGCCGCCCGCACGGACGGAGGGGCGAGGCCGGCACCGAAGAGGAGTAGCGCGTGCCCGCCGGATCACGACCGGGACCGCGCCCCCGGACGACTGCGCGCGCCGGCTCCGGGTAGACGCCGGGCGGACGTCCGACCGCCCGGAGGAGGGATCATGCCCGGACCCGGAAGCTCGTACTGGATGGAGTCGGCGCCGCCAGGCCGCGCCCACCCGCCGCTGGAGGGCGACCTCACCACGGACACGGTCGTCGTGGGGGCCGGGATCGCGGGCCTCTGCACCGCCCGCGCACTGAACCGCGCCGGCCGCGACGTGGTGGTCCTGGAGGCGGACCGGATCGCGGCCGGGGTGACCGGCCACACCACCGGGAAGCTCACCTCCCTCCACGGCCTCCGCTACGAGCCCCTGCGCCACGACCAGGGGGACAGGGCGGCGGCCCGGTACGCGGCGGCTCAGGAGGACGCCCTCCGGGAGGTGGCGCGCCTGTGCGAGGAGCTCGGCGTCGACGCGCAGCTCGAACGCCGCCCCGCGTACACGTACACCTCCGACGAGGAGCGGACCGGCGAGATCCGCGCCGAGGCGGCGGCCGCCGCAGCGGCCGGGCTGCCGGCCACCGGGACGACCGGGGAGCCGGGGGAGGCCGGGACGGGGCTCCCGTACCCGGTCGCGGCGGCGGTCCGCGTCGAGGACCAGGTGCAGTTCCACCCGCGCCGCTTCCTGCTCGCCCTCGCCGACGACCTGGTCGCGCACGGCGGCAGGATCCACGAGGGCACCCGCGTCACCGGCCTCAAGGAGGGCGCCGAGTGCCGCCTCGCCCTCGCGGGCGGGGGCACGGTCCACGCCCGCGACGTCGTCCTCGCCACCCACTTCCCGCTCCGCTGCCACCCCACCCTCCTGATGCGCCTCTCGCTGCGCCGGGAACTCGTCGTCGCCGCCCCCGTCGACGAGCGTCACGCCCCCCACGGCATGTACTGGACCGACGAGGACGACGTCCGCTCGGTGCGCACCGCCCCGCTCGGCGACGGCCGACGGCTCCTGATCGTCTCGGGCGAGGCCTTCGAACCGGGCGCCGGCGGCGTCCGCGCCCGCTTGGCGCGCCTGGAATCCTGGGCGCGCGACCGGCTGCCGGGCTTCGCCGAGGCGCCCGGGGTGCGCCGCTGGGCGGCCCAGGACGTCCACACGGCCGACGGGGTGCCCTGCGTCGGGCACGAGCACCCCGACACCGAGCACGTCTACGTCGCCACCGGCTTCGGCGGCTGGGGGCTCAGCAACGGCGTCGCCGCGGGCCGGCTGCTCACCGCCCACCTGACGGGCGCCCCGCGCCCGGACTGGACGGAGCTCTTCGACCCGCGACGCCGCCTCCCCGTCCGCGAGACGCCCGGGGTCGTCCGGCACCAGACGGCCGTGGCCCGTCATTTCCTGACCGGCCTGCGGACCGGCCGCCGCTGCACCCACATGGGGTGCGAGCTGGGCTTCGACGACGCCGAACAGACCTGGGAGTGCCCCTGCCACGGCTCCCGCTTCGCGGCCGACGGCAGCGTCCTCCAGGGCCCCGCCACCGAACCCCTGGAGGACTGAGCACCGGAGGCGGTCTCCTCCCGTCCGCACACCGCACGAGGGGGAGGAATGGTACGTACGGGACGGGGGAGACGCGACGGTGAAGGGCCGCCGCCCCGGACGGAGCGCGTTGGCCCGGCCCCCACGGTGACAGGACGACAGGACGGAGGAGCGCGATGGACACCGGCGAGAACGAGTACCGGATCGCCCGGTTCAGGGAGCGGCTCGCGCACGACGACATGGCCGAGCTCGGGGTACGCATCGAGGTGCGCGGCACGGCCGTGCTCCTGACGGGCACCGTCCCGACGGCCGGGGAGCGGGAGGAGATCCTCCGGCTCGCCGAGACGGAACTGGCCGGCCTGCCCGTCCGCACGGACCTGATGGTCGCCTGCATCGATCCCCCCGAGCGTCCCGAGGAGCTGCTGTGACGGCCCCGGAGCGGCAGGAGGACGGGGCCGTCGTCCGGGTGGCGGCCGTCGGGGACATCCATCTGAGCCCGGACTGCCGGGGCCTGCTGCGCCCCTCCTTCGAGACCCTGCCGCTCTGCGCGGACGTCCTCCTTCTGGCCGGGGACCTCACCCGCCACGGAACGGTCTCCGAGGCGGAGGTGGTCGCGGACGAGGTCCGGGACCTCGGCGTCCCCGTGGTGGCCGTCCTCGGCAACCACGACTACCACTCCGACCAGGAGGCGGACATCGCGCGCGTCCTCACCGACGCCGGGGTCGCCGTCCTGGAGGGCGACCGGACGGTCCTGCCGGTGGACGGCGGACGGCTCGGCATCGCCGGCACGAAGGGCTTCTGCGGCGGCTTCGCGGGCCGCAGCGCCGGAGAGTTCGGCGAACGCGAGATGAAGGACTTCGTCCGCACCACGCGCCGGGCCGCCGAGGGCCTCCACGAGGCCCTGTCCGACCTGTCCGACTGCGAGGCGCGGATCGCCCTCACCCACTTCTCTCCCGTCCCCGACACGCTCGCGGGTGAACCGGTCGAGATCTACCCCTTCCTGGGCAGCTACCTCCTGGCCGAGGCCATCGACGGGGCGGGCGCCGACCTCGCCGTCCACGGCCACGCCCACCTGGGCACCGAGCACGGCATGACGGCGGGCGGGGTGCGCGTCCGCAACGTCGCCCAGCCCGTCATCGGCAAGGCCTTCGCCCTCTACCACCTGCCCCTCACCCGGACACCGGAGCACTCCGGGGCCGGCGACGCGCCTGGGCGGGCCGGCCGGCCCCCGGCGGCCGACGCCCCGATGTGACACGGCCGCTCGGCGACAACGGCCCTCCCCGGTCATCCGGGGAGGGCCGTGTCCGTTCCCGGCGTCCTACGGCAGGGGAGTGCCGCCGGTGGCGTTGACGATCTCGCCGGTGATGTAGCTCGCCCCGGGCGAGGCGAGGAAGACGTACGCGGGCGCCATCTCCGCCGGCTGGGCGGGGCGCCCCAGCGGTGACTGCCTGCCGAAGTCCTCCGTGCTCGGCATCGTCGAGGGGATCAGCGGGGTCCACACCGGCCCCGGGGCGACCGCGTTCACCCGGATGCCGCGCTCGGCGAGCAGCTGCGCCATGCTGTGGGTGAAGGAGACGATCGCGGCCTTCGTCATCGCGTAGTCCAGGAGGTGCGGGCTGGGCTGGTAGCCCTGCACCGAGGTGGTGTTGATGACGCACCCGCCGCGCGGCATGTGGGCGAGGGCCGCCCGGGAGAGCCAGAACATCCCGTACAGGTTGGTCTTCATCACCCGGTCGAACTGCTCCGTGGTGATGGCCTCGATCCCGTCGGGCCGGGACATCTGGTACGCGGCGTTGTTGACGAGGACGTCCACGCGCCCCAGCTCCTCCACCGCCCGGTCGATCAGGGCCGTGCACTGCTCCTCGTCGCGGACGTCGCACAGCACGGGCACCGCCCTGCGGCCCGCCTCGCGGATCAGGCGCGCCGTCTCGGCCGCCTCGTCCTTCTCCTCGGGCAGGTGGGTGAAGACGACGTCCGCGCCCTCGCGGGCGAACGCCAGGCAGACGGCCCTGCCGATCCCGGAGTCACCGCCGGTGACCACCGCCGCCCGGTCGAGGAGCAGGTCGTGGCCCCGGTAGGAGTCCTCCCCGTGGTCGGGCCGCGGGTCCATCCGCTCGGTCGAGCCGGGATATTCCTGCTGCTGGTCGGGGAACGGGGGGACGGGGTGGCCGGGGGTGTTCTCGCTGGTGTCCATGGGGTTCGGCTACCCGGCGGCCCGGCCCGTATCCCGCCCTCCGCCCGGACGGAAGCCGTCCGGGCGGACAGGAGCCCCCGGTCGCCGCACCGGCGGGCGGGCGAATGAGCCGGGGGGACCGGGGCAGGCGGACTCCGGACGGAGAACACGCTCCGCCCCGTACGGCACACGGAGACGGAGGGCGGCGGACCGCCGCTCGTCCTCTCCCTACTGGAGGAGTTGGGGACGAATGACCGAGCACGCGTGGAGTTACCGGTCGACCGCCGGGCACCTGGCGGGTGCCGATCTGACCGGCTACAAGGTCGAGGCGACCGACGGCGGCATCGGGAAGGTGGACAAGCACTCCGACGAGGTCGACGACTCCTATCTGGTCGTCGACACCGGGGTCTGGATCTTCGGCAAGGAGGTCCTGCTGCCGGCGAGCACCGTGACCCGGATCGATCCGGAGGAGCGGAAGATCTTCGTGGACCGCACCAAGGACCAGATCAAGGACGCTCCGGAGTTCCACCGCGAGAAGCACCTCGACGACCCGGTCTACCGCGACCAGCTGGGCACGTACTACGGCCTGGGCGGACCCTTCGGCGGCCGTCTGGTCTGACGGGCCGAAAGGACGACGGGACGAGGGGCGGGCCCGAACTCATCGAGTTCGGGCCCGCCCCTCGTCCCCGGACCCCCACCCCACCAGGAGGGCGCCGGGTGGTCCCTAGGCCGCGGCGGCCGCCGTACGGAGCGCCAGCTCGCGCTCCTGCTCCGTCAACCCGCCCCAGACTCCGTAGGGTTCCGCCACGCTGAGCGCGTGCTCCAGGCAGCGGACGCGCACCGGGCAGGTCGCGCAGACGGCCTTGGCGGCCTCCTCGCGCGCCGTTCGCTCCTGTCCCCGCTCGCCCTCGGGGTGGAAGAACACCTCGGTGCCCACGCCGCGGCACGCGGCCGACATCTGCCAGTTCCACTGGTGCTCCGCCCGCCCGGGCAGATGCGACACCTTAGCCATCCCGCTTGTCCTCCTCGGATCAGTCCGTGAATGCCTCCAATGTCGCGTCTGGCCGCAAAGACCACCTCGAAACGCCCGGGCCCGGAAAACGCCCCGCCCGTGTCCGCGGCGCCCCTCGGCGGACTACCGGGGCAGCGCGACCGAGAGGTGCGGGGACAGGGCGCGCAGGAAGGCGGCCGCGTCGAAGGCCGCGCCGGCGGAGACGACGCCGACCGCCCCGGTCCGGCCCGTGAGGACGCGGGCGAGGGCTTCCACGGCGAGCGGCGCGCTGACGGCGTAGATGTCCCGGCCGCTCGCCACGGCCCGCCGCTCCTCACCGCCGGAGCGCACGACGACGTCGACGAGGAACGTCTGGTCGGACCGCCCCTGCTCGTCGGCCGCGGCCGGCGCCGGAGTGTCGGGGGCGGCCAGGTCCCGCGCCGCCTCGGCCGTCATGTAGGTGCGCACCTCGGGAACGGCCAGGTGGCTGGGGACGGTGACGACGTCGGCCATGGTGAACTCCCCGATCACGGACCGGACTCCCAGCGGTTCGGGGAAGGTCCACTCCAGGGCCGGCGGGGCGTCGTCCCGGTACTCCAGCCTCCCGCCGGCGAACACCACGCGCCGGCCGTCCCTGCGCTCCCGGGAGACCGCGCCCGCCGTACGGGTCCCGGCGGTGGGGTGCCAGCCGCTCAGCCCGTACGCGACGTGCGCCTCGTCGGCCTCCGTCCAGTCGCCCATCGCCGCCGTGACGAGCAGGTCGCCGAGGCCGCCGAAGAACGCCATCGCGGGGATCACCGGGACGCCCGCGGCGGCGGCGCGCTCCGCGAAGTGCGCGAACGTGTCGAGGTTGGCCTCGATCTCCGCCGCCACGTCCACGTACGGGATCCCGGCGCGGAGGGCCGCCTCGATCACCGGCCCCGCCGTCGAGGCGAACGGACCTGCGCAGTTGACCACGGCGTCCGCGCCGGCCAGCGCGCGGTCGAGCGAGGCCGGATCGTCGACCGTGGCCGGTCGTACGTCCAGCTCCGGGCGGGACTCCGCGAACGCCCGCAGCTTGCCCTCGTCACGCCCGGCCAGGACCGGCACGAACCCCCGGTCCAGCAGCTCCGCCACCACGAACCGCCCCGTGTGCCCGTACGCGCCGTACACCGTCACGACCTGCCCCGCACCCATCACGACTCTCCCACCGCTCTTGATTGTTCAACTGTGAACCATCTTGGCGGGGGCGGACGATCGGCACCAGAACCGGAAGTGCCGTCGCCCGCACACTTTCGGACACGCCCCCATGGCAGGCTCTAATAGGCGACGGGCCCGGCGAGTTCGGTGACGGCCTGCCGGGCGGCCCGGGGGATGCCGAGGAGGGCCCGGGCCCGGTGGACGGCCGCGAGCTGCTCGTCCCCGGGCGGACCCCAGTCGAAGAGCTCCCGCACCTGCTCCGGGGTGGCCAGGACCCGGACGGGCGCGCGGCCGGTGACCGGATCGACGGACGGGGGACCGAGACGGGTGAGGGCGGCGGCGTGCCGGACGAGCGCGTACGGACCGTCCGGCCCGTCCGGGGCGAGGAGGTGCCCGAGGTACAGGGGGCGGGCGGCCGTGGCCGGGGCCGCCCCGTCGGCTTCGCGGGCCGGCGCGGCCCAGGGGTCGCCGTGGTCCGCCGCTTCGGTGGCGCCCCCGGGCAGCCGGGCCGCGCCCGTGTCGGGATCGAGGAGGACGAGCACCCGCCCGTCCGGCGCGAACAGCCAGCCCGAGGACGCGCGGACCGGAAGGCCGTCCGGGACGGGGACGGGATGGAAGGGCCGGTGGTCGCGGTCCCGCGCGGCGCGCAGCACGCCGACCCGGTCGAGGACGCCCGGAGCGATCGGGACGCCGTCCTCCAGGAGCGCGGGACCGGCCCCCTCGACGCGGGCGCGCAGCGCGGACAGGGCGCGGCGGGCGTCGCCGGGGGCCATCAGACCGGACAGGTCGGCGGGCTCGACGAACTCCACGGCCTCGACCTCGTGCCCGGGCAGCCGGATCGCGGCGATCCGGTCCCCGTCCCAGACGCCTCCGTCGTAGACGTGCACGATCTCGCCGGGGAACCGCATGACCCCGGGCGCGCCGAAGCCGTCGACCGACACCCAGTCGACGGCGAGGCCCCGGTCGACGGCCGCCGTGACGCCGAGCTCCTCCCGCAGCTCCCGGACGGCGGCCCGGGCGGGGGACTCGCCCTTGTCGACCGCCCCGCCCGGCAGGAGGCGCCAGGGCCGGTAGTCGACGCGCTGGACCAGGACCTGCCCGTACTCGTCGGTGATCAGCACGGAGGTCCCGGCCCACAGGGCGGCGGAGGCGCGCAGCAGCCCGTACTCCTCGTCGGTCATCGACGTACCGGGAGACCCGTCGGGTGCGGAAGGCGTCGTCATCTCTCTCCGATCGGTGCGGCGCCCCGGCGGGGGCGGTGGAATGCGGGGACCATGCCCTGGACGGCGGACCGGCGCCCGGCGGCGTGAACACCGTCTCGTTCCCCGGCGGTCCGCCGACCACACGCCCTCCCCGGTCCGCTCAACGGACGGGGGGAGCGGAGCGTCACGCCCGGGCCCGGCCGGCCGCCGCAGGACACGCCGTACGGCGGGGGCGGCCGTACGGCCCGCCGGGTGCCGCCGTACGACCCGCCGGGCGCTCAGTCCACCCGGATCCCCAGGACGCACGCGTCGTCCTCGTGGCCCGCGAGCTCGGGATCGGCCAGCAGCGCGTCGATCAGCCCGCGCGGTTCCAGGGACGAGGAGGCCGCCACCGCGTCCGCCAGCCGCGCGATCCCCACGGTCACGTCCTCGCCCCGGTGCTCGACCATCCCGTCGGTGTAGAGGACCAGCAGATCGCCCGGACGCAGCGGCGTCGACGAGGTCTCGTACGCGTACCCCGGCAGCGCGCCCAGGAGCGGGCCGCGCTGCTTGGCCTCCAGCGGCTCGGCCCGCCCGTCGCGCAGCAGCAGCGGCGCGGGATGGCCCGCGTCGGCCCAGTGCAGGACCTTCTCCTCGTCGAGGTGACCGACCACCACCGTGGCCGTCTTCCCCGCCGGATCGCTGCACACCAGCTCGTTCAGCCAGGTCGTGATCTCCCCGGCGGACGAACCCGTCTGCGCCAGGCCCGCCAGGGCGTGCCGCTGCTGCGCCATCCGCGCCACGGCCTCCAGGCCGTGCCCCGACGCGTCGCCGATCGCCACGAGCACCCGGCCGTCCGGCAGCAGCCGGCACTTGTACCAGTCACCGCCCACCGCGGCGTCGGGCTCGGCCGGACGGTAGGAGGCCGCCACCGTGAGCCCGACCGCCGCGAGCGCCTCCGAGTGGGTCGGCAGGATCGCCTCGCGCAGCGTGTCCGCGATCCTCCGCTCCGCCTCCGCCTGCCGCCGCAGATGGTCCGTCTCCCGCTCCGTCTCGGCCAGCCGCCGGCGGCTGCGGATCTGCGGCGTCAGGTCGCGGGCCACCAGGTTGAGGGCCCACGCCCTGCCGTCCGTCCCGGTGGCGGGCCGTCCGAGGAGGTCGAGCGTGCGGACCTCGCCGAGCACCACGAAACGGATCCGGGTCCAGGCGGGCTCCTCGCCCGCGAGGACCGACGTCAGGAACTCGGCGAACGCCGTCAGGTCGTCCGGCAGCAGCGCGTCGCACAGCTGGTCGAGCGACCAGGGCATCCGCACGTCGGCGTGGAGGATCCGGCTGAGCCCCTCCGACCAGGTCACCTTCCCGGAGAGCAGGTCCCAGTTCCCCCAGCCCATCGAGGCGATGAACTGCGCGTCGATCGTCATCAGCTCCGCCGTGCTCTGCAGCGGCCGCCACGTCACGAGGAGCTGCTCGCCGCACCGGGCGGCGGTGTACAGCAGGGGGGTGCGGTGGATCCGGCCGAGCCGCTGCTCCGTGTAGTCCACCACCTGACCGTTCAGCGGCTTGCCGGTGCCCACCACGTCCGTCAGGGCGGCGAGCAGGCCCGAGTCCGCCGCGCCCGGCCGCGCCTCCAGGAACCGCTGCCCGACCTGGTGGTCCGGTTCCTCCAGCCACTCCACCGACCGGATGCGGTTGCCGGCCACGATCCGGAAGTCCGGGATGCCCCCCGACTCGTTCCACAGCGGTTCGAGCAGTACGGCCGAGGCGGGGATCGCGGCGAGTATCGAACAGGCCCCGCGCGTCCCCGGCTCGTGGCTGCCGCACAGACACGGCGACGCCTCGCCCGTCTCGGCGGAGGGCGGCAGCACCGCCAGGGACTGCACCGGCGACGCCCGCTCGGTGCCGGACGGCGCCCCCAGCGGTCGCTCCGCGCTCCGGCGCACGGCCGCGCGCAGCGAGGTGACCTCGCGGCCGATCATGTCCTTGAGGGCATCGACGCTGTCGGGCAGGGGAAAGCTCATCGTCCGCCTCCGCGAACCACACGACGTGCCGCTCGCCTCCGAGCACCGGCGCCGCCTCGTTCGGCTCCACCGGCCACTCGCCTGACGGCGACCTGCACGGCCGCCAGGGTCCCGGCCGCCACGGGGGCGGCTGCCCATCACCGGCCGATTCATGCACGGGGGCGAGCGCGCCCGGGGGACCGGACCGCGACGGCCGCCGGACCCGGAGTACGACCTGGTCGGCGGCCTCGGCGGCCTCGGCGGTCTCAGCGACTTCGCAGCGGCCCCGCCGGCCCCGGCGGTCCCTCGGCGGCTTCTCGTCGGCGCCTCAGCGATCCCGGTCGGCGTTGAGCCGGGCGGCCCGCCGCGTCAGATGGTCCCGCTCGGCCAGGTCGGACGCCTCGCGGGCCGCCTCGGCGTACAGCCGCGCCGCCGTCGCCGTGTCACCGGCCCGCTCGTGGAGGTACGCCGCCACCGCCGTGTACCGGGGCAGCGAACCGTCCAGTACCGAGAGCGCCGCCAGACCGGCCCGGGGCCCGTCGGCCTCACCGACGGCCACCGCGCGGTTGAGCCGGACGACCGGACTGTCGGTCAGGCGCGCGAGCTCGTCGTACCACTCGACGATCTGCACCCAGTCCGTCTCCTCCGCCGTGGGCGCGTCGGCGTGCAGCGCCGCGACGGCGGCCTGGGCCTGGAACTCGCCCAGCCGGTCGCGCGCCAGGGCCGCCTGGAGGATACCGACGCCCTCGGCGATCGCCCCCGTGTCCCACCGGCTCCGGTCCTGCTCGGCGAGCGGCACCAGGGCGCCGTCGGGCGCGGTCCTGGCCGCGCGCCGGGCGTGGTGCAGCAGCATGAGGGCGAGCAGCCCCGCCACCTCGGGGTGGTCGATCACGGCCGCGAGCTGCCGGGTGAGCCGGATGGCCTCGGCGGCGAGGTCGACGTCGCCCGAGTACCCCTCGTTGAAGACGAGGTAGAGGACGCGCAGCACGGTGGCCACGTCGCCGGGCCGGTCGAGGCGCACGCCCGAGACCGTCCGCTTGGCCCGGCTGATGCGCTGCGCCATGGTCGCCTCGGGCACCAGATAGGCCCCGGCGATCTGCCGCGTGGTCAGGCCGCCCACGGCCCGCAGCGTGAGCGCGACCGCCGACGACGGCGTCAGCGACGGATGGGCGCACAGGAAGTAGAGCCGGAGCGTGTCGTCCACGGCGGACACGGGCCCGGGAGCCGGCTCCTCGTCGACGAGGTCCTCGCGCCGGCGCCGGGCGGTGTCCGCCCGGGTCGCGTCGAGGAACCGGCGCCACGCCACGGTGACCAGCCAGCCCTTCGGATCCCGCGGCGGATCGGCCGGCCACACCCGGACCGCCTCGACCAGCGCGTCCTGCACGGCGTCCTCGGCCGCCGCGAAGTCGGCTCCGCGGCGGACGAGGATCCCGAGGACACCCGGCACGAGGCCCCTGAGCAGGGCCTCGTCCATCAGTGACACCACTCCGTGACGGTGGGCGGCGCGGTCAGGAACGGGCGCACCTCCAGCCACTCGTGGATCGGCTTCCCGCCCGCCCCCGGGGCGGCCGACAGCTCGCCCGCCAGCTCGACGGCGCGCTCGTAGCCGTCGACGTCGATCACCATCCAGCCGGCGATGAGGTCCTTGGTCTCGGCGAACGGACCGTCGGTGACCGGCGGGCGGCCCTCGCCGTCGTAGCGGACCCACGCCCCCTCGGGCGCGAGCGCCTGGCCGTCGACGAACTCGCCGCTCTCCCGCAGCCGGTCCGCGAAGTCGTTCATGTACCGCACGTGCGCCGAGATCTCCTCCGGCGTCCACCGGTCCATGGGCACGTCGTTGACGGCGGCCGGAGCGCCCCGGTAGTGCTTCAGCAGCAGGTACTTGGCCATGGTGTCTCTCCTCGGAGGGGGTGCGGCCCATTGTGGTCGCGTTCACCCCTGGGACGGAGCGGGGCGCGGCTTCTCGACATCACCGGCCGAATTCCTCCCGACTTCTTTCGCGGGACGCGCGCGAGGGGCGGCTCCGGACCGGAGCCGCCCCTGGGGCGGGGGTCAGCCGGCGGTGCCGGGGACCCAGTGGCTGTGGACGCGCATGATGCGCGGGGCGACGCCCGTCTCGGGCCAGCCGTGCTCGGTGGCGACGGGCATCATCTTCTCGACGAACGCGTTCATCTGCTGCTCGGTCTCCCACATGTCGAAGACCTCGAGCCCGTCGTCCGTCGGTACGCACGCGTGGGCCACGCAGCCGTCGAAGACGCCGGGCATCCGCTGGAGGTCGGCGTTGAGCCTGTCGTACTGCTCCGTACCGACCCCCGGGAGGACGGCGTGGACGAAGAGCACCATGACGGTCCCTCCTCACGAGGCGGGGCGGAGCCCTCCGAACCGTCCCTGTGGCGGCGATCCGCCCTCTGCCAGCACATCACCTACCGCTCCGTACGGCATCCGGGCACCGCCGCCGCTCCGGCCCCCTCAGCGGCGCCGCCGGGGGAGGTGCGGCCCCCTGAGGGCGGCACGGGCCGCGTTGGCGCCGGGCGCCCCGTGGACGCCGCCGCCCGGGTGCGCCGTGGCAGAGGCGAGGTAGAGGCCGCGGATCGGGGTGCGCGGCCGCCCGGTGCCCGGCACGGGGCGGAAGACCAGCTGCTGGTGCAGATTGGTGGTGCCCTGGTTGACGGCCCCGCCCACCAGGGCCGGATTGAGCCGCTCCAGATCGGGCGGCGCCAGGACCCGCCGGGCGCGCACGGCGGCGCGGAACCCGGGCGCCAGGCGCTCGATGCCCGCCTCGACCCGGTCGGCGATCGCCTCCTTCTCGCGCTCGTCCCAGCGCCCTCGGATGCCGTCCGGCCCCGCGTCGGACCGGACGCGCTGCGGGACGTGCGTGTAGCCCCACGCCGATTCCGTACCGGCGGGGGAGCGGCTCGGGTCCGCCGTGGTCATCTGCCCGAGCACGGTGAACGGCACCTCCGGCACCTGCCGCATGGCGATCTGCCCGGCGAAGCGGGTCAGCGCGTCCATGCCCTCGGCCACGTGCACGGTCCCGGCGCGGCGCGCGCCCTCGGAGGTCCAGGGGATCGGGCGGTCGAGGGCCCAGTCCACCTTGACCGTGGCGAAGTCCCACTGGAAGCGGCGCAGATCGGCGCGGAGCCGGGGCGGCAGGTGCTCCTCGCCGACGAGGCGCTCGTACAGCAGGGGGGCCGGGACGTCGGCGAGGACCGCCCGCCGGGCGGGCACCTCGGTGCCGTCGTCGGTGCGGACGGCGACCGCCCGGCCGCCCCGGACCACCACCCGGGCCACCGGGTGGCCGCAGCGCAGCTCGCCTCCCCGGTCGAGTAGCCGCGCCACGAGCGCGTCGGTGAGCCGGCCCGCGCCGCCGACGGGCACGGGGAAGCCGTGGTCCTGTCCCAACATGCTCATGAGCCAGCCGAAGCCGCCGCCGAGGGCCGACTCGGGACCCAGGTCGGCGTGGAGCGCGTTCCCGGCGATCAGCAGCTTCCCGCCCTCGCCCGCGAAGTGCTCCTCGCCGAAGCGCCGGGCGGGCAGGAGCATCGTGCGCAGCAGCCGCAGCGCGTCGTTCGGACCGGTCCGGGCGAGGAGCCGCGCCCCCGCCCGCACCGGCGGGAACGGGGTGAACAGGCACCCGATCAGGTCGTCGGCGACACCGCGCCAGAGCCGGTGCAGCCGCTCCCAGGCCGCCCCGTCACCGGCGGCGAAACCGGCCGTCGAGGCGGCAGTCCCCCCGACGTCCCGGTTCAGGACCGCGCAGCGCCCGTCGGCGAGCGGATGGGCCACGACGGCGGGGGCGTGGCTCCAGCGCAGGCCGTACCGGTCGAGCGCGAGGTCCCGGATCACCGGCGACGCGGCGGCGAGCGGATAGAAGGCGCTGAACGTGTCGTGGACGTAGTCGGGGTGGACGCCCCGGTCGCTGCGCACGGCTCCGCCCGGCTCGTCCGTGGCCTCCAGGACGACGACGTGCCATCCGGCGTCGGCGAGGACGTTGGCCGCCACCAGACCGTTGGGCCCGGCGCCGACGACCACCGCGTCGGGCGCCGTCACGGCCGGACTCCCCGCCCCTCGCCGGCACCCTGTCGTTGCCCGGTCTTCTTCTTCCGGGAGAGGGCGATGTCCTCCAGCCGCGCCAGCATCCCCCGGTGGCGCCAGCGCGTCAGGGTGTCGACGGCCGTGTTGTGCCAGCGCGCAGCGGGGCCCCGGAGGGGGTGCTCGTCGACGATGACGAGGGTGTCGGCGCCCCACGGCACGAGCCGGAAGGCGATGCGGGCGGTGCCCAGGTCGGTCTTCGCCTCCAGTTCGAGGCGGCGGCCCGGCTCGCAGATCCGGGAGGTGGTGCGGCCCCGGTACGACTTCGGTCCGAGCTTCAGCACGTACCCCAACTGCGACCCCGGGGCGGGCCATTCCCCGTCCTCCTCCCACGTGTCGTGGGTGCCGACCACGAACCGGGAGTACAGCCGGCCGTCGCTCAGGACCGACCAAACGTCCTCGGGCGTGGCTTCGACGAGACGGTTCCACTGTGCCATGGCGGGGATCTCCTCAGGAGGGAAGTCGGGAGCGGACGCGGAGGGCACCGGCGACCGCGCCGGCCCCCAGGGTCAGGGCGGCGGCCCGGCGGCCCGCCGTACGGATCCGCGCGTGCCGGCCGCCGGACACCGCCGCGGTGTCCCCGGACGGGTCGCGCAGGATGCCGGTGGTGACCGGAGCCGTGCCGGGCGCGTCGAAGTAGTGGTCCTCGGTACGCCGCCGGATCAGGCGCCGCACCAGGCCGGGCGCCACGGCGTGGGCGGCCGGCAGGAGCCGCGCCCCCGGACCGACCGTCACGCGCCGCCGGGGACGGACCGCCGCGCGCACGACGGCCGCCGCCACCCGCTCGGGGGTGGCGACGGCCGGCAGGGCCCGCATCCGGCGGCCCGTGTGGTTGGCCGCGTGCCGGAAGAACGGGGTGTCGACACCGGTCGGCAGGACGGTGCACACGGCGATCCCGTGATCCCCGGAGAGCGCCAGCTCCTGCCGCAGCACCTCGTCGAGGGTGATCAGGGCGGCCTTCGAGGCCGCGTAGGGGCCCTGGTACGGCGCCTCGACGGCGCCGCCGAGCAGGGACGAGACGTCGACGATCACGCCCCGGCCCCGGCGGCGCATCGCGGGGAGCGCCGCCCGCACCCCGTGGAGGACGCCCAGGACGTTGACCTCCCACAACCTGCGCACGTCGTCCGGCGGCACCCGGTCGAGGCGGCCCAGGACGCCGACCCCCGCCGCGTTCACCCAGACGTCGACCCGGCCGAACCGGTCGAGCGCCGTCCGCGCGACCCGGTCCGTCGCGGCCGCGTCCGTGACGTCGGCGGGGACGGCCACCGCCTCGGCGCGGGGATGGGCGGCGGCGCACTCCCGCGCCACCTCGTCCAGGGCGTCCGCACTGCGGGCGGTGACGACCAGGCGCGCGCCGCATCCGGCGAAGGCTTGGGCCACGGCGCGCCCGATCCCGCTCGACGCGCCCGTGACCACGACGACGGTGCCGGGCGCGGGCACGTACTGTCCTATCCTCATGCGTCGCATATGACCTGTTTCATGGGGTTCATGCGCTCGAGCGCTCCGCCGCGACGGGACCGGGACGCCACTTACGCGCGCTTCCCGGACGCGTCACCGGGCGCCGGGGCGCCGCCGGGCGACCCCTGCTCCCCGGCGTCCCGGTCGAGCTCCTCGAACCGGCGCACGTCCTCCTCGTCCCAGGCGCGCGTGTCCCGGGGCTCCGTGTACGGCTCCCGGTCCGGCGCCATCCCGCCGAGCACGGCCCGCTGCCGCACCGCCTCGGCGTCGAACTCGAGACCCAGGAGCAGGGCGAGGTTGCTGATCCACAGCCAGACCAGGAAGACGATGACGCCGGCCATCGTGCCGTACGTCTTGTTGTACGAGGCGAACTGGCTGACGTACAGCGCGAACCCGGCGGAGGCGAGCATCCAGATCAGAAGGGCGAGAACACTGCCGGGGGTGACCCACTTCCACCCCTTGACCTTGGCGTTGGGGCTGGCCCCGTACAGCAGCGCGATCATGGCGGACACCAGCAGGACGAGCACCGGCCACTTGGCGATCGACCACACCGTCAGCGCGGTGTCGCCGATGCCGAGGGCGGTTCCCGCCTGGCGCGCCAGGGTGCCGGTGAACACCACGATCAGGGCGCTGATCACCGCCAGGACCATCAGGACGGCCGTCATCCCGACCCGTACGGGAAGGAGCTTCCAGACCGGGCGGCCCTCCGGCATGTCGTAGACCTGGTTGGCCGCCCTGATGAACGCCCCCACGTAGCCGGACGCGGACCAGAGGGCGAGCACCACGCCGACGATCGCCATGACCGAGCCCGTGCCGGCCTGCCCCTGGAGCTGCTCCACGGCGTTGTTCAGCATGTCGCGGGCCGGGCCGGGGGTGAGCTGCCGCAGGTTCTCCATCACCCGGTCCGTGGTCGACTTCCCGCTGATGCCGAGCAGCGACAGGAGCACCAGGATCGCGGGGAAGAGGGCCAGGATGCCGTAGTACGTGAGGGCCGCCGCGCGGTCCGTCAGCTCGTCGTCCTTGAACTCCCGCACCGACCCCTTGAGGACCCCCAGCCAGGACCGGCCCTTCAGCTCGGTGGGGGCGTCCGGCGCACGCCGCTCCACTTCGGGCCCGGGGCCGACCTCCTCGGGCGTCGGCGTCTCCCGCGCCGCGGCCTCGTCGCCGCGCTGTTCGTCTCCTGCATGATGAGATGTGGCCATGCCCCTGCGGGTGCCCCCGCCCGGCGCGCATAAGCCCACGTCGTCAGCCCACGTCGTCGGGCCGCGTCGTCAGGCCGCGTCGGCCCGTTCGGCGCCCGCGTCGGCCCCGCCCCCGGGCGCGGACCGGCCCCGGACCGACCGGTGCCGCGCCGGACGGCGCTCCCCGACCGGCCGGTCCGGGTTCCGCACCAGCCGGAGGTGACGCCGGCCGGCATGGCGCGAGGTCCTCGGCGGACTCGTCACCCGGTCCTCGACCCGGTCCATGAGGAACAGGAGCAGTCCCAGCAGGGGCAGCAGGAGAACGGCGATCGCAACCACGGCACATTTCCTCCTCGTCGAACGCGTCGGCCTCGCCGAACCGCGTTTCCTCGTTCCCCGAGCGGGTGCCCGGATCCGCGTCCGACGCGCGACGGCTCGTGTGAAGGTTCTGCGACCGACGAAACCGGGACCGGTACCGGTAGGCGGGACCGGTACCGGTACGCGGGACCGAGGCCAGGACCTGGAGCGCCCCCTCTAGGAGCCCGCCGACAGTACGGCGACGCCCGGCCCGTCCAGGTCGCCGAGCGCCGCTTCCCGTCCGCAGACGGCCAGGAGCAGGGAGAGCACGGGCCCCGTGACCTCCGGCCCCGCGCCGATCCGCACCTCGGCGTCGGTCGCGGAGAGCCGGACGCGGGTCAGCAGTTCCCTGGCCCCGCCGAACGACGCCGGGGTCCGCGCCTGCAGGCGGAGCGCCCGTACGACGGCCGAAGGCGGATAGGCGCGGGCGAGGCCCAGGGGCCGGCGGATGTCCTCGCCGTGGACGACCTCCTCGACGAGCCGGCTGTCGAGGGGCGCCGGGGGCGTCGTCCTCCGCGACACCACCCGGCGCAACCGCTCCAGCGTCTCCCCGGGCGTGGCACCGCGCTGGCGGGCCACCCCCAGGGCGTTCTGCCGGTCGAAGTCGAACCGCGCCCCGGCGAGACCGACCACGAACCCCAGACGTGTCGTACGGGCCGTGTCGACCAGATGGGCGGCCACGTCGTGCACGGTCCACCCGGCGCAGAGCGACGGCTCGTCCCACCGCTCCTCGCCGAGACGCGCGAGGTCCTCGACGAGCGCGGCGCGCTCCGCGTGCACCAGCGGCCAGACGTCGTCCACCATGGCTCCTCCTCCGTCGGTCAGGGTGTCCGACAGGGGGGACCGTGCGGGCGACGGGAACTCATCGCCCGGCGCCTCCGCTAACCGGCGGCCATGTCGGGGCCGGGCAGGAGCGTCTCGTCGAGGGGGTAGCCGAGCTGGTGCAGGCCGCGGGCGACGGCGATCGCCCGCCTGCGGAGTTCGGTGACTTCTCGGGGCTCCCGGGCGCCCCGCGCGGGAGCCGGGTCGGTGCCGGGGTCGGGCGGGGGCGGCGTGGCGGCCGACACCGCGTCCCAGGCCTCGCGGGCGATGCGCTCCGCCGTGGCGTCGTCGACGCGGCGACCGCCGTCCCGCCCCTCCGGGGAATCCGGAGAGCCGGTGGACCCGGCGGCGCCCGGTTCCGTACGGCTCAGATGGGCCTCGATGGCCGCGCGCGCCGCACGGACGTCGGCCGACCCGGCGACGTCGGCCGACCCGGCCGGGTTCCCTTCCGGTTCTGTCGTCATGCGGGCACCGTAAGCGCGCGGGGCCGCCGCCGGGACGGTGCCACGCGGTGCGCCCGCCCCGGTTGGCCCGGACGCCGGGCCCGCGCGGTCACCGGCTCCCGCGCGGGAACGGCCTCAGTAGGTGTGCCCGACGTGCGCGAGCGCCTGCTTCAGGAGTACTCCCCGGCCGCCCGGCATCTCGCCCTGCACGGCGGGGGAGGCCGCTTCCTGCGGGCTGAACCAGACGAGGTCGAGGGCGTCCTGGCGCGGACGGCAGTCACCGGTCACCGGCACGATGTAGGCGAGGGACACCGCGTGCTGACGGGGGTCGTGGTACGGGGTGATGCCCGCCGTGGGGAAGTACTCGGCGACGGTGAAGGGCTGGAGGGAGGCGGGCACCCGGGGCAGGGCCACGGGGCCGAGGTCCTTCTCCAGGTGGCGCAGCAGCGCGTCGCGGACCCGCTCGTGGTGCATGACACGGCCGGACACCAGGGTGCGGCTGATCGTTCCGTCCGCGCCTATGCGCAGGAGCAGTCCGACGCTGGTGACTTCGCCGCTGTCGTCCACGCGCACGGGGACGGCCTCGACGTACAGGATGGGCATGTGGCCCCTGGCCATCTCCAGTTCGTCCGTGGACAGCCAGCCGGGCGTGGTCTCGGTCATATCAGACATCGCTTGATCATACTTACCCGGTCGGCTCCAGCGGAACGGGGCAGAAAGCCCACACCCCTCGTTCGGGTGACGTTTCCGGGGAACTCCTATGCGGCTCCCCGGTCCGCGAAGGGGCGGGTCGCACCAGCCGTACCGGTCGTACGGGCTGTGCGCCGGTGCGGACGGAGTTCGGCCCTGCCGAAGAGGAGGGCGTAGCCGGAGGGGAGCCGGTCGATGACGCGGTCGACCAGTTCGGGGCCGGCCAGCTTGGCGACGGGGGCGAGGACGGCACCGACGTCCCAGCGCGTGGTGGCGGGGCTGCCGCCGGTGCGGTGGGCGAGGTCCTTGACGAACTCCCAGCCGGTGAGGGGAGTGGTGGCGGGCACCTGGGCGGTGAAGACCAGGGCCGCCTCGACGGGGAGGCGGGCCGCGAGGTCGACCCGCTCGTCACCGACGAGCTGCCGCCCGAGGGCCGCCAGTACGGACCGCACGGACTCCTCGGCCCGCTCGCGGGTGGGGTAGGCGCCTTCGTAGCGGACCCGTTCGAGCAGGGCGGAGTAGGACGTCCCGCCGCGTGCCGGCGCGGACATCGTCGAGGTCATGGGGGCGGTGGAGGTCGTCGTCTCGGTCTGGAGGGTCATGGGCGTGCGTATCGCCGTTCTCTTCGGGCCCGGCCGTTCGGGCCGGGCGGAGTGGACGGGGGTCGACGGAGCGGAAGGGGGGGCAAGGGCGGGCGGGTCCGGGCCGGGGCAGGTTCGAGCCGAGGCATGTCCAGGCCGGGGCAGGTTCGAGCCCGGGCGGGCAGGACCCGGGTGGATCAGGGGCGGGCCGGGTTCACCGGGAAAGGTGCGGCCGGCCGAAGAGGAGGTCGTAGCCGGGCGGGAGCTGGAGGAGCATCTGGCCGGTCAGCTCTTCTCCGGCGGCGTCGGCGGCGACGCTGAGGACGGCGCTGACGTCCCAGGCCGCGGTCCTCTCGGTGGCTCCCTCGATCCAGGCGGCCGTCGCGCGCACGAAGCGTTCCGGCGAGAGGGGTTCGGCGGCCTGGAGGGGGTTGAGCAGGACGACGGCGAAGGTCTCCGGGAGGCGCGCGGCGAGCGCGGCCCGCACGTCGCCGACCAGATGGGCGCCGAGCAGCCCCAGGACGACGCGGGCGGCCCGTTCGGCCTCCTGGGGAGTGTCGTAGTCACCGCGTTCCCGGACGCGGTCAAGGAACGTGTGCCATCGCGGTCTCATCACGGCCCCTTCCTTCGGGGAGGCGAAGTGACGGGGAGCGGTGGGCGGGGGAGGGGAGACGGGCTTCCGCCCCCGCCCCGTGGGCGGCTAGCCGCTGATCTGCTTGCGGCCGTCGCCTCGGCCGATGGCGATCTTGCGGGGCTTCGCGCGCTCGGCGATCGGGATCCGCAGGGTGAGGACGCCCGCCTCGTAGTCGGCCGTGATCTTCTCGGTGTCGAGCGTGTCGGCCAGTACGAGCTGCCGGGAGAAGGCGCCGAGGGGCCGCTCGGACAGCTCCATCTGGACGTCCTCGGCCCTGGCGACGGGCCGCCGCTCGGCCTTGACCGTCAGCATGTTCCGCTCGACGTCGATGTCGATCGCGTCCGTCGACACCCCGGGCAGATCCATGACGATCACGTACGAGTCGCCCTCGCGATAGGCGTCCATCGGGACCGCGGAAGGACGGGACCACGTGCCGGTCGTGCCCAGCATCTGCTGCGTGAGGCGGTCGAGCTCGCGGAACGGGTCGGTGCGCATCAACATCGCGAAACACCTCCAGTCGGATCGGGCAGTGAGACTGCCAATGCGCTTCACCTGACACCGTTGTAACATGTCAACGGATGGACGACAAGTTCAACGTCAACGAATGGATGACAAGCGGAGAGGATGTGTCCCATGGCAGAAGCCGACCTTCCCGTCAGCCTTCACGCGGCCCTTGCGGCCCTCGCGACGATGGGCGAGACCGCGCGGGAGGCACGGTCGGCGAGAGCCCCGGACGGCCCGGGGACTCCCGGTGGCCCGGACGCCCCGGGAAACCCCGCGGTCACCTCTTCCGAAGACGCGCTCGCCGCGCTCCTCCTCCTGCGCGAACTGCGCGAGCAGCTCGCCGGCTGGGAGCCCGGTCTCATCGAGGCCGCGCGGGACGCGGGCGCGAGCTGGGCCGAGCTCGCCCGTCCCCTCGGGGTCACCAGCCGGCAGGCGGCCGAGCGCCGCTACCTGCGGGTGCGCCCCGGCAGTCCCGGCGCCACCGGCGAGCAGCGGGTCCAGGCCACCCGCGACCGCCGCGCCGCCGACCGCACCGTCACCACCTGGGCCCGGGGCAACGCGGCCGACCTGCGCCGCCTCGCCGGTCAGATCACCGCCCTCGACACCCTCCCCGCCGCCCTCCGGCACGACCTCGGCGAAGCCCTCGCGGACAGCGACCCGGCCCTCCTCCTGGAACCCCTCGCCCGGACCCACCGCCACCTCGGCCCCCTCCATCCGGACCTGGCCGAGCGCGTCAGCACCCTCACCCACCGCACCGAGGCCCTCCGGGAGGAGAGCGACCGGCGCCGCTCCGGCACCCCGCAGCCGTGACGTGCGTCCAGGGATCCCCGAGGACGGGCAGGCGTTGCGGCAGGCGCATACGATGCTGCCCATGCAGCAAGAAGACGAGGATCTGGACGGCCTGGTACGCAAGCGGATCCGCGCCCTACGAGTGGCACAGGGCTGGTCCCTGGAGGAGCTGGCCACCCGCGCCCGGCTCAGCCAGTCCTCCCTCAGCCGCATCGAGAACGGCCGGCGCCGTCTGGCCCTCGACCAGCTGGTCGTCCTCGCCCGCGCCCTGGACACCACGCTCGACCAGCTCGTGGAGACCGCCGCCGACGACGTCGTCATCAGCCCGATGATCGACGGCGCGCGCGGGCAGATGCGCTGGCCGATCAAGGGCGAGCCGGGCATGACCGTCATCCGTCAGCGGATCACCGACCCGCCGCCGGACAACCCCTCCCGTATGCGCGCGCACCCGGGACGGGAGTGGCTCGTCGTCCTGTCCGGCACCGCGACCCTCCTGCTGGGGCACCGCCGCTTCCGCATCGAGACCAACCAGGCCGCCGAGTTCCCCACGATGATGCCGCACGCGATCGGCGCGGAAGGGGGGCCGTGCGAGCTCCTGGGCATCTTCGACCGCGACGCCCGTCGCGGCCACCAGCGGGACGACGGCGACCGGGACTCCCGCGAGTCGCCGGGCCGGTGAGACGGCACGGGCGGCCGCTTCTTGCGCCCGAGGCAGCGGACGGGGCGAATGTCTTGCGCAAACGGGATGAAGCCGTGCCTCAGGCGCATGGACGCCCTAGTGTGAAGACATGACCCGAGCACACCTCCCCTCGCACGCCCACGCCGATTCCCACGCCCACGGCGATTCCCAGTCCCACTCCCACGACGCGGACAGCCAGGCGGAGATCCTCGACCTGGACGCGGAAGTCCTTGCCGAGCACACCGCCGACCTCGTTTCCTGGCTGCCCGTCCGGACGCCCCCGCGCGAGATCGTGGACCTCGGCTGCGGCACGGGAGCGGGCACCTTCGCCCTCCTCGACCGCTTCCCCGAAGCCCACGTCACCGCCGTCGACTCCTCGGCCGAGCACCTCCAGCGGCTGAGGGAGAAGGCGTGCGCCCGGGGCGTGGAGGAGCGCGTGCGCACCGTGCAGGCCGACCTCGACCGGGCCGACTGGCCCGACCTCGGCACCCCGGACCTGGTGTGGGCCTCGGCCTCCCTGCACCACATGCTCCACCCCGACCGCGCCCTGCGGCAGGTCCACGACCTCCTCGCCCCCGGCGGACTGTTCACGGTGGTCGAGCTGGCAGGCTTCCCCCGCTTCCTGCCCGAGGACGCCCCGGAGGACCGGCCCGGCCTGGAGGAGCGCTGCCACGTCGCGGGCGAACGCTTCCACGCCGAGCACGTGCCCCACCGCGGCGCCGACTGGGGACCGATGCTCACCGCCGCCGGATTCGCCCTCGACGGCGAACGCACGATCACCGTGAACGTCGAGGCCTCCGGCGACGACACGATCGGCGCGTACGCCCTCGGCGGTCTGCGCCGCATCCGCCGAGGCGTCGCCGACGTGCTCCCGCCCGAGGACCTCGCCGCGCTCGACCGGCTCCTCGACACCGACGGGCCCCACAGCATCCTGCGCCGCGACGACCTCGGCGTACGGACCGAGCGCACCGTCTGGGCCGCCCGCCGCGCGGGCTGAGCCGCGGTCACTTCCAGACGGCGATCTCCTCGCGCCGATCGCCCTCGACCCACTTCACGCCGGACGGCGCCGCACCGTCGCCCTCGTCGGTGAGGTAGATGGAGCAGGCCTCGTAGCTCTCGCCCTTGGCGGCCTTGGCGAACTCCGCCGACGTACGGGTGTCGGCGCACTTGTCGAACTTCGGCGCCTCGGAGTAGCTGAGCTTGCCGTCCGGACCGACGGTGGGGGAGGGGAAGCCGGACATGATGCTCAGGAGGGTGAGCCGCCCCTTGCCGCCCTCGACGTCGAAGTCGGGGCCCTTGACCGACCCCTCCTTGTTCTTGGTGACCCGGTAGTGGAGGTAGTACGGCGTCCGCCCGGCGTACCGGGAGGCGTCCTCCAGTACGGCCAGGTCCCCGGAACTCCCCGCCTCCACGCGCAGCACCGTCACGTCGATGTCCTCACCGGTGGCCTTCTCCCCGTATCCGAGCTCCTGGGCGGATCCGGAGCAGCCGGTGAGGAGGACGGCGGAGACGACGAGCGGAACGGCGTGGAGCGTACGGATCTTCACGGGTGCTTCCTCCCGGACGACGATCGGGCTACTCGCGAGTATCGAGCAACACCGGCCACGAGAAAGGGGATTGCGGCTGAACTCCGTGTGATCGTTCGCACGCCGGACCCGGCCCGTGCCCGCCGTCACCGCTCGCGGGTCCTCGCCCACCACCAGCCGTCCAGTGCCCGTACGCGCACCGGCCGGGGGTTCGGCAGGGTACGGCGCTCGAACTCCTCGTCGATCCGGGCGATCAGCCGGCCGAGATCGCGCCGGGCACCGAGGGGCAGGTGGAGCATGACCTTCTCCAGGTCGTCGCGGGCGTCCTCCACCTCCAGGCCGGGCTGCCAGACCTCGGAAGCGTTCAGATAACGGCCGGGCTGCCGGAACGCCCACTCGAAACGGGCGAGCGCGTCGGCGACCGCACCGGGCCGCACCCGCTCCTCCTCGACGCGGCGGACGGCCGCACGGGTCCTCGCGGAAACGCCACGGATCCGCCGGACCACCACATGTCTACGCGGCCGCCACCGCTCGGCGCGGACGGCCTCGGGGCGCCTACGCGGCATCGCCCTTTCTGATCGTCATCACGTCATGCTGTCACACGCCGTCTTCGACGGGAACGCCCAGACGGCCGGCCACGGTGGTGAGGGCCGCGCCCAGGGGGAGCGCGATACGGGTGACGGCGTACCGGTCGCCACGGGTGGGATCCCGGTTGACGATCAGCACCGGTTTCCCGGCCTGGGCCGCCTGCCGGACGAACCGGAGCCCGGACATCACCGTCAGCGAAGACCCCAGGACCAGCAGCGAGGTCGCCTCGCGGACCAGCTCGCGGCAGTGCTCGACCCGCCGGGGCGGGACGGCCTCGCCGAAGAACACCACGTCCGGCTTGAGGACGCCGCCGCAGACCGCGCAGGGCACCACGCGGAAGTCCCCGACCTGTTCGTCGGTGAGGTCGGCGTCGCCGTCCGGATTGATCCCGCCCGCCACCGGGTCGAAGCCCGGGTTGGCCTCCTCCAGCCGCCGGGCGAGGTCGCGGCGCGCGCTGAGGGCGCCGCAGGAGAGGCAGACGACCCGGTCCAGGCTTCCGTGCAGCTCCACGACGCCCTCGCTGCCGCCGGCCTGGTGCAGACCGTCGACGTTCTGCGTGATCACGCCCGAGAGCAGGCCGTGCCGCCCGAAGGCGGCCACGGACCGGTGCCCGGCGTTGGGGCGGGCCCGGACGAAGGTGCGCCGGCCGAGGTGGCTGCGCGCCCAGTAGCGGCGCCGGGCAGAGGCACTCGCGGTGAAGTCCTGGTAGGTCATCGGGGTGTGCCGGCTCAGGCTCCCGCCCTCGCCCCGGTAGTCGGGAATGCCCGACTCGGTGGAGAGGCCCGCCCCACTGAGCACCAGCACGCCGCCGGCGCCCAGCGCGTCGACGACCGGCTCCGGATCCATGGTGCCCGGCGGCAGGTCCTCGGCGGGGGTCCAGCTCAGAGTGGGGCGCATACGCATGTCGCCAGGGTACGGAACGGACACCGCCGACCGCCTGCGCCGCGACGACCCGCGACGGCTCGGGGCGCGCCGGGGCAGGCCCTGCGGGTGGCGGCGGGCGACGGCGGACGGGTGACCGGTCAGACGAGGCAGAACTCGTTGCCCTCCGGATCCTGGAGGACCACCGCGTAGTAGTCCATGCCGTTCGGCTCGTCCATCGCGTACAGGATCGTGGCGCCGATCGCCGTCAGCCGGGCCACCTCGCCGTCCACCCGCTCGCGGCGCAGCGCGAGCGGGACCTCGCGGCCGCCGCCGACCTTGAGGTCGAGGTGGACGCGGTTCTTGACGGTCTTCGGCTCCGGGACGCGCTGGAACCAGACCCGGGGACCCGTGCCCCGAGGGTCCACGATGGACTCCGGGAGTTCCCCGGCGTCCCCGCCCAGCTCCTCCTCGGGAACGCCGATGGCCTCCCAGTACGCCCGCCAGGTGGCGTGGCCGGCGGGCGGCGGATCGGGGACGTACCGCAGGGCCTCCAGCCAGAAGGGCACGAGGCGCTGGGGGTCCGCGCAGTCGATGGTCAGCTGCAGGGTCATCTCGGGGCGCCCGGGAGATCCGGGGTGCTCCGAGGGCGAGGTTCGGTCCATGCCACGAGCTTCCCAGACCCCACTGACAGCCGACCGTTTCACGCCAACAGGCCAGTTCCGAAACGCTGTTCCTCCCTCCCTACCCGTGAGTCACTTCCTGGGAGAGAATCACCGCAGGCGACGAACGAGGGGGAACCGTCCATGACCGTCACCACCGGTGCCGAAGCGCCCGAACTCGCGGGAATCCCGCTGCTCGGCTCCATGTTCGACCTCAAGAACGACTCCCTGGAGACCTTCCTGCGCGCCCGGCGCGAGCACGGGGACGTCGTACGGATCACCGCGGGACCGCCCGGCGTCCGCGCCACCCTCTACGGCGTCTTCTCCGCCGAGGGCGCGCAGCAGGTCCTCGCCGGGGAATCGGCCAACTTCCGCAAGGACAACGCCTTCTACCAGGAGGTCCGCGAGTCCTTCGGCAACGGCCTCCTCACCAGCCAGGACGAGGACTACCTCCGCCAGCGCCGGCTCGTCCAGCCCCTCTTCACCCGCCGCCGGGTCGACGGCTACGCGGCGGCCGTCGCCGCCGAGGTCGCCACCCTCACCGGGGAGTGGCGCGACGACGGCGCCGCGTCCGTCGACGTCCTCCAGGAGATGGCCCGGCTCGCCCTGCGCGCCGTCGCCCGCATCCTCTTCGGCACCGACGTCGACGCGGCCGTCCAGATCGTCGAGCGCAGCTTTCCCGAACTCGGCGCCTACGTACTGCGCCGGGGCTTCTCCCCCCTCAACGTCCCCCGCAACTGGCCCACCCCCGGCAACCGCAGGGCCGCGGCCGTCCACCGGGCGCTGTACGAGGTCTGCGACCGCATCATCGCCGAGCGCCGGAGCTCCGGCCGGACGTCCGACGAGGGCGACGACCTCCTCACCCTCCTCGTCGGCGCCGAGAGCGCCGAGGACGGCAGCTTCGACGCCACCGAACTGCGCGAACAGGTCCTGGTCTTCCTGCTCGCGGGACACGAGACCACCGCCACCTCCCTCGGCTTCGCCCTCCACCTGCTCGGCCTCCACCCGGAGGCGCGGAAGCGGGCCCGGGAGGAGGTCGACGGGGTCCTCGCCGGACGGACCCCCGGGGCCGCCGACCTCGACGCGCTGCCCTACGTCACCCGGGTCCTCAAGGAGGCCATGCGCCTCTTCCCGGCCGCCCCGGTCGTCGGCCGCCGCGCCGTCGCCGCCACCGAGATCGGAGGCGTCGCCATCCCGGCGGGCGCGGACGTCGTCGTGGCCCCCTGGGTCACCCACCGCCACCCGGACTACTGGGAGGACCCGGAGCGCTTCGACCCCGACCGCTTCACGCCCGAGGCGGAGGCGGCCCGCCCCCGGTACGCCTGGTTCCCCTTCGGCGGCGGGCCGCGCGCCTGCATCGGCCAGCACTTCTCGATGCTGGAGTCGGTGATCGCCCTGGCGATGATCCTCCAGCGGTACGACTTCGAGGCCATCGACACCGAGGTGCCCCTCACCTCCGCGATCACCCTCCAGGCGGCGGGTCCGGCCCGCTGCCGCCTGACCCCCAGGGAGCCGTAGCCGCCGCCCCGGGGCCGGCCGCCCGGCCCGGCCGCCAGACCCGGGATATTCCGTACCGCACCCGGCCCGCGGGAGCGCAGACTCGCCCCATGGTGGACATGAGCGCGTTCCGGGACGAGATCGGCCGCTGGGCGGCCGGTGGTCCGGGTGACGCGGCGAGGGAACTGGCCGTGGCCCTGGGAGTGCGGACGGCGGTCCTCCTGGAAGGGCCGAGCGACTTCGCGGCCGTGGAGACCCTGGCCGCACGGCGCGGTCGGGACCTCGCCGCCGAAGGCGTGTGCGTGGTCCCGATGGGCGGGGCGATGAACATCGCCCGCTACGCCGCCCGCCTCGGACCGTCCGGCCTGGGCCTGCGCCTGACGGGACTGTGCGACGAGGGCGAGCGGGGCTTCTACGACCGGGGCCTGAAGCGGGCCGGGGCGCCGCCCGGGGACTTCTTCGTCTGCGTGGCGGACCTGGAGGACGAGCTGATCCGCGCGCTCGGCCCGGAGCGGGTCGAGGAGATCATCCGGACGGAGGGCGACCTGCGGCCCTGGCAGACCTTCCTGAACCAGCCCGCGCAGGACGGCCGGTCCCGGCAGCGGCAGTTGCGGCGCTTCCTCGGCACGAAGAAGGGCCGCAAGATCCGCTACGGCCACCTCTTGGTGGAGGCCCTCGACACCGGGCGGGCGCCGGGTCCCCTCGACGACCTCCTGACGAGCCTGTGACTTCCGTACGGCCACGAGCCGTGCGGCCCACGGCTCGTACCCCTGTGGTCCGTGCGGCCCACGGTTCGTACACCTCGTGGGTTCACCGCCCGTACAACCACCGTGGTATGCCTCTGGGTTGACGCCGATGCGACGGCGGGTGGCTAGGCTGCGGCGATGAAGCTCCGTCCTCCCCGCAGCCCCCTCGTCAACGCGCTCATGGGCATCGCGATGACGGGACTGGCCCTGCTGCTCGGACAGGACGCCGCCGCCCAGCGTTGGCCGGTTCTCGACCCGGTGGCCTACGCGCTCGTCCTCGTGGTCAACCTGCCCGCGGTGGTCCGGACGCGCTTCCCCGTCGCCGTGTTCGTCCTCGCGCAGGGCGGCTTCGCGGTCTACGTGTCCCTGGGGTACTGGCCCGTGGTCAACTCCCTGGCCACGCTCCTGGCGACCTACACCCTCGCCTCGGAACGCCCGGCCCGGATTTCGGTGCCCGGCGCGGCGATCACCGGCCTGACCTGGCTCGGCGCGGGACTGCTCGACGAGCTGAACGGCGGCGACCACGGCTCGCTGGCGGCCGCCGCGGGCCAGGCGCTGGTCTTCCCCGCCGTGCTGTGGTGGTTCGGCGCGCTCTCCCGGAAGACCACCGAACTCACCCGCGCGCTCGCCGCCGAGCAGGAGGAACGGGCCCAACGGGAGGTCGCGTACGAGCGCGGCAGGATCGCCCGGGAACTCCACGACGTGGTCGCCCACCACATGGCGGTCATCTCCGTGCAGTCGGGCCTCGCGCGCTTCGTCTTCGACAGCGACCCGGCCACCGCCCGCACCGCCCTGGACACCATCTCCGACACGGGCACCGAGGCGCTCGACGAACTCCGCCGGATGCTCTCGCTGCTGCGCGAGGGCACCGACCCGCACGCCCCCGACCGCCCGATGCCCGGCCTGGCCCGCCTCGACGAACTCGTGGCGCGGGTCGGGGCCGGAGGGACGCCCGTCGCGCTGACCGTCGAGGGGGTCCCCCGCCCGATCGGCTCCGGCGCCGACCTCTGCGCCTACCGCGTCGTCCAGGAGTCGCTCACCAACGTCCTCAAGCACGCGCCCGGCGCCCCGACCGAGGTCGTCGTCCGCTACGGGAGGCAGTACCTGGAGGTGGACGTCACCAACGGAGGAGGGCGGTCGATTCCCGCGCAAATCCCCACGGGAACCGGCCACGGCTTGATCGGCATGAGGGAGCGGGCCAAGCTGTACGGCGGGCGGATCGACATCGGCCCGCGCGACGACGGCGACGGGTTCGCCGTGCGACTGACCCTGCCGCTCACGGCACGGGCCGGCGCACCGCCCGCCACCGGCCGTCGCGACGGCCCCGCCCCGGACGACCGGCTCCCGCCGGCGGTCCGGGAGGGCTGAACCCGCCGCCGTGACAGGAGAACCACCTCTCGCATGAGCCAGGTGATCAGGGTCCTCGTCGTCGACGACCAGTTCCTCATCCGGGCGGGCCTGGTCGGGCTCCTCAAGGCCGCCCCGGGGACGGAAGTGGTCGGAGAGGCCGTGGACGGCGAAGAGGCCGTGGCGCTCGCGGCGAGCCTCCGCCCCGACGTCGTCCTCATGGACATCCGGATGCCCGGCGGCAACGGAATCGACGCCACCGCCCGCATCCTCGCCGAGGCCTCCGACCCGGCGCCCCGCGTCCTGATCCTCACCACCTTCGACCTGGACGAGTACGTGTACGGGGCGCTGCGCGTCGGCGCCTCCGGCTTCCTGCTCAAGGACTCCGGGCCCGAACGGCTCCTGGCGGCGGTGGCCGCCGTGGCCGGGGGCGACCACCTCTTCGCCCCGAGCGTCACCAGGCGCCTCGTCGAGGCGTTCGCCCACCGCGCGGCCCCCGCAGAGGAGGCCGTCCGGGCCGGGGCGACCGCACTGGACGCGCTGACCGGCCGGGAGCGGGAAGTCCTCCGGCTGACCGGCAAGGGCCTGTCGAACCGGCAGATCGCCGGGGACCTCCACATCAGCGAGGCCACCGTCAAGACCCACCTCAACCGCGCCATGGGAAAGCTCGGCCTGGCCAGCCGCGCGCAGGCGGTCGTCGTCGCCTACGAGAGCGGCCTCGTCGTACCCGGCCTCTGAACCGGAGGGCGGGGCCCGGGCCGGGACCCGCTTTTCTATCTCCTATCCGCGTTGTTTCTAGAATGGGCGGGTGGAGGACATCGAAGCGATCGCGGCGTTGCAGGATCCGGTACGCCGCCGCCTGTACGAGTACGTGGCGGCCCAGGGCCGCGAGGTCGGCCGCAACGAGGCCGCCGAGGCGGTCGGGGTGGCGCGCACGCTCGCCGCGCACCACCTGGACAGGCTGGCCGAGGCCGGGCTGCTCGACAGCGGCAGCCGCCGTCTGACGGGACGCTCGGGGCCCGGAGCCGGGCGCCCCGCCAAGGTCTACGCGCGGGCGCGGACCGAGCGGTCGGTGTCGCTGCCCGCGCGCGACTACCGTACCGCCGCCGAACTCCTCGCCGAGGCCGCCGAGGAGGCCGGCCTCGACGCCGGACTCCGCACGGCCGCCCGCCGCCGGGGCGAGGCCCTGCGCGGTCCGGCGGCACCCTGCGGGGACCTCGAAGAGGCCATGAGGGTGCTGGCCGCCCGGGGCTACGAGCCGCACGTGGAAGAAGAGGAAGACCCAGAAGCGGCCGAAGGCGCCGAAGGCCCGGAAGAAAAGGCGGGAACGGACGGGCGCGTCGTCCGTATGCGCAACTGCCCCTTCCACGCCGTCGCCGAACGCTTCCCGCCGCTCGTCTGCGGCATGAACCTCGCCCTCCTCGAAGGGCTGCTCGGCGCGGACGGCCCGGTGCGCGCCCGCATGGACGCCCGGCCGGGGGAGTGCTGCGTGGTGGTCGAGAGTTCTAAAAACAATGAGCGTTGACATAGAAAAGCGGGCCGTGCTGAGATGAGGTCATGACCTCCTCCCCGCGCGCCGTCCACCTGGCCCAGCTCAACGTCGCCACCCTCCTCCACCCCTTCGACGACCCGCGCGTGAAGCCCTTCGTCGACCTGCTCGACCCGGTCAACGCCGCCGCCGACGGCGCGCCCGGCTTCGTCTGGCGGCTCGTGGAGGAGGGGGCGGCCGACGCCACCGGCCTGCGCCCGGCGGGCGAGAACGTCATCGTCAACCTGTCGGTCTGGGAGACCCGGGAGGCCCTGTGGGACTTCGCCTACCGCAGCGGACACCTGGAGTTGATGCGGCGGCGCCGCGAATGGTTCGCACGGCACGTCGAGGCGCACCTGGCACTCTGGTGGATCCCCGCCGGCCACCTCCCGACCGTCGACGAGGCCCTGGAGCGCCTGGCGGACCTGCGCGCGCACGGCCCGTCCCCCCGCGCCTTCACCTTCGCCTCCTCCTACACCGCCGCCGAAGCCGCCCCGTACCTCGAAGACGGTGCGGCCGGTGCCGCCGCCGGTGAACCGCTGAACGCCGCTCGATAACCTGCCTCACCATGAAGCGCCCTTGGACCATGCCGATACTGTTCCTGCTCTGCGGCTCCGCCGTCGCCGGCGCCGTCTTCGGGAGGAGTCCCGGTCAAGCCGCGGTGATCCTGCCGGTGTTCGTCCTCCTCGCGGCCGTGAACTCGCCCCTGGTCTTCCCCCGGTCGATCGGAGCGGAGGAGGCGCGACGCCTCGGCGCGACCGACGGCCGGCCGATCGTCTTCTGGCGACCGGGCTGCACGTACTGCCTGCGCCTGCGCGCCCGACTGGGCCGCGACGCCCGCCGGTTGCACTGGGTCGACATCTGGCGCGACCCCGCCGGGGCGGCCGAGGTGAGGGCCGTCAACGACGGCGACGAGACCGTCCCGACCGTCTTCGTCGCGGGTCGGCCGCACGTCAACCCCGACCCCGAATGGGTACGCGCGCAGCTGTCCGCCTAGAAGAGGTCCGCTTCACGGACGTCGAGCACCTCGAATTCGACTTGTAGGACCCGGTCCGCACGTGTGGGGTCCGGTCCGCGGGGCAGGCGGTCCTCCTCAGGAGACGTACCGAGGACGGAGGAGTGAGCGGTATGGCGGAGAACGTGTGGAGCTACGGGCAGGCCTTCGGTCATCTGGTGGGCACCGACCTGACCGGCTGGCGGGTCGAGGCGACCGACGGGCACATCGGCAAGGTCGACAAGCACTCCGACGAGGTCGACGACTCCTATCTGGTCGTCGACACCGGGGTGTGGATCTTCGGCAAGGAGGTGCTGATCCCGGCGAGCGCGGTCACTCGGATCGACCTGGAGGGGCAGGAGGTGCACCTCGACCTGACCAAGGAGCAGATCAAGAACGCGCCGGAGTTCCACTCCGACAAGCACCTCGCCGACCGGCAGTACCGGGAGGAGATCGCCGTGCACTACCGGACGGGCGGACCGTTCGGGGGCGGGCCGCTCGGAGGCGGACCGGCCCCGGTCTGACCCGGTCGGACACGACGAGGCGGTCCCCCGCAGCCCGGCTGCGGGGGACCGCCTCGTTCCGCGGTTCCGCGTCAGCCCTTCAGCTCCCCGCGGTCCACCCTGCTCCGGGCGGCCGCCGAGTGCAGCGCCCGCAGGGCAAGCAGCAGGACGCCGACGTCGTCCAGGTAGACCGGGTCCGGGATCAGGTCGACCGGCGACACCGTGTACACCACGGCCGCCCAGAAGAGGGCCTTGGACTGCAACGGGACGCCGGCGTCGAGCAGCAGCCTGCGGGCCCGGAAGACGCGCACGAGCAGAACGGCCGCGTATCCCGCCACCACGAGGGCGAGGACCCCGGCCACCACGATCCAGAAAGAGCTGTCCATGCCGCTCTTCTACCCCGGTTTCCCGGAACCGCCCCCACCGGGGCCGGCGCCTCCCACGACCGAGGGGCCCTCCCCGCACCCGGGAAGGGCCCCTCGCGCACACCGGGTCAGGCCGCCCGGTACGCCGTCGTCAGGCGCGCGACCGCGCCCGTCAGGTCGCCCGAGATCAGCAGCCGGTCCGCCTCCGCGAACGGCTTGGCCGTCGCGGGGGTGACGTCCTGGCCGATCTTCTTCTGGACGACGTCCCGCGCCCGGGACAGCAGCTCCCGGCCCTCCGGCGACGTCCCCCGGCCGGCCGCCTGGAGCACCTTGGCCGCGACCCCGATCGCCTTGAGCGTCAGCTCGCCCCCGGCCTGCGGCACCGGCCGGGTCGTCAGCCCCCAGCCGAACGGGAACTGCGGGTCGTACGAGGCGTCACCGACGTTGATCGGCAGCTGCGCCTCCGACTTCGGCCAGGTGACCGGGAGCTGGCCGGTGAACGGCCGCGTCCCGTACAGCACGTCCGCCACGCCGTCGCCCTCGGTGCCGGGCAGCCAGGAGGCGACCAGGGCGTCGATCGCCCCGAGCCGGTCCCCGATCAGCTGCGGCCGCCCGGAGACGACCAGGACCGCGCACGGCATCGCCGCGCAGACCTTGTCCAC
The DNA here is from genome assembly GCF_044754545.1 of Streptomyces sp. NPDC093071. Taxonomy (NCBI): domain Bacteria; kingdom Bacillati; phylum Actinomycetota; class Actinomycetes; order Kitasatosporales; family Streptomycetaceae; genus Streptomyces; species Streptomyces sp. NPDC093071. Next base: position 91,441 of record NZ_JBIVPH010000013.1, on the reverse strand, counting down.
CGCCGCCTTGTCCGCCGCCGTCAGCTCCAGGTCGTGGCCGTTGCCCACGTCGCCGATGCCCTCGGCGTACGGCGTCTCGCCGACCACCACGACCCCGACGTCGTACCCCTCGGTCGCGGCCGACGCGTCCTTCGAGTAGTCGATCGTCGTGCCCGGGGCCGCCTTGCGCATCCCTTCGAGGATGGTGGTGCCGGTCGTGTTCCGGCCGGACGAACCCTGCCAGCTGATGGTCCAGCCACCGGCCTGGTTGCCCAGGTCGTCGGCGTTGGAACCGGCGACGTACACCTTCTGCGTCTTCTTCAGCGGCAGCACGGCGCCGTCGTTCTTCAGCAGCACCTGGGACTTGGCGACCGCCTCCCGCGCCACGGCGCGGTGCGCGGCCGAGCCGACCGCGTCGAGGTGGGTGGTGTCGGCGTACGGCTTCTCGAACAGGCCGAGCCGGAACTTCTGGGTCAGGATCCGCGCGACCGCGTCGTCCACGCGCGCCCGTCCGACCCGCCCGGCCGTCACCTCCTCCGCCAGGATCCGCGTGAAGTCCTGGTAGTTGGTCGGCACCATGATCATGTCGAGCCCGGCGTTGATGGAGGTCCGCACGTCGCTCGCGTAGTCCCCGGGGATCTGGTCGATCGCCTGCCAGTCGCTGATCACGAAGCCCTCGAAGCCCATGCGGTCTTTGAGGACGCCGTTGATCATCCCGGCGTGGGCGTGCATCTTCACCGGCCCCTGGTCGTCGCCTATGACGTCGAGCGAGGAGTACGAGGGCATGACCGTGCCCGCCCCGCGCTTCACGGCCTCGGCGAACGGCGCCAGGTGCACCGCCTCCAGCTCCTGCCGGGTCACCTTGGTGACGCCCTGGTCGATCGTGTACGAACCCGTCGTCGACGAGCCGAACTCCGTACCGCCGTCGCCGACGAAGTGCTTGGCGCTGGTGAGCACCTTGTCGTTGCGGTGCAGGTCCGCGCCGCTGCTCGCGCCCTGCATCCCGTTGATGACCGTCTCCATGGCCTTCACCAGGGCCGGGTCCTCGCCGAACGCCTCGTACGAACGGCCCCACCGCTCGTCCCGGGTGACGCACACGCAGGGGGCGAAGTCCCACGGGATGCCGGTGGCCCGGACCTCCTTGGCGGTGACCGCCCCGGTCCGCTCGGCGACCTTCGGGTCGCGTCCGGCGCCGATGCCGATGTTGTGCGGCATGATCGTCGCGCCGATGACGTTGTTGTGCCCGTGCACCGCGTCCACGCCGTAGATCAGCGGGATCTGGAAGCGGGTGGCCTGCGCCCGGAGCTGGTAGGCGTCGACCATCTTCGCCCACGCCTCGGGCGTGTTGGGCGTCGGTACCGAGCCGCCGCCGGAGAGCAGCGAGCCGAGCCGGTAGGAGGCGATGTCGCCCTGCGACCGCAGCGCGTTGCGCTCGGCCTGCGTCATCTGGCCGACCTTCTCCTCCAGCGTCATCCGCCCGATCAGGTCAGCGACCCGCTTCTTCACCGGCAGTCTCTTGTCGAGGTACGGAAGCCCGTGCGCGTTCACGACGACCTGCGGCACCTCGGCGGGCGCCTTGGCGCCGGTGACCTCCAGCGCGAGCGGGATCGTCTCGGCCTCCTCGGCCGAACCGTCCTTCTTCGTCGCCACGGTGACGGTGTGGGAGGTGCCGGACGGGGTCCCGGCCGGAAAGGTCACGGTGCCGCTGACCGGGGTGTAGTCCTTGCCGGCCTCGGCGGTCCCCTTCCCGGTCGTGTACGCCACGGTGACGGGCTCGCCGATGGGGCCCGAACCGGTGGTGGCCACCGTCACCTTCACCCGCGCGCTGCCGCCCTCGGTCACCGGGTACACGGCGGCGTCGGTGACGACCTTGGTGTTCAGCGCGGGCTCCGCCTTGCCGTACAGCTCCACGCCGTCGAGGGCGAACTTGCCGGGGGAGCCGGGCGGCAGGGTCAGGGCGTAGCCCCACATCTCGTTGAGCCCGAGGACCTGGTCGATGCCGCCGACGGGCTGGTAGTCGGCCCGGTACTGGAACTCGGAGAACGGGATCTCGACGAGGTGCCAGCCCTCCCAGTCGTCGGTGAAGGACGTGGTCCACAGCTCGGACGCCTCGCCGTTGGCGCCGCCGTCCTTGAGCTCGAAGTTGATCCGCTTGCCCGAACCGGGCGGCAGGGGAGCGGTGTTCTGGCCGTACCACCAGAAGCGGATGCCCTTGAACGCGGTCCAGTCGTGGGCCGGCCGGTCGAAGGCGAAGTCGTGGGTGAAGCCGCCCCAGCCGCTGATGTCGAACGTGCCCTCCAGGACCTTGGAGCCCTCGGGCGCGTCCGCGCGCTCGGAGAGCCGCAGCGCCGGATGGTCGTCGGCGTCGCTGCCCCAGGTGAAGATGCCCTCCGCAGGCGGATTGCCGAAGGGCACCTCCCCCTCGAACCGGTCGACGGCCACCGGCGCGGGTTCGTCGGCGGCCGCGCTCGGCAGCGCCCCGGCGAGCAGCCCGCCGAGTATGGCCCCGGCGGCGACCACCGCCGTCGCGGTTCTGCCCCGGACACGGTTCCCGAAGCGGCTCTGGTGTCTGGTGCGTGGCATTGCGGCTCCTTCAGTACGGAATGCGGGGGTGAGGGCGGCGGGCCGGGGGATCCTTCGATCACTTCACGAACACGGTCCGCGACGGCGGAGCCCGCCCAGGGCCCGGCGTCCGGGGCCTGGCGAACGGCGGTGTCGCCGTCCCTCCTCACGTGCGGAGTCGGCGATCGTGGCGCACATCGGAGCCTCCGCGTCGAGGGACGACATCGCTGTCAGAACCGCTTTGGAAGCGCTCTCAAAGCGGTGCGGCGAGTCAACCGTCAGCCCGTCACGTCGTCAAGAGTTAACACCGACAACGACGGAAATCCGCGTCGCTCCGAGCCGTGACCCCTACAAGGTTCTTCATGTGTTCAGAGCCTGAACGCACAAGGGGTCTTGACGTGCCGTCGTCTCCGACTGTCGTGCGCGCGACCCGCCGCAGCGACTAGCGGGCGCCGCGCCGCTCCCGGCGCGCGCGCTCGAACGCGGCGACGTCCGACATCCAGGGACCGTACGGGTCGAGCGCGGCGCAGCCGCCCCGGACGAAGGCGCTCACCAGGGCCCGGTACGCGTCGAGCCCGTCGACCAGGGCGTACTCGACCCGGTACTCCGGATCCGACCCGCCCTTCCCCTCCCGCACGGTCGTGACGCGGGCGACGGAGTCCGCGTAGAAGTGGAGCTGGACCCCCTCGCCCCTCTCCTCGTCCTCGACGGTGAACACCTCGTTGTCCGCGGCGGAGCGAGCGCCCACGAACTCCCAGAACTCCGCGGAGGCGCCGCGACGGCCGTCCTTCCGCCACTTCTTCTCGGCGCCCTTGTCGTCGGTGAACGTCAGGGCCGTCTCGCGCGCGCCCCCGCCGGGGCCGGTGCGGTCGTCGGCGGCCTCCGCGTCGTCCTCCACGGGCGTGCTCCTGGAGCGGTCGGCGGTCTCCGAGCACATCAGGAAGCCCACCGTACGCACCGCGTCGTCGGCGAGTCCGGGGTGGGCGCGGCGGACGGCCGAGTCGACGGCCGCCGCCACCCGTTCCCAGGCGCGCTTGTCCGTGGTGCGGTTCCCCCGTCGCGGATCGAGGCCGATCCGCATCCCGGCGCAGGCCCGCTCCGCGGTGGCGATCACCCGCATCACCTCCGGGAGCAGCGCGGCGTCGACGGCGCCGGGCAGCCGTCGGGGAACCGTCGCGCCGTGCGCGTACTGGCCCGTGTACCGCAGGATCGCGGCGTCGAGCGGGCCGAGGACCGCTCCGCGTTCGGCGCGGCGGCGGTCCGCGCGATGCTCCTGGGCCCGTTTCTCGTCCGGCGTCCCGGTCGCCGAGCGCATCGCCGCGCAGACCCGTCCGCGCCGGAGCAGACCGACGTCGGCCCCGTGGGCGACGAGCCGGTCCCTGTCCCACCGGATGCGGCGGAAGAGCGCGTCGACGTCCTCGGGCGGGGAGAGGAGGATCGGGTCCAGGAGCGCGACGGCGGCGTCCTCGTCGAGCCGGCCCGCGGTTCCGGCCGCCTCGCACAGCGGGAGGACCGCGCTCCACAGCAGCAGGTGTCTGGGCAGGTCCTCCCGGATCACCGCGAGATGGGCCTCCCCGATGGGGAACGTGAACGTGCGGGGCTCGTGGTTGGCGTCGGCCCCGGCGCCGAGCATCAGCCTCAGCCCGCCGTCCTCGCTGATCACGTTCGGGATCCATCCGCTGCCCCGGGTGAACACGACGTCCCTCACGAGCCCGGCCCCGCTCCGCACCCGTTCACGACCACCGCGCGCATGCGGCGGCGAGGCGCGCGTCGGTACGCACCCAGACCTCGCCGGTGGCGGACCCGGCCGGGGCGTCGACCCGTTCGATCCCGAGGAACCCGATCAGCGCGAGCAGTTCGGCCCGTTCGGCCCGGTCGTCGTCGGCGTCGTGCGAGTCGAAGAAGACGTAGTACCGGTCGCTCGGGTCCACGATGCCCGCATCCGCCCAGATCCGGGCGACTTCCCGGATCGCCGCCGCTTCCGTCGTGAACGCGGCGGCGCGGACGGCGCCCCGGGTCTCCGGGGGCGCGTCGAGGTCGGCGGGGTCGGAGAACCACTGGCCGAAGTGGTCGAGGCCGGCGTGTCCGTTCTCGAAGAACAACATCGCCCCCGGAAGGCAGCGGTTGGCCCGGTCGATCCGGAGGTATTCCGATCGGGGCCGGTCCGCGCCCTCGACCCGGACGATCAGGCCCCGGGCGGGCATGAGGACCAGACTCTGCCCCGCCGGCTCGTCCCCGATGGTGTAGACGTCGGATTCCCGGTCCCGGAAGAACGCGGAGAACGCCACGTAGGCCTCCTGGGGGTCGCCCACGGAGACCGTCCGGTCGTCGCCGTCGCCGACGGAGAAGACGAACTGCTTGGGGCCGGGGGCGTAAGGGCGGGCCATGATCGTCCTTCGTTCACGTGGTGGCCCCGACAGCCTAGGGGATGCCCGGTCGACCACCGCCGCCGGATCCGGAGCCGCCCGGGCGACCGGCGTGGGGCCGGGCGGAACCGTCCGGGGAGCGGGCCGTCGTGATCGGACGGACAGGCCTTAGGGTGCTGTTTCGATCACGAAGGGGGAACCGGCACCATGACGTTTCCGCACCCACACGCGCAACCGCACCCGCCACCGCATCCGCAGCAGTACCCGTACCCGTACCCGCACCCGTCCGCCCCGCCGCCCCCGCAGCAGTACGGGTACGCGCCCGGACCCCCGCCGATGCCCGGCTGCGAGGTCTGCGGGGCGCAGCCCGCGACCGCCGTGACCGTCCGCGCCCACCAGGGCATGATCATCATCATGCGCACGGTCACCCGGCGCGGAGTCTTCTGCCGCACGTGCGGACTCTCCGTCTACCGGCAGATGACCTCCGACACCCTGCTGACCGGCTGGTGGGGCCTCTTCTCCTTCTTCGTCACGCCCTTCGTGGTCCTGGGGAACGCCTTCGGCGCCCGGGCCGCCCTGCGCCGCCTGCCCGAGCCGTACGGCGCCGTGCGGCCGCGGCTCCACCCCGGCAGGCGGGTCCTGCGCCGGGCCCCCGCGATGCTGATCCTCACCCCGATCGCCCTCGTCGCCCTGGCGATCCCGACCCTGGTGGTCGTGGGCCTGCTCTCGGGCGGCGGCGACGGGTCCGTCGCGCTGTCGGCGGGCGATTGCGTGCGCAACGAAGCCGACTGGCCCGAGCAGCAGTTGCGGAAGGTGGACTGCGGCTCCCCGCTGGCGGAGTACCGGGTGCTGGACGAGGCCTCCTGCGGCCCCGGCGACTACCTGCTGCGCGCCGAGTACACGATCGGCGCACCCGGCAGGCCGGGCTCCTGCGTCACGCCCCTCTGACGGGCCGCCGTGGACGAGAGGGAGGTGGACCTGGTGGAGCGGGTTTCGTACGTCCGGTTCCAAGGGGTGGTCAGACATCCGCGAGGACACTTCCCCGGCGTCTTCGTGCTCGCCAACGAGCTGGCGGCGCAAGGCAGGCTGACCGAGGACCAGTACCGGTTCTGGAGGGCGGGCAACGACTGGTACGACGCCCACTACACCAACCCGTCCCACGTGGATCCCGCCGTGTACGACCCCCGGCTGCATCCGGGCGCCGTCGCCTGGTTCAAGACGTCCGCCCGGGACCTCATCGAGCGCGTCGACGGCTATCTGGAACTCCTCGCCGCCCACGGCGTCGAGTGCCGCCGCCTGGAGTCCCCGAACCCCGGCAGGATCCTCTACGAGGACGAGTACCAGGTCGTGGTGGCGGGGGAGGCGGACCCGGACGCGCCCCCGCCCGGTGCCACCGCCTGAAGCGGGGGCACCGGGCAGGGGGAACGGTCAGGCGGCCGGGGTCACTTGCCGTACCACGCGTCGCGGATCGTCAGGGTCGACGCGTTGCCCTGCTTGTCCGTGACCTCGGCGGCGAGGGAGACGCCGCCGCCCTTCGCCGGGCTCTTCACGGAGATCCGGCCGTTCCTCACCGCCACCGACTTCCAGGTCTTCCCGCCGTCGTAACTCACGGACACGGAAAGCGACTTGAGGTTCTTGCCGGCCGCCGGGCCCTGCACGGTCACCGGGACCCGGACCGGAGCCCCCGCCGGAGCGCGCGAGGCGAGGTCGACCGGGGGCGCGAAGCGGACCGTGGACACCGGCAGGGCGGTGGTGGCCGCGACCTGCCGCGAGCGGAACGTGAAGCCGACGTCGATCCGGGTCGAGGCCGCGGCGACGTCCGCCGGGCGCTCCACGGAGGCCGTCAGCCGGTACTCGGCGTCGGCGGCGCCGACCGCGAAGGACTCCGAGCCGCTCAGCGGGTCGTCGTTCCTGCCGATCTCGACGCCGTCGCGGTACAGCGCCGACGTGGCCGAGGCGTACCGCGTGCTCCCCGTGTGCCCCTCGCCGTCGGCGAGCAGCGGCAGCGCGCCGACGAGCCGCTGCTCGCCCGTGACCGGGTCGGGCGCGGTGCGGAAGACGCCCGCGCCCTCGCCCAGGAGCGGACCGACGACGCCGGTGTTGAACGTCTCCCGGTACGACCCGCCGGCCTCGTACCGCTTCGGCCGGACCGTCTCGTAGGCGCCCTCGAAGGCCGGGTACCCCCACTCGTCGGGTTCGCCCAGCTGGTTGAACCGGGTGCGCCACGTCACCCCGTCGGCGGTGGAGACGCGGAAGGTGCGCGTGCCCGGCGCCGCCTGCGGCGCGGAGAACCCGTTGCCCTCCGGCGCCCCGGGAAGGTGGGCGTACGGAGAGGCGAGCGCGGACTTCCCGGGGGCGGAGGCGCCCAGGCCGACCGCGAGCGTGGCCAGCTCGTTCGCCTTCACGTGCTTGGTGTAGCCGGTCGCGACCCTGCTCGTCCCGCCGCCGAAGGCCACCGCGTACTGGCTGGTGGCGTCCCCGACGAAGTGCGCGTCCCAGGTCTGCAGGAGGGAGCCGTCGGTGACGGCCGGGCCCGCGTGGGCGGTGCGGAAGCCGCCGAAGCCCCTGAGGACCCAGCCGTTGCCGACGCGGCCGATGCCGGTGGCCCGCTCGTAGTACGTCCCCGCGTAGTCCGCCTCGTCGATGCCCGGCACGGTGAGCTCCACCGGCTTCGTGGTGCGCGCGTCGGCGACGACCGTGGTGTCGCCGGTGACCTCCAGCTTCGGCCGGGCGATCCAGTCGGTTCCCTTGGTGAAGTCCGAAGGGTCCTCGTACACGGCCGTGTTGAACGTGTACGAGCCCTTGGGCACCCGGATCGTGTGGGCGCCCGGCTCGTCGTTGACGAAGGCCTGGAAGCCCGCGGCGGGTCCGGCGACGCCGAGCAGGGTGCTGGAGAAGTTCCGGGCATCGGCTCCGTCGCGGCCGACGGCCCTGAACGTCAGGTCGTAGGACTCCGCCTCCCGTACGGCCACCGCGGCCGTACGGACGGACAGGCCCGCGCCGGTGGCGGTGACGTGGGCCGAGTAGGCGCCGTCGGCGTCACCGATGCTGGTGTCGGCGACGAGGTCGACCCCGGCCGTGCCGCCGGCGGGCACGGTCACCTTCGGGGAGCCGAGCGCGAAGAACCCGGCCGGGGCCGGCCCGCCCGCCGGGTCCAGACCGGACACCGACAGGTCGAGGGTGACGTCCTCGGCCCCGAGGTTGCGGTAGACGACCTTCCTGGTGAGGGGCAGGTCGTCGGCGTGGGGCCACCGCGCCGTGCCGAAGTTCAGCGAGACCGGCTCGGCGATCACGCCCTGGTCCAGCGCCCTGTCGACCCGGATGCGGCCCGAGCCCTGCTGGAAGGCGCTGTGGGCGCCGCCCTCGGCGGACGCGGTCAGCGCGCCCTTGAGCTCGGCCGACTTCCAGCCGGGGTGCCGCTGCTTCAGGAGCGCGGCCGCGCCCGCGACGTACGGGGTCGCCATGGAGGTGCCGTCGAGTTGCAGGTACCCGGGGGCGGGGTGCGGGGTGCCGGGCCGGGTGTCCAGAACGCTGCCCGGGGCGGCGGCCGCGGTGACGGCGACGCCCGGCGCGGTCACGTCCGGCTTGACCGCCCCGTCGCCGACGCGCGGCCCGGTGCTGGAGAAGGGGGCGAGGCGGTCGTCCTGGTCGACCGCGCCGACGGTCAGGGCGGCGTCCGCGCTGCCCGGCGACCCCACCGTCGAACCGCCGCTCTCGCCCTCGTTGCCCGCCGCGACGGCGAACAGGACGCCCCTCTCGGAGGACAGCCGGTCGACCGTCTCCTCCAGCGGGTCGACGCCGGGGCTGTCGGGGCCGCCGAGGCTGAGGTTGACCACGTCCGCGCCCTCGGCGGCGGCCCACTCCATGCCCGCGATGACGGCGGAGTCGTCCCCGTAGCCCTCGTCGTCCAGGACCTTCCCGCTGATCACCTCGGCGCCGGGGCGACGCCCTTGTACCGGCCGCCGGACTTGGCGCCCGTGCCGGCGGCGATCGACGCGACGTGCGTGCCGTGCCCGACGCGGTCCACGGCGTCGGGGGAGGCGGAGAAGTTCCTCTCGGCCACGACCCGGGTCCTCAGGTCGTCGTGGGTCTTGTCGACGCCGGTGTCCAGGACGGCGATCCTCACGCCCGTACCGTCGTACCCGGACTCCCAGGCCCGGTCGGCGCCGATCTGCCGGACGCCCCGGTCCAGGCTCGCGCCGCGCACCCCGTCCAGCCACACCCTGCCGATGCCGGACGCGGTGGCGCGCACGCCGTTCCGCCGCCGGTCGGTCAGCGCCTCCCACACCTCGGCCAGGTCGTCCCGGGAGGCGCGGACGGCGTCGGCGCCGATGGTCGGCAGGGTGCGCCGCAGCCGCGTGTCGCCGGCCGCGCGCACCTCGGCCCGCGCGGCGCCCGAGCCCCCTTCGTACTGCACGATCAGCTTGAGCCCGTCGCGGTGGCTCTCGCGCAGCCGGGGATCGGTGAGCACGTCGAGGTCGAACAGCCGCTGGTCCAGCCTGCCCGTGGCGATCAGGCGCTGCGCGTCGGCGGGCACCACCAGGGTGCGGTCCCCGGTGCGCCGTATCTGTACGGGTATGCGTTCGCGGCCCTCGGCGGACTCGAAGCCCACCATCCGGCCGGTGGCGTCCACGACGACGCGGTCGCCCGTGACCAGCGGAATCCGCCGGTCACCGCCGACGCGGGTGATGTCCGGTGCGGCCGTCGCGTGCGCGGCGGTCGCCGTCGCGGGGCCGGTCGTGCCTGCCGCCAGGGCCACCGTCGTGGCCGCCGCGACGGTGAAGGCGCCTGCTCTCTTCACATGTGCGCGCAAGTCTCCCCCAGGAGCTAGGGATGGGGTGGATCGGTCGTTTCCAGCCGGCGGTGCAAGATCGTCCGCCGGCGGTCAGCGCAGTATGTGAGGCGGGGGAGACGTGATCAACGCCGGTGCGGGGGAGGGGAGTCGAGCCGTACGGTTTCCGGCCATCCCGGGGGCGGGAAGTGCGAGGGGACGACGACGGTGGTGTGACGGAACCATGACGGCGGGACGATCCTTGTGCGACACCGGCCCGTGCCGGCCCCTCAGGATCGGGCTCCGGGCCAGGTCGCACGGGCTTTCCGGGGAGGGGCGCCCTCGCGGACGGAGGACGCCCCTCCGATCGGCCGTATCGCGCACCCGGACGGAACGGCTCTCCGTCCGGGTGCGCGAAGACGACGCGCCGCGTCCGCTACGCGTCCTTCTCCTCGTAGTGCAGGGTGCCGTCCTCGTCCATGCGCGGGTGCATCTTCGTCGGCCCGTACTCGTCGACGTCCGAGGGGCGCGGCCCCTCGGGACCGTCGGGACCGAACCGGACCAGCCGCTCGACCCGGCAGATCCGGAACTCCCGGCCGTCCACCTGCACCCGGTCGGCACGCTCGGCCGCCCGGAACAGCTCACCGGCCCGCCGGTACCGCTCCCGCTTCCCGTCGTCCCACTTGTACAGCCGCGCCCACAGATCGGTGAGGTCCCCGTACAGGTCCCGCCGCGCCTCGTGCGGGGTCGGCGCCAGGCCGCCGAGCGGCTGCCAGACGTCACCGGCGCGCTCCACGGCGCCGAAGCCGACGGGCAGCATGGCGATGTCCGGATGGGTGGTGACCGCCTTCCGGGAGTCGGCCCGGACGGCGGCGGGGTAGCGCTTCCCCTCGTAGTGGAACTCCCGCAGCCCGATCCGCAGGGCCTCGGCCATGAGCCCGCTCGCCTTCTCCGGATCGAGCACGGCGTCGGTGTCCAGGCAGCGGCGGGCGCCGCGCTGCCGCTCCCAGACCCGGAAGACCGGCTCCGGATCGGTGGGGCGCGGCGGCTCCAGGCCGTCGGCGCCCGTCCGCGCGACCTCGTCGCCGCGCACGATCCGGTACGTGGTCCCCATGACGACGACCTCGTCGACCGGCTCCCGTTCGAGAACGCGCACGGCCGCGAGGAGTTCGCGCCGCACCTCCGGATCATCGGTGTCGTCCTTGGCCCAGAAGAAGAACTTCGACTGCAGGCCGTCCCGGGCCTCCTGCGGCATCCCGGTCTGCACCGGCATCACCACCCGCCACGGGGCGTCGGCCCCCGCCTCCCGCGCCGCCACTCCGAACAGCGAACCGCGAACGGCGAGCCGTGGATACCGCGTGACGGCCTGGGCGGCGTCCACCTCGGTCACCCAGGCGACGGGGTCGCCCTCCCGCACGAGGCCCGCACGCATTCTGTCGAGTCGTCGCTTCCAGTGTTCGTCCATGCGCGCATTGTGGTGCCCGATCCGGCGGCCGGTCCGGTGATCGGCCCATCACCTCAACTTACGGGTGACAACGGGAAGCGTTTCGAGACACCGCCGCCCCCTCCCGGGACTCGGACGTCCGGGAGGGGGCGGCGGGTTTCAGGACGGTACGGCGGCGGTGTGCGGCTCTTCGGCGTCCGGCTCCCGAGGGGGAGCGGCGAGCTGTTCGCGGAGGTAGTTCCAGGCCACCGCGATCAGCGCGGCCGCGGGCACCGCGAGGAGGCTGCCCACGATGCCGGCCAGGCTGCCGCCCAGCGTCACCGCGAGCAGGACGACCGCCGCGTGCAGACCGAGGCCGCGGCTCTGGATCATCGGCTGGAACACGTTGCCCTCCAGCTGCTGCACCACCACGATGATCGCGAGGACGAGCAGCGCGTCCGTCAGGCCGTTCGACACCAGCGCGATGAGGACCGCGACCAGCCCCGCGAACAGGGCTCCCACGATCGGCACGAACGCGGAGACGAAGGTCAGCACGGCCAGCGGAAGCACCAGGGGCACGTCGAGGAACCACAGGCCCAGACCGATGAACACCGCGTCGAGCAGGCCGACGAACGCCTGCGAGCGCACGAACGCGCCCAGGGTCTCCCAGCCCCGCGCGGCCACGACGGGCACGTCGGTGGCCAGGCGGCCGGGGAGCTGGCGGGTGAGCCAGGGCAGGAAGCGCGGGCCGTCCTTGAGGAAGAAGAACATCAGGAAGAGCGCGAGGACGGCGGTGACGAGCCCGTTGAACACGGTGCTCACCCCCGTGACGACGGTGGTGACCATGCTGCCGACGCTGTCCTGGATCCGCGCGACCGCGGTGTCGAAGGCGCTGGAGATCTGGTCGTCCCCGATGTTCAGCGGCGGCCCGGCAGCCCACTCGCGCAGTTTCTGGATGCCCTCCACCACACCGTCGGCCAACTCCCCGGACTGGGACGCGACCGGCACCGCGATCAGCGCGACGATGCCCGCGACGACCACGAGGAAGAGGACGGTGACCACGCCCGCGGCCAGGGCGGGGGGCCAACCGAGTCTCCGCAGGAAACGGGCGAGGGGCCAGGTCATGGTGGTGAGGAAGAGGGCCACTATGAGCGGCCAGACGACCGACCACATGCGGCCCAGGATCCACAGCGTCACCGCCGCCATCAACAGGACCAGCAACGACTCGGCGGAAACGCGTGCCGCCGTGCGTAGTGCGGCGGCGGTCTTCGTTGAACTCAGCATGGCAGGCATGGCCCTCACCCTAGTGAACGGCCGTCCCGCTCCTCACCACCGTCACCGCCACCCGCTCCACGGCCGGGCGGGCCGCCCCGGGCGTCGGGGGAAGACGCCCGGGGCGGCCCGCCGTCCCGAGGGGGTCAGGAGGCGATGGCCAGGTCGAAGAGGTGGATGTTGCCGTTGCCCGGCAGCACCACGAACTCCACCTGCTTGGTGGGGTCGAGGGGGATCGAGTGGGCGAACACGCGGTACGCGATGCCGGCGTTCCCGTACCCGTCGGGCCGGTTGCGTCCGTCGCTCGACGCCACCAGGGTCGCGCCGTGGGCGTTCGCCGGGTCGAACGACCAGTTCGGGAACCCGAACGAGCCGGTGCCGCTCGTCCCGTCCGTGTAGTACACGGTCGCGGTGCCCGACGCCCCGCTCGTGACGCCGGAGCCGAGGAAGACGAGCTTGCCGCCCTTGCCGCTCAGGGCGATGGCCTGCCCCGCTGCGGAGACGTTGTCCCTGGTCCCGCTCGGCACGTTCGGCCAGCGGAGCTCCGCGCCCAGGGCGTTGACGGTCCCGCCGGGGCGCAGCCCGGCGGCGGCGAGCTTCTGCGCGGAGAAGCTGTTGCCCTCGCCGTCGTAGTCGCCGGGCCTCGTGTCGCTCTCGTCGGTCACCCCCACGTTGTTGTACGCGGCGGCCAGGTTCGCCAGGGGAGTGCCGCTGTGCTGCGTCCTGGTCCCGGTGGCGGACCCGGCTCCGTCGCCGCCCCGGTAGATCGCGGTCGCGGTGAACGTACGGACGGTGAAACCGGGACGCCGCTCCGGCACCTGGATCCGGAAGGTGGCCTCGGCGGAGGCGCCCTTGGCGAGGGAACCGCCCACCTGGAGGACCGAGGGCTGGACGGCCCAGCCGGTCGGCCCCCCGAAGGACACCTTCAGCGAGCGCATCCGCTCCGGCCCCGCGTTGGTGACGGTCACCTTCACCGTCGAGACGGCCGGGCCGTCCAGGTCGACGGGGGAGATCGTCACCGCCGTGGCCGTGGCCGTGGCCGTGGCCGGGGTCGCGGTCGAAGCCGACGGCGCCGACGGGGCCGCGACCGCGGTCGATAGCGGGAGGAGCGCGAGGGCTCCCGCCACGAGCATGGTCCCGAGCGATCCGATCAGTCCTGCTGGTCTCACGTACTGCTCCTTCACGGCGGAGAGGGGGGCGGGGACGGAGGCGGCGTCAGACGACGGGGGGCATCTCGGTGACACGCGAGTCGAGGCCCGTGCGGAGGTTGACCCAGGCGCCCCGGGTGAAGTCGGGGATCTGCACGGGACGCCCCTTAGCCGCCAGGGACATGACACTCAAGGGGACGGGGGCGCACCAGGCAGCCGAGTCGTAGACGTCGATGTCGGGCACGAGGCCCGCCCGCATGAGCTGGACCGTCCGCCACTGCAGGACGTAGTCCATGCCGCCGTGACCGCCGTTGTTCTCCGCGTCGTCACCGATCTTCTTCCACAGCCAGTGGTCGAACTCCTTGCGGTAGGAGTCGAAGGACCGCCAGGAGTGTCCGCTGTGGTCCGGCTCGACGTAGACGCGGCCGCCCCCGGCCGACAGCACGCCCGCGTAGTCCTCGAAGATGCCCCGGCTGCCGGCGAGGGAGTTGATCCGGCTGTAGGGCCGGGGGGAGCTTACGTCGTGCTCGGCGCGGATGATCCGGCCCTTGGCCGTCTCGATCAGACAGGTGACCAGATCGCCGTTGACGTACGTCTCGTTCCACGAGGGGTGGTTCCTGGGCACGAACCGCGCCCGGTAGTCGGCCAGCCCCTTCGGCTCGGTGGCCGTGGCGCGCAGCGTGGTCATCCGGTCGCCCCGGTTGATGTCCATGGCGGCGGCGATCGGCGCGAGACCGTGCATGGCGTAGAAGGAGGCGGTGCTCCGGGTGTGCCACAGCCGGCGCCACGCGTCGGTGTAGTACGTGTCGGAGAAGAGCAGTTCGCGCAGGTCGTGCAGGTAGCCGCCGTGCCCGTTGGTGACGTCGCCGAAGAGGCCTTCGTGCGCCATCTTGAGCATGGCCAGCTCGTTGCGGCCGTAGCTGCAGTTCTCCGAGAGCATGAGGTGCCTGCGGGTGCGCTCGGAGGTGTCGACGAGGTCCCACAGCTCGTCGAGCTCCGTGGCGATGGGCAGCTCGACCACGACGTGCTTTCCGGCGAGGAGCGCGGCCTTGCCCTGCGCGTAGTGGAACTCCCAGGGCGTGGCGATGTAGACGAGGTCGATGTCGTCCCGCCGCAGCATCTGCGCGTACGCGTCGGCCGAGCCGCCGTACTCGGCGGGGCGGGGCCTGCCGGCGGCGACGAGCCGGTCCGCGACCCGCTTGGCGCGGTCGGCGCGCACGTCGCAGACGGCGGTGACCGTACAGCCGGGCACGACGGACCAGCCCGTGGTCATGCCGGAACCCCGGTTGCCCAGTCCGATCACGCCGACGCGCACCGTCCGGTGGACCTCGTAGGGCACCTCGATCATCGACTTCTGGCCCGGCTTCCGGCGCGGCGCGGACGCCGCCGTCACCGCCGCGGCCGCGTCGGGGGCGGACCCCACCCCGGTCGCCAGCGCTCCGGTGGTGGCCAGAGCGCCTCCCAGGAGCAGGCGGCGTGAGACTGCGGGGAGTTTTGACATGGGTTCATCGCTCCTCAAGGCATACGGCAGCGGACGCGTGACGACTCTGACGGGGCGATCAGGTGCGTGTCAATAGGTGTTCAATGAGGGCGGGTTGTAAGCAGGATCGAGCAGAGATCGGGGAGTTTCGCGCATATGGACACACGGCGAGCGCGTTGACGGCTCTTCACCTCCACGTGCCGTCGGGGGTGTCGGAGGCCGGACCCGGCCCGTGGCCGAAGGCTGTGGCCGAGGACTGTGGCAGGATGCCGCGATGATCTCCGGCTCACGCATACCGGCAGTCGTTCCCGCGGGCCGGATGGCCGAGGCGGAGCAACCGGTGCTCGACCTCCCGAACGGCCTGGAGCTGCGCCCCTGGCGGCTCTCCGACGCCGACGCCCTGATGACCGCCGCCCGGGACCCCGACATCCGCCGGTGGAACCGCCTGTCGGTGGAGACGCCCGAGGAGGCGTGCCGGAGGATCGCGCGGATGCACGAGCGCCGACGGGCCGAACTGAGCACGATCTGGGCCGTCGCGCCACCGGGCGGGGAACCGGTGGGGCTGGCCGGATGGGGTGACGTCGACCTCGCCGGCGGCAGCGCCGAAATCGTCTACTGGCTCCTTCCCGCCGCGCGCGGTGCCGGTGTGGCGGTCGAAGCCGTGAAGCGCCTCGGCGCCTGGGCCCTGGACGATCTCGGCCTGCACCGCCTGCGCCTCTGCCACTCGGTGGCCAACCCGGCGTCCTGCCGCGTGGCGGACAGGGCCGGATACTCCCTCGAAGGCACCATGCGCGGTGCGCTGCTGCACGCGGACGGATGGCACGACGAGCACCTGCACGCCCTCGTCCGGGGCGACATCTGACCCCGTACGGCGTCACGCCGCTGCCGGAAGCGGGCGACGGCTCCGGTGGATGCCCGCCCGGCTCGTCGGGAGGACCGGCCTGTCAGGAAGGTCTGCGGGTTCCGCCGGTCCCGCCGGTCGCCCGCGCGGGGACGACGCGGAGCCGGTCCACGGCCGGGTCGTGGCCGATCGGATCGCCCGGCTCCTGGAAGTGCAGCGCGACCCCGGCACCGGTCCGGTACGCGTCCAGCCCGGCGCGACAGTAGGCGACCATCGGCTCCGGCGGGGCGTCCAGCGGGAACCACCCCATGCCGTCGCACACCTCGGGCTCCACGACGCCCGGCGTCCCGGACCAGCGGCGGACCTCGAAGAAGAAGCCGACCCGCGTGCTCCCGGCCGGTGCGCGGTGGTGCACGGTGACCGCGGCGCGCACGTCCTCCGGCTCCACGACCAGGCCCGTCTCCTCGCGCGTCTCGCGGACGAGCGCGGCGACGACGTCCTCGGCGGGCCCGTCGACGTGTCCGGAGGGGAAGTGCCAGTGCCCCGTGGCGTAGACGGCCCCGGTCCGCCTGGACAGCAGTACCTCGGGCCCCTTCTCCCCGTCGCGGACGGCGATCAGGTGCACGTCCACCGGCACGGTGTGCCGCCCGCCGCTCAACGGGCACCTCCTGGACGGCGGGCATGGAGAGGCACCGCCGCGTCGAGTCGCGTGAGCATGTCGTAGGCCTCCGGGGGAAGTCGGGGTGTCGCCAGGCTCAACGAGGACCCCCGGCTTCTCGAACGCATGTCTTTCGGACGTGATGCGGAACCCGTGAAAGGGTGAAAGCCCGTTCGTGCCGGGTGCGCTGCGACCGAGATTCCTCCTCGGCGGATCTTGCTTCCGTAACCCTGGGTCGTCGAGACGTACTGCTCTCGATGGTTCTTGAGCTGGGCGTTACCCTCGGCGGATGACTCCTGAGCCGCCACCGAAGGTCATCACGCGTCTCCGCGACGGGCGGATCCACGCCTACGTCGTGGGTCCCGACGTCTACGGGACGCTGGAGCCCGCAGTGGTTTTCCAGCCGAGGGACGGCGAGGAGGTCGTGGCGTCGGTGGTCCGGCGGGATCTGGAGCGGGTCGTGTACACGACGCTGAACGGAGTCGTCTGCCTCACGCGGGCCGGCGACCTCGTGTGGGCCTCGGACTTCGCACCGCACTCCGACGTACGCCGGGGCCACCGGCCCGGCTGTGCGCTGTCTCCGGACGGCCGGACGGTGTGGGTCTACCGGCCGGACGCGATGGCGGGACGCGGGGACGGGGACCAGTGGGTCGTGCACGACGCCGACACGGGTGCGGTCGTCGCCCGCCGGGAACTGGAGACGGTCGGGCACGGCGCCTTCCACCACGTGCATCCCGTGGACGGCAGCATCTACCTCGACATCGGTGAGGGCCAGGACGGCTCCGTCATCCTCCGGGGCACGGTCGGGGCGGACGGCGAGCCGGAGTTCGTGACGTACCCGTGGCAGGACCGCTGCCTGATCGACCTGGCTCCGTCCGGGCGCCAGTTCATGACCGTGGACCACGGGCAGGCGGACGTCGCCTTTCACCACCACCCCGACGGGGAGGTGCTCTTCGCCCTCCCCGTCGAAGCCTTCGGGTACGACCCGGAGGAGTCCTTCGTGGAATGGAGCGGCGGCTACCTGACCGAGGACACGGCCATCGTCACCCTGGGCGGTGAGAGCCAGGACGAGGAGGAATGGTTCCGCCACCACCTGGTCGACGTACGCACGGGCACCCTCGGCGGCGAGTTCACCGTCGAGGCGGGCAACCCGTACGAGCTGGTGCCCCTGGGCGACGGTTCCTGGCTCACCGGCGGCCCCGATGGCGCCCCCGTCCGCTGGTCCAGCGCTCCACGGCCGACCTCTCCCCACGAGAGGCGGCAACCGTGACGGCGGACCCCCGAATGCCGCTGATTCCTCAGGCGCCCGAAGGCTTGACCCGGCGAGCTCGTCGCTTCGTCGAGGGAACCGAAACGCCGACACCCAGGGGTCGGGCCCGCTCGACGTGGCCGCGTGACGCGGACCCGCCGTCCGTTCGACGGTGACCTAGACAAACGGATCGCCCCCTCGCGCGCCTGCTACCACCCTGCTACCTTGCTGTGCATGAGCAGCACCAGGAAGCAGACCCAGCTCCGCCTGACCCCCGACATGCTCGCCGCAGGCAAGGACGCGGCCGCCGCTCGCGGCCTGGACTTCAACCGGTACATCGAGCGTCTCATCGCCGAGGACACCAGCGGCGCCCGGGCGGCCGGAATGGCCGCCGCCCAGAAGGTGATCGACGCCCACGGCGGCTTCCTCGACGACCTGGAGGCGGACCTGGAGACCGGTCTGGAAGCCGCCCTCGCGGCCGGCCCCGCCTCCCCGCGCACCCCCGCCCGGCGTGACCGGGGCGCCGCTGCGTGAGCATGGCCCTGCACATCGACCTGTCCTGGATCCTCGAAGTCACCGAACGCGCCGGCCGCGCCGACCCCGCCCCCGACGACCTCGGCGTCCCCCTCGCCGCCGTCGCCCGCCACCGGGCCGAGCTCTTCGACCAGCCCGTCTACGACGGCCCTTACTCCCGCGCCGCCGCGCTCGTCCACACCCTCGGCCGCTGCCGCTGGCTGGAGCGCTCCAACCTCACCGTCGCCTGCGCCGTCGCTGTCATGTACCTCAACGCCGGCGGCATCCCGGCGGACCCCACCCGCGCCCAGCTCACCGCCCTCGCGCACGAGCTCTACGACCCCCGCACCACCACCGCCCGCATCGCCGAACTCCTCCGCACCTGGAGCACCGGCGACCGCGCGCAGGAGGAATGACGGGGCGTCGGGCGAGAAGGCCCCCGCCCCTCCCGGCCTCCACCCCCGTCCCCTCCGGAACGGAACTCCGGCCTCCCTCAGGGGTAGTAATCGCTTTCTATCTCGGTCATGCTGTCGGCCACCAAGCCGCCGCCGGGCGCCCTTCCCCGCGCCCACCCGAGAGGTCTGCCTCGCCATGCCCTCATCACCTCCGTCGTCTTCGTCACCCTCCTCGTCCTCGCCCTCCTCTCCTCGGTCCCCGTTCTCCCGTCGCGGTCTGCTGCGCGCCGCCCTCGGCACCGCCGCGCTCGCCCTCCCGCTCGCCGCGCCGTCCCCCGCGCACGCCGCCGACGCCTACGACGCCCTCCGCCTGACCTGGCGCGACCTGATCCTCGGCACCGGATTCGACGCGGGCGCCGAGCCCTTCGCCGCCAAGCTGGTCGCGCTCGGCGCCACCGCCCGCGACCTGCGCGCCGCGATGGTCCCGGCGAACGGCTCCCTCTGGCCGGACCTCCCCTACGCGGACCCCGACCCGGACACGGACCCCGAGTCGTACGCGTACTCCGGCAACCTCCAGAACAGCTACACGCGGCTGCGCACCCTCGCCGAGGCGTACGCCCAGCCCGGCACCGGCCTCACCGGCGACCCGGGGCTCCGCGACCAGATCCTGGCCGGGCTCGACCAGCTCCACGACCAGGCGTACCGCGCGGGCCGGGCCCGGTACGGCAACTGGTACAGCTGGCAGATCGGCGCCCCGCAGGCGCTGCTCGACATCGACGTCCTGCTGTACGACCACCTCGGCGCCGCCCGCGTCGCCGCGCACTGCGCCGCCGTCGACCACTTCGTCCCGGACGGCGCGGTCGCGCACTACACGGGCACCTCCACCGGCGCCAACCGCGTCGACCTCTGCCGCGTCATCGCGCTGCGCGGCGTCCTCGGCAAGTCCCCGGCGAAGCTCGCCCTGGCCCGCGACGCGCTCTCGCCCGTCTTCCCGTACGTCACCTCCGGCGACGGCCTCTACGCCGACGGCAGCTTCGTCCAGCACACCTACGTCCCCTACGCCGGTTCGTACGGAGCCGTCATGCTCGGCGGCCTCTCCCTCCTCTTCGCCCTGCTCAAGGGCTCGGCCTGGGAGGTCACCGACGGCGGCCGGCAGGTGGTGCTCGACTCGGTCGAGAAGGCGTACGCGCCCTTCCTCTTCAACGGCCTTGCCATGGACGCCGTCTCCGGCCGGGCGGTCAGCCGGGGCGTGCAGAAGACCGACACCCGGGCCGTCCGGCAGGACGACCACCTGCGCGGCCACGGGATCATCGCCTGCGTCGCCCTGCTCGCCCGGAGCGCCTCGACCGCCGAGAGGGCCCGCTGGGAGGGCATGGTCAAGGGCTGGATCGCCCGCGATCACTACAGCCCGCTCCTGACGAGCCCCGCCCTCGGCGTCGCCGCGCTCGCCCGCCTCAAGGGGATCGACGACGGCCCGGCCGCGCCGAGCCCCGAGCCGGCCGGCCACCGGCTCTTCCCCGGCATGGACCGGGCCGTGCACCGGCGGCCCGGCTGGGCGGCCTCGCTCTCCATGGCCTCGAAGCGCATCACGTACTACGAGAACGGCAACGGCGAGAACCTGCGCGCCTGGCACAGCGGCTCGGGAATGCTCTACTGGTGGGGCGACACCTTCGCCAACGGGCAGCACAGCGACGACTTCTGGCCCACCGTCGACCCCTACCGGCTGCCCGGCACCACCGCCTCCCGCAAGCCGCTCGCCGACGGCGAGGGCGGCACCTGGGGCGCCGCCCGGCCCGACGTCCGGTGGGTCGGCGGGGCGACGGACGGCACGTACGCGGCGGTCGGACAGTACCTGAAGGGGCTGTCCTCCACGCTCCTGGCCAAGAAGTCCTGGTTCTTCCTCGACGACGCGATCGTCTGCCTGGGCGCCGGGATCCACGGTCGCGACGGCACCGGCGTCGAGTCGACCGTGGACAACCGCAACCTCGGCGAGCACGGCGTCCACGCCCTCACCGTCGACGGCACGACCCGGCCCACGGAGCCCGGCTGGAGCGCCACGCTGGCCGGGGCCCGCTGGGCGCACCTCGCGGGACACGCCGGCTACGTCTTCCCCGGCGGCGCGCCCGCCTCCCTGAAGGCCCTGCGCCAGGCGCGCACGGGCAGGTGGTCGGAGATCAACCAGGGCGCCGTGACCGACCCGGTCACCCGCCGGTACCTGACGCTCTGGTTCGACCACGGCACCGATCCGACCTGGGCGACGTACGCGTACGTCCTCATGCCCGGGGCGAGCCGGGAGCGGACGGCGGCCCGCGCGGCCGACCAGGGCTGGGTCACCGTCCTCGCCAACACCAACGACCACCAGGGCGTACGCGTCCCCTCCCTCGGCCTCACCGGCGTCAACCTCTGGGTGGCCGGCACGGTCGGCGCGGTCACGGCCGGCGCCCCCGCCTCGGTCCTGATCCGCGAGTCGGGCACCACGGCCACGCTCTGCGTCTCCGGCCCGCTCCGGGACGGCGCGACGATCGACCTGACGTGGAACCACCCCGTCTCCGCCGTCCTCTCCAGGGACCCGGCGGTCCAGGTCCTGGGCACGGGCGCCGCGCTCCGGCTCCGCGTCACGCCGGGAACCCTCGCGGCCGTCCACAAGGCGGTCGTACGACTGGGCTGAGGGACGCGCGCGACCGCGCCCCGCACCGGACCTCAGGCGCCGGTGTACAGGGCGGCGTACTCCTCGCCGGGCGGGACGACGGTGATGACGTCGACCAGCACCCCGTCGGGGGCGGCGACGATGAAGTGCCGCTGCCCGAACTCCTCGGTGCGCAGGGACAGCACCTCGGGCAGCCCGGCCTCCGCCACGAGCCGCCGGTGCTCGGCGTCCACGTCGTCCACCTCGAAGTTCAGCAGCAGGCCGCCCCGGAGCGCGGTCCGATGACCCTCGGGGACGGTCGGGTGGGCGTGGTCGAGGAGGGCGAGCTCGTACTGCGGGGCGTCGGGGCGGCGCAGGCTGACGTACCAGTCCGCCTCGAAGGTCACCTCGAACCCGAAGTGCCGGGTGTAGAAGGCGCGGGAGGCCGCCACGTCCCCGGTGGCGAGCACCGGGTAGAAGCCGCCGAGTCCGGTCGCGGGCGTGATGGTGTCGGGTGCGTTCGTCATGACAGGAGTCCTCCGTCTCCTTTTCGCATACCCGGGGTATGCGAATCGTGGCGCTAGCATACCCGGGGTACGCGAAAACGGAAGGGTGAGGGAGATGGCGGTCAACCGGGCGGAGCAGCGGGCGGCCACGCGGCGGGCGCTGCTGGCCGAGGGGAGGCGGCGGTTCGCCGCCGACGGCTACCACCACGTGGTACTGGCCGAGGTGGCCCGGGCCGCCGGGGTCACCAAGGGGGCCGCCTACCACCACTTCGACAGCAAGGCGGGGCTCTTCCGGGCCGTCGTCTCCGAGGTCCAGCACGAACTGGGCGAGCGGGTCGCGGCCGAGGCCGGGCGGCACGCGGACCTCTGGGAGCAACTCCGGGCCGGCTGCGGCGCCTTCCTGGACGCGGGGACCGATCCGGCGGTACGGCGGATCCTGCTGGTCGACGCGCCGACCGTCCTGGGCTGGGACGAGTGGCGGACCCTGGACGAGGGGTCCTCCGCCCGGCACCTCACCGAGGCCCTGGAAGCCCTCGTCGCGGCCGGGACCATCGCCGACCAGCCGGTGGAGCCCCTGGCCCGGCTGCTCTCGGGGGCGATGAACGAGACCGCGCTCTGGATCGCGCGGGGCGGGGACCCCGGGGCCGCACGGCAGGCGCTCGACCGGCTCCTGGCGGGGCTGCGGGTCCCGGCCCGGCCTTCCCCGGACGGACGCCCGTGAGATCATCATCCTTGCGGGCGCGGGGCACTTGTGACACCGGGCCGCGGTACCGGGGGAGACGGACATGGACATGGGGCACGACGGGGCAGGGGAAGCGCACGGGGAGCGTACGCGCGCCGAGCGGCTGACCGAAGGACTGGTCGTCGCCGTGGCGTCGGCCCTCTCGTTCGGCCTGCTGGCCGCCCTGGCGGCGGTCTTCGGCACGACCGCCTGGCACACGGCCACCGACACCGGGACCACCGCGTTCAGCCGGTTCGTGGTGCCGGTGGTCCTCCTCGCCCTCGTGCTGCTGCCGCTCGTCCCGGCCCGCGCGGTGTTCCGCTCGGGCCGACGCAAGGGACGGGAACGGCTGACGGCGGCGGTCCCGGCGGCACTGGCCCTGCTCGGCGGGTGCGTCGTCCCCTTCGCGGCCCTGTGCCTGCTCCTCGTGTACGCGGACTGACCGCCGAACCGGGGCGCGGAGGCCCGCCGGCCTGGGCGGCGGACCCGGTCTACACCCCGCGCCAGAGGTTGGCGAAGGCCGAGCTCTCGATGGTCCGCCTCTGGCGTACGGCCTCCAGCTCCATCACCGCGTCGTGGACGGCGGCCACCACGGTCGTCACGGCCTCGTCACCGAGACCGGGATCCTCGCCCGGCGTGAACTCCCCTCCGGGACCGGCCTCTTCGCCGGGACCGGGCTCCTCGTCGAAGCGTTCGCCGTCGAGGCCCACGGCCGAGGCGAGGGCGGCCAGGACCGGCTCCCCCTCCTCCCGGCGGTCGGCCGCCCGGCGGCGGGCGGGCGTCTCGACCGGTTCCACGCGTTCCGGACCGAAGGACAACCGGCCGCTTCGCTTCCGCGTCAGCTCCCCGTCCTCCTCCAGCGCGCTCTGGTACGCGGCCGACAGGTCCCGGCCCCGGCGCCACAGCCAGTCCTCGATCCGCTCGTAGGGCGGCTGCCGGGTGAGCCGTGCCGCGGCCTCGTCCAGGAGCCGGTCGTCGGGCGCCTGCGGCCCGTCCGGCACGATGAGGTCGCCGTCCACGGTGACGGCCCCCGCGCCGATGAGGTCGATCAGCTCGGCCCCCGCGAGCGCGAGCGACAGGTCGCCCTGCCCCACGGCACGCTCCGGCCCCGGCTCCATGGCGATGATGAACAGGTCTTTCGCCGTGGTCATGAACGGCTCCCCTCGGAGACGACGACAAGGCGCGTCCCCGAGGGCCGGGCTCGTGACCTGCCCGGCGACGGGGCGCCCACCACGATCAGTATCGCTTCCGCACGGGCGCCCGAAGCCCTGTTACCGGACGAAGTTCCCGCCAGAAGGACGATGTTGCCCGCCGGATCGCTCTCCGGAAGGACGGTGTAGCTCTCCGTACGGCAGTGCCGCCCGCCGGACACGGCCCGGGCCGTCCGACGGATCAGAGCCACCAAGGAACCCGATCCGGCGCCGGCGCCGCTCGGCCCCCGCGCCGTCGAGCCCCACCCGGGCCCCGTCTACCGCAAGACCGGCGGCACCACACCGGCCGCGCCCGCCGCGCTCCAAGGCCGCTCGGCGTCCCGCCCCCGAGGTCTCCTCCGGCTCCTCAAGGGCGGAGCCCGACGTGCTTGAGGGCGACCGCGCTGAGGTCGGCGATGGCCTGCGGGTCCCCCTGGCGCCAGGCGTCGGCCCAGCCGCCGGGCGGTACCGGCAGCCCGGCGAGCGCGCCCGGAGGGCCGGTGAGGGCGCGCAGGGCGAGCAGGTCGTCGCCCCCGGGCGCCTCGGCGAGGCGGCGCAGGGTGTGGCTGCGCCGGATCCAGAGCAGGCGCGGCGGGAGCCACAGCAGCAGGACGAAGAGCACCGGGAGGACGATGAGGGCCGCCATGACCACGTCGGCGACCTGGCCCACGGTCTCCTGGAACGACACGCCCGCGTCGGCGAAGCCGGAGCTCGCGTCGGCCGCGGATCGGAGCGGCTTCTCCAGGACGTCACCGATGAACGGCACGTCCGACGCGGCCTCTCCCGCCTCCCCGAGCTCCTTGGCGAGGTTGTCGCCGGAACTCTCCACCTTGCGCCCCGGTTCGGCCAGCATCATGATCGTGTCGCGGACGGCGAGGGCCGCCCACACCGAGACCGCGATCAGGGCCAGGGCGATCAGGTCCACGAGCACCTGGCGGTTCCGGCGTGCGGGTGTCTGGGCGTAGAAGCGCAACGGAGGGCTCCCGTTCGGGTCATGGCGTCGAGGAGGTCCGGCCGCCCCGACCGCGACCCGGCCGGCCGGTCGTCGGAGTCAACTCTTCCACCGCTCCTCCCGGGCAAACGTACGAAACGCCCCACCGCCCGCCCGTGCGGGCACTCGCGTCGGAAGGGAAGGGGCGGACGGCCGGCCCGGGCCTCTGGAAGTCTCGCCGCGTCGCTGTCATGATCATTCCCATGACACCGTTCCGAAAGGCCCATGCCGCGTAGACGGCCCGGCGCGCTGCGCGCGCGACGAGTGGTACCCCGTCGGCTGTACGCGGGCACCGGCCCCTGGCCGGACGAGCGGGTCCGGCATTCCTGGCCCGTTCGCATAGCCGGTCTTTCCTCCCGGACGGTCTCCGCGATCCAGCGCGAGGAGTGCCGGCGCCCGGACGACGAGGGACTGTGGTTCGGCGCGACCCGGGAAGCCCTCGCCGCCTACCGCTGGTTCCTCTCCCTGCCGGGCAGGTACCTGTACCTCCGTCTGTCCGTCTGCGGCTGCGCGCAACACGAGCTCTGGGAGAACACCGCGGTGGCCCGGGACCTCCTCGAACTGGCGGTACGGAGGCTCCCTCCGCGCCCGCGACGGGAACTGGAGGCACTCCTGGCACGACTGGACGACGAACTCCGGCGCAGAACCCTCCCCGACCCCTTCGCCCACCGGCGGCCGCACCGCGGGGAAGGCTGGTGGCACCGGCGCCTCTACGACGAGACCGCCCATCTCTGACACCCCCGCCCACGCACGGAGGGACGATGGCCGGAAAGGCGCCCGCTCGCCCGGCGCACCGCTAGCGTCGCTCGCATGATCGTATGGCTCAACGGCACCCACGGCGCGGGCAAGACGACGACCGCCGCGCTCGTGCGGCGGCTGATCCCGGATGCACGCGTGTTCGACGCCGAGAAGGTCGGCGAGACGCTCATGGACATTACGCCGGGGCTGCCCGAGACGGACAACTTCCAGCACTGGCCGCCGTGGCGGCCGCTCGTGGTCGAGACCGCCCGCCGCGTCCTCGACTACACCGGCGGCACCCTGGTGATCCCCATGACCGTCCTGGTCGAGGAGTACTGGCGCGAGATCCGCTCCGGCCTCG
Organism: Streptomyces sp. NPDC093071; assembly: GCF_044754545.1. Classification (NCBI taxonomy): domain Bacteria; kingdom Bacillati; phylum Actinomycetota; class Actinomycetes; order Kitasatosporales; family Streptomycetaceae; genus Streptomyces; species Streptomyces sp. NPDC093071. The sequence continues at coordinate 65,651 of NZ_JBIVPH010000013.1, read as the reverse complement.
CCCGGCACGCCGTTCCGGTGCGGCACTTCGTCCTCCACGCCGACCCGGACACCCTCCGCGGGCGCATCGCGAACGACACCGTCCTCGGCCCCGACTCCCCGTTCCGCCTCCGGCACCTGGAGCCCTACGCCGAGGCGGCCCGCACGTGGCTGCACGCCGAGGCCGAGGTCGTCGACACCACGCACCTCACGCCCGACGGGGTCGCCCTGCGGATCGCGGAGGCCGTCAAGGGCTGAGCGGCTTCGACGGGGCCGCCCGGCTCCCGGTGGGGTCGGGCGGGTGCCCGGCGGCGGACGGGTTCGGCGAGGGCTCGCCCGCCGCGAGGTGCTCCAGGACCTCCGCCAGTTCCTCGCAGGCGCGGCGCACCGACCGGCGGGTCGCGCGCTGCTCGGTGATGACGGAGGAGAGCAGCAGGGCGGTCAGGGCGGCGGAGCCGTTGAACGCCTGGAGCTTGAGCATGATCTCGACGTCCGACAGATGGACGAACGCGCCCTGCCCGGCGGTCGCCTCGAAGGTGGTGAGCACGGACGCGAAGAGCGCGCACAGCACGCTCCCCGCCAGTTGGAAGCGGAGCGCCGTCCAGATCAGCAGGGGGAAGACGAGGAAGAGCAGGCTCATCGGGCTGACCACGGCCAGCGGCACCAGGACCAGGGCCACGAGGCCCAGACAGAGCGCCTCCATCCAGCGCCGCATCCGGAACCGCCCGATCGCGCCCGCGAACGCGAGCAGGAGCGGAGTGACGAGCAGCACGCCCATCGTGTCGCCCGCCCACCAGGCCAGCCAGACGGGCCAGAACTCGCTCTCCTCCAGGGAGCCCGTCGCCACGTGCAGCCCGACCCCCGCCGTCGAGCTGATCAGCATGGCGCCGAACCCGCCGAGGAAGACCAGACAGATCCCGTCCCGCAGCCGTGCCATGTCGAGCCGGAAGTCGACCCGCCGCAGCAGCAGGAAGGCGCACAGCGGCGCGGCGGTGTTGCTCACGACGGTGACCACCGTCGTGAGCCCCGGGGTGGTGAGGGAGGCGATGACGAGGAAGCAGCCGAGGGCGATGCCGGGCCAGACCCGCACGCCGAGCAGCAGCAGGGCGGCGACGGCGACGCCGGTGGGCGGCCAGATGGGCGTGACGACCACGCCTTCGACGACGAGGCGGCCCAGCAGGCCGAGCCGTCCGGCCGCGTAGTAGCAGGCGGCCACGGCCAGCGAGGCCAGGACCGCTTCCGTGGGGAGCCGGAACTGCCGAGTAACCAACACGTCAGCCATCAGACACCGGCCGGGCCGCCCCCGCCGGGCAAGGACCCCCTGCGTGTCGGGCACCGCAGGGCGGAACGCGCCCGGCCCGGCGCGGGTCCCGTCCGATCCGGTCCCGTCCGGCCCGCTCCCGGCGCCGGGCACGGGGCGTCACCCGTCCGGGGGCGGGCCGACCGGGGGAGAGGGCCCTCCGTTCAGCCGCTTCCCCCGCCTCCTGCCCGGCCACGCCGTACCGCCGTCGTGCCCGACGACCAGGACAGCGGCGTCGTCCTCGTGCCCCACCGTGCTCGCCAGCTTCATGACGGCGGTGGCGAGCGCGTCGACGTCGAGACCGGCGACGGCGGTGATCCCGGCGAGCCGCATCACCTGGTCCAGGCCGTCGTCGAGGGGGAGCGAGGGCCCCTCCACCACCCCGTCGGTCAGCAGGACGAAGACGCCGCCGGTGGTGAGCCGGTGGCGCGTGACGGGGTACTCGACCCCGCGGAGCACGCCGAGCGGCGGCCCGCCCTCGCCGTCGTCGATGCCGGAGCGGCCGTCGGCGGTGGCCCAGATGTGGGGGATGTGACCGGCCCGCGCGCACTCCAGGGTACCCGCGGCGGGGTCGAGCCGCAGGAAGGTGCAGGTGGCGAAGAGGTCGGCGCCCAGCGAGACCAGCAGGTCGTTGGTGCGGGCGAGCAGCTCCCCGGGGTCCCCGGTGACGGAGGCCAGCGCGCGCAGCCCCACCCGGACCTGTCCCATGAAGGCGGCGGCCTCGATGTTGTGCCCCTGCACGTCGCCGATGGACATCCCGATGTGGCCGTCGGGCAGGGTGAAGGCGTCGTACCAGTCGCCACCGACGTTGAGCCCGTGGTTGGCGGGCATGTAGCCGACGGCCAGCCGGACGCCCGGAGGGCTGGGAAGGTCCGGGGGCAGCATCCCGCGCTGCAGGGCCACGGCGAGCTCGACGCGGGAGCGCTGCGTCTCGGCCAGCTCGCGTGCCCGGGCGGTCAGCGACCCGAGTCTGACCAGCAGCTCCTCGCTGCTGTCGGCCGGCCATCTCTGGAACATCGCTCACTCCGGCGTCGCGAGGGTCCCTCGCGTCAGTTCGTCCCGTTTCCCGTGCGTAAGACCATAGGAGACCACCTCGGTAGGGACAGGGCCTTCCCTACTCTGCCCGGAGGAGACGGCCCCCGCATCTCATCGGCCCCCGGCCCCCGCCCCGGCCGCAACCGGGTGGCGACCATCCCCGTGGTGTGCACCGGCCGGCGGGGGAGCGCCGGGCGCCGCCCGCGACCGCCGTCCGGCCCGTCCGACGGCCCCGGCCACCGGGGCGTCAGCTCCCTCCCGTCAGGACCCGGTCGAGGACCCCCGTGAGCCGCGCGCCCGCGCGGTCGGTTCCCCGGCGCCCCCGCCGCGCGCCCGACGAGGCCTTCTCCAGCCGCAGCCGGGCCGTACGGCCGCGCAGGGTCAGCGTCATCAGCTGGTTGCCGAACCAGGGCCCGCCGGAGCGCTCCCACCGGACCGCCGGCCTCGCGATCCGCCCGTGGCGGGCGAGGAGGTGCCCGATCCCCTTGGCGAACCGGCTCCAGCCGAAACGGAACCCGAGCCGTATGGCCGTGGGCACCGAGTTGTGCAGCGGTGAGCAGGTGAACTGGAAGACGCGGGAGTCCGGCTGCCGCCCGGCCGTCCAGACGGGCTCCGCCACGTACGCGTGGTGCACGTCCCCGGAGAGCACGCACACCGTCGCCGGGGCGGCGTCGGCCCTTCCCGCCTCGGCGACCGTCTCCGTCAGCCTCTCGAACGACGAGGTGAACGCCGCCCAGTGCTCCAGGTCGGCCCGGCGACGCAGCCACTCGCCGAACCGCGCCCAGCGCGGCCCGCGCTCGCCGCGGCAGAGCGCCGCGTGCCAGCCCTCCGCGAAGTGGACCATCGGGGGCAGCAGCCACGGGAGCGAGGTCCCGATCAGCAGGTGGTCGACGCCGCCGGGCTCCTCGAACACCTGCGTCCGCAGCCAGGCCGCCTCCTCCGCGTCCAGCATCGCCCGGTCCTGCTCCTCGAGGACCCGCGCGGCCCGGGTGTCGACCATCAGCAACCGGGTGCGGCCGAAGTCCCTGCGGTAGCTCCAGCGCACCGACGCCGGGTCGGCGTCGGCGCGTTCGGCGAACGCGCGCAGCACCTCCGTGCCGTCGTCGGCCGCGAGGACCGCCGCGTACAGCTCGTCCTCGGCCAGCTCGGCGGGGGAGAGGTTCCCGAGGTGCTGGTAGACCCAGTACGACATCAGGCCGCCGGTGATCCGCTCGTGCCACCAGGGCGTCGCCCGCATGTCGGCCACCCAGGCGGCACTGGTGTTCCAATCGTCAACGATGTCGTGATCATCGAAGATCATGCAGGTCGGCAGGGTCGAGAGCAGCCAGCGCAGCTCGGGGTCGCCCCAGGATTCGTCGTAGAGGTGGGTGTACTCCTCGTAGTCGGCGACCTGGTCCGGCGGGGCGGCCGAGCCGGTGCCGGCGGCCCGCCGGTGCCGGGCGATCCAGTCGCGCGTACCGGCGGACGTCTCGTCCGCGTACACCTGGTCGCCCAGGAGGAGGAGGACGTCCGGGCGCTCGGCCCCCGGATCGGCGGCGAGCCGGGCCGCGAGGGTGTCGAGGACGTCGGGACCCACCGGATCGTGCTCGTCCACGGCGGGCGCCGCCCACCGGCACGAGCCGAAGGCCACCACCGCGCCGGTCGCCGGGACCGGCGGCGTGCGGATGGTGCTGGGCGGCAGCGGCGAGTCCACGAGGGGCCACACCCGCTCGCCGTCGAGCAGCACCTCGTACGGGGTGGTGGAACCGGGCGCGAGGCCGGTCACGACCACCAGCGCGTAGTGGTGCCCGGAGACGCGGAACGTCGGAGCCGAGCCCCCGGCGCCGTCCGGACACCGGACCTCCACCGTGCACGGCCGGTCGGTCTCGACCCACACCGTCGCGCTCGTGCCCGACTCCCAGTCCACGTGCCGCAGGAGCGGTCCCAACCTCAGACCGGCCATCACAAAGTCCCTCCCGGCGCTCCGTACTGTACGGAACGGCCGCTCCGTACAGTACGGAACGGCGCCGGAAACCGCGCCGTTCACGAGCGGGCGATGCGCCACCACGCGCTCGGCCCGGTCCCGGCCGACGTCACGCGACCTCCGTGGAGCGACCCGGGAGGCCCGGGCCGCTCCACGGAGGCGTACTCAGGGAGCGTCGACGAGGGTCCGGCCGTCGGCGGGCACGAGCGCGGCGAGGCCGGAGGCATAGGCGGACTGGACGCGGGACCGCTCGGTCGCGTTCGGGACGGCGTTGGTGCAGGCCGTACCGGCGCTCGACCCCGACATCAGCTGTGAGCACGGGCCGGGCTTGGTGTCCGGCAGGCCGAGGCTGTGGCCCAGCTCGTGAGCGGCGATCCGGGTCTTGTCATAGCCCTGGCTCACGGCCTGGCTGCCGAGTTCGACGCGGACCTGACGGCCCGGACGGACGGGGCCGAGCGTGGCCTGCGGCCAGCCCGTGGTCGCGACGATCACGATCTCGGCCCGGGTGCCGGGCGCCGCCTCCACCAGCTTGACGTTGCTCACGTTCGCGTTCCACGAGGCGACCCCGGCCGCGATCGCCGCCTCCCAGCCTCCGGCGCGGCTGTCGTCATAGCGGAGGGTCACCACCGCCGCCTCCGCCGCGGAGGATTCCGGGGCGGGGGCAGAGGTGGGGGCGGGCGCGGCGGTCGCCGCACCCGCCATGGCGAGGACGAGTGCGGCGGCGGAGGTGCCCGCCTTGAACCATGTGCCGAGGGGCATTGCTGCTCCTTCATCCGTGGGGGGACCCGACCTCGGTGGAGGCGGGGGCGTGAAGCGGTGGCGCGGGCGTCCGGTGGGGCCGGGCGCGATCGTCGAGCACCCCTCCGAGCCCTGCGATGGTACGTCCCGGAGACCGTGAATGCCATGCACCTGTCATGATCATGCGCGTCAACGCCCTTGATTCCAAGGGGAGTCGGGCGTCCCACGCGGATCGGTGCGTGACGGCGGGTCCGTCCCGTCCCCGTCCCGGACGGAGCCCGACCAGGCCGGACACCGGAGCCCGTGTCCCGGACGGCCACGGGCATTGTCCGCCGTTCCCTCCCCGTCCAGGCTTGCGTCTCGTCCGAACCCCCGACGAACGAATCCCCGACGAACGAATCCCCGACGAACCGAAGGAGCACCCATGCGTTTCCGTACGGCCGTGGCAGGATTGGGAATCGGAGCGGCACTGGCACTGGGCGGCGTGTCGGCACCCGCGCAGGCCACCACCCACGACGGAGCCCCCTCCGCCCTGGCGCCCTCGTGCACCAAGGGCAAGAACCTCACCAACGGGTGGGGGAAGTGCACCACCCCCGGGACCTACAAGTGGCGCGTCCGTGTCTACTGCACGCTCGCGGGATCCGGGACGAGCAGCGTCGTGACCGGCGCGACCCGGGTCAACGCGTACTGCAGTTGGGGCAACGTGGAGAGCGTGTCCATCGAGTTCGTCTGAGCACCGGGCCGACGAAGACCCTCACCGCGCCCGGTGCCCCGCTCCGCGCGGGGCACCGGGCGCGCCTCCCGGCGCATTCCGGCCGGACCGTGCTCAGATGGGCGGACGCAGCCGACAGCACGGGAAGGTGCGCAGGGATGTCCGAGGCCACCATGAGGGCGATGGCGTACGAGACCTACGGCGGGACGGAGGTGCTCCGCGAGACCCGGCTGCCGCTGCCGAAGGTCGCCCCCGGCGAGGTCCTCGTCAAGGTCCGGTGCGCCTCGGTCAACCCGGTCGACTGGAAGATCATGGCGGGCGGGCTCGACGGCCTGATGGACGTCGTCCACCCCGTGGTCCCGGGATGGGACGTCAGCGGCACCGTCGAACGGGTCGGCATCGACGTGCCCGAGTTCGCGGCCGGCGACGAGGTGATGGCCTACGCCCGCAAGGACTACGTGCACGGCGGCACCTTCGCGGAGTACGTCAGCGTGCCCGTGCGCGCCCTCGCGGCCAAGCCCGCCTCGTTGAACTGGGCACAGGCCGCCGGACTGCCGCTGGCGGGCCTGACCGCGTATCAGCTCCTCACACGGCTGGGCACCGGCGCCGACGACACCGTCCTCGTCCACGGCGCGGCCGGCGGCGTCGGGTCCTTCGGCGTCCAGCTCGCCCGCGCGCTCGGCGCGAGGGTCATCGGCACCGCCTCCCCGCGCAACCACGACCGGCTGCGCGGATTCGGCTGCGAGCCCGTCGAGTACGGCGACGGACTGGCCGACCGCGTCCGCGCCCTGGCCCCGGACGGAGTCGCCGTCGTCGCCGACTTCGTCGGCGGGGTCCTCGACACCACCCTGGCCGTCCTGGCCGACGGCGGACGGCACGCCTCCGTCGCCGATGACACCGTGCTCGGCGCGGGCGGCCAGTGGATCTGGGTCCGGCCGAGCGGCGAGGACCTCGGGGCCCTGGGACAGCTCGTGGACGGGGGCAAGATCACGGTCGACGTCGCCGCGACGTTCCCGCTCTCCGAACTCGGAGCCGCCTTCGACCTCAGCCGCGAAGGCCACACCCCGGGAAAGATCGTCGTCGAGGTCTGAAGCACCCCCACCGGAGCCGTACGGGCTCCTCACTCCGCCAGGATCGTCTCCAGCGCGGCGAACGGGTCCGTCAGCGTCGCCAACCGGTAAGCGGTGTCGTACGCGCCGTCACCGATCTGCTCCCGGGCCGAAAGCTCCGCGCCCCGCCGCAGCGGCCGCAGCTCGGGAGTGCCCCGCTGGGGATGCCCGACCATCTGCCAGAACACCTGCCCCGTCCCGTACGCCGAGGCCGCCTCCTCGCCCCTGGCCAGCGCCGCCAGGGCGACCGCGAGGAGATCGAGGCCCAGGCCCAGGCCGAAGACGTCGCCCAACAGGCGCTTGTCCCGCAGCATGGCCCGTGCGTGACCGGCGGCGTCGGCCGGACGCCCCTCCCGCAGCGCTATCAGCGCCAGCTGGTACTCGGTGTAGGACCGCGTCCAGTGCTCGCCCGCCGAGGCCGAGTCGAGCCGCAGCTCCTCCGCCTCGGCACGGGCCTCTTCGAGGAGACCGGACGCCGTCAGCGCGAAGACCCGCACCAGCCGGCACCGCGCCACCGAGGGCGCCGCCGCGCCCGGCTCGGCCAGCGCGCGGTCCGCGACGGCCAGCGCGTCCGGGGAATCGCCGCGCAGCAGCATCACCAGGCCGCGCAGATAGGAGGCGTCGGCGAGGAGCGTCGCGTCCCGCGCCCGCACCGCGCACTCGTCGGCACGGCCCGCCAGCCGGGCCGCGGCACCGTACTCGCCCCGCAGACAGCGGACCACCCCGAGCACCCACGCCAGCTTGCCCACGACGGCCTCGGGACCGGACACCACCCGCGCGCACTCCTCCACGTAGTGCGCCGCCTCGTGCAGCCGGCCGGAGCACGCCCAGAAGAAGCCGAGCGCCCCCGCCAGCTCCGCCGCCGTCGGGGGATCCGTGGCCAGCAGGTGTTCCAGCGCCGCGCACAGGTCGCCGTAGCAGTCGGCCAGCCGCGCGCAGGCGCTCGCCTGGCCGGGACCCCACCAGGAGTCCTCGGCGGCGAGCGCCAGTTCGTGGAAGCGCCGCGCGTGCCGGTCCGCCGTCGTACGGGTCTCGCCGAGTTCCGCGAGCCACAGCGCCCCGTACTCGCGCACCGAGTCGAAGAGGTGCAGGCGGTCGCCGGACAGGGTCACGACGCTCTTGCGGACGAGCCCCTCCAGGGCCTGCTCCAGGGCGGCCCCGGTGAGCGGCCCGCCGCGGCAGACCCGTACCACGTCGTCCACCGTGGGGGCCGAGCGGAACACCGACAGCCGGGCCCACAGCAGCCGCTCGCGCGGTTCGCACAGCTCGTGGCTCCATCCGATGGTGGTGCGCAGCGCGTGGTGACGCGAGGGGCGCACCGCGCTTTCGGGGCCCTCGGCGAGGGAGAGCCTGCCGCGCAGGAGCCGCGCCATCGCGGACAGCGGCCTCTCCCGCAACTGCGCGGCCGCGAGGACGAGCGCCAGGGGCACGCCTTCCAGCCAGCGGCACACCTCGGCGGCGGCGACGAAGTCCTCGGGCCGCGTCCAGCGGACACCGGCGGCGTCCGCCCGGTCGGCGAACAGCTCCATCGCCTCGGAATCGACCGGCAGGGGACCGAGGGGGAACAGGAACTCGGCCTCCGTGCCCAGCGGCTCACGGCTGGTCGCCAGCACGACGAGCCGCGGGCAGCGCGCCAGGAGGGTCGTCACCAGGGCCGCGCACGCCGCCACGAGGTGCTCGCAGGAGTCCAGGACCAGCAGGACGCGGCGCGTGCCGATCCAGTCGGCCAGCGTGTCGACGGGCTCGCCGGACGAGTGGTCCGACAGGCCGCAGGCGTCGGCCACCAGGGAGGTGAGCAGGGAGGCGTTGGCCAGCGACCAGAGCGGCGCCCAGTGGACGCCGGCGAAGGCCTCGGGCCCGCGGGCGCCGGCGACGCGCGAGGCGAGCCGGGACTTCCCGATCCCGCCCGTGCCCACCAGCGTGACGAGCCGACGCTCGCCCAACCGGGAGACCAGCTCCTCGACTTCCCTGGCCCGTCCGACGAACGGACCGCTCTCCGGCGGCATCCACGTCTCCATTCCCCGCATTCTCCGCCAGGGCGGGGGTCCGGATGCACGCGTTCGACGGGAGTTCTTCCCCTCATTCCTCCGACCGCGCGCGCACCGCGTTGAACTGCGCGCCCGCGAGCAGGGCCAGGTTGGTGAACCACAGCCACACGAGGAAGACGACGATCCCCGCCAGCGAACCGTAGAGGCGGCTGTAGGTCCCGAACTGCGTGTAGAGGGTGAAGACGACCGAGGCGCCGAGCCACAGGACCGCGGCCAGGACACCGCCCGAGAACCCCCGGCGCCTTCCCCTGCCCCGAGCGGGCCCGGTCCGGTAGAGGATGAGGACGAGGCCCGTGACGATCGCCAGGAGCACCGGCCAGCGCAGGACGGCCACGACGTCCGTGCCCGGACGGCCGACGGCCGCCGCGAGCCGGCGGGCCAGCGGGCCGGTCGCGACGAGGCTCGCGGCGCCCGCGACGAGCAGGGCCAGGAGCGCGGTGGCGGTGAGGACGAGGACGTGCGCGGCGCGCAGGGGCGGCCGCGTGTCGGGCAGCCGGTACATCGCGTGCAGGGCGCGGCGGAAGACCGCCAGGTAGCTGGAGGCCGACCACAGCGCGCTCAGGACGCCGCTGATGAGCAGGGCCCACAGGGAGGACGGCGTCGAGGTGAGCCCCTCCAGCGCCTCGCGGAGGACCTGGGCCGACTGCGGAGGAGCGTAGGAGGTGAGGTCGAGGATGAGGCTCTCACGGGTGCCGACCCCGGCCAGCCCCACCAGGGAGACCGAGACGAGCAGGGCGGGCACCAGCGCCAGCACCGCGTAGTAGGTGAGGGCCGCGGCGTAGTCGGCGATGTTGTCGTGCCAGAGGCGTACGGCGGTGCCGCGCAGGGCCGATCGGATCAGCCTCAGCGACTCGGCGGCACGGTTGCCCGGAGGCTTCCGGGGCGTTGAAAGGGTGTTCGCTACCACGATGTCCTCTTGCCCTGCGCCGCCGTTCTCACCCGGGGTTCTCCGACCCGGACCGCGCGAAGCGGTGACGTGCGGCCTCGATCTCGGCCAGGTGGCGGCGGGTCCAGGCGCACATGGCGTTGACCGTGTCGCGCAGTTCCCCGCCCGCCGGGGTGAGCCGGTAGTCCACGCGGGGCGGGACCGTCGCGTGGACGGTCCTGTGCACCACCCCGTCCCGCTCCAGCCCGCGCAGGGTCTGCGTGAGCATCTTGTGGCTGATGCCCTCCACCTCGGTCTTCAGCTCGGTGAACCGCAGCGTCCGGGCCGCCAGGGCGTTGATGATCAGCAGGGCCCATTTGCCGGCCACCCCCGGGAAGATCTCGCGCGCCAGGGAATCGGCGCGTGCCGCGTCCGCGTCCCCGGGCCCGGCCTGCTCGGTTTCCATCAGGTGCCTCTCTCACTGGAAAGTGCGTTCTCCCACGTCAGAACATACTCACCTACCGTGGCCGAGTAACCGGAAGGGATCCGGGAGGGATCCGGAAGGGATCCGGGAGAGAGGAGAACCATGACCATCCTGAAGACCTACGCACGCCTGTGGGTCGACGACCTCGACCGCGCCCTGCCGCTCCTGGAGCGGCTCACGGGCGAGCGGCCCCACCTGCGGCTGACGTTCCACGCGGTCTCCCTCGGGGCCGTCGGCGACTTCCTGGTCATCGCGGGACCGGCCGAGGAACGCGCGAAGTACGCCCACGCCTCCGCGACCGTCGTCGTCCACGACCTCGACGCCCTCCAGGAAACCCTGGAGGGCGCCGGCGCCGTCATCACCACCCCCGCGACCGACGGCCCGACCGGCCGGTTCCTCTACGCCCGCCACGCGGACGGAGCGGGCATCGAGTACGTCGAGTGGAACGCGGAACTGCTCGACAGGCTGCGGGCCCACACGTCGGAACCGCAGGCGGAACGACCTCCGGGGTACCGCAGGCGCCCACGGAGTTCGTAGCCACCCCTCTGCGTCCCGGCGCTTGAAGCGCGCGCTCAGCGCAGCGCCCCGGCGACCACGGAGGCGGCCCGGGCGATCAGCCGGTTGTCGGGCTCCGCCTCCCGGCCGGAGCGGGTCGACAGGATCGCCATCACGATCGGCGCCCCGTCCGGGGGCCAGACCACGGCCATGTCGTTGCGCCCGCCGTACGTCGTCGCCGTCCCCGTCTTGTCCCCGACCACCCACGTGTCCGGCACCCCGGCCCGGATGGTCTCGTCACCCGTCAGATTGGTCTTCAGCCACGTGGTGAGCCGCTCCCGCTCGGGGGCCCGCAGGACGTCGCCGAGCACGAAGGCGCGCAGGTCACCGGCGAGCGCCCGCGGCGAACTGGTGTCCCGGACCTCACCCGGCTTCCAGTCGCCGAGCTCCGGCTCGATCCGGTCCATCCGCGTCACGCCGTCGCCGAGCGACCGCAGCACGGCCTGGAGGCCCTTCGGACCGCCCAGCTCCTCGAAGAGCAGATTGCCCGCCGTGTTGTCGCTGTACCGGACGGCGGCGTCGGCGAGGGCGTCCAGCGTCATCCCCGTGTCGACGTGCTTCTCGGTGACCGGCGACGGCTCGACCAGCTCCTCCTTCGTGTACCGCACGACGCGCTCCATGCCGCTCAGCTTCTCCTTCCGCAGCACGGCCCCGGCGGCCAGGGCCTTGAAGGTGGACGCGTAGGGGAACCGTTCGCGGTCCCGGTAGGCGATCTCGCGGCCGGTGCCGGTGTCGATCGCGTAGACACCGAGCCGGGCGTCGAACGCGCTCTCCAGGGAACGGAATTCACGCCGGTGGGACGCACCGGCCGCATCGGGACCGGAGGACGCGGTGGGGGAGGAGGGCGCGGCGGGGGAGGGCGAGGAGGCTTGTGCCTTCTGCTCGGCGCAGGCGGTCAGCGGGACGAGGACGAGCGCGGCGGCGAACCCCGCGAGGACGCGCCTGACGCGAGTGGGCTGCATGGTACGGACCTCCGGTGCGCCCCGGGCAGGGGCGCGTAGGGGCCGGTCCCGCACGGCACCGGCCCGGTGCGTGTCATGAGTACCGGACCACATTCACCCGCCGCCGTCATGCGGTCCAATGCCGACACGTGCCGTTCCATGCGGAATCGGCATGAAACACGATGGCGCATAGGCTGCGGATCGTGGATCTGGTGGCAGCGAGTCGAGCCTTCGTCAGCGTCGGCGAACACGGCAGTTTCACCGTCGGGGCGGCCGCGGCCGGCATGTCCCAGCCGGTGGCCAGCCGCCGCGTCGCCGCGCTCGAGGAGCACGTGGGCGAGCGGCTCTTCGAACGCACGTCGCGACGGGCGGTGCTCACCCCGTTCGGCCGGGACCTGCTGCCCTCGGCACGGGCCCTGGTGCGCGCCGCCGACGTACTGCTCCACGAGGCCGAGACGGCGCGGCGCCGACCGTGGCGGATCGCGGTGCCCGCCGTCTGCGGCACGGTGGCGCTCGCGCGCCTCGTCGCCGACGCCCGGGCCCTCGGGATCGCCCTCGACCTGCGGGCCGCGCCGCCCGCCGAACGCCGGGACCTGGTCCGCACCCGGCAGGTGCGGGCCGCCGTGCTGGCGGTGCCGTCCGACGAGGCGGTCTGGTCGGTGCCGCTGGGCGTCGCCACGGCCGCCGACCCCGGCGCACGCCGTTTCTGGCTGGAGTCCCTGCGGGTCGGCCGGACCGACCCGGGCCCGGCGCGGAGGCTGTGGATCCAGCCCGAGGACGACGTGCCGCACGTCCGCGACCCGCTGGTACGGCTGCGGGACGCGGCCGGGCTGCGCCCCGCGCAGTTCGTCGCGGCGACCGACCTGACGGACGCGGTGGCCGAAGTGCTGTACGGGGACGACCTGCTGCTCTGCTCGCCCGGACAGGCCGCCGAACTCGGCCTGCACTGGCGCCCGACGGGCGAACCGACCCCGGCCCGGGGGTTCGCGCTCCACGCGGCGGACGGCGGCGACCCGGCCGGAACGGTCAGCCGCCTGGGCCGCGCCCTCGCCCGCTGCCTGGGCGCGGCCGAGGACGGGACGCCGGTGGGGGACACGGGCACGAGCGCGAACGGAACGGACGGGAAACGGAAGGCGGGCGCGTGCGCACCGACACACTGATCGGCGAGGTGGAGCGGCGGCTGGCGGACGGCGGACTGCGGGGCTGCCTCCTGGTGCGCGACCTGCGCACCGGCGAGGAGATCGGCGTCGACCCGGACACCGCCCTCCCCTCGGCCTCCCTGGTCAAGGTCCCCCTGGCGGTGGCGACCTTCGAACGCATCCGGCGCGGCGAACTCGACGGCGCCGCCCCGCTCGACGTCGCTCCGGGACGCAGCACCGCTCCCGGACCCACCGGCCTGACCCGCTTCCGCCACCCCGCGCGGATCGCCGTCGACGACCTGCTCTACCTGAGCACCTGCCTGAGTGACGAACGGGCCGCCGACGCCCTCTTCGGCCTCACCCCGCCCGCCCGTGTCACCGCCCTCCTGCGGGAGTTCGGCATCCACGGCATCTCCGTGCGCCACACCGCCGACGAGCTCAGCGACACCCCCGTCGAACGCTTCGACACCGCCCAGGCCCACCTCGCGCACGCGCTGGCCATCGACGCCGGCACCGGCGGACGCGGCCACCGGGTGCCGCAGCTCGACACGACACGTGCCAACACCGGCAGCGCCAGGGCCTGGGTCGACCTGCTCCAGGAACTCTGGGCGCCCACGGCCCTTCACCCGGGGGTCGCGGAAGCCGTACGCGGACTGATGCTGCACAACGTGCTCCGCCAGCGCCTCACCCCCGACTTCGCCTCGGACGCCACCACCTGGTGGTCCAAGACCGGCACCCTGCTCAACCTCCGGCACGAGATCGGCGTGGTCGAGCACGCCGACGGCGGCGCCTACGCCGTCGCGGTGCTCACCGAATCCCTGGTGCCGGCCGCCGTCCAGCCCGGCGCGGACGCGCTGATGGGCCAGGCGGCCCGGGCGCTGCGCGACCACCTGCGCCACGTCTGACCGGCCCGGCCCCGCAGGGCACGTACAGTACCGGGGGCGCGGCGAGATCACGAGGAGTACGTCTTGACCGCGGTCAGCCTTGAGCACGCCACCGTTCCCGCCGACACCGGCGAGGTCACCCTCCTGATAGCCCGCCGGGTCGACCCCGGCCACGAAGCCGCCTTCGAACGGTGGGCGAAGGGCATCCTCGACACCGCGGCCGCTTTTCCCGGCCACCTCGGGTACGGGTTCTTCCGCTCCTCCGGAGGCGACGCCCCGTGGTTCCTCGTCCACCGTTTCCGAGACGCCGCGGCATGTCGGACCTGGCAGGAGTCGCCCGAGCGCGCGGCCTGGTTCGCGGACTGCGAAGGACACCACCACACCGAGATCGCCCGGCGGAAACTGACCGGCATGGAGACCTGGTTCGCCGAGCCGGGCTCCGTCCGCCCCGCGCCGCCCCGGTGGAAGATGGCGATCGGCGCGACCCTCGCCGTCTATCCGATCTCCGTCCTCGGCGGCCTCTTCCTCCTGCCCCACCTGGCCGCACTCCCGCTCCTCCTCAGCAGCGCCGTCACGGCCTGCGTCTTCAACGTGCTCATGACGTACGTGGCGATGCCGGCCGTCAGCAGGCTCCTGCGCGGCTGGCTCACCCCGTAGCAGCCAGGTCCGTACACAGGGGTCCGTACACCGGGGTCCGTATGGCCGAAGGCGGGTTCTCCGTCGGCCGTGGACATTCCTCCGTGGACATTCCTCGGCACGAGGGCGAACCCTTTCGTGCCCGCCCCGCCTCTCATTCATGAACGTGCGGACGACCCCGTCCGCTCCACGACCCACCGGGAGGAACCCATGACCACCGTCGTCATCGCCACGGCCGCCGCGCTGCTGCTGTGCGCGTGCGCCGTCACGGTGCCGCGCCGCCGGAGGCGTCGGCGTGGCTGACCGCACCTGGCCCGGCGAGACCCTGGTCGCCTCGGCGCAGCGCGGCGACACGGAGGCGTTGACCGCCCTGGTGCACGGCTCGTACCCCCACGTGCACCGGTTCGCGCGCACGCTGTGCGCCACACCCCAGGACGCCGAGGACGCCGCCCAGGAGGCGCTGCTCGTCCTCTACCGCAAGATCGGCATGTTGCGGGCCTCCGGAGCGCTGGCGTCGTGGATGTTCCGGATCGTCCACAACGAGTGCCTGCGCCGTACCCGAGCCCTGCTCTCCCACGGCCCGACCGCCCCGGGCCACTACGGGGCGGCGGACGAGAACCGGACATCCGGCGACGCCGTACGGTCCGCCGAGGAGGAGGCCCTGCTGCTCCTGGAAGCCGAACGCGTCGGTGCCGCCATCGCCGCCCTGCCCGCCGACCAGCGCCAGGTGCTGATCATGCGGGACGTCCAGGGCCTGCCCGGCCGTGCCGTCGCGGGCCGGCTCGGGCTGAGCACCGCCGCGATGAAGTCCCGTCTGCACCGGGCCCGTTCGGCGGTGCGCGAGGCACTGCGCGAAGAGCCGGCATCCACGAAAGGACGAGGACGATGACACCTGACCCCGCCACGACGAGGACGATGACGCCCGCCCCCGTCACGACGAGCGCCGCCTCGTCCGGCGTCCCCGCCGGTGACCGCGCGCCCCGGCGCGGCGGCTTCGCGAGCGCCACCGTCCCGCGCCACCTGGCCCGCGGCGCGATCGGCTTCGGCGCGCTCGTCGGTTCACTGGTTCTGTTCCGGGCCGTCGGGCCCGTGGGGCTGCTGCTCGCCCCGATCGGTCTGGTCGCCCTGCGCGGCTGCCCGATGTGCTGGGCCGTCGGCCTTGTGGAGACGGTCTCCGCCGGGCGGCTGCGCCGCTCCTGCGCCGAGGGGAGCTGCGCGCTGCGACGCACCTGACGATCGTGCCGGGAGCGGACCGGTGCCTCCCGGCGTGACGCCGTGGAAGGTCACCGGCCCGCCCGCCCGGCCCTACTTCAGATGCCGGGTGAAGAACCGGGCCGCGGCGTCCCCCGCGTACGCGGGAACGCCGGTGTGCCCGCCCATGTTGGCGTGCAGCGTCTTCTCCTCGGAGCCGAAGGCGTCGAACAGGTCCAGGGCCGCCTGCCGGTCGTTTCCTTCGTCGTCCCACTGCAGCAGGACGTGCAGCGGCACGGTGACCCGGCGGGCCTCCTCGAACATGGCGGCGGGCACCAGGCTCCCGGCGAACAGCACGGCGGCCGAGACGCGCGGCTCGACCACCGCGAGCCGGATGCCGACGGAGATCACTCCTCCCGAGTACCCGACCGGCCCGCCGATCCCGGGCAGCGACAGGAGGGCGTCCAGGGCGGCCCGCCACTCGGGGACCGCCTCCTCCACGAGGGGGAGGACGAGGGCGTCGACGATCCCGTCGTCGACCGGCCCGCCGGCCTCCAGGGCCCGGCGCAGATCGGCACGGGCCCGTTCGGCTCCGGCCAGCGGGGGCCGGTCGCCGCTTCCGGGAAGCTCGATGGTGGCCGAGGCGAAGCCGTCCGCCGCCGCCTGCCGGGCCCGGTCCACCAGCCGGGGATACATCCTGCGGAGCCCGAGCGGCGGGTGGCCGAGCAGGATCAGCGGCGCCGGTGCGGGGGACGGGGCGGGCGTCCACAGGATGCCGGGGATCCCGCCGAGGGTGAAGGTGCGTTCGAGGACGCCGTCGTCGAGGCGTCGTTCGGAAAGGAAGTGCACGGTCGTGCCTTTCGGGAGTGCTCTGGAACGGCGCTCCCGGACGACCTATCGCCCGACCGTAATTCCTGAGGGGAGCACCCATGTCGATACTGCGTTCACGGGTACCACCTCCTCGTTCTCTCGTACGGCCTCCGGAAACGTAGCAGCGATCGCGACGGTCCGCCAGGAGGAAAGGCGACCACCGCTCCGTCACGCCCCTCCCTTGACCTCCACGGCGTCGGCCACTAGCTTGCGGTCAGCGTCGTCCCACAGCTCCCGGAAGGAGGCGATCCACGGATGTCCACCCACTCCGACCTCGGTCGCCTCGCCGAGTGCACCGCCTGGGTTCCGGGCCAGATCGCGCACGGCTGCTGAACGCGCCCCTTTCTCCCGCGCCCGTCCACGGCGCCTCGCGGGCTTCGTAGTTCCCCGCACCCCCTTCCCGCCCCCCTTTCCGGTACCTCTTTTCCCGCACCTCGCTGACGCACGCCCTCTCGCGCACATCCCTCCCGCGCGGCGCGTCCGAGCACAGAAAGCTGCCCGAACATTGACGAACACAATGAACCGCTCGTCCGCACGCCGAAACGCGGGCCTGTCGTGACGGCGGCGCGCATCACGGTCAACGGCGACGAAGCACCGATCTCACCGGCCGCGCCCCACACCACGGTCCTCGACTTCCTGCGCGAGCGCGGCCTCACCGGCACCAAGGAGGGCTGTGCCGAGGGCGAGTGCGGGGCCTGCGCGGTCCTGGTCGCCCGCCCCGGGACGCACGGCCCCACCGACTGGGTGGCCGTCAACGCCTGTCTGCTCCCGGTCGCGGCCCTCGACGGCCAGGAGGTCGTCACCTCGGAGGGCCTCGCCACCGCCGGTGAGCCCGGCGCGCCGGCCGCCCTGCACCCGGTGCAGGAGGAGATGGCGGTCCGCGGCGGCTCCCAATGCGGCTACTGCACACCGGGGTTCGTCTGCAGCATGGCCGCCGAGTACTACCGGCCCGACCGCCGGGCATCCGCGGACCCGGCTGCCCACACCGACCCCGAGCACGGTCCGAACGGCTTCGACCTGCACGCGCTGAGCGGCAACCTGTGCCGCTGCACCGGCTACCGCCCCATCCGCGACGCCGCCTTCGCCGTCGGCACGCCCGCGGAAGGGGACCCCCTGGCCCGGCGCCGCGAGCAGTCCCCGCCGGAACCGGTGGCCACCGAGTACACCCGGGACGGCCGTACGTTCCTGCGCAGGAACACCCTGGACGAAACGCTGCGGCTGCTGCGGGAACGGCCCGACGCGGTGGTGATCGCCGGATCCACCGACTGGGGCGTGGAGGTCAACATCCTCTCCCGTCGGGCGGATCACGTCGTCGCCGTCGACCGGCTGCCCGAACTGCGCGAACTGCGGTTCGCGTCCGACCACATCGAGATCGGAGCGGCGCTCACGCTCACCGAGATCGAACGCCGTCTCGACGGCGCCGTGCCGCTCCTCGCCGAGCTCTTCCCGCAGTTCGCCTCCCGGCTCATCCGCAACGGCGCGACCCTCGGCGGCAACCTGGGGACCGGATCCCCCATCGGGGACAGCCCGCCGGTCCTGCTCGCGCTCGACGCGTCGGTGGTGCTCGCCGACGCCGACGGCGAGCGCCAGGTCCCGCTGGCGGAGTACTTCACCGGCTACCGGCAGAGCGTGCGCCGCCCCGCCGAGCTGATCCGCGCGGTGCGCGTCCCGCTGCCCCTGGCGCCGGTCACCTCCTTCCACAAGATCGCCAAGCGGCGCTTCGACGACATCTCCAGCGTGGCGGTCGCCTTCGCGCTCGACATCGAGGACGGGACGGTCCGCAAGGCGCGCATCGGCCTGGGCGGCGTGGCCGCCACCCCGATCCGCGCCCTCGCCACCGAGGCCGCCCTGGAGGGCGAGCCGTGGACCGAGGAGACCGTCGAGGCCGCGGCCCGGGTGCTGCGGACCCAGGGCACTCCCATGGACGACCACCGGGCCAGTGCCGCCTACCGCGCCGAGATGCTCGGCCAGAGCCTGAGGAAGCTGTACGTGCGAACCACCGGGGCGGTGTCGTCATGAGCCATCTGTCCGAGCGTCCCCCGAAGCCCGTCGTCGGCGTCTCGATGCCGCACGAGAGCGCCCACCTGCACGTCACGGGCGCCGCGCTCTACACCGACGACCTGGTGCACCGCACCAAGGACGTGCTGCACGCCCACCCGGTCCAGGTCATGAAGGCCCATGGCAGGATCACCGCGCTGCGCACCGGACCCGCGCTCGCCGTGCCCGGCGTGGTCCGCGTGCTGACCGGAGCCGACGTGCCCGGGGTCAACGACGCCGGGATGAAGCACGACGAACCGCTCTTCCCCGACGAGGTCATGTTCCACGGCCACGCGGTCGCCTGGGTGCTCGGCGAGACCGTGGAGGCGGCGCGCCTCGGCGCGGAGGCCGTCGAGGTGGAGCTCGACGAACGGCCCTCCCTGATCTCGCTGCGGGACGCGATCGCCGCCGAGAGCTTCCACGGCGCCCGGCCCGTGATGCTCACCGGCAACGTCGACGCCGGCTTCGCCGACTCCGCGCACGTCTTCTCGGGCGAGTTCCAGTTCTCCGACCAGGAGCACTTCTACCTGGAGACGCACGCGGCGCTCGCCCTGGTCGACGAGAACGGACAGATGTTCGTCCAGAGCAGCACCCAGCACCCCTCGGAGACGCAGGAGATCGTCGCGCACGTGCTCGGGCTGCCCAGTCACGAGGTGACCGTGCAGTGCCTCCGGATGGGCGGCGGCTTCGGCGGCAAGGAGATGCAGCCGCACGGTTTCGCGGCCGTCGCCGCGCTCGGCGCCCGGCTGACCGGCCGGCCGGTCCGGGTCCGGCTCACCAGGACCCAGGACCTGACCATGTCCGGCAAGCGCCACGGCTTCCACGCCGAGTGGAGGATCGGCTTCGACGCCGACGGCCGCGTCCAGGCCCTGGACGCCACCCTGACCGCGGACGGCGGCTGGAGCCTCGACCTGTCCGAGCCGGTGGTCGCCCGCGCGCTCTGCCACATCGACAACACCTACTGGATCCCGAACGCCCGCGTCGCCGGCCGCGTCGCCAAGACCCACAAGGTCTCCAACACCGCCTTCCGCGGCTTCGGCGGACCCCAGGGCATGTTGGTGATCGAGGACATCATGGGCCGGTGCGCGCCGCTGCTCGGCCTCGACCCCATGGAACTCCGGGAGCGGAACTTCTACCGCCCGGGGCAGGGCCAGACGACGCCGTACGGACAGCCGGTCACCCACGCCGAACGGATCTCCACCGTCTGGCGGCAGGTCCAGGACGACGGCGACGTCGCCCACCGCCGGCGCGAGATCGCCGCGTTCAACGCCGCGCACCCGCACACCAAGCGGGGGCTCGCCGTCACCGGCATCAAGTTCGGCATCTCGTTCAACCTCACCGCCTTCAACCAGGGCGGCGCGCTGGTGCTGATCTACAAGGACGGCTCGGTCCTGGTCAACCACGGCGGCACCGAGATGGGCCAGGGACTGCACACCAAGATGCTGCAGGTCGCCGCGACCACCCTGGGCATCCCGCTCCACAAGGTGCGCCTCGCCCCGACCCGGACCGACAAGGTGCCCAACACCTCCGCCACCGCCGCCAGCGCCGGGGCCGACCTCAACGGCGGGGCGGTGAAGAACGCCTGCGAGCAGCTGCGCGAACGGCTGACGCGGGTGGCCGCCACCCGACTGGGCGCGAACGCCTCCGACGTACGGATCGTCGAGGGCGTCGCCCGGGTCCTCGGCGGCGACGGGGAACTGCCCTGGGACGACCTGGTCCGCACCGCGTACTTCCAGCGGGTCCAGCTGTCGGCGGCCGGCTTCTACCGCACCGAGGGCCTCCACTGGGACGCGAAGACGTTCCGGGGCTCGCCGTTCAAGTACTTCTCCTATGGCGCCGCGGCGGCCGAGGTCGAGGTGGACGGCTTCACCGGCGCGTACCGGATCCGGCGGGTGGACATCGTCCACGACGTCGGCGACAGCCTCTCCCCGATGATCGACATCGGCCAGGTCGAGGGCGGCTTCGTCCAGGGCGCGGGCTGGCTGACCCTCGAGGACCTGCGCTGGGACACCGGCGACGGACCGCACCGCGGCCGGCTGCTGACCCGGGCGGCGAGCACGTACAAGCTGCCCAGCTTCTCCGAGATGCCCGAGGAGTTCCACGTGCGCCTCCTGGAGAACGCCACCGAGGAGGGCGCGGTCTACGGCTCCAAGGCCGTGGGCGAGCCCCCGCTGATGCTGGCCTTCTCGGTACGGGAGGCCCTGCGGCAGGCCGCCGCGGCGTTCGGCCCCGCCGGAACCGGCGTGGAACTCGCCTCGCCCGCCACGCCGGAAGCGGTGTACTGGGCGGTCGAGGCGGCCCGCCGGGCCGGCGACGCCGCCCGGCCCGGGGCGGAAGCGTCGCGCGGTGCCTGACATGACCTGGGTCACCGCGGTCGCGCGGCTGCGGGCACGCCGGGAGCCCGGCGTGCTCGTGACCGTCGCGGCCGTGCGCGGTCATGCCCCCCGCGACGCCGGGGCGAAACTCGTCGTGGGGCGGACCGAGACGTGGGGCTCGATCGGCGGCGGCAACGTCGAGGCGGTCGCGATCGACCGGGCCCGGGAGCTGATCGCCGCGCCCGCGCCCGAACCGGAGCTGATCGACTTCGCCCTGAACGACAAGGTGACCAACCGGCACGGCGTGCAGTGCTGCGGGGGGACGGTCTCGATCCTGCTCGAACCCCTGCCGGTGGTACGGACGGTGGCGATCTTCGGCGTCGGACACGTCGGAATGGAACTGGCCCGCATCCTGGCCCGTCAGGACCTCGACCTCCACCTGATCGACAGCCGCTCCGCCGTCCTGGCCGAGGACCGGCTCGCCGTCCTCGCGGACGCGGTGGCGGCGGTACGGGTCCACCACACGCCCCTGCTGCCCGAGGAGGTCCTGGAACAACTGCCGCGCGGCACCCACGTCCTGGTCATGACCCACGACCACGCCGAGGACGCCGCCCTGTGCGACGCGGCCCTGCGCACGCCCCACCTGGGCTCCGTCGGACTGATCGGCTCGTCGGCCAAATGGGGCCGCTTCCGCAAGCGCCTCCTCACGGAAGGCGGCCACGACGAGGCCGCCGTCGACCGGATCAAGACCCCGATCGGACTGGCCGACATCACCGGCAAGGAACCCGCGACCATCGCCGTGAGCGTCGCCGCCGACCTGCTGCGCACCTTCGAGACCGAAGGGAACTGACGCCCGGCCGCCGGCGGAGAGCCGCGCTTCAGGAACGGGGCACGGACGGCAGGCAGGCGGGATCCACCCCGGACAGCTCCACGATGCGGTGCGCCGGCACGCCGGCGGCCAGCGCCTTGTGCAGCAGGGCGTCGCGGCCCTCCTCGCTGTCGCGGTAGGACAGCAGCTCCTCCTCGACGGCCGCCACCGGATCGGTCGCACCGGCCCGGCGCACCCGCTCCAGCTCCTCCCCGTCCAGCGGCACCGGCAGCCGCTCGGCCTCCTCGGGAATCATCCCGGTCTGCTCCGGCGGCACGACGCGCAGCGCCGGGGAGTTCACGTCGGTCCCGTGGGCGTCGAGCCAGGCCCGCACGGCCGGGGTCTCCAGACATTCCAGCTCCCCGACGAGCGAGACGGGCGTGCCCTGCCAGCCCGGGCCGAGGTCGGCGTCGACGAGAAAGAGGTAGGCGTCGTCAGTCATGGCGGTCACTTCCCAGGGGTGTTCCGTGGTGTTCGTTGCGCTTCTGCCTACCCCCTTCCGGCCCCGTCATGACCACCGGCTCGACGGACCGGATCTTCCTGCGCGCACCGCAGCCGGGCGCCGGATCAGCCGACGTGGAGCGAGACGACCTCGTAGGACACCGCCGAGGCGGCGGACAGGCCGCGGCAGGTGAGCCGGAGGGGAGGGGAGCGGTGGGCGCGGACCTCGACCTCGAAGTCCGAGAGGCCGGCGAGGCGGCCGGTGACGCGGATCCGCCACCGGTCGCCCTCGCGGACCGTCTCCTCGATCGCGTAGTCGTGCCGCCCCGACGGGCCCGCGTGCCGGAGCACGGCGGACAGGGCGGCCTGCTGGGACGGGACGAGGTCGGTGTACCCGCGCAGGTGGTTCGCGCCGATGCGGCCCGCCAGGTGTCCTTCGAGCACCGTCACTGCCGAGGCGGCGTCGAGGTTGCCGTAGTAGACGCCGTCGGGCGCGACGACGACGTTGGCGGCGAACCGGTCGCCCCCCACGTGCGTGCACTCCCACACCAGCTCCGGCCAGCGGTCGCTCAGCGCGCGCCCCACCGGACGGCCCCGGACGGCGCAGCAGGCGTCGTGCGTGCCGTGGGCGCAGACCAGGACGACGGGCGGGTGGTCCCGTTCCCCGGGCGAGTCCAGGGCGTCGACGATCTCCACCAAGTCCTTGTCGTTCCGCCAGACGCCCCACTTCTGGCGGTGGGCGCCGTCCCCGTCGTACCGCAGGACGGCCCAGCGCGGCGGATCGTCCGGCCTGCGGCGCCCGTGGCGCCTGATCAGCAGCATCCGGGCGCGCAGCGCCTGGGCGGCGGCGTACACCCGCGCCTTGACCTCCGGGTCGAGGTCGAGGCCGTCGAAGCCGTTGGGCGGCCAGCCGGCCCGGTGCTCGATGAGGATCCAGACCGAGCCGTACGGCGCGGTGCCCGCGAGCGCGTCGCCGCGCAGCCGGGCGGCGTCGGCGCAGAAGAAGCGCGCGGGAGCCGTCATGCTGCCCGCTTCACGGCCCGGCAGGCACCAGGACGCCCGCCCGCAGAAGTCGTTCGACGAAGGGAAGACCGAGGTCACCGGCGTGGTGGACCTCCCCGTCGAGGATCCGGCGCACGGGAGGCAGATCCGCCTCCGGGAAGTCGAGCCAGCCCACGCGGGTGGAGAGCCGCCCGCCGTCGAGCCGTGCCTCCAGCGCCTCGCGCAGCCGCACCGGCGTCGTGGCCGAGAGCCCGTCGACGGCCGCGAGCTGCGCCAGCGGCCCCAAGGGTCCGGGGCGCGCCTGGCCGCGACGGGCGCGGTGGAACAGGGGCGCGGGATCGGCCTCGGCGAGGGCGGCGACGAGACGCCGGCGGACGAGGTCGAGTTCGTCGTCCGGTCCCTCCGCGCCCAGCGGGAGGGAGCCGCGCATCCCGGGATCGTCGCGCAGGAGCGCGAGGGCGGCCCGCGTGAGCTGTTCGGCCAGCGCGTGCCGCGTCCAGACGTGGACGCCGAGCGTCAGGTGGATCGACACCGCGCCCTGCGCCTCGGCGGCGTGCAGCCAGCCGCGCGGCAGGTAGAGGACGTCGCCGGGCGCGAGCACGGTGTCGAGGTGCGCCTCGCCCCGGGCGGCGTCGGCGACGGCGGAGCGGTGGTCGGTCCAGGGCTGGTCGCGCAGCGGGTCCGGGTGCACGGGCTCGTGGACGATCCAGCGCTTGGTACCGGCGATCTGCAGGACGAAGACGTCGTGGACGTCGTAGTGGTCGTCGAACCCGCGGTTCTGCGGCGGGGTGACGTACGCGTTGGCCTGCACCGGGTGCCCCAGCTCCGTGCCGAGCCGCGACGCGAGGTCCGCGACCGGCTCCCAGGTGCGCTGCAGTGCCTGCAGGACCAGGGTGGCGCCGTCGGCGAAGCTCCGCCACAGGGCGGTGTCGTCGAGCTGGTCCGCGACCGTCGCGCCGACCCCTCCGGAGGAGGTGAACGACGATTCGGGGAGGGTGGAGCCGTCCTTGGCGACGCGCAGGAACGGCGTGCGCAGCCCGCGCCGGGAGACCAGCTCGTCCACGGCGGACGCCGAGAACAGGTCGGAGAAGTCACCGGCCCCGCGCGTGAGCAGCGGGGTCCGCCCCCAGACGTCCCGGGCGAAGTCCTCGCGGCTGAGGTGCGTCAGACGCGACTCGAGGACACCGCGGCCGGTCTCGGCGGCGGTGTCCCGAAGCGTCGTGGGGGCCGTGCTCAAACGCCGCGACCGGTCTCGTCGGCCGCGCCGTCGGCGCCACCGTCGTGCACGCCGGGGGTACCGGCCGCGCCGCCGTCCGCGGGGCCTTCGGCGCCGCCGTCGGCACCACCGTCGTGCACGCCGGGCGTACCGGCCGCGCCGCCGTCCGCGGGGCCTTCGGCGCCGCCGTCGGCACCACCGTCATGGACGCCGGGCGTACCGGCCGCGCCGCCGTCCGCGGGGCCTTCCGCACCGCCGTCGGCACCACCGTCGTGCACGCCGGGGGTACCGGCCGCGCCGCCGTCCGCGGGGCCCTCCTGCTGGTTCGGGTCCTGCTCCGGGTGAGTCATGTTTCCTCCTGAGGATCGGACGACCGGGGATCGGTCGGTCCCGCTCGGAACCTCCCCGTACCCCCTACAAGCTCACTCACGCGGCCCGGACCGGCAACCGGAGCGGAAACCGGGACGGGACGAGGACGCGTCAGCCGAGGAGCCTCTCCAGGAGCAGCTTGTGGAAGACGAGGTGAGCCACCAGCGAGAAGGCGACGGAGGTCAGCAGGGCCAGTCCGCGTTCCCTGTGGGTGCGGCCCATGAGCAGCGTCACCAGGACCAGGGCGGCGAGGCAGGCCCACGCCTGGGGGGCGTAGTGCAGGCCCCAGGCGTAGTGGATCGCCTCCATGCCGAAGACGCCCGCGAGGGCGGCGAGACCGATGACGCGCCGGCGCGGACTGTCGCTCCGCCACCAGTGGCCCGCCACCCCGAACAGCGGACCGGCGACGCACGCCATGCCCAGCCAGACGAGGGGGGCGAACAGGGAGCCCATGCCGTCGCGCGCGACCTCCGCGTAGCCGTAGTACCCGACGACGAGACCGGACTCGGCGCACAGCCCCGCGACGGCGGCCACGGGCAGGCCCACCCGCCGGGCCGACAGCGCGCCCGCGACGAACGCGGCGACGGACCAGACCGCGCCGGAGTTGGCGATCTGGTTCCAGGACCCCGGCAGCCAGCCCTGGGCCAGGTTGGTCAGGACGCCGAGGAGGAGCCCTCCGGCACATGCCGACGTCGTCGCGAAGGCCCGGCTCCTTCCGCTCGCGGTGGACACCGGGGCGGTGACGGGGCTGACGGGGGACGCGTTCATGGCGGTACTCGCTGTCTCTTGCGAGGTCGGAGAGGCGTCACGCCTCTGGGTGCAGTGGTGAGGATGCGCGGAACCGGCGGCGCGTTCCCTCGTCGAGGTGGCCAGGCGGGTGGCGGTCAACCGGAGCGCCGTGCTCCGGGCCTGCCGGGAGCCGGAGTACGAGGGGCCGGTGACCGCCCGCCCGGGTGGGCCGGGCCGGGTGGGCCTGGTCGGCCCCGACGGCCGGCACCGTCGAGGCGCGCGGCGGTCGCCCGCCGCGGACGTCGAACAGCCGGCCGAGGTCGGCTTCGTCGCCTCGACCCGGGCCCCGAGCGGAAGACCGGCAGGTGGTCGGCGCGCACAGCTTGCCCTCCCCCCGGGCATCGCCGAGCGCCCGGAGCCGCTCGTCCCGGTGAGCCGGTCGCGGCACCGACCCGCTCACCCGGCACGCGTTCATGCGGGACCCGGTCGTCCGCCACCACCGGCTCACCGACCCGCGCCGGGGGTACTCCGACGACTTGGTCGACCTGGCGCCGGTTCCGCCGAGACAGACACGAGGGGCAGCCGGCCGAGCACGACAGGACGGACCGCGGCCTCGGCGGCCCGCACCAGGGGCTCCAGGACGCCGACCGATTGCGACAGGACGGCCCGGTCGTCCGGCAGGAACCGTCTTCGCCCCCGCGGCCACGGCAGTTGGGCCCCCGGCCCCCTCCCGTTTCCACCGCCCGCCCGCCGGACGGCACTTCGCTGAAGCGGTCATTCCCCATGCCTTGGACCGCAGCACGACGTTCATGGCCATGACACCCGCACGGAGTGGGATGAGTGCGCTCGTCCCACTCCGAAGGAGTCATCGCCTTGAGAAACTTCCTTCGCCGGATCGGCGTCATCGCCGCGGGCACCGCCCTCCTCGGCGGCGCACTGTCCGTCTCACCGGCAGCCGCAGACGACACCGTAGACGTCCAACTCCTCAGCATCACCGACTTCCACGGCCACCTGCAGCCGCCCACCGCCGCGCAGGGCGGCTCCATCCCCACCGGGCGCGGCACCTCGGTCACCGTCGGCGGCGCCGCCTACCTCGCCACCCACCTCGAACGGCTCCGTAACGGCCACCCCCGCTCCGTCACCTTCGCCACCGGCGACAGCTTCGCCGGCTGGCCCTTCGAGGTGGACGCCTTCCAGGACGAACCGACGATCGAGGTCCTCAACAAGCTCGGCGTCCGCTTCTCGGCCATGGGCAACCACGAGCTGGACGTCTCCCCGGAGTTCCTGGTCCAGCACATGCAGGAGGGCCGCTGCTTCGGCCGGATCGACGTGGACAGCTGCTTCACGGACTCCACCGGACGGCGCTTCCACGGCGCAGACTTCGACTTCCAGTCGGGCAACGTCGTCGACGCGCGGACCGGCCGCCCGGTGGTCGACCCGTACCGCGTCGAGTGGTTCACCTCCGCCGGCGGCAAGCGGATACCCGTCGGCTTCATCAGCACCACGGTGGAGGGAGCCGTCACCAACTCGACCTCCTTCCAGCCGAAGCTGCGCGCCCTCGACCAGGCGGAGACCATCGCGCGCTACACCAGGCAGCTCAAGCGGCGCGGCGTCGAGGCCATCGTCCTCAACGTGCACGAGGGCGGCTCGCCGAAGGACACCGCGAACGCGGGCTACGACGCGTGCGACTCCGTCTCCGGCCCGGTCTTCGAACTGGCGAAGAAGGTCCCCGCCGAGATCGACGCCATCGTCACGGGAGACTGGCACTGGCGCTTCAACTGCATGGTGCCCGACCCGGCCGGGGTACCCCGCCCGATCGTGGAGGCGGGCAACCACGGCGCCGTCATCAACGAGATCAACCTCTTCCTCGATCCGAGGACCGGCGAGGTCCTCAGGGACCGCACCCGGTCCGTCAACCACGCGGTGACGCGCGACGTGGCACCGGACCGCGACGTCCAGAGGATCGTCGACTACTGGGTCGAGCGCGGCGCCCGGCGGTTCGCCGAGCCGCTCGCCCGGCAGACGGGCTCCTTCACCCGGACGCCGAACGTCGCGGGGGAGAGCACCGCGGCCGATCTGTACGCCGACGTGCAGTACTGGAACGCCAACCGCACCCGCGCGGGCCGGGCCGACCTGGCGCTGATCTCCGCACGGCCCGCCAAGGGCAGCAACGCCGTCCGGGGTGACTTGCCGTTCGCCAAGGGCGCTCACCCCGCCGACGCGGACGGACGCATCCTGTTCGGCGAGTCCTGGAACGCCTACGGCTACGGAAACCCGGTCCTCACCGTCAGCGTGACGGGCCGTCAACTCGACGCGATCCTCGAACAGCAGTGGCAGAAACAGGCCGACGGGACGGTGAAGTCCGCACCGCTCGCCGTGTCCCGCAACGTCTCGTACAGCTACGACCCGGCCCTGCCGGTCGGCGGCCGCGTCTCTCCCCGCGACGTGGTGATCAACGGCCGCCCGCTCGACCCCGCCCGCACCTACCGGGTCGCCGCCCTCGCCTACACGGTCATCGGAGCCGACGGATACGGCGCCTTCGCCGGCTACACCGCCCCCGTCCGCAACGGCCCCGACCACGAGAGCTTCGTGGACTACCTCAAGGCCCACAAGACGATCTCCCCCGCCCCCCTCGACCGCGTCCGCATCCGCGTCAAGAGCTGACGCGACGCCCCCGACCACGCGCACGCCCACCGCACTCCCGGCACCGCCGCACTCCCGGTACCACCGCACTCCCGACACCACCGCCCCCGACATGACCGGCCGCCCGGATTCCTCCCCGGGCGGCCGCCGTCCGCCGTACCCCGGCACGCGCTCAGGTCGACTCGCGGACCACGAGCTCGTGCGGGATGACGACCGGCTCCCTGGGGCCGCCCTCGATGAGCCCGAGGAGGAGATGGACCGTGGCGATGGCCTGATCGGCCATGGGGCTGCGTACGGAGGTGAGCGCCGGCGCGGTGTACGCGGCGGCCTCGATGTCGTCGAAGCCGACGACCGCCACGTCCTCGGGCACGCGGCGGCCCGCCTGCCGCAGCGTCCGCAGGGCCCCGATCGCCATCAGGTCGTTGGACGCGAACACGGCGTCCAGCGCCGGATCGTCCTCCAGGAGCTGCCGCATGGCCTCGGCTCCCGACGCCCGGGTGAAGTCGCCCAGCGCGACGATCGACCGGCGGCCGCTTCCCCGGAGCGCCTCCCGGTAGCCGTCGAGCCGCTCCCGGGCCTCGAACAGGTCCAGGGGCCCGGTGATGGCGGCGATCCTGCGCCGTCCCCGCTCCAGCAGGTGCCGCACGGCGAGCGCGGCGCCGCCGGCGTTGTCCAGGCCCGCGTACGGCACCTGCGGCACGGACGTGCGGTTGAACGAGGCCATCGGCAGACCCGTCCTGGCCAGCGCCGCCGGCAGCGGATCCGTCCCGTGCAGCGCGACCAGCATGACGCCGTCCACGTGCCCCCCGGCCACGTACGCCTCCACCCGGGCCCGGCTCCGGTCGGACTCCGCGAGCATCAGGACGACCTGCTTCCCGGCGGCCTCCAGTTCCCTGCTCACGGCACGCACGACGGTGGAGAACAGGGGGTCGTCGGAGACCACGCCCTGGGGCGGGTCGGAGACGACGACGGCCACCGCGTTCGTCCGGCGGGTGACGAGGTTGCGGGCGGCCGCGTTGGGCACGTAACCCAGCTCGCGGACGGCCCGCATCACGACCTCGCGGATCTGCGGGGCGACGGTCGTCTCGCCGTTGACGACCCGGGAGACGCTCGACTTGGACACGCCCGCGCGTGCGGCGACCACTTCCAGCGTGGGGCGTTTCATCCCGGTCCATTCGATCGACGGCGCCCGACCCCTTCGGGGAGCGTTCTCCGGCGAGGATGACCCCCCTCCGACACCCATGTCAACGGCCGGGTGAAGACGACAGCCGCTCCGCCGACGGGCCGCCCCGCGCCCCCGGTCGCATGGCCCCTCCGTCCCTGCCTTTCCCCTGGTACGGCACGCATCACGCCCTCCTGACGGGTCATGAGAAACCGTTCCCGGAAAGGTCGTTGATGAGTACGTGGTGTTTCCAGCGAGTGAACCGAAGCCTTGACAGCCGATGCGGACCGGCCCATTCTCACCCCTCAGGGAGCGCTCCCTCACCCTTCCCCCCTTGAGGAGACGCCGTGCGTCCGCTGCTTCGCCGCGTCGGTCTGTTCGTCGCCGTCGTGACCACCCTGCTCACCTTCACCGCCGCCCCCGCCCCGCCCGCCCGCGCCGCGGAAGCCCCGCTGTCCCAGGGCAAGAACGTCACCGCCTCCAGCACCGAGGGCGCCTTCGCCCCGGCCGCCGCGGTCGACGGCGACACCGGCACCCGCTGGTCCAGCGCCTTCACGGACGCCCAGTGGATCCAGGTCGACCTCGGCACGAGTGCCGCCATCGGCCGGGTCGCCCTCCACTGGGAGGCGGCCCACGCCAAGTCCTTCCGGATCCAGGTCTCCGACGACGCCACCACGTGGCGGACCCTGTACGAGACCACCTCGGGCACCGGCGGCGTCCAGAACCTCACCGTCTCGGGCACCGGCCGCTACGTGCGCATGGCCGCGACCGAACGCGCCACCGCCTATGGCTACTCCCTCTGGGAGTTCCAGGTGTACGGCTCCACCGCCGGCGCCACCTGCGGAAGCACGGACGCCGCCCGGGGCGGGAACGCCACCGCCTCCAGCACCGAGGGCGCCTTCGCCGCCGCCAACGCGGTGGACGGCGACGGCACGACCCGCTGGTCCAGCGCCTTCGCCGCCGCCCAGTGGATCCAGGTCGACCTCGGCGCCACCCGCGAACTCTGCGGCGTGACCCTCGCCTGGGAGGCCGCCTACGCCAAGTCCTTCCGGATCCAGGTCTCCGACGACGCCAGCACGTGGCGGACCCTGTACGAGACCACGTCGGGCACCGGCGGCACCCAGGAACTGACCGTCTCCGGCGCCGGACGCTACGTGCGCATGGCCGCGACCGAACGCGCCACCGCCTACGGCTACTCCCTCTGGACCTTCACCGTCCGCACCACCGGCACCGACGGCGGAAACACGGGGGACACCCTGCTCTCCTACGGCCGTCCGGGCGCGGCCTCCTCGTCCCAGAGCGACCAGAACTGCTGGGAGTGCACCCCCGCCCGGGCCTTCGACCGCGACCCCGCCTCCCGGTGGGCGACCAGCTCCACCACCGGCTGGACGGACCCCGCCTGGATCTCCGTCGACCTCGGCGCCACCGCACGGATCAACAGGATCGTCCTCCAGTGGGACCCGGCCTACGCCAAGTCCTTCCAGATCCAGGTCTCACCGAACGGCACCGACTGGACGCCGATCTACTCGACCACGACCGGAACCGGCTTCAAGCAGACCCTCACGGTCTCCGGCACCGGCCGTCACGTACGGCTGTACGGCACCGAGCGCGCCACCGCCTACGGCTACTCCCTCTGGGAGTTCCAGGTGTACGGCACCGGCGGCGCGCCGAACCCCGCACCGCCGCTCCCGCCCGACCCGGCGAACCCGCCGCGGCTGGTCTGGAGCGACGAGTTCGACGGCGCCGCCGGGGCCGAGCCCGACCCGGCCAAGTGGAGGGCCGACCCGGGCACCGGCCAGAACGGCGAGCTGCAGTACTACACCGACCACGACAACGCCGCCCTGGACGGCACCGGACACCTCGTCCTGGAGGCGCGCAAGCAGGCCACCCCGGGCAGGGGATGCCCGCCCGACCCGCTGACCGGCAGCACCACCTGCCAGTACACCTCGGCCCGCATGAACACCGGCGCCACCTTCCAGTTCACCTACGGACGGGTCGAAGCACGCGTCAAGGTCCCCAAGGGCAACGGCCTCTGGCCCGCCTTCTGGATGATGGGCGCCGACTTCCTGACCGGCCGGCCGTGGCCCTACAACGGCGAGATCGACATCCTGGAGGTCCTCGGCAAGGACGTGAAGACCTCGTACTCCACGGTCCACGCGCCCGCCTACAACGGCGGCGGCGGCATCGGCGCGCCGTACCGGCTGCCCCAGGACGCCGACTTCTCCGACGACTTCCACACCTGGGCCGCCGACTGGACCAGCAAGGGCATCGTCTACAGCCTCGACGGGCGGACCGTCCTCACCCTCGACAAGGAGCAGGTCGAGCGGACCCGCGGGCCCTGGATCTTCGACCACCCGCACTACATGATCCTCAACCTCGCGGTCGGCGGCGACTGGCCCGGCCCCACCGATGCCACCACCCCCTTCCCGTCCAAGATGCTCGTCGACTACGTCCGCGTCTACCAGTAGCCGGACCGGCACCGGCCGAGGACCCGGCGGGGCCGCCGCCGAAGTCGAACCAGAGCGGCCCCGCCCCCATCCCCCTCGCTCCTCTTCCCCCCTCGACACCAGAGAGGAACAGACATGCGCAGACGATCCCTCCCCCTCCACACCCTGATGGCCGGTGCGCTCGCGATCGCCCTGGCCGCCGCGCTCGGCATCACCCTCACCGCCCGGACCGCCTGGGCCGCCACCGTCGTCGTCCAGGCCGAGTCCTACGCGGCACAGTCCGGCGTGGGCGTCGAAACGACCGCGGACACCGACGGCGGCCAGAACGCCGCCTACCTCGCCGACGGCGACTGGATGCGCTTCGACGACGTCGACCTCGGGGCCGCCGGCCCCCTGACGGCCTCGGCCCGCGTCGCCTCCGCCACCGGCGGCCCCGGCACCGTGGAACTGCGCACCGGCTCGCGGACCGGACCGCTGCTCGCGACCTTCCCGATCTCCCCGACCGGCGGCTGGCAGACCTGGGCGACCCGGACCGCCACCGTCACCACCCACCCCACCGGCCCGCAGACGCTGTTCGCCGTCCTGCGCAGCACCACGCCCGGCGACTTCGTCAACATCAACTGGTTCTCCTTCGACAACGGCACCGGAAACGGCGGCGGCACCGCACCCGGCTGGGTCGCCGTCGACCAGGCGGCGTGGAACGCCCAGCTGGCGCAGTTCCGGGCCATGACCCCGGCCCCGGTGCCCGCCGACACGGTCCGCGTGCCCGAGTTCAACGCCACCTGCGCCTACAGCCACTCCAAGCCCGACGACCCGATCGTCGTCCCGGGCCTGCCCGGCGCGTCCCACATGCACAGCTTCTTCGGCAACAGGAGCACCGACGCGTTCACCACGACGCAGAGCCTGCTGGCCCACACGGGCACCAGCTGCACCCCCGCCGAGGACCTGTCCGCGTACTGGATCCCCACCCTCTACGAGGGCGGCAGGGCCGTCGAGTCCGACGGGGTCATCGTCTACTACGGCTCCCGACTGCCCGACCCCACGGCGACCGTCCCCTTCCCCCAGGGGTTCCGCATGATCGCGGGCAACGCCAAGTCCCAGGTCCCCACCCCGGCGGGCTCGGCCAACCAGTTCTTCTGCGCCGGTGAAGGAGGGGAGACCGGCCGCAGCGCCGACGGCAACTGGCCGGTCTGCGCTCCCAAGGCCAAGCTCGTCCACCAGCTGCTCTTCCCCGACTGCTGGGACGGCAAGCACCTCGACAGCCCGGACCACAAGTCGCACGTCGCCTTCGCCCAGAACGGCAAGTGCGGCGGGGACCACCCCGTCGCCATCCCGTCCGTCTCCTTCGTCATCGGCTACCCGACCTCCGGAAGCTCCGCGGGCTTCTCCCTCTCCTCCGGCATGGCGTCCTCCATCCACGGGGACTTCTTCAACGCCTGGGACAACGCGGCCCTGGGACAGCGGGTGAAGAACTGCATCGTGCAGAGCGCCAAGTGCAACTCCGCCGGCACCTTCTGACCGCGCGGACGGCGTGGGCCCTGCTCGCGGCGCTCCTGGTCACCGGCTGCACCACGCAGCCGGTGACCGGCCCGCCGCGGGCAGCGGCCTTCAACGCCACCGACACCGCGTGGATCCAGCTGATGATCCCCATGAACGAACGGGCCCGCCTCCTGACCGGCCTGGCGCCCTCACGCACGAAGGACCCCGCCCTCGTGGCCCTCGCGGCCCGCACCGGAACGCGACTGGAGGAGGAACTGGCGGGACTGCGCGCGCTCCTGGAGCTCTCGGGCGTCCCCGACACCCGCCCCCACGAGGGGCACGACATGCCCGGGATGGTCGGCCTCGGCACCCTCGGAAGAGCGGAGAAGGCGACGGGAAAGGAGTTCGAACGGATCCTCACCGACGGCCTCCGCGCCCACCTCGCGCAGTCCAGGACGCTCTGCGCGAGCGAACAGACCTCCGGCGGAGCGCGGGAGGCGAAGGACCTGGCCGCCGCCATCGCCACGAACGCCGGACGAGAACTCGACCGGCTCGGTACGAACCCCCGGCCGTGACCGGCGGCTCCCCGGACGCCGCCACCGGCCCCGGTGTTCAGCGTCCGCGGAGCGCGGCCAGGGCGACGGCGAGCGACAGGACCAGGGCCGCGACGAGGACCGCCTCCACCCCGGCACGGGCGTGCAGCAGTCCGCCGACCAGGGCTCCCGCCGCGAGCGTCACCACCGACGCCCCGCGCCGTACGGTCGCCGGCCCCGGCCGGTCCACGGCCAGCCCGGTCAGGGTCCGGGTCATGACGGTCGTGGTCAGATCGGGCACTCCCAGGCGGTGCACGACGGCGTTCTGCAGGCCCATGCCGCAGGCCAGGGGGACCAGCACCGCGTAGCGACCCCACCCGGCCCCCTGACCCGCGAGAGCGAGCGCGACCAGGAGCGCCTGGATCCCGACCAGCGGCGCGAAGAGCCGCCCGGGCTCGGCGTTCCGCCGCCACGCGCCGCCCGCGACCGCCCCGGCCAGGAAGCCCGTCAGCGCCACGGCGGAGGCCGCGGCCGACAACTGGGCGACGCCGGACAGGGCGAACCCGAGGAACACCACGTTGCCGGTCATGTTGGCCACGAAGACCCGGCCCAGCCCCAGGAAGCTCGCCGCGTCGACCAGCCCGCTGAGGAACGTCAGGACGAGCAGCAGCGGAGCGAACCGCGCCCGGGGATGGCCCTCGGGAAACATCCGCCACCCGGCCGCCCCGCTCCTCCCGCCGCCGGCGGCCCGCACCCACCTCATCCCCTCAGTGGAGCAGAGACCACGACGCCCCGCGAGCGCCCCGCGGCCGATCGTGGCGCACCCCTCCCGAACGGCCGCACCACCAGGGACCACGCCGCGGGAGCGGACGGCCGTTCAGGCCGGTCCGTCCGTGAAGTACCGGTCGAGCACCTGCGGCAGGTAGTCCGCCGTGGCGCCGAGGCGCCCGGCCTCGGCCGCCGAGGACACGCAGGCGATCTCGTCCAGTTCCGGACCGGTGCCGCCGTCACCGGCCTGGACGGTGGACAGCCCCGCGTGCAGACGGCGTACGAGAGCGCTGGACGTGGACGGGCAGAGGAAGTGGAAGCCGAGGCCGCCGAACCGGTCGGACCGTGTGAGGGCCCACAGCCGCGGCTCCTCCCCGCCGACGCGCACTCCGGTCTCCTCGACCAGCTCGCGGACGGCGTGCCGGCGCAGCTCCGCCACGTCCAGCGGCGCACCGGCCGGGGGCGGCTCGACCGCACCGCCCGGCAGGCTCCACCGGCCGGGCGCCGCCGTGTCGGGGGACCCGCGCCCGACCAGGAGGCCGTCCCCGGTGGGCACGAGGGCGGTGACGAACACGGACCCGGGAACCCGCGCGGGCGGCCGGATCCGGCGCAGGGCGCGGTAGCGGTACGGCATCGGCGCCCAGCGCACGACCAGCTCCCCGGGCCCGGGCCGGTCGACGCCGAGGCAGGCCACCAGCGGCCCGTCGAACGTGGCGGGGCTGCGGGCCGTCGTCTCCTCCCAGAGCCGGTCCACCTCCCCTTCCTCCCCGGGGGAGAGCACGGGCGTCGGCTCCTCGACGAACGTCAGCGCACGGACGTCGAGGAACTCGACCGGCGCCCGACCGGCCCCGGGCGGTGTGTGGCTCATACGGCTCCTCGCTCCGAGCGGCGGTGAACGGACGGGACCGGGCCCGTCCGCCGACACGGCCCCGGTACCGATGATCCCGTCTCGTCCGGTCCGGGGGAGGGGGATGGGGAGAAAGAGGCCGGGTCCGTATGAAGGACCGGGCCGGTCACGGTCTGGGTGTTCACTCCGTGGACAGAGGCTCCCGGCACCCCTCCCCAGTGCTAACGTCCCGCCCATGCAGCACACCGCCACCCTCGCCATGATGCGAATGATGCCCCCGCTTCCGGAGGCGCTTCGCTAGCGAAGCCGTGTGCGCGCAGGACGCGACGGACCCTCCGACTACGGAGGGTCCGTTTTTTGTCGTCCTCACCCGACCACCGGCGGCCCCGGACGCCAACGGCCCCCGCCGCCGACCCCCTCCCCACTGACAGAAGGCGAAGCCCCCGCCATGACCCTCCCACCGGTCATCTCCCTCACCGACTGCGCCGACCCCAATGCCCTGGCCCGGCAGTCCACCCGGATCGCCGCCCTCTTCGGCGCCACGCCGACCGTCCTGCCGCTGGAAGGACCGGACCCGGAGGGCGGCGCCGCCCTCACGCTGCTCGACCTGCTCCGCTCCACGGACCTGATCGGCGGGCCGACGCAGCCGGTGGTGGTCCTGGTCAACATCGCCCCCAGGGACGGCCACTGGCCCAACGGCATCCCGTTCTGCCACTTCCGCCACGGAGACCACCTCGTCGTCAGCACGGCGAACCCGCGGGTCCTCGCCCCGCTGGCGACCTACCTGGGACTGACGGAGGTCCGGGTCACCGACGTCCGCGAGGTCTTGGAGACCGCCGCCGCCGGATGGGCCCGGTTGACGCCCGACGAGATCGAGGAGATGGCCCGCACCCAGTTCCGGAGCCTCTGGTACGCCCCCCTGCTGGCCCGCTGGCTGGCCGACGGACACCCGGTCCCCGGAAAGCCGACGGACGTGGGCCGGTCCGCCGCACCCGAGGTGCGGGTCGCCGTCGTGGACAACTTCGGCAACTGCAAGCTGGACCGGCCGGCCGCCGAACTCCCCGGCCACGCCACCGGGGAGGACCTGCTCGTGCACAACCGGAACGAAGGCCGTGACGTCCGGGTGCGCTGTTACGACCGGCTCCCCGACGTCCCCCTCGGCGAACCCGGAATCACCGTCGGGAGTTCCGGGATCGGCTTCGCCGAACTGGTCGTCCGCGGCGGTTCCGCGGCCGAGGCATTCGGTCTGCGCCAAGGCGACCAGGTGTTTCGTCTCACCAGCTGACATGTTATCAACGCGTTACCCCGTTGCCCACGGCCGAGATTGACGCCGGTCTCCGCGAACCGGAATGCTGAAACGCATGTCCGGAACTCTTCCGCTGGTACGCCGCCGCCACGTCGACAACGTGCGCTGCGCCGCCGATCTGTGTCGCTGAACGCACCGCACCGGCCTCCCTTTTCCGTACCCCTTTCCCGGACTCCCTTTCCAAGGACCCCTGATGCCCCGCATCCGAACGACCCTCGCCGCTTCCGTCGCCGCCGTCACCGCGCTGGTGGCGACCGCCTGCGCGCCCCAGCCGCAGAGCACCCCCGGAGCCTCCGGCTCCCCCGCCCCCGACTGCACGGTGAACAGCCCCAGCCTCCACAAAAGCGGCCAGCTGACCGTCGCCACCGATTCCCCCGCCTACGAGCCCTGGTTCGACAGCAACACCCCTTCCAACGGAAAGGGATTCGAAAGCGCCGTGGCCTATGCGGTGGCCGGCAAGCTGGGATTCTCCCGGGAGCAGGTGAAATGGGTCGTCGAGCCCTTCGCCCATTCCTACGCCCCTGGCCCGAAGGCCTTCGACTTCGACATCAACCAGATCTCCATCACCCCGCAGCGCGCGAAAGCCGTCGACTTCTCCACCAGTTACTACACGGCCAACCAGGCCATCCTGACCCTGAAAGACTCGACCTTCGCGAACGCCACGTCCCTGAGCGCGCTCAAGAACGCCAAGATCGGCGTCCAGGTGGCCACGACCAGCTACCAGGCCGTGCTCGACCAGCTCCAGCCCTCGCGCCGGCCCAGCGTCTTCAACACGACCAAGGACGAGGTCAACGCGCTGAAGAACGGGCAGATCGACGCGATCGTCACCGACCTGCCCACCGTCTTCTACCTCGCCGGAGCGGAGGTCGAGAACGCGAAGATCATCGGCCAGTTCGGCTACGCGGGCGGCACCCCCGAGGAGTTCGGCCTGCTCCTGCCGAAGAACAGCGGCTACACCTCCTGCGTCAACCAGGCCCTGAACGCCCTCAAGGCCGACGGAACGCTCGCCGGGCTCACCTCGCAGTGGCTGTCCGCCTCCGCGAACGTCCCCGAGCTGAAGCGGTAACGGACCGACCGTGGAACTCGAGAAGACGGCCGTGCCCCACCCGCCGGCCGCGTCACCGGACGACGCCCACCGACCCAGCGACCACGAACTCGCACGGCAGCGCTTCCGCCGCTCCCGCAAACGCCGCCACGCCTGGATCTCCTCCCTGTGCACCGTCCTCGGCCTGGCGGCCCTGGGAGCGGCGGCGGTCGCCTCGCCCGGCTGGGAACGCGTCGACAGCCTGTTCCTCGACGGCGCCGAACTCCGCGCCGCCTTCCCCGAACTCCTGCGGGGCTTCTGGCTCAACATCCAGATGTTCCTCATCGCCGAGGTGCTGATCCTCGTCCTGGGGCTGCTGATCGCCCTGGTACGCGTGTCCCGCGCCCCGGGCCTGCAGCCGCTCAGGCTCGCCGCGGCCGTCTACGTGGACGTCTTCCGCGGCGTACCGACCCTGCTCCTGGTCTTCCTCATCGGCTTCGGACTGCCGGCCCTGCAACTGCAGGGCACGCCGTCCGAGCCCTGGGTCCTCGGAGTCATCGCCCTGGTCCTCTCCTACGCCGCCTACGTGGGAGAGGTCCTCCGGGCGGGGCTGAACTCGGTACACCCCGCACAGCGCAACGCCGCGCGGGCACTGGGACTCAACGAACGGCAGACCCTGCGGCACGTGGTGCTGCCCCAGGCGGTGCGCAACGTCCTCCCGCCCCTGCTCAACGACTTCATCGCCCTGCAGAAGGACACCGCCCTGGTCGCCGTACTCGGCCCGCTGGAGGTGCTGCGGGCGGCGCAGATCAAGGCCGACTACGACTTCAACTACACCCCCTACCTGGGAGCGGCCCTCTTGTTCCTCGCGGTGACCATTCCGCTGACCCGCTTCGCCGACCGGCTCCAGCGGCGGGCGGCACGGCGCACCTGGGCGGGGGCGGACCGATGAGCCGGCCCCTGCTGCGCATCCGGGGCGTCCGCAAGCAGTACGGAGCACGGCCGGTCCTGCGATCGATCGACCTGGACGTCGCCGAGCACCAGGTCGTCTGCCTCATCGGCGGCTCGGGCTCGGGCAAGTCGACCCTCCTCCGGTGCGTGGACCTCCTGGAGGTCGTCGACGACGGCACCGTCCACCTGGGCGACACCGAACTGACCGACCCCCGTCTGGACCCCGACGTCGCCCGCCGGCGCATCGGCATCGTCTTCCAGGCCTACAACCTCTTCCCGCACCTGAGCGTGCTGGACAACATCACCCTCGCACCGCGCCGCGTCCACGGCGTCCCCCGCAGACGGGCCGAGGCGTCGGCCCGCGAACTGCTGGCCCGGCTCGGGCTGGAGGACAAGGCGCGCGAACACCCCGACCGGCTGTCCGGCGGCCAGCAGCAACGCGCCGCCATCGCCCGCGCCCTGGCCACCGAGCCGGAGCTGCTCCTCTTCGACGAGATCACCTCGGCCCTCGACCCCGAGCTCGTGGGCGAGGTCCTGGACGTCGTCGCGGACCTCAAGCAGCGCGGCCTGACCATCCTGATGGCCACGCACGAAATGGACTTCGCCCGACGCGTTGCGGACCGGGTCTGCTTCCTGGAGGGCGGCGTCATCGTGGAGCAGGGCACCGCGGAACAAGTACTGACGGCCCCGAGGGAACAGTCCACCCGCCGCTTCCTCGCCCGAGCCCTCGACCGCTCCTGAAACCCCCTCCCGAAACCCGCTCCTGCAACCCCCTCCCGAACCCCGCCGGACCACCTCCGGGGCCGGCCTCGCACGGCCGCCCCCGGAACCGGCGCATAGGGTGGACCCGTCACGCACGGACGACCATGCGCCCGGCTGCTCCGGACGAGGGCTCCCGGCAGAGAGCGAAGAGGCCGCGATGAGCGAACCGACGAAGCCCGGCGTCGACCTCCCGGAAGGCGACGCCCCCACCGAGCTGACGACCCGGGACCTCGTCCTCGGGGACGGGGCCGAGGCGAAGCCGGGCAGGGTCGTCCAGATCCACTACGTCGGGGTCACCTTCGAGACGGGCAGGGAATTCGACTCCTCCTGGGAGCACGGCCGCCCGTTCAAGTTCGCCGTGGGCGGCGGCAGGGCCATCAAGGGCCTGGACCGGGGCATCAGGGGGATGAAGGCCGGCGGCCGACGCGAGATCGTCGTCCCCCCGCGCCTCGGCTACGGCAAGCAGTCGCCCTCGCCGCTGATCCCGGCGGGCTCCACCCTCGTCTTCGTGGTGGACCTGCTCTCGGCCTGAGACGGACCGGGGACCGTTCCACGGGCTGAGTACGCGTACTCAGGTGCCGTCCGCCGGGCTCCTCCATGCTGGGGCGCGAACGCCGGACCGCCTCGAGGGGACACACGGATGGACCATGCCTTGCACCTGCGCACCGCCACGCCTCAGGACCACGACTGGATCCACGAACTGCGCCACCGGGTGTACGCGGAGGAACTCGGCCAGCATCCGGTGGACCCGTCGAGAAGGCTGAGCGACGGACTCGACGGCGACAACGTCTATCTCGTGGCCGCGCGCGGCGGGACGCGGATCGGTTTCGTCAGCCTCACCCCGCCGTGGGCCGGCCGCTACTCCCTCGACAAGTACCTGACGCGCGAGGAGCTGCCGGTCCTGACCGAGGAGGCGCCGTTCGAGATCCGCGTCCTGACCGTCGAGGAGCGCTGGCGGTCCACCGCGGCGGCGCCGCTGCTCATGTACGCGGCGCTCCGCTGGGTCGCGTCGCGGGGCGGCCGCCGGGTGGTGGCGATGGGACGCACGGAACTCCTCGACATGTACCTCGCCGCCGGACTGCGGCCGGTGGGCCGCACCATCCGCTCGGGCGCGGTCTCGTTCGAGGTCCTCAGCGGCACCGTGGCCGAGCTGACGAGGACGGTCGCGGAGCGCCACGGCCGGACCCTGGAACGGCTGCGGGCGGGCCTGGACTGGCGGCTCGACGTGCCCTTCGCGCCGAGGGCGGACGGCTGCGAGCACGGCGGGGCGTTCTTCTCGGCGATCGGCACCGGCTTCCGGACGCTGTCCCGCCGTCACGAGGTGGTCTCGGCAGACGTGCTGGACGCCTGGTTCCCGCCGTCGCCGGACGTCCGCGCGGTCCTTTCGGAGGATCCGGGATGGGCGGCCCGGACCTCGCCGCCGACGGGAGCGGAGGGACTGCTCGCGGAGATCGCCGGGGTGCGCGGGCTGCCGGTCGAGTCGTTGGCCGTCGGGGCGGGCTCGTCCGATCTGATCTTCCGGGCGTTCGGCCGGTGGCTGACGCCGGAGAGCCGGGTGCTGCTGCTCGACCCGGGCTACGGGGAGTACGCCCATGTCACCGAGCGGGTGATCGGCTGCAGGGTCGACCGGCTCCGGCTGCGCCGCGAGGACGGCTGGCTGCTCGACCCGGCCCGGCTCGCCGCCGCGACCGGCGACGGACGGTACGACCTCGTGGTGGTGGTCAACCCGAACAACCCGACCGGCCGCCACGCCCCGGCCGACGCGCTGCGCGCGGTGATCGAGGCCTCGCCCGCGCGGACCCGGTGGTGGATCGACGAGGCGTACCTGGGCTACGTCGATCCGGCGGACTCGCTCGCCGGCCTCGCCTCGGCCGACGCCCGGGTCGTGGTCTGCACCTCGCTGTCGAAGATGTACGCCCTGTCGGGGATGCGGGCGGCCTATCTGGTGGCCTGCCCCGAGACGGCCGGGGAACTGCGCCGCTGGACGCCGCCGTGGCCCGTGAGCCTCCCGGCCCAGCTGGCCGCCGTGACCGCGCTGCGCGACCCCGCGTACTACGCGGAGCGCTGGGCCCGCACCCACGTCCTGCGCAAGGAACTGGCCCATGACCTGGAGGAGTTGGGCGGGTTCTCCTCGGTCGACGAGGGAGTGGCGAACTTCCTCGCGGTGACGCTGCCGCCGGACGGGCCGAGCGCGGCGCGGCTGGTGGGGGAGTGCCGGCGGCACGACGTCTTCCTGCGCGACCTGTCGCCGTTGTCCCCGGCGTACGAGGGACGGACCGTGCGGATCGCGGTCCGCGACACGGCGGAGAACGCGCGGATCGTGGCGGCGTGCGAGAAGGCCCTGGACGCGCTGGGCGCCCCGGGGCGGGTCCTCCGGTGACGACGGTCGCCGCCCTCGTACCGTATCTCGGCGGAGCACTGGCGGCCGGGGGCGTCGCGGTGGCGGCGACCCGGCGCCGCGAGCTGATGGTCCGCTGGTGCGCGTGGGCGCTCGGCGTGCCCCTGGTGACCGCCGCCTTCTGGCTCGGCCCGCCGGGAATCGCGGTGCTCGCGGCCGTGGTCGGCGCGGTCGCGGTCGCGGAGTTCGGCGGGCTGCTCCGGCTGGGTCCGGTTGACCGGCTGGTACTGGGCACGGCGGTCGTCGCCCTCGTACTGACCGCCTGGCTGGCCCCGGGCGAGGTGCCGCGGGTGGCGGCGGCCGGGGCGCTCGCGATCGCCGGGGTGCCGCTGCTCTCCGGCGATGCGGAGCACGGACTGCGCCGCCTGGGAGCGGGCCTGCTGGGACTCGTGTGGCTGGGCGTCCTGGCCGGTCTCGTCCCGTTCGGCGCCCTCGGCCTGGTGCTGTTCGTGGCCGTGTCGGTCGCCGACATCACCGCGTACGCGGCGGGCCGCCGTCTCGGCGGCCCGCGGCTTTCCCCGCTGTCCCCCGCCAAACGGTGGAGCGGCACGCTGGCCGGGGCCGTGGCCGGTGTGCTCACCCTGGCCGTCCTGTCCTGCCTGACGTGGCAGACGGCGGTGGCCGTGGCGGTCGGCGGCCCGCTGGGGGACCTGCTGGAGTCGATGGTCAAGCGGGGCGCCCGCGCCAAGGACGCCGGCCGCTGGCTGCCCGGCTCCGGCGGCCTCCTCGACCGCATCGACTCCCTCCTCGTCGCCCTGGCGGTGCTACTGGTACTGGGGTGAGCGCGCGAGGCCGACCGGGATCCGGCGCTCGGAGCACACCGCCCGCACCCACTGCGCCGCCCCCGCCCAGGGAGTACGGACACCCTTCCGTTCCGCCTCGCCGGGCAGCGGGCCGACGACGTCCTGATGCGCGAACCGTGGCGGCCGGTCCGCGCGGCCTGGTCGGGCACGTACCACCGCTCCTCGACGGCGGTGTGCGTACGGGACCGGTGCGGCGACCGCCGGCCCAGGGGCGCCACCCGAGGCCACCCCCCCGCCCGTCCCGCCGCGAGAGCACCTTCGACACAAGGCAGGTCAGTGCTCGTGGCCCCCGCCCTCACCCCCTCCCGGATGGTGCGGCTCGTAGCCCGGGATGGTGCCGTCCGCCTTGGCGACGAGGAACAGACCGGCCATGCCCATGTCGGAGTGGCTCTGCACGTGGCAGTGGTACATCCACGCGCCGGGGCCCACCCCCTCGCCCGCGACGACCTGGAAGCCGAAGGAGTCGGCGGGGCCGACGATGAGGTTGTCGACGACGCGGCTGGGGTCGTCGGGGCCGGTCAGGAGGCCGGTGCGGTTGTCGGCCCAGCGGTGACCGTGGATGTGGAAGGTGTGGTAGTACTCGCCGTGCGTGATCGAGACGAACTCGACGCGCTCGCCGAGCGTCGCCCTGAAGTCGGGACCGGCGGGCAGGTTGTTGATCGTCATGTCGTTGAAGACGATCGTGAACGTCCTGTCCGGCAGCACGTCCCCCTCGCGGCGGACGACGACCGGCCCGTAGAGGCCCTTGCGAATGCCTCCGGTGCCGTGGTCCGTGCCGACGACGTGGTCGTGATAGTGCCAGTAGCCCGCGCTGCCCGCCCGCCAGGTGCCGTCCTTGCGGCGGCCGGGGGCGTGGGTGCGCCAGGTGTACGTACGGGTCTCGCCGGGAGGCACGTGGCTCCTGCTGAGCCGGGTGCCGTCGGAGGTGATCTCGTAGTCGACGCCGTGGACGTGCAGGCTGGCGTCGGCATCGGTCAGGTTCTCCATCTCGACGTGCAGGGTGTCGCCTTCGTCGAGCTCGATCAGCGGACCCGGGATCGTCGCCCCGCCCTTCTCCAGGCCGTAGCCGAGCTGCCCGTCGGGAAGCTTCTCGGCGTAGAGCTTGAGGTGGCGGACCCGGCCGCCGGCCGGGGCGGTCCGTGGCGGGTTCTCCACGGTCGGCGCGGAGGTGGCCGAGCCCGCGAAGGACAACGATGTCACACCCGCCGCGACCGCGCCGCCCGCGAACATCCGTCGGTTGAAACTCCGTCTGTCCATGCCGAACTCCCCACCTGCCGGGCGTCATTGACGGGGCCGCAGTGCCCCCTGGGACCGGGCACACCGTAGCCCCGCTCCCTCGGTTTATCCACGCTCAGGACAAAGTTCGAGACACTCTGGTCATAGGTCTTGGCCTTCTGCCGAAAGAGGTCTAGCTTCGTCCGCGCTGTAGCCACGACCGATGAGGGCTGGGTGAACGCATGAGGCGAGAACCGCGTCAACAACACGTGGAACCAAGGGTTCTGAGCCGCGGAAGACGGCGGACCCGACACGTCTGGGCCACCGGCCTGGTGGTCGGCGCCCTCACCGCCGGACTGCTCGGCGGGATCTCTCCCGCCACCGCGAAACCGGCTCCAGATGATCTCAGGACAACGTTGTCGTTGCCGTCGCCACCGGGCGGGGACGACGTCCGGGTGCTCGTCTTCCACGCCTCGGCCACCGAGGAATCGCCCGTCGTCGACGCCGGCATCGAGGCGATCGAGACGATCGGCCGCACCGGGCCCGCCGCCACGCGCTTCACCATCGAGGCGACCGACGACGCCTCCGTCTTCACCAAGCCGAGGCTGGGCCGGTTCAACGCGGTCGTCTTCCTCACCGGCGGCGGCGACGTGCTCG
Organism: Streptomyces sp. NPDC093071; assembly: GCF_044754545.1. Classification (NCBI taxonomy): domain Bacteria; kingdom Bacillati; phylum Actinomycetota; class Actinomycetes; order Kitasatosporales; family Streptomycetaceae; genus Streptomyces; species Streptomyces sp. NPDC093071. The sequence goes on along the minus strand of NZ_JBIVPH010000013.1, from coordinate 21,231 downwards.
ACGCCGACCAGGAGGCCGGCCTGGAGGCGTACGTCGAGGCCGGCGGCGGCTTCCTCGGCCTGCACGACGCCGCCCGCACCGAGCCGTACTCTGACTGGTTCGGCGGCCTGATCGGCGCCCGCCCGGCGAAGACCAACCCGACCACCGTGCAACGCGCGGTCGTCGAGGTCGGAGACCGCCGGCATCCGGCCACCAAGAGCCTGCCGCTGGAGTGGAAGCGGCCCGACAAGTGGCTGAACTGGGCGACCAACCCGTCCGGCACCGTGCACACCGTGGCGCGGGTCCGGGAGAACTCCTACCGGCCGGGCACGGGTGCGAACGGCGCCGACCACCCGGTCTCCTGGTGCCGCGACTACGACGGCGGCCGGTCCTTCTACACCGCGATGGGCGGGACGGCCGACAGCTACCAGGAGACCGACTTCCGCGCCCACCTGCGCGGCGCGCTCCACTGGACCACCCGCCTCGTCCGCGCGGACTGCCAGGCCGCGATCGACGCCCACTACACCGCCGAGCGGCTGACCAAGCCCAACCAGCCCGGCCGGAACGACCAGATCGGCGAGCCGCATGGCCTGGTGACGGCGAAGGACGGCCGCGTCTTCTACATCGGCCGCGGCGGAGCGGACTCCTCCAGGCCCGTGGTCACCGACTGGAACGACCCCGAGATCGGCAAGGGCCAGGGCGAGATCCACATCTGGGACCCGAAGACCCACCAGGTCAGCCTGGCCGGTTCGCTCACCGTGTTCGGCAACAAGGGCGGCGGAGACGAACTGGTCAAGAACGAGGAGGGGTTGCTCGGCATCGAGCTCGACCCGCGCTTCGAGGACAACGGATGGGTCTACCTGCACTACACCCCGCACGCGCGGATCGACCGGAACACGAGGACGGCCCAGCGGTACGTCTCCCGCTTCACGCTGAACCGCGCCACCGGAAAGCTGGACCTGTCCAGCGAGAAGGTGCTCCTCACGTGGCCGGTACAGATCCACAGCTGCTGCCACGCGGGCGGCGGAATGGCCTGGGACTCCAAGGACAACCTGTACATCGCCACCGGTGACAACAACTCCTCCCAATTCAGCGGCGGCTACTCCGGAAACAACCCCGAGCCCCACTACAAGGGCCTGTCCTTCGCCGACGCCCGCCGCACGGCCGGCAACACCAACAACCTCAACGGCAAGATCCTCCGCATCCACCCCGAGCAGGACGGCACCTACACCCTGCCGGAGGGCAACCTCTTCACCGGCGAGGAGACGGCCGAAGGCGGCGGCAAGACCCGCGGCGAGATCTACGTGATGGGCGTCCGCAACCCGGCCCGGATCGCCGTCGACCCCGCAACGGACACGCTGTACGCGGGCTGGGTCGGCCCGGACGCCGGCGCCCCGTCGACCACCTGGGGCCCGGCGAAGTACGACACCTTCGCCGCGATCACCCAGGCGGGCAACCACGGCTGGCCGTACTGCATGGGCAACAAGCAGCCCTACCGCGACCGCAACCTGCCCGACCCGGCCAAGCCGCTCGGCTGGTACGACTGCGACGCGCCGAAGAACGAGTCGCCGCACAACGACGGCCTGGTCAACCTGCCGCCGGTCACGGGCAACACCATCTGGTACTCGCCGCAGGGCGGCGCGCCGGACTTCCCGCGCGACGCGAACGGGATCCCGAGCTACCGGCAGGAGGAGGGCACGTACCTCCTGCCGTGGCTCAAGGGCGGCGGCCAGGCCACCATGAACGGCCCGGTCTACCGCTTCGACGAGTCGAGCACGAGCACGGTGAAGTGGCCGTCGTACTGGGACGGCAAGTGGTTCGTCGGCGACTTCTACGACCAGGACCAGCCCCGGCACGCGGTGCTCACCGACCCGAAGACCGTCGGCAAGGGCGGCCTCCCGGTCCACGCGGAGAACCTCAAGAAGATCATCCCGGTCGGCGCCGACGGCATCAGGAACCTCATGGACTGGAAGTTCGGCCCCGACGGGGCGCTCTACCTCCTCGACTACGGCCGCGGGTTCTTCACCTCGGACGCCAAGTCGGCGCTGTGGCGCGTGACCTACAAGGGCGGCCCGGCGACCCCGGCCGCCGCGGACGTCGTCCGGAAGGAGACGGTGCGATGAGGGCGAGCGACCCACGGCCGGCACGGATCGGGACGGCGCTGCTCGCGGTGCTCCTGATGGTGCTCGGCCTGACCAACGGCGCGTGGGGCCGCGAGGCCCCCGCACCGGGCGTCGGCGGGGAGCCGGAGGCCGCCGTACAGACGCTGACCTGGACGGCCGGCGACGCCATCGACAAGTACGTCACCCAGCCCACCACGGCGGTTGCCGGACCGGCGACGATCGTCTTCGAGAACAGCGCCGCCACCGGCAACACCACCGGAATGCCGCACACGCTCACCTTCGACGTGTCGGACCCGGAGTACAACAACGACGTCCCGCTCAACATCCTCGCGAATCCCTCGGACGCCAACGGCGGCAGGCACACCGCCGAGGTGACCCTCACCCCGGGCCGCTACCTCTTCAAGTGCACGATCCCCGGCCACGGCGCGATGCAGGGCATCCTGGTCGTCACCGAGGACGGCGGCGAGGACACCGCCCCGCCGGAGACCTCGGTCAAGGTCGACGGCACGAAGAACGCCGACGGGGCGTACGTGGGCCGGGCGACGGTCTCCGTCACCGCCACGGACACCGGCTCGGGCGTCGAGAGGACCGAGTTCGCGGTGGGCGCGGACGGCGCCTGGCAGCCGTACACCAACCCGGTCGTCGTGGACCGGGTGGGCACCCACGAGATCCGCTACCGGGCCACCGACAGGGCGGGCAACACCGCGCCGGAGAAGTCCGTCGGCTTCGCGGTGGTCGCGCCCCCGACGGACGACACCACCGCGCCGGAGACCTCGGCGACCGTCAGCGGCGAGAAGGACGCCGAGGGCCGCTACATCGACATGGCGACCGTCACGGTCACCGCGTCGGACACGGGCTCCGGCGTCAACACCATCGAGTACGCGCTCGGCGCGGGCGGCGCCTGGACGGCGTACACCGGCCCGGTCATGGTGCACGAGGCGGGGGAGAGGACCGTCCGCTACCGGGCCACCGACAAGGCCGGGAACGTCGCCGCGGAGAAGTCCGTCTCGTTCACCGTCGTCGCCCCGCCGGCCGTCGACAAGACGCCGCCGGAGACGTCGGTGAAGGTGGAGGGGACGAGGAACTCCGACGGGGCGTACGTCACCGGCGCCAGGGTGACGGTCTCGGCGACCGACGCCGACTCCGGCGTGGACAGGATCGAGTACTCGCTCGACGGCGGCCCCTACCTCGCCCACACCGCGCCGGTGCTCGTCGACCGCGTCGGCCGGCACACGGTGGCCTACCGGGCCACCGACAGGGCCGGCAACACGGCCGCGGCGAAGACGACGGCGTTCACCGTCGCCGAGGGCGGCGGCGTGCCCGCCCCGTCGTGCCCCGAGCACGACGAGCGCCTCACCGTCTTCGTCGGGACCGTCGACAGCGGTGTGCCGAACCGGATGACGCGCGGCCGGTGCACGATCGGAGAGCTGATCGAGGACGAGAAGTCCTGGTCGTCGCACGCGCTGTTCCTCAAGCACGTCGGCAAGGTCCTCGACGGTCTCCTGGCCGACGGGGTGATCGACGGCCGCGAGCGCAAGAAGATCAACCAGGCGGCCAAGCGGTCCGGCATCGGCACGCCCGGCCAGACCGAGGGCTACACCCCGATCCTCGACGGCACCGCGTCGTCGTTCGCCAAGTGGCAGCACGTCGGCGGCGGAAGCTTCGGGCTCAACGCGGACGGCTCGATCACGAGCAGCACGACCGTGCCGGGCATGGGCATGTTGTGGTTCCCGCAGCGCAAGTACGGCGACTTCTCGCTCAAGCTCCAGTGGCGTGACGACGCCCCGGGCAACGGCAACGCCAACGGCGGTGTCTTCGTCCGTTTCCCCCAGGTCCACGACCACCCGGGGGAGCCCCGCCCGGAGTGGGTCGCCATCAAGTACGGCCACGAGGTCCAGGTCCTGGACCGGCCCGACGGCGACACGTACAAGACCGGCTCGCTCTACGGCTTCGACCGGGTCGGCCTCGCGGGCGCGCACGTGACCCCGAAGGGAACCTGGAACGACTACGAGATCCGCGTCGTCGACCAGCACTACTCCGTCTTCCGCAACGGAGTCCTGATCAACGAGTTCGAGAACACCGGCGGCCAGTCCTTCACCCCACCGCGTGGTGACGACCCGGGCACCGACGGCCGGCGCTTCGCGTCCGGCTACATCGGACTGCAGGTCCACGGGACGACGGACGTGATCTCGTACCGGGACATCCGGATACAGCAGCTCTGACGCTCCGCCCTCGGGAACGGCCGCCATCGGACACACCGCCGGCGGCCGTCCTCGTACGACTCGGCCACTGGCACGCCGAGGAAACCGACACGGGAGCGCTACGACCGCCGAGCCGACCGGCCACCTGATCGGCAGGGCGCGGGGCGGCGACTGCGACGTCGGCACCGACCACCACCACATCGACCGCCCCGGACGGCGGCGGACCAGACGGTGTCAGGCCGCAGGGGTGGTACGGGTGCGGGGTCGCTCGGTGGACAGCACCGCCCATACGCGACGGCCGTCGTGGGAGACGTCGGTGCCACAGCTGGCGGTGCCGGGGACGGCGGCGAGGCCGGTGAGGATCGTCTCGTCGGGTTCGGACTCGGTGTGGCTGAGGACGGCGATGAGGAGCATGTCGTCCTGGTCGGCGAGGTGCACGCTGATGCGCCGGCCCTGGTCGGCGGTGGCGGCGCCGACGAGAAGACGAACGGTCGCCGCGAGGTTTTCGTCGCCGGGGTGGACATGACCCCAGGCACGGACGGTGTCGGTGGCCTTGTCGACGACCTGGGCGGCGGTCCACGGGTAGGCCGTGAGCGCCCAGTTCGCGGCACGCCGGGCCCTGACGGTCATCCGAGGGCGACGGGTCTGTACGCGGGCCTGATCGGGGCCGGGAAGCGGCAGCGAGGTGACGGCCGGCGTGGTGGAGACGGGCTTCGTCTTCGGCTGCGGTCGAGGAGGCTCGACGGGCTTCTTCTGCGGGGGCGGGGTACGGGGCGGGTAGGTCGGCGGCAGCTTCGGCCCCTTGCCGTCGACGGGCAGTGGTTCGTTCACGACAGCCTCCTCGTCCTCCCGACCATCTTGACAGCGGATGCCTGCCTGGCGTGGTTGATTTGCCGGGTTGCCCACGAGGCGATGGTCGCGCCGCCAGGGCGTTCCCCGACTGGACTCCTCGCACGGGGCGTAGACCGGGAGCAGAACTGTCGGCGCACCTATGGGATGTGATCGTCGCTCTGGCCCCCGCGCTCTCCGGGGCGGATCCCGACCGCATACCGAAGAGGACTCGGCAATTCTGTTCCTCGTGCCCGCGGGGATGGACCCGGCCTGCCGAACGACCCCGTCCGGCGGCGCGGCCGTTCTCTGCTCGCGCGGGGACGGGCCCAAGGACGGCAAGTGCAGCCCGAGGAACCCGAACCACCCCGTACGGAGGCCTGCCTGTCCCGGCCGGGGCGCGTTGAGGTGGACAAGCTCGGTCGGACGTCCCGGCCGGGACTGGTGAAGGAGGACGCGGTGCGCGGCTTCGAGGCGGGCGAGACGGTCGTACGGCGCGATGTGCACCGCACGGGCCGGGTGTGGAGCGAGCAGGCACTCAGGGTCCTCGCGGACACCGACGAGGCACTGGTGACCGCGTGTGCGCCCGGGGCGGATGCCCGCTGGCCCGCCCTGTACGCCAGGGCCCGTGACGAGGGGGACCGTTCGCTGCGTGCGGAGGCGTTCGAGGCGCTGGCGACGGGGGAGTGGGAGCTGGCGGACGCGGTGTGGCAGGAGACCGCCTACGGCCTGGTTCAGCATCAACGCGTTCTTCGTCTCCGACAACGAAGGCGGGCGCCGGCCGCGGAACTGGTACGTCAACTTCGAACACCCCACCCGCCGCGGCCAGACCGGCTTCGACACCCTCGACCTCGCGGTGGACCTGGTCATCACGCCCGACCTGGCCCGCTGGGCGTGGAAACCGACCTGGCCGACGCCACGTCTGCCACGGCCCACGGCGGCCACGGAGGGAGTCGTACCGTCGTAGGCGGCCCGCTGGACGGTCTGCTGGGCATCCACGGCTGGCGGACCGAGGAGGTCGACGACGGTGTAGCCCTGATCATCCAGGCTTTCCAGGGAAACGAGCGGCCCTACCCGGAGCCGGGAAAACAGCCGGGGTTTCAAGGCCAGGTATCAGGAAGCGGGAGCGAGCGGGGTGAGAAGGGCCTCGCCGGTTTCGGTCCGGGCGTACAGGACGGTGCGGCCGGTGCGGTGGGCGGTGACGAGGCCGGCGTCGCGCAGGGCGGTGAGGTTCTGGGAGACGGCGGCCATGGAGGCGCCGGTGCGGGCGGCCAGTTCGGTGGTGGTGGCCGGTGCGTCCAGCTCGGCCAGGAGGAGGGTGCGGGTGCGGCCCAGTACGGCCGCCAGGGCCGCGGTGCCGGTGGCGGGCCGGGGTTCCCACAGGGTCCCGATGCCGCGGGCGCGGTAGGCGAGCTGGGGCGGTTGCGCAGGCGCGACGAGGGTCGACAGGCCCGGGCCTTTGAAGGCGCACGGGACCAGCACCAGTCCGCCGCCCGCGGCCGCCCGGGTGAAGGTGCGCGGCCGGCGGTGGACCAGACGCAGCACGTCCTCGTGCCAACTGGCCAGGGGGTGAAGCTCGTTGAAGAGATGTCCGGCTCCGCGCTCGGCGGCTTGCCGGGCCCGGTGACGGACATCGGCGTCGAGCAGCGTCCTGACACGGCTCCAGTACGGCGCGAGGGCCAGCTCCCAGTACGCCTCGACCTCCTCCGCCAGCTGTTCCAGCCCGCGCCGAGGATCGCCGTGGAGCGTGTGGAGGCGGCCGGTGAGCCGGCCCTCGTGACGGCGCAGGCGCTCCAGGTCCCGCCGCACCCGCTCGGGCGTGGTCGCCGCGACGGCCACGAGTTCCTCGGCGAGTGTCGGAGCCGGGCCGGGCGGCGCGGGGTTCAGGAAGTCCGGGACGTACCCGGCGCCGGGCGGGATCAGATCCGACAGCCATCCGCGGTCGAGCCCGGCGGCCGTGACCCGAGGGCGCACCTGATCCAGCCAGCGGCGGTGCAGCGGGTCGGCGGCCCCGGAGCGCAGGAGCCGAAAGCTCGTCCCCACCTGCCACATCGGCGAGACGCAGAACCGCATCCGCGCCAGGTCGTCCGTCGAGAACGAAAGGTCCGCCACCGTGTCCGTCCGCCGTCCGGTTCGAGAATTCAGGTATGCGCGAATCGATGGCACCGAGCGTATCGTCCGAAGATCCTTCCCCCATGAACGACTCGGAGATCGACACCGCCGCCGCGGCGGGCACGTGGACGCTGGGCGACCTCACCGTCCGCCGGATCGGCTTCGGCGCGATGCGGCTGCCGCAGACCGGCGAGGCCCTCGTACCCGGCGCCGTCCCGCGCGACCGCGACCAGGCGCTCGGCGTCCTGCGTCGCGCCGTGGAACTCGGCGTCAACCACATAGACACCGCCGCTTTCTACTTCTCCCCGCTGCGCTCCGCGAACGAGCTGATCAACCGGGCCCTGGCGCCCTACCCGGACGACCTCGTCATCGCGACCAAGGTCGGGCAGCCCCGCGACCCGTCCGGCGCCTGGCTCCCGCACGCCGGACCACGCGAACTCCGGGGCCTGGTCGAGGAGAACCTGCGCCAGCTCGGCCGCGACCACCTGGACCTGGTGAACCTCCGGGTCGTCGGAACCGCCCCGGTGGCCGAGCGGTTCGGCGTCCTGGCCGAACTGCGCCAGGCGGGACTGATCCGGCACCTGGGACTGTCGAACGTCACCCCCGAGCACCTCGCCGAGGCCCGGGAGATCGCGCCGGTGGTGTGCGTGCAGAACATGTACGGCATCGGCGTCCGCCCCGACCAGGAGGCCTTCGTACGGCACTGTGGCGAACTGGGCGTCGCCTTCGTGCCGTTCTACGCCCTCGCCGCCAATGGCCGACAGGCCGGGGCGACCGGAGACGAGCACGAGGAGGTACGAGCGGTGGCCCGGGCGCACGGCGTGACGCCCGCACAGATCCGCATCGCCTGGACACTCCACCAGGGCCCCCACGTCCTGGCCATCCCCGGCACGGGTGACCCGTCCCATCTACAGGCCAACATCGCCGCCGGCGCCCTACGCCTCACCACCACCGAACTCGCCCGCCTCGACGCGGTCCACCACGGCAGCGTGACGGATCCGCCCGAACCTCGATAAGACGAGGGACCGGTTCCGACAGAGCAGGGACAACCGTCCGCCTGTCGGTGGGCCCCGACCGTCTGCCCCGGGGGAGCCCACGACGACGAGGAGACCGAACGCCGCTGGAACCACCCGGCGATTGGGCAGCCGCGCGGCCCGGGCACGGCCGGAGCTACTGCTGCTCACCTCCGACAGCGTCTGCGAACCTCACGGGGAACGTGGCCGGCCACCTGTCCGGCGATCCGCGCGAGGCCGCCGAGCGCCTGCTCGGCGACGCCGTCCACTGTGCTCGCGCGCAGCGGAACCGGTACGCGGACAACACCACCACTCCGACCACCCGCATCACCTGACCAACGACCAAGGGACACCCACCCGCGGAGATCCCGCCCGACCCCGCCCCCGGCATCCGCGACCAGCAGATCACCGACCTGCGCGCCGCGCTCCGTCCCGCCGCCCGCCTCTGCCCCGGACGGGAAGGGGCCCCGACCCCCGCCGGCCGGAGCCGCTGTCCGTGGCCACCGGCGCCCGCCCTGGAACACTGAAGGCCACCATGTCGTCGACGACGAGGAGCGAGCAGAGATGACCGTCCTGCCCTCACCGGAGGAGATCGAGGCCGCCCGCACGCCCGCAGGCGGCTGGAAGCGCGACCAGCTCACCGCCTGGGGCGTCCCCTGGCCCCCTCCCAAGGGCTGGAAGGACGACCTAGTCAAACGCTGGACGGCCGCCCATCAGGACGGCACGCCGCCTCCGCCCCGCCCGACTCCGGCTCCGCCCGGTTTCGCCCAGGAGACGCTCGACTTCGGCTGACCGACGGCACCGGGGGCCGACGACGGGAACCGCCCGGCCGTACAGGCGATGAAGAAACCCCGGACCTGACAGACTGCAAAGTTCTCCGACCCGGCATACAACCCCCCTGGCGCCTCACGAGTCATGCGGCTGTGGCGTGTCGTACCCCGTCACACCCCGCCACTGCCAGGGAGGCACACTCCGTTGAACCGTACGCTCGCCACCACCGTCGCTCTCGTCCTTGCCGTGACGGGCGGCGGCCTGACCGCCCCGGCGTTCGCGGCGCCCCCGGGAACGCCCGCGCCCGCGCCCGCTGAGGTGGCCCCGCCGCTGACCGTTCCCGCCGGCTCGGAGGTCGTCAGCGCGGGCAGGACCGGCATGTTCACCCGTACGGGCACGGGAACGGGCATCGTCCACCGGTGGACGCGGTACGCCGACGGCGTCACGACGACGCTCCCCGCCGGGACCTCCTGGGGCAGCCCGGGCACCGACCTCGTCGTCTCCCGGGCCGGGGCGGTGTACACGCTCACCGACATGGGCGGGGCGGCGAAGCCGGTCGTGATCGACACCTCCGTGCTCGGCGCCTCGGCCGCCGGGTACACGCTCCGGCAGGTTGTCGGCACCACGCTGGTGATGTCGGGCCGGGTGGACGGCGTGGACCGGCACCACCTGGTCTCCCTGGAAGACGGCGAGGTCGTCTCCCGGACGGTGCCCCTGCCGGAGGGCTGGGACTCCTGGCGGGACTACGCCACCGGCCCCGGCACCTTCGCGGTGATCCTCCGCTCGCCGGATACCGCCTCGCGCCGGCTCGGCGTGGTGGACGTGGCCACCGGCGAGGTCGTCGAGTCGTACGCCCTCGCGTACACGACCTCCGTCGAGTCCGTCACCGTGACCCCGACCCACGCGATCTGGCTGGAGAACGCCTCCTCCCCGGACAAGAGGCTGGTCGTCGCCCCCAGAGGCACGAACCAGGCCCAGCCGGTGCCGCTGGACTCCCCGGGCACCGCGACCGGCGCCGTCCTCCACACCCTCGGCGACTGGATCGCGCACACCAAGCCGGGCGGCGGCACCGCGCTCTCCCCGAACGGCTTCCACCAGGTCACCGTCCGCTCGGTGAAGACCGGCGCGGCGTTCCCGCTCCTGGACCACGCCACGTCCCTCGCCCCCGACGCCGACGGCGGCCTGCTCGCCGTCGGCGGCACCCTCGCCCAGGGCGAGGGCCTGTACCGGATCGCCCTGGACGCCGACACCGGAAGACCCGCCGCGACCCTCGTCCGCTCCTCCGGACAGCCGACCGCCCTCACCGCGCTGACGCAGACCCTGCCGCCGACCGGCGCCGTCGACTTCGACCGCGCGGGCGGCAGACTGCCGGCCGGCTGGACGCTCAGCCGCCCCAACGCCAAGACCTCCCTGACGCTGAGGCACACGGCATCCGGCCGGACCGTGAAGATCACCGGCAAGACGCCCGGCGAGGGAGCGACCACCTTCCCGCTCGACTGGAACGGCCTGTACGACGACGGCCTGCCGGCCCACAACGGCGCCTACACCTGGACGATGCGCGCCGAGCCCGCCAACGGCGTCGGCCCGGCCGTCGAGCGCCAGGGCGCCTTCACGCTGACCCGTGCGCCCCGCCCGCACGACTTCGACGGCAACGGCTCGCCGGACGTGCTCTCCCGCACGGAGTCCGGCCACCTCGGCGCGTACGATCTCCGGCAGCTGCGGAGCCTGAAGCCCTTCCAGCAGCCGTACGAGGCACAGATCGGCGGCGGCTGGAACATCTACGACCGCATCACCCCCACCGGGGACCTCGCCGGCACCCGCGACGCCGACCTCGTCGCGCGCGACCGCTCCGGCGTGCTCTGGTTCTACGCGGGCAAGGGCACCCACAAGGCGCCCTTCGCGCCGCGCACCCGGATCGGCGGGGGCTGGCAGGTGTACGACAAGCTCACCGGCGGCTCCGACCTGACCGGCGACGGCCGTAATGACCTCCTGGCCACCGACCGCTCCGGCGTCCTGTGGCTCTACCGCGGCACCGGCAGCGCCACGGCCCCCTTCAAGCCGCGCGTGAAGATCGGCGGCGGCTGGCAGGTCTACAACCAGATCACGGCCACCGGCGACCTCGCGGGCGCCGCCGCCGGAGACCTCGTCGCCCGCGACAAGGACGGCGTCCTCTGGCTCTACCTCGGCAGGGGCGACGGCACCTTCGCCGCCCGCACCCGCATCGGCGGCGGCTGGCAGCACTACCAGCAGATCCTCGCAGTCGGCGACGTGGACGGCGACGGCCGCAACGACGTCGTAGGAGAGGAAGTGGACGGCAATCCGGCCGCCGACTCCCCGCAGACCGCCCTTCTCCTCCACCGGGGCACGGGCCAGTGGGCGACACCGTTCGCCCCCCGGCAGCACACCGGCTCACTGTGGAGCGACCACCAGCTCCACTGACGGAGTACAACCACCCGGACCGTCTCGCCGACCGCGCGGTTCCCGACGCCCCGGGCCCTCGCGAGCGTGGCTACGGGCGGGCAGCAGCCCGTAGCCACGCAGCATCCCTCCAGGCGCCCGCGGCGCCGTTCGGCGAGCCGCTGAAGCCGCAGGACGGTACCCATCCCTGCTCACCCTCGCGTACGACGCCCAGAACCACGGAGCGCCGTCGGGACCAGGAAGCGCCCCGGACCGGCAGGACCCACGTCCTCCGCCGCACCGAGCGGCGGCCGGGAAGCTGATCGACCCGATCCGAAGCCGAACCAGGCCTACGCCGAGCGCGTCGGCGTTCCGCTGGACGGCCTCCTGCTGGACATTCGCGGCGGGCGGTTCGCTCTACCCGCGCTCGCGACGGTGCGGGATGACCAGACCGGTGCCCCGGTAGCCCCAGTCAGCGACCACAGTGGTGCGGCCGACTGCGGGTTTGGCGTCGGACAGTTCCTATGCCTTGCAACCATTGCGATTGCCGGACAGGCGTTGGCCGACCACCACGACGATGCGGGTGCCGGCGTCTATGACGAATTGGCGATTCGTGGAGTATCGATAGTTCTTCGACTGCTCGGCCACCGTGTGGTCGTGTGTGGGGGTCAGGGTTCCGTCCACGATCAGCACAGTGTTCTTGCGGAACCGCTTGCGCGGCCGGAGCACGAGCAAGGGGCCGAGGTGTCTGATGACGCGGTCGGTCGCGGACTTCGATACTCCGAAGAGCGGGGCAAGCCGGCGCAACGTCAAGCTTGTCCGCCAGTACGTCGTGAACAGCAGCACTCCGTCCTCCAGCGGCAACCTCCACGGCCGACGCGGTGATCACTTCAGTCACAGCAAGATCATGACGCCAAGCCGGGGTCCTGCAGCACCCCCCGTCACGGGCCGCATGGTCAGGGCCTCACTCATAGCTGCACCATGCTCAAAGCACTGCCAGGACCGGCACGACGATCTGATGAGGAGCAGGGCGTGGGAAGTCTGTTGAAGGGCGTTTCCGGGGTCCGCTGGGCGAACTACGCGACGCGACGGGCGCCACAGCCGACGGTGTTCCCCCTCTGCTGTCCCGGATCGCATACGGGGATGAGGACACGGCCCGCATCGCCATCGACGACCTGGGCGATGCCATCTGTGCTCTGGGGTTCGTCGTTGGCGAGGCGACAGCTCCCACGGTGCCGTTCCTTCTTGAACTGCTCGGGTCCCCGCACGTGGCCTGCAAGGCCGAGTTGCCAGACCTGCTGGGAAGCATCTGCCGGGCCGACCAGTGGCATTCCGCCGCTGCGGCAGCGCAGGACCGCAAGCACGATGCGAGCTTCCAGCAGCAGCCCGGCTGGGAGGCAGAAGCAAGGACAGTTGTGTACGCGGGCCGGTCAGTCATCGAGGGCGTCGCCTCCTCCGTACGGCCAGAGGAAGCGACGCCTGCTCGGAAGTTTTTGCAGGAGATGGACTGCATCCCGCCGTTCCCGGAGCTATGAGCGGCTATTGCGGGACAGCCCTCGGGCCGGACCGTTTCCTTCGGATCACGTCACTGGCCTGGTCAGGGTGGCGAAGGAAGTGCGTCTGGCCGGTAACCTCCGTTCATGCATGATGGGTTGAGAAGGGCCCCGGCGCCTCTTCTGTGGGGTGCACTGTGGCTGGCCGTGACCACGTTCTGGTGGATCGGTGGTCGGTTCACGGAGGAGCCGAGGTCTCTGATCTTGTGTGCTGTCTTGGGTGGGGTTCAGGCAGGGGTTCCGATAGCCGTCATGAAGCTGCGCGAGTACTTCAGGTCGTTCACCGTGGGCACGGATTCGGTTCGACGCGAAGAGAGCTCTCCCGCGCCCTTCCCGGCCGACGAGAAGCGGTACTGAGGCGGACGCCGGGCCATCCTGCGTCCGCGGACGCAGATCGCTCGATCAGATGATCCGGAGGAAACTCCCTACCGTGCACGAGCTCGTTGGGACGGCGCCCGGCGAGCGGGCGCTGTACGACCCGCTCCGATGGACTGCTCCCCGCCTGCGCGGGGATGGATCAGTCGACCTTTTCCGGCTGTCCACTGAGAGTGGCTGGTTTCACCAGCCCTGGCGAAAACCGGTGCTGTCGAAGCCAGAGGTCGACTATCGGAGTCGGGCGCCGCTTCACGGTGCCGTACGCGCCGGACGACTACTCGACGCGGAGCCAGGGTTCGCAGTTTCCGGAGATCTTGATCTGCTCGTCCACGAGCTCGACCTCGAAGGTGGCCATCTCGCCTGCCGGGACGTAGCGCGCCTTCACCTTGGCGTCCGGGTGGGTCGAGTCGTTGTCGATACTGCATCGGCCCGCGGAGGCGTCGACCGCGCCGAGCGTGGAGTAGGTGCCGGGACACATGTCTTCGGGGACGCGGTAAACACCTTCGCCGTACTGCTTGTCCGCATCAGCCGGTCCGGGCCGGTCGGCGCACTCGACTGTGCCGTTGTCGTCGTCCACGGCGGTGGACGACTGTGCTCCGGCCGGCGTGCCGGAACGCGGTGCGTCGGCGGTGTCCTGCGAGCTGCTGCAGCCGACGAGCAGCATGAGTGATGCCGCCGCGACCGCAAAGCCGATTCTTCTGATCATCAGAACCCCTCCAAGGGCCGGTCCGAGAGCAGCGATTCCCACTCGCAGTTGATGAATGATGCAACGCCTTCGTGCCCCTCGGCGAACCAGCCGCCCTCGAAGAGTTCCTCGACCCCGCCAGGAGTAATGCCTTCCACGACCTGGGTGCGGACCCCGGCGACCGTCCCGTATCTGCACCTCCCCACGGACCCCGCCGGCCGCTGACCGCGTCGAGGGCACGACCACCGGAGCCGGTGGCGGTCGACGACCTGGCCCGCGGCCCGGAATCACGGCTGCCGACCAGATCATTCCGTTACGGTCAGGCACTCGGCGAGCAGGTCGACGACGTCGTGCCAGGCTCGCTGCGCGTGCCGTGGGTGGTAGCCGACGCCGGGGACCACGGGGTGGTCGACCGGCGGGTGGTGGAAGGCGTGCAAGGCGCCGCCGTAGACCACGAGGCGCCAGTCGACGCCCGCGGCCTGCATCTCGGCGGTGAACGCGTGCCGTCGCGCGGCCGGCATGATCGGGTCTTCCGACCCGACCCCGGCCCACACCGGGCAGCGGATGCGCGCCGCCTCACCCGGTCGGCCCGTGGTCAGTCCGTTGACCGTCCCGATCGCACGCAGGTCGACGCCGTCGCGCCCGAGTTCCAGCGCGACGGCGCCCCCGGTGCCGTAGCCGACGGCGGCGATCCGGGCAGGGTCGGTCCGCGGCTCGGCGCGCAACACGTCGAGCGCCGCATGACCGATGCCCCGCATCCGGTCGGGGGCGGCGAGCAGCGGCAGACAACGGGCCAGCATCTCCTCGGGATCGGCCACATATCGCCCGCCGTGAAGGTCGAAGGCCAGCGCTACGTATCCCAGCTCGGCCAGAGCATCGGCCCGGCGGCGCTCGACGTCGCTGAGCCCCATGCCCTCCGGCCCGAGCAGTACCGCGGGTCGGCGATCGACTCCGGCCGGGAGCGCGAGGTGCCCGATCATCGTCAGACCGTCGGCCGGGTACTCGACCGTGCGCGTCGTAATCGTCGTCATGCGACCGGACTGTAGTGATCGTCGACTCCGATCGGGCCGCTGTTCTGCCGCCGGCGGAACAGCGCGGCTGTTCCTCTGACATACGGCGACGGCTCACGCTCCGCCGCAAGCCGTCTTTCCGTGGCAGCGGTTTCGGACCGCCTCCCCCGGCCACGGTGCTGGAGGTGAACCTGCAGATTCTTCCGTCGGGGCGTACCCCACGCCGTACGAGCGTCCACGGATGCGCCTTCGGCCGCGACTCCGGGAGGCTTGGGACCGGGCGTACGGCGTCGACATCGAGCGCCACCACATCGGCCGTCCGGTCCTGTCCTCCTCGGCCCCGGTCTGATCCGCCCGTCCCGGTCGGCGGCCGGACGGGGTACGCCCGCCTGCGGGCCGCACCTCGTGAGGGCGAGCGTTCCGGAATCTGCTCACCACGCCGCCGCTCCCTGCCTGCACGGGGATGGTCCCCGTCCCGCCTACGGCACACGTTATGCGCTTCTCCGGGAGAGCGGATCCTGTGGAAGGAATGGTCCAGGCGTGCGGGGCACACCCGCCTTCACCACTCCTTGGAATCCAAAGATTCCCAAGCATTGTCGGGCATGGCTTGGTTGGCTAACTTGACGCCATGACAGAAAACGCAACCACCGATCGTTGCTACTGCGGATGCGGCAAGGAGACCGGCTACGGCCGCACCTTCGCCGCCGGCCACGACAAGATCGCCGAAGCCGCCTACCTTGCCGTCCACCACAACGGCTCCGTCGCCGAACTCCTCAAGGAGAAGGGCTACGGACCCGACAACTCCATCACTGACGCAGCCGTCAAGGCCGGCGCCTGGAAGAAGTGCGACCACTGCGACTACAAGGGCGCCCCCGGCAGCATCCGCAATCACATGGCCAAGGTGCAGAAGGCGGAGAGCAGTCAGCGGGAGTCGCTGGAGAAGTCCCTTCGCGCACTCGGCGGCACCTGGGACCCGAGCCGCGGCATGCAGACCCTGCGGGACGCCGGGTATCACCCCTCCGAGAAGTACATTCGCGAGGTGTACCGGCGGCTGGCGGACAGCGGCCTGCTGGAGAAGATCGACGAGCACCGGGCCATCTACTTCGTCACCGAAGCCTGAGGGACGCGGCGATGAACTTCTTGATGCACCAAGGTCATCGCCGACGACAATCGCCTGCTAACGGCCCGTACTCCGTTCGTTGTCACGTCTACGAGGGTCAGCACTGCTCCTGCGGTGGGAGAGTGCCAAGGCGAACGGCCGGGGCCCGTGCTGTGCGAATGAGGCGTATCCATGAACCTGCTGCACGACCGCAACACCGCCGACCGCACCGCTGAGAAGTGAGGATCCCCATGGCTGCCACTGCCCGCAACCCCAGACGCGCCCGCCTCATCGCCACCTTCGCCGGACTCGCCCTCACTCTCCTCGGTGGCATCCTGTGGCTCGTCGGTGACGACAACAAAGTCACCGGCACCAACCGAGCCGACATGAACTCCGCATCCGCGTGGGGCGACGTACTCGGCTTCGACAGTGACCAGGACGCCGCGTACACGGCCGCCCGGGAGCAGGTGGACACCGGGGAGACGCAGATGACCGTCGGCACAGCCCTGGTTGTCGTGGGGCTCGTCCTGGTCGGCACGCGCTGGATCATCCGTCCCGCCACCGAGAAGTGAGGAACACGACCGCGAGAACGTGCTTGGGTTCCGCCCGGCGGATCATGTGACTGTCGGATTGATCGCTCACGGAACACGGCTCCGACCTGGGCAAGACCCCATGGGCCGCGGAACGGGCCTTCGTCCGGCTCCACCAGCTCAAACGCCTGCACGTCATCTGCTTGCGACGCCTACGAACCTCATTCTGAAACGATCAGCAAAGAAGTTGCCCCCTTCCCTGCAACCTGTGGTGCCGATCAAGAGTCTGATCGAACAACGCGCGCATGTTTGCGCGTTGTTTCGCATCTCATGGGGGATCTCTTGAACGCAGCACGCGCCAGCCGACGTCGTCTCACCACCGCCGTCACCACAGTCCTCGCGATCACCCTCGGAGCGGGGCTCCTCGCCGCTCCGGCGACGGCGGCCCCCGCCTCCTTCAAGGCGGTGGCCGAGGCGGCGGCCCCGATCGCCGATCCCGGAGGTGTCCTCCTCGGTGCCGGCCGGGCCGGCTTCCTGAACCGGGCCCTCGTCGGCGACACCCACCAGCTCCGCTGGACGGCGTACGCGGACGGCACGACGATCACGCTGCCCGCGACGGGATCGACGCGCGCCGAGGTCTTCTTCACGGAGACCTCGGACATCGTCATGACGTCCGAGGAGGGCCGGTGGAACGACCGGTCCCAGCACATCACGCTGCGGAACATGACCACGGGCGCCGCCCCCGTCGACGTCGACTTCACCGAGCTCGGCGCCGACTACCGGTTCGCGGGCCTCGTCGGCGACACGCTCTTCGCCACGGGAACGAACGAGGACGGCGCCAAGGAACTGCTGCTTCTCGACGCGACGGGTGACGCGCAGTCCGCCCGGAAAGTGTCCGGCCTGCCCGAAGGCGCGCTCATCGGCTCTGTCCAGGCCTCCCGCTCCGGGGCCGCGCTGGTCGACGTCGTCGCTCGCTCCGAGACCGTTCTCGACCCCCGGCTGACCATCGTGGACGTGGCCACCGCCACGGCCGGTCCGGCCCACTCCGTCCTGGAGAGCAGCCTCCCCGGCAGCACCCACGGCCTCTCCGACACGCACGCGGCCTGGTCGGAGGGCACCGGCTCCGCCGTGACCCTGGCCATCGCCGACCGGATCACCGAGAAGGTACGGCGCGTCGCCGTGGGGAAGCAGCTCGACGGCGGAACCAACGTCGGCGTGCTGGGCACCTGGGTCACGTACGGCACGCCGATCGGGCTCGACCGGGACATGGACTCCCCGCCGGTCGACGTGATCCAGGCGCTCACGGCCAGGTCCGCGACCACGGACGAGACGATCAGGCTCCTCGACCACATGACCGACGCCGTGCCCGCTCCCGACGGGACCCTGCTGGTGCGCGGCGGCCTCGTCGGGAAGGGCGAGGGCCTCTACCGGATCGCCCCCGGCGAGGACGGCAGGCCGACCGCCGAACTCGTCGCCTCCAACGGGCGGCCGACCGAGCTGACCTACCTCGGAACCGACCTCCACGCGCTCGACCTCGACGACGACCCCGCCAAGATCCACCTGAAGTGGCGGATGTCCCGGGTCAACGCCGACGTGCACCTCAAGCTGACCCACCGGAGGTCCGGCGAGACCTTCGAGCTCACGATGCACCTCTACCGCGAGTCCGCCGGCGCCTACACCTACGACGACCGGACCTTCGGCCTGTCCTGGGCGGAGATCGCCGCGAAGTCCAAGCTGGGCAGGGCCGCGTACAACGGTGTCTACGACTGGTCGTTCCGGGCCGTCCCGCAGAACGGCATCGGTCCCGACCTGAACGCCTCCGGCGAGTTCCACGCCAAGCACACGGCCGACCCCCACGACCTCAACGACAACCACACCCCCGACCTGCTCGCCCGGGACGCCGAGGGCGACGTGTGGCAGATCGACACCGCCTACGACACGTCCGCGAAGACCCTGACGGCCGCCGCACCGCGCAAGCGGGCCGGGGTCGGCTGGGCCGACTACGACCGGATCGAGTCCATCGGCAACACGGGTGGTGAAGCGGGCGACTTCGTCACCCGCGACAAGAGCGGCGTACTCTGGATCCACTACGGTGCCGGGCCGCTCTCCAGCGAGGCGCTCACGCCCCGGCGGAAGGTCGGCGGCGGCTGGAACACGTACACGGAGCTGACCGGCGGCAGCGACCTCACCGGTGACGGGACGCCCGACCTCGTCGCCGTCGACAAGGCCGGCGACCTGTACCTGTACGAGTCCACCGGTACCGCCTCCGCTCCGTTCGCCCCGCGCGAGAAGATCGGCCACGGCTGGGGGATCTACAACCAGATCACCGCCACCGGGAACATCGGCGGCGAACCGGCCGGCGACCTCATCGCCCGCGACAAGGACGGGAAACTGTGGCTGTACCTCGGCAAGGGGGACGGCACCTTCGCCCCCCGGACGCCGATCGGCGGCGGCTGGGGCCCGTACACCGACATCGTCGGCATCGGTGACGCCAACGGCGACGGCAGGCCCGACCTGTACGCCCGCGACACGGGGAACACCTCGTACTTCTACGCCGGTACGGGCGACTGGAAGGCCCCCTTCAAGGCCCGGACGGCCGGCCCGGTCCTGGGTGCCGCACCGAACAGCCCCTACAACATGGTGTTCTGACCCCCGGCCATCCGCTGCCGAGTCCACCGGTTCGCGCTGCCCAGAGCGGTCCCGGGTGACTCCTCCAAAGCCTGTGACCGGTAATCGCCACCCGTACCGTCCATGCCCCCCTGGCACCCTCACGACATTTTTGGCAAATGTCCTGTGTCGACGGAGGTTGGTGATCACTAGGCTTGTGCCACCAAGTTGAACGGCTGCTCGGAGGGGTGAACGTGGAGGACTCGGAAGTCGCCTTCCGCTTGGAGCCGGGCGTGACCGGGTTCCGTGATCGGCGTGACCCGCCCCTGCCGAGTACCGATCCCCGGACATGCCGTGCCGCCTGGTATGCCGCGGCCCGGGCTGCGGGCGGACAGGTCGAGGACTTCACGGAGCAGGAGTACCCGCAGAACTTCCACAGCGCCACGATCAGCGATCGGGACGGCGCGCACATCGCGCTGTTCCACGCTCACCACCCGCTGATCGCCTTTGTCGGAGACCGGCGCTACTGGTACACCGACGAGTTCCAGGAGCCTCCCACGTGGACCACCGCCCTCACCGACCTCGGCTTTGTCGTCTTGAGCGCGGCACAGCTCCTGTCGCCGCTGGCGGAGTCGGACACCTCTGCTCTGTCTGTGACGGAGTGGCGTCAGATCAAGCACTGGCGGCCGGAGACCCTTGGCGCAACGCTCTTCAACTCGTGGGACTGATGGCCACCCCCCGGCCCCTGGTGGACGCAGTCCTGCCGCGTCTGACGGGCAGGCCGGAAGAGTTGCAAGACGGGATATACGGGTCCGGGCTCTTGGGGCGTCGGTCGGCCATGCGCTGAGGCGGTGGAAGTTCATCGCGGTCGCGGTGAGCTGGTGTCGCAGCTGGGCCTCGGGTAGGCCGTGATACCGGCATCGCCGCAGGTCGAAAACTCGTACTCCCTGGGAGACCGTCCTTCGACACCGACCCGGTGTGCGTACTGCTCCTTCCGCTCCGGGGTGTTTCCCTGGGGCCGTGTCTGCTGGATCACCTCCTGCTCAGCTTGCCGGCGGAGGGTGATCCAGCGGCCTATGTCCGATCTATCGTGGGAGCAGGTGCACTGGTCTCGTGCCTTGCAGGGCCGGCAGGCAGCCGTCGGGAACCGTGCCCGGACCACTGCCGCCCCGTACGGGGAGCGGTCCTCCCACCGGTTCCTGGTGGTGATGCCGTTGGGGCAGGTCACCCGTTGGTTGTCCCAGTCGATGGTGAAGTCGGCCTGGGAGAAGCCTCCGCCGTCCAGGTGCCGGTCCGGCTCGCAGGTTTCGCTGAGGTGAACCTTCTAGCCGTCCCAGAAGGTGCCGCGTTTCACGTTGCCTCGCGCGTCGGTGTCGTAGGGCGTCCCGCCCGCCCACCGCGTCAGCGGTCTGCCGGTCCGACCATCCCTCGACGAACTGCATGGCCGACACCAGCGCCGGCCGGGCCATCTCCTCCGGAACCCCGACGATCTTTCTGGCATGCAAAGACACCGACACCCTCCCCAAAACAACGTCGACCTTCACGACCGCAACGGGTCATGAAAACCGACGTCACGTTCAGGCCTGGAATTCGCCAACAGCGTCCCCGCACCGAGGGGGGGACCCGCGGTGCGGCTCCTTGTGCATGGGCTCACGGGAGAGGCTTCCAGGCCTGGCAGCCGGAGGTCTGGAAGGCCTTGTCGCCGGCGAGGACGGTGACGGTGATCGGTCCTTTGCCGGAGCTGTTGGCGATGATCTCGCTGGAATCGCCCGTGGTGCCCTTCAGACGCGCCCAGTAGCAGCCTGTGGCGTCATCGGTGGGTCCGGCAGTGCGGTAAACCCCCGGCCGAACCTCTTCACCGGCCAGGAAGGTGTCGTCATCTGGGATTTCCTGTGCATTCGCCGTCATCGTTCCGGATGCTCCGGCAGGTGTACGGGCCGGTGCCGCT
>NZ_JBIVPH010000012.1:0-173869 GCF_044754545.1 Streptomyces sp. NPDC093071 | reverse complement strand
CCCGCCTCATGCTCCAGCCCCGCATCCCGGTCAACCCGCTCCCGACCGGCACCCCCATCCCCCTCAACCACCCGGCCCCCGACCCGGCCGCCGACATCGAACCGGCCTCTCCCGCCCCGGCCCCGGCCCCGGTCGTTCCGGCTCGCACGACGGTGCAGCTCACCCCCGGCAGCGCGCTCGCCCTCGCGGCCGGCGGCGGCGCGGTCGTCCTGGTCGTCGGCACGGTCCTGGTCTCGATGCTCCTCGCGGTCGCCATCACTGGCGTCTCCGTCGCCGTGTGCGCCGTGGTCCTCAAGTCGCTGATCAGCCAGGAAAGGAAGCACTGACATGGGCCTGTTCCGCCGCAAGACCGACGAGACCCCGTCCAACCCGCAGATGGCCGAGCTGGGCCGCGAGTACGCCATCGCCAAACGGCACGGCGACCGCAGGACCATCGGCCGCATCACCCGCCAGCTCGGCACCTCCCACGTCAGCGAGACCGACCGCGCCTCCTTCCAGCAGGGCCGCGACGCCTACGACGCCCTCCCTCCCATCAAGCCCATCCGCACCCGACACAAGGGCCGGTGACCAGCATGGACACCTACACGATGGCGGCTGCGGGCTTACCGGCCCTGGGCTGGGCCTTGCACGGTGGGCTGCTCTCGCGCCGCCTGGCCACTGCCCGCCGCGACCCCCTGACCGGGCTGCACACCCGGGCCGGGTGGACCGCCCGCGCCGAACGCCTCATCGCCAAACACCCCGGCGCCCTGGTGCTCCTGGTCGACTTGGACGACTTCAAGGCCGTCAACGACACCCACGGCCACGCCGCCGGAGACACCGTCCTCACCACCACAGCCCGGCGGCTGGACGACTGGTGCGGGCGTCAGGGGATCGCCGCCCGGCTCGGCGGGGACGAGTTCGCCGCCATCGTCGCCCACCCCGACCGCACCGCCGGCCTTCTCGCCCTCTGGTCCGCCCTGGACAGCCCGGTCACCCACCACGGGCACACCCTGCCGGTCTCCGCCTCGGTCGGCTTCGCCTACCCCGCCCACCTGCCGGTCCCCACCCTCACCGACGCCCTCTCGATCGCCGACAAGGCGATGTACGCGGCCAAGGGCCACGGCAGGCGCAACACACACTGAGCGGCCCCCGGGACGGCCTCGGTCGCCAAACTTCCGCCGCCCCGGGCGCCTGGCCCCATTCCAGATCCAACGGACCCGAAAGGGAGCACTCATCATGCCCGAGAACACCCTCGCTCAGCGCGTCTGCCGTGACTGCGACGGCTTCCCTGTCGTCCACATCACCACCGGCACCCGTACCCCGAACGGGCAGCGCCGCACCCTGGCCGCCACCTGCCCGGCCTGCAAGGGCACCGGCACCCGCACCACGGCCGCCGCTTTCATCCATGCCGGGAAGTGACTGCCGTGAACGGTCTCTCGGTCAACGGCCACCTCCAGGTGGACACCCGCATCCGCGTCACCCCCTTCCCCGACCGTCTCCGCCCGTTCGTGAGCCTGCGTATCGAGGGCGACGCCATCGACATCGCGCTCCTGGTCTCCTCCGGCTCGGCCGACGCCCTGCGCACCCTTGCCACCGCCGCGACCGAAGCCGCCACCGTCCTCGACACCCTCACCACCGAAGCAACGGAGGTTCCCGCGTGACCGACTCCGCCACCGCGGCGGGCCTGGACCCGGCCACCCTGAGCGACCTGCTCAAGGTGGCCGGGTCCCCAGGCTTCGACCGCCTCACCGAACAACTCCGCCGCACCGGCGGCTGCACCAACCCCATCCGCCTCACCGGCGGCACCAAGCTCCTCGACCCCGCAACCAAAACCGTGCTCCACGCCTACAACACCGACGCCGAACCCGGCGGCGTCCTGCGGGTCGCGTGCGGCAACCGGCGGGCCTCCCGCTGCCCCGCCTGCGCCTGGACCTACGCGGGCGACACCTACCACCTCATCCGCGCCGGACTCACCGGCGCCCCCGACAAAGGCACCCCGGAGACGATCCGGGACCACCCCCGGGTCTTCGCGACCCTGACCGCCCCGTCCTTCGGACCGGTCCACAACCGGCCCGGCACCCGGCCCTGCCGCTGCGGCACCCGCCACCCCGAGGACGCCCCCGAGCTGGGCACCCCGCTCGACCCGTCCACCTACGACTACGCGGCCGCGGTGCTGTGGAACAACCACGCCTCCGACCTGTGGCGCTACTTCACGATCTACCTGCGCCGCGAGATCGCCGCCCGCGCCGGCCTCACGCAGAAAGCCGCCCGCGAACAGTCCCGCGTCTCCTTCGGCAAGGTCGCCGAATACCAGAAACGCGGCGCCGTCCACTTCCACGCCGTCATCCGCTTCGACGGCCCCAAGGGCCCTCACACCCCGCCCCCGGCCTGGGCCACCCTCGACCTGCTCACCGACGCCATCCGCGCCGCCGCCACCCGCGTCCGCGTCACCGTGCCCGCCGCCCCCGCGCACGGCGTCGGCCAGGACCTCACGCTCGCCTGGGGCACCCAGCTCGACATCCAGCCCATCAAAGCCTTCGGCCAGGGCGAAGACCTCACCGAACAGGCCGTCGCCTCCTACGTCGCCAAGTACGCCACCAAAGCCGCCGAGACCACCGGCACCACCGACCACCCCGTCGGCAACAAAGAAGCCCTCATCCTCCTCGACATCCCCGACCACCCCCGGCGCCTGATGGAAGCCTGCCTCGACCTCCACGCCGCCTACCCCGACCGCCGCTTACGCGACTGGGCCCACATGCTCGGCTTCCGCGGCCACTTCTCCACCAAATCCCGCAGCTACTCCACCACCCTCAGCGCCCTCCGCCAAGTCCGCGCCGACTACCGCTCCCACCAGCAACGCACCGCCCTCGGCCTCCCCAACCCCGACGAACACCCCGAAGCCACCGTCCTCACCATCGCCCACTGGACCTACGCCGGACACGGCCACACCCCCGGCGAATCCTGGCTCGCCGCCAACATCCGCCGCGACATCCAACACAACCGCGAACACGCCCGAGAGATCAGAACCGAACTCGAAGCCCAGGGGGATGAGCTGCTGTGAAGGACGAGCTGATGACCGTGCCGCAGATCCTTACCGAGCTGGGCGGAGTGTCGCGCCGGACCTTCTACCGCTGGCGGGAGTTGGGACAGGGGCCGGCGGCATTCAAGCTGCCGAATGGTGAGCTGCGCGTCTGGCGGTCGGACTTCTCGGCCTGGCTCCGGGGGCTGGAAGGGGCTGCCGCGTGAAGTCGCTCGACGTCAAGATCTGGAGTGTTCGTAAGCGGAACACCAAGAAGCCGTCCTATGACGTCCGCTGGGCGGTGGCTGGCAAGGTCTTCCCTCAGTCCTTTCGGACCAAGGCCCTCGCCGACAACTACCGTTCCAAGCTGATGCGAGCGGCTCGCGATGGCGAGGAATTCGACACCGAATCAGGCCTTCCGGCCTCCATGGAGGAGAAGAAGTCTGCTCTGACCTGGTACGCCTTCGCGCTGAAGTATCTGGCCATGAAGTGGCCGCATGCGGCACCGAACACGCGCGACGGGATCAACGAATCGCTGACCTCGATCACGACGGCCCTTCTCGATGATCGTCCGGGGCGCCCGTCCGATGAGCTGCTCCGTAGGGCGCTGAGGAACTGGGCCTTCGTTCTTCCGGGGCCCGACGACCGCGAACTGCCGACCGAGATCGGCAATGCGCTGCACTGGGTGGCGAAGGCTTCTCGCCCACTCTCCGACCTTGCCGACCCGGTGATCGGGCGCGCGGTTCTCGACTCGCTCAAGCTCAAGCTGGACGGCACTGCGGCCGCTGCCGAGACGGTACGGCGAAAGCGTCGGACTCTCGTCAACGCTGTGCA
The DNA here is from genome assembly GCF_044754545.1 of Streptomyces sp. NPDC093071. NCBI lineage: Bacteria > Bacillati > Actinomycetota > Actinomycetes > Kitasatosporales > Streptomycetaceae > Streptomyces > Streptomyces sp. NPDC093071. The sequence goes on along the minus strand of NZ_JBIVPH010000012.1, from coordinate 170,037 downwards.
CTACGCCGTCGATCTGGGGGAGTTCCCCGAGAACCCTCTCGCTGCCGTTCGCTGGCAGAAGCCCAAGGTGTCCAGTGAGGTGGACCCGAGGATCGTTGCCAACCCTGAGCAAGCCCGGTCCCTCCTCCATGCCGTCTCATACGTCGGCGGCTACCGACGCGCCCGTGGCAGGCGTCTGGTCGGCCTGTTCGCCAGCATGTACTTCGGAGGGTTCCGGCCTGCCGAAGCCGTGGGCCTGGCGGAGCCGGATCTCTCGCTGCCCGACTCCGGATGGGGCTCCGCACTGCTTCACCGGACTCGCCCGAGCGTCGGGAAGCAGTGGACCGACACGGGGGAGAGCCATGACGACCGCGGCCTGAAGAACCGCCCGACCGAGGACGTCCGCCGGGTGCCGATCCCGCCCCAGCTCGTGTCTGTCCTCCGGGAACACATCGAGACGTTCGGGACGGCCGAGGGCGGGCGCCTGTTCTTCAGCGAGAACGGGGGAGTGGTCTCCTCCTCGACGTACTACCGGGCATGGCAGGAGGCCCGAGAGCTAGCACTCCCGCCGGCCGCGGTTGCCTCACCGCTCGCCCGGCGCCCCTACGACTTGCGGCACTCCGCACTCTCGACATGGCTGAACGCGGGCGTGGATGCCACTGAGGTCGCCGAGCGAGCGGGCAACAGTGTGGAGGTGCTGCTGAGCCGGTACGCGAAGTGCCTCGACGGCCGTCAGGAAGTGGCGAACCGGCGTATCGAGGACCTGCTGCGCGAGTACGAGTGAGAGTCCCTGATCGCTAGGCTTCGTGGCCCCTGGACCTGTCCAGGGGCCTTCGTCGTTCAATGAGGTTGCCTGAAGACCGTGCTGCTTAGGTCGGTACCTGGCTGGGGTCTGTCCAGTGGGTCAGACGCGATCGCTCTGTCTCGAAAGGCCTGAAAGCCTGCCCAGCTGGAGGAGGCCTCGTCCTTGAGCAGTTCGCCGGTCGAGCAGTCGAAGGGGCGACAGCCGAGGGTTCGGGAGATGTGGAAGATCACAGGGAGTACGTCGTTCTCCCTGCCCCGGACGTGGAGCATGACCGACTCGACGGGATCGCCTTCGCCGATGCCGATTTCGATCACCCACGTAGGGCCGAGCAACTCGCCCCAGGTGGGATCAGTGAGATCGACGTCACCAGCGGCTGACCTGAGTGCCTTGTGAACGCTGGACCGGCTGCCGATGTGAGGTGGCTCGTGATCGGCGGGGAGATCCTCGATCGATACGAGGCCCGCAGGTAGCGGCAGCAGTAGAACGTCCCAGCTCATGGCACTCCCCACCCGAGGTTCGCGAGAGACACTATCTGCCGGCGCTGACGCTCGTCCCCATGAGCCCTCGTCGCTCCCGGGGTTGACCAGCGCCGATGCCCCAAGAATCTGTCCACGAATAGTCCACGGGCCCCGACATACGGCGGCTCAGGGCAGCACACGCCTGCACACGCAACAAGACCCCGCGTCCAGCGTTTCCGCTGATCACGGGGTCTTTTGGCACTTCCTGCGAAGTGCCCCCGGCAGGATTCGAACCTGCGCACACGGCTCCGGAGGCCGTTGCTCTATCCCCTGAGCTACGGGGGCGTGTGCCGCGTTCGGCGGCGACGGGTAGAACCCTACCAGCTCCCGGGGCGTGCCTGTGAACAGGTATTTCCGGGGTGTCACGGGGGGCCGTGTCCCCCGCACGGGTCAGAAGTGGGTAAAAGCCGGACGGGGTCGGCGGGGGCGGCCTACTCTCGTTCGTGTGTCAGGCGCGTCCGGCCGGGTGCTCGTTGTCGACGACAACAAGGTGATCCGGCAGCTGATCAGGGTCAATCTCGAACTCGAGGGGTTCGAGGTCGTGACCGCGGCCGATGGTGCCGAGTGTCTGGATGTCGTGCATCGGGTTCGGCCCGATGTCGTCACCCTCGACGTCGTCATGCCCCGCCTCGACGGGATCAAGACGGCCGAGCGGCTGCGGGCCGATCCACGGACCCGGCACCTGCCGGTCGCCCTCATCAGCGCCTGCAACGAGGTCGTCGACGGCGCCGCTCCCGAGGTCGACGCCTTCCTCTCCAAGCCCTTCGAGCCCACCGAGCTCGTCCGTGTCGTGCGGCAGCTCATGCGCCGCGAGCGGCGGGACCGTCCCGACGCGGCCGGTCAGGACGGTGGAGAGGAACCCGCCGTGGCCGACTCCTCTCAGGAGGGGCTCCGGGACGGACTCCTCGAAGGCCGCGGCGACCCCCTCCCCGACTGATTTCCCCCGTGGGCCGGGGCGCCCGTCCGTACCCCGTTGCCCGCATGGCGAAACCGGTTCGCGTCAGGCCCCCCCTCCTCCCCTACGCTGGTCCCGTGACCCCCGCGGACCTCTCCCTCACCGTGCTGCACGCCGTGCGCCGCGCGGTCGACGACGGTGCTCTGCGGGTCGACGTCCCTCCCCGGGTGAAGGTCGAGCGGACCCGGCCCGGCGGAGTGGGGGAGTACGCCAGCAGCGTCGCGCTCAGCCTCGCCCGGCCCGCCGGCCGCACCCCCCTCGACGTCGCCGGAATCCTGGAGGAGCGGCTCCGGGACGTCTCCGGGCTCCGGCGCGTCGAGATCACCGGGCCCGGGTTCCTGAACTTCACCCTGCGGGGAGACGCCGACACCGATCTCGTACGGGAGATCCTGGCCGCCGGGACGTCGTACGGGCACGGCACCGACCTCGCCGGGACCGTCGTCCCCCTCGCCGCGACGAGCGCGCCCCGCGACGCCCTCGTGATCGAGACGCTCGCCCGGCTGCTGCGCTCCCAGGGTGCCGACGTCGAGATCGGGCGGTACGGCGAGTGGCTCCACGTGCATCCGGGGGAGTACGACCCCTCCCGCGGGGACGACGTCCTCCGCTGGGCCTTCCTGCGGGCCGCGCCCCACGACCGGCCCCTCGACCTCGCCCCCCTCCTCGTCCCGCACGAGCGCAACCCCCTCTTCCGCGTCCGGTACGCGTACTCCCGCACCCGCCGGCTGCTCGTCAACGCCCGACAGCTCGGGTTCGCCCCCGAACCCGGTGAACCCGGGGAACCCGGGGAATTCGGCGACCACGCCGCCCCGCTCCTCGGCGCCCTCCGCGACCACCCCTCCGCGCTCCTCGCCGCCGCCCGCCGCCGCGCCCCCGACCGGGTCGCCCGGCACCTCGAAGCCGTCGCCGACGCCTTGCTCGCGTTCCAGCACACCGTGCTGCCGCTCGGCGACGAGAAACCCTCGGCCGCCCACCGCTCCCGGCTCGCGCTCGCCGAAGCCGCCGGGACGGTGCTCGCCGGTGGCCTCTCCGCGCTCGGCATCAGCGCACCCGATCGGATCTGAAAGAGCAGACGCAGACATGAGCCGTTCCGCCCACCCCGCAGGGCCCCGCCACGCCGACGTCCTCCCCGAGGGCCACTACTCCGCCCCGCCCGCCGACCTCAACGTCCTCGACCCCAAGGTGTGGTCCCGGACCGTCGGGCGGGACGAGGACGGGGTCGCCACCGTCGCGGGGATCAAGGTGACCGACCTCGCCGAGGAGTTCGGCACCCCCGCCTACTTCCTCGACGAGGCCGACTTCCGCGCCCGCTGCCGCGCCTGGGCCGACGCCTTCGGCCCGGACGCCGACGTCTTCTACGCCGGGAAGGCCTTCCTCTCCCGTGCCGTCGTGCGGTGGCTCGCGGAAGAGGGGCTGAACCTCGACGTGTGCTCCGGGGGCGAGCTCACCACCGCCCTCTCCGCCGGAATGCCCGCCGAGCGCATCGCCTTCCACGGCAACAACAAGAGCGAGGAGGAGATCGAGAAGGCGGTGACCGCCGGCGTCGGGCGGATCGTGCTCGACTCCTTCCAGGAGATCGTCCGCGTCTCCCATGTCGCCCAGTCCCTCGGCAAGCGCCAGCGCGTGCAGATCCGGGTGACCGTCGGCGTCGAGGCCCACACCCACGAGTTCATCGCCACCGCCCACGAGGACCAGAAGTTCGGCATCGCGCTCGCCGGCGGGCAGGCCGCCGAGGCCGTGCGCCGGGCGCTGAAGCTCGACGGGCTCGAACTCGTCGGCATCCACTCGCACATCGGCTCGCAGATCTTCGACATGGCCGGCTTCGAGGTCTCCGCCCGCCGCGTCGTCCAGCTCCTCACCGAGGTGCGCGACGAACACGGCGTCGAGCTGCCCGAGATCGACCTCGGCGGCGGCCTCGGCATCGCGTACACCTCCGAGGACGACCCGCGCGAGCCGCACGAGATCGCCAAGGCGCTCAACGAGATCGTGACGCGGGAGTGCGAGGCCGCCGGGCTGCGGACGCCCCGCATCTCCGTCGAGCCCGGGCGGGCCATCGTCGGCCCCACCGCCTTCACCCTCTACCGGGTCGGCACGATCAAGCCCCTCGACGGGCTGCGGACGTACGTGAGCGTCGACGGCGGCATGTCGGACAACATCCGGACCGCCCTGTACGACGCCGAGTACAGCGTCGCCCTCGTCTCGCGGACCAGCGACGCCGAGCCGATGCTCTCCCGGGTCGTCGGCAAGCACTGCGAGAGCGGCGACATCGTCGTACGGGACGCCTTCCTGCCCTCCGACCTGGCCCCCGGCGACCTCCTCGCCGTGCCCGCCACCGGCGCGTACTGCCGCTCCATGGCCAGCAACTACAACCACGCGCTCCGCCCGCCCGTCGTCGCCGTCCGCGACGGCGAGGCGCGCGTCATCGTCCGGCGCGAGACGGAGGAAGATCTCCTGCGTCTCGACGTCGGATGATGAAATAGTCGGGTGATGGAATCCATGTCTCACGATCCGGACAAAGGGCGGAAACCCCCGTCCGGTGAGTGAGACTGGTCCTCACCGTAGGGACCGTAGAGATACGAACGTAGCAATACGAAGTAGTACGAGAAACGAGGTCGGATGATGCGTACGCGTCCGCTGAAGGTGGCGCTGCTGGGCTGTGGAGTGGTCGGCTCAGAGGTGGCGCGCATCATGACGACGCACGCCGACGACCTCGCCGCGCGCATCGGTGCCCCGGTCGAGCTCGCCGGCGTGGCGGTCCGCCGGCCCGACAAGGTCCGTGAGGGCATCGCCCCGGAGCTGGTCACCACCGACGCCACCGCCCTGGTCAAACGGGGTGACATCGACGTGGTCGTCGAGGTCATCGGCGGCGTCGAGCCCGCCCGCACCCTCATCACCGCCGCCTTCGAGCACGGCGCCTCCGTCGTCTCCGCCAACAAGGCCCTGCTCGCCCAGGACGGCGCGGCCCTCCACGAGGCCGCCGGGCGGTACGGCCAGGACCTCTACTACGAGGCCGCCGTCGCCGGAGCCATCCCGCTGATCCGGCCGCTGCGCGAGTCCCTCGCCGGCGACAAGATCAACCGGGTGATGGGCATCGTCAACGGCACGACGAACTTCATCCTCGACAAGATGGACACCTCCGGCGCCGGCTACTCCGAGGCGCTCGACGAGGCCACCGCCCTCGGCTACGCCGAGGCCGACCCGACCGCCGACGTCGAGGGCTTCGACGCCGCCGCCAAGGCCGCCATCCTCGCCGGGATCGCCTTCCACACGCGCGTGCGCCTCGACGACGTCTACCGCGAGGGCATGACCGAGGTCACCGCCGCCGACTTCGCCTCCGCCAAGGAGATGGGCTGCACCATCAAGCTGCTCGCCATCTGCGAGCGGGCCGCCGACGGCGGGTCCGTCACCGCGCGCGTGCACCCCGCGATGATCCCGCTCAGCCACCCGCTGGCCTCCGTCCGCGAGGCGTACAACGCGGTCTTCGTCGAGGCGGAGGCCGCCGGGCGGCTCATGTTCTACGGCCCCGGCGCGGGCGGCTCGCCGACCGCCTCGGCCGTGCTCGGCGACCTCGTCGCCGTGTGCCGCAACAAGCTCAACGAGGCCAACGGCCCCGGGGAGTCCGCGTACACCCAGCTGCCCGTCAGCTCCATGGGCGAGGTCGTCACGCGGTACCACATCAGCCTCGACGTGGCCGACAAGCCGGGCGTCCTCGCCCAGGTGGCGACGGTCTTCGCCGAGCACGGCGTGTCGATCGACACCGTCCGCCAGCAGGGCAAGGACGGCGAGGCCTCCCTCGTCGTCGTCACCCACCGCGCGCCCGACGCCGCCCTCTCCGGGACCGTCGAGGCGCTGCGCAAGCTCGACACCGTGCGCGGTGTCGCCAGCATCATGCGTGTTGAAGGGGAGTAAGGACCCATGACCAGCAAGGGCACCCACCAGTGGCGCGGCATCATCGAGGAGTACCGGGACCGCCTTCCGGTCACGGACGCGACGCCGGTCGTCACGCTCCGTGAGGGCGGTACGCCGCTCGTTCCGGCTCAGGTCCTCTCCGAGCGCACGGGCTGCGAGGTGCACCTCAAGGTCGAGGGCGCCAACCCCACCGGCTCCTTCAAGGACCGGGGCATGACCATGGCCATCACCCGGGCCAAGGAGGAGGGTGCGCAGGCCGTCATCTGCGCCTCCACCGGCAACACCTCCGCCTCCGCCGCCGCCTACGCGGTCCGCGCCGGCATGGTGTCCGCCGTCCTCGTGCCCCAGGGCAAGATCGCGCTCGGCAAGATGGGCCAGGCCCTCGTGCACGGCGCGAAGATCCTCCAGGTCGACGGCAACTTCGACGACTGCCTCACCCTGGCCCGCCGCCTCTCCGACAACTACCCGGTGGCGCTGGTCAATTCGGTCAACCCGGTCCGCATCGAGGGCCAGAAGACCGCCGCGTTCGAGATCGTGGACATGCTGGGCGACGCCCCCGACATCCACGTCCTCCCGGTCGGCAACGCGGGCAACATCACCGCGTACTGGAAGGGGTACCGCGAGTACGCGGAGGACGGCCTCGCCACCCGCCGCCCCCGCATGTGGGGCTTCCAGGCCTCCGGTTCCGCCCCGCTCGTGCGCGGCGAGGTCGTCAAGGACCCGTCGACGATCGCCACCGCGATCCGCATCGGCAACCCGGCCTCGTGGGACTACGCGATCGCCGCGCGCGACGAGTCGGGCGGCTTCATCGACGAGGTGACGGACCGTGAGATCCTGCGCGCCTACCGCCTGTTGGCCGCGCAGGAGGGCGTCTTCGTCGAGCCCGCCTCGGCCGCCTCGGTCGCCGGCCTGCTGAAGGCCGCCGAGCAGGGCAAGGTCGACCCCGGCCAGCGGATCGTCTGCACCGTCACCGGCAACGGCCTCAAGGACCCCGACTGGGCCGTCGCCGGCGCGCCGCAGCCCGTCACCGTCCCGGTCGACGCCGCGGCCGCCGCCGAGCGCCTCGGCCTGGCCTGATCCCGTTCCTCCGTACGGGGGACGCGTTCCTCGCCGAACCGTCCCCCGTACGAGAAGGACCGCGGGGCGAAACCCGATCAGGAACGCCCAGAGGGGCACAGGTTGGCCCGCGACACGCATCGTGCGCCTCCTGTGCGCCCTATGTCGCGGCGGAACCTTCCTTCGATAGGCTGTACCGACCCGCCCCGACGCATATGCGCGGTGTCGTTGCCGTTGTCGCCCCCGTGGCCGAAACGGCCCGCCGGGTCCCGGTGTACTTCTCTTGAAATACCCGTTGAAATACCCGTTGTCGCAATCAAGGAGAGTCATCGAGCGATGGCCGGTCCAGCGTTCCGCGCCGCCGCCGTACGGGTGCGCGTCCCCGCCACCAGCGCCAATCTCGGCCCGGGCTTCGACGCCTTCGGCCTGTCGCTGGGGCTCTACGACGACGTGGTCGTCCGGGTCGCCGACTCCGGGCTGCACGTCGACATCGCCGGAGAGGGCGCCGAGACGCTCCCGCGCGACGAGAGCCACCTGCTCGTACGCTCCCTGCGCACGGCCTTCGACCTGCTCGGCGGGCAGCCGCGCGGCCTGGAGGTCGTCTGTGCCAACCGCATCCCGCACGGCCGGGGCCTCGGCTCCTCCTCCGCCGCCATCTGCGCCGGCATCGTCGCCGCCCGCGCCGTGACCATAGGCGGCGACGCCCGGCTCGACGAGGCCGCCCTCCTGGAGCTGGCCACCGAGATCGAGGGCCACCCCGACAACGTCGCCGCCTGTCTCCTCGGCGGATTCACGCTCGCCTGGACCGAGTCCGGCGCGGCGCGGGCGATCAGGATGGAGCCCTCGGATTCCATCGTTCCGGTGGTTTTCGTCCCCGGGAAGCCCGTCCTGACCGAGACCGCCCGCGGCCTCCTGCCGCGCACCGTCCCGCACGTGGACGCCGCCGCCAACGCGGGGCGCGCCGCCCTCCTCGTCGAGGCCCTGACCCGCCGCCCCGAGCTGCTGCTCGCGGCCACCGAGGACCGGCTGCACCAGGAGTACCGCGCTCCCGCGATGCCCGAGAGCGTCGCCCTGGTGAACCGGCTGCGGGCGGACGGCGTCCCCGCGGTCATCTCCGGCGCGGGCCCCACGGTGCTCGCCCTCGCGGAGCGGGGGACCGCCGACAAGGTCGCCCTGCTCGCGGGCGACGGATGGGCCGCGAACAGGCTCGACCTCGACGCCTCCGGCGCGAGCGTCCTGCCGCTGGCGCCCTAGGTGAGGAGGCCGGGGCGCCGGGCGGCGTCCCGGTCGGGAGATTGCCGGTGAGGGAGAGGGGGAATGTTTGTTGGAGCCGGTAGTGTTAACCTCAAGTCTGCACCCGACCTCTTTGTGGAGCGGTGCGGAGTGTCCCCTCAGGGACCACCCATTCTTCCGGGAGCCTCCCCGACTGCCTGAGCAGCCCGCCTGAGCAGTTTCGAGCACGCTCCGGAACCGGCACGACACCCCTCGCTCTTCTCTCGTGAGGGCCGAGCAGGGGGCCTCGGGCCGGACCCACAGCACGTTTCCTCTCTTCCGCCGCACCCGGCGGGACCACCGCCCCGGACTCGGTCCACACACCAGGACCCTGCCGGACAGCACAACCGGTCGCCGAGCCAGATGGCCGACGTCCGCTCCAGGGAAGGACCCTTCGTGAGCGACACCACCGATCTGATGGGCGTGACTGCCGACAACAGTGTCGACAACGCCGCGCCCGCCGCAGGTGCTGCCACCGGCGGCACCGCACGGCGCCGCCGCTCCGGCACCGGCCTCGAGGGCATGGTCCTGGCCGAGCTGCAGCAGGTCGCGTCCGGCCTCGGCATCAGGGGCACCGCGCGGATGCGCAAGAGCCAGCTGATCGAGGTCATCAAGGAGGCGCAGGCCGGAGGCGGCTCCGCCGCCCCCGCCAAGGCCGCCGACACCACCGACGCCAAGCCGAAGCGCCGCGCCACCTCCAAGGCCCGTACGGGCGAGACCGCCGCCGAGCCGGCCGCCGAGGCCCCCGCCCCCAAGGCGGAGAAGGCCGAGAAGGCCGTCGCCCAGCAGCAGATCGACATCCCGGGCCAGCCCTCGCCCAAGACCCCGTCGGAGCAGGGCGCCGGCGACGACCAGCCGGCCGGCGAGCGCCGCCGCCGTCGCGCCACCGCCCCCGCCGGTTCGCCGGAGGGCGGGACCGAGGGCGCCCAGGCCGTCAAGACCGAGGCCCGTGCGGAAGCCCGTACCGAGACCCGCGAGGTCAAGGCCGAGACGCAGACCGACACCCGGACCGAGGGCGCCGACGGCGCCGAGGGCCGCGGCCGCCGGGACCGCGGCGAGCGCGGTGACCGCCGCGACCGCCGGGACCGCCAGCGCGACCGCAAGGGCGACGACCAGCAGGGCGGCGGCCAGGGCGGCCAGCGCAAGGACCGCCAGGAGCGCCAGGGCCAGGGTCAGGGCGGCGGCCAGGGCCAGCAGGGCGGCGGCCAGCAGGCCGGTCCGCAGGACGACTACGACGACGAGGCCGGCGGCCGCCGTGGCCGTCGCGGGCGCTACCGCGACCGCCGCGGGCGCCGTGGCCGCGACGACTTCCAGGCCGGCGAGCCGCAGGTCGCGGACGACGACGTCCTGATCCCCGTCGCGGGCATCCTCGACATCCTCGACAACTACGCGTTCATCCGGACCTCCGGCTACCTGCCCGGCCCGAACGACGTGTACGTCTCCCTCGCCCAGGTCCGCAAGAACGGCCTGCGCAAGGGCGACCACGTCACCGGTGCCGTGCGCCAGCCGAAGGAGGGCGAGCGCCGCGAGAAGTTCAACGCGCTGGTCCGCCTGGACTCCGCGAACGGCATGGCCGCCGACTCCGGCCGCGGCCGTCCGGAGTTCAACAAGCTGACCCCGCTCTATCCGCAGGACCGGCTCCGCCTGGAGACCGACCCGGGCGTGCTGACCACCCGGATCATCGACCTCGTGTCGCCGATCGGCAAGGGCCAGCGCGGTCTGATCGTGGCCCCGCCGAAGACCGGCAAGACCATGATCATGCAGGCCATCGCCAACGCGATCACGCACAACAACCCCGAGTGCCACCTGATGGTCGTCCTGGTCGACGAGCGTCCGGAAGAGGTCACCGACATGCAGCGGTCGGTCAAGGGCGAGGTCATCTCCTCGACCTTCGACCGCCCGGCCGAGGACCACACCACCGTCGCCGAGCTGGCCATCGAGCGCGCCAAGCGCCTCGTGGAGCTGGGTCACGACGTGGTCGTCCTGCTCGACTCGATCACCCGCCTGGGCCGCGCGTACAACCTCGCCGCCCCGGCCTCCGGCCGCATCCTGTCCGGTGGTGTCGACTCGACCGCGCTCTACCCGCCGAAGCGCTTCTTTGGTGCCGCGCGCAACATCGAGGACGGCGGCTCGCTGACCATCCTGGCCACCGCGCTCGTCGACACCGGCTCGCGCATGGACGAGGTGATCTTCGAGGAGTTCAAGGGCACCGGCAACATGGAGCTCAAGCTCGACCGGAAGCTCGCCGACAAGCGCATCTTCCCGGCCGTCGACGTCGACGCCTCGGGCACGCGCAAGGAGGAGATCCTCCTCGGCAGCGACGAGCTCGCGGTCACCTGGAAGCTCCGCCGCGTGCTGCACGCGCTCGACCAGCAGCAGGCGATCGAGCTGCTCCTCGACAAGATGAAGCAGACGAAGTCGAACGGCGAGTTCCTCCTCCAGATCCAGAAGACCACCCCCGGAGCGAGCAACAACGACTGACGCGTCCCGCGCCGACCACCGCGCCCACCGTGTTCGCACGGTGGGCGCGGTGTTTTTCCACCAGGACCCCACCAGGATCCCGCCCGAACCCCGCCCGAATCCACGGGAATCCGCGCGCAACCCTTTCGCACCCTCCGCCGTCACAGAAGGTGAATCTAGGGCCGAAGGCCGGGGGTTGGGGCGATGACCGAGCAGACGAACAGCGGCGGTACGGGCGGCCGGCGCCGCAGGGCACCGCTCCTCATCACGGGGGTCCTCGCGCTCCTCGTCCTCGGCGGCGCCGGATTCGGCTACGCCTCCTACCGGGAGCTCGACGCCAACATCGAGGGCGTCGACATCAACGCCCAGCTCGGCCCCCAGCGCCCCGTCGACGTCGACGACGGCTCCCTGGACATCCTCGTCCTCGGCTCCGACTCGCGCTCCGGCGACAACGACGCCTACGGCCGGGACGAGGGCGGCGCCCGCTCCGACACCGCGATGGTCGTCCACGTCCACGAGGGCCACAAGAAGGCGAGCGTGGTCTCCATACCCCGCGACACCCTCATAGAGCGGCCGGACTGCACCGACGCGCACGGCACCGACGTCCCCGGCCGGCGCCGCGCCATGTTCAACACGGCGTACGAGGTCGGCGGCCCCGCCTGCGCCGTGAAGACCGTCGAGGCGATGTCCGGCATCCGCATGGACCACTACATCGAGGTCGACTTCACCGGCTTCAAGAGGCTCATCGACGAGCTCGGCGGCGTCGAGATCACCACCACCGAGCCCATCCGGGACGACAAGAGCCACCTCGACCTCGCACCGGGCACCCACACCCTCGACGGCGAGCGGTCCCTCGGCCTCGTCCGCACCCGCAAGAGCGTCGGCGACGGCAGCGACCTCGGCCGCATCCAGCTCCAGCAGGCCTTCATGAAGGCCTTCGTCGAGCAGGTCAAGGACGTCGGCGTCCTGACCAGCCCGGCGAAGCTCCTCGGCCTCGCCGACGCCGCCACCAAGGCCATCACCCCCGACTCCGACCTCGACTCCGTCCAGGAGCTGGCCTCCTTCGCCAGGGGCCTCTCCGGCATCGGCGCCCAGAACGTCCACATGATCACGCTGCCCGTCGCGTACGACCGGATCGACCCCAACCGCGTCGTCCCCCTGGAGCGGCAGTCCGGGCAGGTCTGGAAGGCGCTCAAGGACGATCTGCCCGTCCCCGCCGCCGCGACGGAGGGCACCGCCACCGGTGCCGCCGACGGCGTCGTCGGGTAGCCCGGGAATACCTCCGGCCCGACCCCGGTTTGGGGAGATGCGGCCGGTCCTGGCAGACTGGTACGTCGGCCCCGGTTCACGCAGTCCGCAACCCGCGGCGGCGACCCGGTGCCCTCCCGGAACATAGGAGACACCTTGAAGCGCGAGATCCACCCCGAGTACGTCGAGACCCAGGTCAGCTGCACCTGTGGCGCGTCGTTCACCACCCGTAGCACCCTCACCGACGGCACCATCCGTGCCGAGGTCTGCTCCGAGTGCCACCCGTTCTACACGGGCAAGCAGAAGATCCTCGACACCGGCGGCCGCGTCGCCCGCTTCGAGGCCCGCTTCGGCAAGGCTGCCGGCTCCGCCAACAAGTAGCGAGCCCCTGCGCCGGTCCACGGTCGCCCCGCGCGGGTGGCCGGGACCGGCGCTTTGGCGTCCCCGTAGCAACTGACGAAAACCAGGAGCCCCCGAATGTTCGAGGCGGTCGAGGAACTGGTCGGCGAGCACGCCGACCTCGAGACGAAGCTGGCGGACCCCTCGGTCCACGCCGACCAGGCGAACGCGCGCAAGCTCAACAAGCGCTACGCCGAGCTGACCCCGATCGTCGCCACCTACCGCTCCTGGAAGCAGACCGGTGACGACATCGAGACCGCCCGCGAGCTGGCGCACGACGACCCCGACTTCGCCGCCGAGGTCAAGCAGCTGGAGAAGGACCGGGAGGAGCTGACCGACAAGCTCCGCCTGCTCCTCGTCCCGCGCGACCCCAGCGACGACAAGGACGTCATCCTGGAGATCAAGGCCGGCGCCGGCGGCGACGAGTCCGCGCTCTTCGCCGGCGACCTGCTCCGCATGTACCTCCGGTACGCCGAGCGCGTCGGCTGGAAGACCGAGATCATCGACGCCACCGAGTCCGAGCTGGGCGGCTACAAGGACGTCCAGGTCGCCGTGAAGACCAAGGGCGGCAACGGCGCCACCGAGCCCGGCCAGGGCGTCTGGGCCCGGCTCAAGTACGAGGGCGGGGTGCACCGCGTCCAGCGCGTCCCCGCGACCGAGTCCGCCGGCCGCATCCACACCTCCGCCGCCGGCGTGCTCGTCACGCCCGAGGCCGAGGAGGTCGAGGTCGAGGTCCACGCCAACGACCTGCGCATCGACGTCTACCGCTCGTCCGGCCCCGGCGGCCAGTCGGTCAACACCACCGACTCCGCCGTCCGCATCACCCACCTGCCGACCGGCATCGTCGCCTCCTGCCAGAACGAGAAGAGCCAGCTCCAGAACAAGGAGCAGGCCATGCGCATCCTGCGCTCCCGGCTCCTCGCCGCCGCCCAGGAGAAGGCCGAGGCCGAGGCCGCCGACGCCCGCCGCAGCCAGGTCCGCACCGTCGACCGCTCCGAGAAGATCCGGACGTACAACTTCCCGGAGAACCGCATCTCGGACCACCGCGTCGGCTTCAAGGCGTACAACCTGGACCAGGTGCTCGACGGCGACCTCGACACCATGATCCAGGCGTGCGTCGACGCCGACTCCGCGGCGAAGCTCGCCGCGGCCTGAGGCGCCCGCAAGGCCGTACGGCTCCGCAGAGCGTACGGCCGACCCCTCAAGCCCCACCCCGCACCACGGAGGACCAGCGTGCAGTCACCTTCTGGGGGGCGACCCCCAGGCCCCCGCAGTCTGCTGCTCGCCGAGGTGGCCCAGGCCACCCGGCGGCTGGCCGACGCCGGCGTCCCCTCCCCGCGCTTCGACGCCGAGGAGCTCGCCGCGTTCGTGCACGGCGTCAGGCGGGGGGAGCTGCACAACGTCAAGGACGCCGACTTCGACGCCCGCTACTGGGAGACGGTCGCCCGCCGCGAGGCCCGCGAACCCCTCCAGCACATCACCGGGCGGGCGTTCTTCCGCTACCTGGAGCTCCAGGTGGGGCCCGGCGTCTTCGTGCCCCGGCCGGAGACCGAGTCGGTCGTCGGCTGGGCCATAGACGCCGTGCGCGCCATGGACGTCGTCGAACCGCTCATCGTCGACCTGTGCACCGGCTCCGGGGCCATCGCCCTCGCCATGGCCCAGGAGGTGCCGCGCTCTCGCGTGCACGCCGTCGAGCTCTCCGACGACGCCCTCGTCTGGACCCGGAAGAACGCCGAGGGCTCGCGCGTCACCGTCCACCAGGGGGACGCGCTGAGCGCCCTGCCGGACCTGGACGGCCAGGTCGACCTGGTCATCTCCAACCCGCCGTACATCCCGCTCACCGAGTGGGAGTACGTGGCGCCCGAGGCCCGCGACCACGACCCGGAGATGGCCCTCTTCTCCGGCGAGGACGGCCTCGACACCATCCGCGGCATCGAGCGCACCGCCCACCGTCTGCTCCGCCCCGGCGGCCTCGTGGTCATCGAGCACGCGGACACCCAGGGCGGCCAGGTGCCCTGGATCTTCAACGAGGAGGCCGGCTGGACCGACGCCGCCGACCACCCCGACCTGAACAACCGGCCGCGCTTCGCGACCGCCCGCAAGGCGACCCCATGACGGCCCCGACCGTCATCACCGCCATGACGAACCACGCGTACGAGGAGGCCGGGAACTGATGGCACGGCGATACGACTGCAACGAGGCGACCGACCGACTGACCGGCCTGCGCGAGGCCGCGTCCGCCGTCCGCCGGGGCGAACTGGTCGTGCTGCCCACCGACACCGTGTACGGGATCGGGGCGGACGCCTTCAGCAGCGAGGCCGTGGCGGACCTGCTGGCCGCCAAGGGGCGCGGCCGCAACATGCCCACGCCCGTGCTCATCGGCTCCCCGAACACCCTGCACGGCCTGGTCACCGACTTCTCCGAGCAGGCCTGGGAGCTCGTCGACGCCTTCTGGCCCGGCGCGCTCACCCTGGTCGCCAGGCACCAGCCGTCCCTCCAGTGGGACCTCGGCGACACCCGGGGCACCGTCGCCGTCCGGATGCCGCTGCACCCGGTCGCGATCGAGCTGCTCACCGAGGTCGGCCCGATGGCCGTCTCCTCGGCGAACCTCACCGGCCACCCGTCGCCGGAGGACTGCGACGCCGCGCAGAACATGCTCGGCGACTCCGTCTCCGTGTACCTCGACGGCGGCCCGACGCC
The DNA here is from genome assembly GCF_044754545.1 of Streptomyces sp. NPDC093071. NCBI lineage: Bacteria > Bacillati > Actinomycetota > Actinomycetes > Kitasatosporales > Streptomycetaceae > Streptomyces > Streptomyces sp. NPDC093071. Next base: position 154,739 of record NZ_JBIVPH010000012.1, on the reverse strand, counting down.
CGGCAACGTCCCCTCGTCCATCGTCGACGTGACCGGCCCGGTGCCGGTGCTGCTGCGGCAGGGAGCGCTCTCCGCGGAGGAGCTCCGGAAGGTCGTACCCGACCTCGAGGTGGCCAGTTGACCGCCCCTGAGGGGCGTGGCATAGCGGGGCACGACGACGGCGACACCTTCCGCATCCTCCACGTCAGCACCGGCAACGTCTGCCGCTCGCCGATCACCGAGCGGCTGACCCGCCACGCCCTGTGCGACCGGCTCGGGGACCCCCTCGGCGGCGGCCTGATCGTGGAGAGCGCGGGCACCTGGGGCCACGAGGGCGCCCCGATGGAGGCCAACGCGGAGCTGGTCCTCGCCGACTTCGGCGCGGACTACAGCGGCTTCGTGGGCCGCGAGCTCCTCGACGAGCACGTCATCCGGGCGGACCTCGTCCTGACGGCGACCCGCGACCACCGGGCGCAGGTCATCTCGATGGGCCACTCGGCGGGCCTGCGCACCTTCACCCTGAAGGAGTTCACCCGCCTGGTCCGCGCCATCGACCCGGCCACGCTCCCGGACCCGCGCGACGAGGGCATGGTCGAACGCGCCCGCGCCCTGGTCCGCGCGGCCGCGGCTCTACGCGGGTGGCTCCTGGCCCCGTCCCCGGACGCGGACGAGGTCAACGACCCGTACGGCGCCCCCATCACCTTCTTCCGCTCGATCGGCGACGAGATCAATCAAGCCCTCGACCCCGTGGTGACGGCTCTGACCGGGGTGGCGGCGCGGCGCTGAGTGCTCGGCGCGCGCGTCCGGCGGCGGGTACCTACATTGGTGCTGACATCCCTCCACGCCCGGAGTCAGCCATGCCGGTCACCGCGCCCCCCGACGACGAGCTCGACGTCCTGCGCCGGCAGGACCCGGAGGTCGCCGACGTGCTGTTCGGCGAGGAGCGGCGGCAGGCCGACAGCCTGCAGCTGATCGCGGCGGAGAACTTCACCTCGCCCGCCGTCCTCGCCGCCCTCGGATCCCCGCTCGCCAACAAGTACGCCGAGGGCTATCCCGGCGCCCGCCACCACGGCGGCTGCGAGTACGCCGACGCCGTCGAGCGGATCGCCGTGCAACGGGCCACCGCGCTCTTCGGAGCCGACCACGCGAACGTCCAGGCCCACTCCGGCTCCTCGGCCGTCCTGGCGGCGTACGCGGCCCTTCTCAGGCCCGGTGACACGGTCCTGGCCATGGGCCTGGAGCACGGCGGGCACCTCACCCACGGTTCGCCCGCCAACTTCTCCGGCCGCTGGTTCGACTTCATCCCGTACGGCGTCGACGCCGAGACCGGCCTCGTCGACTACGAGCAGGTCGCCGCCCTCGCCCGCCACCACCGCCCCAAGGCGATCGTCTGCGGCTCCATCTCCTACCCCCGCCACCTCGACTACGCGGTCTTCCGCGAGATCGCCGACGAGACCGGCGCCTACCTCATCGCCGACGCGGCCCACCCCATCGGCCTGGTCGCCGGGGGAGCGGCCCCCAACCCCGTCCCGTACGCCGACGTCGTCTGCGCCACCACCCACAAGGTGCTGCGCGGCCCGCGCGGCGGAATGGTCCTGTGCGGGGAGGAGCTCGCCGGCCGGATCGACCGGGCGGTGTTCCCGTTCAGCCAGGGCGGCGCCCAGATGCACACGATCGCGGCGAAGGCGGTGGCCTTCGGCGAGGCGGAGACCCCCGCGTTCACCGCGTACGCCCATCGGGTGGTCGAGCACGCCCGGATCCTCGCCGCCGCCCTCGCCGCCGAGGGCTTCGCGCCGACCACTGGCGGCACCGACACCCACCTCATCACCGCCGACCCCGCCCCCCTCGGCGTCGACGGGCGCACCGCCCGCACCCGGCTCGCCGCCGCCGGCATCGTCCTCGACACCTGCGCGCTCCCGCACGGGGAGGGGCGCGGGATCCGGCTCGGCACGGCCGCCGTCACCACCCAGGGCATGGGCGCCACCGAAATGGCCAGGATCGCGGGCCTGTTCACCGCCGCGCTCCGCGACGACCCGGCGGAGACCGCCCGGGTACGGGCGGAAGTACGCGCGCTGACCGGCCGATTTCCGCCGTACGCACACTGAGCGGACCCCCGCCGCAACCGTTCGGGCGACCCGCGTGTCTCCCAGCACATGGACGGCACGGCTAGGGTGTGGGGCTGAGATGGCCAGCGATTCCTGTGGGGCAGCCCGTGCGTGATTACCTGCTGACGCTCTGTGTCACGGCCGCGGTGACCTACCTGCTCACCGGACCGGTGCGCAAGTTCGCCATCGCGACCGGGGCGATGCCGGAGATCCGCGCCCGCGACGTACACCGAGAACCGACTCCGCGGCTCGGTGGCATCGCCATGTTCTTCGGACTGTGCGCGGGCCTGCTCGTCGCCGCCCACCTGCAGAACCTGAGCAGCGTCTTCGAACTGTCCAACGAGCCCCGCGCGCTGCTCTCCGGCGCGGCGCTGATCTGGCTGATCGGCGTCCTGGACGACAAGTTCGAGCTGGACGCGCTCATCAAGCTGGGCGCGCAGATGATCTCGGCGGGCGTCATGGTCGCGCAGGGCCTGACGATCCTGTGGCTGCCGATCCCCGGCGTCGGCGTCGTCTCCCTGACCCCCGGACAGGGCACGCTCCTCACGGTCGCCCTGGTGGTCCTCACCATCAACGCGGTCAACTTCGTCGACGGCCTCGACGGCCTCGCCGCCGGCATGGTCTGCATCGCCGCCACCGCCTTCTTCCTGTACGGCTACCGCCTCTGGTACGGCTACACGATCGAGGCCGCGGCCCCCGCGACGCTCTTCACCGCCATCCTCATGGGCATGTGCCTGGGCTTCCTGCCGCACAACATGCACCCGGCGCGGATCTTCATGGGCGACTCCGGCTCGATGCTGATCGGCCTGATCCTGGCGGCCTCCGCCATCTCGATCACCGGCCAGGTCGACCCCGACGTGCTGAAGCTCTTCGAGGGCTCGACCCGCGAGGCCACCCACGCCGCCCTGCCGGTCTTCATCCCGCTCGTGCTGCCGCTGACGATCATCGCGATCCCGATGGCGGACCTGGTCCTGGCGATCGTGCGCCGCACCTGGAAGGGCCAGTCGCCGTTCGCCGCCGACCGGGGCCACCTGCACCACCGGCTCCTGGAGATCGGGCACTCGCACAGCCGCGCGGTGCTGATCATGTACTTCTGGTCGGCCCTGATCGCCTTCGGGACGCTGGCGTACTCGGTCCACTCGACCTCGATGTGGATCGTCCTCGGGGTCGTCGCGCTCAGCGCGATCGGCCTGGTGCTGCTCCTGATGCCGCGCTTCACGCCGCGCGCGCCCCGCTGGGCCGAGTCCGTCGTGCCGCCCCGCTACCGGCGCCGCGGGCCCGCCCCCGCCGCGGAGACGGTCCCGGAGCCGGCCGCGGCCGAGGAGGAACGAGTCCCGGTGCCCGCCGGGATCAACGGCGCCACCGCCATCGGCAACCGCGCGCGCTTCACCGACCGGCGGAAGGCCGGAACGCCGAGTTGACGAAAGCCGCGGCGGCGGCCATTACCAGACAAGGTGCCCCGCTGTCGCGCACACACGCGCGGTGTAACTCTCATGTGTGACAACTGGCACACCTTATGGGTAAAGACCTATTCAAATAGTTTGTGATACCGTTCACGAGACCCGGCGACAGTGCCGAAAGACCGTAGTGCGACGGTCCGTTGGCCCCGAGACCCACCTCGGACCGGGCTTACGCTCGTCCATGACGACACCATCGCCCCCTCCATCAAGCGGAGACACCGCCATGCCGTCCAACGACGCACGCATCCTGCTGCACACCGTCATCCCCACCGCTGCCGTCGGCGCGATCGCCACGGTGATCAGCGGCGTGGTCGCCGGTGGCAAGGGAGCGCTCGGCGGAGTCGTCGGCACCCTGGTGGTCATCCTCTTCATGGGGATCGGCCAGCTGGTTCTCCAGCGGACGGCGAAGTCGCTGCCGCACCTGTTCCAGGCGATGGGGCTGATGCTCTACACGGCCCAGCTCCTGGTGCTCTTCATCTTCCTGGCGTTGCTCAAGAACACCACGCTGTTCGACTTCAAGGCCTTCGCCTTCACGCTGCTCGCGGCGACCGTCGTATGGGTCGCCGCACAGGCCCGGGCCTACATGAAGGCCAAGATCACCTACATCGACCCCGCGAACACGGGGTCGAAGTCGTGAAGGGTAGGGCCGGGATAAAGCCGCCTTCGGCTTCCTGCTATCGTCCGGTGCCAACTGCGGCACTGCGGGCGCGGGCATCCGAGACGCCTGTCCCAGCGCGAGGCTCGAAGCCGAACCGCCGCCCCCTTATCCGTAAGACCAGTCCAGTGCCGACCCGCGGCTGCGTGCCGCGCCGACACAACGAGGTTGCCGTACCTATGCGCCACGCTGAAGGAGCCCGCGGTGAGTGCTGACCAGACGCTTGCCTTCGACCCGGATTGCCACATCTTCACCGGATGTGGCTTCCCGGCGCCGGGCCTGCACACGTTCATGTACGAGCCGATCGCCACGTGGGGCAGCTTCGAGCTGACGAAGCCCATGCTGCTCGCGATCCTGAGCTCCGTCGTGGTCGTCGGGTTCTTCTGGGCCGCCTTCCGCAAGCCGAAGCTGATCCCCGGCAAGATGCAGATGGTCGGCGAGGCCGGGTACGACTTCGTGCGCCGCGGCATCGTCTACGAGATCATCGGCAAGAAGGACGGCGAGAAGTACGTCCCGCTGATGGTCACGCTGTTCTTCCTCGTGTGGATGATGAACCTCTGGTCGATCATCCCGCTGGCCCAGTTCCCGGTCACCTCGCTGATCGCGTTCCCGGTGGCCCTGGCGCTGGTCGTCTACGTCGTCTGGGTCTCGCTCACCTTCAAGAAGCACGGCTTCGTCGGTGGCTGGAAGAACATCGTCGGCTACGACAAGTCGCTCGGCCCGATCCTTCCCCTGGTCGTCGTCCTCGAGTTCTTCTCGAACCTGCTGATCCGGCCCTTCACGCACGCGGTCCGACTGTTCGCGAACATGTTCGCCGGTCACCTGCTCATCGTGATGTTCTCGCTGGCCTCTTGGTACCTGCTCAACGGCCTCGGCATCGTCTACGCCGCCACGTCGTTCGTGATGGTCATCGTCATGACCGCGTTCGAGCTCTTCATCCAGGCCGTCCAGGCGTACGTCTTCGTCCTCCTGGCCGCCAGCTACATCCAGGGCGCGCTCTCCGAGCACCACTGAGTCCGGTCCCGGCCGGCAGCACGCCTCACAAACCAACAGTCGTCCGGTGGCCAACCCCCACCGGGTCCTTGAAAGAGAAGGAAGAACCGGCATGTCCGCTCTCCAGACCCTCGCCGCTGTCGAAGGAAACGTCGCCGCCATCGGTTACGGCCTCGCCGCGATCGGCCCCGGCGTCGGCGTCGGCATCATCTTCGGTAACGGCACCCAGGCCCTCGCCCGCCAGCCCGAGGCTGCCGGCCTGATCCGTACCAACCAGATCATGGGTTTCGCCTTCTGTGAGGCGCTCGCCCTCATCGGCATCGTCATGGGCTTCGTTTACTAAGCCCGATTTCGACGACAGCCACTTTTACGGAAGGCACTGATGTGAACGCTCTGCTTCTTGCGGCGGCGGAGGAGCCCCAGCCTCCTCTGATCCCGCATCTCGACGAGCTCGTCATCGGCCTGATCGCCTTCGTCATCGTCTTCGGTTTCCTCGCCAAGAAGCTCCTCCCGAACATCAACAAGGTTCTGGACGAGCGCCGCGAGGCCATCGAGGGCGGCATCGAGAAGGCCGAGTCGGCCCAGATCGAGGCTCAGAGTGTGCTGGAGCAGTACAAGGCCCAGCTCGCCGAGGCCCGCCACGAGGCCGCGCGTCTTCGCCAGGAGGCGACGGAGCAGGGCACCGCGATCATCCAGGAGATGAAGGCGGAAGGCCAGCGCCAGCGCGAGGAGATCATCGCGGCCGGCCACGCGCAGATCGAGGCGGACCGCAAGGCCGCGTCGGCCTCGCTGCGCCAGGACGTGGGCAAGCTCGCCACCGACCTGGCCGGCAAGCTGGTCGGCGAGTCCCTCGAGGACACCGCCCGCCAGAGCCGCACGATCGACCGCTTCCTCGACGAGCTCGAGGAGAAGGCCGAGGCCGTCCGATGAACGGAGCGAGCCGTGAGGCACTGGCCGCCGCCCGCGAGTCCCTCGACGCGCTGACCGACAACACCCCGGTCGACGCGACGAAGCTCGCGGACGAGCTCGCCGCCGTCACCGTGCTGCTCGACCGCGAGGTGTCGCTGCGCCGGGTCCTGTCCGACCCCGCCCAGTCGGGTGAGGCCAAGGCCGCACTCGCGCAGCGACTCCTGACCGGTCAGGTGGGCGGCGAGACCGCCGACCTGGTCTCCGGCATGGTCCGTTCCCGCTGGTCGCGCTCGCGCGACCTGGCCGATGCGACCGAGGAGCTGGCGAACACCGCAGACCTCACCGCGGCACAGAAGGCGGGCACCCTGGACGGTGTCGAGGACGAGCTGTTCCGCTTCGGCCGGATCGTGTCCTCCAGCAACGAGCTCCGCTCCGCGCTGACGGACAAGGCCGCCACGGCCACCGCCAAGGGCGCGCTGCTCCGCAGCCTGCTGGGCGGCAAGGCCCACGCGACCACCGAGCGACTGGTCGTCCGTCTGGTGACCCAGCCCCGGGGACGTAGCCTGGAAGCGGGACTCGAGTCCCTGTCCAAGCTCGCCGCGGCGCGCCGGGACCGGATGGTCGCGGTCGTCACCTCGGCTGTGCCGCTGTCGGACGGGCAGAAGCAGCGCCTCGGTGCCGCCCTGGCCAAGCTGTACGGCCGCGCGATGCACCTGAACCTGGACGTGGACCCCTCGGTCCTCGGCGGGATCACCGTGCAGGTCGGCGACGAGGTCATCAACGGCTCGATCGCGGAGCGCCTCGACGAGGCGACCCGTCGTCTCGCCGGCTGACGCGTCACCGCGGCGGTCACCACAGCAGAAAAGCATCACAGCATCACCAGCGGCCCGGTTGGGCCGTGCAGAGATTGCAGAAGATTCCTGGGGGTCGGCCCCCAGACCCCTTAAGAAACTTCGGGCCCAACAAGGAGAGCAGGGAACCCAGATGGCGGAGCTCACGATCCGGCCGGAGGAGATCCGGGACGCACTGGAGAACTTCGTCCAGTCGTACCAGCCGGACGCGGCCTCGCGCGAGGAGGTCGGCACGGTCAGCCTGGCCGGTGACGGTATCGCGAAGGTCGAGGGTCTTCCCTCGGCCATGGCGAACGAGCTGCTGAAGTTCGAGGACGGGACCCTCGGTCTCGCGCTGAACCTCGAAGAGCGCGAGATCGGCGCGATCGTCCTCGGCGAGTTCAACGGCATCGAGGAGGGACAGTCGGTGCAGCGCACCGGCGAGGTCCTCTCCGTCGGTGTCGGCGAGGGATACCTCGGCCGCGTTGTCGACCCGCTCGGCAACCCGATCGACGGTCTCGGCGAGATCGCGACCGAGGGCCGCCGCGCCCTCGAACTGCAGGCCCCGGGCGTCATGGCCCGTAAGTCGGTGCACGAGCCGATGGAGACCGGCTACAAGGCCGTCGACGCCATGACGCCGGTCGGCCGCGGCCAGCGTCAGCTGATCATCGGCGACCGCCAGACCGGCAAGACCGCGCTGTGCGTCGACACGATCATCAACCAGCGTGACAACTGGCGCTCCGGCGACGTGAACAAGCAGGTCCGCTGCATCTACGTCGCCATCGGCCAGAAGGGCTCGACCATCGCGTCCGTTCGCGGCGCCCTGGAAGAGGCCGGCGCGCTCGAGTACACGACGATCGTCGCCGCCCCGGCGTCCGACCCGGCCGGCTTCAAGTACCTGGCGCCGTACACCGGCTCCGCCATCGGCCAGCACTGGATGTACCAGGGCAAGCACGTCCTGATCGTCTTCGACGACCTGTCGAAGCAGGCCGACGCCTACCGCGCCGTGTCGCTGCTGCTGCGCCGCCCGCCGGGCCGTGAGGCCTACCCGGGCGACGTCTTCTACCTGCACTCGCGTCTCCTCGAGCGCTGCGCGAAGCTCTCGGACGAGCTGGGTGCCGGTTCGATGACCGGTCTTCCGATCGTCGAGACCAAGGCGAACGACGTGTCGGCGTTCATCCCGACCAACGTCATCTCCATCACCGACGGCCAGTGCTTCCTGGAGTCCGACCTGTTCAACGCCGGCCAGCGTCCGGCCCTGAACGTCGGTATCTCGGTCTCGCGTGTCGGTGGCTCCGCCCAGCACAAGGCGATGAAGCAGATCTCCGGCCGCCTCCGCGTGGACCTCGCCCAGTTCCGCGAGCTGGAGGCGTTCGCCGCCTTCGGTTCCGACCTGGACGCGGCCTCCAAGGCGCAGCTGGAGCGTGGACAGCGCATGGTCGAGCTGCTCAAGCAGGCTCAGTACCAGCCGATGCCCACCGAGAACCAGGTCGTCTCCGTCTGGGCCGGCACCACCGGCAAGATGGACGACGTCCCGGTCGCCGACATCCGCCGCTTCGAGGCCGAGCTCCTGGCGTACCTGCGCCAGAACCACTCGGGCCTCATGACCTCCATCCGTGAGGGCGGCAAGATGTCGGACGACACGCTGCAGTCCGTCGCCGACGCGATCGCGGAGTTCAAGAAGCAGTTCGAGACCTCTGACGGCAAGCTGCTGGGCGAGGACGCTCCTGCCGCCGTCAACGTCTCGAAGTGACGACGGAAGGGACCTGACTCATGGGAGCGCAGCTCCGGGTCTACAAGCGTCGCATCAAATCCGTCACCGCGACGAAGAAGATCACCAAGGCGATGGAGATGATCGCCGCCTCGCGTGTCGTCAAGGCGCAGCGCAAGGTGCAGGAGTCGACTCCGTACGCGACCGAGCTGACGCGCGCGGTCACGGCGGTGGCCACGGGTGCGAACGACAAGCACCCGCTGACCACCGAGGCGGAGAACCCCGTCCGTGCCGCGGTCCTGCTCCTCTCGAGCGACCGCGGTCTGGCCGGTGCCTTCAACTCCAACGCCATCAAGGCGGCGGAGCGGCTCACGGCGAAGCTCGAGGGCGAGGGCCGCGAGGTCACGATCTACGTCGTCGGCCGCCGTGGCATCGCGCACTACAACTTCCGTGAGCGGAAGCTGGCCGGCTCGTGGACCGGGTTCACGGACCAGCCGTCGTACGGCGACGCCAAGACGATCGCGACACCGCTGATCGAGGCGATCGAGAAGGACACGGCCGACGGTGGTGTGGACGAGCTCCACATCGTCTACACCGAGTTCGTCTCGATGATGACGCAGACGGCGGTCGAGGCCCGGCTGCTGCCCCTCAGCCTCGACGAGGTGGCGAAGGAGGCCGGCGACACGGGCACGCTCCGTCCGCTGTACGACTTCGAGCCGTCGGCGGAGGACGTCCTCGACGCCCTGCTGCCCCGGTACGTCGAGAGCCGTATCTACAACGCGCTGCTCCAGTCGGCTGCCTCCAAGCACGCCGCCACGCGCCGCGCGATGAAGTCGGCCACCGACAACGCGGGAGACTTGATCAACAACCTCTCCCGACTTGCCAACGCGGCCCGCCAGGCCGAAATCACCCAGGAAATCAGCGAGATCGTCGGTGGCAGCGCAGCCCTGGCCGACGCGACCGCGGGGAGTGACAAGTAATGACGACCACTGTTGAGACGGCCGCCGCCACGGGCCGCGTCGCCCGGGTCATCGGCCCGGTCGTCGACGTGGAGTTCCCCGTCGACGCGATGCCGGAGATCTACAACGCGCTGAACGTCGAGGTTCCGGACCCGGCCGAGGAGGGCGCGACCAAGACGCTGACCCTCGAGGTTGCCCAGCACCTCGGTGACGGCGTCGTCCGCACCATCTCGATGCAGCCCACCGACGGCCTGGTCCGCCAGGCCCCGGTGACCGACACCGGCACGGGCATCACGGTGCCCGTCGGCGACGTCACCAAGGGCCGCGTGTTCAACACGCTCGGCGAGGTGCTGAACGCCGACGCCTCCACCGTGGCCGACGCGCCGCGCTGGACGATCCACCGCAAGGCCCCGGCCTTCGACCAGCTCGAGTCCAAGACCGAGATGTTCGAGACCGGCCTGAAGGTCGTCGACCTCCTCACCCCGTACGTCAAGGGTGGAAAGATCGGTCTGTTCGGTGGTGCCGGTGTCGGCAAGACCGTTCTGATCCAGGAGATGATCGTCCGTGTGGCCAAGCTGCACGACGGCGTCTCCGTCTTCGCGGGCGTCGGCGAGCGCACCCGTGAGGGCAACGACCTCATGGTCGAGATGGAGGAGGCCGGCGTTCTCGACAAGACCGCGCTGGTCTTCGGCCAGATGGACGAGCCCCCGGGCACCCGTCTGCGCGTGGCCCTCGCCGGTCTGACCATGGCGGAGTACTTCCGCGATGTGCAGAAGCAGGACGTGCTGTTCTTCATCGACAACATCTTCCGCTTCACCCAGGCCGGTTCCGAGGTGTCGACCCTGCTCGGCCGTATGCCCTCCGCGGTGGGTTACCAGCCGAACCTGGCCGACGAGATGGGTCTCCTCCAGGAGCGCATCACCTCGACCCGTGGTCACTCGATCACCTCGATGCAGGCGATCTACGTCCCCGCGGACGACCTGACCGACCCGGCCCCGGCCACCACCTTCGCCCACCTCGACGCGACGACGGTTCTCTCCCGTCCGATCTCCGAGAAGGGCATCTACCCGGCCGTGGACCCGCTGGACTCCACGTCCCGGATCCTGGACCCGCGCTACATCGCGCAGGACCACTACGACGCCGCCACGCGCGTCAAGGGAATCCTGCAGAAGTACAAGGACCTCCAGGACATCATCGCGATCCTCGGCATCGACGAACTGGGCGAGGAGGACAAGCTCGTCGTCCACCGTGCCCGCCGCGTCGAGCGCTTCCTGTCGCAGAACACCCACGCCGCCAAGCAGTTCACCGGTGTGGACGGTTCGGACGTTCCGCTCGACGAGTCGATCGCCGCGTTCAACGCGATCTGCGACGGTGAGTACGACCACTTCCCCGAGCAGGCCTTCTTCATGTGTGGTGGCATCGAGGACCTCAAGAAGAACGCCAAGGAGCTTGGCGTCTCCTGAGCCCCGTGCTCCGAGGGGGGCGGGATCCCGTCCCGCCCCCCTCTCCACGCCCCCTAGAATTGACCCCAACACCCGGCACGACCGCCGGGTGGTGACCCGAGGAGCCACCCTTGGCCGCTGAGCTGCACGTCGAGCTGGTCGCCGCGGACCGGAGTGTCTGGTCCGGCGAGGCCACCCTGGTCATCGCGCGTACCACCTCCGGCGACATCGGCGTCATGCCCGGCCACCAGCCGCTGCTCGGTGTGCTGGAGTCGGGCCCGGTGACCATCCGTACGAGCGAGGGCGAGACCGTCGTCGCCGCCGTCCACGGCGGATTCATCTCGTTCGCCGACGACAAGCTGTCCCTGCTCGCGGAGGTCTGCGAGCTGGCGGACGAGATCGACGCCCAGCGCGCCGAGCGCGCGCTGGAGCGTGCGAAGTCGGACTCCGACGCCGCCGCCGAGCGGCGCGCCGACGTCCGGCTGCGCGCGGTAGCGGTCCGCTGACGGTCCGCGCGGAGTAGTGCCCTCAGCCGCGGCACGGCTGGAATTTTCCAGACCGTGCCGCGGCTGAGGCGATGCAGGTGCAGGTTGTATTCGGTTCTGCCGGCTGGCCCGGCCACGGGACGCAGCGAGGAGGTCGGTGAAGATGTTCCTCGCTCTGCTCGTGTGCGGCCTGGTCGTCGCACTGGTGGTGATCGGGCTCTTCGTCTTCGGATTGCGCCGGAGACTGATCCAGAAGGCCGGCGGGACGTTCGACTGTTCCCTGCGCTGGAACGTGCCCGACGAGCCGGATCCGGCCGGCAAGGGCTGGGTGTACGGCGTCGCCCGCTACAGCGGTGACGAGATCGCCTGGTTCCGCGTCTTCTCGTACGCCCCCCGCCCGCGCCGGGTCCTGGAGCGCTCCTCCATCGTGGCCCTGGAGCGCCGGATGCCGGAGGGCGAGGAGGAGCTCGCGCTGCTCTCGGACGCGGTGATCCAGCCCTGTATGTACGAGGGCGTCCGCCTGGAGCTCGCGATGAGCGAGGACGCCCGGACGGGTTTCATGGCCTGGCTGGAGGCGGCGCCTCCCGGGCAACGGGTCAACGTCGCCTAGTACGGAAAAGGGGCGGGGGACGGCGTGCTGCGCCGTCCCCCGCTTCTTGGTTCTCGTACGGGCTAGCTCAGGCCGGTGTTGATCGCGCCGACCAGCTCGCCGTTGGTGGTGTCACCGCTGAACTCCCAGAAGAAGGCTCCGCCCAGGCCCTGGGTCTTGGCCCAGCCCATCTTGGACGTGACCGTGGCCGGGGTGTCGTAGCTCCACCAGTTGGTGCCGCAGTGGGCGTAGGCGGTGCCGGCGATGGTGCCGGTGGCCGGGCAGGTGTTCTTGAGGACCTTGTAGTCCTCGATGCCCGCCTCGTACGTGCCGGGCGCCGCGCCCGTCGCCGTGCCGCCGGGGGCGGACTGGGTGACGCCGGTCCAGCCGCGTCCGTAGAAGCCGATGCCGAGCAGCAGCTTCTTGGCCGGGACGCCCTTCGCCTTGAACTTGGCGATCGCGTCGGCGGAGTTGAAGCCCGCCTGCGGGATGCCGGAGTACGAGGTGAGCGGGGAGTGCGGGGCGGTCGGGCCCTTGGCGTCCCAGGCGCCGAAGAAGTCGTACGTCATGACGTTGAGCCAGTCGTAGTACGGGGCGGCGCCGGCGTAGTCGGCGGCGTCGATCTTGCCGCCGGCGGAGCCGTCGGCCGTGACGGCCGCGGTCACCAGGTTGTTGGCGCCGAACTTGGCGCGCATGGCCTGCATCATGTTCTTGAAGGAGGCCGGGCCGCTGGTGTCACAGGTCAGACCGCAGGCGTTGGGGTACTCCCAGTCGAGGTCGATGCCGTCGAAGACGTCGGCCCAGCGCGGGTCCTCGACCAGGTCGTAGCAGGACTGGGCGAAGGCGGTCGGGTTCTGCACGGCCTGGCCGAAGCCGCCGGACCAGGTCCAGCCGCCGAAGGACCACAGGACCTTGATGTGCGGGTACGCCTTCTTCAGCTTGCGGAGCTGGTTGAAGTTGCCGCGCAGCGGCTGGTCCCAGGTGTCGGCGACGCCGTCGACCGACTGGTCGGCGGTGTAGGCCTTGTCGTAGTCGGCGTAGGAGTCGCCGATGGTGCACTTGCCGCCCTGGACGTTGCCGAAGGCGTAGTTGATGTGGGTGATCTTGGACGCGGAGCCCGAGGTCACGATGTTCTTCACGTGGTAGTTGCGCCCGTAGACGCCCCAGTTGGTGAAGTAGCCCAGCTTGACCGCGTTCGGCGGCGGCGGGATGTCCGGGCCTCCGGTGGTGCGGACCGGGACGGGGCCGGCGGCGGGGCCGGTCTGGTCGATGGTGTCGCGGGCGACGACCGTGTAGCTGTAGTCGGTGCCGGCGGTCAGGCCCGTGTCCGTGTAGGTGAGGGCCGTGGTCGTGGTGACCTTCGCGCCGTCGCGCAGCACGTCGTAGTTCTTGACGCCCTTGTCGTCGGTGGCCGCGGTCCAGGTGAGCTTCACCGAGGTGTTGGTGACGTTCGAGGCGACCGGGGTGCCGGGGGCGGAGGGCGGGTTGTCGCCCGGCTGGGTGGAGCCGTCGCACGGGGCGCCGTTGATCTTACAGCCGCTGGGCGCGCCGGGGCCGGTGCCGTTGTAGCCGAAGGAGACGGAGGCGCCGGGGGCGAGGGTGCCGTTCCATCCGACGTTCTTGGCGGTCCAGTGGTTCGCCGAATTGGTGACGGTGGCGTCCCAGGCGGAGGTGACCGCGGTGCCGGCGGGGTAGTCCCACTCGACGGTCCAGGAGGTCAGGGTGGTGGTTCCGGTGTTCTTGACGGTCCAGCTGCCGCCGAATCCGGAGCCCCAGTCCTGGGTCTTGGTGTAGGTGGCCGTGGCCGAGGTGGCCGCTTCGGCGGGGGTGGCGAGGCCGACCATGGCGGCCAGTGGCAGGACGAGGGCGGTCAGACCGGCAGCGGCCCGGTGTCTGAACCCTGCTCTGCGCGTCGGTGCTTGAGTGCTCAACGGTGCTCCTCAAGTTGCGGACGGGGTGGGGGTGGTCCGTGGAGATGCGCGCGCCCCGCGAGCGTAGGAAGGTCTGGACCAATCGTCAAGAGGTCCAGACCAAAGTCGATGTGCCCCCCTACACCCCCAACTCCTGTGCCAGCACGGCCGCTTGGACCCTGCTCCGCAGCTCCAGCTTCCCCAGCACCTTGCTGACGTGCGTCTTCACCGTCGCCTCCGCCATGTCCAGCCGTACCGCGATCTCCGCGTTCGACAGGCCCCCGCCGAGCGCCGAGAGGACCTCCCGCTCCCGGGGCGTCAGCGCCTCCAGGACGGCGGGGTCCGTCCCGCGCCCCGCCGGGGAGGGCCGCCCGGACGCGGCGAACTCCGCGATCAGCCGCCGCGTCACCGCCGGGGCGATCAGCCCCTCGCCGCGCGCCACCGTCCGTACCGCCTCGATCAGCTCCCCGGCCTCCGCGTTCTTCAGGAGGAAGCCCGCCGCCCCCGCCCGCAGCGCTCCGAAGACGTACGCGTCCAGGTCGAAGGTGGTCAGTACGAGCACGTCCGCGAGACCCTCCGACACCACGATCCCGGTCGCCGTCACCCCGTCCATCCGGGGCATCTGCACGTCCATCAGGACCAGGTCCGGGCGCAGTTCACGGGCCAGCTCCACCGCCCGCTCCCCGTCGGCCGCCTCCCCGACCACCTCGACGTCCGGCGCGCTGCCCAGGATCAGCACCAGGCCCGCCCGCACCGCGCTCTGGTCCTCGGCGACCACCACCCGCACCGTCATGTCCGCTCCCAGTCGCCCGCTGTCGGTACCGTCGCCCGCTTCCCGGCGACCACCGCCCGCACCGTCATGTCCGCTCCTCGTCGCTCGCGTCCACGGGCAGCTCCGCCCGCACCCGCCACAGTCTCCGTCCCCCGCCGTCCGTCACCGGACCCGCCCCGAAGACCCCGCCGAGCAGGGACGTCCGCTCCCGCATCCCCACCAGGCCCGCCCCCGAGCCGGGCGCGGTCGGCCCCGGGCGCTCCCCGTACGGGCTGGTCACCTCGACCGTGAGGGCGCCCGGCTCCCGGGCGAGGACCACCCGGACCTCGCCGGGCGCCGCGTGCTTCAGCGCGTTCGTCAGCGACTCCTGCACGATCCGGTACGCCGCCAGCTCCACCGGCGCGGGGAGCCCCGCCGCCCTCTCCCGGGCGTCGTCGAGGACGAAGGACAGTCCGCCCGGCCCGCCGTTCGCCCCGGCCTGGGCGATCAGCGCGTCCAGACCGGCGAGCGTCGGCGCGGCCGCCGGCTCCGTGTCCTCGTCGCTCCTCCGCAGCAGCCCGATGAGCCGGCGCATCTCGGCGAGCCCCGCCACGCTGTTCTCCCGGATGACCGTGAGCGCCTGCCGGGTCGTGGCCGGGTCGTCCAGGGAGAGCGCGGCCGTGGAGTGGATCGCGATCGCGGACAGGTGGTTGGCGACCATGTCGTGCAGCTCCCGCGCCATCCGGGCCCGCTCCGCCACCACCGCCTGCGTCCGGTCCATCTCGGCGAGCAGCGCCGTCTGCTCCGCGCGCAGCCGGGCCGCTTCCGCCGCCTCCCGGTGGTTGCGCACGATCGAGCCCGTGACCGCCGGCAGGAAGGAGACCGTGCCGATGAGCGCGCCGATCACGAGCGCCGCCGCGTTCTCCCACCAGACGAGCAGCACCACGGTGAACGTGACGGTGAGGAAGGCGGTGACGTACGGGACGCGGCGGGCCGCGGCGGGCGTGCCGTACACCACCGACGCGTAGACGACGTCCGTGAACATCAGCAGGGTGGCGAGGTTGCCGCTGGTGAGCTGGTCCCCGACGATAGCCAGGGCGGCGACGACCAGCGCGGTCCGCGGGGCCGTGCGGCGCAGGGCTTCCGCCCCCGCCATCGCGCACAGCGGGACCAGCACGGCCCACCGCTGCCCGAAGACGTGGTCGCGCGTCAGGTACAGCCCGAACGACCAGAGGACCAGACCACCCGTGAGCCCGGAGAGGGCGATGCACAGGTCGAGGCGGTGCGGGCGGGGGAGCGTCGCCGGGCGGGGGAGCGTCACGCACCCATCCAACACGCCCGTCCCGGCCCCGGCCTCCTCGTCCGGGCCGATCCGCCCCTCCGTCGAACGATGTAGACGGGATTCGTCACCGGCGACGACGAAACCCGCCCGGACCGGCGGGACGCTGAAGGGGAACCGAAAGGGGAACCCTCGTGATCGTCACGCTGATCGTCGTCTGCGAGGTCGGCTTCTGGGTCCTGCTGGCCGCCGGCCTCGCCGTCCGCTACCTCCTGAAGATGCCCCGGACGGGCCTGGCCCTGCTCCTGTGCGAGCCGCTCCTGGAGGTCCTCCTCCTCGTCGTCACCGCGATCGACCTCAAGAACGGCGCCGACCCCAGCTGGAAGCACGGCCTCGCCGCGCTCTACATCGGCTACACCGTCGGCCACGGCCACCGGACCGTGAAGTGGCTCGACGGCCACGCCGCCCACCGCTTCGGCGGCGCCCCGCCGCCCCCGAAGCCGCCGCGCTACGGCATGGCCCGCGCCCGCCACGAGGGCGCGGTCTGGCTCGGCTCGGTGACCGCCGCCGCCGTCGCCTCGGGCCTGCTGCTCCTGGCGGCCTGGTACGTCGGCGACGACGGGAACACCGAGAGCCTGCGCGGCTGGATCCTCATCGCCTGGCGGGCGGCCGGCATCCACGGCCTGATCGCGCTCAGCTACGCGATCTGGCCGAAGAAGGCGCCGGGGCACGACTCCGGGAAGACCCCCGGGAAGACCCCGGAGCACGACCCCGAGAAGACCCCGGACAAGACCCCCGGGAAGGCCTCAGCGGTCCCCGCCCGGCACCCACAGGACGTCCCCGACCTCCTTGTTGGCCGTGCGCGCGAGGATGAAGAGCAGGTCCGATAGCCGGTTGAGATACGTGGCGGTCAGCGCGTTCATCGTCTCGCCGTGCACCTCCAGGGCCGCCCAGGTGGAGCGCTCCGCCCGCCGGACCACCGTGCACGCCTGGTGCAGCAGCGCCGCCCCGGGCGTGCCGCCCGGCAGGATGAAGGAGCGCAGCTTCTCCAGCTCCTCCAGGAAGCGGTCGCAGTCGGCCTCCAGCTTGTCGACGTACGCCTGCTCCACCCGCAGCGGCGGGTACTGCGGGTCCTCCACGACCGGCGTGGAGAGGTCCGCGCCGACGTCGAACAGGTCGTTCTGCACGCGGACCAGGACCTTCACGACCTCCTCGTCGAGCCGCCCGAGGGCGATCGCCGTACCGATCACGGCGTTCGCCTCGTTGGCGTCGGCGTAGGCCGAGATCCGCAGATCCGTCTTGGCGGTCCGGCTCATGTCGCCGAGCGCCGTGGTGCCCTTGTCGCCGGTACGGGTATAGATGCGCGTCAGATTGACCATGGCGCCAGCGTAGCCAGCCGCCCGCGCTCCGGAACGGGCGTGTGCCGACCGTCACGCGCGCGCCGGCCCCCGCTCCCTCCCGCGCCGCCTGTCGTGAGTGTGACGTCCGTCAAAGAGGGCGTGACGCGCATTACTTAGCGGTCACATGGCGGCCCCGGACCGCTAATCTCCGCCGGAGAGCCAGAAGTGAACAGGCGTGGAGGGGTGGAACATCGTGGGCAGGAAGCTCGCCGTCATCGGGGCCGGACTCATGGGGTCCGGGATCGCGCAGGTCTCGGCACAGGCGGGCTGGGACGTCGTCCTGCGTGACGTCACCGACGCCGCCCTGACCCGCGGCACCGACGGCATCAAGGCGTCGTACGACCGCTTCGTCGCCAAGGGGAAGCTGGACGCCGCCGACGCGGAGGCCGCGCTCGGCCGGATCACCGCCACCACCGAGCTCGAAGCCGTCGCGGACGCCGACGTGATCGTCGAGGCCGTCTTCGAGGACCTCGACGTCAAGCACGAGATCTTCCGCTCGCTCGACAAGGTCGCCAAGGACGGCGCCGTCCTCGCCTCCAACACCTCCGCGATCCCGATCACCAAGATCGCCGCGGTGACCGGACGCCCCGAGGCCGTCGTCGGCACCCACTTCTTCTCCCCGGTCCCGATGATGCAGCTCTGCGAGCTGGTGCGCGGCTACAAGACCAGCGACGCCACCCTCGCCGCCGCCCGCGAGTTCGCCGAGTCCGTCGGCAAGACCTGCATCGTCGTCAACCGCGACGTCGCCGGCTTCGTCACCACCCGGCTCATCGCCGCCCTCGTCGTCGAGGCCGCCAAGCTCCAGGAGTCGGGCGTCGCCACCGCCGAGGACATCGACATCGCCTGCAGGCTCGGCTTCGGCCACGCCATGGGCCCGCTCGCCACCGCCGACCTCACCGGCATCGACATCCTGGTGAACGCGGCCAACAACATCTACACCGAGTCCCAGGACGAGAAGTTCGCGCCGCCGGAGGTGATGCGCCGGATGGTGGACGCGGGTGACATCGGCCGCAAGAGCGGGCAGGGCTACTACACGTACTGAGCGGACCGGGGCTGTCGGGGCCCCGCCCGTACGGACACGCGGGCCCGCGGAACGAGCACCGTTCCCGGCCCGCCCACCCCACCTCACTCCGTGGGGTGAATTTCGGTACCGGATCGCTGACAAGGCGCAACGCTTCTGCCGGTGCGGCAGTCAGTTGTTGCGAAGACGGAGCACTCTCGGGGAGCGCATATGCACATCAGGGGCGACCACGTCGAGCTGGTCGTCGGGGGCCGCCTCGACGTCCGCAGCGCGGCGGACGCCCGTACGGTCCTCCACTCGGCCGTCGACGACGGAGTCGGCGACCTGGTGCTCGACCTGACAGGGCTCGACTCCTGGGACGCCACCGGGCTCGGCGTCATCATGGGCGCCCACCGGAGGGCCGGCCGCTGCGGCCGGCGCCTGGTCCTGCGCGGGGTGCCGCCCCAGATGCAGCGCCTCCTCGTCGCCACCCGGCTGCACCGCATCCTCGCCATCGAGGGCGGCCTCGCCCTGGAGTCGCTGCCCCGGGTCTGAGACCCGCCCCCCGGGGACGGCCGGTGCGAACCAGGCGTCACGCTCAATCCTCACAAGACCGTGACGTCTTGGTCTCGGGAGCACCCCGACTGTTCCCGGCCGTCCGGCCACGGTCTAGGGTTTCGGCCGTCCGCACTTTGGCCGTCCGCACAGGGACGCGACCCACCCGGCGGGCCCGCACACCGCTTCTTGGGGGCTAGACCATGGACCCGATCAACCCTGGGTCGGAGGAGTACGGTCACGACGCCGAGGGCGAGGAGGCCCGCCAGGGCCGCGGCGTGCCCGCGCCCGCGTCCACGCCCGCGCGTGCCCGCGTCGTCGAACTCGTCTCCGGCGAGCTCCTCCTCACCGTCAACCCCGTCGACGGCAGCGAGATCGAACCCTGCCCGCCCGGACGGGAACCGGCGGCCCCCCGCCCCCGCACCCCCGAGGAGCGCGCCGAGGCCGCCCGCGCCGCCGCCCCGCCCGTACCGCCCGGCCCCGCGGCCCCCGTCCTGCCCCTCCTCGAACGCCAGGAGGAGCGCGAGCGGCTCACCGCGATCCTCGGCCGGGGCCGCTCCGCCCGGCTGCTCGGCGTCCCCGGCTCCGGCCGCACCGCCCTCCTCGACGCGGTCGCCGCCGACTGCGCCGGCCTCGCCCCCGACGGCGTCGTCCGCCTCTCCGGCCACCACCGCACCGCCGGCGAACTCCTCCACGAGCTCTTCGCCGCCGTCCGGCACGCCCCCGGGCTGCGCCCCGACCGGCCCGCGCTCCTCGACCGGCTCCGTGACGTCGGCGCCGTGGTCGTCGTCGATGACCTGGAGTTCGGCGGCGCCGCCCTCGACGAGCTCCTCACCGCCGCCCCCGAGTGCGCCTTCCTGCTCGCCGCGTCCCCCGAGACGCCCGCCCCCTCGGCCGCCGCCCACCTGGAAGAGGTCCTCCTCGCCGGGCTCGGCCGCGGCGCCGCCCTGAAGCTCCTGGAGAGCGCCGTCGGCCGCACCCTCACCGACGAGGAGGCCAACTGGGCCGGCGACCTGTGGTTCGAGTCCGAGGGCCTGCCCCTCCGCTTCGTCCAGGCCGGCGCCCTGCTCCGCCAGCGCGACCGGCTGCGCGTCACCCCCGCCGAGTTCGACGCCTTCGGCGCCCTCGAAGAGGCCTTCGGACCCACCGACCCCGACGCGGCGGCGAAGGCCGCGGCCGCCGCCTTCGACGGCGTCGACGACCCCGACGTCGAACTGCGCGAGATACCCCTGCCCAGCCTCGGCGAGGGCGCCGCCCCCGCCGCCCTCCTCGCCTCCCGGCTCAGCCGCTCCGCCCAGACCGCCCTGCGCTTCGCCGTCGCCCTCGGCGGCGAGGTCCCGCACCAGGCCCACCTGCCGGCCCTGGTCGGCGACACCCACGCCGACGCCGCCCTCGGCGAACTCGTGTCCTGCGGCCTGCTCTCCCCGGCCGGCCCCCGCTACCGGCTCGCCGCCGGGGTCCTCACCCAGCTCCTCGCCCAGGGGTACGAGCCCGGGGCCGCCGACCGCGCCCACACCGCCGCCCAGCACTACGCCTGGTGGGCCGCCCACCCCTCCGTCACCCCCGAGCGGGCCGCCGCCGAGTCCGACGCCCTGCTCGCCGCGCTCACCGCCCTCCTCCCCGCCCACGGCACCGACGCCGAAGCCGCCGCCGAGCACCGGGCCACCGCCGTCCTCCTCGCCCGCGCCGCCGCCCCCGCCTTCGCCGCCGGACTGCACTGGGGCGCCTGGGAGCGGGCCCTGCGGGCCGGCCAGGAGGCCGCCCGGCTGACCGGGGACGTCGCGGAGGAGGCCTACTTCCACCACGAGCTCGGCGTCCTCGCGATCTGCGCGGGCCACCTGGAGCGGGCCCGCGCCGAACTGGAGGCCTCCATCGGGATGCGCGGGGTGCTCGCCGACAAGCGCGGCACCGTCGCCGGCCGCCGGGCGCTCGCCCTCGTCGCCGACCTCTCCGGGGAGCACGCCGCCCCGGCGGGCGCCCGCGCCGAGGAGCCCGTCTCCCCGCCGCGCGGCACCCCGGCCGCCCGCCCCGCGCTCCCGGGCCCGGAGCCGGTCACGGCCCCGCTGCCCGGCGGACCCGTACGGACCCCGGCCCCCGCCTTCCCCGCCTTCTCCGGCTTCGCCGGTTCCTCCGGCAAGGCTCCGGCGACCGCCCCGCACCCCGTCCCCGCCGAGGACGACGGCCGCCCCGGCCTCAAGGCCGGCATCCTCAACGGGGCCCGCCGCAACCTCGTCGCCGTCGGCGCGGGCGCGCTCCTCGTCGCCGTCCTCGGCACCGTCGTGACCCTCGGCGCCACCTCCGGCAACGGCGAGGACCCGGCCCCGCAGCGCGTCACCTCCGACAGCACCCCGACCCAGGGCGTCCCCGACGAGGAGTCCGAGAACACCGACGAGACGCCCGCCGACGACGAACCGGGGGAGACGGCCGCGCCCACCGGCTCCGGCACCCCGAGCCCCTCCGCCTCCGGCAGCGCCCCGACGTCCTCCGCCACGAGCCCCGGCGCCACCGGTGACCCGTCCTCCTCCCCGTCCCCGGGCGGCCCGTCGGCGACGACGTCCCCGACGGAGACGACCCGGCCCACGACCCCGCCGACGCGGCCGACCACGACGCGGCCGCCGACGACGCCCCCGAAGCCGACCTTCTCGACGCCGACCACGCCGACCGACTCCCCCTCCGGGTCGCCGAGCGGCACCCCGTCCGAGAGCCCCAGCCCCTCCACCACGACCAGCTCCCCGGAGAGCGGGGGGAACGACCCCGACAACTCCGCCTCCGCCACCCTCGGCGCCCCGCCCGCCCCCGAGGCCTCTGCCTGACCCCGTACCCGCGTACGGGCACGTACGGGAAAAGGGACCGGCCCCGGGCGCGTCCACCGCACCCGGGGCCGGCCCCGTCTCCGTACCGCCGCCCCTAGAACAGGCGCAGCTTGTCGTCCTCGATGCCGCGCAGGGCGTCGTAGTCGAGGACCACGCAGCCGATCCCGCGGTCCGTCGCGAGCACCCGCGCCTGCGGTTTGATCTCCTGGGCCGCGAAGACGCCCCGCACCGGCGCCAGGTGCGGGTCGCGGTTGAGCAGCTCCAGGTAGCGGGTCAGCTGCTCGACGCCGTCGATCTCGCCGCGCCGCTTGATCTCCACCGCGACCGTCGCGCCGTCCGAGTCCCGGCACAGGATGTCCACGGGGCCGATCGCCGTCGGGTACTCGCGGCGGATCAGGGAGTAGCCGTCGCCGAGGGTCTCGATGCGGTCGGCGAGCAGTTCCTGGAGGTGCGCCTCCACCCCGTCCTTGATGAGGCCCGGGTCCACGCCCAGCTCGTGCGAGGAGTCGTGGAGGATCTCCTCCATCGTGATGATCAGTTTCTCGCCCGCTTTGTTGATCACGGTCCAGACGCCCGCGTCGTCGCCGGTCCCCTCCTTCAGGGTGCACGGCGGGGACATCCAGTTGAGCGGTTTGTACGCCCGGTCGTCCGCGTGGATGGAGACGCTGCCGTCTGCCTTCACCAGGATCAGACGGGGCGCGGAGGGCAGGTGGGCGGTGAGCCGGCCCGCGTAGTCGACGGAACAGCGGGCAATGACGAGACGCATGGTCGGCAACGCTACAAGACGGGCGCTCTTCCGCGCGATTCGGGCATCGTCCGGGCCCCGTGGGGGGATCTTCATGAGCCGAACACCCGTCGGTTATCAGCCGGTTGTGTTCCCCATCTTCTGGTGCGGCCAGGACTGCGCGCTTACCGTGGAAGCTGGAGGTCGTCGTCCGTGCACGCTGCGTGGCGCACGGCCCGGCCTTCGCCCTGCCCGCAAGACCCCGTCCGCGGGGTCGCGAGAGGAGAACCCATGTCGCTCGACGTCTCACCGGCCCTGTTGGAACAGGCCGAGCGAGGCGAGGTCGACGAAGCCGACTTCGTCGACTGCGTCCGGACCTCCCTGCCCTACGCATGGGAGATGATCAGTTCTCTGGTGGCCCAGCTGAAGGTCGACGGCGGAGAGTTCGCCGACAACCAGACGCCGCCGCCGAATGAGCAGGCACGTGGTCAGCTGCTGCGCGCACTCGCGAGCGACGCCATCCGTGGCGCCCTGCAGCGGCACTTCGGGGTGCGCCTCGCCTTCCAGAACTGCCACCGGGTGGCGGTCTTCCCGCTGGACCCGGCGGTGGACGACCGGCTCGCCCGTTTCACTTCCATCAGGGGGCAGTTGCTCAACCAGTCCCCGGAACTGCGCGACTGCTGAACCATGGTGCTGCCGCTCCCCGTCGCGGGAGAAGGGGGCCGGTGCGCGTCGACGCGCACCGGCGCGAAGGGATGCCGGAGCGGCAGCACGGTCACCGCGAGAGCGGGACCGCACCGCACCAGGGACTCACCACACCGGGGACCCGCCGTCCCGCCGTCTCACACCAGGAGCGGCAGGACCTCCGCGCCGAGGCGACGGACGTTCTCCTCGGTCGCCGCGAGATCGCCCGAGCCCTCCGCGAGCAGCGCGAAGCGCGTGATGCCCGTGCGCTCCGCCGTCGCCGCCAGCCGGTCCGCCGCGCGCCGGGGCGTGCCCACCGGGTGCAGCCCGCACAGCAGCTCCGTGTACGCCACGGGGTCCCGCATCGACCGGTGCCGGCCGTCCACCGTCACGTGCGCGTCGAGCCCCTGGCGCAGCCAGCCGGGCATCGCCTTCACCAGCGCCTCGGCCGCGTCCTCGTCCCGGTCCGCCAGCTGTGCGACCCCCGCCGACACGTGCCGGGAGCCGATCCGCGCGGTCTCGTCCGGGTCCCGCCCGGACTCCCGCGACCAGCGCGTCCAGGCCGCGACCATCTCGGCCTTGTCCTCGTCGCCGCAGTGCATCCCGAGCAGCATCGGAAGGCCGCGCTCGGCGGCCAGCCGCACGCTCTTCGGCGAGGTGCACGCCACCACCACCTCCGGCGCCGCCTCCCCGCCGATCAGCTCGCCGGGCCGGGGCACCACCGGCACCTCGCGGAAGGAGAACCGTTCCCCCTCGGCACCGACGCGCGGCTCGGTCAGCCAGCGCAGCAGCAGGTCGAGCGATTCGGGGAACCCCCGCTCGTACGCCTCCAGGCCCGCGCCGAACACCTCCAGGTCGACCCACGGCCCGCCCCGGCCCACCCCGAGGGTGAACCTGCCGCCCGAGGTGAGGTGCAGCAGCGCCGCCTGCTCGCCCAGGGCGACCGGGTGGACGGCTGGCAGCACGCTCACCGCCGTGCCGACCCGCAGCCGCCGGGTGCGGCCCAGGAGCAGCGCCGCCAGCGTCACGGCCGAGGGGCAGACCCCGTACGGCACGAAGTGGTGCTCGGCCAGCCAGACGGAGTCGAGCCCCGCCTCCTCGGCGACCTCGGCGGTCCGCACCGCCCGGTGCAGCGCCTCTCCCTGTCCCTGGCCCGGGAACTGTGCGGCCAGAACGAACGTACCCACGCGCATCGCCTTGTGCCTCCTCGCGGCCGACGCGTATCTCCCCCTCGCACTGGCAACAACGCCTGACACGTGCCAAAGGCAACGGCCGTTCATGAAGTTCTTGCGATTTTCGGCAGGGCCCCCGTCCACCGGGCCCGGGGCACCGCGTGGCGGCCCGTAGGCTGGAGGGAACCGTCCGTGTTCCCCGATCCCGTGAGGTGTGCCCGTGTCCCCGCGTCACAACCGCGTCCGAGGCCGCGACAAGTCCGCGCCGCAGGACGACCACGGCGACCGGTACGGCGGCGCGCAGCGCACCGAGAGCTGGCAGGGCGAGGAGTGGTGCGTCCGCCTGGTCGCCGGGGCCAGCTCGCCCGGCAAGCGCTACCGCTGCCCCGGGTGCGACCAGGAGATCCCGTCCGGCGCCCCGCACGTGGTCGCCTGGCCGGAGTACGGGGGAGTGGACGACCGGCGCCACTGGCACAAGGCCTGCTGGAACGCGAAGGACCGCCGCACCAGCCGGGTGCAGCGGTCCCGCAACGCGCCGAGGTACTAGCTCGGCCGAGGTACCGGCTCACACGTCCCGGCTGTTCAGCACGGCGTAGGCCCCGGCGAGCGCCACCGCCGCCGTGCCGCCCATGATCAGCAGCGGCTCCCAGCCCGCCGGACCGTTCTCGCCGAACGGCGGCTGCGAGCTGTACAGCGCGATCATCTGCGAGGGGATCGCGTACGTGAACAGCCACTCCTGCACCGACCGCAGCGCCGCGGAGAACATGAACAGGGCCGCCACCAGCGGCAGCAGCAGCAGGCCGATCATCACCGTGATCGCGCCCGCCGAGTGCCGGATGAGCGTGCCGATCGCCAGCGACAGCAGCCCCAGCGCGGCCAGGTAGGCGCCCGCGCCGACCGTCGAGCGCAGCCACTCGCCCCCGGACGGCGTCGCCGAGTCCACCATGGCGACCTGCGCGAGGGCGACCAGCGTCGCGACCACCGTGGTGACCGTGAAGACCAGCAGGAAGAAGACGATCGCCTTCGCCGTCAGGACCCGGGCCCGGCTCGGGCAGGCCGTCAGCGTCGTGCGGATCATGCCCGTGCCGTACTCGGACGCGATCGTGAGCACCCCGAGCGTGATCACGCAGATCGACGCCGGCAGCATCCCGAAGAAGCCGAAGGCGAGCGCCGTCTCGTCCCCCATCGGAGCCTCGGAGGCCGAGGCGATGGCCGCCACGCCCAGGCCGATGGTCACCATCAGCAGCATCATGACGCCGAGCGTCCACACCGTCGAGCGCACCGAGCGGATCTTGGTCCACTCGGAGGCGAGGGCGTCCCCGAGGTGCGCCCGGCGGACCGGGATGGGGGAGACGTAGGAGTGCGGCGCCGGGGCGTGCTGCGGGTGGGCGGGGGCGGTCATCGGGCGTCCTCGGTGGTGTCGCTCGGCTGGGGAGTGCCCGGCCGCTCGGCCGGAGGGGCGTACGGACCCGGCGCGGGCGCCTGGCCCGGGGCCGGTGCGGCGTACGGGTTCTGTCCGGGCGGCGGCGGGGCGTACCAGCCCTGCTGCGGCACGTCCTGGACCACCGGCTGCGGCGGCACCCCGTACCCCGGCTGTCCGGGCTGGAGCGGCGGCTGGAGGTGGGCGAGCCGGTCGTCGGTGGAGCGGTAGTCCACGGCGCCCTGCGTCAGGCGCATGTACGCCTCCTCCAGGGACGCCTGGTGCGGGGACAGCTCCCAGAGCCGTACGTCCGCGCCGTGCGCCAGGTCGCTGATCCTCGGCAGGGGGAGGCCCGTCACCCGCAGCGCCCCGTCCGGCTCGGAGAGGACCTGGCCGCCGGCCTCCGTCAGGACCGCCGTCAGCTTCTCCCGGTGCGCCGGCTCGGTCCCCGGCGTCCGCACCCGGGCGAAGTCGGCGGAGTTCGCCGAGATGAAGTCCTTGACGCTCATGTCCGCGAGCAGCTGCCCCCGGCCGATCACGATCAGGTGGTCCGCCGTCAGCGCCATCTCGCTCATGAGGTGGCTGGAGACGAAGACCGTCCGGCCCTCGGCGGCCAGCTTCTTCATCAGGTTCCGCACCCAGAGGATGCCCTCGGGGTCCAGACCGTTGACCGGCTCGTCGAAGAGCAGCACCTGCGGGTCGCCGAGGAGCGCCGCCGCGATGCCGAGCCGCTGGCCCATGCCGAGCGAGAAGCCCTTGGAGCGCCGCTTCGCCACGTCCTGGAGGCCGACCACGCCGAGGACCTCGTCGACCCGCCGCGCCGGGATGCCGGCGAGCTGGGCGAGCGAGAGGAGGTGGCTGCGCGCGCTCCGGCCGCCGTGCACGGCCTTGGCGTCGAGGAGCGCGCCCACCTGCCGGGGCGCGTTCGGCAGCTGCCGGAAGGGGTGGCCGCCGATCGTCACGTGGCCCGCGGAGGGCTGGTCGAGTCCGAGGATCATCCGCATGGTCGTCGACTTCCCGGAGCCGTTGGGCCCCAGGAAGCCGGTGACCACACCGGGCCTCACCCGGAAGGAAAGGTCGTACACGGCCGTCTTGGCGCCATAGCGCTTCGTCAGGCCGACTGCCTCGATCATTCTGCAGCCCCATCGACAGGTCGGTCGCATCCGTGCCGGGGCGCGGCGTCCGTCGGCCGGAGCCCCCCGTATGAGCTAGGAGCTTATCGAGCCGTTGACGGTTCCGGCCAAACAGAAAAGGTCGGGCGTCCCGCTTCCGGGGTCAGGCGTCCCGCTTCCGCAGCACCAGGTAGCCGCCGAGCAGCGACGCCACCACCCACAGCACCATGATCCCGAGCCCGCCCCACGGGCCGTACGGGACCTTCTCCGAGTCCAGGGCGCCCGGCACCACCTGCATGATCTTCGACCCGGCCTGGTCCGGGAAGTAGCGGGCCACCTCCTTGGCCTTCGGCACCGCCGCCAGGATCTGCGAGACCAGGAAGAAGAAGGGCACCAGGATCCCGAGCGAGAGCATCGACGAGCGCAGCATCGCCGTCACCCCCATGGAGAAGATCGCGATCAGGCCCATGTAGAGCCCGCCGCCGACCACCGCCCGCAGCACGTTGTCCGCGCCGATCGTGGTCCCGTGGTCGCCGAGCAGCGCCTGCCCCAGGAAGAAGGAGAGGAAGCTCGTCGCCAGGCCCACCAGGAGCGCGAGCCCGCCCGCCACCGCGATCTTCGAGAAGAGGAAGGTCGCCCGCTGCGGCACGGCCGCCAGCGAGGTGCGGATCATGCCCGAGGAGTACTCGGTGCCCACCACCAGGACGCCGAAGACCACCATCGCCAGCTGGCCGAGGACCGTCCCGGAGAAGCTGACCAGGGTCGGATCGAAGGTGAGCCGCTCGGCCTCGCTCAGGTTGTCGAACTCGGACGACAGGAGCGCGGACAGGGCCGCCCCCATCGCCACCGTGACGAGAAGGGCGCTCGCCAGCGTCCAGACGGTCGACGACACCGTCCGGATCTTGGTCCACTCGGACTGGAGGACCGCGGATGCCGCTGTCATCGTTCAGGCTCCCTTGGTGGTGCTGGTGGTGGTGCCCCACTGGGGGCCGGGCGCCGGTGCGCCCCCGTGGACGTCGGTGCCGTGCGCGTGGTACTCCACCGCGCCCGCCGTCATCTGCATGAAGGCCTCTTCGAGGGAGGCGCGCTGGGAGCTCAGCTCGTGCAGCACGAGCCCGTTCTCCGCCGCCAGCTCGCCCAGCTTCTCGGTGGTCGTCCCGTCCACCTCCAGGACCCCGCCGTCCGCCTCGACCGCGGTGAAGCCGTTGGCGTGCAGCACGTCCCGCAGCCGCTCCCGCTCCGGCGAACGCAGCCGCACATAACTGCGTGAATTCTGCTGGATGAAATCCGCCATCGACGTGTCGGCCAGCAGCTTTCCCTGCCCGATCACGATCAGGTGATCGGCCGTCAGCGCCATTTCACTCATCAGATGGCTGGAAACGAAGATCGTCCGCCCTTCGGACGCCAACGCCTTCATGAGATTGCGGATCCAGTGAATTCCCTCGGGGTCCAGACCATTGACGGGTTCGTCGAACATCAGGATCTCGGGATCACCGAGCAGCGCCGACGCGATGCCCAGCCGCTGCCCCATGCCGAGGGAGAAACCCTTCGACTTCTTCTTCGCGACCGGGGTCAGACCGACCAGGCCGAGCACCTCGTCCACCCGGCTCCGCGGAATGCGGTTCGACTGGGCCAGGCACAGCAGGTTGTTGTACGCCGACCGGCCGCCGTGCATCGCCTTGGCGTCGAGGAGCGCCCCGATGTGCTTCAGGGGTTCGTCCAGCTCCCGGTAGTGCCGGCCGTCGATCCGGACCGTCCCGCTCGTCGGGTTGTCCAGGTCCAGCATCATCCGCATCGTCGTCGACTTGCCCGCCCCGTTCGGCCCGAGGAAGCCGGTCACCATGCCGGGCCGCACCTGGAAGGAGAGGTGGTCGACCGCGGTCTTCGTCCCGTAACGCTTGGTCAGGCCATCGAGCTCGATCATGCGTACAACCTACGGGCGCGCAAAACCCTCCGCCACCGGAATGACGGAGGGTTTCGCGAGACGCCGCCGAGTCGTTACCCGGAGGGCCGTTACCGCGTCTGCTGGGCCGGGACGCCGGCCTGCCGCTCGTCGTCGATCGGGGAGCCGGCCGCCGCCACCGCGGCACCGGTCAGCGTCGCCAGCATCTCGCGGACGTTGGTCAGCTGCGCGTTGATCGAGTCCCGGCGGTTCGTCAGGGCCGCCAGCTCGCGCTCCGATTCGCTGCGGATGCGGTCGGCCTTGGCGTTCGCGTCGGCCACGATGTCCTCGGCCTGGCGCTGCGCGGTCTCCACCGTCTGACGGGCCCGGCGCTCCGCGTCCGTCCGCAGCTTCTCGGCCTCCAGGCGGAGCTGCTCGGCCCGGTGCTCGATCTCCGCCAGGCGCTTCTCGGCCTTCGCCTGGCGCGAGGCCAGGTCCCGCTCCGACTGCTCGCGGCGCTTCGCCAGGTTGGTCTCGAAGTCCGCGGCGGCCTGGGCGGCCTTGGCGCGGGTCTCCTCGAAGAGGGCGTCCGCCTCCTCGCGCTTCGACTGCGCGTCCTTCTGCGCCTCGGCGCGCAGCGAGTTGGCCTCGCCCTGCGCCTTCTCGACGATCCGGACACCCTCGTCCTCGGCCTTGGCCTTGCGGTCGGACGCGAATGACTCCGCGTCGTTGCGCACCTGCTGGGCGGCCGACTCGGCCAGCTCGCGGTGCTGCTCGGCGGCGCGACGGGCCTCCTCGCGCAGGTCCTTCGCCTCCTCCTCGGCGAGCCGGAGGATCTTCTCGACCCGGGCGCCGAGCCCCGCGTACGACGGCTCGGCGTCGGTGACCTGTGCCTGGGCGTTCTGCGTTTCGAGGTGGAGCTCCTCGATGCGCTTCTCCAGAGAGGTGATGCGCGAAAGAGCACTGTCGCGGTCGGCCACGAGCTTGGTAATGCGGTCGTCCACCTGACCGCGGTCGTAACCGCGCCGCACGAGCTCGAAGCCGAAGGGGGAGGAAGTGTCGCTCATGGGGTTCCTGTCGAATGAGACCGGTGAGGTGTTAGAGGGAATCCTAGGGGCCGAAGCGGCGTGTCATCGAGCGTATGCCTGTTTGGTCTGGAGAATGTCCAGCCTTTTGAGTGGCTAGCCGTCCTGGGACTTGCCACTCGTACGGGTGGAACCCGCCGAGGCCCCCGCTCTGGCGCCCACCGCCCCGGAGGACTTCGCACCGCCCGGGGTCTCGAAAGACTCCAACGCCTCCAGCACGTCCTGGACACGGGAGATCTCGGCGTTGATGTCCTTGCGCCGGCGCACCAGGACCTCCAGCTCGCGCTTGCCCTCCGCGATCGTCTCCTCGGCCTCGGCCGCCGCCTCGGCCCTGATCCGCTCGGCCTCCGCCTTGATGCCCTCGGCCTCCGCGACGAGCGACGCCTTCTTCTGCTCGGCCTCCTTGAGGAGCGCCTCGGCCTTGCGCACCGCCGCGATCCGGACCTTGCTCGCCTCCGAACTCGCGTCGGAGACCAGCTCCTTCGCCTTCTCCTCGGCCTCGGCGCGCTGCTCCGTCGCCGCCTTCACCAGCTTGTCGACCCGCTCGCCGGCCGTCTTCATCTGCTCGGCCGTCTCACGCCGCGCCCGCTCGTGCAGCTCCTCGATCTCGCCCTCGATCCGGCTCCGCAGCTCCTCGGCCCGCTCCCTTATGGCCGTCGCGTCGCTGCGCGTCCCGACCAGGAGCTCGTCCGCGTCCGTGCGGGCCTTCTCCACCAGGGAATTGCCCTCGACGGTCGCCTCGGCGACGATCCGCTCGGCCTCCTTGCGGGCCGCGCCGACCATCAGGTCCGCCTGCGACTCGGCCTCCGTGGTGGCGCGCAGCGCCTCCTCCCGGGCCTTGTCGATGAGCTGGTCGGCCTGCTCGGCCGCGTCCGAGCGCTTCTTGGCCCCGGCCTCCCGCGCCTCGTCCAGGACCCGGTCCGCCTCCTCGCGGGCCTCCGCGCGCATCCGCTCGGCCGCCGCCTCGGCGTCCGCCTTCAGCCGCTCGGACCCGGCACGGACCTCCTCGGCGTCCCGCCGCGCGGAGCCCAGCGCCGCCTCCGCCCCGGCGCGCGCCTCCGCCACGACCGCCTCGGCCAGCTCGGCGGCCTCGCGGGTGATCCGCTCGGCCTCGCTCGTCGCCTCGGCGATCAGGGCGTCCGCCTGCTCGGCGGCGTCGCTGCGGCGCTTGTCGGCGGCCTTGCGGGCCTCGTCGAGGACCTGCTCGCCGTCCGCGAGCGCGGCGGCCCGCAGGGCCTGGGCGTGCGCCTCGCCGTCGATCCTGACCTGCTCGGCCTCGGCGCGGATGCGCAGGGCGTCCTGCTCGGTCGTCTCCATGAGCTCGATCGCCTCGGCGGTGAGCCGCTCGGACTCGGCCGTCGCCTCGGAGGTCACCCGCTCGGCCAGCTCGGCGGCCTCGCGGGTGATCCGCTCGGCCTCGCCCGTGGCCTCGGCGATCAGGGCGTCGGCCTGCTCGGCGGCGTCGGCGCGGCGCTTGTCGGCGGCCTTGCGGGCCTCGTCGAGGACCTGCTCGCCGTCCGCGAGCGCGGCGGCCCGCAGCGCCTCCGCGTGCGCCTCGCCGTCCGCCTTGACCCGCTCGGCCTCGGTACGGATGCGCAGGGCGTCCTGCTCGGTCGTCTCCATGAGCTCGACCGCCTCGGCGGTGAGCCGGTCCGCCTCGGACCGCGCCTCGCCGACCACCGTCTCGGCCCGCTCGGCGGCCTCCGAACGGATCCGGTTCGCGTCGTCCCGGGCGTCCGCCCGCGTGCGGGCCGCGTCCTGCTCGGCCGCGGCGAGCGAGTCCGTCACCTCGGTGCGCACCCGCTGCGCGTACTCGGCGGTGTCCGTCCGCAGCTTCTCCGACTCGGCGAGCGCGTCCGCGACCGTCCGCTCGGCCAGCGCCTTCGCGGCCTCGGTCTCCTCCTGGGCACGCGCCCGCGTGCGGGCCGCGTCCTCGGTCGCCCGCTCCCGCTCCTCGTACGCGTCGGCGCGGACCCGGTCCGCCTCCTCCTGCGCCTCGCCGCGCGTCCGCTCGGCCGCGTGCTCGGCCGCCGACCGCAGCCCGGCGATCTCCTCCTCGGCCTGCTCGCGCAGACCGGCCACCGAGTCCCGCACCTCCTGGGCGGTCTGCTCGGCCGCCGCGACCATCTCGGTCGCCCGCGCGTCCGCCTCCTCGACCAGGCGCTGCGCCTCGGTCTGGGCGTCCTCGACCCGCTTGCGGGCGGCGGCGAGCAGCTCCTCGGACTGCTCCCGGGCCAGCTCGCGCTCCCGGCCGGCCTCGGAACGGGCCGACTCCAGCGTCTCCTCGGCCTCCCGGCGGCGCCGGACGGCCTCCTCCTGCGCGGCGGCCAGCGCCTCGGCGGCCTCGGCGGCCACCCGCTCGGCGGCGGCCGCGGCCTCCGACCGCACCCGGTCGGCGGTCTCCTGGGCCTCCGACCGCAGCCGCTCGGCCTCGTCGGACGCCTCCGTGCGCAGCCGTACGGCCGCGGTCTCGGCCTCGGTGCGCGCGGCGGACGCGTCCGCCGCCGCCTCGGCCCGCAGCCGCTCGGCCTCCTGCTCGGCCTGCTCCCGGAGGGTGCGGATGCGCTCGGCGGCCTCGGTCCGCAGCCGCTCCGTCTCCTCGGCGGCCTCGCGCCGGATCCGCTCGCCCTCGGCGCGCGCGTCGGTGAGCTCCTCCCCGGCGGACGCCACCTTCGCCTCGGCCTCGGCGTGCAGCCGGGTCAGCTCCTCGGCGGCCTCCGCGCGCCGCGCCCCGGCGGCCCGCTCGGCGTCCGCGCGCAGCCCCGCGGCGGCCGTCTCGGCCGCGGCCCGCACCGCCTCGGCCTGCTCCTCGGCCTCGACCCGCAGCCGCTCGGCCTCGGCCCGGGTGCGCTCCAGGGTCTCCTCGGCCTGGGCCCGGAGCGTCTGGGCGCGCTCCATCGCCTCGGACTTGACCTTCTCGCTCTCCGCGCCGGCCTTCGTCCGCACTTCCTCGGCGTCCGTACGGGCCTTGGACAGCAGCTCCTCGGCGGTCTTCGCCGCCTCCTCGATCTGCTGGAGGGCCTCGCGGCGCGCCTCGCCGCGGATCCGCTCGCCCTCGTCGATGGCCTCGCCGCGCAGCTGCTCGGCCTCGCCGCGCAGCCGCCGCGCCTCCTCCTGGAGCTCGACGGTCTTGGCGCGGTACTCCTTGGTGTCGTCCTTGGCCGAACCGAGCAGCTCGTCGGCCTGCTCCCCGGCCCGGGCGCGCAGCCGGTCGGCCTCGGTCTCGGCCTCGCGGCGGACCCGCTCGGCCTCCTCGGCGGCCTTGCGGGTGGTCTCCCGGGCGTCCTCGGACGCCTTGGTGAGGATCTCCTCGGCGCTGCGGGCGGCCTTGGCGAGCGCGGCGGCGGAGTCCTCGGCGGCGGCCGTACGGGCCTTGTCGGAGGCCTCCGTGACGAGCTTCTCCGCCTCGGCGGTCGCCTCGCGGAGTTTCTCCTCGGCCTCGGCCTTGAGCGCCTCGGCCTCCTTGGTGGCCTCGCCGACGAGCCGGGCGATCTCCGCCTTGGCGGTACGGGTGCGCTGCTCGTTGACCGACTCGGCGGAGGAGAGCTGCCGGGCGGCGGCCTCCTTGGCCTCGGTGAGGGCCTTCTCGGCCTCGGCGCGGGCGAGCCGCAGCCGCTCCTCGGCCTCCTGCATCCGCTGTTCGGCGGCGCGGGACAGCTCGGTGGCCTGGCGGCGGGCCTGGTCGGTCTCGGCCGCGGTGGAGGAGCGGAGCTGCTCGGCGTGGCTGGTGGCCTCCTGGGCCTGGCTGGACGCGGCCCCGAGGAGCCGCTCGGCGTCCTTGCGGGCGCGCAGCAGAATCGCTTCGGCCTCGGCACGGGCGGCCTCCGCCTCGGCGCCGGCGCGGCGGCTGGTCTCCTCGGCGAGCCGGGTGGCCTCGGCGCGGGCGGTGGCGAGCGCCTGCTCGGCCTCCGCGCGGGACTCCTCCATCAGCCGGCGGGCCTGGGACTCCGTACGGGCGCGCAGCTGCTCGGCCCAGGCGACGTTCTCGTTGACGTGCGCCTCGACGGTCTGGCGGCGCTCGTTCAGCTCCTGGTCCAGCTGCTGGCGGCGCTGGACGGCCTCGTTGTGGAGCTCGGCCTGGAGCCGCGCCTGGTGCTCGGCGTGCTCCTGGAGGATGCGCTGGGTCTGGGCCCGGGCCTCGCGCAGCTCGCGCTCGGCGTCCTGGCGGAGCTGCTCGGCCTGCGCCTGCGCGTTCCGCAGCATCTGCTCGGCCTGGTAGCCGATGTCGGCGCTGTCGTAAGCGGGCCGGGACGCGATGGTGCGCCGCGCCTCGTGGAGCTTGGCGCGCAGGACCTCGACCTGGTAACCGAGGTCCTCGGCGTGCTGGACGGCCTTCTCCCGCTCGGTCCTCAGCCGGTCCATCTCGGCTTCGAACCGGGCGAGATGGTCGTCTTCGGCTCGGTGGCTCTCCTGCCGTTCGTAGCCCCGCACTGCGCGGTCCCATCCTTCCCCGAGCTCTCAACGCGTTCGAGCAGGGGTGACCCCAACCCTGGTCGCAACACTCCACGAGCGCCGTCCCCTCGGCCGGGGACGGGCCCCCGGGGAATCGTGGCAGATCGGACGACCCCGACATCCCGACTTGGGTGCCACGCGGAGCGGCCCCGACCGGCCCCGGCCCGGAGCCGCCCACTCTACCGGGCCGGGAATCCGGAGGTCAGTGCTCCGCTGAGGAGTGGTCAGCCGACGGCTTCGCCGAGGTGACCAGTTCCGTGAGCACGCCGTGACAGTCCTTGGGGTGCAGGAAGGTGATCCGGGAGCCCATGGAACCGGTCCTCGGCTCGTCGTAGAGGACCCGGACGCCCTTGCCGCGGATGGCCTCGGCGTCGCCGTCGACGTCGGCGGTGCCGAAGGCGATGTGGTGCACGCCCTCGCCGTTCTTGGCGAGCCACTTGCCCACCGCCGAGTCCTCCCGGGTCGGCTCCAGGAGCTGGAGGTAGGAGGCGCCGCCGTCCGAGGTCCCGTTGATCTTGAGCATGGCCTCGCGGACGCCCTGCTCCTCGTTGACCTCGGTGTGGAAGACCTCGAAGCCGTAGGTCGCGCGGTAGAACTCGACGGTCGCGTCGAGGTTGAAACAGGCGATCCCGATGTGGTCGATTCGCGTCAGCATGGCTCCAGTGCAACCCCGGAGGGGCGGTTACGCAACGTGCGCGCCGTCACACCGTCCGGCCGATGACCGGGCGCCGGACGCCTCAGTACATTGACTGTAAACCCTCGTTCACTTCTCACCCCTAGGGGCCGTGCCTCATGTCTGGAACGACCGGTACCACCTCAGTGATCGTCGCGGGCGCCCGCACGCCCATGGGTCGCCTGCTCGGCTCGCTCAAGTCCTTCTCGGGCGCCGAGCTCGGCGGCTTCGCCATCAAGGCGGCCCTCGACCGGGCCGGCATCGGCGGCGACCAGGTGCAGTACGTGATCATGGGGCAGGTGCTCCAGGCGGGCGCCGGTCAGATTCCCGCCCGCCAGGCCGCCGTCAAGGCCGGCATCCCGATGAACGTCCCGGCCCTCACCGTCAACAAGGTGTGTCTCTCCGGGCTCGACGCCATCGCCCTCGCCGACCAGCTGATCCGCGCCGGCGAGTTCGACGTCGTCGTCGCCGGCGGCCAGGAGTCGATGACCAACGCCCCGCACCTGCTCCCGAAGTCCCGCGAGGGCTTCAAGTACGGCGCGATCGAGATGCTCGACGCCATGGCGTACGACGGCCTCACCGACGCCTTCGAGGGCGTCGCCATGGGCGAGTCCACCGAGAAGCACAACACCCGTCTGGGCATCGCGCGCCCCGAGCAGGACGAGATCGCGGCCCTCTCGCACCAGCGCGCCGCCGCCGCCCAGAAGAACGGCGTCTTCGAGGCCGAGATCACCCCGGTCGAGATCCCGCAGCGCAAGGGCGACCCGGTGATCTTCGCCAAGGACGAGGGCATCCGCGCCGAGACCACCGTCGAGTCCCTCGGCAAGCTCCGCCCCGCCTTCGCCAAGGACGGCACGATCACCGCCGGCACCTCCTCGCAGATCTCCGACGGCGCCGCCGCCGTCGTCGTGATGAGCAAGGCCAAGGCCGAGGAGCTGGGCCTGGAGTGGATCGCGGAGATCGGCGCCCACGGCAACGTGGCCGGCCCGGACAACTCCCTCCAGTCGCAGCCGTCCAACGCGATTCAGCACGCCCTCAAGAAGGAGGGCCTGACCGTCGACGACCTCGACCTGATCGAGATCAACGAGGCCTTCGCCGCGGTCGCCGTCCAGTCGATGAAGGACCTCGGCGTCACCTCCGACAAGGTGAACGTCAACGGCGGCGCCATCGCGCTCGGCCACCCGATCGGCATGTCCGGCGCCCGGGTCGTGCTCCACCTCGCCCTGGAGCTCAAGCGGCGCGGCGGCGGCATCGGCGCGGCGGCCCTGTGCGGCGGCGGCGGCCAGGGCGACGCCCTGATCGTCCGCGTGGCCGGCAAGTAAGTCACCCGGGCGACAGGCCGGGCAGGATCGGTCAAGGTCAGGCAAGGAGTTCTGCACATGGTGGACGTCCCCGCACTCGTCGCCCAGGCGCGCGAGGGCAGGCCCCGGGCCGTGGCCCGGCTGATCTCGCTCGTGGAGGGGGCGTCCCCGCAGCTGCGCGAGGTGATGGCGGCGCTCGCGCCGCTCACCGGCGGGGCGTACGTGGTGGGCCTGACCGGCTCGCCCGGCGTCGGCAAGTCCACCTCGACGTCCGCGCTCGTCACCGCCTACCGGCGGGCGGGCAAGCGGGTCGGCGTCCTGGCCGTCGACCCGTCCTCGCCGTTCAGCGGCGGGGCGCTGCTCGGGGACCGGGTCCGGATGTCGGACCACGCCTCCGACCCGGGCGTCTACATCCGCTCCATGGCCACCCGCGGCCACCTGGGCGGCCTGGCCTGGTCCGCCCCGCAGGCGATCCGCGTCCTGGACGCGGCCGGCTGCGAGGTGGTCCTCGTGGAGACCGTCGGCGTCGGGCAGTCGGAGGTCGAGATCGCCTCCCAGGCCGACACCTCCGTGGTCCTGCTCGCGCCGGGCATGGGCGACGGGATCCAGGCCGCGAAGGCGGGCATCCTGGAGATCGGCGACGTGTACGTGGTCAACAAGGCCGACCGGGACGGCGCGGACGCCACCGCCCGCGAGCTCAACCACATGCTGGGACTCGGGGAGGCGCGCGGACCGGGCGACTGGCGGCCGCCGATCGTCAAGACGGTCGCGGCGCGCGGCGAGGGCGTCGACGAGGTCGTGGAGGCCCTGGAGAAGCACCGCGCCTGGATGGAGGAGCGGGGGGTCCTGGCGGAGCGCCGCAGGGCCCGTGCCGCCCGCGAGGTCGAGACCATCGCGGTCACGGCCCTGCGCGAGCGGATCGGGGACCTGCGCGGCGACCGGCGGCTCGACGCGCTCGCGGAGCGGATCACGGCGGGCGGCCTCGACCCGTACGCGGCCGCCGACGAGCTGGTCGCGGAGCTGACGGGCACCTGAGGGGCACGTACGAGGAAGGGCCTCCCCGGATCGGCGGGGAGGCCCTTTCCCGTACGGAGGGCTACGGCTTGCCGCGCCGTCCGCGCAGCTGCTCCGCGACCGGCTTCAGGGACTCGTGGAGGTCGCCGAGCGCCTCGGGGGTGAGCTGGTCGATGAAGTGCCTGCGCACCGACTCGACGTGGTGCGGGGCGACCTTGCGCATGGTCTCCATGCCGGTGTCGGTGAGGACGGCGTACAGCCCGCGCCGGTCGGACTCGCAGTTCTCGCGCCGGACCAGGCCCGCGGTCTCCATCCGGGTGATCTGGTGGGAGAGGCGGCTCTTCGACTGGAGGGTGGCCGCGGCGAGGTCGCTCATGCGCAGCCGGCGCTCGGCCGACTCCGAGAGGTTCACCAGGATCTCGTAGTCGTTCATCGTCAGGCCGAAGGGCTGGAGGTCCTTCTCCAACTGGTACGTCAGCATCCGCTGGACGTCCAGGAAGGTGCGCCAGGCACACTGCTCGCCGTCGGTGAGCCACGGGGTGGCCGTCTCGGTCTCCATATGTGGATTCTACCTAAGAAGTTGAATTCTTGACGAAATCTGGGAGCGTGACGCCGGGCACCCGGGGCCCCACCCGGGCGCGGTCCCCGTCCCGCCACCGGCGCAGACGTTCGAGGGCGTCACACTCCGCAGACTACCGCTCACAGCCCGAAGCGACGCTGGAGGTCTCCCAGCTGGCCGGGAAGACGCGGTACCGCACCCTGCTGCCCGTGGCCTGAACCGTACCCGCCGTGACCGCCGGGCACACCCGCCTGGGCCGGGGGAGCGCCGGCGTCCCGCTCCGCCATCAGCAGCTCCGTCGACTGGAGCAGCACCGTGCCCGCCCCCACGAACTCGAACTGGTGCTCCTCGCCCGAGGTGCCGCCCAGACCCGTCAGGGACCGCAGGCCGCCCAGCACGCCCGTCAGATAGCCGTGGTCGTAGTGGTGGCAGGGCGAGGGGCAGTCCGCCCAGCCGACCAGCGCCTGCGGGTCCACCCGCATCGGCGGCTCCATGAAGACCACCGGACCGTTCGACGCGGCGACGAACTTGCCCGTCCCGATCAGCGTCACGAAACCCGGCACGATCGACTGCTTCAGCGCCAGGGTCGGCTGGTAGGCCAGCAGGTTCCCGGACCGGATCGTCAGGTTGCCCTCGTCCAGGTCGAAGGAGTTCACGTCGAAGGCCCGGTCCGCGAGCAGCATCTTGCCGCTGCCCTCGGCCACCACCCAGTCGCTCGCGTGCAGCGGCGAGTGGAAGGACGTCCGCACCAGCCGGTCGAGCCGCCCGTGCCCGATGCCGTTGAACTCGATCCGCCCGTAATAGGCGATCATCTTGCCCTTCTGCAGGAACCACTGGGAGCCCTTGAGCTCCACGCAGAAGGTGTACGGATTGACGTTGTCGTCCGACGGCAGGGTGTGCGGATCGTGGATGACAGGGGTGCTCACAGCTTCTCCTCCGAGGCCTGGACGTACACCGCGCCGCTGCCGCTCAGCTCCAGCTGGAACGCCTCGCCCGAGCCGCGCCCCACCATGTCCCGCCAGCCGAGCGCGGTGGAGAGCTTGTTCCGCACGTCGCCGTGGTGGGCCACGTACGCCTGCGGGTCGACGTGCACCGGGCGGCCCGGGACGATCGGCAGCTCGATCACGCCGCCGTGCGCCATGACGGCCACCGAGCCGTGGCCCTTCAGGGTCGTGGTGAAGAGCCCCTGGCCGGTCACCTGGCCCCGGACCATGCCCATGACCCCGCCCTGCGAGCCCATGAACATCGTGCCCTGCTCCAGGGTCCCGTCGAAGGCGAGCAGCCGGTCGGCCTCGACGTACAGGGTGTCGCCGGTCAGCGCGATCACCTGGATGTGGTGGCCGCCGTGCCCGAACATCACCGTGCCGCTGCCCTCGACCGTCATCAGCGGGGTCGCCTCGCCGGCCACCCGGCGTCCGATCATCGACATCAGGCCGCCCTGGCCGCCCGCCGTGTTCGGCGTGAAAGAGACCTCGCCCCGGTACGCCAGCATCGCGCCGCGCTGGCTGAACAGCCGCTGCCCCGGGACGACGGTCGCCTCGACCATCTTCGAGTTGATCTCGCGGAACGGCATCAGACGTCACCCCCGATCGTGTTCCGCTCGCTCGGCTGGACGTACACCAGGCCGTCCCCCTCGAAGCGGATCTGGAAGGCCTCGCCGCCGCCCTCGCCCATGAAGGTGCGGAAGGTCACACCCGACTGGAAGTGCTGCTGGAGGTTGCCCTGGTGGGCTATGTACGCGCCGGGGTCGACCTGGAGCGGGTACTGCGGGGTCACCCGCAGCACCACCGCCGGGCCGTCCGACATGATCGCCGCCTGGCCCGTCCCCTCCACGGTCGTGGTGAAGAGGCCGTTGCCGGTGGCCCCGCCGCGCAGCCCCGTGAAGGTGGTGCCGGTGCGCAGCCCCGCGTCGGTGCACAGCAGGTTGCTCGCCTCCACCCACAGCTTGTCGCCGTGCAGGGAGACGAGGTTGATCTCGGAGGCCCGGTCGGCGAACCAGCAGGTCCCCTGCCCGCGCACCTCCATCACCTCCATCTGCTCACCCGTGAGCCGGCGGGTCACCATGCCGCGCAGGCCCTCACCGCCGCCGCTCATCTTCTTGAACGCCATCTGGCCGTCGTAGGCGACCATCGAGCCGTTCTTCGCCTTCACGGCGTCGCCGGTCAGGGAGACGGCGAGCACCTTGCTGCCTTGGAGTCGGAACGTTGCCACGGGCCGAAGGTACTGGGGACCCGGTTAAAGGGACAGCAAAGTCGCCGTGCACAATGGTCGGGCCCTTGTGCTTCCGTTCACAAGATCGCGTTCACAAGACCGAACGAAGGTGACCCCCTCCGTGGACATCAAGACCGCCTCCTCCCTCCACCGGCTCCGGCTCGTCTCCGCGCCGGAGGCCGTCTCCTTCCTGCTCCTCCTCGTCTGCTCGGTGCTCAAGCGGACGACGGAGTTCAACGCGGTGCCGGTCATGGGAGCGATCCACGGCATCCTCTTCGTCGTGTACGTCCTCTTCTGGCTGGACGCCTGGAACCGGACCAAGTGGGGCTTCGGCACCGCCGCCCTGTACTTCGCCCTCTCGGTCCTGCCCCTGGGCGGCTTCTACGCCGAGCGGAAGCTGAAGCGCGAGGCCGAGGACGCGGTCATCGCGTCCCGCGCCCGCCGCGAGGGCACGGTGAACGCGTGATCGTCGCCTTCTCGGTGACTCCGCTCGGCGTGGGCGAGGAGGTCGGCGCGTACGTCGCCGACGCCGTCCGGGTCGTCCGGGAGTCCGGCCTGCCGAACCGCACCGACGCGATGTTCACCTCGATCGAGGGCGAGTGGGACGAGGTCATGGACGTCGTCAAGCGCGCCGTCGCCGCCGTCGAGGCCCGCGCGCCCCGCGTCTCCGTCGTCCTCAAGGCCGACATCCGCCCGGGCGTGACGGACGGTCTGACCTCGAAGGTCGCGACGGTGGAGCGCCACCTCGACGCCTGATCCCCGCCCGTTTCCTCTCGCGGCCCCCGCTCCCGTCCGGAGCGGGGGCCGTTCCGTTTTCCCCGCGAGGGCGGCGCGAACGACACGCCCGGCAAAACCCCTCGCACGGACGACTCCGGCCGGCACGCCGGGTCTTTGCCCCTCTGGTGGTCGGTCGACCGCCCCGGCGGGACATCCGGCCCCCAGGGTCGGGAACGCCGTGCGCGGCGGCGCGTACGGGCGAGGGGATGATCCGCGCCATCGGGACATGGCGGTCAGCCGGTTCCGGGCTGCGACACCGCGAGGCCCAGCGGGGTCCGCTCGTACAGCACCTGGTGCCCGTAGCGCCGGGAGGTGAGCAGCCCCGCGTCCCGCAGCACCGCCAGGTGCGCCGAGACGGTGGAGGGCGCCCTGCCCAGGAGGTGGGCGAGGGCCGTGGTCCCCATCGGCTCCGTCAGGGCGCACAGGACGTCCGCCCGCACCGGGCCGAGGAGCCGCCCGAGGGCCTCCGGGGTGCGGTCCCGGGCGTCCGTCCACAGCCCGCCGATCCCGCGCGCCGGGTACACCACCGTCGGCTGCCACGGCGGGTCGAAGCCGCTCACCACGTCGGGCCAGGTGAACACGGACGGCATCAGGACGAGGCCCTGCCCGTCCAGCGGCCGCACGTGCTCGCCGTGGTAGTCCACGCGGAGCGTGGCCGTCTCCGCCGCCCAGGCGAAGGACGGGTGCAGCTCGCCCAGGAGCCGTTCGAAGCCGCCCTCCGCGAGCCGCCGCGAGTGGTACGCCACGTCCGCCTCCAGGAGCGCCCGCAGCCGGGGCCAGTCGGGCGCGACCAGCGCCTCCCAGGCGGCCCGCAGCAGCTCGGCGAGCCGCCCCACCGCACCGGCGGGGTCCGCGAGCATCCGCCGCCCCTCGTCGGTCTCCGCCGCCCCCGGCGTCGAGGCCAGCGCCCGCTCGAAGTCGTCCAGGGCGAGCGCCGCGGGGGTCTCCCGTACGGCCTCGATCTCCTCCTCGAAGGAGGCGGCGGGCCCCAGCGGCGGCGGGTACAGGAAGTCCGGGCTGTGCCCGCGCGCCGGCATCAGCAGGTGCAGCGGCCCCAGGTCGAGCCCCCGCGCGGCGCCCGCGATCCGGCGCATCCAGGGCAGGTGGTACCCCTGCTGCCGGGGCCGCGCGAGGACCCGCACGGCGGAGTGCGTCTCCCACAACGGCGACACCGCGAACCGCACCCGCAGCGGGTCGGCCTCCCCGAAACGCAGGTGGTACGGCACGGCCCACCCCTCCGGAAGATTCGCCTGGACCCGAAAGTCTAGGCCGCCCGCCTGCTCGACGGCAGTCTGCGCCCATGCCGAAGCCCGACGTCTCGAACACCTCCGCGCCTACGGGGGAGTCCGCGCCCACAGCCGTACCCGTACCCGCGCCCATACCCGTACCGGCGGACACGCCCACACCCGCCGACGGCCGGAAGACCCCGCCCGGTCCCGGATACCGGGCCGTCTTCCGGGTGCGGGAGTTCCGGTTCGTGTTCGTGGCGCATCTGTTCTCGCTGCTCGGGGTCGTCGTCAGCGAGCTCGCGCTCACCGTGCTCGTCTACGACCTCACCCGCTCCCCGCTCCTCTCCTCCCTCACCTTCGCTCTCGGCTTCCTCCCCTACCTCCTCGGCGGCACCCTCCTCGCCGGTCTCACCGACTGGTTCCCGCCCCGCCGGATCCTCGTCGTCTGCGACCTCGTCTGCGCCGCGTGCGTCGTCCTGATGACCGTCCCCGCCACCCCCGTCGCCGCCCTGCTCGCGCTGCGCTGCGCCATCGCCGTCGTCTCGCCCGTCTTCAACGGGACCCGCATGGCGACCCTCGCCGACGTCCTCGGCGAGGGCGACCTCTTCGTCCTCGGCCGCTCCCTCCTGCGGATCGTCTCCCAGAGCGCCCTGCTCGCCGGGTTCGCGGCCGGCGGCCTCCTCCTCACCGTCGTCCCGCCGCGCGGCGCCCTCGTCGTCACCGCCGCCACCTTTCTTGCCTCCGCGCTGCTGCTCCGTCTCGGCACCGTCCGCCGCCCCGCCCGGGCCGCCGGGTCCGCGGGCGGGCTCTCCGGCACCTGGGCGGTCCTCCGCGACCGCCGCGTGCGCGCCCTGATGGTGATGTTCTGGGTGCCGCCGCTCTTCGCCGTCGTACCGGAGGCGCTCGCCGCTCCCTACGCCGACGAGATCGGCGTCTCCACCGCCGCCCTCGGCCTCCTCATGTGCGCGCTGCCCGTCGGCACCATCACGGGCGAGCTCCTCGCCGGCTCCCTCCTCTCCGCCGCCGCCCGCTCCCGGATCGTGCTGCCGCTCGCCGTCACCGGCGTCCTGCCCTACCTCCTGTACGCGGTCGGGCCCGGCGTCGCCCTCGCGGCCGCCGCGCTCTTCCTGGCCGGCGCCACCGGCGCGTACACCCTCGGCCTCGACGCGTGGTTCGTCGCCGCCGTCCCCGAGGAGCGGCGGGGGAGGGCCATGACCCTGATGACGGCGGGCATGATGACCGTCCAGGGCGTCGGGATGGCGGGGGCCGGGCTCGCGGCCGAGTTCTTCCCCGTCCACGCGGTCGTCGC
The DNA here is from genome assembly GCF_044754545.1 of Streptomyces sp. NPDC093071. Taxonomy (NCBI): domain Bacteria; kingdom Bacillati; phylum Actinomycetota; class Actinomycetes; order Kitasatosporales; family Streptomycetaceae; genus Streptomyces; species Streptomyces sp. NPDC093071. The sequence continues at coordinate 111,310 of NZ_JBIVPH010000012.1, read as the reverse complement.
GGGCACCGGGGTCGTCGGGACCCTCTGCCTCCTCGCCGCCGCCGCGGAACTGCGGGCGGCCGGGGCGACCGAAGGACGAGACGGGGCTGACCGCCATGTTCCCCATGGGTAAGGTCGACGCGTGCCGAAGCCGCTCAGTCTCCCCTTCGACCCCATCGCCCGCGCCGACGAACTCTGGCAGAAGCGCTGGGGCCCGGTCCCCTCGATGGCCGCGATCACCTCGATCATGCGCGCCCACCAGATCCTCCTCGCGGAGGTCGACGCGGTCGTCAAGCCGTACGGCCTGACCTTCGCGCGGTACGAGGCCCTGGTCCTGCTCACCTTCTCCAAGGCGGGCGAGCTGCCGATGTCCAAGATCGGCGAGCGGCTGATGGTCCACCCCACCTCGGTGACGAACACGGTCGACCGGCTGGTGAAGTCCGGTCTCGTCGCCAAGCGGCCCAACCCCAACGACGGCCGCGGCACCCTCGCCACCATCACCGACAAGGGCCGCGAGGTGGTCGAGGCGGCCACCCGCGACCTGATGGAGATGGACTTCGGGCTCGGCGCGTACGACTCCGAGGAGTGCGCCGAGATCTTCGCGATGCTGCGCCCCCTCCGGGTGGCGGCGAACGACTTCGACGAGGCCTGACCCGCGCGAAGATCGCCCGGAACGTGCGGTTACGCTCGACGGCATGAAATCCAGCGTGCTGACCCGCTACCGCGTCATGGCGTACGTGACCGCGGTCATGCTCCTCATCCTGTGCGCGTGCATGGTCGCCAAGTACGGCTTCCACACGGGCGAGGACCTCACCTTCGCGGTCTCCCAGACCCACGGCGTCCTCTACATCATCTACCTGGTCTTCGCCTTCGACCTGGGCTCCAAGGCACGCTGGTCGTTCGGGAAGCTCCTCTGGGTGCTGGTCTCCGGGACCATCCCCTTCGCCGCCTTCTTCGTCGAGCGCAAGGTCCACCGCGAGACGCTTCCGCTGGTCAGCGGCGCGCAGCCCGTCCCCGCCAAGGCGTAACCCCCCACCCCGCGCCACGCCGCGCGGGGTCCGCCATCGACATTTACTAGGACGTCCTAGTAAATTCGAAGCATGGACGCTGACGCCATCGAGGAAGGCCGCCGTCGCTGGCAGGCCCGTTACGACAAGGCCCGCAAGCGGGACGCCGACTTCACCACGCTCTCCGGCGACGCCGTCGAGCCCGTCTACGGGCCCCGGCCCGGGGACACCTACGAGGGGTTCGAGCGCATCGGCTGGCCGGGCGAGTACCCCTTCACCCGGGGACTCCACCCGACCGGCTACCGGGGCCGGACCTGGACCATCCGCCAGTTCGCCGGCTTCGGCAACGCCGAGCAGACCAACGAGCGGTACAAGATGATCCTGGCCGCCGGCGGCGGCGGCCTCTCCGTCGCCTTCGACATGCCCACCCTCATGGGCCGCGACTCCGACGACCCCCGCTCGCTCGGCGAGGTCGGCCACTGCGGCGTCGCCATCGACTCCGCCGCCGACATGGAGGTCCTCTTCAAGGACATTCCCCTCGGCGACGTCACGACGTCCATGACGATCTCCGGACCCGCCGTCCCGGCCTTCTGCATGTACCTCGTCGCCGCCGAGCGCCAGGGCGTCGACCCGGCCGTGCTCAACGGCACGCTCCAGACCGACATCTTCAAGGAGTACATCGCACAGAAGGAGTGGCTCTTCGAGCCCGAGCCCCATCTGCGCCTCATCGGCGACCTGATGGAGCACTGCGCGGCGAAGATCCCCGCGTACAAGCCGCTCTCCGTCTCCGGCTACCACATCCGCGAGGCCGGGGCGACGGCCGCGCAGGAGCTCGCGTACACCCTCGCCGACGGCTTCGGCTACGTGGAGCTCGGCCTCTCCCGCGGCCTGGACGTCGACGTCTTCGCCCCCGGCCTCTCCTTCTTCTTCGACGCGCACCTCGACTTCTTCGAGGAGATCGCCAAGTTCCGCGCCGCCCGCCGCATCTGGGCCCGCTGGATGAAGGAGACGTACGGCGCGAAGACCGACAAGGCGCAGTGGCTCCGCTTCCACACCCAGACCGCCGGCGTCTCCCTCACCGCCCAGCAGCCGTACAACAACGTCGTGCGGACCGCCGTCGAGGCCCTCTCCGCCGTCCTCGGCGGCACCAACTCCCTCCACACCAACGCCCTCGACGAGACCCTCGCGCTCCCCAGCGAGCAGGCCGCCGAGATCGCGCTGCGCACCCAGCAGGTGCTCATGGAGGAGACCGGCGTCGCCAACGTCGCGGACCCGCTGGGCGGTTCCTGGTACGTCGAGCAGCTCACCGACCGCATCGAGGCCGACGCCGAGCGCATCTTCGACCAGATCAAGGAGCGCGGCCGCCGCGCCCACCCGGACGGGCGGCACCCGATCGGCCCGATCACCTCCGGCATCCTGCGCGGCATCGAGGACGGCTGGTTCACCGGCGAGATCGCCGAGTCCGCCTTCCAGTACCAGCGTTCCCTGGAGAAGGGCGACAAGCGGGTCGTCGGCGTCAACGTCCACCACGGCTCCGTCACCGGCGACCTGGAGATCCTCCGGGTCAGCCACGAGGTCGAGCGGGAACAGGTCCGCATCCTCGGCGAGCGCAAGGGCCGCCGGGACGACGCGAAGGTCCGCGCCTCGCTCGACGCGATGCTGGCCGCCGCCCGCGACGGCTCGAACATGATCGCGCCGATGCTGGAGGCCGTCCGCGCCGAGGCCACCCTCGGCGAGATCTGCGACGCCCTGCGCGACGAGTGGGGCGTCTACACGGAGCCCCCGGGCTTCTGAAGTCCCGCGCGGGACAGGGGCGGTACGGCGATGAGGGGCGGTACGGGATTCCCGTACCGCCCCTCACGCGTCCGTGCGCGGCTCAGCCCCCGGCCGTCGCCGCCGCGCCGAGACCCCCCACCAGGAGGGCCGACAGGCGCGCCACCCACGGCCCGTCCACCGGCTCGGCGCTGACCAGGGCGCGGTGCACGACCGCGCCCGCGATGACGTCGAAGATCAGGTCGTCGGTGGCGCCGACGGCCGGCAGGTCGCGGTCGGACGGGAGTTCGCCGCGCCGCTGCGCCCGCATCCGGCCCTCCAGGACCAACCGCTTCTGGCGGTCGACGATCGAGGCGCGGATGCGCCGGCGCAGCGGCTCGTCCCGGGTCGACTCGGCGACCACCGCCATCAGCGCCGTCTTCGTCTCAGGGCGCTCCAGGAGCGCCGCGAACTGGAGCACCACGTGCTCGATGTCGGCCCGGAGCGAACCCAGGTCGGGGAGTTCGAGCTCGTCGAAGAGGACGGCGACCGCGTCCACCACCAGCTCGCTCTTGTTGGCCCAGCGGCGGTAGAGGGTCGTCTTCGCGACCCCGGCGCGGCCGGCGACGTCCCCCATCGTGAGCTTGGACCAGCCCAGCTCGACCAGGGCCGCGCGGGTCGCCTCCAGGATGGCCTCGTCGGCCTCGGTGGAGCGGGGGCGCCCGGTACGGCTGCTGCGGGGGTTGGTGCGGCTACACATGAACGTCGACCATACCCGCCGGTAGGTACGGCGCCAGAGGGCTGCGATGTGAGCCAGTTCACCGTACGGATCTGCCGTCCGCTCTCCCGTCGTCTCCGCCCCGCCAGTTACGCTACGACTCGTAGCGAAAGGCTTTGAGCGGCCCGAGCGACAACCACGGCACCGGGTGGGGACCCGGTGCGAACCAGACAACAGAAGACGGGCAACCGTGTCGTCCACGCGTCTCGCACACCGGCGGGAGGCGGGTGGACGGCGCGGTTCGGCCACGGCTTAACGGTTACGCGCGCGGAAGGGGGAGGATGGAGCCATGCAGCCCCGAAACATGTCCATGAGCGGCGTCGTCGACCTCGCCGCGGTGAAGGCGGCCGGAGAGGCCAAGGCGAAGGCGGAGCAGGCGCGCGCCGAAGCCGCCCGGCAGGGCGGAACGGCCGCCGTGCCCCCGTCCGCCCTGGTGATCGACGTCGACGAGGCGGGCTTCGAGCGCGATGTGCTCCAGCGTTCCGCCGAGGTCCCGGTCGTCCTCGACTTCTGGGCCGAGTGGTGCGAGCCCTGCAAGCAGCTCGGCCCCCTCCTGGAGCGGCTCGCCGTCGAGTACCACGGCCGCTTCCTGCTCGCGAAGATCGACGTCGACGCCAACCAGATGCTGATGCAGCAGTTCGGCATCCAGGGAATTCCGGCCGTTTTCGCGGTGGTCGCCGGTCAGGCGCTGCCGCTCTTCCAGGGCGCGGTGCCCGAGGCCCAGATCCGCGAGACCCTCGACCAGCTGATCGCGGTCGGCGAGGAGCGCTTCGGCCTCACCGGCATCGCCGTGGACGCGGACGCCGACCCCTCGGCCCCCGCCCCGCGCCCGGCCGGCCCGTACGACTCCCTCCTCGAAGCGGCGATGGTCGCGCTCGACGCGGGCGACCTGGCGGGCGCCGTCCAGGCGTACAAGAACGTGCTGGCCGACGACCCGGCCCACCCGGAGGCCAAGCTCGGCCTCGCGCAGGCCGAACTCCTCGCCCGCGTCCAGGACCTGGACCCGGGCGCCGTCCGCAGGAACGCCGCGGACGATCCGGCCGACGTCACCGCGCAGCTCGCCGCCGCCGACCTCGATCTGGCGGGCGGTCACGTGCAGGACGCCTTCGGGCGCCTGGTGGAGACCGTGCGCCGCACGGCCGGTGAGGACCGGGACGCGGTGCGGCTGCGGCTCCTGGAGCTGTTCGAGGTGATCGGCTCCGACGACCCGCGCGTGACGGCGGCCCGGCAGGCCCTGGCCCGCGTGCTCTTCTGAGGTCTTCCGGACCCCTTCCCCCATGCCCGATCGTCCGGCGATTTGGCAGCGGAGTGACAAATGGCGGCCGCGCTTTACCAAAACTTGGTAATCGCGGCCGCTGTTACTTGCAGTAAATCGAACCCGGCGCTCTGTCCGGGTTCGTCTGGCGATCTGCCGATATTCCCCTCCCCTCGAACGCACCCTGTGTGCCCGTTCGGTCCCGTCCCGCCATGTCGCGGTTATCCACCCGTTACTAGCCAGTAACGAACCCCCTTGTGCGGGCGCCCGGAATGGACCACGATCGGCCACGCTCGGTCCGAACCGCACGACCCCGGCAACCAACCGGGACCGCGGAGAGGGTCCCCACCGGGCGGACCGGTGCTCCGGCACCGGTCGTGGACAGGGGGGTTCCCGCTCTCACCGAACGGGGCCTGTCCGATCAGGTCACGCGCACCGCGTGGCCCATGGTTGTCGCTCGGGGGTGATCGCCGGTGATGCGGAGGCGTACTGCGCCGCTCGTCGCCTCGGCGCTCTCCTTCCCGAGGACGTAGCTCTTCTCCCATCGCAGAACGGGCCCACGCCCCTTCTGGAGATGTACGTCCGAGAAGGAGGATTCTCATGAAGTCCCAGGTTCGTGGCGGGACCAGATGGAAGCGTTTCGCCGTCGTCATGGTGCCCAGCGTGGCCGCGACGGCAGCGATCGGCGTCGGCCTGGCGCAGGGCGCGCTCGCCGCGTCGTTCGCGATCTCCGGCCAGGAGTTCAAGGTCTCCACCGACAAGCTGGTGGGCACCGAGTTCGTCCAGTACGGCAGCGTCGCCAAGGGCAACAAGCTGGACGGCACGCCGTTCGGCGCCCCGGTCGCGGTCTCCGGCTTCGACACGGCCCACATCACCAACATGTGCCAGTCGGTCGTGACGCCGGTTCCGGGTCTCGGTGACATCACCCTCCGTCTGACGGCCGGTGACAGCGACAAGGCCAAGAAGGGCGACACGGACGAGCAGGTCTACGCGAAGGACCTGTACCTCGACGTCTCCTACCTGGAGGCCGACGCCGAGTTCAAGCAGATCGACATCGGCGTCGCGGCCGGCTCCCTCCCGAAGTACGAGGGCGGCCAGGGCATCCAGCCCAACACCGAGGCCAACAAGTTCGGTTTCGGCCAGCGCGCCAAGGACGCCACCCTCAGCAACGTCAAGCAGAAGGCGTGGGCCACCACGGCCGCCACCTTCAGGCTTCCCGACCTGAACCTGTCCCTGCACCGGGGCACGGAGAAGGAGTGCTTCAAGGGCTGACCGGTCCCCGGACCGATCCGCCCCGAAGCGGCGGGACCGCCGTGCGCGGTCCCGCCGCCGGGCCCCTCCCTTCTCATCTCCACTTCTCAGCGACACCGCTTCCAGGGAGCTGTTTTCCATGAGCGCCGAGACCCCTGCCTCCCGCGAAGTCCCCAAGGAGAACCGGTTCAAGGTCTGGCGGCAGACCCGGCCCTTCTGGGCGGGACTGTTCACCCTCCTCGGTGGCGTGCCGATCGCCTACCTCCCCTACGGGGACATGCGGCTCGGCAACATCACCCTCGCGATGAAGACGACCGCCGGATCCAGCGCGCTGATCATCGGCGTCCTGCTCATCACGCTCGGCCTGATGATGTGGTTCCAGCCCGCCGTACGGGTCTTCGCGGGCGTCGCGACGATCGTCCTCGGCCTGGTCTCCATCCCCGTGTCGAACTTCGGCGGTCTCGGCGTCGGATTCCTGCTCTCCCTCATCGGAGGCGGCATGTCCATCGCCTGGGCTCCCGCACCGCCGGTCGAGGAGACCGCGGACACGGAGGACGACGCCGGGCCGGAGGCCTCCGCCGAAGCCGGGGCCGTGCTGACGGCCGGGCTCCCGGAGCAGCGCGGACCGGAGCACCACGCGACCCAGAAGACGTTCGATGCCAACGGCGGGAGGAACAGTGCGGGGTGACGAGACCCAGCCGGCGCTCGCGAAGGGCGGACCGCGGCACGCGGCCCCACGCAAGACGCTGCTGAACAGGATCCAGGGCCCCGCGGGCAAGGCGATGGCGCTGGCCGCCATGCCGACCGCGGTGTTCGTGGGGATGGGCCTCACGCCCAAGATCGCCCTCGCCGACGACAAGGACGTCCCCTTCGCGCCCGGCCCCTGCGTGACGCGCTCGGACGAGCCGACGCCGGAGGCCACGGAGACGCGGAAGGAGACGCCGAAGCCGACGGCCACCCCCTCGGCGACCGCCACCCCCTCGGCCACTCCCTCCGGGACCCCTTCCGCCACCGCGACGCCGACGCCGACCGCGACGACGACCGGGCAGACGACCACGCAGCGGGTGCAGACCACCACGGCCCCGAAGCCTGCCGCCACCCCGACCCCGACGGCCGCACCCACGCCGACGAAGTCGAAGAACCCGCTGGACCCGCTGGGTCTGGGCGACGCGCTGAAGGACGTCTTCGACGGCCTCGCCCCGAAGAAGGCGACCCCCACGCCCACCGCGACGGCCACGCCCACGACGGCGGCGCCGACGACCCCGGCCCCGACCACGTCGGCCCCGGCCACCGCGCCGAAGGCGACCACCACGCCGAAGCCCACCGGAGCCGCGAAGGCGACCGCCGACCCGGACGCCGAGAAGACGAAGGCCGAGATCCGCGCGGCGGCCGAGAAGGCCGGCGTCGAGGCCGAGGAACTGCCGGAGAGCGCCCAGGGCCTCGACGCCAAGAAGGACGAGGACATACCCGAAGGCGCCAAGCCCCGCTTCCCGTGCCCCGAGCGCGACGACGCGGCGCTCGCGGCGGCCGACCTGGAGCCCGGCATCCCGCTGCTCCCGGACGAGCCGTGGCGCCTGGAGAGCTCGGTGCTCACGCTGAGCGGTCTGAAGTACCACGGCATCGTCGAGGTGAGGACCTACGGCGGCAAGACCAAGAAGGTCCTGAAGTTCACCGCGTCCTCGGTGGGCATCAAGGACCTGCACCAGATGACGGTCCACTCCCCGGGACTGACGGCCCACGTCCGGTCCCAGAAGGGCTCGACGTCGACCATCACCGGCGGCACGGTGACGATGTACACGGAGGAGCTGAAGGGCAACCTCCTCGGCATCATCCCGATCACCTTCGGGCCGGAGTCCCCGCCCCCGCTGAACCTTCCGGAGATCCTCTTCACCAACGTCAAGCTCAAGCAGGCCGGTCAGTTCGGCGGCACCCTCAAGGTCGAGGACCTGCGCAACACGATCGAGCCGAGCTGACCCCCGTACTGCTCCGGGAGCCGCACGCGCCGAAGCCCCCGTCCGCACCGGACGGGGGCTTCGGCGCGGGGTGCGCGCGGCGCGTCAGTCGCGCTCGCCGCCGCCGAGGTGGTGCACCCGGACCATGTTCGTGGTGCCGGGGACGCCGGGGGGCGAGCCGGCCGTGATGACCATGGTGTCGCCCTCGTTGTAGCGCTGGAGCTTGAGCAGCTCGGCGTCCACGAGGTCGACCATCGCGTCGGTGTTGTCCACGTGCGGGACGACGTAGGACTCGACGCCCCAGCTCAGGGTGAGCTGGTTGCGGGTGTTCTCGTCCGTGGTGAAGGCGAGGATCGGCTGCTGGGTCCGGTAGCGCGAGAGGCGGCGGGCCGTGTCGCCGGACTGGGTGAAGGCGACCAGCGCCTTGCCGCCCAGGAAGTCCGCGATCTCGCAGGCCGCGCGGGCGACCGAACCGCCCTGGGTGCGCGGCTTCTTGCCCGGGACCAGGGGCTGGAGGCCCTTGGAGAGCAGCTCCTCCTCGGCCGCCGTGACGATCTTCGACATCGTCTTGACGGTCTCGATCGGGTACGCGCCGACCGAGGACTCGGCCGACAGCATGACCGCGTCGGCACCGTCCAGGATCGCGTTGGCGACGTCGCTCGCCTCGGCGCGGGTCGGACGCGAGTTGGTGATCATCGACTCCATCATCTGGGTGGCGACGATGACCGGCTTGGCGTTCCGGCGGCAGAGCTCCACCAGGCGCTTCTGCACCATCGGGACCTTCTCCAGGGGGTACTCCACGGCGAGGTCGCCGCGGGCCACCATGACCGCGTCGAACGCGGCGACGACGTCGGCCATGTTCTCCACGGCCTGCGGCTTCTCCACCTTGGCGATGACGGGGACCCGGCGGCCCTCCTCGTCCATCACCTTGTGGACGTCCTTGACGTCGTCGGCGTCCCGCACGAACGACAGGGCGACCATGTCGCAGCCCATCCGCAGGGCGAAGCGCAGGTCGTCGACATCCTTCTCGGACAGGGCCGGGACGTTGACGGCCGCGCCGGGCAGGTTGATGCCCTTGTGGTCCGAGACGACACCGCCCTCGATGACGATGGTCCTGACCCGGGGGCCCTCGACCTCGACCACCCGCAGCTCGACGTTGCCGTCGTTGATGAGGACCTGGTCGCCCTTGGAGACGTCGCCCGGCAGACCCTTGTAGGTGGTGCCGCAGATCGACTTGTCGCCCGGGACGTCCTCGGTGGTGATGGTGAACTCGTCACCGCGCACCAGCTCGACCGGTCCCTCGGCGAAGGTCTCCAGACGGATCTTGGGGCCCTGGAGGTCGGCGAGGACGCCGACGGCCCGCCCGGTGTCCGCGGCGACCTGCCGGACGCGGTCGTACCGCTCCTGGTGTTCTGCCTGGGAGCCGTGGCTGAAGTTGAATCGGGCCACGTTCATGCCGGCCTCGATGAGAGCCTTCAGCTGCTCATACGAGTCGACGGCGGGGCCCAGCGTGCAGACGATTTTGGAACGGCGCATGAGGCGGATCCTATCGGTTTGTTTCACTGCGGAATATTCCGACTGGCGGAAAGTACAAATGGGCGGGCGGCCGCTCAAGCGATCACTCGTTCGAGCCCTCCGCACCCCGTACGAGCGCGTCCCCCGCCGGCGCGTCCTCCACTCCCGGGCCCCGTACGAGCGCGTAGCTCTGGCGCGCGATCTCCAGCTCCTCGTCCGTCGGCACCACGGCGACCGCCACCCGCGCGTACTCCGGCGAGATGAACCGCGCCTCGTCCGAACGCACCGCGTTCAGCTCCGCGTCCACCGCGAGCCCCAGCTCTTCCAGACCCGAGACGGCCGCCTGCCGCACCGGCGCCGCGTTCTCCCCGACCCCCGCCGTGAACGCCACCGCGTCCACCCGGCCGAGCACCGCGTAGTACGCGCCGATGTACTTCTTCAGCCGGTGGACGTAGACGTCGAAGGCGAGCGCCGCCCGCTCGTCGCCCTCGTCGACCCGGCGGCGGATCTCCCGCATGTCGTTGTCGCCGCAGAGCCCCACCAGACCGGACCGCTTGTTCAGCAGGACGTCGATCTCGTCCGCCGACATCCCCGCCACCCGCCGGAGGTGGAAGGTGACCGCCGGGTCGATGTCGCCCGAGCGGGTCCCCATGACCAGGCCCTCCAGCGGCGTCAGGCCCATCGAGGTGTCCACGCACCGGCCGCCCCGCACCGCCGAGGCGGACGCCCCGTTCCCCAGGTGCAGCACGATCACGTTCACCTCCTCCGGCTCCTTGCCGAGCAGCCGCGCGGTCTCCCGCGAGACGTACGCGTGCGAGGTGCCGTGGAAGCCGTACCGCCGGATCCGGTGCGCGTCGGCGGTCTCCACGTCGATCGCGTACCGCGCCGCGGACTCCGGCATCGTGGTGTGGAAGGCGGTGTCGAAGACCGCCACCTGCGGCAGGTCGGGCCGCAGCGCCATCGCCGTGCGGATGCCCACGAGGTTCGCCGGATTGTGCAGCGGCGCCACCGGGACGAGCCGCTCGATCTCCGCGAGCACCTCGCCGTCGATGACGGTCGGCTCGGTGAACCGCAGCCCGCCGTGCACCACCCGGTGCCCGATCGCCGCCAGTTCGGGGGAGTCCAGGCCCAGACCGTCCGCCGCCAGCTCCTCGGCGACCGCCTTCAGGGCGGCCGAGTGGTCGGAGATCGGCCCGTTCCTCTCCCGCTTCCCGCCGTCCCCCTCCCGGAGCGGGGTGTGGACGAGCCGCGAGGTCTCCTCGCCGATCCGCTCCACCAGCCCCTGCGCCAGACGGCTGCCGTCGCGCATGTCGAGCAGCTGGTACTTCAGCGACGACGAACCGGAGTTGAGGACGAGTACACGCGTGGGAGTGGACGTGGGCGCGGTCATGCGGGGAGCTCCTGACCCTGGGACTGGATCGCCGTGATGGCGACCGTGTTGACGATGTCGCTGACGAGCGCGCCGCGCGAGAGGTCGTTCACGGGCTTGCGCAGGCCCTGGAGGACCGGGCCGACGGCCACGGCGCCGGCCGAACGCTGCACGGCCTTGTACGTGTTGTTGCCGGTGTTCAGGTCGGGGAAGATCAGCACCGACGCCTGCCCCGCCACCTCCGAACCGGGCAGCTTCGTCGCCGCCACCGAGGGCTCCACGGCCGCGTCGTACTGGATGGGCCCCTCGATCCGCAGCTCCGGGTGCGCCTCCCGGACGAGCTTGGTCGCCTCCCGCACCTTGTCGACGTCGGCGCCGGAGCCCGAGGTGCCCGTGGAGTACGAGAGCATCGCGATCCGCGGCTCCACGCCGAACCGGGCCGCGGTGGCCGCCGACTGGACGGCGATGTCCGCGAGCTGCTCGGCGTTCGGGTCCGGGTTGACCGCGCAGTCGCCGTACACCAGGACCTTGTCCGCCAGGCACATGAAGAAGACCGAGGAGACGATCGACGCGTCCGGCTTCGTCTTGATGATCTCGAAGGCCGGGCGGATCGTCGCGGCCGTGGAGTGCACCGAACCGGACACCATCCCGTCGGCCAGGCCCTCCTGGACCATCAGGGTGCCGAAGTAGTTCACGTCCGACACCACGTCGTACGCCAGCTCCACGGTGACGCCCTTGTGGGCGCGCAGTGCCGCGTACTTCTCCGCGAACGCGTCCCGCAGCTCCGAGGTGTGCGGGTCGATCAGCTGCGTCTCGCGCAGGTCCACGCTCAGGTCGGCGGCCTTCTTGCGGATGGTCTCCACGTCGCCGAGCAGCGTCAGGTCGCACACGTCCCGGCGCAGCAGCACGTCGGCGGCGCGCAGCACCCGTTCCTCCGTGCCCTCCGGGAGCACCACCCGGCGCCGGTCGGCCCGCGCCTGTTCGAGCAGCTCGTGCTCGAACATCATCGGGGTGACCCGGCCGCTGCGGGCCACCGAGACCCGCTTGAGCAGGTCGGCGGTGTCCACGTGCCGCTCGAACAGGCCGAGCGCGGTCTCCGCCTTGCGCGGGGTCGCCGCGTTCAGCTTGCCCTCCAGGGCGAAGAGTTCGGCGGCGGTCGGGAAGCTGTTCCCGGCGACCGAGACCACCGGGGTGCCGGGCGCGAGCCGGGCCGCCAGGGTCAGGATCTCCTCGCTGGGCCGCTCGTTCAGGGTGAGCACCACCCCGGCGATCGGCGGGGTGCCGGCCGAGTGCGCGGCGAGCGCGCCGACGACCAGGTCGGCCCGGTCCCCGGGGGTGACGACCAGACAGCCGGGCGTCAGGGCGTTCAGGAAGTTCGGCAGCATCGCGCCGCCGAAGACGAAGTCCAGGGCGTCCCGGGCGAGCCCGGCGTCGTCCCCGAGGACGACGGTGGCGCCGAGCGCGTGGGTGATCTGGGCGACGGTCGGCGCGGACAGGGCCGGCTCGTCCGGCAGGACGTAACAGGGCACCGGCAGCCGGGCCGCGAGCCGCTCCGCGATGGCCTCCCGGTCCTCGGCCGCCACCCGGTTGACCACCATCGCGAGCACGTCGCAGCCGAGCCCGTCGTACGCCCGGAAGGCGTTGCGCGCCTCGGCCCGCACGGACTCCGCCGACTGGCCCTTGCCGCCCACCACCGGGATGACGGAGGCGCCGAACTCGTTGGCGAGCCGGGCGTTGATCGCCAGCTCGTCGGGGAGCTGGGTGGCGGCGAAGTCGGTGCCGAGGACCAGGACGACCTCGTACTCCCGGGCGACGGCGTGGAAGCGGTCGACCAGCCGGGAGACCAGCTCGTCGGTGCCCCGCTCGGCCTGGAGGGTCGAGGCCTCCTGGTAGTCCATGCCGTAGACCGTCGAGGCGTCCTGCGAGAGCCGGTAGCGGGCGCGCAGCAGGTCGAAGAGCCGGTCCGGCCCGTCGTGCACCAGCGGCCGGAAGACCCCCACCCGGTCCACCTGGCGGGTGAGGAGCTCCATGACTCCCAGCTCGACGACCTGGCGGCCGTCACCGCGGTCGATCCCGGTCACGTACACGCTGCGCGTCACGCCGTGGTCTCCTGTCCAGTCCTGCGGAAGGGCCCGGGCGGTGCCCCAGCTCCGCCTTCCCGGCCCGTACGTCAATCAAAAGGGCTCGGAAAGCCCCGTTAGGGCGGCATTACCCCCTTGACAATACCCCCGGCGATGGTTAGGTCGCCCGCCGGACGAAGGGCCCGGAAGCACGGGCCGAAAGGCCCCGGAGGGACCGCCGGAGGGCCGCCGGAGACCCGGTGGGCGGGCCGCCGCAGGGCCGTCGCAGGGCCGTCGGAAGGGCCGCCGCGGGGCCCCCGGGAGGGACGCGCGGAACGGCGACGAGCGCGCCCCTCGGGCCCGCCGTGTGAGAATTGCCGTGGCTCACACGGACCGCGACCGAGCAGGAGACACAGCACGATGCGCATCGGAGTTCTCACCGCAGGCGGCGACTGCCCCGGCCTGAACGCAGTGATCCGGTCGGTCGTGCACCGGGCGATGACCGGCCACGGAGACGAGGTCATCGGCTTCGAGGACGGCTTCAAGGGCCTCCTCGACGGCCACTTCCGGCCCCTCGACCTCAACGCCGTCAGCGGCATCCTGGCCCGCGGCGGCACCATCCTCGGCTCGGCCCGCCTGGAGCGGAACCGGCTGCGCGAGGCCGCCGAGTCCGCCTCCGACCTGGCCCGCCAGTACGGCATCGACGTCCTCATCCCGATCGGCGGCGAGGGCACCCTGACCGCCGCCCGGATGCTCTCCGACGCGGGGATGCCCGTCGTCGGCGTCCCGAAGACCATCGACAACGACATCTCCTCCACGGACCGCACCTTCGGCTTCGACACCGCCGTCGGCGTCGCCACCGAGGCCATGGACCGGCTCAAGACCACCGCCGAGTCCCACCAGCGCGTGATGGTCGTCGAGGTGATGGGCCGCCACGCCGGCTGGATCGCCCTGGAGTCCGGCATGGCCGGCGGCGCGCACGGCATCTGCCTCCCCGAGCGCCCCTTCGAGGTCGACGACCTCGTCAAGATGGTCGAGGAACGCTTCTCGCGCGGCAAGAAGTTCGCCGTCATCTGCGTCGCCGAGGGCGCGCACCCCGCCGAGGGCTCGATGGAGTACGCCAAGGGCGAGATCGACCAGTTCGGCCACGAGCGCTTCCAGGGCATCGGCACCCAGCTCGCCGTCGAGCTGGAGCGGCGCCTCGGCAAGGAGGCCCGTCCGGTCATCCTCGGCCACGTCCAGCGCGGCGGCACCCCGACCGCGTACGACCGGGTGCTCGCCACCCGCTTCGGCTGGCACGCGGTGGAGGCGGCGCACCGCGGCGACTTCGGCCGGATGACGGCGCTGCGCGGCACGAGCATCGAGATGGTGCCGCTCGCGGAGGCCGTGACCCAGCTCAAGAGGGTCCCGGCGGACCGGATGCGCGAGGCGGAGTCGGTCTTCTGAGCCCCCGGGCCTCCACGGCCCCGACCGTCCCCCCGTGGACGGTCGGGGCCGTTTCCGCGTACCGGCATCCCCCCGGAAATGCCGGAATCCACTCTTGAGCCGGAGCGCGGGATCAACAAGGCTGGGGGCCTGTCCCGGACATGTCCCAGTCCTGTCCGCCCGTCCGGGAGAAGGGGGAGGCGAGGATGGCGCCGGGGGAGCACGCCCCTGACCCGCGGGGCGTACGGAGCCCCGCCGAGTTCCTCGCGCGCCTCCAGGCGCTCAAGGACTGGTCCGGCCTGACGTACCGCGAGCTCTCGGCGCGGGCGGAGGCGCGCGGGGACGTCCTGCCCCGCTCCACGGTGGCGAACATGCTCTCCCGCACGACCCTGCCCCGCGAGGAACTCCTGACGGCCTTCGTCCGCGCGTGCGGCACCGGCCCGGCCGGGCTGGAACGCTGGCGGGCGGCACGCAGGGAACTGACGGAGCGCCGGGGGTACGGGACGGAGGACCCGGACCCGGCTCGGGGCCTCGCACCGGAGGGGCCGGAGAGACCGGAGGAAACGGCCCCGGTGCACAAGGCGTCCCCCACCATGGAGACCGCCCCGGAGGCCGACCCCGAGACGGCCCCGGACCCCGAAACCATCCCCGATCCGGCCCTCGAAGCCGCCCCCGACCCGGACCCCGAAACCATCCCCGACCCGGACCCCGAACCCGCCCCCCGGCCCGTCTGGCCCACCGCCCCCGTCCCCCTCCCCGAGGCTTCCGGGCCGGAGGCCGCCGGCGGGGCGCGGTCCCGAATACGGTTGCGGCCGCGGCGCCTCCTCGTCCCGGTGGTCGCGGTCGCCGCCCTCGTGTTCGCCGGGGTCAGCGTCGTCGCCTTCCTGCGGGACGGCCACACCGGGCACCCGCCCCGCACCCCCACCACCCCCGCCGCCGGCGACGTCCGCATCCGGGTCGTCGGCACCGACCTCTGCCTCGGCGAGCGGCGCGGCACCCGGACCGGCCAGATCCACCAGGTGCCGTGCGCCGCCGCGGGCGTCCCGCTGTACGCGCTCGCGGAGACGGGCGGCGGCCGGTGGCGGATCGCCTCCGACCACCCCGACTACGGCGCCGGCTGCTCCGGCGTGCCCTCCGGCGGGCGGGTGCCCGGCGTGCCGTACGAGGACTCCGAGTGCGGCGACCCCACCCGGATCGAGGAGTTCTCCCTGGAGCCGTACGGCACCCCCGTCAGGGGATACCGGATCGTCCCGGCCGGCTCCGCGCCCCCCGGCGGCTGCGTCACCGTCGTCGGCGACCGCGCCGCCGCCTGGTCCCGCCTCGCCCTGGCCCCCTGCGCACCGGACGCCGAGGGCCAGCTCTTCGACTTCGACCGCCGGGACTAGGGCAGGCCCAGGACGGCGGCCGGCGGCTCCACCAGACGGGTCCTCAGGGCCGTCACCACCGCCGGGTCCAGGCCGACGTGGCCGGTGGTGTACGCCTCCACCGATCCGTACCGCGCCCGCAGGTCCGCGAGGAACAGGCGGATGACCTCGGCGGGGGCGCGGCCGTAGCCCGGCCAGCGGAGCGTGCGACCCGGGTGGGACGCGTGCCAGTCGGCGACCAGGCGCTCCGTGGCCAGTTCGGTGAGGGCGAAGTCCGCGAGGACCTCCTCGTCGGGGACCTCCAGGAGCGCGAGGAGGACCGCCGCGAGCAGTCCCGTACGGTCCTTCCCCGAGGCGCAGTGGAAGACGAGCGGCCCGTCGGCGGCGGCGATGACCTCCAGGGCCGTACGGAGTTCCACGGCCCCGTCCTCGGCGACCTCGGCGAACCGGTCGGCGAGGTACCGCCACGGGTCGAGGCCGGGGTCGATCTCCGCCTGGTCGTAGGGGCGGTGCTCGACGGAGAGGTTGTGCCAGGCGACGCCGTCGGTCTCCGGCAGGCGGCCCTTGGCCGCGATCTCCCACGGGTAGCGCAGGTCGATCACCGTGGTCACGCCCAGCTCCCGGAAGCGTGCCAGGTCCGCCGGACCGGCGTCCGCGAGCTTGCCGAGGGAGTCGGAGCGGTAGAGGGTCTCCCACCGCACGGTTCCGCCGCCGGCGGTCCGACAGCCGCCCAGGTCACGGAAGTTGTGGAGCCGCTCGAAAGGTATGTGTCGTCTCACGGCGCCAATCTACGGCGCCGGTGCGGGTCTTCGGCGTACGGCCCGGGGTCACGTGCCGGCGTACGTCCAGAAGTGGCCGATGACGTCGTCCAGATACGCGCGCCCCGCGTCGCCGGAGCCCCCCGACGCGCCCCAGCTGCTGGTCGCCGCCATCCGGGCGTGGTAGTCCGCGTGCAGCCGCTGGAGTGCGGCCTCCACGGTCCGCCGGGGCAGCGGCACCGTCCGCACCACCGGCTTCACGTACGCCTGCCAGCGGGTGGTGGCCGCGTCGCGCAGCAGCCCGGCGAGGCGCTCGTCGCCGCCGGTCGCGGTGATCAGGGCGCGCGGGCCGAGGCCGAGGGCCTCCGCGAGGGCGGCCGTCTGGCGTTCGGTGCCGCGCCAGCGCCCCTCGTCCTCCATCCGCCGGTACTCCCGGGCCGTGACCCCCACCCGGCGCGCCAGCTCCTCGGGGGCGATCCCGCGCGCCACCCGGTGCTCGCGCAGGGTGGAGGCGGTGGCGATCAGCTCGGCGGGGGAGCACCACAGGACGCCCGCGAGGGCCGTGAGTTCCTGCTCGGTGGGGACCGCCCCGCCGCGCTCCCAGGCGAGGACGGTCTCGGGGGTGGCGAGGATGCCGTACTGCGCCCGCAGGCCGTAGGCGACGTGGTCGTGGGCCATGCCGAGGCCTTCCCGCAGGCGGCGCGCGGCCGGGGCGTCGAAGGGTGGGGAAGGTGGGTGCACGCGGACACCGTAGGTGCGGAGGGTGACGGCTGGATACGGTGCGTTCGCCCAAGGCCCGAGGTTCGTAGGAACGTGGGAACCGCCCGGTAACGGCGTTCCGCCTGTTCAGTGACCCCGTACGGGTCCGCCCAGCCAGCGGTACTGGAGCTCGGGTCGTCCGATCTGCCCGTACTGGGGCGCCCGTACGGCCCGGCCCTCGGTCACCAGGTGTTCCAGGTAGCGGCGCGCGGTGATCCGGGAGATCCCGACGGCCGCCCCCGCCTCGGCGGCGGTGAGCCCCTCCGGGGCGGCCCGGAGGGTGCGGGTGACGGCCTCCAGGGTCGGGGCGCTCAGGCCCTTGGGGAGCGCGGCGGGGTGCGGGGCCCGCAGGGCGGCGAGCGCCCGGTCCACCTCGTCCTGCCCGGAGGCCTCCCCGGCGGCCGCCCGGAACTCGGCGTACCGCACGAGCCGGTCCCTGAGGGTCGCGAAGGCGAAGGGCTTGAGCACGTACTGGACGACCCCGAGGGAGACGCCCTCCCGCACGACCGCCAGGTCCCGGGCGGAGGTCACCGCGATGACGTCGGCCGTGTGCCCGGCGGCGCGCAGCGCCCGCAGGAGCTGGAGGCCGTGGCCGTCCGGCAGGTACAGGTCGAGCAGGATCAGATCGACCGCCGTCCGGTCGAGCACCCGCACGGCGGCGGCCCGCGAGTGCGCGACCCCCACGACGACGAACCCCTCGACCCGCCCGGCGTAGAGCGCGTGCGCGTCGGCGGCCACGGGGTCGTCCTCGACGACCAGCACCCGAAGGGGGACGGTACTCACGGGGCCACCTCCGCGCCGGGGGCGGCGGGGGCACCGCTCACGCCGGGAGCGTCGCCCTTACGGGGCGCCCCTCCGGCTCTCCGAGGCGCCGGCACGTCCCCTCGTACCGCTCCCTCCTCCCGCAACGGCAGCCGTACCGTGAATTCCGCCCCGCCCTCCGCCCCGTCCGTGAGGGTCAGCGTGCCCGTGGCGCGGGAGACCGCCTGGTGGACCAGGGCCAGGCCGAGGCCGCGGCCGGGGCCCCGGGTGGACCAGCCGCGGCCGAGGACCGCGTCCCGGTCGGCCGGGCTGACGCCGGGGCCGCTGTCCGAGACCCGGAGCAGCAGCTCGCCGTCCCCCGCGCGGGCCGCGACCGTGACCGTCACGCGCGCGTGCGGGGTCCCGCCGGCCGCCTCCACGGCGTTGTCGATCAGGTTGCCGAGGATCGTCACCAGGTCCCGCGCGGACAGCGCCTCCGGCACCCGGCCGTCGTCGATGCGGCTGTCCTCGGTGAGGACCAGCTCCACGCCCCGCTCGTTGGCCTGCGCCGCCTTGCCGAGCAGCAGTGCCGCGAGGACGGGCTCGCCGACCGCGTCCACGACCCGGTCGGTGAGCGCCTGGGCCAGTTCCAGTTCCGCCGTCGCGAACTCCACCGCCTCCGCCACCCGGCCCAGCTCGATCAGCGAGACGACCGTGTGCAGCCGGTTCGCCGCCTCGTGGGCCTGGGAGCGCAGCGCCTCCGTGAAGCCCCGCTCGGAGTCCAGCTCGCCCGACAGGGCCTGGAGCTCCGTGCGGTCCCGCAGCGTCACGACGGTCCCGCGCCGCTCCCCGCCCACCACCGGGCGGGTGTTCACGACGAGGACCCGGTCGTCCGTCAGGTGCGTCTCGTCCACGCGCGGCTCCGAGGACAGCAGCGCGCCGGTCAGCGGCGCGGGCAGGCCGAGGTCCGCCGCCGGACGCCCCACGACCCCCTCGTCCAGGCCCAGCAGCTCCCGCGCCCCGTCGTTGATCAGGGCGATCCGCCGCCGCCCGTCGAGCATCACGAGCCCCTCCCGCACGGCGTGCAGCGCGGCCTCGTGGTAGTCGTGCATCCGGCTCAGCTCGGTGGCGTTCATGCCGTGGGTGTGGCGGCGCAGCCGCGCGTTCACCACGTACGTCCCCGCCCCGCCGAGCGCGAGCGCCGCGCCCGCCATGCCGAGCAGGGCGGTCACCTGCTCCCGTACCTGCGCGCTGATCCGCTCGATCGTGATGCCCGCGCTGACCAGCGCGACGACCCGCCCGTCGGCGTCGAAGACGGGCGCGATCGTCCGCACGGAGGGTCCGAGGACCCCCAGGTGGGTCTCGGAGTGGACCTGCCCCCGCCGGGCCTCCTCGATGTGGCCGAGGTACGTGCGGCCGATCTGGTCCGGCTCCGGATGCGTCCAGCGGGTGCCGTCCGGCGCCATGATCACCACGAAGGCGACGTCCGCGTGGCGCCGCAGCGCCTCCGCGTACGGCTGGAGCGCCGCCGACGGATCGGCCGAGCGGGCGGCCGCCGCCACGGACGGGGAGTCGGCGACGGCCGCGGCGGTGGCCGTGGACTGGCGCCGCGCGGTCTCCTCGGCCTGCTCCCGGTCCGTGAGGTACGCGAAGACCGCGCACCCCGCCACCACGACGGCCACGAGCACGACCTGCATCGCGAAGAGCTGGCCGGCCAGGCTGCGGGGGCGGGGGAGCCGGGGGAGGGGCACACACATGCGGGTAAGTGTGCACGTCCGGGGCCGCGCGGCGGCGTCCCGGCCCCGCCCGGTTCCGCGCCCCCGCCGTTTCGGCCGTGAACGAAACGTACGCAACCGTGACCCGGGTCACAGGCTGGTGGATAGTCGCGGAGGTCCACCGGGACGCGGACGCCCGGGGGACACCCACCAGCACGAGGAGGACCGCCGTGGCCGCACGCCGGGACCGTACCCACTATCTGTACCTGGCCGTCATCGGCGCCGTACTGCTCGGCATCGCGGTCGGCTTCCTGGCGCCGGGCTTCGCCGTCGAGCTGAAGCCGCTCGGCACCGGATTCGTCAACCTGATCAAGATGATGATCTCCCCGATCATCTTCTGCACGATCGTGCTCGGCGTCGGCTCGGTGCGGAAGGCCGCGAAGGTCGGGGCCGTCGGCGGCCTCGCCCTCGGCTACTTCCTGCTCATGTCGACGGTGGCGCTCGCGATCGGCCTGCTCGTCGGCAACCTCCTGGAGCCCGGCTCCGGACTGCACCTCACCAAGGAGCTGGCCGAGGCCGGAGCCAAGCAGGCGGAGGGCGCGAGCGAGTCCACGCCGGACTTCCTCCTCGGGATCATCCCCACCACCCTCGTCTCCGCCTTCACCGAGGGCGAGGTCCTCCAGACCCTCCTGGTCGCCCTCCTGGCGGGCTTCGCGCTCCAGGCGATGGGCGCGGCCGGGGAGCCGGTCCTGCGCGGGATCGGGCACATCCAGCGGCTGGTCTTCCGCATCCTCGCCATGATCATGTGGGTGGCCCCGGTCGGCGCGTTCGGCGCGATCGCGGCCGTCGTCGGCGCGACCGGCGTGGACGCCCTGAAGTCCCTCGCCGTCATCATGATCGGCTTCTATCTGACCTGCGGACTCTTCGTCTTCGTCGTGCTCGGCGCGCTCCTGCGCCTGGTCGCCGGGATCAACATCTGGGCCCTCCTGAAGTACCTGGGCCGCGAGTTCCTGCTGATCCTCTCCACCTCGTCCTCCGAGTCGGCGCTGCCGCGCCTCATCGCGAAGATGGAGCACCTGGGCGTCTCCAAGCCGGTCGTCGGCATCACCGTGCCGACCGGCTACTCCTTCAACCTCGACGGCACCGCGATCTACCTCACGATGGCCTCGCTCTTCGTCGCCGAGGCGATGGGCGACCCGCTGTCGATCGGCGAGCAGGTCTCCCTCCTCGTCTTCATGATCATCGCGTCGAAGGGCGCGGCGGGCGTCACCGGCGCGGGCCTCGCCACCCTGGCGGGCGGCCTCCAGTCGCACCGGCCCGAACTGGTCGACGGGGTGGGCCTGATCGTCGGCATCGACCGCTTCATGAGCGAGGCGCGCGCCCTCACCAACTTCGCGGGCAACGCCGTCGCCACGGTGCTGGTCGGCACCTGGACCAAGGAGATCGACAAGGCGCGGGTGACCGAGGTCCTCGCCGGCCGCGTCCCCTTCGACGAGAAGACCCTCGTCGACGACCACGCCCCGACCCCGGTCCCGGACCAGCGGGCGGACGGGGAGGACGAGAAGACCCCCGCGACGGTCTGACGGCCCCGCGCCGCCGCGAAGAACCTCCGGGTCCCGGGCCTTG
This sequence comes from Streptomyces sp. NPDC093071, assembly GCF_044754545.1. NCBI lineage: Bacteria > Bacillati > Actinomycetota > Actinomycetes > Kitasatosporales > Streptomycetaceae > Streptomyces > Streptomyces sp. NPDC093071. Next base: position 90,004 of record NZ_JBIVPH010000012.1, on the reverse strand, counting down.
AGCCGGATCCGGGCCCCGGGCACGGGAGATCCCCGGCCGCCACGAGCGGCCGGGGATCCCCCGTTCACCCCTGTACGGCCAGGGCCCTGTTCACCCTCGTACGGCCGGGGACCTCCTGTTCACGCCCGTACGACCGGGCCCCGTTCACCTCTGTACGGCCGGAGGCTTCTCGTTTCCCCCGTACCGCCGAGCCCCCCAGCTCCCGCAACTCCTCCTCCGTCAGGACGAGCCCGGTCGCCGCGGCCGAGTCGCGGGCCGTTTCCGGGCGGCTCGCGCCGGGGATCGGCAGGACGGTCTCCGAGCGGGAGAGCAGCCAGGCGAGCGCCACCCGCTGCGGGCCGGTCCCGCGGGCCCGGGCCACCCGGTGGAACGCCCCGAACTCCGGGTCCTCCTCCAAGGCGGACGTCCCGTCCAGGGAGCTGCGGGAGATCCCGCCCAGCGGGCTCCACGGCAGGAAGGCGAGGCCGAGCTCCGCGCAGAGCCGCAGCTCCGCCTCCCCGTCCCGGACGGCGGGCGAATACCGGTTCTGCACGGAGACGAGCCGGTCGCCCAGGACCTCCCGGGCCAGCAGGATCCGCTCCGCGTCCACGTTCGACACCCCGGCGAGCCGGACCGTGCCCGCGTCCAGCAACTCCCGCACCGCGCCGAGCGATTCGGCGTACGGGACGGCCGGGTCCGGCTTGTGCAGCTGGTAGAGCCCGATCGCGTCGCCCCCGAGCCGCCGGGCCGAGGCCTCCGCCGCCCGCCGCAGGTGTCCGGGCCGCCCGTCCACGATCCAGCCGCCGTCGGCCGTCCGTCCCCGCCCGCCCTTCGTCGCCACGAGCACCCCGTCCGTACGGCCCCCGTACGAGGCCAGGGCCCGGGCCACGAGCAGTTCGCCCTCGCCGGGCTCGCCGCCCGGCGGGTGGTAGGAGTCGGCGGTGTCGAGCAGGGTCACGCCCGCGTCCAGGGCCGCGTGCACCGTGGCCACGGCCCGCGCCTCGTCGGGCCGCCCCTCGATGGAGAGCGGCATCGTGCCGAGGCCGACGGCCCCGACCCGTACGTCCCCCAGCATCCGGAAGCGCGTCACCGCGCCGCCCCGACCGCGTCGGAGACGGCCCGCGCGAGCCATTCCGAGGAATGGGAGAAGGAGTAACCCAGCTCCGTGGCCCGCGCGTTGTCCATTCCGTACGAGCGGGCGAAGGAGAACGGCGAGACCTCCCCGACCTCCACCTCCCGGAACACCGTCCGGCCGCCCACCTGCCGCTCGATCTCCGCGCAGAGGTCGGCCGTGTGCAGCGGACCGTGGGAGTGCGCGTTCACAGGACCGGTGAAGTCCGCCTCCACCGCCCAGGCGAGGAACGCGGCGATCTCGTCCACGTACACGTAGGTCGCCGGGCGGTTCACCGCCGGCACCGCGATCGGCTCGCCGTCCCGGACGCGCCGCACGTAGTGGTCGAGTCGGCCGGTGAAGTCGTCGTCGCCGCCCAGGACGTGCGCCACCCGCACCGAGGCCCACGCGAACGGCGCCCCCGCCGCGAACACCGCTTCGGCCTGCCGCTTGCCCTCCCCGTAGTGCGCGTCGCGGAACTCCGGGTCGTCCCAGGCCGCGTCCGGGTCGACGGCGACCGACGCCAGGTCGAGGGCGCTCTCCGGGACCGGCCCGGCCGAGTCCTCGTCCGCGTACACCTCCACCGTCGACGTCATCACATAGCGCCGGACGCGCCCCGTGAAGACCCGCCGGGCGATCTCCGCCTGGCGCGGGGTGTAGCAGACCTGGTCGAGGACGACGTCGAAGGAACGCCCCGCGAGCACGGATTCCAGAGCGGCCTCGTCGTCGCGGTCGGCCACGAGGTGCCCCATTCCGTCCGGAACTCCGGAGGAACCCCGGTTGAGCACCGTGACCCGATGCCCGGATTCCCGCAGGAGCGCGATGACCCGCTTGCCGAAATAGCGGCTCCCGCCGATGACCAGAACGTCCATGAGTTCCCACTCCCTTTTCTCCGGGGACAAGTGTTACGTTCGGCGTCCGCCGTCTGAAGGGGGAGACATGGGCGTTGCGGCCCTCGCGCCGAAGGAACCACGGCGTTCGAGAGGAACCGCCGACGAAACCTCGGCGGCCCCTCACGCGGCCTTCGATCCGGTCGACCGGCTGATCCTGGAGCTGCTCCAGACCGACGGCCGGATCAAGCTGAGCGAGCTCGGCCGCCGCGTCCGGCTCAGCCCGGCGGCCGTCACCGAACGGGTCCGCCGCCTGGAGGCGAGCGGCGCGGTCACCGGCTACGGGGCCAGGGTCTCCCCGGCCCGCCTCGGCTACGGCCTCCAGGCCTTCATCCGGGTCAACCCGCACGGCGGCTACACCCTCAAGCACCCCCGCACCCTCGAACTGACCGCCCGCCCCGAGGTCCTGGAGGTCCACCACGTGGTGGGCGAGGACTGCTGGATCCTCAGGGTCGCCGTCACCGACACCGTCCACCTCGAAGACGTCCTGGAACAGACCTCGGCCCTCGGCCGCACGACGACCTCGATCGTCCTCTCCTCCCCGGTGGAGGGAAAACCGCTGCTGCCCCCGGACCGGGACCACTCCTGACGCCCACCGGTGCGAGCCGCCGAAATGGCGCAGTGCCGATGCTCGAAGACCTGTGAGCCCGCCCCCTGGGGCCGGCCCGATCCGACCGCACCGTGAAAACCGGGCGACCGGGCCCCGGTGCGTCGTCCAGGATGCTCCCATGAGCCAAGATCTGGTGACGTTCCTCCACGCACGGTTGGACGAGGAGGCCGACCTCGCCCGACGCTGTGACGGTGGGGGAGGTGGGGAGTGGACCGCTCAGGGGCACACCGTCGACTTCCGCCAAGGGGAACTCGCCGGATTCCGTCCCGCGATCGCCCTGCACGTGGCTCTGCACGACCCGGCCCGTGTCCTCCGAGAGGTCGAGGCCAAGCGACGCGTGCTCGCCCGCCATGCGTTCAGCCCGGCCATAGGCGACCCGGAACTGCCGTGGGAGAACAACGACGACTGCCAGTACGACGGTGAGCCCTGGCCGTGCGACGACTTGCTCGACCTCGCCCTACCGTATGCCGATCACCCCGACTGTCCCAGAGCCCCCTGAACAGAGGTCGTTTACGGGACAGCCCACAGGGGCGGGACCGACAGCGCGGAGATCGGCCAAGTGCGCTCCGTGTCTCCATGCGTATCCGCCCGGTCCCCAGGATCCGGGCCATGACGATTCGCGCAGTGGTCTTCTACGTCGGCGACCGCGTCGACAACGACCTGCGCCCCGCGGTCGCGGCCGGGATGGAGACGGCGCTCGTGCGCCGCGGTCCGTGGGCGACGATCCAATGGCGGACCGAGGAAGCGGAGAAGCTCCCGACCTTCCGGGCCGAGAGCCTCACCGAGCTGCCGGGGAGATCGCCCGGTTCAACGAGCGAGCGCGCTGACGGTTGTCTCCCAGCCGCACAACCGGTCGTCGAGGTCACGCACGCACGGCTCGTGCTGCCCCGGCGTACTGACACGCCGATCCGGGGGTCCGTTTCGCGCACGGGCCGGGGCCCGGCCCTTGCCCTGACGTCGACGTCAAGGCCTACCGTCGGGGACATGCGCATCGGAGAGCTGGCCGAGCGGGCCGGGACCACCCCGCGGACCCTGCGGTACTACGAGTCCCGGGGGCTCCTGACCGCCCGGCGCACGGACCGGGGGCACCGCACGTACGACGAGGACGACCTGCGGCTCCTCCAGCAGATCAGGACCCTCCAGGACTTCGGGTTCGAGCTGGAGGAGACGCGGCCGTTCGTCGACTGCCTGCGCGCGGGGCACCCGGCGGGGGACGCGTGCCCCGCGTCGATCGCCGTCTACCGGCGCAAGGTCGCGGAGCTGGACGGCCTGATCGAACAGCTCCGGGCGGTACGCGCCCAGGTGGGCGCCCAGCTCCTCCGGGCCGAGGCGGAGCTGCCGCACGGCCCGGAGCCCCGGTGCGAACTGGCCACGGAGGAAGAGGGATGACGGACATGACGACGAACACGGCGGACGCGACGGACGCGGCGGGCGTGACCGAGGTGACGGACGCGGACTTCGGCACGGAGGTGCTGGGCTCCGGGCCGCCGGTCCTGGTGAAGTTCACCGCCGAGTGGTGCGGGCCGTGCCGGCAGCTCGGCCCGGTGCTCGGCGCGCTCGCCCGGGAGGAGGCCGGACGCCTGCGGATCGTCGAGATCGACGTGGACCGCAATCCGGAGACCACGGTGCGGTACGGGGTCCTCGCCACCCCGACCCTCATGGTCTTCCGGGCCGGCGAGCCCGTGAGGTCCCTGGTCGGCGCCCGCCCGAAGCGCCGCCTCCTGGAGGAGCTGGAGGACGTCCTCGGCCCCTGAACCGCGGCGGCCCCCGGCGCCCCGGCCCGTGCCAGACTCGGGCCGCATGAACCATGATCACGACATGACCGGTCTGACCGTCGGGGACCGCGACCCCGAGCTGGCGAAGCTCCTCGACCGGGGGCTCGACGCGTACAACTTCGCGGCCACCGGGACCGGCCCCGAGGACCAGGCCGAGTTCTCGGTGAAGGCCGTCGACCCGGCGACCGGCGAGGTCGTCGGCGGGATCACCGCCTGGACCTGGGCCGGACTGCTCGGCATCGACATGCTCTGGGTCCACGAGGAGCACCGCCGCGACGGCTGGGGCGGCAGGCTCCTGCGCGCCGCCGAGGAGGAGGCCCGCCGTCGCGGCTGCGACCGGGCCTCCGTCTCCTCCTTCACCTTCCAGGCCCCGGACTTCTACCGCCGGCACGGCTACGTGGAGACCGGCCGCACCCTGGGCATCCCGGGCGGCGCCGAGGACGTCCACTTCCACAAGGACCTGACCGGGAACCAGGCCCCGGAAGAACGGGAAAACCCCCACCGGAATTGACGGCGGGGGTGTCGCGGAGCGTATATTGGTGGATTCCGTGTCTGCACAACAAAAAGGCGCACCCAAGTGCGCCTGAAAGTCACGGTGAAGCTCAATAAACGCACTGTATCGCGCCGGGAGTCGAATTGTCAACCGAGGAATTTCGGAACGAACAACAATTCATCACCGATCTCTACACACGACTCGACGACCTGAGGGACCAGGCCGAGGCCGCCGTCGACCGCGCCCTGCGCACCCCCGGCACCGGCGGCAACCAGGGACGGCTCGAACGGGACGTGCTGGTCGCCGAGCAGTCCGGGCTGCTCGCCGCGCTCAACGCGGGGGAGAGCGGCCTCTGCTTCGGCCGGCTCGTCTTCCGCGACGGGCGCGACCACCACATCGGCCGGCTCGGCATCCGCGAGGACGACCCGAACCGCACCCCCCTCGTCGTCGACTGGCGCGCCGAGGTCGCCCGCCCCTTCTACCTCGCCACCGGGTACGAGCCGATGGGCCTCTCCCGCCGGCGCCACATCGGCACCACCGGCCGCACGGTCACCAGCCTCCACGACGAGGTCCTCGACCTCGCCGACGCCACCCGCACCGGCCACGAGAGCCGGGACGCCGACGAGGTGCTGCTCGCCTCGCTCGACGCCGCCCGCACCGGCCGGATGCACGACATCGTGCAGACCATCCAGGCCGAGCAGGACGCCATCATCCGCTCCCCGCACCGCGGCGTCCTCGTCGTCGAGGGCGGCCCCGGCACCGGCAAGACCGCCGTCGCCCTGCACCGCGCCGCGTACCTCCTCTACGCCCACCGCGAGCAGCTCGCCCGCCGGGCCGTCCTCATCGTCGGCCCCAACCCCGCCTTCCTCGGCTACATCGGCAACGTGCTGCCCTCCCTCGGCGAGACCGGCGTCCTCCTCGCCACCCCCGCCGAACTCTTCCCCGGCGTCCGCGCCACCGGCACCGACACCCCCCGGGCCGCCGCCGTCAAGGGCTCCGCCGCCATGGCCGACGCCCTCGCCGCCGCCGTCCGCGACCGCCAGCGGGTCCCCGAGCGCGGCGAGCCGCTGATCGTCCCGCACGAGGACGGCGACCTGGTCGTCGACTGGGACATGGCCCTGGAGGCCCGCCACAAGGCCCGCGAGACCGCCCTCCCGCACAACCTCGCCCGCCCCTACTTCGTCTTCCGGATCCTCGACGCCCTCGCCGAGCAGCTCGCGGACCGCATCGGCGCCGACCCCTACGGCGGCCCCAACTTCCTCGGCCCCGACGACATCGCCCTGCTCGCCAAGGGCATCGCCGCCAACCCCGAGGTGCACGCCGCCCTCGACACCCTCTGGCCCGCCCTCACCCCGCGGGAGTTCCTCGCCGACTACCTCACCGAGCCGACCCACCTCCCGGACGCCGACGCCGCCGCGATCCGGCGCGGGGGCGGCCCGTGGACCTCCGCCGACGTGCCCCTGCTCGACGAGGCCGCCGAACTGCTCGGCGAGGACGACTCGGCCCTCCGCGCCGCCGAGGAGGCCGAGCGACAGAAGCGGATCCAGTACGCGCAGGGCGTCCTCGACGTCTCCTACGCCTCCCGCACCTACGAGTTCGAGGACAAGGAGGAGCAGGACAAGGACGCCTCCGAGGTCCTCTCCGCCCACGACATCATCGACGCCGAGCGGTTCGCGGAGCGCCACGAGGAGGCCGACCACCGCACCGCCGCCGAGCGGGCCGCCGCCGACCGCACCTGGGCCTTCGGCCACATCATCGTGGACGAGGCCCAGGAACTCTCCGCGATGGCCTGGCGGCTCCTCATGCGCCGCAGCCCCACCCGCTCCATGACCCTGGTCGGAGACCCCGCCCAGACCGGCGACCCGGCCGGCGTCGGCGCCTGGCGGGACATCCTCGGCCCGTACGTGGAGGACCGCTGGGAGCTGGTCCGGCTCGGCGTCAACTACCGCACCCCCGCCGAGATCATGGCCGTCGCCGCCGGCGTGCGACGCGAGACCGACCCCGGCTTCGAACCGCCGAGCTCGGTCCGCTCCACCGGAGTCGAGCCCTGGGACCGCACGGCCGGGGACCCGGTGAAGGAGACCGCCGACGCGGTCGCCGCCGAGCGGCGCCCCGACGGACGGCTTGCCGTGATCGCCCCGCCGGAGCTGCACCCGGCCCTGGTCGCCGCCCTCCCGGACGCCGACCACGGCCCGGCCCCCGACCTCACCCGGCCGGTGGTCCTCCTCGACCCCCGGCAGGCCAAGGGCCTGGAGTTCGACACGGTCCTCGTCGTCGACCCGGAAGGCATCCGGGCCGGCGCCCCGCACGGCGTGAACGACCTGTACGTGGCGCTGACCCGGGCCACCCAGCGCCTCGGCGTGATCAGGCCCGCCTGATCACGCCCGCCGTGCCCTTCAAGCCGGCCTGAGCCACACCGTCGCCAGCGGCGGCAGCGTCATCCGCACGCTCGACTCCCGACCGTGCCACGGCACCGACTCGGTCTTCACCGGGTCGGTGCCGACCACGTCCGAGCCCCCGTAGCGGCCCGCGTCCGTGTTCAGCACCTCCGTCCAGGCCGCGAAGGTGTCCGGCACCCCGAGCCGGTAGTCCTGCCGCACCACAGGCGAGAAGTTCGACACGGCGAGCAGCGGCGAGCCGAAGCCGTCGAACCGCAGGAACGCGAAGACGTTGTCGTCGGCCGCGTCCCCGACCACCCACGCGAACCCCTCGGGCGAGGTGTCCCGCTCCCACAGCGACGGCGTCGCCGTGTACACCGTGTTCAGGTCGCGGACCAGGTTCTGCACGCCCCGGTGGTCGGCCGCCGCCCCGTACGCCGGGTCGAGCAGCCACCAGTCCGGGCCGTGGTCCGCCGACCACTCCCCGCCCTGCGCGAACTCCTGCCCCATGTAGAGGAGTTGCTTGCCCGGGTGGGCCCACATGAAGCCCAGGTAGGCGCGGTGGTTGGCCCGCTGCTGCCACCAGTCGCCCGGCATCTTCGACACCAGCGACCGCTTGCCGTGCACCACCTCGTCGTGCGAGATCGGCAGGATGTAGTTCTCGCTGTACGCGTACACCATCGAGAACGTCATCTCGTCGTGGTGGTACTTCCGGTGCACCGGCTCCTTCTGCACGTACTCCAGGGAGTCGTGCATCCAGCCCATGTTCCACTTCATGCCGAAGCCCAGGCCGCCGAAGCCGCCCGGACCCACCTGGTCCGTCGCCCGCGTCACCCCGTCCCAGGCCGTGGACTCCTCCGCGAAGGTCACGATCCCCGGGCAGCGCCGGTACACGGTCGCGTTCATCTCCTGGAGGAACGCCACCGCGTCCGGGTTCTCCCGGCCGCCGAACTCGTTCGGCACCCACTCGCCGTGCTCGCGCGAGTAGTCCAGGTAGAGCATCGAGGCGACCGCGTCCACCCGCAGGCCGTCGATGTGGAACTCCTGGCACCAGTACACGGCGTTCGCCACCAGGAAGTTCCGCACCTCCTTGCGGCCGTAGTCGAACTCCAGGGTCCCCCAGTCCGGGTGGTGCGACCGGCGCGGGTCCTCGTGCTCGTACAGCGGCCGCCCGTCGAACTCGGCGAGCGCCCAGTCGTCCTTCGGGAAGTGCGCCGGGACCCAGTCCATCAGGACCCCGATCCCCGCCCGGTGCAGCGCGTCCACCAGGTGCTTGAAGTCGTCCGGGGTGCCCATCCGGGCCGTCGGCGCGTAGAAGCCGGTGACCTGGTAGCCCCACGAGCCGCCGAAGGGGTGCTCCGTGACCGGCATGAACTCCACGTGCGTGAAGCCCAGGTCCCGCACGTACGCGGGCAGCTGCTCGGCCAGCTCGCGGTAGGTCAGACCGGGCCGCCAGGACGCCAGGTGCACCTCGTACACCGACAGCGGGGCCTCGTGCGCCGGGCGCACGCCCCGCCGCTCCATCCACTCCGCGTCGCCCCAGGCGTGGTGCGACTCGGTGACGATCGACGCGGTGTTCGGCGGGCACTCGGTCCGCCGGGCCATCGGGTCCGCCCGCAGCGTGTGCGAGCCGTCGGGCCGGGTGATGTCGTACTTGTAGACCGTGCCCTCGCCGAGGCCGGGCACGAACAGCTCCCACACGCCCGTCGAGCCGAGCGAGCGCATCGGCAGGCCCGCGCCCCAGTACGTGAACGCGCCGGTGAGCCGCACCCCGCGCGCGTTCGGCGCCCAGACCGCGAAGCGGGTGCCGGTCACGCCCTCGTGCGTCATGATCCGGGAGCCGAGCGCCGTCCACAGCTCCTCGTGCCGGCCCTCCCCGATCAGGTGCAGGTCCAGGTCCCCGAGCGAGGGCAGGAAGCGGTACGGGTCCTGCACCTCCAGCTCGGGCCCTTCGTCGTAGCGCACCCGCAGCTCGTACGCCGGCACCTTCCGCAGCAGCGGCAGCAGTCCGGAGAACAGCCCGTCCCCGTCGTCGTGCAGCACGACCCGGCGGCCCTTGGCGAGGACGGCGACCTCCCGGGCGAACGGGCGCAGCACCCGCACCACCACCCCGCCGCGCACCGGGTGCGCGCCGAGCACCCCGTGCGGGTCGTGGTGCTCCCCGGCGAGCAGCCGGGCCCGGTCGCCCGGGTCGAGCGGTGGCGCCTTCCGTACGGCGGGCCGCTCCGGTGCCGGCTCCTTCCGCACGGCGGGCAGGTCCGCCGCGGACGCCTTCTTGGCAGTGGCCGACGCGGGCGCCTTCTTGGCTGTGGACGTCTTTCCTGCGGGTCGGGCGGTCACGGGGATGCCTCCTGGAGGACGGAAGAAGGGGATACGGGGTGTGAACGGTCCGCCGCCCGCCCGGGAAACTCGGCCGAACGGGGCGCGTGGCCGTGTTCGCGGGCGGGAGCGGTCACGGGGACGGGGGACGCTGCTCCGAACGAGGGCGTCACCGGGCCGCCGCCAGACGTTCGATCGCCGCCATCGGGACCGGCAGCCAGTCCGGCCGGTGCCGGGCCTCGTAGACGACCTCGTACACCGCCTTGTCGGTCTCGTAGGCGCGCAGGAGTGCCGGGTCCGAGCGGGGGTCGGCGCCCGCCGCCTCCGCGTAGCCGGTGCAGAAGGCGGCCCGGCAGCGGGACGCCCAGTCGGCGTTCCAGGGGCGGTGGGTGCGGGCCGCGTAGTCGAAGGAGCGGAGCATCCCGGCCACGTCCCGGACCGTGGGCTGGGGGCTGCGCCGCTCGTCCAGCGGCTTCGCGGGCTCGCCCTCGAAGTCGATCACCGCCCAGGCCCCGTCGGACCCCCGCAGGGTCTGCCCGAGGTGCAGGTCACCGTGGATGCGCTGGACCGCGCCCGCCCCGGCGGTCCCGCCCGCCGCCGCGAAGACGGCCCGCAGACCGGGGACGTGCGGCAGCAGCGCGGGCACGGCCTGCGCCGCCGCGTGCAGCCGCCGGTCCATCGCGTCGGCGAGCAGCTCGGCCTCGGCCTTCCCGAGTCGCCGCGTCGGCAGCGTGTCGGCGAGCGCCAGGTGCACCTCGGCCGTGGCGCGGCCCAGCGCCCGCGCCTCGGTGGTGAACTCCCGCCCGTCGGCCAGCGCGTCGAGCGCGAGCCGCCAGCCGTCCCGGGAGTCCCGCAGGTACGGCTGGAGGACGCCGAGGGTCGCGGCCCCCGACTCGAACCAGGCGACCGGCGCGGGCACCCGGGCGCAGCCGGCCCGGCTGAGCGCGAGCGGCAGCTCCAGGTCGGGGTTGGCGCCGGGACTGACCCGCCGGAAGATCTTGAGGATGTACGCGTCTCCGTAGACCAGCGAGGAGTTGGACTGCTCGGCGTCGAGCACGCGGGGCGCGAGCGCGGCCGGCAGGGCGGTGGTGGCGTGGAAGCGCAGCGGGCCGGTCCGGCCCGGGGTGCGCAGCCGCTCGTAGAGGAGCCCGGCGAGCCGCGGGTCGCGCAGCCCTTCGTAGACGGCCCGTCCGGCGAGCGGCCCCTGCCGGATCCGCCCGATCAGGGCGGGGGCGAGGCGGGGCGGGAGCTGGGTCCGTACGCCCAGGAGCAGTTGGTAGCAGTCGGAGGGCGAACCGGCCGGGCGGCCCGGCTGTTCGACCCGTACGAGCAGATGGAGGAGGCCGGGCCCCGGGCCGTCCAGCGGCAGCAGCTCGGTGGCCGCGTCCAGTGTGAATCCGGTGACCCGGCGGCCCTTGCCCGCGAACCAGCGCTGCCGTGGCAGCCATTCGTGGAGCAGGGGGGCGAGGGACGGAAGGAGGGCGTCCGGGGCCCGGGTGTTGGATGCGGTCTCCGGCATGGCGTCGCGTCCTTTCCCCGGGGCGCGCAGTTGGCTTTCGTATGCGTTCAAATGCGCAGAGTGTCCCGGATGGCGGCTTGGGCTGTCCGGAAGTGCGGGACGTGTCGGAAAGGGAAGATCCGTATGGGCCCGGGAAGAAGGCCCGTATGGACCTGAATCGTGTGTGGTTCACAGTGCCCCCGGCGGGACGGGCGAAACCGCCCCGCCGCGGACGTGGCCGAACCGTCGCGGTCTCAGCCCTTCTTGAGGCGGAACCAGTAGAACCCGTGTCCCGCGAGGGTCAGGAGGTACGGGAGTTGGCCGATGGCAGGAAACTTCACGCCACCGATCAGCTCCATGGGGTGCAGACCGGCGAAGCGCCGCAGGTCCAGCTCGGTCGGCTGCGCGAACCGCGAGAAGTTGTTCACGCACAGCACCAGGTCGTCGCCGTCCTCGCGGAGGAACGCGAGCACGGCCGGATTCGACGCCGGGAGCTCCGTGTACGTCCCCGTCCCGAAGGCCCGGTTCTGCTTGCGGATCTCGATCATCCGCTTCGTCCAGTGCAGCAGCGACGACGGCGAGGCCATGCCCGCCTCGACGTTGGTCACCTGGTAGCCGTGGACCGGGTCCATGATGGCCGGAAGGTACAGCCGGCCCGGGTCGCAGGAGGAGAAGCCGGCGTTCCGGTCGGGCGTCCACTGCATCGGGGTCCGCACCCCGTCCCGGTCGCCCAGCCAGATGTTGTCGCCCATGCCGATCTCGTCGCCGTAGTACAGCACCGGTGAGCCGGGCAGCGAGAAGAGCAGGGCGGTGAACAGCTCCATCTGGTTGCGGTCGTTGTCCAGGAGCGGGGCGAGGCGGCGCCGGATGCCGATGTTGGCCCGCATCCGCGGGTCCTTGGCGTACTCGGAGTACATGTAGTCGCGCTCTTCGTCCGTGACCATTTCGAGCGTCAGCTCGTCGTGGTTGCGCAGGAAGATGCCCCACTGGCAGCCGGAGGGGATCTCCGGGGTCTTCGCCAGGATCTCGGAGACCGGGTAGCGGGACTCGCGCCGCACGGCCATGAAGATCCGCGGCATGACCGGGAAGTGGAAGGCCATGTGGCACTCGTCGCCGCCCGACCGGAAGTCGCCGAAGTAGTCGACGACGTCCTCCGGCCACTGGTTGGCCTCGGCGAGCAGCACCGTGTCCGGGTAGTGCTCGTCGATCTCCTTGCGGACCCGCCGCAGGAAGGCGTGGGTGGCCGGGAGGTTCTCGCAGTTGGTCCCCTCCTCCTGGTACAGGTACGGCACCGCGTCGAGCCGGAAGCCGTCGATTCCCAGGTCCAGCCAGAACTTCAGCGCGGACAGGATCTCCTTCTGCACCGCCGGGTTCTCGTAGTTGAGGTCCGGCTGGTGCGAGAAGAACCGGTGCCAGTAGTACTGCTTGCGCACCGGGTCGAAGGTCCAGTTGGAGGTCTCCGTGTCGACGAAGATGATCCGGGCGTCCGGGTACTGCTTGTCGTCGTCGGCCCAGACGTAGTAGTCGCCGTACGGCCCGTCCGGATCGCGCCGCGACTCCTGGAACCACATGTGCTGGTCGCTGGTGTGGTTCATGACGAAGTCGATGATCACGCGCATACCGCGCTGGTGGGCCGCGTCCACGAACTCCACGAAGTCGGCCAGGTCGCCGAACTCCGGGAGCACGGACGTGTAGTCGGCCACGTCGTAGCCGCCGTCCCGCAACGGGGACTTGAAGAACGGCGGAAGCCAGAGGCAGTCCACGCCCAGCCACTGGAGGTAGTCCAGTTTGGACGTGATGCCCTTCAGGTCGCCGACGCCGTCGCCGTTGCTGTCCTGGAAGGAGCGGACGAGGACCTCGTAGAACACGGCCCGCTTGAACCAGTCGGGATCACGGTCCTTGGCGGGGGTGTCCTCGAAGGTGTCGGGGACGGGCTCGTTGACAGTCATGAGGTGGGTGACCCTCCGGTCTGCGGGGACGGTCGCAGGGCCAGCACGTGCGCGGGCGTGACGCCCGGCTCTAGGCGCACGTAGTTGGCCCTGCCCCAGTGATAGGTCTCGCCGGTGAGCTCGTCGCGCACCGGCGCGGTCTCGTGCCAGTCGAGGCCGAGTTCCGGCATGTTCAACGAGACCGTCGCCTCCTGGGTGTGGTGCGGGTCGAGGTTGACGACCACCAGAACGGTGTTCGAACCGGAGCGCTTGCTGTACGCGATCACCTGCGGGTTGTCCACGTCGTGGAACGTCAGGTTCCGCAGCCGGCGCAGCGCCGGGTGCCGGCGTCTGATCCGGTTCAGGGTCGTGATCAGCGGGGTGATCGTCCGCCCCGCGCGCTCCGCCGACTCCCAGTCACGGGGCCGCAGTTCGTACTTCTCCGAGTCGAGGTACTCCTCGCTGCCCTCCCGCAGCGGGGTGCCCTCGCACAGCTCGTACCCGGCGTACATGCCCCAGGACGGCGAGAGCGTCGCCGCGAGCACCGCCCGCGCCTCGAACGCGGGCCGGCCGCCCTCCTGGAGGTAGCCGGGCAGGATGTCCGGGGTGTTCACCCACAGGTTCGGCCGCATCTGCGCGGCCGTGTCGCGGGACAGCTCCGTCAGGTACTCCGTCAGCTCCTCCTTGGTGTTGCGCCAGGTGAAGTACGTGTACGACTGCTGGAAGCCGATCGCGCCCAGGGTCCGCATCATCGCGGGCCGGGTGAACGCCTCCGCCAGGAAGATCACGTCCGGGTCGTTCTTGTTGACCTCCCCGATCACCCGCTCCCAGAACACCACCGGCTTGGTGTGCGGGTTGTCGACGCGGAAGATCCGGATCCCGTGGTCCATCCAGTGCCGCAGCACCCGCACGGTCTCCTCGACGATCCCGTCCATGTCCTTGTCGAACGCGATCGGGTAGATGTCCTGGTACTTCTTCGGCGGGTTCTCCGCGTACGCGATCGAGCCGTCGGGGCGGTGGTGGAACCAGTCCGGGTGCTTCTCCACCCACGGGTGGTCCGGCGAGCACTGGAGCGCGAAGTCGAGCGCCACCTCCAGACGCAGCTCCCGGGCCCGCGCCACGAAGGCGTCGAAGTCCTCGAAGGTGCCCAGGTCCGGGTGGAGCGCGTCGTGCCCGCCCTCCGGCGAGCCGATCGCCCACGGCACGCCCACGTCGCTCGGCGACGCCGACAGGGAGTTGTTCGGGCCCTTGCGGTGGGTCTCGCCGATCGGGTGCACCGGCGGCAGGTACAGCACGTCGAAGCCCATCGCCGCCACCGCCGGCAGCCGCTCGGCGGCCGTCCGGAAGTTCCCCGGGACCGTGCGCCCGTCGACCGTCCGCGCACCCTCCGAGCGCGGGAAGAACTCGTACCACGAGCCGTACAGGGCCCGCTCCCGCTCCACCTGGAGGGGGAACTTCGGGGAGGAGGTGAGCAGTTCGCGCAGCGGGTGGCGGTCCAGGGCCTCCACCACCCGGGGGGCGAGCGCCGCCGCGAGCCGCACGGCGGCGGGGCGGGACGGGTCGCGCAGGGCGTCCGCCGCCGCGAGCACCGCCTCCCGGCCGCCGCCCTTCTTCGGGACGCCCTTCGCGGCCCGCTCGTACAGCTCGGCCCCCTCGGCGAGGACCAGTTCGGAGTCGATCCCGGCCGGGATCTTGATCTTCGCCGCGTGCCGCCAGGTGGCGACCGGGTCGCTCCAGGCCTCCACGGCGTACGTCCAGGAGCCCTCGGCGTCCGGGGTGACCTCGGCCCCCCACCGGTCGGTGCCCGGGGCCAGTTCGCGCATCGGGATCCAGGGGCCGGGACGGCCCGAGGGGCCGCGCAGCACGACATTGGCGGCGACCGCGTCGTGCCCCTCGCGGAAGACGGTCGCCGTCACCTCGAAGGTCTCTCCGGCCACCGCCTTCGCGGGGCGCCGGCCGCAGTCGACCAGTGGGCGGACGTCCAGTACGGGAATGCGTCCCATGAGCGGATTCACAGCATCACCTGACGGGGGTACGGGGGTGCGGGTGGTGGTGCGCTCTTTCTAGCTCCGCCGACGGCCGGCGGGTCGGGGGCGTGCCCTCTCCCGTCCGCGTTCACCCGGACGGTCGAACCGAGGGGGTGAAAGGGGGTCAGGAAGGGGCGCGTGCCGGGCGTTACCGGAGGAGCCTTCCCATGGTGCACCCTCGGGCAATCCGGCGCTTTGTTAACTACCGGGTCGTAGCAAAACGGGCAAGGGCGGAAGTCGGACACGAAGCCGTCACCGTCCCCGCGGCATCAGGACGTTGCTCCCGCACGGCCCGTCACAGGGGTGTCCTCATCCGTCGGTTCCCGTTGCTCCGATCCGGTCGGGGCTACCATCGGAGCGGCACGCCGGACACACAGCGTGGTGCGTCCGCTCCGGTCCGTACTCGCCTGCGAAGGTGGAACACGTGAAGGCAATCCGTCGATTCACCGTGCGTCCCGTCCTCCCCGACACCCTTCGACCCCTCGCCGACCTGGCGCGCAACCTGCGCTGGTCCTGGCACGAGCCCACCCGGGCCCTCTTCGAGTCCCTCGCCGCCTCCGGTCCCGGCACCCCGCCCGGCACCGACCCCGTCCGGATCCTCGGCTCCCTCGAAGCCCCCCGGCTCGCCGCGCTCGCCGCCGACCAGGACTTCCTGGCCCGGCTCCGCGCCGCCGCCGAGGACCTCGACGCCTATCTGAACGCCCCCCGCTGGTACCAGGAGCGGTCCGGCGACCTGCCCGCCGCGATCGCCTACTTCTCGCCCGAGTTCGGCGTCGCCGCCGCCCTGCCCCAGTACTCCGGCGGCCTCGGCATCCTCGCCGGCGACCACCTCAAGGCCGCCAGCGACCTCGGCGTCCCCCTGATCGGCGTCGGACTCCTCTACCGGCACGGCTACTTCCGCCAGTCCCTCGGCAGGGACGGCTGGCAGCAGGAGCAGTACCCCGTCCTCGACCCCGGCGAGCTGCCCGTCACCCTGCTCCGCGAGCCCGACGGCACCCCCGCCCGCGTCACCCTCGCCCTGCCCGGCGGCCGCAGCCTGCACGCCCAGCTCTGGACCGCCCAGGTCGGCCGCGTCCCGCTGCTCATGCTCGACTCCGACGTCGAGGAGAACGCCCCCGGCGAACGCGGCGTCACCGACCGCCTCTACGGCGGCGGCAGCGAGCACCGGCTCCTCCAGGAGATGCTCCTCGGCATCGGCGGCGTCCGCGCCGTCCGCGCCTACACCCGGCTCACCGGCCACCCCGTCCCCGAGGTCTTCCACACCAACGAGGGCCACGCCGGCTTCCTCGGCCTCGAACGCATCCGTGAACTCCAGGGCGAGGGGCGCGACTTCGACAGCGCCCTGGAGACCGTCCGGGCCGGGACCGTCTTCACCACCCACACCCCCGTCCCGGCCGGCATCGACCGCTTCGACCGCGCCCTGGTCGCCCGCCACCTCGGCCAAGACGGCGCCCTGCCCGGCGTCGACACCGGCCGCGTCCTCGCCCTCGGCGACGAAATCCCCCTCGGCGGCGAGCCCGGCGTCTTCAACATGGCCGCCATGGGCCTGCGCCTCGCCCAGCGCGCCAACGGCGTCTCCACCCTCCACGGCGCCGTCAGCCGCGCCATGTTCGCCGGACTATGGCCGGGATTCGACGCCGACGAGGTGCCGATCACCTCCATCACCAACGGCGTCCACGCCCCCACCTGGGTCGCCCCCGAGGTCGGCCCGCTCGGCCCCGACGCGAGCGACCGGGAGCTGTGGGACCTGCGCCGCACCCTGCGCGAACGGCTCGTCGCCGACGTACGGGACCGGCTGCGGGCCTCCTGGCGGCAGCGCGGCGCGGCCGCCGCCGAACTCGGCTGGACCGACTCCGTCCTCGACCCCGACGTCCTCACCATCGGCTTCGCCCGCCGCGTCCCCTCGTACAAGCGGCTCACCCTGATGCTGCGCGACAAGGACCGGCTGCGGTCGCTGCTGCTCCACCCCGAGCGGCCCGTGCAGCTCGTCGTCGCCGGCAAGGCCCACCCCGCCGACGACGGCGGCAAGCGGCTCGTCCAGGAACTCGTCCGCTTCGCCGACGACCCCCGGGTCCGGCACCGGATCGTCTTCCTGCCGGACTACGGCATGGAGATGGCCCGCGGCCTCTACCCCGGCTGCGACGTCTGGCTCAACAACCCCCTGCGCCCCCTGGAGGCCTGCGGCACCAGCGGCATGAAGGCCGCCCTCAACGGCTGCCTCAACCTCTCCGTCCTCGACGGCTGGTGGGACGAGTGGTTCGAGCCCGACTTCGGCTGGGCCATCCCCACCGCCGACGGCGCGGCCGCCGCCGACGAGGAGCGCCGCGACGACCTGGAGGCCGCCGCCCTCTACGAGCTGATCGAGCGCCGGGTCGCCCCCCGCTTCTACGACCGGGGCGCCGACGGCGTCCCGTCCGGCTGGACGGCGATGGTCCGGCGCACCCTCACCGACCTCGGCCCCAAGGTCCTCGCCGACCGCATGGTCCGCGAGTACGTCGAGCGGCTCTACGCCCCCGCCGCCACCGCCCGCCGGGCCCTCACCCCGGACCGGGCCCGCGAGCTCGCCGCCTGGAAGGCCCGGGTCCGGGAGGCCTGGCCCAAGGTGACCGTCGACCACGTCGAGGTCGGCGACGGCCTCGCGGACGACGTGGCCGACGCGGAGCTGGGCGCGACCCCGGTCGTCCGGGTCCGGGTCGCCCTCGGCACCCTCACCCCCGACGACGTCGAGGTCCAGGCCGTCACCGGCCGGGTCGACGCCGACGACACCCTCACCGCCCCCCGCACGGTCACCCTCAAGCCGGCGGGCGGCCCGGACCTGGAGGGCCGCCTCCCGTACGCGGGCACCCTGGAACTCGACCGCACCGGCTCCTTCGGCTGCACCGTCCGCG
This sequence comes from Streptomyces sp. NPDC093071, assembly GCF_044754545.1. Taxonomy (NCBI): domain Bacteria; kingdom Bacillati; phylum Actinomycetota; class Actinomycetes; order Kitasatosporales; family Streptomycetaceae; genus Streptomyces; species Streptomyces sp. NPDC093071. The sequence goes on along the minus strand of NZ_JBIVPH010000012.1, from coordinate 72,108 downwards.
TCCTCCCCACCCACCCCCTCCTCGCCCACCCGTCCGAACTGGGCCTCGCGGCCCTGCCGGAGGAGACGACGGGGGCGGGGGCGGGGGTGTTGTTGCGGTAGCGGTCCGTCGGGTTCGTCTGATTCGACACGGGGTGTCCCGGTTCGCGGGGCACCCCGTGCGTCGTTCCGCGGTGACGTGGGATTCCGCTGTTTCGCTGGATTCGTACAACCATCCGCACGCTCAGGAGTCCTCTAGGGCGAATGCGCCGCAGGCGCGCTCGTTCCGTTTTCAGGGGGACCCTCATGACTCGCCGCATATCCCTGCGGGCCCGCGTGCTCCCGGCCGTGGTCGCCGCCGGGATCCTCGTGCCCGCCGTCGCGGGCGCCGCGCCCGCCTCCGCCGCCACGGCGCCGCAGGTCAGCTGTACGTCGGGCAAGGCCGGGCTCGCCGCCAAGCTGCAGAAGGACATCACCGCCGCCCTCGCCACGCGCACCGGCACCGTCGCCATCGGCCTGCGCGACCGCACCACGAACACCACCTGCACCCTGCGGGCCACGACCTCGTACGACTCGGCCAGCGTCGTGAAGGTGACCGTCCTCGCCGCGCTCCTCTGGGACGCCAAGAAGACCAACCGGTACCTGACCTCGCGCGAGTCCACCCTCGCCACCGCCATGATCACCAAGTCCGACAACGCGGCCACCACCGCCCTGTGGAACCAGCTCGGCGTCGCCAAGGTGAAGGGCTTCCTGACGGCCGCCGGCATGACGCGGACGGTGCCGGGATCCGGCGGCTACTGGGGACTCACCCAGATCAACGTCACCGACGAACAGCGGCTGCTCTCGCTGGTCAGCGCCAAGAACTCCGTCCTCAGCGACAACGCGCGCGCCTACATCCTCAAGCTCATGAAGAACGTCGTCAGCTCGCAGAAGTGGGGCACCCCGGCCGGCGCGCCCTCCGCCGTCTCCGTGCACGTCAAGAACGGCTGGCTCCAGCGCGCCACGCGCGGCTGGCGCGTGCACAGCATCGGCACGTTCCAGGGCGGCGGCCACGACTACACCGTCTCCGTGCTCACCGACGGCAACAGCACGATGAACTACGGCGTGACCACGATCCAGGCCGTGGCCAAGGCGATCCACCGGGACCTGACCCCGACCGCGCCCGCCGCGTCCCGCTACACGCCCACCGCCACGCCCCAGGAGGCGTACGTCGCGGTGCCCCGGGGCTGACGGCGCCCCCGCCCGTCGAAACGCGCGGACGCCCCGGGGGTTTCCCCCCGGGGCGTCCGTCGCTTCGTTCCGGCCTGTCCCGTGACGGTTACGGGAAGGTCAGCTTGAAGGCGTTGATGTAGCCGACGTCCGCCGCGGCCTTGTCCTGGACGCGGAGCTTCCAGGCGCCGTTGGCGACCTCGGAGGAGGCGTTGACGGTGTAGGTCTGGACGATGTTGTCGGCGCTGCCGCCGGTGCGGTTGTGGAGGTTGTAGACCGAGCCGTCGGGGGCGACGAGGTCGACGATCAGGTCGCCCTTGTAGGTGTGGACGATGTCCACGCCGACGGAGAGGTTGCTGGGGGCGTTGCCGGTGACGCCGGTGACGTTGACCGTCGAGGTGACCGCGGCGCCGTTGTCCGGGATGGACACGTCGGCGGTGTTCTCGAAGACCTTGCCACCGGGGTTGCCGCCGCCGGGACGGGCGCCGACGTTGATGGCGGCCCAGGCGTTCTCGACGGCCGTCACCTCGGGGCTGGTGGCGCCGTAGAGCGCCTTCGCCACGTCGACCGTGCCCGTGCGGGCCGCGGCGTAGTTGGTGTTCGAGCCGAACTTGGTGGTGAGCGCCTTGAACCAGATCAGCGCCGCCTTGTCCCGGCCGATGCCCGTGACGGGCAGGCCGTCCGAGGTCGGCGAGTCGTAGCTCACGCCGTTGATCGTCTTGGCGCCGCTGCCCTCGGAGAGCAGGTAGAACCAGTGGTTCGCCGGGCCCGAGGAGTAGTGGACGTCGATCGAGCCGATGCCCGAGTACCAGGCGTCCTTGGACGAGCCGTCCTTGCTCGGCTTGTCCATGTAGCGCAGCGGGGTGCCGTTGCCGCGGATGTCGATCTTCTCGCCGACCAGGTAGTCGCCCTGGTCCTGGGCGTTGTTCGCGTAGAACTCGACCGCCGCCGCGAAGATGTCCGAGGTGGCCTCGTTGAGGCCGCCGGACTCGCCGCTGTAGACGAGCTTGGCGGTGACCGAGGTCAGGCCGTGCGTCATCTCGTGCGCGGCCACGTCGATCGAGGTCAGCGGCTTGGCGTTGCCCGCGCCGTCGCCGTACGTCATGCAGAAGCAGGAGTCCTGCCAGAAGGCGTTGACGTACGCGTTGCCGTAGTGGACCCGGGAGTACGCGCCGACGCCGTCACCGCGGATGCCGGTGCGGCCGTGCACGTTCTTGTAGTAGTCCCAGGTGAGCGCGGCGCCGTAGTGCGCGTCGGCGCCCGCGGTCTCCTTGTTCGACGGGTTGCCGTTGCCCCACACGTCGGTGGAGTTGGTGAACAGCGTTCCCGTGCCGGAGCTGCCGCCGTTGAGGTTGTACGTCTTGTGGTTGCCGCGGCCCGTGTCCGTCAGCGTGTACGAGGGCGCGGTGCCGAGGGTCACCTGGCCGCTGTACTGCGTGTTGCCGGTGCCCGTCTCGACGGCCTGCCACTCGTAGAGCTTCGCGCCCGTCTTGGCGTCCGTGACGACGTGCAGCTCGTTCGGGGTGCCGTCGTGCTGGAGGCCGCCGACCACGGTCTCGTACGCGAGGACCGGGGAGCCCTCGGCGAGCCAGACGACCTTGCGCGGGGCGCGGCTGGCGGCGGTCTTCTCGGAGCCGTCCGCCTGGGCGAGGCCGACGGCCTGCTTCTCGGCGGCCGCCGGGGCGACCTTGGCGGTCGTGTCGACGTTCTTCAGCTCCGTGCGGACCGCCTTGGTGACGCTCTGCCGGGCGCCGGCCTTCGACTCCTCGACGACCAGGTCGCCGCCGAGGACGGGCAGGCCCGCGTAGGTCCGCTCGTAGCGGGTGTGGGTCGTGCCGTCGCGGTCCTGGACGACGTCGCGGACGACCAGCTTCTCCTCGGCGCCGAGGCCGAGGGACTTGGCCGTGGCGGCCTTGTCGGCGTCGGCCGCCTTGATCAGCGCGGTGCGCTGGGCCGGGGTGAGGTCGGCCGGGAGCTTGCCGGGGTTCGCCGAGGTGCCCTGCTGGGCCTTGGGGGCGGCGCTGAACGGGGTGTCCGCCGCGGTGGCGGCGCCCGTCTGGACGCTGACGGCGATCATGGCGGCGGCGGCTATCAGGGCGCCGGTCGCGGTGGCACGACGGCTGGGCGTGGATCTCACGCGGACTCCTTTTGCGAGGGGGGTACCGGCGGGCTTGGGTGAGTCCGTCGGGCAGAGCAAGGAGAGCGGTTGAGCACGTTCGGTTGAGCACGTTCGTGTGAGCACGTTCGGGTGGTGCGGTGAACTTTCGTTCGTACAGCCGGGGAGAGAGTGGCAGGGATGACGGGGACCTGTCAGGAGTGCGGCTGGAAGTTGGCCAGAAATCGTCCGCTGCTGGTACGGGCGCGTTCGTTAAGCGGACGTTTCGTGAGGTGCGGGGGTGGTGTTGCTTCCTGTTCGGGCGGAGGAGCCTTTTCGCCCGTGGGGGTTGGGCGGTGGGGTGTACTCCGGTTTTCTGCGGGCGTGGGGGCCGTTCCGGGGGCCGCGTTCGGGACTGCATGATTTACGGCGCCTGCGGGTCCCGGCGGAGTGACCGGTTCTCATGCGCCACAAATCACGCTCTACGTCCCGAACACGACCCCCTCCACGGCCCCCACTCGCGTACGAGGGCGAGCTCGCGGCCGTGGGGCCTTCCCTCAGCCCACCAGGCTGTCCCGCCACGCCTGGTGCAGGCCCGCGTAGTGGCCGTCGCCCGTCACCAGGGTCGACGGGGGGCCGTCCTCGACGATCCGGCCCGACTCCATCACCAGGACCCGGTCCGCCACCTCGACCGTCGACAGGCGGTGGGCGATGACCACCGCCGTACGGCCCTTCAGGACCGTGTCCATGGCCTGCTGGACCGCCCTTTCGCCCGGTACGTCCAGGGAGCTCGTCGCCTCGTCCAGGATCAGGACCGCCGGGTCCGCCAGGAGCGCGCGGGCGAAGGCCACCAGCTGGCGCTGGCCCGCCGAGATCCTGCCGCCTCGTTTGCGCACGTCCGTGTCGTAGCCGTCGGGCAGTCCCTCGATGAAGTCGTGGGCGCCGATGGCCTTCGCCGCCTCCTCGATCTCCGCGCGGGTCGCGTCCGGGCGGCCGATCGCGATGTTCTCCGCCACCGTGCCCGAGAAGAGGAACGCCTCCTGGGTGACCATGACGATTCCCCTGCGGAGATCGGGGGTGGTGAGGTGGCGGAGGTCGATGCCGTCGAGGAGGACCCGGCCCTCCGTCGGGTCGTAGAAGCGGGCCAGGAGTTTGGCCAGGGTCGACTTTCCCGCGCCCGTCGCTCCTACCACGGCCACCGTCTGGCCGGCCGGGATCGTCAGGGTGAAGCGGGGGAGGACCTCGCCTCCCGTGCGGTACGCGAACCTCACGTCGTCGAAGACCACCTCCCGGCCCGGAGCGCCCTCGCGGTGGGGGAGTTCCCGGGGCGTCGTCGTCTCCGGGACGCCCGGCTCCTGGGCCAGGAGGCCCGCGATCTTGGCCAGGGACGCCGCCGCCGACTCGTACGAGTTGAGGAACATGCCCAGGCGGTCGATCGGGTCGTACAGGCGCCGCATGTAGAGGACCGCCGCCGCCAGGACGCCCAGTTCCAGGGAGCCCTCCGCCACGCGGTACGCGCCCCAGAGGCACATTCCGGCCACCGCCGTGTTCGCGACGAGGCGTGAGCCGACGACGTAGCGGGCCATTTCGAGGAGCGCGTCGCCGTTGCTTCGTTCGTGGCGGTGGTTGAGCGCCGAGAATTCCGTGTCGTTGGTCTCCTCGCGGCGGAAGGCGCGGACCGGGCGGATGCCGTTCATCGTCTCCGCGAACTTCACGATCACGCCCGCGATCGCGGTGGAGCGCTCGCCGTAGACCCGGCCCGCGCGGCGGCGGTAGAGCTGCACCAGGAGGTAGAGGGGGACGAACGAGGCCGTCGCCACCGCGCCGATGCCCAGGTCCAGCCAGAGGAGGACCAGGGTGATCGAGAGGAAGGAGAGGACCACGCCGATGAGTTCCTGGAGGCCCTCCGAGAGGAGTTCGCGCAGGGACTCCACGTCCGTGGTGGAGCGGGAGATCAGCCGGCCCGAGGTGTAGCGCTCGTGGAAGTCGACGCTCAGGATCTGCGCGTGGCGGAAGATCCGGCCGCGCAGGTCCAGGAGGACGTCCTGGTTGACGCGGGCCGCTCCCCGGACGAAGGCGTACTGGAGGAGGCCCGAGAGGGACGCGCAGAGGAGGTAGCCGAGGGCCACGGCGATCACCGGGCCGTGGTCGCCCGCGCGGAAGGCAGGGACGCCGCGGTCGATGGCGTACGCGACGAGCAGCGGGCCCGCCTGGACCGCGGCCTCCTTGACCAGGAGGACGAGCGCGGCGACCGCGACCCGCGCGCGGTGCGCGGACAGGAGGGAGCGGAGCAGGGCGCCCGTCGCGCCCGGGGGCGCGGGCAGGTCGTCCCGGTCGAAGGGGTCCGCCTCGTCCGGCGCGGGGGCGGGCGGCTTGGTGAGCGTGGTGTCCGTCATCGCCGTTCCTTCTCGCCCGACATCAGCCAGGCGTACTCCTCGCTGCTCCGCAGCAGTTCCTGGTGGGTGCCCACGGCCGTGATCCGGCCCCCGGACAGCAGCGCGACCCGGTCGGCCAGCATCACCGTCGACGGGCGGTGCGCCACCACCAGGGCCGTCGTCTCCCGCAGCACCTCCCGCAGGGCCGCCTCCACCCGGGCCTCCGTGTGCACGTCCAGGGCGGAGAGGGGGTCGTCGAGGACGAGGAAGCGGGGGCGGCCGACCACCGCGCGGGCCAGGGCGAGTCGCTGCCGCTGGCCGCCCGACAGGCTCAGGCCCTGCTCGCCGACCTGGGTCGCGGCGGCCTCGGGCAGCCGGTCCACGAAGCCGTCCGCCTGGGCCACGGCGAGGGCGCGCCGCAGCTCCGGTCCACCGGCCGTGCCGTCGGCCCCCATCAGGACGTTCTCGCCGACGGACGCGGAGAACAGGGTGGGCTCCTCGAAGGCCATCGACACCAGGGAGCGGAGGCGGCCGCGCTCCATCAGGGCGATGTCCTCGCCGTCGAGCAGGATCCGGCCGGCCGTCGTCTCGTGCAGGCGCGGTACGAGGGCGGTGAGCGTCGTCTTGCCCGAGCCCGTGCCGCCGACCAGGGCCAGCGTCTCACCGGGGCGGATGTGCAGGTCGACGCCGTCCAGGACCGGCGGGGCGTCCTCCGGGGCGTCCGGGTAGCGGAAGGTGACGTTCTCGAAGCGGACCCCGTCCGGGCCGTCGGTCCGCGGGGCCCCGGGGGAGGCGGTGTCCGGCTCCTCCTCGGCGTCCATCACCTCGAAGTACCGCTCCGTCGCCGTCGCCGCCTCCTGGCTCATCGCGAGCAGGAAGCCGATCGACTCCACCGGCCAGCGCAGCGCGAGCGCCGTCGACAGGAAGGCGACGAGCGTGCCCGCCGACAGGTCGCCCTCCGCGACCTGCACCGTGCCGAGGACGAGCGCCGCGCCGATGGCCAGTTCCGGTACGACCGTGATGACCGCCCAGATCATCGCGAGCAGCCGGGCCTTGACGAGTTCCGTGCCCCGCAGGCGCTCGGAGAGCTCGCGGAAGGCGCGGGCCTGGCTGCGGTGCCGGCCGAAGCCCTTGACGATCCGGATGCCGAGGACGCTCTCCTCCACGACCGTCGTCAGATCGCCCACCTGGTCCTGGGCCTTGCGCGCCACCAGGCCGTAGCGGCCCTCGAAGAGCGAGCAGACCACCACCAGGGGCAGCACCGGGGTCAGCAGCACCAGGCCGAGGGACCAGTCCTGGGAGAGCAGCAGCACGTACCCGGCGAGGATCGTCACGCCGTTGACCAGCAGGAAGGTCAGCGGGAAGGCGAGGAACATCCGGACCAGCATCAGGTCCGTCGTCCCGCGCGACAGGAGCTGGCCCGACGCCCACCGGTCGTGGAAGGCGATCGGCAGCCGCTGGAGCCTGCCGTACAGGTCCGACCGCATCCGGGCCTCCACCCCGGCGAGCGGCCGCGCCACCAGCCAGCGCCGGAAGCCGAAGAGCACCGCCTCCGTGATGCCGAGCAGCAGCAGGTACAGCGCCCCGAGCCACACGCCCCCGGGGTCCCGGTCCGCGACGGGCCCGTCCACCAGCCACTTCAGGACCAGAGGGATGACGAGCGACAGACAGGAGGCGACGATCGCGACGAAGGCGGCCGTGAACAGCCGCCCCCGCACGGGTCGTACGTACGGCCACAGGCGGAGCAGCACGCGCACCGCCGACCGGTCGGCGGTCTCCGCCGGGTTCGCTGGGGGCAAGGGGTTCTCGGGCATCAGGTCCGACCTTACGGTTCGCCACTGACACGGCTCATCCGGTTTTCCGGCCGGGGCCTCCGGGGCCGGAGCGGCACGTCCCCGCCGGGTACGGGGACGCCCGGCGGCCCGGACCGGTCCTCGCGCGCGGTGCCCACGGGTTCCCGGAATGCCCTTGACCGGACGAAGCCGCAGGCCGGAGACTTGCGCGGCCCCGCACCGGGGTGCACACGGAGGGGCCGCATGACCACGCTCGACACCTATGAGACCCGCTGCGAACAGCTCTTCCTGGCGGGCGGCAACGCGGCCGTGCGCCGGGCCGCGCAGGAGGGCCTCGACGCGCTCGGCCCGCAGCCCGACCTCTACTGCCGGCTCGCCCTGGGCCACGCCGCCGAGGACGAGGACGACCACGATGACCTGGCCGAGGAGGCCTTCCGGGCCGGGCTCGCGCTCGACCGCGACCACCTCGGGCTCCTCGCCGGGTACGCCGAGCTGTGCCTGCGCGCCGACGCGTTCGACCACCCGGGCCGCGCCGACCGCGCCGTCGCCCTCTCCCGGCGCCTGAAGGAACTGGCCCCCGAATCCCCCGAATCCGCCGAGGCCGACCGGCTCGCCGCCGCCGAGCGCTGGGCCCGCCGGGGCTATTGGGAGGACCTGCGGATGGCCGCCGTCCAGGGGGCGATCGCCTCCGGGCACACGCAGGAGCAGGCGCGGGACCTCGACGCCGACCTCGCCGCCGGGGGCGACGCGGTCCGCGCCGCCGACCCCACCGACCGCGCGGCGGCCGTGCGGGCCGCGACCGTCGAGGCGCTCGCGGGCCCCCGGAACGCGCCGGTGCGCTTCCTCGGGCGCCACCGCACGGTGGTCTGGGCGCTCTCCTGCTGCCTCGCCCTGGTCACCAACCAGCTGCTCCGGCAGACCGGGACCGTCGAGAGCCTCAGCCTGTGGGGCTACCTCTGGCTGCTGCCGGTCCTCCTCGTCGACCGCCGCTTCGCCGCCGTGCGCAAGGAGGCCGAGGCCCGGTACGTGACCCGCCTCGAAACGGAACTCGCCGCCGGTCACGACCGGGAGACCCTGGTCCGCCCCTGAGCGGCCGGGCCGGGAAAGCCCGTGGCCCGGCGGGCCTCGGCAGCCGGCTCGCGTCCGAGCGGTGCGAGAAGGCCTACCGGAAGGCGCCCGCCGCCCGGACCTCCGGGGGACGGACCTCCGGCCGGTACTGGGTGGCGGGCGACGAGAGCCTCTCCTTCACCTACGTCGGCCCCGACGCCACCGTCACCGGCGACTTCACCTGCTACGTCAGGCTCCGCTGACCTCCCGCGCCCCCGCCCCCGGGCCTCATCTCGACACCCGCAGCAGCACCACCGACCGGGCCCCCACCGCGAGCACCTCCCCGCCCCGGTGGACCGTGCCCGGCGGCCCGGACTGGTCCTCGCGGGCGGTGTCCACGACCAGCTCGTACGTCTCCGCCCACGGCGGGCCCGGGAGCCGGAAGTCCAGGGGGCGGTGGCCGGAGTGCAGGACGGCGAGGAAGCTGTCGTCGGTGATCCGCTCGCCCCGCGCGTCCCGGCCCGGGATGTCCCGGCCCGACAGGTAGAGGCCGAGCGTCCCCGTCCGCGCGTACCAGTCGCCCTCCGTCATCTCGGCCCCCTCGGCCGTGAACCAGGCCAGGTCCCGCAGCCCGTCCGCGCGCTGCGGCCGGCCGGAGAAGAAGGCCCGGCGGCGCAGCACCGGATGCCGGTGCCGCAGCGCGAGCAGCCGCCGGGACAGCGCGAGGAGCTGGGACCGGCCCGGGTCCTCCGGCAGCGACCAGTCGAGCCAGCCGATCTCGTTGTCCTGGCAGTACGCGTTGTTGTTGCCGCCCTGGGTGCGGCCCATCTCGTCGCCGGAGACCAGCATCGGCACCCCGGTCGACAGGAGCAGGGTGGTGAGCAGGTTGCGCTGCTGGCGCAGCCGCAGCGCCCCGATCTCCGGGTCGTCGGTCTCGCCCTCCGTGCCGCAGTTCCAGGACCGGTTGTCGTGGGTGCCGTCCCGGTTCCCCTCGCCGTTGGCCTCGTTGTGCTTCCGCTCGTACGTGACGAGGTCCCGCAGGGTGAAGCCGTCGTGGGCGGTGACGAAGTTGACGGAGGCGTACGGCCGGCGCCCGCCCCAGGCGTACAGGTCGCTGGAGCCGGAGAGCCGGTAGCCGAGGTCCCGCACGTCGGGCAGCGCCCCCCGCCAGAAGTCCCGCACGGCGTCCCGGTAGCGGTCGTTCCACTCGGTCCACAGGGGCGGGAACGCCCCGACCTGGTAGCCGCCGTTGCCCACGTCCCACGGCTCCGCGATCAGCTTGACGCGGCGCAGGACCGGGTCCTGGGCGATGACCGCCAGGAAGGGGGAGAGCATGTCGACGTCGTGGAAGGAGCGGGCGAGGGCCGCCGCCAGGTCGAAGCGGAAGCCGTCCACCCCCATCTCGGTCACCCAGTAGCGCAGGCTGTCGGTGATGAGCCGCAGCACCTGCGGCTGCACCACGTGCAGCGTGTTGCCGCAGCCCGTGTAGTCGGCGTACCGGCGGGCGTCGGACTGGAGCCGGTAGTAGCCCCGGTTGTCGATGCCCTTCAGGGAGAGGGTCGGGCCCAGCTCGCCCGCCTCCGCCGTGTGGTTGTAGACCACGTCGAGGATGACCTCGATCCCGGCCGCGTGCAGCGCCCGCACCATCTTCTTGAACTCGCCGACCTGCTGCCCGGCCGTCCCCGAGGAGGAGTAGCCGGCGTGCGGCGCGAAGTAGCCGACGGAGTTGTACCCCCAGTAGTTGCGCAGGCCCCGCCGCAGCAGGTGGTCCTCGTGCGCGAACTGGTGCACCGGCAGCAGCTCCACCGCCGTCACCCCGAGCCGTACGAGGTGGTCGATCGCGGCCGGGTGCGCGAGGCCCGCGTACGTGCCGCGCAGGTGCTCGGGGATGCCCGGGTGCAGTTTGGTGAAGCCCTTGACGTGCACCTCGTAGATGACCGAGTCCTGCCAGGGCGTCTTGGGCCTGCGGTCGTCGGACCAGTCGTCGTCGTCGTGGACGACGACCCCCTTCGGGACGTGCGGGGCGGAGTCCCGCTCGTCGCGGACGGTGTCGGCCACGTGCTGCTGCGGCCAGTCCCGGACGTGCCCGTACACCTCGGGCGGGAGGGAGAACTCGCCGTCGACGGCCCGCGCGTACGGGTCGAGGAGCAGCTTCGCCGGATTCCACCGGGCGCCCGTCCACGGGTCCCAGCGGCCGTGCACCCGGTAGCCGTACCGCTGCCCCGGGCCGATCCCGGGCACGAAGCCGTGCCAGATCTCGTGGGTCAGCTCGGTCAGCGCCAGCCGCGTCTCCGTCCCGTCCCCGTCGAACAGGCACAGCTCGACGGCCTCCGCCCCGCCCGCCCACAGCGCGAAGTTGGTGCCCGCGATCCCGCCGGGCCCGACCCGGCAGCGGGCGCCGAGGGGCGTCGGCGCCCCCGGCCACACGGGCGGCCCCGCCCGCTCCAGGGCACGCTGCTGTACCGCCTCCTGCTCGGCTGCGCTCGCCACCGTCCGGCCTCCCGCGGCTCCGTCGGGTCCGCGCGCGGGGAGCGGTGGCGTCCCGGCCACCGCTCCCCGCGCGAGGTTCTCCCCCTGTTCTGCCCGCACGGCCGTGCTCCCAACATGACCCGTACGCACGTTTCCCCTGGAGGGTGGCCGTCGTTGGGCCGGGCGTGAGATCTGTATGGAAGCGGGCGGGGCGCGCCCTCGCGGTGGCGGGACTGTTGGCGGGCCTCGCGGGCTGTACCGGGGCGGACGGCGGCGGGGGCGTCGGCCTCTCCCTGCCGGGCAAGGCGCGGGCCCCCGGCGACGTCATCCGGGTCACCCCGGAGGACGGCAGCCGCGCGGTCCCGGCCGGGGGGCCGGTCGAGGTGCGGGTGGACTCCGGTCGGCTCGAACGGGTGACCGTCGCCCGGGTCGAGGACGGCCGGCGGACCGAGGTCGCCGGGGAGCTCTCCGCCGACGGGCTGCGCTGGCGGCCGCCGGCCGGCAGCCGGCTCGCACTCGCCGCCAAGTACAGCGTGGACGCCGTCGCCCTCGACGCGCACGGGCGCCGCTCGGCCCGCCACACCACCTTCACCACCGTGGTCCCCGAGTCCCGCTTCATCGGCTACTTCAAGCCGGAGAACCGCTCCACGGTCGGCACCGGCATGATCGTCTCCTTCTCCTTCAGCCGGCCCGTCGAGAACCGGGCCGCGGTCGAGCGCGCCGTCCGGATCACCTCGGACCCGCCGGTCGAGGTCGTCGGCCACTGGTTCGGCAAGGAGCGGCTCGACTTCCGCCCGGAGCGGTACTGGGCCCCCGGCACGAAGGTCACCGTCGACATCGGCCTGCGGGACGTCGAGGGGGCGCCCGGCGTGTACGGCATCCAGCGCAGGAAGGTCGGCTTCACCGTCGGCCGCTCCCAGGTCTCCGTCGTGGACGCCGCCGCGCACACCATGGAGGTTCGCAGGGACGGCGAGGTCCTGGCCACCCTGCCGATCACCGCCGGGGCGCCGAAGACCACCACGTACAACGGGAGGATGGTCGTCACCGAGATGTACGACGTGACCCGGATGAACGGCGCCACGGTCGGCTTCGGCGGCGAGTACGACATCAAGGACGTGCCGCACGCGATGCGGCTGACCGAATCCGGGACCTTCCTGCACGGCAACTACTGGGCGCCGCCCGAGACCTTCGGCGCCGCCAACGTCAGCCACGGGTGCGTGGGGCTCCGGGACGAGAAGGGCGGCAGCGAGCGCTCGCCCGCGGGCTGGTTCTTCGACCGGACCCTCGTCGGCGACGTGGTCGAGGTGGTCAACTCCCGGGACCGGCAGGTCGCTCCCGACAACGGGCTCGGCGGCTGGAACACGGACTGGAGGAGCTGGAGGGCGGGCTCCGCGCTCCGCTGACCCCCGTCGCTCCCGTCGCTCCCGTCGTCCCCCGCCACCCCCGCCGCTTCCGTCGTTCTCGCACGTCGATCGGGACGGAACGGTGACATGCGCGAGGATCTTTCGTGTCCTGCGGTGTGATTATCTAGCGCCGTGTGCGCGAGTGAATGCGCACGGGGGTGGGGCCGCGGCAGCGCCGGGCCGTGCGAGGGGAGACGACCACAGTGAACGGGCAGCCGATATCGGGGGCATCGGTAGGGACCACCGGGCGGGGCCGGCGACGCGGGGGCGTCCGGCTCCAGGCCCTGGCGGCGGGGGCGCTGCTCCTGGTGCTCACCGCCTGCGGCGGCGGGGACGCCACCGGCGGCGCGAAGGGCCCGGAGGGCCAGGGCGCCGGCCGGCAGGAGAACGCGGCCTCCCAGGCCGTCGTGACGATCCTTCCGAAGGACGGCGCCGACTCGGTCGCCACCAGCGGCGCCCTCAAGGTGACCGCCCAGCAGGGCAAGCTGACCACGGTCACGGTCGCCGACTCCAAGGGCACCGAGGTCGAGGGCGAGATCGCGGCGGACGGCGCCAGCTGGCAGCCGACCGCCCATCTGTCCGGGGGCACCCAGTACAAGGTCCACGCCGTCGCGAAGGACGCCGAGGGCCGCGAGTCGGCGAAGGACACCACCTTCACCACCCTGGTCCCGAAGAACACCTTCATCGGCCACTACACGCCGGAGGACGGCTCGACCGTCGGCGTCGGGATGCCGGTCTCCATCAACTTCACCCGGGGCATCACCGACCCCGAGGCCGTCGAGAAGGCCATCAAGGTGACGGCCGTGCCGTCCGTCCCGATCGAGGGCCACTGGTTCGGCAACGACCGCCTTGACTTCCGCCCCGAGCAGTACTGGGCCGCCGGCACCAAGGTGACGGTCCACCTCAACCTGGACGGCGTCGAGGGCCGCCCCGGCGTCTACGGCAAGCAGAAGAAGACGGTCACCTTCACCATCGGCCGCCGCCAGGTCTCCACCGTCGACGCCGGCGCCAAGACGATGAAGGTCGAGCGCGACGGGAAGATCGTCAAGACGCTGCCGATCACCGCGGGCGCGCCGTCCACGACCACGTACAACGGTCAGATGGTCATCAGCGAGAAGTACAAGGTGACCCGGATGAACGGCGCCACGGTCGGCTTCGGCGGCGAGTACGACATCAAGGACGTGCCGCACGCGATGCGCCTGTCCCAGTCGGGCACCTTCGTGCACGGCAACTACTGGGCCCCGAAGAGCACCTTCGGCTCGCAGAACGTCAGCCACGGCTGCGTCGGCCTCGCGGACACCCGGGGCGCGGGGGACGGCTCGACCCCGGCCGCCTGGTTCTACGACAGCTCGATTATCGGTGACGTGGTCGTCGTGAAGAACTCCAAGGACAAGCAGATCAAGCCGGAGAACGGCCTCAACGGCTGGAACATGCCGTGGTCGGAGTGGACCGCCTAGGCGCTCCCGGTCTTCGGCGGGGCCCGGTGCTGTGAGCAACAGCACCGGGCCCCCTCGCGTTAACGACCTCTAACCTTCTCCCATGACTGTGAACCTCGAAGTCGCCGACGGCGTCGGAACGATCCGCCTCGACCGCCCCCCGATGAACGCCCTGGACGTCGCCACCCAGGACCGGCTGCGCGAGCTCGCCCAGGAGGCGACCGACCGCGACGACGTGCGGGCCGTGGTCCTGTACGGCGGCGAGAAGGTGTTCGCGGCCGGCGCGGACATCAAGGAGATGCAGGTCATGGACCACGTGGCCATGGTCAAGCGCTCGCGCGCCCTCCAGGACGCCTTCACCGCCGTCGCGCGCGTTCCCAAGCCGGTCGTCGCCGCGATCACCGGCTACGCGCTCGGCGGCGGCTGCGAGCTGGCGCTCTGCGCCGACTACCGGATCGCCGCCGACAACGCCAAGCTCGGCCAGCCCGAGATCCTGCTCGGCCTGATCCCGGGCGCGGGCGGCACCCAGCGCCTCTCCCGCCTCGTCGGCCCCTCCAAGGCGAAGGACCTCATCTTCACCGGCCGGATGGTGAAGGCGGACGAGGCCCTCTCGCTCGGCCTGGTCGACCGGGTCGTCCCGGCCGCCGAGGTGTACGAGCAGGCGCACGCGTGGGCCGCGAAGCTGGCGCAGGGGCCGGCCGTCGCCCTGCGGGCCGCGAAGGAGGCGATCGACCAGGGCCTGGAGACCGACATCGACACCGGTCTGGCCATCGAGCGCACCTGGTTCGCCGGTCTGTTCGCCACCGAGGACCGCGAGCGCGGGATGCGCAGCTTCGTCGAGGAGGGCCCCGGGAAGGCGAAATTCGGCTGAGCTGACCGAAAGGGAGCCGTCGGGCGTCGGCCAGGTGTCCGTAAGGCACCTCCCCGGGGGCCCGTCGGGGGCCCGTGGGGGGCCGATTCCGGCGGAACGGCCCCCGCGGGCCGTTCCGTCCAGCCATGATGGGGGGCATGGCGGGCCTGGAGGGTAGGGAACAACCACGGCAGCGCGCGAGCGCCGCCGCGGGGCGGTGGCCACTGGCCGCGGATGACGAACAGGCCGCCGAAGCAGTCGAGTTGTACGGGAATCCGGCCGAGGACGACGTCCGGCTGCCGTCCCGCCCCGAGTCCGCGTGGGTGGCCCGCAGGCTCACGCAGCACGTCGTGATGCGCCAGTGGGCGCTGGGGCCCCAGATCGCCGAGCACGCGGTGCTCCTGGTCTCGGAGCTGGTGGGGAACGCGGTCCGGCACACCGGCGCCCGGTCCTTCGCGCTGCGCTTGCAGCGGCGCCGGGGCTCGATCCGGGTCGAGGTGCGCGACCCCTCGCGCGGGCTGCCCTGTCTGATGCCGGTGCACGAGCTGGACACGAGCGGCCGGGGGCTCTTCCTCGTCGACAAGCTGGCGGACCGCTGGGGCGTGGACCTGGCGCCGCGCGGCAAGACGACCTGGTTCGAGATGCGGGTCGCGGACCGCCCCTGAACGCACGGAAGCCCCCGTGCGCCGTGGTGGGGCGTGCGGGGGGCTTCCGTGTGATGCGCCGTGGACGGGGGGGTGTATCCACGGCCGCCGTGTCGACCTGGCCCGGGTCAATGGAGGTCGTGTCATCGACTATGGCAGACAAGTGCGCCATCGCCAAAAGCCCATAGTGGGGCAAAAACGGTCAAACGCCAACACTTTAACTGTGAATCGTTGGTGACATGTGGCACCTGCCTTGTAAACAGTGAATGGCTATGCGGTTCGTTGTGTGTTTCCCGGGCTCGTCCGCATGATGGACACCGGACATGAGCCGCCGAACGTCCCGAATCGGGCCAATGTCCACCAACGGGAAGCACCGCCCCGCGGGCAACCGGGCGGGCGCGGCCGCCGGGGCCGGGGCGGCTAATCTGGCCCCGTCAGACAAGCACCATGAAGGGGCGGAAACAGTGGCGGACATCGAGTCGGCACGCACGGCATTCAACCGGTACGACGTGGACGGGGACGGCTTCATCACCGCCGCTGAGTACAAGAGCGTGATGGCGCAGCTGGGCGACTTCAACGTCACCGAGACGGTCGCCGAGGCGATCATCAAGCAGCGCGACGACAACGGCGACGGCCGGCTGTCGTGGGACGAGTTCTGGTCGCACCTCAGCAAGGCCTGACCCGCCCGCCCGGACGGGCCGCGCGACCCTGCGGTCCGCCACCCGTCCGGGCCCGGCCCCGACCGACGCACGGGAGGACACCGGCCGTGACCGGCGTGGAATTCCTCGCCTCCTTCCTCACCACCGGAGAGCTGTACGGCCTCCGCGTCGGCTCGACGCTCACCGAGGTGGACCGAGCGCTCCGGCACCCCTTCGTCGACGTCGTCGGCGAGGAGGGGGCGTGGCTGCGGCGGGACTACGGGCTCGTCGAGTTCGCCTTCAACCCGGGGACGGGGCCGGGGGCGGAGTGGGTCGCGGCCACCGCGACGGTCTAGCTGCACCGCCTCGCGCCGGACGACGGCCTGGCCCGGTCCTGGGCGCGGAGCACGGGCGTCGGGTTCCCCCGGTACACCTCCTGGGAGGAGCTGCGCGACGCGCTCTCCCGTACGCACGGCGTCCCGGAGCTCACGGTCACCGACCAGGGCGGATTCCTCCGGTACCGGGCCGCGTCCTCGCACGTCTCCGTCCTCGTCGTGGACGACGCGGACGAGGAGCGCGGTGACCGCGTCGGCCACGGCGACGTGTGGAGCCTCGATCTGTGGGCGCCGCTCCGGGCGGGCCGGTGAGGGCCCGCCGCCTCAGCACTCGATGATGTTCACCGCGAGCCCGCCCCGCGCCGTCTCCTTGTACTTGACGCTCATGTCCGCGCCCGTCTCCTTCATGGTCTTGATGACCTTGTCGAGGGAGACCAGGTGGCTGCCGTCGCCGCGCATCGACATCTTCGCGGCCGTGACGGCCTTGACCGCGGCCATGCCGTTGCGTTCGATGCAGGGGATCTGGACCAGGCCGCCGACCGGGTCGCAGGTCAGGCCCAGGTTGTGCTCCATGCCGATCTCGGCGGCGTTCTCCACCTGCTCGGGGGAGCCGCCGAGGACCTCGGCCAGGGCGCCGGCCGCCATCGAGCAGGCCGAGCCGACCTCGCCCTGGCAGCCGACCTCGGCGCCGGAGATCGAGGCGTTCTCCTTGAAGAGCATCCCGACCGCGCCGGCCGCGAGGAGGAAGCGGACCACGCCGTCCTCGTCCGCGCCAGGCACGAAGTTCATGTAGTAGTGCAGGACGGCGGGGATGATGCCGGCCGCGCCGTTCGTCGGGGCGGTGACCACCCGGCCGCCCGCCGCGTTCTCCTCGTTCACCGCCATCGCGTACAGGGTGATCCACTCCATCGAGTGGGCCGCCGGGTTCCCCTCGGAGCGCAGCTTGCGGGCCGAGTTCGCCGCGCGGCGGCGCACCTTCAGGCCGCCGGGCAGGATCCCCTCGCGGGACATGCCGCGCGAGACGCAGGACTGCATGACCCGCCAGATCTCCAGGAGGCCCGCGCGGATCTCGTCCTCGGTCCGCCAGGCCTTCTCGTTCTCCAGCATCATCGCGGAGATCGACAGACCGGTCTCCTTCGCGAGGCGGAGCAGCTCGTCGCCGGTGCGGAAGGGGTACTTCAGAACCGTGTCGTCCGGCACGATCGGGTTCTCGCCGGCCACCGCGTCCTCGTCGACTACGAAGCCGCCGCCCACCGAGTAGTACGTCTTCTCCAGGACGAGCCCGCCCTCCGCGTCGTACGCGAAGACCGTCATGCCGTTGGCGTGGTACGGGAGCGCCTTGCGCCGGTGCAGGATCAGGTCGGCGTCGAAGTCGAAGGGGATCTCGTGCGCGCCGAGCAGGTTGATCCGGCCGCTCGCCTTGATCCGCTCGAACTCCTCGTCCGCGTGCTCGACGTCGACCGTGCGCGGGGAGTTCCCCTCCAGGCCGAGCAGCACCGCCTTGGGGGTGCCGTGGCCGTGGCCGGTCGCGCCCAGCGAGCCGTACAGCTCCGCCCGCACCTTCGCCGTGTGGGCCAGCAGGCCCTCGTTCTTCAGCCGGCGGGCGAACATCCGGGCCGCGCGCATGGGGCCCACCGTGTGGGAGCTCGACGGGCCGATGCCGATCGAGAACAGGTCGAAGACCGAGATGGCCACGGGAGGACTCCTTGTGGGGGCTGGACGTCGTTGTCTGCCGGGGTGGTGCAGAGAGCGAGTGGGGCGGGGGACATGGGTCGGGGCACCGCGCCCGTCGTTCCAGTGTGCGCGGTGCCCCGGATGTCCGTACGAACAAAAGCGTACGAAATTACTACGAGATCACTTCAGGCCGGGGTACAGCGGGTGCTTGTCCGCGAGGGCGGTCACCCGGGCCTTGAGGGCCTCGGCCTTCTCCGCGTCGAAGCCCGGCTTCAGGGTCTCGGCGATGACGTCCGCGACCTCGCGGAAGTCCTCGGCCCCGAAGCCGCGGGTCGCGAGCGCCGGCGTGCCGATGCGCAGGCCCGAGGTGACCATCGGGGGACGCGGGTCGTTCGGGACCGCGTTCCGGTTGACCGTGATGCCGACCTCGTGCAGCCGGTCCTCGGCCTGCTGGCCGTCCAGCTCCGAGTCGCGCAGGTCGACCAGGAGCAGGTGCACGTCCGTGCCGCCGGACAGGACCGAGACGCCGTGGGCGGTCACGTCGTCCTGGACCAGGCGCTCGGCGATGATGCGGGCGCCGTCCAGGGTGCGCTGCTGGCGCTCCTTGAACTCCTCCGAGGCCGCGACCTTGAAGGAGACGGCCTTGGCCGCGATCACGTGCTCCAGGGGGCCGCCCTGGAAGCCCGGGAAGACGGAGGAGTTCAGCTTCTTCGCGAACTCCTTCTTCGCCAGGATGATGCCGCCGCGCGGACCGCCGAGCGTCTTGTGCGTGGTGGAGGTCACCACGTCCGCGTACTCGACCGGGTTCGGGTGCAGACCGGCGGCGACCAGGCCCGCGAAGTGGGCCATGTCGACCCACAGGTAGGCGCCGACCTCGTCCGCGATCCGGCGGAACTCCGCGAAGTCCAGCCGGCGCGGGTACGCCGACCAGCCCGCGATGATCACCTTCGGACGGTGCTCCTTGGCGAGGCTCTCGACCTCGGCCATGTCGACCAGACCGGCCCCGTCCACGTGGTACGCGACCACGTCGAACTGCTTGCCGGAGAAGTTCAGGCGCATCCCGTGGGTGAGGTGGCCGCCGTGCGCCAGGTCCAGGCCCAGGATCGTGTCGCCCGGCTGGGCGATCGCGAAGAGGGCGGCCTGGTTCGCGGAGGCGCCGGAGTGCGGCTGGACGTTGGCGTACTCGGCGCCGAACAGGTCCTTGATCCGGTCGATGGCGATCTGCTCGGCCACGTCGACGTGCTCGCAGCCGCCGTAGTAGCGGCGGCCCGGGTAGCCCTCGGCGTACTTGTTGGTGAGGACGGAGCCCTGGGCCTCCATGACCGCGACCGGAGCGAAGTTCTCCGAGGCGATCATCTCGAGGGTGGACTGCTGACGGCGGAGCTCGGCGTCGACGGCGGCGGCGACGTCGGGGTCCAGCTCGTGGAGGGGGGTGTTCAGAAGCGACATGAATCGATCCCTAAGGGGTCTCGGGCCCGGTCTCAGTTCCCGGCGGAGAACGCGGCGTACTCGTCGGCGGTGAGCAGGTCGTCCGGCTCACCCGCGACGCGCACCTTGAACAGCCAGCCACCCTCGAACGGAGCCGTGTTCACCAGGGACGGGTCGTCCACCACGTCCTGGTTGGCGGCGACGACCTCACCCGACACGGGGGAGTACAGGTCGCTCACGGACTTCGTCGACTCCAGCTCGCCGCAGGTCTCGCCCGCGGTGACGGTGTCGCCGACCTCGGGGAGCTGGGCGTAGACGACGTCACCGAGCGCGTTGGCCGCGAACTCCGTGATGCCGACGGTCGCGACGCCGTCCTCGGCGTCCGACAGCCACTCGTGCTCCTTGGTGTACCGCAGCTGCTGGGGGTTGCTCATGACCTGATTCTCCTGGATCGGGGGAGTGCTGATGAACGTGGGTCTTGCGGGGTGAGACGCGCGGTGGGACGACTTCGTCACTTCTGGCGCTTGTAGAACGGCAGCGCCACGACCTCGTACGGCTCGTGGGTGCCCCGGACGTCCACACCTACACCCTGGGTGCCGGGCTCCGCGTGCGCCGCGTCCACGTAGGCCATCGCGATCGGCTTTCCGAGGGTCGGGGACGGGGCCCCGGAGGTGACCTCGCCGATCACGGCGCCGTCCTTGACGACGGAGAAACCGGCGCGCGGGACCCGGCGGCCCTCGGCGATCAGGCCGACCAGCTTGCGCGGCGGGGCGGTCTCGGCGCGCTCGGCGGCCTTCTCCAGGGCCTCGCGGCCGACGAAACGGCCCTCGTTGGTCGTCTTCTCGAACTTCACGACCCGGCCGAGACCGGCGTCGAAGGGGGTGAGGGAGGTGGTCAGCTCGTGGCCGTACAGCGGCATCCCCGCCTCCAGGCGGAGCGTGTCGCGGCAGGACAGGCCGCAGGGGATCAGGCCGACGCCCTCGCCCGCCGCGGTCAGCGCCTTCCACACGCCCTCGGCGTGCTCCGGCTTCAGGAAGAGCTCGAAGCCGTCCTCGCCGGTGTAGCCGGTGCGGGCGATCAGCGCGGGCACGCCCGCGACCGTGCCCGGCAGGCCGGCGTAGTACTTCAGGCCGTCCAGGTCGGCGTCGGTGACCGCCTTCAGGATGCCGGGGGACTCCGGGCCCTGGACCGCGATCAGGGCGTACGCGTCGCGGTCGTCGCGGACCTCGGCGTCGAAGCCGGCCGCGCGCTCGGTGAGGGTGTCCAGGACGGTCTGGGCGTTGGAGGCGTTGGCGACGACCATGTACTCCGTGTCACCGAGGCGGTAGACGATCAGGTCGTCCAGGATGCCGCCGTCCTCGCGACAGATCATGGTGTACCGGGCGCGGCCGGTGCCCACCGTGGAGATGTTGCCGACCAGGGCGAAGTCGAGCAGCTCGACGGCCTGCGGGCCGGTGACGGTGATCTCGCCCATGTGGGAGAGGTCGAAGAGGCCGGCCCGGGTGCGGACGGCGTTGTGCTCGTCGCGCTCGCTGCCGTACCGCAGCGGCATGTCCCAGCCCGCGAAGTCGGTCATGGTCGCGCCCAGCGAACGATGCAGGGCATCGAGGGCGGTGAGGCGGGGGGCAGAGGTCATGGGGTGGCTCCCGGGTCCCAAGGGCGTTCGGTGACGAAGACATGACGGGCGAGGACGTCCTCCCCATCTGTCATGGAACCTGAGAGGTTCACCGGGGGCATCTCGTCACCGAGATCCCGGCTTGCACCTTGGGTGGGGACACCACGGTGTCCCGCTTTTCAGATCTGCCTCATCCACGCGGTACGGGGCCTGAGAGATTCAAGGGAGGGTCTTGCTCCTTCGGCGCCCGGACGCACTCCGTGGACGAGCCACAGTGCTCCGGAACTCTCCCGCGCGGATTCGAACGGCCGGTATGCGGTTGTACAGGCGACTGTGCGCGCCTGGCGGGCACATCATTGCACGCGGTGTCGGCGCGGCAAATCGCTTGTGCCCCATTACCGTTTCTTTACACTTCTTGGGAAGGGTCTCCTGAGGCCCGGCAGGGGGAGAAGCGATGACGTTCCAGCACACCGGTGCGTATGCGACGAGTACCGGCATACCGTCCCCACGGGCCCGCGCCCGGACCCGGGGACGGGGCCGGCTCCTGCGGGACCTGCGCGAGCGCGGAGACCGGGGCCCCCGCGCCCTCGTCTTCGCGGCCGGAGACCTCGTGGTCGTCTCCGGACTGCCCGGCAGCGGCAAGTCCACCCTCATGCGACGGACCGCCGGGGGCCGGGGCGTCGACTCCCAGGACGCCCGGGAGCGCTGGGAGGCCCGGATGCCCGGCCTCCTGCCGTACGCGGTCTACCGCCCCCTGGTCCGGATCGCGCACTACGCCGGGCTGCGCCGCGCCCTGCGCTCCGGCGCGAGCGTGATCGTGCACGACTGCGGCACCCAGTCCTGGGTGCGCGGCTGGCTCGCCCGCGAGGCCCGCCGCCGGGGGAGCGACCTGCACCTGGTCCTCCTCGACGTCACCCCGGACACCGCCAGGGCCGGGCAGGACGCCCGGGGCCGGGGCGTCTCCGCGTACGCCTTCGCCCGCCACCGGCGTGCCGTCGGCCGGCTGCTGCGGGCCGTCGAGACCGGCCGGCTCCCGCACGGCTGCGCCTCGGCGACCCTGCTCGACCGGGACGCCGCCGACGCCCTCCGGACGATCTCCTTCGGGGAGGCCGCCTGACCCACGGCCCTCCGGCACGGCCCCTCCGGGCCGCTCGTACCCTTCTCTTCTGGCCACGGCGGTGCCGGGGCGGCGTTAGGGTGCTGCCGGGCGGCCGGGTACGGCAGGCCGTGCGGAGAAGGGGAACGGGACCGTGGACGTGACGTGGCCGGGCAACGAGCTCGAAGAGGTGCTCGCCGCCTCGCTCGGCGACCCCGGGGCGGGAGGCCGCCTCCTGGAGGTGCTGGGCCGCAGCCCCGTCTGGGTCCCCCTGCCCAACGGCGGCGGCCCCGACAGCCCCGACCTGGACCTCGCCACCCTGGAGATCGACGGCGCGGCCTACGTTCCCGTCTTCAGCTCCGAGCAGCAGCTCCGGGCCTGCGCCGGCGACCACATGTCCTTCGCCGTCGCCCCCGCCCGCGACTTCGCCCGCGGCCTGCCCCCGCAGCTCGGCATCGCCGTGAACCCCGGCGGCACCGTCGGCGTCCCGCTGCCCCCGCCCGCCGTCGCCGAGCTCTGCCGGGCCGGCCGGACCCCGCTCGACGGGCCCGCGTCCGGCGGCCGCGTCCGGCTCTTCGAGCCCGACTGGCAGGACGACCCCGTCGACTTCCTCGCCGCCGCCTCCGCCGAGTTCGAGGCCACCGGCGTCGTCGCCAGCGCCCGCCGCGCCCTCGCCAGCGTCGAGGGCACCGAACCGGCCCTCTTCATCGGCGTCCAGCTCTCCCACTGGGAGGGCGCCGACCGCACCGCCCCCCTGGACGCCCTCGGCCGGGCCCTCGGCCGCGTCGAGGTCGCCTGGCCGGTCAACCTCATCCTGCTCGACATGGCGCAGGACCCGGTGGGCGACTGGATGGTGGAGCGGGTCCGCCCCTTCTACCAGCGCGCCGCCGTGTGAGCGGCACCCTGTTTAAGCTGAACTGAATTCGACGGAACCGGTTCGACGGAACCGTTCGACGGCCGCACCTGACCCGGTGGCCGTACAGACGTGGTGGACGGAAGAGGGGCGGGACCCAGGGTGAGCGCGTCAGGCACCGCTGCGACCGGTCAGGTCGAGCACATGCTGCGCCAGGTGGCACCCGGACGCTACGACGCGTACGAGCGGCTGCTGCACGCCCTCGCCGACGGCGAGCTCCGGATGCTGCTCTGGCAGGGCACGGCCGGCTCGCCCGACGCCCAGTACGGGAACATGGAGGTCGACGGCTTCGGCTACGCGCCCTGCGTCACCTCCGACCAGGAGCTCGCCGCCTCCGGATGGAACCGCGCCCACGAGCGCGTCACCGGCCGCGAGATCGCCCGTGCCCTCTACCCCGACCGCTGGGGCGTCTGGCTGAATCCGCACGCCCCCGGCGGCGGCGTCGGCATCCCCTGGGCCGACCTGCGCCGGATCGCCACCGGCCTCGACCGGATGCCCGCCGGTCCGCTGCGGGTCACCGAGCCCGCCCTGGAGATCCCGCAGTTCTACGCCCTGATCACGCAGAACGCGCACCGCACCCCGGCCGTCCGGGCGCTGCGCCGCGGCTGGGTGCAGCCCGCGCTCGGCTCCGCGTACCTCGTCATCGGGCTCGACCTGTACGACACCTCCCCGGCGGCCGTCGACACGGTCCGGTCGATGATGCGCCAGTCCATCGGCTCCGTCCCCGACGGGCTGCCCGTCTCGACGGTCGCCCTCTCCGACGCGTACGACCCGGTGGCGCTCTGGCTGCGGGCGAACGCGCGCCCCTTCTACGACCGCGAGGCGCACGCGGGGCGCGGCTCCGCCCCCGCCCCGGGGTACGGATACCCGCCGGCGGCCCCGTCCGGATACTGAGACGGCCCCTTCTTCCCCGGTGGCCCCACCGGCCTCGCTGGAGGCCTTCGTTCGCCCCAATTGAAGAGCTCAAACGCCCAGTTGGGTGACATGTCCGATTGAGGGGAAGAGGGGCCGAGATGGTCCGCTCACACCCGCACGACGTCCGGATAACGGAAGTCGCAGCACCGCATCACGTTTGAGCAAACATTCCCCGTCAGGGCTGGCGGGTGATCACGAGCGCATTGAAGACTCCCCGGAACACCGGGTGTTCAGCTCCTTTTCGAGCAGGTACCCGGCAGGTTGTTCCACCGAGCCGCTACCCGCGGCGGGCAAGGGCCGGCTACCGGCGGCCGAGAGGGGTCCTCACCACGATGACGGCACCACTGCACGAGACCAGTGCGGGCGCGTCGACCGCCACCGTCGACGGCGTGCCCGCCGATCCCGGCACCCCCGGCACCCCCGGCTCCTCCGACAAGGGAATCCAGGGCCGTTCGCCCTGGAAGATCGCCTGGACCCGCCTCAAGCGCGACAAGCTCGCCCTCGCCGGCGCCTGCGTCGTCGTCTTCCTCATCCTGGTCGCGGTCTTCGCGCCGCTCATCGTCGGTCTCCTCGGCCACCCGCCGGACGAGTTCCACGAGGACCAGATCGACCCGCTCTTCGGCACCCCGATCGGCTCCTGGGGCGGCATCAGCTCCGACTTCCTCCTCGGGGTCGAGCCGGTCAACGGCCGCGACGTCTTCAGCCGCATCGTCTACGGCGCCCGGATCTCCCTGCTCGTCGCCTTCCTCGCGGCGGTCTTCGCGGTCCTCCTCGGCACCGTCCTCGGCATCGTCGCGGGCTACTTCGGCGGCTGGATCGACGCGGCCCTCAGCCGGGTCATGGACGTCATGCTCGCCTTCCCGCAGCTGCTCTTCACCATCGCGCTGGTCTCGGTGCTGCCCAACGAGCTCTTCGGCATCGAGGGCTCGGGCGTCCGCATCGGCGCGCTCGTCGTGGTGATCGGCTTCTTCGGTTGGCCGTACGTCGGCCGTATCGTCCGCGGCCAGACCCTCTCGTTGCGCGAGCGCGAGTACGTGGAGGCCGCCCGCAGCCTGGGCGCCGGCCGTCTTTACATCCTCCGCAAGGAGCTGCTGCCCAACCTGGTGGCTCCGATCACGGTCTACGCGACCCTCATGATCCCCACCAACATCCTCACCGAAGCGGCGCTCAGCTTCCTCGGCGCGGGCGTGAAGCCCCCCACCGCCTCCTGGGGACAGATGCTGTCCAAGGCCGTCAACACCTACGAGTCGGACCCCCTGTTCATGGTGATCCCCGGCCTCGCGATCTTCATCACCGTTCTGGCGTTCAACCTCTTCGGCGACGGCGTGCGCGACGCGCTCGACCCGAAGGGCTCCCGCTGACCGTTCGCCGACGATCCGCAAGACCAGCCCCTGCCGCTGTCGACAGGAGGCACATCCCCCTCGGCGGACCGCCGTAACGGCCGCCACTATCCCGGAGGTTGCGAGACCCATGACCTTGATGAGCTCTCAGAGGCGCAGAATCGCCGCGGGCGCGCTGCTCGCAGCGGCCACGATGGTCGTCACCACCGCCTGCGGCGGCGGCAACGGCAGCGGCGGCGGTGACAAGGGCAAGGACGGCCTCGCCTTCAACGGTGGCGTCAACAAGGTCCTCAACGCCTCCGACAAGAAGGGCGGCGAGCTGAAGTTCATCGGCTCGCAGGAGGCCGACTCGTGGGACCCGCAGCGCGGCTACTACGGCTTCGTGTGGGACTTCGCCCGCTACTACACCCGCCAGCTGGTCACCTTCAAGGCCGAGCCGGGCGCCGCCTCCACCGAGCTGGTCTCCGACCTCGCCACCGACACCGGCAAGGTCTCGGCCGACGGCCTGACCTACACCTTCACCCTGAAGGACGGGATCACCTGGGAGGACGGCAAGCCGATCACCTCCAAGGACATCAAGTACGGCATCGAGCGCATCTGGGCGCAGGACGTCATCTCCGGCGGCCCGATCTACCTCCAGCAGGTCCTCGACCCCAAGGGCGAGTACAAGGGCCCGTACAAGGACACCACCCCGGACAAGCTCGGCCTGAAGGCGATCGAGACCCCGGACGACAAGACCATCGTCTTCAAGCTGCCGGTCGCCAACGGCGACTTCCTGCAGATGCTGGCGATGCCCGCGGCCTCCCCGGTCCGCCAGGACAAGGACACCAAGTCCAAGTACGGCCTGAAGCCCTTCTCCTCGGGCCCGTACAAGTGGGATTCGTACACCCCCAACAAGTCGATCAAGCTCGTCCGCAACGACAAGTGGGACGCCAAGACGGACACGATCCGCAAGGCCCTGCCGGACAAGATCAGCGTCACGTTCACCACGAACGCCGACGACATGGACAACCGCCTGATCGAGGGCGAGTACGACCTCGACATCAACGCGACCGGTGTCGGCGCCGCCGCCCGCCAGAAGGTGCTCCAGCAGCACAAGGGCAACATCGACAACCCGCAGACGGGCTTCATCCGCTACGCGGTCTTCCCGCAGACGGTCATCGACAACGTCGAGTGCCGCAAGGCCATCATCTACGCGGCCGACTCCAAGTCCCTCCAGACCGCCCGCGGCGGCCCGCAGGCCGGTGGCGACATCGCCTCCAACATGCTGCCGCCGGCGATCAAGGGCGCCGACCCGAAGGCCGACCCGTACGGCAAGCTCGCGGGCAAGGCGGACGTCGCGAAGGCCAAGGAGGCCCTCGCGAAGTGCGGCAAGCCGAACGGCTTCAAGACCACCATCGCGGTCCGCAACAACAAGCCGATCGAGATCGCCACCGCCGAGTCCCTCCAGCAGTCGCTGAAGGCCGTCGGCATCGAGGCCCAGATCGACCAGTTCGACGGCGCCCAGACCTCGGGCATCATCGGTTCGCCGAAGGTGGTCAAGGAGAAGGGCTACGGCATCATCATCATGGGCTGGGGCGCCGACTTCCCGTCGGGCCAGGGCTTCCTCCAGCCGCTGGTCGACGGCCGCTTCATCCTCCAGAGCGGCAACAACAACTTCTCCGAGCTGAACGACAAGGCCGTCAACGGCCTGTTCGACCAGGCGCTGAAGGAGACCGACCCGGTCAAGGCCGGCGAGCTCTACAAGCAGATCAACACGAAGGTCTCGGAGGCCGCGGTCTACCTGCCCTTCACCCACGAGAAGAACATCATCTGGCGCAGCTCCCGGCTGACCAACGTCTACACGGCGGACGCCTACAACGGCCGCTACGACTACGCGTCGCTCGGCGTCGTCAAGTAATCCGACCCGCTCCACCGGCGCACCACCCGCCGCCAGGTCCGAAGGGCAGGTGATGGCCGAGAACGGCGGCCGGGGCATCCGATCGGATGCCCCGGCCGCCGACCGGCCGACCGCACATGCTTGCATACATAGTCCGGCGACTCTTCGCGGTCGTCGTGATGCTGCTCGTCGTCACGCTCGTGACGCTCAGCATCTTCTTCCTCATTCCCAAGCTGACCGGCAGTGATCCTGCCGCGATGTTCGTCGGCAAGCAGGCGGACCCGGCCTCCATCGAGGGCATCCGGCAGAAGCTGGGCCTGGACGAGCCGATCCTGGTGCAGTTCTGGCACTTCGTCTCCGGCATCTTCGTCGGCCGGGACTACACGGGCGGCGGCGACAGCATCCACTGCGCGGCCCCGTGCTTCGGCTACTCCTTCAAGACCGAGCAGGACGTCTGGACCATGCTGGTCGACCGGATCCCGGTCACCCTCTCCATGGTCATCGGTGCGGCCGTGCTCTGGCTGCTCATGGGCGTCACCGCCGGCGTCGTCTCCGCGCTGAAGCGCGGCACCGCGGTCGACCGCATCGCGATGGTCACCGCGCTCGCCGGTGTCTCGCTCCCCATCTACTTCACCGCCATGCTGGCGATGTTCCTCTTCCGCACCCAGCTCGGCTGGCTGGACGCCAAGTACGTCCCGATCTCCGAGTCCCCGGGCGCGTGGTTCGCGGGCCTCCTCCTGCCCTGGGTCACCCTCGCCTTCCTCTACGCGGCGATGTACGCGCGCCTCACCCGCGCCACCATGCTGGAGGTTCTCGGCGAGGACTACATCCGCACCGCCCGCGCCAAGGGCCTGCCGGAGCCGGTCGTGCTCGGCAAGCACGCGATGCGCTCCACCATGACCCCCATCCTGACCATCTTCGGCATGGACCTCGGCGCCCTCGTCGGCGGCGCGGTCCTGACCGAGACCGCGTTCAACCTGTCGGGGCTCGGAAACGCCGCCTTCAAGGCGGTCGGCGACCGCGACCTGCCGGTGATCCTCGCGGTCACCCTCATCACAGCCGCCTCCGTGGTCATCGCCAACCTCGTGGTGGACCTTCTGTACGCGGTGATCGACCCCCGAGTGAGGCTCGCATGACGGACCAGCTGTCGAAGACCGGAGCGGCGGTGGAGGAGCCCGTCGCCCCGGGCGGTTCCGGCGCCTTCCTCGACGTACGCGACCTGAAGATCCACTTCCCGACCGACGACGGTCTGGTCAAGTCGGTCGACGGCCTCTCCTTCCAGCTGGAGAAGGGCAAGACCCTCGGCATCGTCGGCGAGTCCGGCTCCGGCAAGTCGGTGACCTCGCTCGGCATCATGGGCCTGCACACGGTCGGCCAGTACGGCCGGCAGAAGGCCCGCATCTCCGGCGAGATCTGGCTGAACGGGCGCGAGCTGCTCTCGGCCGACCCGGACGAGGTCCGCCGGATGCGCGGCCGCGAGATGGCCATGATCTTCCAGGACCCGCTGTCCGCGATGCACCCGTACTACACGGTGGGCGCCCAGATCGTGGAGGCGTACCGCGTCCACCACGACGTCGACAAGAAGACGGCGCGCAAGCGGGCCACCGAACTCCTGGACCGGGTCGGCATTCCCGAGCCCGCCAAGCGGTTCGACAACTACCCGCACGAGTTCTCCGGCGGTATGCGCCAGCGCGCGATGATCGCCATGGCGCTCGTCAACAACCCCGAGCTGCTCATCGCGGACGAGCCGACCACGGCCCTCGACGTGACCGTGCAGGCGCAGATCCTCGACCTGATGCGCGACCTCCAGAAGGAGTTCGGCTCGGCGGTCGTCATCATCACCCACGACCTCGGCGTCGTCGCGGAGCTGGCCGACGACATCCTCGTCATGTACGGCGGGCGCTGCGTCGAGCGCGGCCCGGCCGAGCAGGTCTTCTACGAGCCGCAGCACCCCTACACCTGGGGCCTGCTCGGCTCGATGCCGCGGATCGACCGGGAGCAGACCGAACGGCTCATCCCGGTCAAGGGCAACCCGCCCAGCCTCATCAACATCCCGAGCGGCTGCGCCTTCAACCCGCGCTGCCCGTACGCGGACGTCCCCAAGGGCGGCATCACGCGCACCCAGCGGCCCGAGCTGGAGCTCGTCGGAGAGCGCCACTACTCCGCCTGCCACATGCCGCAGGAGGAGCGCACCCGCATCTGGACCGAAGAGATTGCGCCGAAGCTGTGAGCGAGACCATGGAACCCCTGCTCAAGGTCACCGGCCTGCAGAAGCACTTCCCCATCCGGAAGGGCCTGCTGCAGCGCCAGAGCGGTGCGGTCAAGGCGGTCGACGGCCTCGACTTCGAGGTCTACCCCGGTGAGACCCTCGGCATCGTCGGCGAGTCCGGCTGCGGCAAGTCCACGATGGGCCGGCTCATCACCCGCCTGCTCGAACCGACCGGCGGCACGGTCGAGTTCCAGGGCAAGGACATCTCCCACCTCGGGGTGTCCGGGATGCGGCCGTTCCGCCGGGACATCCAGATGATCTTCCAGGACCCGTACGGGTCGCTGAACCCGCGCCACACGGTCGGCACGATCGTCTCGGCGCCCTTCCGGCTCCAGGGCGTCGAGCCCGAGGGCGGCGTGAAGAAGGAGGTGCAGCGCCTCCTCGGCCTGGTGGGCCTCAACCCGGAGCACTACAACCGCTACCCGCACGAGTTCTCCGGCGGCCAGCGCCAGCGCATCGGCATCGCCCGCGCGCTCGCGCTCAAGCCGAAGCTGGTCGTGGCGGACGAGCCGGTCTCGGCCCTGGACGTCTCCATCCAGGCGCAGGTGGTCAACCTCCTGGACGACCTCCAGGACGAGCTGGGCCTCACCTACGTGTTCATCGCGCACGACCTCTCGGTCGTCCGGCACGTCTCGGACCGCATCGCCGTGATGTACCTCGGCAAGATCGTCGAGCTCGCGGACCGCAAGTCCCTGTACGAGGCCCCGATGCACCCGTACACCCGGGCCCTGATGTCGGCGGTCCCGGTCCCGGACCCGCGCCGCCGGGGCGTCAAGAGCGAACGCATCCTGCTCAACGGGGACGTCCCCTCGCCGATCGCCCCGCCGCCGGGCTGCCGCTTCCACACCCGCTGCTGGAAGGCCACGGAGGTCTGCAAGACCCAGGAGCCCCCGCTCCTGGAGCTCCGTCCGGGCCAGCGCGTGGCCTGCCACCACCCGGAGAACGCGGAGGGCGTGACGGTGCCGGGGGCGCGGGAGTCGGTGGAGATCACCGCGCCGGAGCCCGCCGCCGGTCCTGCCGCCGACTCCGGGGCCGGTCCCGAGGTCGGTCCCGCCGAGGGTTCCACCGCCGCTCCCGAGGCCGGTACCGCTTCCGCGACCGGGGACGCCGCGTCGAAGGAGTGAGTCCCGGGAGGCCCCGTCGTCCTCGTGGCGACGGGGCCTCCCGCGCGTCGCGGCCGGGCGGGGCGGGGACGGGCGGTGCGCGGGCCCGCTAGCCGGGCCTCCGCACGGAGAACTCGTTGCCGTCGGGGTCGAGCATCCGGACGTACCCGTCGTCGCCCTCGCCGGTGCCGGTGCCGGTGCCGGTGTTCGCGCGCCGCGCGCCGAGCGCGACCAGCCGGTCGACCTCGGCCTCCGCGTCGGCGCCGGCGGGGAGCGCCAGCTCGAAGGACAGCCGGTTCGCGCCCGTCTGCGGCGCCACCGGGGGACCGCCCCAGGTGATCTTCGTACCGCCGTCCGGCGACTGGATCGCGGTCTCCTCGTCCTGGTCCCAGACCAGCGGCCACCCCAGCGCCTCGCTCCAGAAGTGACCGACCCGCTGCGTGCCGTCGCAGGCCAGCGCCCCGATGACACCGGTGTCGGCGAGGAACGCGTTGTCCGGCTCGATGACGCAGAACTCGTTGCCGTCCGGGTCGGCGAGCACCACGTGCCCCTCCTCGGGGAGCTGCCCCACGTCGAGGTGGCTCCCGCCGAGCTCCAGCGCCCTGGCCACCGTCCGCCGCTGGTCCTCCGGGGAGGCGCTCGTCAGGTCGAAGTGCGCCCGGTTCCGAGCAGACTTCGGCTCCGCGCCCGGCAGGAAGCGGAGGCGGAACCCGGCGTCCCCGGGAGGCAGCAGCGCGACGCCGTCGTCCGGCTCCCCGGCGCGCTCCCAGCCCAGGACCCCTGACCAGAACCGCGCCAGCTCCGCCGGGCGGGTCGCGCGGAAGCGGATCGCGAACAGTCGACCGGTCATGTTCCGTGGGTCTCCTCGTCGTCGACGGCCCGTACGGGGGCGGTTCCGCCCTCCGGGCGAGCGCAGCCTAGGGGCGGCCGCGCGCCGCCCGCATCCGGGTTTCCGCCGCGGGGCCGCCGGGGCCGCCGGTGCGGGCGCGATCGGCTGCGAGCGGTCGGCGGCGAGCGGCCGCCGGCAAGGGTCCGGCGGCAAGCGTCCGGGGCCGGGAACTACCGGCACAATTGGCCGGTGCTCCACGAACTGTTCACCCCCTCCGTCCAACACGCGCTCGATCTCGTCGGCATCTTCGTGTTCGCCATCTCCGGCGCCCTCCTCGCCGTCCGCAAGAACTTCGACGTCTTCGGCATCGCCGTCCTCGCCGAGGTCACCGCCCTCGGCGGCGGCCTCTTCCGCGACCTGATCATCGGCGCCGTGCCCCCCGCCGCCTTCACCGACCTCGGCTACTTCCTCACGCCCCTGGTCGCGACGGTCCTCGTCTTCTTCCTGCACCCCCAGGTGGAGCGCACCCAGACCGCCGTCAACGTGTTCGACGCCGCCGGGCTCGGCCTCTTCTGCGTGACGGGGACGACGAAGGCGTACGACTACGGCCTCGGCCTCACCGCCTCGGCCGCCCTCGGCCTCGCCACCGCCGTCGGCGGCGGCGTCCTGCGCGACGTGCTCGCCAACGAGGTGCCCTCGCTGCTGCGCTGGGACCGGGACCTCTACGCCGTCCCGGCGATCGTGGGCGCGACGACGGTCGTGCTCTGCATCCGCTTCGACGCCCTCAACGCCTTCACCAGCGGCGCCGCCGTCCTCACCGCCTTCGTGCTCCGCCTCCTCGCGATGCGCTACCACTGGCGCGCGCCCCGCGCCTGGAACCGCCGCTCCTCCACCCGTGAGGACCCGGAAAAAGCTACCGCTCAGTAGTAACCTGCGGTACCGTCGGACCCATGAGCACGAGCACCGAGACGAACGCCGCCGCGCCGTCCGTCGCGACGAACGAGTTCGACCGCGACACCGCCGTCAGCCTCCGGGAGCCCGGCGTCTACGACGCCGACCTCTCCGCCGGCTGGACGATCATCCACGCCGTCAACGGCGGCTACCTCCTCGCCCTGCTCGGCCGCGCCCTCGGCCACCACCTCCCGCACCCCGACCCGTTCACGATCTCGGCGCACTACCTCACGCCGTCCGTGCCCGGCCCCGCGGTGATCCGGACCGAGACCGTCCGCACCGGCCGGACCCTCTCCACCGGCCAGGCCTCGCTCTTCCAGTACGCCGAGGACGGCACCGAGGTCGAGCGCATCCGCGTCCTCGCCTCGTACGGCGACCTCGACGCCCTCCCCGACGACGTCCGCACCAGCGCGACGCCCCCGGCGATGGCCCCGATCGAGAACTGCTTCGGCGCCTCCGATGGCCCCACCCCGCAGATCCCCGGCTCCTCCGCCATCACCGAGCGGCTCGACATCCGCCTCGACCCGGCCTGCGTCGGCTGGGCGATCGGCGCCCCCTCGGGCAAGGGCGAGATGCGCGCCTGGTTCGGCCTCGCCGACGGACGCGCGCCCGACGCCCTCTCCCTGCTCCTCACCGTCGACGCCCTGCCGCCGACCTCCTTCGAGCTGGGCCTCAAGGGCTGGACCCCGACCGTCGAGCTCACCACCCACGTCCGCTGCCGCCCGGCCCCCGGCCCGCTGCGGGTCTCCATCACCACCCGCAACCTGGCCGGCGGCTTCCTGGAGGAGGACGCCGAGGTCTGGGACAGCGCCGACCGCCTGGTCGCCCAGTCCCGCCAGCTGGCCCGCGCCCCGCGCGGCTGAGACCACCGCCGCCCCCGCCCTTGCCGCACAGGGGCGGGGGCGGCGGCGCGAACCGGCCAGACGCGGGGAGCGTCACGGCGGGCGCGCGGGCCGGGCGCGGGGAGCATCGCGGCGGGCTCGTAGAATCGACCCACCATGGCTTACCTCGACCACGCCGCGACCACGCCCATGCTGCCCGAGGCGATCGAGGCGATGACCGCCCACCTCGCCGTCACGGGCAACGCCTCCTCCCTCCACGCCGCCGGACGGCGGGCCCGGCGGACCGTCGAGGAGGGGCGCGAGACCCTCGCCGCCGCCCTCGGCGCCCGGCCGAGCGAGGTCGTCCTCACCTCCGGCGGCACCGAGGCCGACAACCTCGCCGTCAAGGGCCTCTACTGGTCACGGCGCGACGCCGACCCCCGCCGCGTCCGCGTCCTGGCCAGCCCGGTCGAGCACCACGCCGTCCTCGACGCCGTCGACTGGCTCGCCGTCCACGAGGGCGCGCGGGTCGAGTACCTGCCCGTCGACCACCACGGCCGGGTGCACCCCGAGACCCTGCGCGAGGCGATCGCCCGCGACCCCGGGACCGTCGCCCTGGCCACCGTCATGTGGGCCAACAACGAGATCGGCACCCTCATGCCGATCCGCGAACTCGCCGACGTGGCAGCCGAGTTCGGCGTCCCCCTGCACGCCGACGCCGTCCAGGCCGTGGGTCAGGTTCCGGTCGACTTCGCCGCCTCCGGACTCGCCGCCATGACCGTCTCCGGGCACAAGATCGGCGGCCCCTACGGCATCGGCGCCCTGCTCCTGGGACGCGAGCACACCCCCGTGCCCGTCCTGCACGGCGGCGGCCAGGAGCGGCACGTCCGCTCCGGCACCCTCGACGTCCCGGCCGTCGCCGCCTTCGCCGTCGCCGCCCGGCTCGCCGCCGAGCGGCGCGAGGAGTTCGCCCGCGAGGTCGGCGCCCTGCGCGACGACCTCGTCACCGCCGTCCGCACGGCCGTCCCCGACGCGGTCCTCGGCGGCGACCCCGTCGACCGGCTCCCCGCCAACGCCCACTTCAGCTTCCCCGGCTGCGAGGGCGACTCGCTGCTCCTGCTGCTCGACGCCGCCGGCATCGCCTGCTCCACCGGCTCCGCCTGCACCGCCGGCATCGCCCAGCCCAGCCACGTGCTGCTCGCCACCGGCACCGACCCCGACCTGGCCCGGGGCACCCTGCGCTTCTCCCTCGGCCACACCTCCACCGAGGAGGACGTGGCGGCGGTGGCCGGGGCGATCGGCCCGGCCGTCGAGCGGGCCCGCACGGCCGGCCTCTCCTGAGACCCGGGGCCTTCCGGAGGGGGCCGCTCCGCCCGGGCCCCGGCCCCCTCACGCGGGCTTCTTCGACGCCTCCCGCACGAGCCGCATGTACCGGTCCCAGTCCCAGTGCGGACCGGGATCGGTGTGGTCGGTGCCCTCGACCTCGACGTGCCCGATGATGTGCTCCCGGTCCACGGGTATCCCGTGCCGGGCGCAGATGTCCGCCGTGAGCCGCGCCGACCCCGCGTACATCGCCGCCGTGAAGTCCTGCGGCCGGTCCACGAAGCCCTCGTGCTCGATGCCGATGCTCCGCTCGTTCATGTCCCGGTTCCCGGCGTGGAAGGCCACGTCGAGCTCCCGGATCATCTGCGCCACGTGCCCGTCCTTGCGGACCACGTAGTGCGTGGCGGCCCCGTGCCCCGGGTTCTTGAAGACCTTCAGGGCGGTCGCGTAGCTGCCCTGCACGACGTGGATCACGACCCGGTCGACCGCGTAGTCGTCCGGCCGGTCCGCCCGCCGCCAGTTCGCCCGGGCCGCCGACGTCCACTCGGCGCGCGCGTGGTCCAGCTCCCCCTCGACCCGCTTCTTCTCCATCCCCGGCAGCCGCCACCAGGCGCGCGCCAGCTCTTCCCGGGCGAGCACGGCCGTGCCCACCACGGCGGCCCCGCCGCCGAGCAGGACGGCCCGCCGTCCCACCGCCCTGTTCCCCTTGCTCCCCATGTCATCGAGAACGCTTACTACCGCGACCGTGGTTCCCGGCGCCCCGTACCCTGGTAGGGCTATGACTCAGACCCCGCCCTCGCGCCCCCTTCGCGTCCTTGCCGCCATGTCGGGCGGAGTGGACTCCGCCGTCGCCGCCGCCCGCGCCGCCGAGGCGGGCCACGACGTCACCGGCGTCCACCTCGCCCTCTCCGCGAACCCGCAGTCGTTCCGCACCGGAGCGCGCGGCTGCTGCACGATCGAGGACTCCCGCGACGCGCGCCGGGCCGCCGACGTCATCGGCATCCCCTTCTACGTGTGGGACCTGGCCGAGCGGTTCCGCGAGGACGTCGTGGACGACTTCGTCGCGGAGTACGAGGCCGGCCGCACCCCCAACCCCTGCCTGCGCTGCAACGAGAAGATCAAGTTCGCGGCGCTCCTCGACAAGGCGCTCGCCCTCGGCTTCGACGCGGTCTGCACCGGCCACTACGCCACCGTCGTCCTGGGCGAGGACGGCACCCGCGAGCTGCACCGCGCCTCGGACATGGCCAAGGACCAGTCGTACGTCCTCGGCGTCCTGGACGAGAAGCAGCTCGCGCACGCGATGTTCCCGCTGGGCGACACCCTCACCACCAAGGACGAGATCCGGGCGGAGGCCGAGCGGCGCGGGCTCGCGGTCGCGAAGAAGCCCGACAGCCACGACATCTGCTTCATCGCCGACGGAGACACCCAGGGCTTCCTCGCCTCCCGCCTCGGCAGGGCGGAGGGCGACATCGTCGACGAGGCGGGCACGAAGGTCGGCACCCACGAGGGCGCGTACGGCTTCACCATCGGCCAGCGCAAGGGCCTGCGGATCGGCCACCCGGCGGCGGACGGCAAGCCCCGCTACGTCCTCGACATCTCGCCCGTGAACAACACGGTCACCGTCGGCCCCGTCGAGGCCCTCGACGTCACCGCCCTCACCGCGATCAAGCCCCGCTGGTGCGGCACCGCCCCCGAGGGCTCCGGCCGCTACACCGCCCAGCTCCGCGCCCACGGCGGCGAGACGCCGGTGAGCGCGTCGCTGGAGGACGGCGAGCTGAAGGTCGTCTTCGACGAGCCCGTCCGGGGCGTCGCCCCCGGCCAGGCGATCGTCCTGTACGACGGCACGCGCGTGGTGGGCTCGGCGACGATCGCCACGACGGTACGGCGGACGACGGAGCCGGCCGGGGCCTGAGGGCCCCGCGGGAGGGGGCGGGGTGCCCGTCGGGCGCGCCTCAGAACGGCCCCCCGTCCCTCCGGCCCTCCGGAAGGACCCCCTCCAGGAGGAGCTCCTCCGCGAGGAAGCCCGCCAGGACCGGCGCCAGGACGTGCGGGGCGACCTCGTGGGTCTGGCCCGTCAGGGTGCGGTGCCGGGCCCGGGGGAGGGCCGCCGCCAGCTCGCGGGCCGCGCGCCGGGTCTCCGCCGGGCTGGAGCCCCCGTCGACCACGAGCACGCGCGCGGAGACCCGGTCGAGGGCCGCGCCGGAGTACGGCGGCTCGTAGACCGACACCGGGCCCACCGGCAGTCCGGCCGCCGCGGCGGCGAGGGCGAGCGTGCCGCCCGTGCCCGTGCCGTGCACGGCCGCCCCCGGACCGGCCGCCGCCAGGACGGCCGCCAGGTCCTCGACCTCCCGCCCGGCGTCCCCGTGCTCCCGGCGGCCGTACGCCACGACCGGGAGGCGCCGGGCGAGCAGCCCGGCGAGCACCCGCCCGTCCGCCCCCGGGGCCCCGCCCACCAGGACGAGCGGCGGCCCGCCCCCGTCCCCGTACCGCTCGTACGCGACCGTCGTCCCGTCCCGTGACGTGACGCGTCCCCCGAACCTGCTCACCTCGTCCATGGCAGGGCAGACCGGGGCCGTCGCCGGAACTCATCGCCCCGGCCCCGACTTTTCCGGGACCCGTACGGTGGGATCCATGAACATCTGCGTCTTCCTCTCCGCCGCCCACCTCGACGAGCGGTACACGGGCCCGGCCCGCGAGTTCGCCACCCTGCTCGGGAAGGCCGGCCACACGCTCGTCTGGGGCGGCTCCGACACCGGCCTGATGAAGGTCGTCGCGGACGGCGTCCAGGAGGCGGGCGGGCGGCTCGTCGGCGTCTCCGTCGACTTCCTCGCCCACAAGGCCCGCCCCGGCGCCGACGAGATGGTCGTCACCGAGGACCTCGCCCGGCGCAAGGCGCTCCTCCTCGCCAAGTCCGACGCGATCGTCGTCATGGTCGGCGGCACCGGCACCCTGGACGAGGCCACCGAGATCCTGGAGCTGAAGAAGCACGGCAAGCACCGCAAGCCGGTGGTCCTGCTCAACACGGCGGGCTTCTACGACGGCCTGAAGGAGCAGTTCCGGCGCATGGAGGAGGAGGGTTTCCTCCCGATCCCCCTCGCCGACCTCGTCTTCTTCGCGGACGACGGCGCGGCGGCCCTCGCGCACCTGGAGGCGGAGATCGCCGCCTCCTCCGTCCCCCGCTGATGCGAGCATGGGGGCCATGGCTACTCATGTGATCACCGGAGCCGGCTCCGGCATCGGCGCGGCCGTCGCGCGCCGCCTCCACGCGCGCGGGGACGACCTCGTGCTCCACGCGCGCGACGCGGGCCGGGCCAAGGAGCTCGCCGCCGCGTTCCCCGGCGCCCGCACCCTCGTCGGGGACCTCGCCGACCCGGACCGGCTGTCCTGGGCGTTCTCGCACCAGAACCTCCCCGAGCGGGTCGACGGCCTGCTGCACGTCGCGGGCGTGGTCGACCTCGGACCGGTCGGCGAGCTCACCCCCAAGACCTGGCACCACCAGCTGAACGTGAACCTGGTCGCCCCGGCCGAGCTCACCCGCCACTTCCTGCCCCAACTGCGCGTCTCCCAGGGCCACGTCGTCTTCGTGAACTCGGGCGCCGGACTCAACGCCCACGCCGAGTGGAGCGCGTACGCCGCCTCCAAGCACGGCCTGAAGGCCCTCGCGGACTCCCTGCGCCACGAGGAGCACGCGCACGGCGTCCGGGTCACCTCGGTCTACCCGGGCCGCACCGCCAGCCCCATGCAGGTCAAGGTGCACCAGCAGGAGGGCAAGGAGTACGACCCGGCGAAGTGGATCGACCCCGAGTCGGTCGCGACGGCGATCCTCACCGCGCTCGACCTGCCGCGCGACGCCGAGATCAACGACCTCACCGTCCGCCCGGGACGCTGACGCCGGAGCCGGAGCCGGAGCCGGAGCCGGAGCCGGAGCCGGAGCCGGGGGCGGGGCGGCCCGGGACACGGTCACCGGCGCCGCCCGGCGCGCCCCCGGCACGTACGCTTCCCGGGTGAGCGACACGACCGAGAAGCACGACTTCCCCTGGGG
Organism: Streptomyces sp. NPDC093071; assembly: GCF_044754545.1. Lineage (NCBI taxonomy): Bacteria > Bacillati > Actinomycetota > Actinomycetes > Kitasatosporales > Streptomycetaceae > Streptomyces > Streptomyces sp. NPDC093071. The sequence goes on along the minus strand of NZ_JBIVPH010000012.1, from coordinate 33,638 downwards.
CCCCGCCACCGGCGTCGGGTCCCTGCCCGGCGGCGACGCCCGCGAGGCCGCCAAGACCGTCACCGGCTCCTTCGAGGACTTCCCGTTCCTCGCGGAGCTGCCCGCGCGCGGGCCCGGCGCCGACATGATCGGCCGGACGATCGGGATGCTCGTCGACCTGTACGCGCACGTGGAGCCGAGCGGCTGGCGGATCAGCGACCGGCCCGGCCGCGACACCCGGCGGGCCCGCTCCTGGCTCGGCGAGGACCTCGACGCCCTGGAGGAGTTCACCCAGGGGTACGAGGGCGCCCTCAAGGTGCAGGCGGTGGGCCCCTGGACGCTCGCCGCGGCCCTGGAGCTGCGCGGCGGCGAGGCCGCCCTCGGCGACGCGGGCGCCTGCCGGGACCTGGTGGGCTCGCTCGCCGAAGGACTCCACCAGCACCTGGCGGAGGTGCGCAAGCGCGTGCCCGGGGCCCGGGTGGTCCTCCAGCTCGACGAACCCTCGCTCACCGCCGTACTGAGCGGACGGGTCCGCACCGCCAGCGGCTACCGCACGTACCGGGCCGTGGACCGGCAGGTCGTGGAGGGCGCCCTGCGGGACGTGGCCGCGGTCCACGACGGGCCGCTGGTCGTCCACTCCTGCGCCCCCGGCGTCCCCTTCGCGCTGCTGCGGCGGGCCGGCGCGACCGGGATCTCGTTCGACTTCGGGCTGCTCACCGAGCGTGAGGAGGAGGCGATCGGGGAGGCCGTGGAGGGCGGCACGAAGCTCTTCGCCGGTGTGGTGCCGTCCACCGACGGCCCGTTGTCGGACCCGGGCGGTAGCGTCATGGGTGTCAGGACGCTGTGGCGCAGGCTGGGGCTGAATCCGGGGACCCTCGCGGAGTCCGTGGTGATCACCCCCACGTGCGGGCTCGCGGGCGCGTCGCCCGCCCACGCCCGCGCGGCCCTCGCCCACTGCGTCCGGGCTGCGAAGTCGCTCGCGGACAACCCGGAGTGACCGGGGACCGAGGCACGGGAGGACGGACGAAGGTGGCAGTCGACGAGGGGGCCCTGCCCGCCGAGGCACGGGAGAAGCACGCGGACCTGGCCGAGCGGATCGAGGAGCACCGCTTCCGGTACTACGTGAAGGACCAGCCGGTCATCAGCGACGGCGAGTTCGACAGGCTGCTGCGCTCCCTGGAGGCGCTGGAGGAGGAGTATCCGGAGCTGCGGACCCCCGACTCGCCGACCCAGAAGGTCGCCGGCCAGTACGAGACCGAGTTCACCGCCGTCGAGCACCGGGAGCGGATGCTCTCCCTGGACAACGCCTTCGACGACGAGGAACTGGCCGCCTGGGCCGAGCGGGTCGCCCGGGACGTCGGCACGCCCGACCACCACTTCCTGTGCGAGCTGAAGGTCGACGGCCTGGCCGTGAACCTGACGTACGAGCACGGACGCCTCACCCGGGCCGCGACCCGCGGCGACGGGCGCACCGGCGAGGACATCACGCCCAACGTGCGCACGATCGCGGACGTCCCCGAGCGGCTGAGCGGCGACCGCATCCCGGACTTCGTGGAGATCCGCGGCGAGGTCTACTTCCCGATGGAGGCCTTCCTCGGGCTCAACGCCCGCCTGGTCGAGGCCGGCGAGAAGCCCTTCGCCAACCCGCGCAACGCGGCCGCCGGTTCGCTCCGCCAGAAGGACCCCAAGGTCACCGCCTCCCGCCCGCTCCACATGGTGGTGCACGGCATCGGCGCCCGCGAGGGCTTCGCCGTCGCCCGGCTCTCGGAGGCGTACGGACTGCTCCACGAGTGGGGCCTGCCCACCGCCCGGCACAACGAGGTGGTGAAGACCCTCGCCGAGGTGCGGGAGTTCATCGCGCGCTTCGGGGAGAACCGGCACTCCGTCGAGCACGAGATCGACGGCGTCGTCGTCAAGCTGGACGAGATCCCGCTCCAGGGTCGGCTGGGCTCCACGGCCCGCGCGCCCCGCTGGGCCATCGCCTGGAAGTACGCGCCGGAGGAGGTCAACACCAAGCTGGTCGACATCAAGGTCGGCGTCGGCCGCACCGGGCGCGTCACCCCGTACGCGCAGGTGGAGCCGGTGACCGTGGCCGGTTCCGAGGTGGAGTTCGCCACCCTCCACAACCAGGAGGTGGTCAAGGCCAAGGGCGTCCTGATCGGCGACACGGTCGTGCTGCGCAAGGCCGGCGACGTCATCCCGGAGATCCTCGGGCCGGTCGCGGACCTGCGGGACGGCAGCGAGCGGGAGTTCGTGATGCCGTCCGAGTGCCCCGAGTGCGGGACGCCGCTGAAGCCGATGAAGGAGGGCGACATCGACCTCCGCTGTCCGAACGCCCGGACCTGCCCGGCCCAGCTGCGCGAGCGCGTCGAGTTCCTCGCCGGCCGCGAGTGCCTGGACATCGAGAAGTTCGGCGCCGTGGCCGCCGCCGCCCTGACCCAGCCCTTGGAGCCGGCCGAGCCGCCGCTCCGGGACGAGGGCGACCTCTTCGACCTCACCATCGAGCAGCTCCTGCCGATCAGGGCGTACGTCCTCGACCCGGACAGCGGGCTGCCCAAGCGGGACCCGAAGACCGGCGAGGAGAAGATCGCGACCGTCTTCGCCAACCAGAAGGGCGAGCCGAAGAAGAACGCGCTCGCCATGCTGGAGAACATCGCGGCGGCGAAGACCCGCCCGCTGGCCCGCTTCATCAACGGGCTCTCGATCCGGCACGTGGGACCGGTCGCGGCGGCGGCCCTGGCCCGCGAGTTCCGCTCCCTGGAGCGGATCGAGCAGGCGAGCGAGGAGGAGCTGGCGGCCGTCGACGGGGTCGGCGGGATCATCGCGGCGGCGGTGAAGCAGTGGTTCGCCGAGGAGTGGCACCGCGAGATCGTGCGCAAGTGGCGGGCCGCCGGAGTCGCCCTGGAGGACGAGGGCGCCGGCGAGGACGAGGGGCCGCGCCCCCTGGAGGGCCTCACGGTCGTGGTGACCGGCACCCTGGAGGAGTTCACCAGGGATGGCGCAAAAGAGTCGCTCCAGCGGCTCGGAGCGAAGGTGACCGGTTCCGTTTCGAAGAAGACCTCCTTTGTCGTCGTGGGTGAAAACCCTGGTTCGAAGTACGACAAGGCGATGCAGCTGAAAGTTCCGGTTCTGGACGAGGGGGGCTTCTCGATCCTGCTCGAACAGGGACCCGACGCCGCCCGGGAGGCCGCGGTCCCCATCCCCGAAGACCCCCAATAGCCCCTTTCCGCCCCGGAAGACATCACCCGTTCGGCGCATACCAGATGGTGAGGGGTGACCAGGCCTCATTCGGGCAAGACAGGGAGAGCGCTGCCCCTCGGAGCCCTCGGCGGCCTAGTGTGGTGACCGTGCGTCCCGTCCTGCACGACCGCGCGAGGGCTCTGCCGGTCGTGGCGTCAGGACAACGGCCCCCTGGCCCGAGGAACGGCCGCCCGCCGGCGGCCCCGCACCGGGCGACGGCGGCCGGACGACGGACGGCCGCCTGCCCGCGGCCCATCGCACACCGACGGCACCGCCGCCTGTGAGAGGGACGGAAATGGAACCGACCGAGAGCGCCGCCCCGGTCCCCCGGCCGCACGGCCGCGCGGCCCCCGGGAGCTCCGCCTCCCGGCTGCCCGCAGCCGTGGTGGGCATCGCCGCCGTCGTGCTCGCCACCGGGCTCCAGCAAGCCCTGACCACCGGGCACGGACTCTTCCCCGGCGGGGTCACCGGCTGGTCCCTCGCCCTCCTCGCCGGCCTCATCGTCGGCCACCTGGTCGCCCTCGGCCGCGACCGCTGGTGGGGCGGCACCGGCTCCGGCGCCGCCCTCACCCTCGCCGTCCTCCTGCTCTACGGCTGGGTGCCCGCCGGACTCGTCTCGCTGACCGTCGTCACCCTCGTCGGCGCCGCCCGCCACCACCGCTGGCGACAGGGCCTGCTGCACGGCGCCGCCGACGTCCTCGGCGTCGGCGCCGCCGCCCTCGTCCTCGCCCTCTTCGGCGACGTGCCGACCGTCGAACAGCCCTGGCAGCCCCTCGACTGGACGATCGGCGACCTTCCGGAGATCGCGCTCGCCGCCACCACCTACCTCGTGGTCACCCGGCTCCTCCTGTGGTACACGCTCGCCCCCCAGGGCCGCGGCCTGCCCACCGCCGCCCGCACCGCCCTCCTCCGGCAGGGCCTCGTCGCCGTCGCCCTCCTCGGCATCGCCCCGCTCATCTGCGCCGTCGCCGCCAGCCGCCCCGTCCTCCTGCCGCTCTTCGCCGTCCCCCTCATCGCCCTCGACTCCACCCTCTGGATCGCCCGCGCCCGCGCCGAGGAACAGCTGCGCGACCCGCTCACCGGGCTCCCCAACCGCCAGTGGCTCTTGGAGCGGGCCTGGACCGCCCTGGAGGACGCCGAGGGCGAGGGGGCCCGCGCCGCCCTCGTCCTCATCGACCTCGACCGCTTCCGCTCGGTCAACGACACCCTCGGCCACCTCGCCGGCGACCGGCTGCTCCTCCAGATCGCCGACCGGCTCCGCCTCGCCCTGCCCCGCGGCGCCGAGGCCGCCCGGCTCGGCGGCGACGAGTTCGCCGTCCTGCTGCCCACCGCCGACTCCACCACCAGCGCCCAGCGCGTCGCCCGCCACCTCGTCGCCGAGCTGTCCTCCCCGCTCGACCTCGACGGCCTCACCCTCGTCCTGGAGGCCAGCGCCGGCGTCGCCGTCTTCCCCGACCACGCCCTTGACGCCGAGGGCCTGCTGCGCCGCGCCGACGTCGCCATGTACCAGGCCAAGCGGGACCGCACCGGCGTCGAGGTCTACGAGTCCAAGCGCGACTCCAACACCCCCGACCGGCTCGGCCTCCTCGGCGACCTGCGCCGCGCCCTCGACGCCCACGAGGTCGAACTCCACTACCAGCCCAAGGTCCGCTTCGACGGCCAGGTCGCCGGCCTGGAGGCGCTCGTCCGCTGGGTCCACCCCGAGCGCGGAAAGGTTCCCCCGGACGAGTTCATCGCCATCGCCGAGTCCTCCGGCCTGATGCCCCACCTCACCGAGTACGTCCTGGAGACCGCCCTCGCCCAGGTCGCCCGCTGGCGCGCCCAGGGCCTCGACGTCCCGGTCGCCGTCAACGTCTCGCCGCGCGACGTCCACACCCCCGGCTTCGCGGGCGCCGTCGCCGCCCGGCTCGCCCGCCACGGCGTCCCGGCCGGCTCCCTCCAGCTGGAGATAACGGAACACGTGCTCCTGGAGGACCCCCAGCGGGCCGCCGACACGCTCAACGGACTCACCGGCCACGGGGTCAAGATGTCCCTCGACGACTTCGGCACCGGCTACTCCTCCCTCGTCCACCTGCGCCGGCTGCCGGTCAGCGAACTGAAGATCGACCGCTCCTTCGTCGCCCGGCTCGCCGTCGACACCGAGGACGCCGAGATCGTCCGCTGCACCGTCGACCTCGCCCACTCCCTCGGCCTCCTCGTCGTCGCCGAGGGCGTCGAGGACGACGAGACCTGGGAGCGGCTGCGCGACCTGGGCTGCGACGCCGTCCAGGGCTGGCTGGTCGCCGCCGCCATGCCGCCCGACGAGGCGACCGCCTGGCTCCTGGCCCGCGGCGAGCACGGCTGGCGCCGCCCCGCCGACCTCGCCCCTCCGGCCGACCTGGACCACCCCTCGGGCCAGGTCGCCCCCCGGGCCTGACCCGGCCGGGGAAGTACGGTGTCCGTGCGGGGGTGGTCCGGGCGAGGAACCCGATCACTTCGCCGGGCGACCGTGCTCCCCGCGCACGCGGGGGCAAATCCGGTCGCGTGAGTGACGGCGGGCCGCACACCATAGGATTGCGGCACATCACAAGACTCACCCAGAGGATCTCTGAATGCCTGGCATTACGCGCGAGGAGGTCGCCCACCTCGCCCGGCTGGCGCGTCTGGAGCTGTCCGGCGAAGAGCTCAGTCACTTCGCCGACCAGCTCGACGACGTCATCGGCGCGGTCGCCCGCGTCTCCGAGGTCGCCGACCAAGACGTACCGCCGACCTCCCACCCGCTGCCGCTGACCAACGTCATGCGCGCGGACGAGGTCCGTCCGTCGCTCACCCCCGAGCAGGCGCTCTCCGGCGCCCCGGCCCAGGAGCAGCAGCGTTTCAAGGTGCCGCAGATCCTGGGGGAGGACTAACACGCCATGACGGACAACACCATCATCAAGCTCACCGCGGCCGAGATCGCCGGGAAGATCGCCGCCGGCGAGCTGACCGCAGTCGAGGTCACCGAGGCCCACCTCGCCCGCATCGAGGCCGTCGACGAGAAGGTCCACGCCTTCCTGCACGTCGACCGCGACGGCGCCCTCGCCCAGGCCCGCGCCGTGGACGAGAAGCGCGCCCGGGGCGAGAAGCTCGGCCCGCTCGCCGGCGTGCCGCTCGCGCTCAAGGACATCTTCACCACCGTCGGCATCCCGACCACCGTGGGCTCGAAGATGCTGGAGGGCTGGATCCCGCCGTACGACGCGACCCTGGTCAAGAACCTGAAGGCCGCCGACGTCGTCATCCTCGGCAAGACCAACATGGACGAGTTCGCGATGGGCTCCTCCACCGAGAACAGCGCCTACGGCCCGACCGGCAACCCCTGGGACCTCACCCGGATCCCCGGCGGCTCCGGCGGCGGCTCGTCGGCCGCCCTCGCCGCGTACGAGGCCCCCCTCGCCATCGGCACGGACACCGGCGGCTCCATCCGCCAGCCCGCCGCCGTCACCGGCACCGTCGGCGTCAAGCCGACCTACGGCGCGGTCTCCCGCTACGGCATGGTGGCCTTCTCCTCCTCCCTCGACCAGGGCGGCCCCTGCGCCCGCACGGTCCTGGACGCGGCCCTGCTGCACGAGGCGATCGCCGGGCACGACCCGCTCGACTCCACCTCCATCGACGCCCCGGTCCCGCCGGTCGTCGAGGCCGCCCGCAGCGGCTCGGTCGCCGGGATGCGCGTCGGCGTCGTCAAGCAGTTCCGCGGCGAGGGCTACCAGGCCGGCGTCGTGCAGCGCTTCGACGAGTCCGTCGAGCTGCTGAAGTCGCTGGGCGCCGAGATCGTCGAGCTGGACTGCCCCAGCTTCGACCTGGCCCTCTCGGCGTACTACCTGATCGCGCCGTCCGAGTGCTCCTCGAACCTGGCCCGCTTCGACGCCATGCGCTACGGCCTGCGCGTCGGCGACGACGGCACCCGCTCCGCTGAGGACGTCACCGCCCTCACCCGCGAGGCCGGCTTCGGCGACGAGGTCAAGCGCCGGATCATCCTCGGCACGTACGCGCTCAGCTCCGGCTACTACGACGCGTACTACGGCTCGGCCCAGAAGGTCCGCACGCTCATCACCCGCGAGTTCGAGAAGGCCTTCGAGGAGGTGGACGTGATCGTCTCCCCGACGACCCCCACCACCGCCTTCCCGATCGGCGAGCGCGCCGACGACCCGATGGCCATGTACCTCGCGGACCTGTGCACCATCCCGACCAACCTGGCCGGCAACGCCGCCATGTCGCTGCCCTGCGGCCTCGCGCCCGAGGACGGCCTGCCGGTCGGTCTGCAGATCATCGCCCCCGCCCTGAAGGACGACCGGCTCTACAGGGTCGGAGCCGCCGTCGAGGCCGCCTTCGTGGAAAAGTGGGGACACCCGCTGCTCGAGGAGGCTCCGTCGCTGTGAGTGCCATGGCAAAGAAGGCCAAGAACTTCAAGAAGTCGAAGACCGGTCTGTACGTCTCGCTGGCCACCACCGCCTTCGGCGCGGTCAGCGTCGCCAAGCAGGCCAAGCTGGCCCGCAACGACAACGACGTCCTGCGGCTGATCGACGCCGCGGTGTCCGCCGCCGCGATCGCGACCGGCCTGGCGATCCTCTACCGGGAGCTGAAGCGCCTGGGCGACGACGACGTCCTGCTGGGCTGAGAGGGAAAGTCTCACCGTGACTGTCACTGAACTGCTGTCGTACGAAGCGGCGCTCGCCGCGTACGACCCCGTCATGGGCCTGGAGGTCCATGTCGAGCTCGGCACCCGCACCAAGATGTTCTGCGGGTGCTCCACCGAGCTGGGCGCGGACGCCAACTCGCAGACCTGTCCGACCTGCCTCGGCCTGCCCGGCTCGCTCCCGGTCGTCAACGCGATCGGCGTCGAGTCCGCCATCAAGATCGGCCTCGCGCTGCACTGCGAGATCGCCGAGTGGTGCCGCTTCGCCCGGAAGAACTACTTCTATCCGGACATGCCGAAGAACTTCCAGACCTCCCAGTACGACGAGCCGATCGCCTTCAACGGCTACCTGGACGTCCAGCTGGAGGACGGCGAGGTCTTCCGCGTGGAGATCGAGCGCGCCCACATGGAGGAGGACACCGGCAAGTCCACCCATATCGGCGGCGCGACCGGCCGCATCCACGGCGCCTCGCACTCGCTGCTCGACTACAACCGGGCCGGCATCCCGCTCATCGAGATCGTCACCAAGCCGATCGAGGGCGCGGGCGACCGGGCTCCCGAGGTCGCCAAGGCGTACGTCGCCGAGCTGCGCGAGCTGATCCGCGCCCTGGGCGTCTCCGAGGCGCGCATGGACAAGGGCCAGATGCGCTGCGACGTGAACCTGTCGCTGCGCCCGCACGGCACCGAGAAGTTCGGCACCCGCTCGGAGACGAAGAACGTCAACTCGCTCCGTTCGGTGGAGCGCGCGGCGCGCTTCGAGATCCAGCGGCACGCGGCCGTCCTGTCCTCCGGCGGGACGATCGTGCAGGAGACCCGTCACTTCCACGAGGACGACGGCACCACCACCTCCGGCCGCATCAAGGACAACGCCGAGGACTACCGCTACTTCCCCGAGCCGGACCTGGTGCCGGTGGCCCCCTCCCGCGCGTGGGTCGAGGAGCTGCGGAAGGGTCTGCCCGAGCTGCCGCGTGTGCGCCGCAACCGGCTGCGCGAGGAGTGGGGCGTCTCCGAGCTGGAGATGCAGTCCATCCTCAACGCGGGCGCGGTCGACCCGATCGTCGCCACGATCGAGGCGGGCGCGGACGCGGCCTCGGCCCGCAAGTGGTGGCTGGGCGAGCTCGCCCGCAACGCCAACGAGCAGGGCGTCTCCCTGGAGGAGCTGCCGATCTCCCCGGCGGACGTGGCCCGGGTCTCGGCCCTGGTCGCGGCCGGTGACCTCAACGACAAGCTGGCCCGTCAGGTCATCGAGGGCGTCCTCGCCGGCGAGGGCGCCCCGGACGAGGTCGTCGAGAAGCGCGGTCTGAAGGTCGTCTCCGACGACGGCGCGCTCGGCACGGCGGTCGACGAGGCCATCGCGGGCAACGCGGCGATCGCGGACAAGATCCGCGGCGGCAAGGTCGCGGCGGTCGGCGCGCTGGTGGGCGCGGTCATGAAGGCCACGCGCGGCCAGGCGGACGCGGCGAAGGTCAAGGACCTGATCCTGGAGAAGCTGGGCGTCTCCGAGGGCTGAGCCCCGTCCCGTACGGCAAAGAGGGCGGCCCCGCACCGGAACTCCGGTGCGGGGCCGCTTCTCGTGGGGCCCGGCTATCGCTTGAGGAGCGGGGCGGCGATGACCACGTACGCCTTCTGCGAGAAGGTGCAGGTGTCCTCGACCCGGATCCGCAGCCGCAGCGCGCCCTTGACCGGGAAGCTCGCCGCGACGGGCTTGCCGAGCTTCACGGCTTCGGAGAAGAGGGCGGGCTGGTCGTCCACGGAGATGGTGATGCGGGCCTGCTCGGTCGGGGAGTCGTCGGCGATGCCGGCGGTGAACTGCAGGGTCTCCCACTTCCGGCTCAGGTTGAACTCGATGGTCGACTCGGACGAGCAGCCGGTCACGAAGGCCGAGCCGTAGTCCCGGGCGTTGAGCGTCGCGGACTCCACGGTGAACCTGTCGAGGCCGTCGATGGGGGAGAAGCCGGTCAGGTCCACCTCGTCGCTGCCGTCCACGGCGCCCGGGTCGCCGTTCGTCGGGCTTCCCGAGGGGTCCGGTTCGGTGGAGGCCGGGTCGGTCGGGTCCGCCGAGGCGGGCTCCGCGGTGGGCTCCTCGGACGTGACGTCGGGGGTGGGTTCCGTCGTCTCCGGGGCCGTGGTCGTGGCCGTGGTGGTCACGGCGGCCGGACCGGCCTTGTCGCTCCCGCCGTCGTCCTTCTTGTCGCCGAGGAGCTGGATCCCGGCCACCGCGAGGACGGCCACCAGGACGACACCGGCGACGGCGCCGATCAGCGGTCCCCTGCGGCGGCGGCGCGGTGCGGGGGCGGGGGTGGGGGTGGGGGCGGTTGCGGGGGCCGCCTGGGCCGGGAGAGGCGTCGGCGGGCCGAAGCCGGGGGCGCCGAAGCCGGGGCCGTTGACGCCGGGTCCGTTGACTCCCGGTCCGTTGGCTCCGTACGCGGCGACGGTGGGCGGCTCGGCGGACGGCTGGGGTACGGCGTGCTGCGGGGCGACGGCGGGCGCCGGGGTGACGACGGGCGGGGCGACCACCGGCCGGGGGGTGACGACGGGCTGCGGAGGCGCGGCGGGCGGCCGGTCCTCCGGCGCGGCGGCGGCCGGCGGCGGGGTCGCGGGCTGCGGGGGCGCGGCGGGCCGGGCGGTCGGGACCGGCGGTGCGGCCGGAGCGGGCGGGACCGCGTCCGCGACCGTCGCCGGGCGCGAGGTCGTCGTGGTGGACACCACCCCGTGCCGTACGTCCTTCACCCAGGACGACAGGGAGATCGGGCGCCGCGCGGGGTCGGCCGCCGCGATGTCGAGGACCCGGTCCCGCTGCTCCTCCGGCAGCCCGGCGATCTGCGGCAGCGCGCGGAACGCGCCGACCAGCTGCTCGGGCGCGGTCGGCGGGGACTGGCCGCTGAGCAGGAAGTAGGCGATGGCGCCGAAGGCGTAGCGGTCGGTGGCCGGGGTGCGCTTGCCCTCGAAGACCTCGGGGGCCGCGTAGCCGGGGGTGAACCACACCTCGGCGGTCTGGTGGTCGGCGGTCAGCTTGCTGAGGCCGAAGTCGACGAGGGTCGCCTGCCCGTACTCGTCCACCATGACGTTGCCGGGCGAGAGGTCGCCGTGGACGACCGTGCGCCCGGACGGGGTGGCCTTTCCGGAGTGCAGCCAGTCGAGGACGTCCGCGAGCTGCTCCAGGGTCCGCATCACCTCGCGCCGCTCGGCGGGGGAGGCGAGGGTGCGCTCGGCCCGCCAGTCGCGCAGGTCGAGGCCGTCGACGTGGTTCATGACGAGCACCAGGGCCCGGCCGGTGATCGTCCCGGACTCGCCGGGGCGGTGGATCGGCGGGCCCTGGAAGTGCTCCCGCACGCCGACGACGCCGGGGCGGTGCACGAAGCGGAGCAGCTCGGCCTGCTCGTTCCACTTCTGGCTGATCCGCTCGAAGATCTCGGGCGTGATCGTCGTCTTCGAGTCGAGGACCTTGACGACGACCGGCTCCGTGCCGCCGGCGAGTTCGATCTCCGCGAGATAGAGCACGGCCTCGCCGCCGCGCCCGATGGACCGGAGGAGCCGGTACCGGTCGGGAGCGGAGTCGGGGCCGATGTGGTGTGCCGTCTTGCTCAAGTTTCCCCCAGGGCACGGTGATTGGCAGGCGCTCAGCTTGCCGTCCGGCCGCCTCCGTGGTCAACCGGAGAGGCCCCGCCCGAGAGGGGCGCTTCCCGCACCCGCGAGGGCGCCCCCGAGGGTTCGCAGACGCACGGCCGAACCGCTTCCGGGCGGTGGGCGGCAGGGTGCCGGCCGTCGCTTCTGTAAACCGCCCGACGTGCGCCGCATAGAATGTCGGGCCGGTCGGAAGAGGGGGATCCATGTCCTGGAGCGAGTGGGAGAAGCTCAAGAGCGACGCCGTGGAGCGGCGGTCGTCGCCGGTGCGGCTGAACGGACTTGACGGAGATGGCGGCACGGGCGCGGGTTCCGGCGACCTCGTGGTGAACCGGGACGACCTCGGCGCGATCGGCCACGAGGCGTACCTCCTGTACGGCCGGCTCTCCCGGGACGGCGACCACGCCCGGCCGTCGACCTTCGACGCGTCGATCGCCCTCACGAACGGCAACTTCACCAGCGGGTCGGAGCTGCTGAAGGTGCACGACCGCTGGAACAGCCAGCGGCGGACGCTCCTGGACGCCTGCGCCCGGATCTCCAACCACCTCGACTACACCAAGTCCGCCCACGCCGAGGACGACGCGGACATCGGGGGCCAACTGCTCTCCACGTCCAAGATCGACGAGTACTTCACGTAGAGGATCCGGGGGAACCGCCGTGCTGACATTCGAGGACGTCGTCAACGCGCCCGTCGCCAAGCTGAAGAAGGCCGCGGACGACTGGTCGGAGATGGCCGCCAAGCTGAAGAAGCTCGCCACCGACGCCCGCGACGGCATGAAGGCCAAGACCGACAAGGCGCAGTGGCAGGGCGTCAACTCCGACGTCACCCGGCCCTTCATCGCCAAGACGGCCAAGGAGTTCGAGGACGCCGAGGCGCAGGCGAAGGGCATCCACCTGCTGCTCGCCGACGCGCACGCCTCGTTCGCGGCGGCCCGGGACTCGCTCGTCAGGATCAGGGACGAGGAGGGCCCGGCGGCCGGTGTGCGCGTCGACGCGCACGGCAGGGTCAGGCCCGAGCACGACCTGACGAAGGACGTGGCGGCACGCCGCGACCCGGATTATCCGGACTACGCCGCCGACGTGCGGAAGCAGCAGGAGGCCGTGGCCTCCTGGCAGGTGAGGATCGACCGGATCGTCGAGGACTGCGCCGACGCCGACGACTCGCTGAGGCGCGCGCTCGCGGCGAACGTGAAGGACGCCCACGACTTCACCGCCCCCACCTACAAGAGCCTCGACGAGGAGCAGGTCGCCCGGGCCGCGGAGCTGCTGAAGAAGGTCACCGGCGACGGCGGTACGGCGCGGAACGTCGCCGCGCTGAAGGAGCTCGAGGAGCTCCTGGACGACAACAGGAACGACCCCGAGTTCGCGACCGGCTTCTACCGCTGGATGGGCCCCGCGGCCACGCTCGACGCCTTCGCGGAGATGTCCCTGAACTCCACGTCCCTCGGTCCGGCCGGCCGGGACCGCGTCGACATGGTCCGCGGCATCCAGTCCGACATGGGCGCCATGCTCGGCCTGGCCACCCAGCGGTCCACTCCGAACCACCTCGACGTCGCGTGGACCGACGGACTCATGAGGGCCGGCCGCAAGCCGCTCGACGTCCAGGGCATCGGCTTCTCGCAGGTCTACGGCTACCAGGCCCTGAGCGCCCTCCTCCGGGAGGGCACGTACGACAAGGACTTCCTGCTCTCCGTGGGCCGGGACATGGTCGCCATGGACCGCGAGGACCCGGGCCGCTGGTCCCCGGCCCTGACCGGGAGCACGGACCAGCGCATCAACCTCGCCGAGACCGGCGGCAAGGGCTTCAACCCCCTGACCGGCCTCATGGAGGCGATGGCCAACAACCCGGCCGCCTCGACGGCCTTCTTCGACGAGGACCTCCGCACGGACACGAACAAGGACGGCATCGTCACCCTCGCCGACGAGGAGCTCACCGGCAAGGACGCGAAGAGCGTCGTCGACTACGTGCTCGACAAGAAGCCCACGGACGACTACTACGACACGGTCTCCGGCGGCGAGCCGACCCCCGGCCAGTCGGCCATGGGCAACGCCCTGGAGGCGGCGGTCACCGGCCGCGTCCCGGGCGACGACGACGCGAAGCCCGTGGAGCACACCAAGGGCATGGCGAGCGTCATGGAGAAGGTCGTCGAGAAGGTCGGCACGTCACCGGAGCTCGCCGTCGACGACGGCCCGCTCGTCGGCATCGCCCCGAACCTCGGCAACATGGCCGCCGAGTACATGCCGGACCTCCAGGCCACCGCCGAGAACGGCGCGGACCGGATCAAGCCCTTCGGCGAGAAGGCGGAGTTCAACAAGCAGACCATGGCACAGTTCCTCGGCGCGGTCGGCCAGGACCCCGACGCCTACGGTGCGATCACCAACGCCCAGCAGGCCTTCACCACGGCCCTCGTGTCCGACGTCTTCCAGAACCCGGGGAAGTACGCCGACACGGGCGAGGCCGTGCGGAACGCCGTCCACCCCGGCGGCGAGATCGCGGGCATGATGAGCGAGGCGAGGGCCCAGGCGGTCGTCGATGCCTCGGCCCGTGAGAACGCGGAGTACAACGAGGGCGTCGAGGAGAACGCCAAATGGGCGAACCGCATGATCGATCTCGTGGGAGCCAAGTACCTCGAGATGCTGCCCGTGGGCGGCGACGTCATCGACTGGCTCAAGGAGGACATCACCGAGTCGGTGGTGAAGGAGGCGGCGAAGGATACGTCGACTGAGGCCCGCCACGAAGCCGCGTCGGGCTATTCGGACGCCGAGGGTACCGCCAAGAGATCCGCCGAGGCCGCCGTGGAACGGGCGGGGAAGGCAGCCGGTCTCACATCGGCCCAGATCCAGGACTATAGAGGTTCCGCCTCGACCGAGACGGCCGCTGCACATGCCATTGGTCGCGACTTCGCCGTCGTCCGGACCTCCGGGGAGAAATGAACATGCGCCGCTTCACCCGTACTGCCGCAGCCGTATCGACAGCCGTGGTCGCGGCAGGTCTTCTGGCGGGCTGCGCGACCGGAGAGGAGAAGACCGTTCCCGAACTGCCCGAGCGCATCTGTTGGAACGGAGCGTTCGCCGGCAATGACGTGTCCCCTCTCCTGCCTCCTGGTGACAAGGTGGAGTTCTCACGCCTGTCCGGCCGGCACTTCACTCTGACCAAGGAACTTGACTCCGCGACCTGCACGCTTGACATCGACGGGAAAACGAGATTCCAGGCGAGTGCCACGCGCCGGGGCTTCGCAGAGTCCATCGAGTGGTCGTCGTGGGACCCGGCTGATCCCAAGCCGCTCGACTTGGGGGAGAAGGGAATCATCTGGGACACGGGTGCGGCCTCCTATTTCATCTGTGAGCCCGCCAAGAATCCCAACTCGCCGGGGAGGTACATCGAGCTGATGATCACCGCGCATTACGCCCCCGACAAATCCAAGCTGCAGGCCGCTCTGCCGGAGCTGATGAAGGAGTTCATGGCCTACGCCCAGCGCGAGCTCCGGTGCGCCGGAGGGGCCGCCCCGAAGTAGGGGCGACACGAAACGGGCGAACGGTCGCGTTCGGCTGGGGGGTGGGCCGCGAGCGCCGGACCGCTCAAGGAGCGCGTCCTTTGGCGGCCATTGGCGGAGTTCGGTCCGATGTGATGCCGCATGGTCCTCGCTTGGACTCCCGTGGCCGGGTGTTGGACGTTCACCGCCCGGCCCGCCCCGGGCCTTCCGCTCGTCACCCCGTCTCACTACCGTCCCCGACGAACCACCCAATGGCTCGCAGGAGAACCATTGGCCGTCGACTGGAGGTCGGTCTTGTCGTCCGAGATGTCCCGCAGAAGGCTCCTCGCGCTGGGCGGAGGCACCCTCGGTGCCGCCGCGGCCGGATCGCTGCTGCCGCCGTCGTTGCAGGCCGCGATGGCCGCGGAGCCCCACTCCGGAGGGCTTTCGGCGGTCCGGCACGTGGTGGTGCTGATGCAGGAGAACCGTTCCTTCGACCACTACTTCGGCACCCTCCGCGGCGTCCGCGGATTCGGCGACCGCAATGCCATTGAGCTCCCCTCCGGGACGTCGGTCTTCGAGCAGCCCGCCGAGCCCGGCCGGACCGTGCTCCCCTTCCCCCTCCGCGACGCCGCCGAGGCGCAGAAGAAGGACCTCCAGTACATCGGCGACCTCGACCATTCCTGGGGCGGCGGCGCCAAGGCCTGGCGCGGCGGCTGGATGGACGGCTGGGTCCCGGCCAAGACCGCCGCCACCATGGCGTACTACGACCGGCGCGACATCCCCCTGCACTACGAGCTGGCCGACACCTTCACCGTCTGCGACGCCTACCACTCCTCGATCCACACCTCGACGAGCCCCAACCGCAACCACCTCTGGTCCGGCTGGACCGGTCACGAGGCCGACGGCAGCCGGGCCGTCACCAACGCCGCCTACGCCGAGGCCACCCACCCCGGCTACGGCTGGTCCACCTACGCCGAGCGCCTCGAAGTCGCCGGGCGGAGCTGGAAGACGTACACCGAGTGGGAGAACTTCACCGACAACAACATCGAGTTCTTCACCACCTTCAAGAAGATCGCCCGCAAGGCGCTCGCCCGCACCGGCGGCCACACCTTCATGGAGTCCTTCTACGCCGCCGTGCGCGGCACGAAGGACCCCGCCGAGCGGGCCCGGCTCCTCGGCCTCCTGGAAGAGGGCGTCGCGGACCTCACGAAGGCCGAGCGCTCCCTCTTCGAGCGCGGCCTCCGCCGTGTCGAGAGCGGCACCCTCGCCGACGCCTTCCGCGCCGACGTCGCCGCCGGGACCCTCCCCGAGGTCTCGTACCTCGTGCCCTCCGCGATCGACTCCGAGCACCCCGGCTCCTCCTCCCCGATCGCCTCCGCCACCCTCGTCTACAAGGTGCTCGACGCCCTCGGCTCCCACCCGGACGTCTGGCGCCACACCGTCGTCCTGATCAACTACGACGAGAACGACGGCTTCTTCGACCACGTCCCGCCGCCCGTCCCGCCCGCGGAGAACACGGACGAGCGCTGGAAGGGACAGCCCACCGGCCTCGGCATCCGCGTCCCGCTGCTCGTCGTCTCCCCCTGGTCCGTCGGCGGCTACGTCTGCTCCGAGACCTTCGACCACACCTCCGTGATCCGCTTCCTGGAGAAGCTCACCGGCGTCCGCGAGCCCAACATCACCCCCTGGCGCCGGACCGTCACCGGCGACCTCACCTCCGCCTTCGACTTCCACCGGGGCCGCCGGCAGCCCGAGGTCGAGCGGCCGGGGCCGGTCCCGCCGTTCACCGGCCGCTGGCGCCCCCGGCCCCCGGCCGTGCAGCGGATGCCCGTCCAGGAGCCCGGCGTCCGCCGCGCCCGCCCCCTGCCGTACCAGCCGGACGCCGCCGCCACCGTCCGCGCCGGTGCCGTCACGGTCGCCCTGAGCAACAAGGGCAAGGCGAGCGCGCACTTCGCCCTCTACCCGTACGCGGGCGAGTTCGACGTCCCGCAGCACAAGGACGTCAGGGGTACGGGGGAGTGGACCGTCCCCGTCCCGGGCGACCGCTACCGCTTCACGATCACCGGCCCCAACGGCTTCCGGCGCGAGTTCGAGGGCCCCGCGACGGGCGGCGCCGAGCTGGCCACCCGGATCGACCACCACGACCGCGACCTGCACCTCACCGTGCGGAACACCGGCCGCGCCCCCGTCTCCTTCACCGTCCGGCCGCTGGGGTACGTGGACGAGGACGACCTCGCGGACTGGACCCGCACCGTCACCGTGAAGCCCGGGAAGACCCGTACCGTCGTCCACTCGGCCGCCGACGCGCACGGCTGGTACGACGTCGAGGTGACCGCCCCCGGGGGCTTCCGCCGCCGGCTCATGGGGCACATCGAGAACGGCCGCGCCAGCGTCTCCGGCTGAGCGCACCCCGGCGAACCGGGGCGCGGGGGTCAGGGCGCGCCCCCCGCGCCCCGGTGAACGACACCGCTGTGACCATCGACACGAAAGGGGCAAACGATCACGTTTGGCTGCGAGAGTGGGCGCACGTAGGTCATGCGTTCTTTTCGGGCTGTTCCCGTGAAAGATCCACGAACCACCCAGGGAGCACGTCCTTTGGCAGCCATCGCCCGGTGGTGCATCCGGCACCGCCTCGTCGCCGTCCTCCTCTGGCTCCTCGCCCTCGGCGGGGCCGGCACCGGGGCGATCCTCGCGGGGAACGCGTACTCCAACGACTACGAGGTCCCCGGCACCGAGTCCGGCCGCGCCACCGCCCTCCTCGAACGGGGCTTCCACGGCCTCGGCGGCGACGCCGACACCATCGTCTGGCACACCGAACGCGGCAGCGTCCGCGCCGACGCCGTCCAGGAGCGGATGACCGGCGTGCTCCGCGAGGTCGCCGAGCTGCCCGGCGTCGCCGCCGTCACCTCCCCGTACGGGGACGCGGCGGGACGGATCAGCGAGGACGGCCGCACCGCCTACGCCACCGTCACCTTCGCCGAGCAGGCCGACGACGTCCCCGAGAGCCAGGCGAAGGCCCTCGTCGACACCGCGAAGGGCGCCGCGACCGACGACCTCCGGGTCGAGCTCGGCGGCACCATCGTCGCCCTCACCGAGGCCCCCGGCGGACACGTCGCGGAGGTCGTCGGCGTCGCCGTCGCGGCCGTCGTCCTCTTCCTCGCCTTCGGCTCGCTCGCCGCCTCCGCGCTCCCCATCGCCACCGCGCTCGTCGGCGTCGGCATCGCGTACTCCGGGATCGTGCTGCTCGGCCATCTGATGACCGTCGCCGACTTCGCCCCCATGCTCGGGATGCTCGTCGGCCTCGGCGTCGGCATCGACTACGCGCTCTTCATCGTGACCCGGCACCGCAAGGGCCTCAAACGCGGCCTGCCCGTCGCCGAGGCCGCCGAGACCGCCGTCGCCACCACCGGCCGCGCCGTCGTCTTCGCCGGGGCCACCGTCTGCATCGCCCTGCTCGGCATGTTGATCCTGCGGCTGAGCTTCCTCAACGGCGTCGCCATCGCCGCCTCCCTCACCGTCGTCCTCACGGTCGCCGCCTCCGTCACGCTCCTGCCCGCGCTGCTCTCCCTGATCGGGACGCGCGCCCTGTCCCGGCGCGAGCGCCGCACCCTGGCCGAGCACGGACCGCAGCCGGAGCTGCCCACCGGCTTCGCCGCCCGCTGGTCGGCCTTCGTCGAGCGCCACCCCAAGCTCCTCGGGGCCGTCGCCGCCGTCGTCATGACGGTCCTGGCGCTGCCCACCCTCTCGCTCCACCTCGGCACCTCCGACCAGGGCAACGGCCCGGCCACCGCGACCACGCGGAAGGCCTACGACCTGCTCGCCGAGGGCTTCGGGCCCGGCGTCAACGGCCCCCTCACCCTCGTCGCCGGACTCGACGGCGCCGACGACCGGATCGCCCTCGACCAGCTGCCGGCCGCGCTCTCCGCGACCAGGGGCGTCGCCGCCGTCTCCCCGGTCACGTACAACAGCTCCGGCGACACCGCCGTCCTCACCGTCGTCCCCGACTCCTCGCCGCAGTCGAAGGCGACCAGCGAGCTGGTCGACCGGCTGCGCCAGGACGTCCTGCCGAGGGCCGAGGCGGGCACCTCCCTGGACGTGAACGTGGGCGGCGTCACCGCCTCGTACGACGACTTCGCCGAGATCATCGTCGGCAAGCTGCCGCTCTTCGTCGGCGTCGTCATCGCCCTCGGCTGTCTGCTGCTCCTGCTCGCCTTCCGCTCGATCGGCATCCCGCTCAAGGCCGCCGCCATGAACGTCATGGCCGTCGCCGGCGCCTTCGGCGTCGTCGTGACGGTCTTCCAGTGGGGCTGGGGCAGCGAACTCCTCGGCCTCGGCAGCGCCGGACCGATCGAACCCTTCCTCCCCGTGATCATGGTCTCCGTCCTCTTCGGACTCTCCATGGACTACCAGGTCTTCCTGGTCAGCCGGATGTACGAGGAGTGGCTGGAGACCGGCGACAACCGGCGGGCGGTCCGGGTCGGCCTCGCCGAGACCAGCCGGGTGATCAACTCCGCCGCCGTCATCATGATCTCCGTCTTCCTGGCGTTCGTGCTCTCCGGCGACCGGGTGATCGCGATGTTCGGCATCGCGCTCGCGGCCGCCGTCGCCCTCGACGCCTTCGTCCTGCGCACCCTCCTGGTCCCCGCCCTCATGCACCTGCTCGGCGGCGCGAACTGGTGGCTGCCGAAGGGCCTCGACCGCCTGCTGCCCCGGATCAGCATCGAACCGCCGGAGAGCCGGGCCACCGCCGACGCGCGTGCGAAGATCCCCGCACAGCGCGTGACGGTCCCGACTACGGAGGAGAACGAGGATGTTCGCGATATCGCTGGGTGACGACGGCGCCGAGCTGCGGCCCCTGGAGCCCTGGCGGGCGGAGGAGTTCCTGGCCCACATGGACCGGGGACGGGAGTACGTGGGGCGGCACATCGGCCTGCCGGACGTCGTCACGGACCTGGACTCCGCCCGTGCCTTCCTCCGCTCGTACGCGGAGAAGGCCGCGAACGACGCGGGCCGGATCTACGGCATCTGGACCGGCGGCACCCTCGTCGGCGGCGTCATGTTCCGGACCATGGACGTCGCGCACGGCACCGCCGAGGCGGGCTGCTGGCTGGAACCGTCCGCCGCCGGGAAGGGCCTGGTCACCCGGGCCTGCCGGACGATCATCGACTGGGCGGTCGAGGAGCGCGGCATCCACCGCGTCGAGTGGTACGCCTCCACGAGGAACGGGGCGAGCGTCGCCGTCGCCCGCCGCCTCGGGATGACGAAGGAGGGCGTCCTGCGCGAGAACTACCCGCACCGGGGAACGCGCACGGACACCGAGGTCTGGTCGGTGCTCGCCCCGGAGTGGCGGGCGGCGAAGAAGGAGAGGGAGGGGGCGGGGGCGTAGCCGATCCGGCGGGCACCGGCTCAGCAGCCCCCCGGCGTTCCTCAGCAGCCCCCGGCCACCGGGGGCCCGTCCGCCCCGGATCCGGTCCCCTCGGGCCCCGTCTCCCCGTGTTCCGCCCCCTCCTGTCCCGCCCCCTCGGACTCGGCGCGGAGGCGGGCGGCGAGGGTTCCGGAGATCTCGGTGAGCGCGTCGAGCTGGGCGGGGGTCAGCGGTCCGGTCAGCCAGCGGCGGACGTGCTCCGCGCGCCGGGGGAAGGCCGCGGTGACGGCCTCCCGGCCCTGCGG
Source organism: Streptomyces sp. NPDC093071 (assembly GCF_044754545.1). NCBI lineage: Bacteria > Bacillati > Actinomycetota > Actinomycetes > Kitasatosporales > Streptomycetaceae > Streptomyces > Streptomyces sp. NPDC093071. Next base: position 12,998 of record NZ_JBIVPH010000012.1, on the reverse strand, counting down.
GGTGAGGGCGACGACCGCGCCCCGGGAGGAGCCGGGACATCGCTCGCGGGTGATCAGGCCGCGCCCGGCCATCCGGGTCAGGTGGTGGTGCAGCCGGCTCTTCTCGAACTGGGTCACCCCGCTCAGCTCGTAGGGCCGCAGCCGCCCCTCGGGGGCCCGGGCGAGCGCGCCGAGGATGGCGAAGTCCGGTTCGGAGAGGCCGGTGTCCTGCTGGAGCCGGCGGGCCATCTGCGGCCAGAAGAGCATCTGCATCTCGAAGAACGCGTTCCAGGCCTTCTCCTCGTGCCCGTCGAGCCACTCCGAGGTGCCGCTCATCTCCACGCTCCTTGCCGTGCTGGGGGACCGACCCGTCAACCCCCCAGCACAACACCCCCCGTTCCCGCCGGTCAATCCGGCCCGGCCCGGTCGTCCGGTCGTCCGGTCGCGCGGGGTCAGCCGCGCAGCGGCGCGAGCGCGCCCGCCCAGGCCTCGACCTGGTCGAGCACCCGGGAGAGCTCCTCCGCGCGGCCCTCGCCGGGGGCGAAGGCGGGGTAGGCGGGGAAGTCCAGCGCGATCGGCAGCGCCAGCTGGGCCTGGACGGTCGCGATCCGCAGCTCGGCCGCGATCTGCCGCAGGTGCTCCACCGCGCGGACGCCCCCGGTGCCGCCGAAGCTGACGAATCCGGCCGCCTTGTCGTTCCACTCGCCGTAGACGAAGTCGAGCGCGTTCTTGAGCACCGCCGGAACGCTGTGGTTGTACTCGGGGGTGACGAAGACGTACCCGTCGAACTCGGCGACCTTCTCGGCCCAGCGCCGGGTGTGGGCGTGTTCGTAGCGGCCGTACTGCGGGGGCAGGGCCTCGTCGTAGGCGGGCAGGTCGTACTCCGCGAGGTCGACCAGTTCGTAGGCGGCGGTGGTGCGGGCGGCGGCGGACTTGTGCACCCACTCGGCCACCTCCCGCGTCACGCGACCCGGTCGCACGCTTCCCACGACGACGGCGATCTTGGGCATGGCTTCCCCTCGTCCCTCGTTGAGTTGACGTATCACCTCAAGGGTGCGCGGGGGTGAGGTGATACGTCAACCCGCGAGGATTGCGGTCACGTTAAGGCCGCTCTCATACGGGACCCCTAGCGTGCGCCGCATGGACATCAAGACGACCGAGAAGACCGAGCCCGCGGAGAAGACCGACGAGGCGGTGGAGCCGGAGGACAGCGGCACGGAGCCGCTCGTCGAGGACCTGGACGAGGACCTGGACGACGACCTCGACGGGCGGGAGGCCCCCGCCGCGGACGCCGGTGTCGGCGCCGGTGCCGCCGCCGTGGTCTCCGCCGCCCTCGGCGCCGTCGCGCTCACCGGCACCTGGACCGGCAAGGTGGTCTCCGAGCGCGAGACGCTCGTCGGACAGATCAAGACCTCCGGCGGCGGCACCCCCACCCAGCAGATCAGCGAGATCTACGGCGACGCCTGGCACAGCACCGCCCTGGTGAACGGCGTCTTCGCGCTGCTCGCCCTGATCGTCGCCGTCACCGTGCTGCTCCTTCCACGGCGCCCCGCCTGGGTCCGCGCGGTCGCCGTCGCCGGCGCCGTCCTGGGCGGCCTCGGCGTGCTCCTGTCGATCGGCACCTACTTCGACCTGTTCCTGAGCCTCCCGACCGCCGGCTCCTAAGGCCTCTCCGGGGAGCGGCCTAAGGACCCCCGCGCCCCGAACATGCGGCACTCGCCCGATGCGACCGGGCCCCCTGGGAGACGACCGTAGAGGCGTCGCGAGAAGCGACGCCCCTACCGAACGACCCGGGGAGCACCGATGTTCGAGTACGAGATCGACCGCATGAACCACGCCCAGCTCGTCCGCGAGGCCGCCGCCCGCCGCCTGACCCACGAGGCCGCCGCGTCCACGAACCGCAAGCCCCGCCCCGCCCACCGGCCCCCGCAGGACCCGACGGACGACGACAACGGCCCGACCCACTTCACCCGAGCCGCGTGACCCGCCCCGTGCCACCCCTTCCCCACACGCCACGCCCCTTCGGCACGGCACCCGGACCGGGTACGACCCCCGAGCCGGGCACGGCACCCGGCTTCGGGACGGCGCCCGGCTCCGGGCCGGCGCCCAAGCCCCCCACACCCCCCGCCCCCCATCCGCGCGCCCCCACCGGCGCCTGTGCGATGCTCGGCTGCGTGGAGACCAGGTCCGTCAGTCCCGTCTTCGTCGGCCGGGCCGGCGAGCTCGGCGTCCTCGCCGAGGCGCTCTCCCGTGCGACCGCGGGGGAGCCCCAGGCCCTGCTCGTCGGGGGCGAGGCGGGCGTCGGGAAGACCCGGCTCATCGAGGAGTTCACCGGCACGGCCCGCGACCGGGGCGCCGTCGTCGCCCTCGGCGGCTGCGTCGAGCTCGGCGCCGACGGACTGCCCTTCGCCCCCTTCTCCGCCGCCCTGCGGGCCCTGCGCCGCCTGCTCCCCGACGAGCTGACCGCCGCCGCCGACGGCCAGCACGGCGAACTCGCCCGGCTGCTGCCCGAACTGGGCGACCCCGGCGGCCACGACCCCGCCGACGAGGACTCCACCGCCCGCCTCTTCGAGCTGACCGTACGGCTCCTGGAACGGCTCGCCGCCGACCGCACGCTCGTCCTCGTCCTGGAGGACCTGCACTGGGCCGACACCTCCACCCGCCACCTGCTCACCTACCTGCTGCGCACCCTCCGGCGCGGCCGGATCGTGGTCGTCGCCAGCTACCGCGCCGACGACATCCACCGCCGCCACCCGCTGCGCCCCCTCCTCGCCGAACTCGACCGGCTCCGCACCATCCGCCGCATCGAGCTTCCCCGCTTCACCCGCACCGAGGTGCACCACCAGCTCACCGGCATCCTCGCCGCCGAACCCGACCCCGGCCTCCTCGAAGAGGTCTTCGAACGCTCCGACGGCAACGCCTTCTTCGTCGAGGAGCTCGTCGTCTCCCACGAGGCCGGCTGCGCCCCCGGCCGGCTCGGCGACTCCCTGCGCGACCTCCTCCTCGTCCGGGTCGAGGCCCTCCCCGAGGACGCCCAGCGGGTCGTCAGGATCGTCGCCGAGGGCGGTTCCACCGTCGAGTACGGCCTCCTCGCCGCCGTCGCCCGGCTCGCCGAGGACGACCTCATCGAGGCGCTGCGGGCCGCCGTCGGCGCCAACATCCTGCTCGCCGTCCCCGACGGCGACGGCTACCGCTTCCGCCACTCCCTCGTCCGCGAGGCCGTCAGCGACGACCTGCTGCCCGGCGAGCGCTCCCGCCTCAACCGCCGCTACGCCGAGGCCCTGGAGGCCGACCCGACCCTCGTACGGGCCGACGAGCGCGCCACCCGGCTCGCCACGTACTGGTACCACGCCCACGACCCGGCCAAGGCCCTGCCCGCCGTCCTGCGCGCCTCCGTCGCCACCCGCGAGCGCCACGCCTACGCCGAGCAGCTCCGGCTCCTCGAACGGGCCATGGAACTCTGGGACGAGGCCCCCGCCGAGGTCCGGGCCTCGCTGCGCCCCATCGACTACGCCGAGTCCTACCCGCCCTGCGGCTGCGACCCCGACACCACCCCCCTGCGCCACCTCGACCTGCTCGCCGAGGCCGCCGTCGCCGCCCGGCTCAGCGGCGAACGCGAACGCGCCCTCAAGATCGGGAAGACGGCGCTGCGCATCCTCGGCGGCGAGGAGGAGCGCGACCCCCTGCGCGCCGCCTGGTTCTGGACCGAGAAGGCCCGCCTCCAGTCCAACCTCGGCCGGGGCGACGGACGCGAGGAGATCGCCCGCGCCCAGGAGCTCGTCAAGGGCCTCCCGCCCTCCGCCGTCCACGCCGTCGTCCTCGTCGGCGCCGCCGGCTGGGGCATGTTGCGCGACCCGGGCCCCGACGCCCTCACCGCCGCCGAACGCGCCGTCGAGTACGCCCGCCTCGTCAAGGCCGAGTCGATCGAGCTCAACGCCCGCCTCACCCTCGGCACCATCATGGTCGCGGCCGGCGACGTGGAGACCGGCCTCGCCGAGATGCACGCGGTACGCGAACGGACCGGCGCCCTCGGCCAGTTCACCGAGACCGCGCGCGCCCACATCAACATCGCCTCCGCCCTGGAGTTCCTCGGCCGCTCCCCGGAGGCCGTCGAGACCGCCGAGGCCGGCATCCGCCTCGCCCGCAGGTACGGGCTCGTCGACAGCGTCGGCTGGGCCGAGGCCAACCGGGCCGAGTCCCTCTTCTCCCTGGGGCGTTGGGACGAGGTCGAGGAGGCCGCCGAGCGGCTGCTGCGCTCCGCCACCAGCACCAAGCCCCGGGGCTCCGCCTCCCTCCGGCTCGCCCAGCTCGCCGCCGCCCGGGGCGAACCGGACGCCGCCGCCCGCCACCTCGCCGACGCGCGGGCCGTCTACGGCACCCGCGACCCGATCCCGCAGTACACCCTGCCCATGGCCCAGGTCGCGGTCGCCGTGGCCGCCGCCGAGGGCCGCGTCGCAGACGTCCGGGCCGAGCTCGCCGCCGCCGAGCGGGGCGGCTTCCCGCCCGGCACCCACCGCTACGGCTGGCCGCTCGTGCTCACCGCCGTCACCGCCGAGGCCGACAGCCGGGGACTGCCCGCCGCCGACGAGGGCCGCGAAGGGGCGCTCGCCCTGATCCGCCGCTGCTTCCGCTCCCTGGCCGCCCCGGTCCCCGTCTGGGCCGCGTACTCCCGGCAGGCCTCCGAGGAGCTGGCCCGCGCCGAGGGCCGCGAGACCGCCGCCCGCTGGGCCGAGGTCGTCGCCGCCTACGAGCCGCTGGACCGCCCCGCCCAGCTGGCCCGCGCCCGCTACCGCCTCGCCGACGCCCTGCTCGCCGAGGGCGGCCGGCGCGAGGAGGCCGCGGCCCTGCTGCGCGAGGCCCGCGCCGCCGCCGGCCTGCTCGGCGCCCGCCCGCTCCGCGAGGACGTGGAGCTCCTCGCCGCCCGCGCCCGGCTCTCCCTCGCCCCCGAGGAGCGGCCCCCGGCACCGGCGGAGCCCGCGGACGACGCCTTCGGCCTGACGCCCCGCGAGCAGGACGTGCTGCGCCTGGTCGCGGCCGGCCGCACCAACCGCCAGATCGCCGGGGAGCTGTTCATCTCACCGAAGACGGCCAGCGTCCACGTCTCCCACATCCTGGCCAAGCTCGGGGTCGCCGGCCGCGGCGAGGCCGCCGCCCTCGCCCACCGCCTGCACCTCCTCGACGTCCCCCGCTGACCCGCCGCCGGAGTCCTCCTCCGCGCGGGGGACCCGTATCGTCACCCGCCCCGACCGCAGGTCTACCGGACCCCGTCCCGGATCCGCGTCCCCCTGGTCCTCCCGGGTCAGGGCGAGGCGCTGCCGCTCGTCCTCCGCGTGCCTGCGCCCCGGTGCGAACAGCTCCGCCATCGGACCGAACACGGTCACCGCCTCCCTCATCCCACCCGGAGGCGGAGGATCCTGTCGTCGCCGGGCCCGGGCGTCCCCCGGGTGTCGGTCTCGCTGGTCACCAGCCAGAGCCGGTCGCCGCCCGTCGCGAGCACGGTCCGCAGCCGTCCGTGCCCACCCTCCAGGAACGCCTCGGGCTCCCCGGAACGTTCCGCGCCGGAGAGCGGGACCCGCCACAGCCGCTCGCCCCGGAGCCCGGCCATCCAGATCGCGCCCCGCGCGTATGCGATGCCGCTCGGGGAGGCCTCCGAGGTCTTCCACTGGGCCACCGGGTCCTCGAAGCCCCGCTTCCCGGCCTTCCCCTCGGCCTCCGGCCAGCCGTAGTTCTTCCCGGCCCCGACCAGGTTCAGCTCGTCCCAGGTGTTCTGCCCGAACTCGGCCGCCCACAGCCGCCCGTCCTCGTCCCAGGCGAGCCCCTGCACGTTCCGGTGGCCGTACGAGTACACCACCGAGTCCGGGAAGGGGTTGCCCGGCGCCGGACGGCCCTCCGGCGTCATCCGCAGGACCTTCCCGCCCAGCGACTCCCGGTCCTGCGCCAGACCCGTCTCGCCGGTCTCGCCCGTCCCCGCGTACAGCATCCCGTCGGGGCCGAACGCGATCCGCCCGCCGTTGTGCGTGAACCCCTTGGGGATGCCGGTCAGGACCGGCTCCGGCGGGCCGAGCCGGTCGCCGGCCCCGCCCCCGTACCGCATCCGCACGATCCGGTTGTCCGAGGCCGCCGTCAGGTACGCGTACACCCGGCCGTCCCGGACCGCGAGGCCCAGCAGTCCGCCCTCGCCGCCCGGCACGACCCCCGGGACCTCGCCGAGCGGCGTCTTCGCGCCGGTCCGGCCGTCGATCCGGGTGATCGTGCGCTCGTCCCGCGAGGAGACGAGCAGGTCGCCGCCGGGCAGCTCCGCGAGCCCCCAGGGCGACTTCAGGCCCTCGGTCAGCGTCCCCGCCACCGTCACCCGCCCGGCGGCCGGGGGAGCGGCGGCGGTCCCCGAGGCCGATGCCGATGTCGAGGCCGACGCCGACGGGGGCGTACGGGGCCGTTCCTCCGTGCTTCCCGAGGACGCGTCCCCCGAGGAGCAGCCGGCCGCCAGGACCAGCGCGACGGCACCCCCCAGGGCCTTCACGACGACAGGACGTTTCATGGCGCGCTCCCCTTCGGAGGGTCCGGCGGGCTCGACGGGTCGAACGGCATCCCTACCCCTGAGAACACCTCCCGGCCCGGAGGGGTTCCCGGCCGGACGGCCCGGCACCCCGGAACCCCCGGAAAACGGCGTCCGGGCCGCTCAGTCCCAGGACCCCCGGGGCGCCGGAAGCGACGCGATCTCCGTCAGGTCCGCCGGGGTCAGCCGCAGCGAAGCCGCCGCCGCGTTCTCCACCGCCCAGTGCTCCCGCTTCGTCCCCGGCACCGGCACCACGTGCCGCCCCCGGCCCAGCACCCACGCCAGGGCCACCTGCGCCGGGGTGACCTCCGCCCCGTGCCGGGCGGCCACCCGCCGCAGGCCCGCCACGAGCGGCTGGTTCGCCGCCATCATCTCCGCCGTGAAGCGGGGGTGCCGGGCCCGCGGGTCGTCCGGCTCGAAACCGCCGCCCGGGGTCAGCGTCCCGGTCAGGAAGCCGCTGCCCAGCGGCATCGCCGCCAGGAAGCCGACGCCCCGGGCCGCGCACCAGGGCAGCAGCCGCGCCAGCGCCTCCTGCGACCACACCGACAGCTCCGCCTCCACCGCCGCCACCGGGAAGACCTGCTGGATCCGCTCCAGCTGCCGGATCGTTCCCTCGTAGCCGTCGCGGCCCGCGATCCGGCGTCCCGACCGGGCGCCGACCGCGCAGAGCCCGAGCGCCCGCACCTTGCCCGCCGACACCAGCTCGGCCATCGCGCCCCAGGTCTCCTCGACCGGCACCTCGGGATCCGCCCGGTGCAGCTGGTACAGGTCGATGACGTCGGTCTGGAGCCGCCGCAGCGAGGCGTCGCAGGCCCGACGCACGTACCCCGGGCGCCCGTTGGCCACCACGTGCTGGTCGCCGACGAGCAGCCCGCACTTCGTCGAGACGAACGCGTCGGCCCGCCGCTCCTTCAACACCCGCCCCACCAGCAGCTCGTTGGTGAACGGGCCGTACATGTCGGCGGTGTCGAGCAGGCTCACCCCGGCGTCGAGGGCCGCGTGCACGGTCCGCAGCGAGCGGTCCCCGCGCTGCTGCGAACGGCTGTACGCCCAGTTCATCGGCATACAGCCCAGGCCGATCGCACCCACGTCGAGCGCCGTCGCCCCGATAGTCCTGCGCTCCACCTGCCGGTACCCCTCCCTGTGCCGCCCCCCAAAGTAACCAATGGGGCACGGGATTCTTCGCATAGCCTCCCGGACATGAGATGCGAAGACACCGCCGCCGACGTGTGGCTTCCGATTCCCGCGGACGAGATCGAGGATCTTCCCGAGCCGGGCGAGTCGGGCCTGAACTACCGCTTCTGGGACGGCGGGCCGGAGTTCCCGGCCGACCCCGCCCACTGCGCCTTCTACGTCGTCCCGTACATGAAGGGTTCGGAGATCGCCGTCCGGCCGATGGACGGCATGACCTCGGTCCGGGTCGTGCAGACCCTCTCCGCCGGCATCGACCACGTCACCCCCGGCATCGGATCGCTGCGGCCGGGCGTGGCCCTGTGCAACGCGAAGGGCGTCCACGAGGCCAGCACCGCCGAGCTCACCCTCGCCCTGATCCTGGCCTCGCTGCGCGGCATCCCCGGATTCGTGCGCGGCCAGGACGCCGAGGAGTGGCGGGCCGGCTTCTACCCGGCGCTCGCCGACAAGTCCGTCCTGATCGTCGGGTACGGCTCGATCGGCGCCGCGATCGAGGACCGGCTCGCACCCTTCGAGTGCGCGCGGGTGGTGCGCGTCGCACGCTCCGCGCGCACCACAGGGCGCGGCCCGGTCCACGCCCTGGCCGACCTGCCGGCGCTCCTCCCCGAGGCGGACGTCGTCGTCCTCTCCACCCCGCTCACGCCCGCCACCAGGCATCTCGCCGACGCCGGGTTCCTCGCCCGGATGAGGGACGGGGCGCTCCTGGTGAACGTCGCCCGGGGCCCGGTCGTGGACACGAACGCCCTGCTCAAGGAGGTCGAGAGCGGCAGGATCACGGCGGCGCTCGACGTCACGGACCCGGAACCGCTGCCGGCCGGGCACCCTTTGTGGCACGCTCCCGGTGTCCTGATCAGCCCCCACGTGGGAGGTTCCACCTCCGCCTTCATGCCGAGGGCGAAGCGGCTGATCGCGGCACAGCTGCGGCGGTTCGCGGCGGGCGAGGACCTGGCCAACGTCCTCCTCACCACCGGCTGAGCCGTGCCGTCCGCCGCGGTCGCGGACCGCGCCCGGACGGCGCACGCCGGCGCACACCGGACACAACGCCCCTGGTCGTCACGGAGAGTACTGCGACCCTGTCCCTGAGTGACCAAACTGGTGTATCGTCCCGGAGCGGGGGACTGCGTCGAGTACGGGCTGACGCCGGGGAGCGAAGTGACGGGACATCAGATTCCGAGGGGGGCGACGGGTGGAGCACGGCCTGAGGACCGACGGTCCGACACGACGGCGCCGCCGTCCGCCGGCCTTCCGCGCCTCGTCGCCGGCCTCGTGTGCTCGGTGCCGGACCAGACCGCGCAGCACCGGTCGCCGGGCCCCGCGGGGCCGCCGGGCACCGGCGGGCGCCCGGTGGCCGGGGGCGTCGCGCCCCCGGGCCGCGACGCCCCCGGCCCCCACGACTGCGACGGGCACGCCCCCGGGCGTGCCGACGAGCCGCCCGCCCGGCCGCACGACGCGGCCGCGTGCGGGAGCCCGGCGCCGGAGGGCCCGGTGAGCGCGCCCGGGGCCGTCCTCGCGCGCCGCCCCGTCGGCGACGGCGATCCGGGGCCCCCGGCGCCCGCCCGCCCCGGCACCGGGGCGGTCCTCGCCCAGATCGCCCTGGGGCTCCTCTGCGCGGGCTACACGACCGGCGCCTCCCTCGGCTGGGGCTCCCCGGAGACGGCGCTCTTCATGGGCGACTTCGGGCTGAGCGCCGCCGCCCTCACCGCCGCGGTCTCCTGCTACCTCTACGCCCGGGCCCATCGCGGCAGCGCCCGCCCCGCCTGGCTGCTCTTCGCCTTCTCCTCGTTCATGGCCGCCGCGGGGAACGCGGTGTGGGGCTGGTACGAGGTCGTCCTGCGCACCGAGGTGCCGGACTTCTCCGTCGCCAACCTCTTCTTCCTGCTCTTCGCGCCGCCCGCCATCGTCGGCCTCCTCGTCCTGGCCAAGAAACCCGCCAACCGGGCCGGCTGGGTCTGCCTGGGGCTGGACACCTGGCTCATCGGCGGCTCCCTGCTCACCCTCTCCTGGAGCCTGGCCCTCGCCCGCAACGCCCACTTCCAGGGCGAGTCCGTCGCCCGGGCCGCGCTCTCCCTCGCGTACCCCCTGCTCGACATCGTCCTCGTCAGCATGGTGCTCGTCCTGCACTTCCGGCGCTCGCAGGCCAACCGCTCCGCGACCAACACCGCGATCGCCGCCCTCGCCCTCACTGTCCTGTGCGACGCCCTCTTCACCTCGCCGCTGCTCCGCGAGAACTACGCCTCCGGCCAGCTCCTGGACGCCGGCTGGTTCGCCGGCTCCCTGCTGCTCGCCTACGCGCCCTGGGGGGTGCGCCGGCTCCCGGACGGCGCGGCCGCCGCGCGCGGCCCCGGGCTGCACAGCCGCCCGGTCGCCGGCTCGCTCGCCGCCCTCACCCCGTACCTCGCCGCCGCCGTCTGCACCCTCGGCATCCTCTACAACGTGGTCGAGGGGCGCCGGGTCGACCGCGTCGTCGTCCTCACCGGCTGCGCGGTGGTGCTCGCCCTCGTCGTGCGGCAGGGCATCATGCTCCTCGACAACATCGCCCTCACCCACGAACTGGCCCACAAGGAGAACCACTTCAGGTCGCTCGTGCAGGGCTCCAGCGACGTCATCATGATCGCCGCGCCCAACGGCAGGCTGCACTACGTCAGTCCGGCCGCCTCCGGGGTGTACGGGCGGGACGCCGACGAGCTGATCGGCACCGAACTCGCCGCCCTCATCCACCCCGAGGACCTCGGCGCCGTCGTCCACGAGGTGCGGCGCTTCCTGGCCGCCTCGCCCGCCGAGGAGCCCACCACCCGGATCGAGTGCCGCTTCCGCTCGGGCCGGGGGGACTGGCTCAACGTCGAGTCGACCGTCAACCGGCACCAGGGCGGCCTGATCTTCAACAGCCGGGACGTCACCGAACGCGTCCGCCTCCAGGCCCAGCTCCAGCACAACGCCGAGCACGACCCGCTCACCGACCTGCCCAACCGGGCCCTCTTCACCCGGCGGGTCCGGCAGGCCCTCGGCGGCCGCCGCTCCTCCGACCCCGGCACCGCCGTGCTCTTCATCGACCTCGACGGCTTCAAGGGGGTCAACGACCGGCTCGGCCACCAGGCCGGCGACGAACTCCTCGTCCAGGCCGCCCGCCGCCTCCAGGACTCCGTACGGGCCGGGGACACGGCCGCCCGGCTCGGCGGCGACGAGTTCGCCGCCCTCATCCTCGGCGACGGCGGCCGCGACCGGACGGCCCGCAGGAACCAGGTCCAGGAGATCGCCGACCGGCTCCGGCTCACGCTCTCCCGGCCGTACCGCCTGGACGGCGGCCAGGAGGTGCGGGTCGCCGCCTCCATCGGCGTCGCCTTCGCCGAGCCCGGCATCGACGCCGGGGACCTCCTGCGCAACGCCGACCTCGCCATGTACCGCGCCAAGGCCGCCGGCAAGGATCGCGTCGAGCTCTACGCCCCCCAGATGCAGGCCGAGGTCGTCCGGCGGACCGAGCTGGCCACCCGGCTGCGCACCGCCCTCCACGACGGCGAGTTCGCCCTGCTCCACCAGCCGGTCGTCGACCTGGCCACCGGCCGGATCGCCGCCGTCAGCGCCCAGGCCCGCTGGCGCTCCGCCCAGGGGATCCTCTTCACCCCCGCCGAGTACCTCCGCGTCACCGACGACGGCGAGCGCACCGCCGAGCTCGGCCGCTGGCTCCTCGAAGAGGCCGTGGAGCAGGCCGCCGAACGGGCGGGAATCGGCCATCGCACCCCCGTCTCCATCCGGCTCTCCGCCCGGCGCCTCCTGGACCGTTCGCTGCCGCTCGGCTCCGTCGAGTCCCTGCTCACCCGGCACGGCCTGCCGTCCGGCTCGCTGATCGTCGAGCTGGCCGACAGCGACCCCCGGATCCCGCTCGACGAGCTGGAGCAGCGCCTGGCCGCCCTGCGCAGGCTCGGGGTGCGGATCGCGCTCGACGGCTTCGGCAGCGGCCACGTGGCGGTGAACGCGCTGCGGCGGCTCCCCGTCGACATGCTGAAGCTGGACCGGGGGCTCGTCGAGGGCGTGGTCGAGTCCGCCCGGCTCCGCAAGATCACCCGGGGCGTCCTCCGCATCGCCGGCGACCTGGGCGTGCGGACCGTCGCCGACGGCGTGGACGTGCCGGAGCAGGTCGTCGCCCTGCGCGCCATGGGCTGCACCCACGCCCAGGGCATGGCCTTCTCGGGCCCGCTCGACGAGTACCGGCTGCGCAGGGCCCTGGTCCGGGACGAGTATCCGCTGCCCGGAGCGGTCTCCGTACGTGTCGGAAACCGTCCCCCGATCGGCTCACATAATGAGACGCCCGTCCCACCCACTTGACAGTGAACCGGGCTGAGGGGGAGGGTCAGTGCCATGCGCACCCGAATTCTCGTACTTGGAAAGCGCGTCGGCTGAAGCGGGGTCACCACAGGCCCGCTTAGAACGCACCCGACGCGCTCCCCTCGCTTGCCTCACGGCACGAGGGGTTTTTTGTTGCACCGGCTCCCCTTGAAATCGCCGCAAACCCTCGTAAAACACCTCGCAAAAACCCTCTGCTTCGAGAAGAGATGCTGATGACCGAGCAGGCCACCGGGCACCATCCGCAGCCGCGGCCCCGTAACGGCGCGCTGCCCACCCCCGTCGAGCACGTCACGGGCGCGCAGTCCCTCATCCGCTCTCTCGAGGAAGTGGGCGCGGACACCATCTTCGGCCTGCCCGGCGGCTGCATCCTCCCGGCCTACGACCCGCTGATGGACTCGCAGAGGGTGCGCCACATCCTGGTCCGCCACGAGCAGGGCGCGGGCCACGCGGCCACCGGCTACGCCCAGGCGACCGGCAGGGTCGGCGTCTGCATGGTGACCAGCGGCCCCGGCGCGACCAACCTGGTCACCCCGATCGCCGACGCCCACATGGACTCCGTCCCGCTCGTCGCGATCACCGGCCAGGTCGCCTCCAAGGCCATCGGCACGGACGCCTTCCAGGAGGCGGACATCTGCGGGATCACGATGCCGATCACCAAGCACAACTTCCTGGTCACCAAGGCCGAGGACATCCCGCGGACGATCGCCGAGGCCTTCCACATCGCCTCCACCGGCCGTCCGGGTCCGGTGCTGGTCGACATCGCCAAGGACGCCCTCCAGGCGAAGACCACCTTCTCCTGGCCGCCGCAGACCGACCTGCCCGGCTACCGCCCGGTCACCAAGCCGCACGCCAAGCAGATCCGGGAGGCGGCCAAGCTGATCAGCGCCGCCAAGCGGCCCGTCCTGTACGTCGGCGGCGGGGTGATCAAGTC
>NZ_JBIVPH010000011.1:0-235431 GCF_044754545.1 Streptomyces sp. NPDC093071 | reverse complement strand
CGCATCAACAACGAGCGCGTCGAGGAGGCCCTGTCCCTCAACCCGGACATCGTCTCCACCGCCTGCCCCTTCTGCCTCGTCATGCTGACCGACTCCGTCAACGGCAAGAAGGCAGCATCCGAAAGCGGCTCCGCCGCGGGCGGCAAGATCAAGGAGTCGGTGACGGTCGTGGACGTCGCCCAGCTCCTCCTGGACTCGGTGAAGGCGCCATGAACGGACCGGTGGAAGGGGAAGCGGCCGTCACCTTCGAGAAGCTGCTCGACGACCGCTGGAGCTGTCGGGCCTTCCTGCCGGACCAGGTGCCCGACGACGTGATCGCCCGGATGCTCGCGATGGCGCAGCGGACCGCGTCCTGGTGCAACACCCAGCCGTGGCAGGTGCATCTCACGAAGGGAGAGGCGACCCGACGTTTCGCCGAGAGCCTGACCGAGCACGTGAGGAGCCGTCCGTCGGCGGTACCCGACCTGCCGATGCCCGACGAGTACCACGGTGTCCATGGGGAGCGGCGGCGCGAAGCCGGCTACGCGCTCTACGCGGGCCTGGGGATCTCCCGGGACGACCGGGAGGGGCGTGAGGCGCAGTACCTGAGGAACTACGCGTTCTTCGACGCCCCGCACGTCGCCGTCGTCACGACCGACCGTGGTCAGGGCGTGTACGGGGCCGTCGACTGCGGTGCCTATGTCACGAACCTCCTCAACGCCGCGACCTCCCTGGGGATCGCGACGATCCCGCAGGCGGCGATCGCGCGGTACGCCGCCCACGTCCGCGAACACCTCGGGATCTCTGCGGACCGGCTTGTCGTCTGCGCGATTTCCTTCGGGTACGCGGACACGGCCCACCCGGTCAACGCGTTCCGCACGACGCGCGCGGATGTCGCGGAGGTGGTTACCGTGATCGACGGCTGATCGCACGCCGGCCGCCGTGCGGTCGGGATCAGCGCGAGGCGACCGACTCCGGGTCCCCGTCGACGAGCGACGCCAGCATGCCCAGGCGTTTGTGCGACGGAGTGCCCGGTTTCGCGGTCCAGACGACGAGCCGCTGAGTGGGGTCATGGGCGCACGTGAGGGCGTCCCAGTCGAGGCTGAGGTCACCGACGACGGGATGGCGCATCTCCTTGGTCCCGGTGCTGCCGACGGCCACGTGGTGCTCGTTCCACCACGTACGGAACTGTTCGTCCGCCTGGCACAACTCGTCGACCAGGCGGGCGAGGCTCCTGTCGTGGGGATCGTGTCCGGCTTCCCTGCGGAGCATCGCCACGGAGACCGTGGCGACCTGCTCGAAGTCCCGGTAGAGAGTCCGGGAGGCGGGGTCGCGGAAGAGCAGCCACGCATAGTTCCTGTGCTCCGGAGGAAGCATGGCGAAGTCGGTGAGCAGGGCGACCGCCATCGGGTTCCAGGCGAGGATGTCCATCCTGCGGCCGATCACCAGGGCCGGGATGTCCGAGAGCCCGTCGAGGACGCGCTGGAGCTGCGGCTGGACGGACTGGCGTTCCGGGAGGACGCCCTGGTCGGTCTGTCCATCGGCCAGCTCGCGCAGGTAGGCGCGCTCGTCCTCGTTGAGCCGCAGGACGTTGGACAGGATGTCCAGAACTGCCGGGGAAGCCCTGCGTCGTCCCTGTTCGATCCGGGTGTAGTAGTCGGTGCTGATCGAGGCGAGCAGCGCCACTTCCTCCCGCCGCAGTCCCGTGACGCGCCGGCTCGTACCTTCGTCCGGCAGGCCGACGCTGCGCGGGCTGAGCGCGGCTCGGCGGGCCTTGAGGAAGTCGCCGAGCTCGTTGGGGGAGGTGCTGACGGTGTTCATGGCGCAGTGCTCGCAGCCGACTGGTCCGGGATCTTCACTGGTATTCCGACGAACATGTCGGGCCGGTCGGAACCAGAATAGCCCCGCCCCGGGCGGATCGGCCCGTTCCACGCCGACGTCCACGACGCGTCACCGCCGACAGCTCCCCGGGGCGGGGCTGCGCCGGAGGCCGGGACGGTGCCGCCCGGCGTCCGACGCGATCCAGGTGGGTTCCTACGCGTCCGCGAAGAGGACGCCCGAGGCGAGCAGCTCCTCGATGCGCGACGCGTCGTACACCTCGCCGGCGATCTCGCGCGTGTGCTGGCCGACGCGCGGGGCGACGCCACCGCGGTCCGGCCGGGTGCCGCCGAACCGCCACGGCGGTCGCAGCAACGAGACGCCGTTGTCCTCCGGCTCGAAGAGCTGCAGCCACTCGGTCTGCGGGTGGTTCATGACGCCGGACACGGTCAGGACGGGGGTGAAGGGGACGTCCGCGTCGCCGAGCCGCTTCTCCCACTCCGCCGAGGGCCGGGTGAGGAACTCCGCCTGCACGATCTCCACGAGTTCGAAGTAGTTCCGCTCGCGCTCGGGATACGTGGCGAAGCGGGGGTCCTCCCCGAGGTCGTGTCGGTCCATCGCCGTGAGGAGGCAGTGCCAGAACTTCTGGGAGGAGGACAGGTGGATCGCGATGTCCTCACCGGTGGCGGTCTTGAGGCAGAAGTTCTGTGCCTGGGGGTGCCGGCTCTGCCGACTGGGATTCCGGTGCCCGTCGTCGAAGTACTGGCTGACGGCGTCGGCGGTGAGCGTGGTGACCGCTTCCATGACGGAGGTCTCCACGTGCTGGCCCGCGCCGGTGGCGGCCCGGCCCACGAGGGCGGCCAGGACCCCGGCGGCGGTGGAGACGCCGGTGATCAGGTCGGCGAGGATCGTGCCGGACAGTTGGGACTGGCCGGCGTCGCTGAGCAGGGAGTACAGGCCCGCGGACGCCTGTCCGATGGTGTCGTAGGCGGGCCGCTGCGCGAGCGGACCGCCGTTGCCGAAGCCGGTGACGGAGGCGTACACGAGATCGGGGCGCAGCGCGGTGCACTCCTCGGGACCGAGACCGAGTGCGGCGAGCTTCCCGGCGCGCAGATTCTCCAGGACGACGTCGAACCGGGGGACGAGCGACTTGACCAGCGCGATGCCCTCGGGGTTCTTGAGGTCGACCGCGAGGCTGCGCTTGCCCGCGTTGTACTGGACGAAGTACGGACTGCGATCGTTCTTGAGGCGCCGAAAGTCCTCGCCGGTGCCCGGTTTCTCGACCTTCACCACCTCGGCGCCCAGCGCACACAGCAGTGAGCTGGCGTAGGGAGCGGAGATGTAGCCCCCCAGTTCCAGGATCCGGATGCCGTCGAGCGGCTTGTGCTGCATCGGTGACCTCGTTCCACTCGCACGATCGCCAGCTGAGGGGACTATGTAAAATATATGATTTAGGGTTTGTCAAGGGTTCCGGAGCGATGGAAGCTCATGTGGCCAGGGCCTCCTTGTCTTCAGTGCATGGTAAATATATTTTATGCGAAGTCTGAATGGGTGGTACAGAAGGAGCACATGTCATGGATGAACCCGCACGGCGATCCGTCGACTTCTGCCGCCTGGACGAGGCGGTCTCCCGGTACGTACGCCCCGGAGATGCCGTCCACGTCATGATGGGCCACAGCCGCTGGAGCGCCCTGGTGCGCGAGCTGGTCCGCCAGCACTGGGGGAAGCCTTCCGAGTTCACCCTCATCATGGCGAGCCTCTCCTCCCTGGGGGCCGTCCTCTTCCGTTCGGGGAGCCTCAAGAAGGTCGTCACGGTCTACTCCGGGGACTCCTTCCCGGTCTTCACCCCCAATCCCGTCTTCCAGAAGGCCTACACCTCCGGCGAGGTGGAGGTCGAGAACTGGTCCTTCCTCACCTACATCCAGCGCCTCCGCGCCGCCGCCACCGGCGTCCCGGCGGTCGTCACCGGGTCGGTGCGCGACTCCTCGATGGCCGAGAACGACGCGTACGAGGAGATGGACACGGCCTTCGGCCGGGTCGGCCTCGTCGCCCCGCTGGTCCCGGACGTCACGCTGGTGCACGCCGCCGTGGCGGACCGGCAGGGAAACCTGGCGATCGCGCCGCCCATGTTCGAGGGCGTGGTGGGCGCCCTCGCCTCGCGACGCGGAGTGATCGCCACGGTCGAGAAGGTGGTGGACGACCTGCGGCCGTGGTCCACGATGGTGCGGATACCCGCCCACCGGGTCCTCGGCGTCGTCGAGGCCCCCTTCGGCGCCCACCCCGGAGGCGTCTTCCCCGGACCCTCCGGGGCGAGGCTCCCCGTCCGCGGCTACGTCGAGGACGTCGACCACTGGATCGCCGTCCGCGAGGCGAGTCGGCGCCCCGACTTCGACGACTGGATCGAGGAATGGATCCTGGCGCCGGCCGACCACGACGCCTACCTGGCGAAGCTCGGACCCGAACGGCTCGAAGAGCTGGCCCTCGCGGCCGAGGCCCCCGCCCCCCTGCCCGTCGGGGCGCGCAGGGAGGATCCGCCGAACGGCACCGAGCGCGCCGCCGTCTGGCTCGCCGACCTCGTCGCCCGCCGCGTCGAAGAGACCGGCGCCGACACCGTCCTCGCCGGCGCGGGCCTTGCCAACCTGGCGGCCTGGGTCGGTGTCGGACGCGCCAAGGAGGCCGGTCACCGGGTGGCCCTCGCCGCGGAACTGGGCCTCTGGGACTACACGCCCACCCCCGGCGACCCCTTCATCTTCAGCTTCTCCAACTTCCCGTCCTCGACCATGCTCCTCGACACCGAGCAGGTCCTCGGGAACCTGGTCAACGGCCGTTTCCTCCGGTCGATCGCCTGTGTCGGCACGGCCCAGATCGACCGGCACGGCAACATCAACACCACCAGGATCGACGGCGGGCCCTACCTCGTCGGCTCAGGCGGCGGCAACGACGTCATCACCAACGCGGACGAGGTCCTCGTCGTCGGCACCATGGACCGCCGCCGCTTCGTCGAGCGGTGCGGCTACGTCACCAGCCCCGGTACCCGGGTCGTCACCGTCGTCACCGACCTCGGCGTGCTGTCCAAGCAGGACGGGGAGCTCGTCCTCACCCATGTCGCCCCCGGCCCCGAACCGCTCGCCGATCGGGTCGCCCAGGTCCGGGACCACTGCGGCTGGGACGTGACGGTGAGCCCGCTCCTCCGGGAACTGCGCGAGGTCACGACCGCCGACGTCGCCGAACTCCGCTCCTTCGACCCCGAGGGGTACTTCCTCGGGCGCGCCCGCACCCCGGTCGCGCCCGCCGCCCCCGCCGTACGCGTACAGGTTCCGTCCATCGCCCCCGACACCACAGCCGCAGCCACTGAGAGGAAGACCGATGTCCGCACCCGTTGAGGAGACGGTCAGCGCCGAGGACTTCGCGCAGATCCGCGCGCAGGTCCGCCGGTTCGTCCGGGAGGAGGTCGTCCCCCGGGAGCGGGAGATCGCCGACACCGACGCCATCCCCGAGGACCTGCGCCGCAAGGCCGCGGAGATGGGCCTCTTCGGTTACGCGCTGCCGCAGGAGTACGGCGGCCTCGGCCTCGTCATCACCCAGGACGTCGAGCTCGCCTTCGAGTTCGGTTACACGGCGCTGGCCTTCCGCTCCCTGTTCGGCACCAACAACGGCATCGCCGGCCAGGTGCTCGTCGGCTACGGCACGCCCGAGCAGAAGAAGCAGTGGCTGGAACCGATGGCCGAGGGACGGTGCCTCGCCTCCTTCGCCCTCACCGAGCCCGAGGCCGGGTCCGACCCGTCGGGCATGCGCACCACCGCCACCTGGACCGGCGACGGCTGGTCGATCAGCGGCGGCAAGCGCTTCATCACCAACGCGCCCCTGGCCGACCTCTTCGTCACCTTCGCCCGCGTCAAGAACCACGAGGCCGAGGGCAAGATCGCGGTCTTCCTCGTCCCGGCCGGCACCCGCGGGCTGACCGTCGGCCCCAAGGACCGGAAGATGGGACAGGAGGGCGCCACCACCGCCGACGTCTACTTCGACGACGTACGGGTCGGCGCCGACGCGCTGATCAGCGGTGAGGTGGAGACCGGTTTCCGCGCCGCCATGACCGTCCTGGCCCGCGGCCGCGTCCACATCTCCGCGCTGGCGACCGGCCTCGCCGAGCGGGCCCTCGACGAGTCCGTGCGCTACTCCGCGCAGAACCTCCAGGGCGGCGTACCGACCGGAGACCGCCAGCTCGTCCAAGCCATGCTGGCCGAACAGCAGGCGCTCGTCATGGCGTGCAAGGCCCTCACCCGCGACGCGGCCCGCCACTACCTCGACGGTTCGGACCGCCGTATCGCACCCTCCGCGGCCAAACTCTTCTGCACCGAGTCGGCCGGCCGTGCCGCCGACCTCGCCGTCCAGGTGCACGGCGGCAGCGGCTACATGCGAGAGGTCGCGGTCGAGCGCGTCTACCGGGACGCCCGCCTGCTGAGGCTCTACGAAGGCACCAGCGAGATCCAGAAGCTGATCATCGGACGCGAGCTCATGCGCCGGGAGCGCGCCGTCGGCGCCTGAGCCGCCGGGCGACCCGCCGTCCGCACCACGGAGAACGTGAGGGAAAGGAACAGAAATGAGCCGCTACGCAGGCTTCGCCCACCTGAGGGTGGACGGACCGGACGAGGCGGGAGTCGTCGAGCTCGTCCTCGACGCCCCCAAACTGAACGCGGTGAGCGAGGAGGCCCACGCCGACCTCGCCGAGATCTGGCGCGAGTTCGACGCGGACCCCGCCGTGAAGGCCGTACTGCTCCGGGGCGAGGGCAAGGGCTTCTCCGCCGGGGGCTCCTTCGACCTGGTCGAGAAGCTCACCCAGGACTACGACACCCGCACCCGCACCATGCGCGAGGCCAGGGACCTGGTCTACAACATCATCGACTGCTCGAAGCCCATTGTCTCCGCCATGCACGGCCCCGCCGTCGGCGCCGGACTGGTGGCGGGCGTGCTCGCAGACGTGTCCGTCGTGAGCCGGACGGCGAAGATCATCGACGGCCACACCCGGCTCGGCGTCGCCGCCGGTGACCACGCGGCCGTCTGCTGGCCGCTGCTCTGCGGCATGGCGAAGGCCAAGTACTACCTGATGACCTGCCGTCCGCTCAGCGGCGAGGAGGCGGAGCGGATCGGCCTCGTGTCGCTCTGCGTCGAGGAGGACGAGCTCCTGTCGACCGCCCGCGAGGTCGCCCTGGAACTCGCGCAGGGGGCGCCGAGCGCCATCCGCTGGACCAAGCAGTCCCTGAACAACTGGTACCGGCAGGTCGCCGGGTCCATCTTCGACGCCTCGCTCGCCCTGGAGTTCTACGGCTTCGGCGGTCCCGAGGTCCTCGAAGGCCTCGCCGCGCACCGCGAGCGCCGCAAGCCCTCGTTCTGAGCGAAGCCCTCGTTCCGAGCAGGCCCCACCCCGCACCACGCCGCACCAAGGAGATTCCTCGATGAATCCGTACCGCTCCATGCTCTTCGTGCCGGGACACAAGCCCACCTGGGCGGAGAAGGCCGTCGCCACCGGTGTCGACGCGATCATCCTCGACCTGGAGGACTCGGTCCCGGCCACCGACAAGGCCGACGCCCGCAAGACGGTCCGGGAGACCATCGGCCGGCTGCGCGCCCAGGGAGTCCGCGCCGACGTCTGGGTGCGTCCCAACAGCGTCGACAGCGGTCTCTTCGGCGCCGATGTCGAGGAGGTCCTGGTCGAGGGCCTCGCCGGCCTCTTCCTGCCCAAGGTCTTCACCGCACAGGAGATCGTCCGCATCGACGCGGTCGTCTCGCACATCGAGGCCCGCGAGGGCCTGGAGGCGGGCTCGATCGGTCTGATCGTCAGCTACGAGACCGCCGTCTCGATGGCGCACTGCGAGGAGATCGCGGCGGCCAGTCCGCGGATCTCCAGCCTGCTCGGCGCCACCGGCCCCAACGCCGACGTGGGCCGCGAGCTCGGCTTCGAGTTCACCCCCGAGGGCCTGGAGACGCTCTACCTGCGCAGCCGGATCGTCCTCGCCGCCCGCGCCGCGGGACTCCACCACCCGGTGGCCGGCGTCTGGCAGGACATCGCCGACCTCGAGGGCTTCCGGCGCTTCGCCGAGGACAACCGCCGCCTCGGCTACCGCGGCATCGTCCTCATCCACCCCTCGCACGTGGCCCCGGCGAACGAGGTCTTCACTCCTTCTCCGGAGGTCGTCGACCACTACCGGCGGATGATCGCGGCCTTCCGTGAGGCCGAGGCGGGCGGCAGCGCGGCCGTCGACTTTGAGGGCCAGCACATCGACCTGGCACACGCGAAGACGGCGCAGGGCGTGATCGACCTGGCCGAGGCCATCGCGGGGGAGTAGCGGCAGAAGGGACCAGGGCGGCGGCCCCTCCGGCGGACGAGGGTACGCGGGGAACGGCCGCCCGCCCGTACGGTCGCCACTGCGGTGGGGCGGCCACCGGGGGGCCGGTACCGGAGATCTCCGGTACCGGCCCCCCCGGCTTCGGTGGAGACCCCCGGGGCCGGTTCCGCGGGGAGGCGGTGCACCGGGGGCCGGTCGTCGGGCCCG
This sequence comes from Streptomyces sp. NPDC093071, assembly GCF_044754545.1. Classification (NCBI taxonomy): domain Bacteria; kingdom Bacillati; phylum Actinomycetota; class Actinomycetes; order Kitasatosporales; family Streptomycetaceae; genus Streptomyces; species Streptomyces sp. NPDC093071. The sequence continues at coordinate 227,083 of NZ_JBIVPH010000011.1, read as the reverse complement.
CCCCGGCGGAGTCGGGACGGGCGGCACCGGCGTCAGGCGGTCGTGGCCTCCTCCGCGCTCCGTTCCGGGGTGGGTGCCGCGTCGGCGTCCTGCTCCATGGCCGTGTCCCGGGTCTCGCGGAGCGCGAGGGTGCAGCCGAAGCTGATCAGGCACAGCAGAGCGAGGAAACCGCCGAAGGCGATGCCGCCGTACGCCGCCACGATCGCGGCGGCGATCAGCGGGGGAACGGCCCCGCCGAGCACCCCCGCCACGTTGTACGCGAAGCCCGCGGCCGTGTAGCGGTAGCGGGTGCGGAAGAGTTCCGGCATGAACGCACCCACGGGGCCGTAGGCGAAGCCGCTGATGAACGTCGTCACGCACGAGGCCAGGGCGAAGGTCGTGGCCGACGCCGAGTCGAGGACCGGGAAGAGCGCCAGCGCCCAGACGACGGCGATCCCGTTCCCCGCGAGGATGACCCGGCGCCGGCCGACCCTGTCGGAGCACGCCGCCCCGAGGACGAGAGCCAGGCCGAAGACGGCGCCCGCCAGGATGCCGATGGAGAGCACGGTGGTGCGGGAGAGGTGGAGCACGGTCGTACCGAAGTTGATCATGTAGCCGACCGCGAGGTAGTAGAAGGAGAAGATCATCAGCATCACGCCCGAAGCCAGGGCGATCTCCCGGGGCTGGTTCCGCAGGGCCTCGGCGAACGGTACGGACGAGGTCCCGCGCCGGGCGACCTCGGTCCGGAAGACCGCCGGCTCCTCGATCCTCATGCGGATGAAGAAGCCGACGGCGACGAGCAGGAAGCTGGTGAGGAACGGTATGCGCCATCCATAGGATTCGAAGGCGGCCGTGCTCATCGTCGCGCCGATGAGGAGGAAGGTGGCGTTCGCGAGGATCATTCCGATGGATCCGCCGAGCGAGCCGAACATCGACCAGAAGCCCCGCCGGGCCTTCGGCGCGTTCTCCGCGGCCATGAGCGTCGCCCCGGTCCACTCGCCGCCGACGGCGAGACCCTGGAGGAGGCGCAGCACCACGAGGAGGATCGGTGCCGCCGCCCCGATCGTGTCCGCCGTCGGCATCAGGCCGACGAGGAAGGTCGCCAGGCCCATGACGAGGAGCGTCGCCACCAGGGTGGTCTTGCGTCCGAGGCGGTCGCCGAAGTGGCCGAAGAGGATCGAACCGAGCGGGCGGGCGACGAACGCGACACCGAGCGTCGCGAAGGAGGCGACGGTACCGGCCGCCGAGCCGAGGGCGGGGAAGAAGGTCTTCGGGAAGACCAGGGCGGCGGCGGTCGCGAAGATGAAGAAGTCGTAGTACTCGATGACCGTTCCGGTGCCGCTGGCGAGCGCGATGCGCCGCATGGTCCGAGGGGTCACAGGGGCGTCGTGTGTCGTCATGGCGTACCTCTCCACGAGGTGGGGGAAGGAGCGCCATGAGGATCGTGCATTAAATTTGATATGTCGATAGTTTCGACAAGATGAAGCGGACGCCGTCCAGGGCGAGTGCCTCATGGTCCGGTATCGCCTTGAATCTGCACTATCTCCCTCGGTGAAGAGGGTGACACGTGACAGGGAGGTAAATATTATCCATGATGTATCTCCCGGTGTGGGGCTGGAAACACGCCCCTCGGGCTCTCTGCCATTGGAAGGCCATCGACGTGCATGCATCATCACTGGTCGATTCCCCGGGCGCCGCACTCTCCTCCGCCCTCGTCCCGCCCACGGACGGGCCCTGCGTCGAGGTCGTCGACGCCTCGACGGGCCGGATCGTCCATCGCGTCACGGAGTACGGGACGAAGGAGGTCGACGACCTGATCGCCTCGGTCGCCGGGGCCGCGCACCGCTGGCGCGCGCTCGCGGTCTTCGCCCGCACCGAAGCCCTGCTCCGCTGGGCTCGGGAGCTCACGGACCGCCGCGAGGAGCTCGCCGAGTTCGTCGCCCGGGAGACCGGAGCCCTGCGGGCCGAAGCGGCTCTCGACGTCGACCGGGCGGTCGATTGCATCCGGTACTGCGCCGGGCTCGTGGGCAAGGTCGACGGCCGGGTCCTCGCCGGTGTGCCCGGCCACTTCGGGCACACCGTCCGCGAGCCCTACGGCGTCGTCGGAGGCGTCGCCGCGCGGAACTCCGCCCTCTCCACGTTCGCCTGGCAGGCCGCCCCCGCCCTGGCGGCCGGGAACGGCTTCGTCCTCCACGCGCACGCCGAGGCTCCGCTCGGGCCGCTCCTGGCGGCCCGCCTTGCCGAGGCCTCCGGGATCGACGCCTTGGCCGCTTTCACCGGCCCGGAGTCCCTGTCCACCCACCTCGCGGGGCACCGATCGGTCGGCATGCTCGTGTACGCCGGACCCGCCGACACCGGGCGGAAGGTGATCCGTGCGTCGGCCGGCCCGATCGCACCGCTCACCCTCAACCTCGCCTCCGGCAACAGTGCCTTCGTCCTTCCGAGCGCCGACCTCGCGGCAGCGGTCCCGTCCGTGCTGCACTCCCGCTTCTCCTGCGCGGGACAGAACTGGTTCGGCGTCTCCCACGTGTACGTCCACGTGTCGCTGTACGAGGAGTTCGTGACGCGCGCGGCCGCCCTGGCGCGGCGCATCACCGTCGGCCCCGCCCTCGATCCCGGGGCGCTGATGGGGCCGCTCCCCTCCGAGACCGCCTGCGAGCGGCTGGCGGAGGCGGTGGCCAAGGGCGTCTCGGAGGGCGCCGAGGTCCACGCCGGCGGCAGACGGGTGCCCGGCCTCGAAGGCGGCGGCTATTACGAACCCACCGTCGTCACCGACGCGGGCCCCGCGAACCCGCTGCGCACCGAGCCGGTCGCCGGCCCGGTCCTGACCGTCTCCCCGTACACGGACGCCGACGCGGCCGCGGCGGAGGCGAACGCGACCCGCTCCGGCGGCATAGCCCAGGTCTGGGGCCGCGACGCGGGCGCCGTGAAGGAACTGGCGGACCGGCTGGACGTGGGCACCGTCTGGATCAACACCCACGACGCGCTCTCGCCCGAGATCGCCACGACCGCGTGGCGAGAGAGCGGCCACGGCACCGCGGGAGGCCCGGACGCCCTCGACGCCTGCACCCGTACCAAGATGATCATGTGGGACGTCACGCCCCTCGCAGGACGCATCCCCGCCTTCACCAAGATCGCGACGAGAACCGACTCCGAAGGGTCCCGGAATGCCTGAGCAGCTCATCCGCGTCGAGGCCGTCGGGGCCGCGGAGTCCTACACCGGCCGGGGCGACCTCCTGTCCCTGGAGAACCCGGCCACCGGAACCACCTACGCGGAGGTGCGAGAGGCCGACGAGGAGCTCGTCGACCAGGTCGTCGCCGGCGCGGCCACCACCTACCGGAACGAGTGGAGCACCGTCGAGCCGCTGGAACGCGCCCGCCTCATGCTCCGCTGGGCCGACGTCCTCATGGACCACCAGGACGAGCTGGCCCGCATCGAGTCCACCGACGTGGGCCACCTCTACCGCGAATCCGCCGCCGACGTCGGTGCCGCCGCCCGGTGGCTCCGCTACTTCGCCGGCGTCGCCGACAAGATCGAGGGGCAGAGCGTCACCTCCCACCCCGACCGCTCGGCGTTCGTGACCCGTGAACCGTACGGAGTCGTGGCGGGCGTCAACAGCTTCAACGGCAACATGCTGATGTTCGGGATGAAGGCGGCTCCCGCCCTCGCCACGGGCAACTGCTTCGTCCTGAAGGCGCCGGAACTGGGCCCCCTCTCCTCCTTCCGCATGGCGGAGCTCGCCGTCGAGGCGGGCATCCCGCGCGGTGTCGTCAGCGTCGTCTCAGGCCGCGGACACATCACAGGCCCCGCCCTCGTCGCCCACCCGGAGGTGGGCATGGTCATGTTCACCGGTGGCCTCAACGGCGCCCGCGGCGTCATCGAGAGCTCGGCCGTGAACATCAAGCCGCTCACCCTGGAACTCGGCGGCAAGAACGCCGTCGTGCTCCTCGACGACGTCGACCTCGACCGGATCGTCCCGCACCTGCTCCACTCCAACTTCGTGAAGTGCGGCCAGAGCTGCGCCGCCGGATCGCGCGTCTTCGTCCCGCGACGCCTCGCCGACGAACTGGCCGGACGGATGGCCGAGGCCACCCGCCTCATCCGACCCGGAGATCCCTTCGTCCCGTCCTCGGACATGGGCGCCATCATCAGCGAGCAACAGGTCGCCCGCGTCGAGGACCTGGTCCGCCGGGCCGTCGAGGGCGGGGCCGCCGTGCTCGCGGGCGGCAGGCGGGCCGAGACGGGTCCCGCCACGGCGAACGGACACTTCTTCGAGCCGACGGTCCTCGCGGACCTCGACGACGGCAACATCGCGGCACGCGAGGAGATCTTCGGCCCCGTCGTCGGCCTGCTCACCTACGACGGCCTGGACGAGGTCGTCGCCCGTGCCAACGGCCTCGACTTCGGACTCACCGCCCAGATCTGGGGCGACGACGTCGGAGCCGTCCACCACCTGACGCGCGGCATCGAGGCCGGCACCGTCTGGGTCAACACCTACCGGTCGATCCACCCGAGCGCGCCGTACGGCGGCTTCAAGCACAGCGGCTACGGGCGGGAGAACGGCGCGGAGGTCCTCAAGACCTACACCCGCACCAAGACCACCGTCTGGAACCACGGCGCGGCGCGGCACCCGTACGGGGACCTCCTCGAAGCACCCGCCGCGCGCTGACGTCGCGCACCCTCCCGAACCAGCAGGAGAAGCAGGCAATGAACGAAACCCTCGTGGAGCGCCTGGCGGCCTTCACCGCCGACAGCGACTTCGACCGGCTGCCCGCCGACGTCGTCGACGAGAGCAAGCGCATCATCCTCGACTCCCTCGGCTGCGCCCTCGGCGCCGTCGACGAGCCGAAGGGGCGCATCGGCATCGAGTACGGCCGGATGACCGGTGGGACGGGAGGCGACGCGACGATCATCGGCGCCGGCGACAAGGTCTCCGTCTTCGGCGCCGCGTTCGCCAACGGCGAGCTGATCAACACCCTCGACGCGGACGCGGTGCTGCCGCCCGGCCACGTCACGCCGTACGTGCTCCCCGGCGCCATGGCCGTCGGGGAGAGCGTCGGCGCGTCGGGGAAGGACGTCATCACCGCCGTGGCCGTGGCACACGAGATGTCGTACCGCATCGGCAAGGCCATGGACTACCTGCGGGACGTCAAGGACGGCAAGGTCTCCCCGCCGCCGGTCTACGGCTACAGCAGCACCGTGTTCGGCGCCGCCGCCGCCGTCATGAAGCTGAAGGACACCGACCGCGAGATCCTGTCGCACGGGCTCGGCATCGCGGGCAGCATCGCCCCCGTGAACTCCTTCCGCGCCTGGAGCGAGCACGCCCCGACCTCCACCATCAAGTACCTGCTGGCGGGCGCCCTCACCCAGGCGGCGCTCACCGCCGCCCACATGGGCGAGCTCGGGCACCGTGGCGACCTGCTCGTCCTCGACGACCGGGAGTTCGGCTTCCCGCGCTTCATCGGCACCCGCCGCTGGGAGCCGGACGCCATCACCGACGGACTCGGTGAGGACTGGCGGTTCCCGGCCGAGCAGTCGTACAAGCCCTACCCGCACTGCCGCATCCTCCACGCCCTGCTCGACTCCCTCACCGAGATCGTCACGGAAAACAACCTCAAGCCGGACGAGATCGACGGCATCAAGGCCTGGGTCGAGGGCTTCGTCGAACAGCCGCTCTGGGTCAACCGCACCATCGAGCACGTCCACGACGCCCAGTTCAGCATCGCTCACGGCCTCGCGGTCGGCGCGCACGCACTACCGCCGACCAAGGCCTGGCAGGCCCCGGAGTTCGTCTTCGGCGATTCCGTCATGGGTCTGATGGACCGGGTGTCGTACGAGGTCCACCCGAACTACGTGGAGCTCATATCCGGCAACGCCGCGAGCCGTCCCGCCAGGATCGAGGTCTCCGCGCGCGGCACGACCTTCGTCGGCGAGCGCCGCTATCCCAAGGGCAGCAAGTCGCCGGAGCCCGGGTCGACCATGACCACGGACGAACTGGTGGCGAAGTTCCGCGGACACGCCGAGGGGGTCCTCGCGGACACGACCGTCGACCGGGTGGTCGACGCCGTCCTCAACCTGGAGACGGTCGGCGACTTCGGCGACGTCATGCGCCTGGTGGGCCGCAAGGACCGCTGACCCTCCGGTCCGGAGGGCACCCGAAACCCCTGAATGCGCCGCCGGCCCGGTCCCCTCCGTCGTGGGAGGGGACCGGGCCGGCGGCGCGTTCAGGGGCGGTGGCCGCGCGCAGTCTCCGACGGCAGCACGCCGAACCGCTCCCGGTACTGGTGGGCGAAGCGGCCCAGGTGGAAGAACCCCCACCGCGCGGCCACCTCCGTCACCGAACCACCCGAGCCCGAGGACAGCTCCCCGTGCGCACGGTCGAGCCGTACGCCACGGAGGTACGCCGTCGGTGACATCCCCACCACCTCTTGGAACCCCAGCTGGAGCGCACGGGCCCCGACGCCCGCCATCGCCGCCAGGTCCGCCGTGTCGAGGACCGCCGCCGGATGTTCATCGACGAAGGCCACGACATCGAGGATCCGCGATCGCCGGGTGGGCGGCGGTGTGCCCCGCAGAGTCGGACTCAGCTGGCTCGGCACGGCCATGAGCAACTGCGTCATGAGCAGGGCCTCCAGCTCACGGCTCGCCACGGGCATGCCGGCGAGGCCTCCGGGGCGGGCGAGCTCCTCGTACATGAACCCGACGGTCGCCACGAGGGCCTGGCCGGGTCCGTCCGCGAGGTCGAAGGTGAGGTCGAAGCGCAATGGCCCACTGCAGCGGATTCCGGTGAGCTTCGTGGCATGGTCCTCCAGCAGCGCCCGGGGGAACTTCAGGGCGTACTGGACCGCGTCCCGGCTCCATCGCACGCCGAGCGGGGCGTCGGGGACGAAGGCGGCCCCCGACCGACCGGGCGCCGAGGACTCGTGGACGCCGTTCTGCTCGACGGCGGTGCGACCGCTGAGCGGGATGTTCACGTGGTAGCAGTCCTGCATGGGCGGCACGGTGAGCCGCACGTCCGTCCCATAGCTCAGCTTGCCGAGGGTGACGCGCGGCGCCGGTGCGAGACCGAGACGGAAGTCGAGATCCCGGCCCGGTGCGAGCCGCATGTCGTGCTCCGCGAAGCTCCTGCTGCCCTGTTCACGGGCGACGTCCAGATCGCGTGTGCTGATGTGCAGGGGGCCCTCGATGGCGGCCCGGTCCTGGTTCTCTGGCACCTGTGCCTCCTCGCGCACCCGGTCGCCGACAGCCTGAGCAGGAGTGACCCGCTGGGGAATATTAAATATCTGTTACTCGTCCCCTGGAAGGCTCATGCCTCCTTCGCTTTGCGGCTGTTCCCGCGCGGCCGATGGATAGTGACCCGGCTCACCCCGGCCGTACCGTCCCCGACGACATAGCGGCCGCCCTTCTGTCGGCGGCTCACGTCCTCCGCGTACCTCACGGGGGAGCTGCGAAAGGGACACCGGCATGGTCTGGCAAGGCAACCACTCCAAGCTCTACATCGGCGGTCGCTGGGAGACCCCGGCCACGGACGAGACGATCGCCGTCATCTCCCCGTACACGGAAGAAGCCGTCGCACACGTCCCCGCCGCCTCCAGGGCGGACGTCGACCGGGCCGTCGCGGCGGCCCGGGAGGCCTTCGACCACGGCCCCTGGCCGAGGACGCCGCTCACGGACCGACTGGAAGCACTGCGCCGCCTCGGCGAAACCCTCGCGGGCCGCCACGAGGAGATGGCGGGTCTCATCTCGGCAGAGATGGGCACCCCCATCTCGCTCTCCCGCACGATGCAGACGACCGGCGCCCGACTGCTGCTCGACAGCTTCGTCGAGCTCGCGCCCCGGTACGAGTGGAGCACCGTGCGCCGCTCCGGCACGGGCAACGCGCTCGTCACCCGGGAACCCGTCGGCGTGGTCGCGGCCGTCGTGCCCTGGAACGCGCCCCTGCTCGTGACCCTGCTCAAGCTGGCGCCCGCACTCCTGGCCGGTTGCACCGTCGTCCTCAAGCCCTCGCCGGAGGCCCCGCTCAACGCGTACCTCTTCGCCGACATGCTGCACGGGACCGGACTGCCCGAAGGCGTCGTCAGTGTCCTTCCCGCCCACCGCGAAGTGAGCGAGTACCTCGTCACCCACCCCGGCGTCGACAAGGTGTCGTTCACCGGATCCACCGCCGCCGGCCGTCGCATCGCCGCCCTCTGCGGGCAGGACCTGCGCCGGGTGACGCTCGAACTCGGCGGCAAGTCCGCCGCCCTCGTCCTCGACGACGCCGACCTCGACGTGGTCGTCGAGTCCGTCCGGACGCTGTCGATCCGCAACAACGGACAGGCGTGCAGCAACAAGACCCGGATCGTCGTCTCCCGCGCCCGCCGGGTCGAACTCCTCGACCGCGTGACCGAGATGATCCGCGGACTCGACGTCGGCGATCCCGCCGACCCCTCCACGCACGTCGGCCCCGTCGTCAGCGCCCGCCAGCGCGCGGCCGTCGAGGGCTACCTGGAGATCGGCCGCAACGAGGGCGCTCAGGTCCTCGTCGGCGGAGGGCGACCCGCCGGCCTCGACCGCGGCTGGTTCGTCGAACCGACCGTCTTCACCGACGTCGAACCCTCCATGCGGATCGCCCGGGAGGAGATCTTCGGACCGGTCCTCTCCGTCATCACCGTCGACGGCGAAGACGAGGCCGTGGCCGTGGCCAACGACTCCGACTACGGGCTCAACGGCTCGGTGTTCACCGCCGACCCGGAGCACGGGCTGGCCGTCGCGCGTCGCATCCGGACCGGCACCGTCGAGATCAACGGCCACGGGGTCGGCTTCCACGCCCCGATCGGTGGCTTCAAGTCCAGCGGCATCGGCCGGGAGGCCGGCCTGGAGGGCTTCGACGCCTACGTGGAGCTCAAGTCGTACGGCCTCCCCGCAGGACTGGCCGACGCCCTTTCCTGACCCCCTACCTCATCGAGCACGCCCCCTTCCCCATAGAGGAGTGAACCATGCGCGGAGTCGTCTTCCAGGGCGAGCGCACCCTGCGGATCACCACCTTCGACGACCCGGCCCCCGGACCCGACGACGTCGTCGTCGAGATCAAGGCGTCGGGCCTGTGCGGCAGCGACCTGCACTTCTACCGTTCCACCGGCGGCCAGGCCCTGGCCTCCTTCGGCATCGAGGGCGACGACGGCGGCTTCATCGCCGGACACGAACCCTGCGGCGTCGTCGCCGCCGTCGGCGCGAACGTCGACGCCCGCGCCGTACGCGTCGGCGACCGCGTCATGGTCGGCCACTACCAGGGCTGCGGCTTCTGCGCCCAGTGCCTCACCGGCTGGGAGCAGCTGTGCGAACGCGGCGTGACCATCTTCGGCGCGTCCGCACACGGTGGCCACGCCGACTACCTCAAGGTGCCCGCGAGGAACGTCGTCCCCCTGCCGGACGAGGTGGGGTTCGCCGCCGGAGCGGCCATCTCCTGCGGCACCGGAACCGCCTACGGCGCCCTCGTACGGCTCGACCTGACCGCCCGGGACACCCTGGCGGTCTTCGGCCTCGGCCCGGTCGGCCAGTCGGCCGTCCAGTTCGCCTCGGCGATGGGCGCCGAGGTGATCGCCGTCGACGTCGCGAGCGAACGCGTCGCGCTGGCAGAGGAGTTGGGTGCCGCACACGCCGTCGATTCGCACACCACCGACCCGGTCGAGGCCATCCGCGAACTCACCGGCGGCCGGGGCGTCAGCCGGGCCGTCGACTGCTCCGGCGCCTCCGCCGCCCGGTCGGCGGCGGTCCGCTCCGCCGCCGTCTGGGGCCGGGTCGCGTTCGTGGGGGAGGGCGGCGACGTCACCCTGAACGTCAGTCCCGAGATCATCCGCAAGCAGCTGACCGTCATCGGCTCGTACACCTTCTCCCTCACGCGTCAGGCGGAATGCGCGCGCTTCGTCGCCCGCCACGGCGTCGACGTCGACCGGTTGTTCACCCACCGCTGGACCCTCGACGACGCCGCCGAGGCGTATCGCGAGTTCGACCGGCAGACCGGCGGCAAAGCCGTCTTCGAGTTCTGACCCCGTCCCTCCGCACCTTCCAGCACATTCGACCCCTTGGATTGGCGGTATCACTCATGGGAGTGGCTGCTGTGGAAACGAGGCCCCGCCTCTCTCCACGCGATCGTCTCGCCCGCGTCGAACAAGGATTCTTCGTCCTCGGCATCACCGCCGTGCTCTGCCTGGCCGGCGCCGCGACGACCGAGGGATTCCTCGACGGAGGCAACGTCGAGACCCTGCTGAGACTCTCGGCGGCCTTCGGCATCCTCGCCGTCGGCGAAGCCTTCGTCGTCCTCGGCAAGGGCATCGACCTCTCCGTCGCCGGCGTGGGCCTCGGCTGCGCCCAGGCCACGCTGGCCTTCATGGCGAACGGCATGACGGAAGGACGGGCCGTCGCCCTGCTCGTCGGCCTCGCCCTGCTCGTCGGAGTCGTCAACGGTGTCCTCGTGGCCTATCTGGAGGTACCGGCGCTCTTCGCGACGCTGGCCACGGGGCTGCTCACCATCGGCGGCGTGGACATCCTCCTCCTGGACCGGAACTTCTACGCCCTGCCGGAAGGCTCCGTCCTCTCCGCGCTGAGCAGCGGCTCGGTCCTCGGTGTCCCCCGGGCGATCTTCGTCGCGGGAGCCGTCTTTCTCCTCGCCTGGTTCCTCGTCTCCGGCACGTCGTACGGTCGGCTCACCCGCGCCATGGGCGACAACTTCGAGACGGCCCGCTCCTCCGGAGCACCGGTCCGTCCGCTCCAGGTGCTCGGATACGTCGTGTCCGCGCTCTTCGCCGTGCTGGCCGGCTACATGACGGTCTCCGTCCAGGGCAGCGTCCAGACGACGGCGACCTCCTTCGACCCTCTGCTGTTCACGGCGCTGACCGTCACCGTCATCGGCGGCGTCTCGCTCGCCGGCGGTCGCGGCACGGTCCTCGGCGTCCTCGCCGGAACGCTCTTCGTGGGAGTCCTGAACAACCTTCTGATCCTGCGCGGGCTGAGCTCGTCCCTCCAGGACCTGGTGCGGGGCGGCGTCCTCATCGCGGCGATCGCGCTCGACGCCTGGCTCCACCCACGGGACGAGGAGACGGCCAAGACGGACGAGCTGTGAGCTCCTCCCGCACCCGTGCCCGTCCCCGTCGCGAACCTTCCCCTCGCACGTCCCTCCACCCCCTCGCTCGGCACAAGGAGCCCCGGAAATGAACAGAAGAACCACGGCCCTGCTCACGGTGGCGGCCACCTTCATGGCCGCCGCCGGATGCACGGTGAACGGCGGCGGCACGTCCTCCGGAGCCCGGGGAGGCGCCGGCGACGGCAAGCAGACCTTCGGCCGGACCGTCCAGCTCTTCGACGCCCACCAGAAGACCCACAACGCCATGAAGGGCAAGCGCATCGCGTTCGTCCCCATCCTCTACAAGGGCTACAACCTCACCCTCAACTGGGGCAGCACCATGGAGCGGGCCTTCGGCAACCTGGGGGCGGACTTCCGGGTGTACGACGCCAACTTCGACACCGACAAGATGGTCAAGATCATCAACGATCTCGTCTCCCGACGTGCCGTCGACGTCCTCATCCTCCACAATCCCGACGTCGGCGTCCTCACCAAGCAGATTGAAGCCGCGGAGAAGGCCGGGATCCACACGATCGTCGTCAACATGGTCTCCAGCCGGCTCGGCGACGCCTTCATCGGGGTCGACTCGGTCCACGCCGCCGAGGACATCACCCGCCGCGCCGTCCAGGACTGCGCGGGGCGCGGCGGTCCCAAGCGCATGGCGATCATCGACGGCCCCGGCAACGACGGCGCGTCGCTCCAATGGTCCAGGGGCGTCCACAACGTCCTCGACCCGGCCGGGTACGAGGTCGTCACCACCGCCCACACCCAGTGGCAGAACTCCCTCGCCCAGCAGGCCGCGTCCTCGATCGTCCAGCAGCGGAAGGACGGCATCTGCGGCTTCCTGGTGGCCTACGACCTCAACGCCATCGCCGTCGGGGACGCCGTCGCGGACGCCGTCGAACGGGGTGTCGTCCGCCCCGGGGCCATCGGCGTCTACACGATGGCCGCCGACGCCCAGTGGTGCGACGCGCTGAGGGCCGGCAAGGTCACAGCCTCGGCCGCGTACGACGTCCAGGGCGTAGGGGCGGCGGCGGTCGTGACGGCGCAGCAGCTGATCCAGAGCGGCGCCCCGGCCGGCAGCAACCACACCGTGGCGTACGTCTCGCACACCGTCGTGGACCGGACGAACGCCGACACCACGACCATCGCCTGCTACCGGGGCCGGTGACGGCGTGTTCCTCTTCGCGGCACGTTCCCGGGGGATCGACGCCTTCCCCCTCACCGGCGGCCGGTGGCGCGACCGTCTCGCTCCTTCCCGTACCCTCTCCGAGTTGTTCGGGCAGCGGTGGACGGAGGGCGCGGTCCCGCTCGTCCTGGCCGTCCTGCTCAGCGTCCTCGTCACGATCGTCACCCCCGTCGGCGCGGGGGACGCCCCCCTCGTCCTCGACGAGGTGGCCGAGAAGGGCCTCGTCGTCGTCGGTCTGACCCTCGTCCTCGTGGGCGGTGGCATCGACCTGTCCGTCGGCTCCGTCGTGGGACTGGTCTCACTGGGCGCCATGGTCGCCTCGCGGGCCTGGAACTGGCCCATGGCCCTCGTGATCCCGGCAGCGGTGCTCGTCGGCGCGGCTCTCGGCGCCGTCAACGGGTTCCTGATCGCCCGGGTCAACATGCGTCCCTTCATCACCACCCTGGTCACCCTCGTCGCCTTCGGCGGGGCCGCCGCCGCACTCCAGAGCGCCTACAGCCTCCCCTTGGGCCTGCCCCGGGAGGACATCGTCTGGGACTTCCTCGGCGCGGGCGCGGTGGCCGGCATCCCCACCGGCTGGTTCGTCTTCGCCGTCGCCCTCGTCGTCGTCCACGTCGGGCTCACCCGCACCCGCTGGGGCTGGTGGATCGCGGCCGTCGGATCCGACCGGCGCTCGGCCCGCCGCAACGGCATCCCGGTCACGCACGTCGTCTTCGCCACGTACGTCCTCTCCGGAGCCCTCGCCGGCGGGGCCGGGCTCCTCACCGCGGCCCGTCTCGGCCGCACCGATCCGGACGTCGGCCAGGGCTGGGAACTGATGGCGCTCACCGCCGTGGTCCTCGGCGGCGTCAGCCTCAAGGGCGGCCGCGGCTCGGTGCTGCGGGCGACCGTCGGCATCGTCGTCGTCCAGGTGATCCAGCAGGGCACCATCGCCGCGGGTGCCGAGGGCTCCGAGTACACGGTGATCCTCGCGGCCGCCCTACTGCTCTTCGCCGTCCTCGACCTGAAGTGGGGCAAGTACCGGCGGACCACCGCCGAGAAACTCAGGATCGACCCCGGCCGCGTCACGCTCGGCCCGCTCGCCGACGTGACGGAACCCGGCACGGTGTGGACGGTCAACGACCGGACGACCGGCGCGACCCCCATCGGCCTCGGCAGGATCGAAGGAGCGGAGGACTGCGCGGTGGACCGTGAGGGGCGGATGTACTGCGGTGACCGGCGAGGCTGGATCTGGCGCTTCTCCGGCCCGGAGGACACCGAGGGGGAGGTCTTCAGCAGGACCGGCGGCATGCCGCTCGGCCACGCGTGGGACCGTGAGGGCCGACTGCTCGTCGCCGTCGGCGGCATGGGCGTCTACCGCGTCCACGCCGACGGCGACACCGAGCTCCTCGCCAACAAGGTGCGGCGCAGCCCGTTCTCCCTGCTCGACGACTCCGGCCTCCGCGCCGTCGACGACCTCGACGTCACCGCGGACGGAGCCGTCTACGTCTCGGACTTCTCGACCCGCACCAACGCCGCCGAGTACATGGTGGAACTCGTCGAGTCCCGGGCCAACGGCCGGGTCGTCCGCATCGACCCGGACGGCAGCACCGAGGTCGTGATCTCGAACCACGTCTTCCCCAACGGCGTCTGCACCTCCCACGACGGCATGTCGATCCTCGTCGCCAGCACCGGTCTCTGCCGGGTCGACCGGCTCTGGACCTCAGGACCCAAGCAGGGACGGATGGAACCGGTCCTCGAGAACCTTCCGGGACACCCCGACAACATCAACCGCTCCTCCGACGGGAACTACTGGCTGCCGTTCGTCTCCATGCGCACGCCGATGTCGGACCTCCTCACGCGCTATCCGGCCGTCCGGCGCCGCATGACCCGGGAAGTACCGTTGGACAGCTGGGTCGTGCCCCAGCTCAACGTCTCCTGCGTCATGAAGTTCAGCGACGAGGGCGAGATCCTCGACGTCCTGTGGGACTCCACCCTCGCGAACCACCCCATGGTGACCGCGGTGAAGGAACACGACGGGCACCTCTACCTCTGCGGCGTCAGCAACAACCGCGTGGGCCGGCTCGCGCTCCGTCCCGAGGAGATCGGCCCCATCGATCCCGCTGCCGTACCCGGTACGAAGGCCGCCGTCGCCCCGGAGGTGCACCGATGAGACGAGCCCTGTCGGTGATCGGCGAGTGGATCAACCCCGGCGGAGCGCGCCACCGCACCGTCCCGCCCATGGAGGCGGGCCTCCGTCCCAACCGGAGGCTCGACGAGGCCCGTGAGCTTCTTCCGGAGGAGGGACACGAACCCGACGACGTGGTGCTGACCGCGTCGGGCGCCCTGTTCTTCTCCAGCGGGGACACGCTCTTCGAGTTGCGCGCCGACGGGCCCGCCCGCCCCGTGGCCGTGCTCGACGGTGAGATCGGAACGCTGCTGCCGTACGGTGCCGGGAGAGAGGAAGGAGTGGTCGCGGCGGTCGAGGGCGTGGGCCTGGTGACCGTCCACGTGACCGGCGCCACGGAGCCGTACTGCACGGACCCCCTCGTCACCTCCTGCGTCACCGACGCGACGAGCCTGCCCGACGGTTCGCTCCTCGTGACCGTGGGGTCCCTGCGCGAGTCCGCCGCCGGCTGGGCCCGCGCGCTGGTGAGCGACGACAGATCCGGTCGCATCGTCCGGATCCACGGCGGTGCCGCCCGGGTCGAGGCCGAGGGTCTGCCCTGGCCCTCCGGCGTCGAGGCCGTCTCCACCACCGAGGTCCTGGTCTCCCTCAGCCTCGACCACCGGATCGAACGCCGCCGGACGGCCGCTCTCGACGGCCCCGGTGCTTCGGTCATCCGCAATCTGCCCGTGTACCCGGGGCGACTGACGGCCACGGACGACGGATGCTGGGTGGCCGCCCCGTACGCCCGTAACCGCTTCACCGAACTCCTCCTCGACGAACCGGAGTTGTCTGCGGAGATGATGGAGAGTCTGTCCCCGGAGGACTGGTTCGTCCCGCGTCTGCGCTGTACCACCCCGTACACCGACACCCTCCAGATGGGGCAGTTGCGGGTGCTCGGAGTGATCAAACCCTGGGCACCGCCTCGCTCGTACGGCCTCGTCTTCCGCCTGGACGACTCGGGACGCGTCGCGGAGAGCGCGCACTCCCGCGCCGACGGCCTACGCCACGGGGTGACGGGAGTGGCCGCGCGCGGCGGCCGCCTGGTCGTCGCCGCCCGGGGGTACCGCAACCTGCTTCAGCCGCAGCACGTAGGAGAGGAAAGGACGGTGACACCGTGACGACGTCCGTGTATGAGGAGGGCGCCGGGGCGCCGGAGGGTGTCCCCGTCCCCGAACCGGTGATCCGGCTGAGCGGCGTCAGCAAGCGCTACAGCGGCACGTACGCGCTCCGCTCGATCGACTTCGACGTCCGGCCCGGAGAGGTCCACGCCCTGCTCGGCGAGAACGGCGCCGGCAAGTCCACCCTCGTCAAGGTGGTCGCGGGGGCCGTCAAACACGACAGCGGGACGCTCGTCGTCGACGGCCGGGAACGGGTGTTCTCGGCACCGAAGGAGTCCACGGCCGCCGGAATCGAGATGGTGTACCAGGAGGGTTCGCTCGTCGAGTCGATGACCGTCGCGCAGAACCTCTTCCTGGGGCGGGAGAAGGCCTTCAACAACCTCTCGCACCTCAACACCGCCGCCCGCGAACTGCTCGAGTCCCACAACTTCCACATCCGCCCGGAGGTCCCCGCGGGGTCCCTCGGCATCGCACAGAAGCAGATGGTGGAGATCGCCCGCGCGGTGCACCGCAGGGCCAAGCTCGTCATCCTCGACGAGCCGACCTCCTCCGTCACTCCCGAGGAGCGCCTTCAGCTGTTCCTGTCGATGCGGCAGCTCAAGCGCGACGGCATCGGCGTCGTCTTCATCACCCACATGCTCGACGAGGCCCTCGCGGAGGCGGACCGCATCACGGTGCTCCGGGACGGCGAGGTCCGGGGCACGCTCGCCAGGGCGCAGTTCGACCGCGACGAGGTCGTACGGATGATGGTGGGACGTGACGTCGAGTACGGGCGCGTACCGCCGGGCCGCGCGGCCGACCCCGTTCCGGTCCTGGAGGTGGAGGACCTGACACTGCTCCCCGCCGTGCGGTCCATGTCGTTCACCGCCCGTGCCGGAGAGATTGTCGGCATCTACGGGCTCGTGGGCGCGGGCCGCAGCGAGACCGCGATGATCATCAGCGGGATCGCCAAGCGGCGCCGGCTGCGGGGAGGGAAGATCCGACTCGACGGCCGGGAGGTGCGATTCCGCACCCCGCGCCACGCACGCCGGGCCGGGATCGTCCACATCACGGAGGACCGCAAGGCCTCGGGCTTCTTCAGTCACTTCACGATCGCCGAGAACATCCACCTCGGACACGTCTGCGGGGCCCGGCGGCTGCCGTTCCTCCTGAGGCCGGGGGAGCGGGCTTCGGTGGCGCGGCGCTTCGTCGAGCGGTTCCAGGTGCGGACACTGCGGCCCGAGCGCGCGAAGCTGGTCGAACTCAGCGGAGGCAACCAGCAGAAGGTCGTCCTCGCCAAGGGGCTGACCAGGAAACCCCGGGTGGCGATCATCGACGAGCCCACCCGGGGTGTGGACCTCGGGACGATCGTGGAGATCCACGCAATGATCCGGGCCCTCGCGGACGACGGTGTCGCGGTCGTGGTCATCTCCTCGTACCTTCCGGAGATCCAAGCCCTGTCGGACCGCATCCTGGTCGCGAAGCAGGGGGCCGTCGCCGCCGAGTTCGATCCGGCGGAGGCGGACGAGGAAGCGCTGATGTTCGCCGCCGTCCACTGACCGCCTTCCCACCCGCACCTCCCGTACGAGGGGGTGGCCTTGTCCGGAGAAGTGGAGATCAGATATTTTATTTTAAGTATTTGTCGAGCGGAAGGGCGCAGCCATGCGACGCGCAGCCATTGTCAGCCCGGTGCGGACACCCGTCGGATCTTTCGGAGGCGCCCTGAGGCCGGTGGCGGTTGAGGACCTCGCCGCCACCGTCATCAAGGCGGTCGTCGAGCGGACCAGGATCGACCCCGAGCGGATCGACGACGTCGCCATGGCCCAGTCCTACGCGAACTCCGAGACGCCCTGCATCGGCCGCTGGGCCGCCCTGCACGCCGGACTGCCGCTCTCGGTGCCCGGTCTCCAGACCGACCGCCGCTGCGGCGGCGGCCTCCAGGCCCTGGTCACGGCCGCCATGATGGTCCAGACCGGAGCCTGTGACGTCGTCCTCGCCGGCGGCGTCGAGAGCATGTCGAACATCGAGCACTACACCACCTCGATGCGCTGGGGGAGCCGCTCGGGCAACGTCGAGGTGTACGACCGGCTCGACCGCGGCCGCGAGCGGTCCCAGCCCGAGCATCGCTTCGGGAAGATCTCCGGCATGGTCGAGACCGCCGAGAACCTGGCGCAGCGGTACGGCATCACCCGCGAAGCCGCCGACGCGTACGCCGTCGCCAGCCACCGGCGGGCCGCCGCGGCCTGGGACAACGGCCTCTTCAAGGACGAGGTCGTGCCGGTGAGCGTGCCACAGCGGCGCGGGGACGCCCTGATCGTCGACCGGGACGAGGGCGTCCGCCCCGACTCCTCCGTCGAGGTCCTCGCCAAGCTGCGCACCGTGATGCCCGGCGGCACCGTCACGGCGGGCAACGCCAGCCAGCAGAACGACGCCGCCGCCGCGTGCCTGGTGGTCGCCGAGGACAAGCTGGAGGAGCTCGGCCTGGAGCCGCTCGGCTACCTGGAGGGCTGGGCCGCGGCCGGCTGTGACCCGGCCGTCATGGGCATCGGCCCGGTCCCGGCCGTGGCCAAGCTCCTCGCCCGTACCGGCAAGACCTTCGACGACCTCGACCTCGTCGAGATCAACGAGGCGTTCGCCGTCCAGGTCCTCGCGGTCCTCGCCGAGTGGGGCTGGCACGACACCGACCGCCTCAACGTCAACGGCTCGGGCATCTCCCTCGGCCACCCCATCGGCGCGACCGGCGTGCGGATCATGACCACCATGCTCCACGAACTGCGCCGCCGGGACGGACGCTACGCCCTGGAGACCATGTGCATCGGCGGCGGCCAGGGCATGGCGGCCCTCTTCTCCGCCGCGTGACCGCGGCCCGGCCCGATCGACACGACAACCGAGTTCCGACAGGACACCCGATGACCAAGGTCTTCCCTTCCCCCGACGCGCTCGCCGAGGCCGTCGGCACGCACATCGGCACCGGCGACTGGACCACCGTTGACCAGCAACGGATCGACCTCTTCGCCGAGTCCACCGGCGATCACCAGTGGATCCACGTCGACCCCGAGCGCGCCGCCACCGGGCCCTTCGGCACCACGATCGCCCACGGCTTCCTGACGCTGTCCCTCCTCCCCGTCCTGGTCAAGCAGGTCTACCGGACCGAGGGGGTCGGCATGGCCGTCAACTACGGCCTCAACAAGGTCCGTTTCATGCACCCGGTACGGGTCGGCTCCAAGGTCCGGGCCTCGGTGGACCTCGTCTCCGTCGAGGAGGTGCCCGCCGGCCGTCAGGTCGTCTCGCGGGTGACCGTCGAGATCGACGGTGTCGACAAGCCGGCCTGCGTCGCTGAGACGGTCACCCGCCTCTACGGGTGAGACCGTCACCACCCACCACCGTTCCACCTCTTCCGCCATCACCGCCCAAGGAGTACGACCGTGTCCGTAACACCCCAGACCGAGCAGCGCGTCGCCATCGTCACCGGCGCGGCCCGCGGCATCGGCGCCGCCACCGCCCTGCGCCTGGCCCGCGACGGCTTCGCCGTCGCCGTGCTCGACCTCGACGAGGCGGCCTGCGCCGACACCGTCGCCGCCGTGGAGAAGGAGGGAGGGCGCGCCCTGGCCGTCGGCGTGGACGTCGCCGACGCCGCACGCGTCGAGTCCGCGGTGGCGCGCGTGGCCGCCGAACTGGGCCCGCCCGCCGTCCTGGTGAACAACGCCGGAGTGACCCGCGACAACCTTCTGTTCAAGATGGACGAGACCGAATGGGACGCCGTCATCGGCGTCCACCTGCGCGGCGCGTTCCTGATGACCCGCGCCGCCCAGGCCCACATGACCAAGGCCGGCTGGGGGCGCGTCGTCAACCTGTCGTCCGTCTCCGCGCTCGGCAACCGCGGCCAGGTGAACTACTCCGCCGCCAAGGCCGGCCTGCAGGGCTTCACCAAGACCCTCGCCATCGAGCTGGGCAAGTTCGGCATCACCGCCAACGCCGTCGCCCCGGGCTTCATCGTCACCGAGATGACCGCGGCCACCGCCGAGCGGCTCGGCGTGCCCTTCGAGGAGTTCAAGGCCCAGCGTGCCGCCGTCACCCCCGTACCGCGTGTCGGCGAGCCCGACGACATCGCCCACGCCGTCTCCTTCTTCGCGAGCGAGGGCGCGGGCTTCGTGACAGGACAGGTCCTGTACGTCGCCGGCGGTCCGCGCGGCTGAGCGACCCGGCTCCGGCGACACGCACCACCAGCAAAGGAAAGACATGACAGCACGGTTCGACCAGGGCGCCTGGGCGGAATCCGGTGTGCAGACGGTTCAGCCTGGAGTGCACCGAGTGCCTCTGCCGCTGCCCAACGACGGTCTGCACGCCGTGAACGTCTACCTCCTCGAAGGGCTGGCCGAGGACGGTCGGCTCGTCATGATCGACGGCGGGTGGGCCATTCCGGAGGCGCGCAAGAAGCTCGAAGAAGCCCTGGCCGTCATCGGGCGGGACCTCTCCGACATCGGCCACATCCTGGTGACCCACGTCCACCGCGACCACTACACGCAGGCGGTGGAACTGCGCCGGCTGCTGGGCGCGCGCGTCTACCTCGGAGCGGGGGAACGTCGGGGCCTGGAGCTGCTCAACGAGATGCGGGGCGGACTCGGGTCGGCCCTGAGGACCCTGCGGCGGGCGGGGGCCGAGGAGCTGGCCGAACTCGTACAAGTCACCTACCCCGACCTGTACGAGCCCGGCCACTGGGAGGCCCCGGACCGGTGGCTGGGGGCGGAGACGCTGCGCTTCGGCCCGCACGCGCTCCGGGTCATCCCGACCCCCGGCCACACCCGGGGCCACGTCGTCTTCCTGGACGAGCGGCGCCGGCTGATGTTCTCCGGCGACCACGTGCTGCCGCGGATCACGCCGTCCATCGGCTTCGAGGCCTCCGATCCCGGGGGCAGGCCGCTGGCCTCGTACCTGGAGTCCCTGCGGCTGATGACCGACTACGCGGACACCCGGCTGCTGCCGGCGCACGGACCCGTGGGCGAGAGCACGCACACCCGGGTCGCCGAGCTGGTCGCGCACCACGACGACCGGCTGGCCAGGACGCTGGCCGTCGTCGGGGACGACACGCGTGACGCCTTCTCGGTGGCCCGCGGCCTCGTGTGGACCCGCCGGGAACTCGCGTTCAGCGCGCTCAGCCCGCTCAACCAGATGCTCGCGGTGAACGAGACGGTCGCCCACCTGGACGTCCTGGCCCTCCGGGGCCGGGTCGCGGTGTCCTCGGTCGGGGGAGTGAACCGGTACACGCGCATGCGGTGACGGCGCGCCGTCGTCCGCGTCGACGAGCAAGCCGCGGAACGGAAGGAAGTCCCGGACCGCCGGTCATCGTGCCGGGCGGTCCGGGACTTCCGCGCGTCGCGGGAGGTGTCAGACGGCTATGTTCATTTCGGGACCGATGTACTCCTCGGCCGAAACGACCTGGCCGCCCTCCACGGTGGCCACCTGGATGATGTGCACGTTCGTGCCGTCGAGGGTGGTCGACGTCTGCACGATGAAGCCCTTGTCCGTCAGCGTGTACCGCGAGTTCCGGAACGGCGGGAGGCCGCCCCGGCTGTGCACCGCGTCGATGGCTCCCTTCAGGCTCATCCACTTGTCGTCGGAGCTGTGCCACACCCTGCAGTCGGGCGCACAGAACTCGTAGAAGAGATCGACGTCGGACAGGGCGCGGAGCCAGCTCTCGGCCAGCTCCTTCGGGGTCTTCTCGGGCATGCTCGGGCCTTCCTGCTCAGAACGCAACGAGGTGGTGTGATCTGCACCGAGATCGATAATCATGCATCATATAAAAAATGACAAGAGCTTTCGCTGTGCTCGGCGAGGTTCGGCGACGCGCGGGGCGCACCTCCCGAAAGCGCGCGGACCGGCTCGGCGGACGTACCGTGAGGACAGGCAGGGCCGTCGAGCCTGAGGAGCGAAATGGTCGGGTGCACCGCCGCCGACGCGGCAGCGACGTCTCCCTTCGCGGCCGCTGTCCTCGACGACCGCGGCATCGTCCTGCGCTGGTCCAAGGCCGCCGCCGATCTGCTGGACCGGGCCGCCGAGGAGGTCTGCGGCCGCTCCTTCGCAGCCCTCCTCGCCGACGACGGGGCCCGGGAGCGCTTCACCGGCTTCCTCGCAGAGGGCCAGCAGAGACTGCTGCACCGCACCGGGCCACCGGTCGAGGTGAACCTTCGTGTGCTACGGCTGGAACCGTCCGGCGAAGTTCTCCTGCTCCTCGTACCCGCGCACGCCGACGACGAGGACCGCGTGGAGGAGGAGCGCCGGCTCCGGGCCCACCGGGACCGGGATCTGCTGCACGAGGCCGCCGTGCGCATCGGCGGCTCCCTCGACGCGGCGCGCACCGCCCAGGACCTGGCCGACGTCCTCGTCCCCGCTCTGGGGGACCTGGCGAGCGTCGAACTCGCCGACGGCGTGCTCGACGGGGACGAGCCGCCGGAGACCCACGGCGGAGGGGACCTGCGTCTGCGCCGTACGGCCGTGGCCTCGGCCACCGGCACCTGGCCGACCCACCTCGTACAGCCCGGCCAGCGCATTCCTCCCATGGTCTCCACGGGCGAGCTGCGGGACGTGCAGCACGGGCGGGCCGCCGTCTTCGACCCGGCGAAGGTGAGGGCCCTCTTCGAGGACCCGTCACAGCACCTTCCCGAGCACATGCACACGGCCATGTGGGCGCCGCTCTTCGCCCGCGGGCTGGTGCTCGGCACCGTGGCCGTCTGGCGCACGGAACAGCGGGAACCGTACGACGAGGGGGACGCGGACCTGCTCACCGAGATCGTGTCCCGGGCCGCTCTGGGCGTGGACAACGCCCGCCGCTACACCAGGGAGCGCCGGTCGGTCCTCGCGCTCCAGCAGCGCCTGCTACCGGAGCCCACGACCGACGCGCCCGCCGCCGAGACTGCGGGACTTTACCTGCCCACCGGCAGCGGAGCCGGCATCGGCGCCGACTGGTACGACGTCATCCCCCTGCCCTCCTTCCGGGTCGCCCTCGTCGTCGGTGACGTGGCCGGACACGGCCTGTACGCCACCGCCACCATGGGCCGGCTGCGCACGGCCGTCCGCACGCTCGCCGACCTGGAACTCGACCCGACCGAACTCCTCACCCACCTGGACGACCTGGTCCAGCAGTTCAGCAGCCGCGCCGACCCGGTGAGCCCGTTCGTAGCCACCTGTCTGTACGCCGTGTACAACCCCGTGGCCCGGCGCTGCGCCCTGGCCAGTGCCGGCCATCCGCCGCCCTTCCTCATCACTCCCGGTGGCGTCGCCGAGGCGGTCGACATCAGCCCCGGGCCGCCCCTCGGCGTCGGCGGACTGCCGTTCGAGACGGTCGTCGTCGATGTGGAGCCGGGCAGCGTCCTGGCCCTGTACACCGACGGCCTGGTCGAGCACCGGGCCGGTGACGCCGACGGCGGGACGCACTGGCTTAAGGAGAGACTGTCGTCCTCGTACGCCCCCGACCGCCCCTTGGAGGAGACCGGACGCGCGGTCCTCGGCGGCCTCGGCGACGAGCCTCCACGCGACGACGTCGCCCTGCTCCTGGCCCGGGCCCGTGCCGTTCCCGAGGACCACACGGCGAGCTGGGACTTCCCGGCCGACCCGACCATCGTGTCCACCGCCCGACGGGTCGTCGCCGAACAACTGGTGGCATGGGGGCTGGAGGACCTGGTCTTCAACACGGAACTGATCGTCAGCGAACTCGTCACCAACGCCGTGCGGTACGCGGGCGGCCCCGTCGGTCTGCGGCTCATCCGGGAGACCTCGCTCGTCTGCGAGGTCACCGACCCCAGCAACACCCAGCCGCGCCTGCGCCGGGCCCGCTGGAGCGACGAGGGTGGGCGCGGCCTGTTCCTGGTGGCCCAGCTCACCAGCCGGTGGGGGAGCCGTCACGGCCGACACGGCAAGACCATCTGGGCCGAACAGTCCCTCGTGCCCGAGGAGCTCGGCCTCGTGGAGTTCGACCTTGCGGACCTCCTGTGAACGCCGGGCCGTCGTGGGGGCGGCGGTGCCACTGCCGAGACCGATCGAAGACCTCGGTGGATCAGCTCGCGGTCTCGGCCCCTGCCGTCGTGTCCGCTTCGGCGGCCCAGGAGGCGAGGAAGCGCAGACCGTCGTGGGAAGGGCTGCCCGGTTCCGCCGTCCAGGTGACGAGGGACTGGTCCGGGTCGGTGGCGCAGGTCAGCGTGTCCCAGTCGAGGGTGAGATCGCCGGCCACGGGGTGGCGGAACACCTTGGTGCCCATGCCGCGCACGGCGACGTGGTGGGCGCCCCACCACTGACGGAAGTGCTCGTCGCGCACGGACAGCTCGCCCACGAGGGCGGCGAGCCGCTGGTCCTGCGGGTCGCGTGCCGCCTCCATGCGGAGCTGGGACACGCCGGTGTGGGCGACGTTTTCCCAGTCCGGGTACAGCGCCCGTACGGCGGGGTCCGTGAATACCAGACGCACGTAATTGCGCTGCTTCTCCGGAATCTTCGAGAAATCCGTGACCAGGGCGGCGGCCAGAGAGTTCCACGCCAGAATGTCCATACGGCGGCCCAGGACGACGGCGGGCACGGTCGCCAGGTCGTCGAGCAGTCGCCGCAGTTGGGGGTGGACCTTCTGCACGGCCTGCCGCCGAGGCCGGGCGGCGTCCTTGCCCGCCAGTTCGAGCATGTACTCGCGCTGGTCCCGGTCGAGCCGGAGGACCCGGGCGATGCTGTCCAGGACCTGCGGCGATGCCGTCCGGCGTCCCTGCTCGAGCCGGGTGTAGTAGTCGGTGCTGATGGAGGCCAGCAGCGCCACTTCCTCCCGGCGCAGACCCTTCACCCGGCGTCGGCCCCCCATGTCCGGCAGCCCGACCTCCGACGGGCTGAGCTCCATGCGGCGAGCTTTGAGGAAAGCGCCTAGTTCACTGCTGTGCGCATTTCGATCCATACCTGTCAGTCTTACAGGCCAGGAGTAATTTGTGAGGGGGCCGGTGGTGTCCTAGGACAGTGTTGTCCGGGGCTGTTTACCGCCCCTTTTCAGTTTCCTGGTGGTGTGTGAGGGTCGTGAGCGCGGGTCATGGCCCCCGTCCGGAGCCCTGAGCGCGCTGAGCAGAGGTCTGGTCAAAGCTCACAGTATAAAATATATTAAGCATCCTTCTTGAGGATGCTTTCGCCGGAAGCGAGGCGCACGACGTGCAGACCACCCTCCCAGTCGAAACAGCCGCCGCCCGGTTGGTGGTGGAGCTGGACCACGACTCACTCCCGCCCGAGGTGGTACGGGGCGCGCGGCGGCTGTTGCAGGACCAGTTGGCGGTGCAGATCGGCTGTGCGGGCCTGCCTTGGAGTCGTGCCGTACTCGATCTGACGCGGAGCCGTCACGTGCCGGGAGGATCACGTGTGGTCCTCACCGGCGACATGATGAGCGCGGCGGACGCGGCCTTCGTCAATGCCACCTTCGGCCACGGGTTCGAGTACGACGACGCCCACCGTGCCAGTTCCAGCCATCCGGGCAGTTGCGTGGTCTCGACCGCCCTCGCGGTCGGCGAGGAACTCGGCGCCACGATGCGGGACGTGCTGCTCGGAATCGTCGCGGGATACGAGATCTACACCCGGATCGGCGTCCTGGCCGCGCCGGAGCTCCTGGAGCGGGGCTTCCACCCGCACGCGGTCCTGTCGAACCTCGGTGCCGCCGCGGTGGTCGCGAAGATGCGAGGCTTCGACCTGGAGCGCACCGTCCACGCCCTCGCCATCGCGACGAGCCACTGCTCGGGCACCACCGAGTACACCTCCTCGGGCGGTTCCGTGAAGCGCGTGCACGCGGGAATCGGTACCCGGAACGGGATCCGCGCGGCCGAGATGGCCGAGGCCGGCATCACCGGCCCGCTCGCCTTCCTCACCGGCTCCAAGGGGTTCTACCGGACCTTCGTCGGGCGCGAGGTCGCCGCGGACGCCGCGGACGCCTTCTCCCCGGACGCCCCGTTCGAGATCGAGCGCGTCTGGATCAAGCCCTACTGCTGCTGCGGGATCAACCACGCGTACATCGACGGCGCACAGCGGTTCTCGGACCGCGTCGAGCTCATCGAGAGTGTCGAACTGGACATCCAGACCGGCGGCAACGTCATCGTCGGGACCCGCAACGTCAACGCCTACGCACCGCAGACCATCGAGAACCTCCAGTACAGCCTGCCGTTCCAGTTCGCCCTGTCCCTCCTCGGCCGCGGCAACGGCTACCTCACCCACCGCGCCTACCTGGACGGCGAGCTCGACCTCTCCTCGGGTGAAGAGGTGGCGGAGCTGGCCCGCCGGATCCACATCACGCCCAAGCCCGAGCTCGACGCGAGGTACGCAGGGAAGTGGGTCGGGAACATCACCGTCACCTACCGCGACGGTTCCACGGAGAGCCTCTTCGTCGAGAGTCCGCTCGGCACTGCCGAGAACCCGATGCCACAGGCCG
This sequence comes from Streptomyces sp. NPDC093071, assembly GCF_044754545.1. Taxonomy (NCBI): domain Bacteria; kingdom Bacillati; phylum Actinomycetota; class Actinomycetes; order Kitasatosporales; family Streptomycetaceae; genus Streptomyces; species Streptomyces sp. NPDC093071. The sequence goes on along the minus strand of NZ_JBIVPH010000011.1, from coordinate 201,138 downwards.
ACCTCGACGCCAAGTTCCGCGACCTGACGGTGACGGTCATGGGCGCCGAGCAGAGCGAGGAACTGCTGCGGACGATCACCGAGGGCGACAACGACGTGCCCGCCGCCACCCTGACCAAGCTCCTGGTCGTCTGACAGCCATCCGTTTCCCGCTTTCTCCCCATAGAGCCGCTTCTGTTCACGGACGAAACAGAGAAGAGAACGCGCATGACCACCTCGTCAGTTGCTACGCAGGCGATCCCGGAGTTCGTCACGGGCCACAAGAAGCTCCTGATCGGCGGTGAATGGGTCGACGCCGCCTCCGGCAGGCGGATCGACGTCGTCAACCCGGCCACGGGCAAGACGCTCGGCACCATCGCCCAGGGCGACGCCACCGACATCGACCGGGCCGTCAAGGCCGCCCGGCGCGCCTTCGAGGGGGAGTGGAGCCGCTGGACGCCGCACCAGCGCCGCAAGCTCCTGCTGAAGGTCCACGACGTCGTCCTCGACCACTTCGACGAACTCGCCCTGATCGAGACGCTCGACATGGGCGCGCCCCTGGCCAGGACGAGGAACCTCGCCGAATGGACCTCCCAGGTCCTGCAGTTCTTCGCGTCGCAGTGCGATTCCGCGGGCGTCGCCACACCGCAGAACTCGCTCCCCGGCAACTTCCTGACGTTGAAGCACCAGGCCCCCGTCGGCGTCGTCGGCGGCATCATTCCCTGGAACGGCCCGCTGATCGGCCTCTGGTGGATCTTCGGCCCGGCGCTGGCCACCGGCTGCACGGCCGTCCTCAAGCCCGCCGAGGACGCCTCCCTCTCCGTCCTTCGCGTCTCAGAACTGCTGACCGAGGCCGGTGTGCCCGACGGCGTCGTCAACGTCGTGACCGGGTACGGCGCCGAGGCGGGACAGGCCCTGGCGGAGCACGAGGACGTCGACCGCGTCGCGTTCACCGGCTCCGTCGGCACCGCGCGGGCGATCGTCAAGGCCTCGGCCGGCAACCTCAAGCGGCTGCAGCTGGAGCTCGGCGGCAAGTCGCCCGACATCGTCTTCGCCGACGCCGACCTCGATAAGGCCGTACCCGGTGCCGCGATGGGCGTCTACACCAACAGCGGCCAGGTCTGCGTCGCCGGCACCCGCATCCTCGTCCAGCGGTCGGTCCACGACGAGTTCGTCGAGCGCATGCGGGAGTTCACGAAGACGATCCGGGTGGGGGACGGGCTCGACCCGGACACCCAGCTCGGCCCCCTCGTCTCGGAGCGCCAGCTCGAACGCGTCATGCACTACATCGGTGTGGGTGGCGACGAGGCCCGGCTGGCCGGCGGCGGCAGCCGTCTCGGCGGCGACCTCGCGGGCGGTTACTTCGTCGAACCGACGATCTTCGCCGGAGCCACGAACGACATGACCATCGCGCAGGAGGAGATCTTCGGCCCGGTGGCCTCCGTGATCCCCTTCGACGACATGGATGACGCCCTGCGCATCGCCAACGACACGCCGTACGGACTCGCGGGCGGCGTGTGGACGCGGGACCTGTCGACCGCGCACAAGGTCTCGCGCGGGATCACGGCCGGCACGATCTGGGTCAACTGCTACGGAGTCCTCGACCCGGCCGTCGGGTTCGGCGGCACCAAGATGAGCGGCTACGGCTGGAAGGGCGCCAAGGAGCACGTGGACAGCTTCCTGTATCCGAAGGCCGTGTACATCAACCTCGACTAGTACGCGGAGACCCGAGTGCCGGCCTGTACGGGGCAGGGGGCAGCACCGCACGGATTCGACCGATCACCCGGGCCCTCGGCCGGTGTGGCGGCCCCGCTCCGAAGCCCCTCAGGGGGCGCCGTCATCGACCGACGGGTTCGGTCCGTCACCGGCGCCGTCGGCGGCCGGGCCGGTCGAGGCGTCCGCCCCCGGTACGTACGTGGCCACCGCGGGCCATGCCCGCGCGGCCGATTCGAGGACCGCGCCGACCACTTCCGGGTCCACCCGCGACAGGCCGTCGAAGAGGCCGCTCGTCCGCAGGGAGATCACACCGACCAGACAGGCCACCAGGACTTCGGCCCCGGCCACCGGGTCGTCCGCACCTCCGAGCGCCAGCCGGGCGGCGAGCGGCGACACCAGACGGTCGCGCATCTCCTCTGCGGCGGAGGCGCGCACCTCCGGAGCACTGCCCTGAGAGAGGAGTGCCTGGACGAGTGGTCCCGGAGTGCCCCGCAGGTCGGCCCGGCGCAGTGCTTCCGCCGTGTAGGCCCCCGGGGCGACGCCCTCGGGGGAGGCCGCCGACTCCCGGCCGTCCTCGGCGACCGCCGACCGGTACAGCGCGGCCTTGCCACCGAAGTACCGTGCGACGAGGGACCCGTCGACCCCGGCGCGCTCGCCGATGTCCCGCAGCGTCACCGCCGCGTATCCGTGGCGGCCGAAGAGCTCCCGAGCGGCGTCGAGCAGCGCGGCCCGCGTGGCGTCCGCGTCGCGCTTCCTGCCGCGAGGCTGTTCCTTGGACGATCCCATGACTGACTCCTCGGGGTTCGGTCTGCGCTCAGCGTCCGGAGTTGCGGCGGTCGGTTCCCGAAGCGGCGGGGCCGGTGACCCGTCCGCCCCGGGCGGTACCCCGGGTCACGACGGCGGACCCGGTCACCGGGGCGGTGGACCGGCGCGGTGGCAGGGCGACGGCGGCGACGACGCCGAGGAAGGTCGCCGCCGCCGTGGCCAGGAGGGCCGTGGTGTAGGCGTCGTCGTAGGGAAGGAGGCTGCCAGCGGGGGTGAAGGCGAGCATGATCGCCGAGATGGCGGCGCTGCCGACGGAACCCCCGACCGTACGCAGCACCTGGTTGAAACTGGTGGCGCTGCCGGTCTCGGACGCCGGAACGTGGCGGACGATGAGCAGCGGCATGACCGCGTAGGCCGCGCCCACACCGGCTCCGAGCAGGAAGGTGCCGAGGACGAGGACCGCCATGTGGTCCCGCCACAGGGCGAGCGCGACCAGGTCGAGGGTGACGACGAGCGACCCCAGCGGGAGGACGCGGAACGGCCCGAACCGGGAGACGAGGGCGGAGGCGAGCCGGTTCGCCGCCACGCTGCCCACGGACATCGGCAGCAGAACGAGTCCCGTGGCGGTGAGGGAGAGGCGGAAACCGTACCCGGCCTCGGCGGGGACCTGCGTGTAGAGGTTCACCAGGGACAGCACGCCGAACATGCCGACGCCGGTGAGCAGCGCGGTCGTGTTGGCCGCCAGGACGGCCCGGTTGCGCATCAGCCGGACGTCGACCAGGGGATGGGGGGTACGGCGGGCCTGGAACACCCACAGGGCCAGCAGAACCGCTCCGCCGCCCAGGCATCCGAGCGTGGCGCCCGACACCGGCCCCCAGGCAACCCCCTGGCTCACGGCCAGGAGGACGAGGGCGAGGCCGGAGCAGAGCAGCGCGGCCCCGGACAGGTCGAGTGGACGCGACGGAGTGGAGGAACCCTCGGGCACGACCCACCTCACCACCACGAGGGCGGCGGCGCTCAGCAGCGCCGCGAACCAGAAGCCGGCGCGATGGTCGAGGTGCTGGGCGATGACGCCCGTCAGGGGGTAGCCGATGCCCGCGCCCACGGACGTGGTGATGGAGAGCGACGCGATGCCCGAGCGCATGCGCTTCGGGGGCAGGTGGTCGCGGGCGACGGCAATGGTCAGAGGCAGCAGGCCCATGCCCATGCCCTGCAGGGCCCGTCCCGCGAGCAGGAGCGGGAGCCCGGGCGCGGTCGCCGCCAGGACGCTTCCGACGAGCACGCCGACCAGGGACGCCTGGATGGCCGCACGGCGGCGCGGTCCGTCACCGAGCCGGCCGAGGACCGGACCCGCGACGGCTCCGGCGAGCAGGGTCGCGGTCAGCACCCACTGGGCGGCGCTGAGCGACACGTGCTGCTCGCGGGCGATGGTGGGGACCATGGGGGCCCCGAGCGTGCTGATGACAGAGACGGTCAGGGAGGTGAACATGAGGGAGGGCAGCAGGGCCGGTGGTCGCACGGTGCCGTTCCCGCGCCCGTCGTCCTGCGGGGTGCCCGAGGAGGGCTCGACCATGCTGCGGCTTCCTTTCGGGTGGACCGTTGTCAACGATCGATGTCATTACCCAATGACATATAATATGGAAAATAAAATCCGTTTCGTCAAATCGGCGAGCGACTCCCGCCCGTCGGGACCCGCCCTGCCGGCTTCTGTGTACGCGAAGGAGTGCGCATGTCCTCGACCATGACCGCGCTGTACGGCGGCACCGGCCCCGCGTGGGCGTCCCGCGAGGTCCCCGCCCCCACCCCCGGCCCCGGCCAGGTGCTGGTCCGTGCCCGGGTCGCCGCCCTGAACCACGCGGACGCCTCGGTCCTGGCCGCCGCCGATCCGACGGCCGGCGGCACGGGCGTGCCGTACCTCGCCGGGTACGAGTTCGCCGGCGAGGTCGCGGCCCTGGGGGAGGGGGTGGCCGGCCCCGGGATCGGCGCGCGGGTGATGGGTACGGCGCCGGGCAGCTTCGCCCAGTACGTCCTGGCCGACCACCGCCATGCCGTCCCGATTCCGGACGGTCTCGGGTACGAGGAGGCCGCCGCGCTGCCCACGGGGTTGCTCACCGAGCACGGGGCCCTGACGAGCGGTGGCTTCGAGGCCGGTCGGTCGGTCCTGATCACGGGCGCCACGTCCAGCGTCGGTCTGGTCGGCGTCCAGATCGCCAAGGCCCTCGGTGCTTCGACGGTCGTCGCCACGACCCGTACCGCCGCCAGAGGGGCCCTGCTGCGAGAGATCGGGGCCGACGAGGTCGTGGCCACGGAGGAGCGGGACCTCACGGAGGCCGTCCTGGAGCTCACCGACGGCGAGGGTGTCGACCTCGTCCTGGACCATGTGGGAGGCCGAACCTTCGCCGCGTGCCTGCCGGCCACCCGGGTCGACGGCAGCGTGGTCAACATCGGTCGTCTCGACCGGGCCGAGTCCACCATCGACCTGGACGCCCTGTCCTACCGGCACCTGCGGGTCCGAGGGGTGTCCTTCGGCTTCTCCCGGCCCGCGAAGCTCGGCGCCGTCCTCTCCGGCGCGGTGGACGCGCTCACGCCCGCCCTCCTCGACGGCCGGGTGCGGCCGCTGATCGACAGTACGTACGACTTCGACACCGCATCCGAGGCGGTGCGGAGGCTCGGCTCGCACCAGGCGCTCGGGAAGATCGTTCTCGCCGTGCCCTGACGGGCGCCGAGCTGATCGCACCCACGGAACGGAACCCTTCCCTCCGCCGTGTGAATATAATATTTTCTCCTTGGCGTTCGATCTGCGGTCCGCATCCGGCGGGTCTGCAGGACATTCCTAGGAGCTATCTCGTGGCAGTCGCGTTCGACTATTCCGGCAGGGCCGCGTTCGTGACCGGCGCGGGATCGGGGATCGGGCGCGCCACTGCGCTCGCCTTCGCCCGGGCCGGCGCCGCCGTCGCGATCGCCGACATCAGCGCGGAGGGACTCGAAGGGACCGCGTCGCTGATCGCGGAAACGGGAGCCGAGGTGCAGGCCTTCACGACCGACGTCGCCGACCCCGCCCAGGTGGAAGCGGCCGTGGCGGGGACGGTGAGGGCGTTCGGACGCCTGGACGTCGCCTTCAACAACGCGGCGACCTTCGATCCGTACGGCCCGGTCGACACCACCGACGTCACGACGTGGAACCGCGTCATCGCGGTCAACGTGTCGGGCGTCTTCCACTGCCTCAAATACCAGGCGTCCGTCATGCTGGCCCAGGGCGGCGGTGCGATCGTCAACGCGGGCTCCGTCGCGAGCGAGGTCGCGTCCCTGGGGCTGACGGCCTACACGGCGTCCAAGCACGCCGTCGTCGGACTGACCAAGAAGGCGGCCCTCGACTACGCCACCCGGGGCATCCGGGTCAACGCCGTCCTTCCCGGCGCCGTCGACACCCCGATGGCCGCGGATTTCAGCGGAGGCACCGAAGAGGGGCGTGCGGCCATGGTGGCACTGGAGCCGATGGCGCGGCTCGGCGACCCCAGGGAGGTCGCCGATGCCGTGCTCTGGCTCGGATCGGACGCCGCCTCGTTCGTGACCGGCCACTGCCTCGCAGTCGACGGCGGCTGGCTCGCGCGATGAGCACCGGCGTCCGGCCGGCACGGTGTTACAGGTTGTCCTTGAAGAACGGCGTGATCTTCTCGAAGGCCTGATCGACCGCGAACGGCTGGTCGTACAGGTCGTAGTGGCTGGCACCCTCGACGACCAGGATGTCCTTCTTCTCGGACCGGGCCCGGTCGAAGAGCTCGAATCCGTCCCGGTACGAGCCGAAGCTGCCCGGCACGCTGCCCACGATGACCTGGAGGGGCTGCGTCAGCAGCACCTCGGCCAGGTGGAAGGCGTCCCATCCGACGGCCGCGGAGAGTCCGGAGAAGCGCAGTTTGTTCGGCGAGTTGGCATTCTCTCCCCGGGGCGTCTTGTAGTAGTCGATCGCTTGGACGATGTCGATGTCGGTGACGCCGGCGGCCTCCCGCTCCTCCTGGGAGTTGGGGATGTAGGTCGTGATGGCAGCTTCCCCACCGCGGGCTTCGGCGGTGCGCTGCTTGCCGATCGCCTCCAGCGTCGCGACGGCGGCGCCGGCCGACAGGTCGCCCTCCCGCATCAGCCGGCCGTAGTTGGCTCCGACGACCGTGACCAGTGCCTTGATCCGGTGCTCGGTCATGGTGGCGTTGGCCGCGTAGCCGCCCCCGCCGCAGACGCCGAGGCAACCGATGCGGTCCTCGTCGACGTAGTCGAGGGTCACCAGGTAGTCCACCGCGCAGCGGAAGTCCTCGACGCGCGTGGCCGGGTCCTCCAGGTAGCGCGGTTCGCCGCCGCTCTCGCCCTGGTGGGAGGCGTCGAAGGCGAGGGTGACGTACCCCTGCTCGGTCAGCCGTTCGGCGTAGATGCTGCCCGAGGTCTGTTCCTTGCAGCTGCTGATCGGGTGTGCGCAGATGATCGCGGGGTACTTCTTCGAGGCGTCGAAGTCCTTGGGGAGCCGCAGGTCCGCTGCGACGTCCCAGCTCCGGTTCTTGAACCGTACGTGCTGCATGTACTGCTCCTTGTCATGTGTGGCGTCGGGAAGGGTGGCCCGGCGCGACCGATCCGGCCTGTCGTGAGCGCCCGGAAGGCCCCTCGGAGCTCTTCTCAGGCTTCACCTATACGACAATTCCACGCAAAGAGCAGGCCAACCAGGTACAGAACCGTCCCCCCCATCGGCCACCACCGCCCATACATGCTTCGCGAGCCAGGGGGTACACAGACCTCTTGTCGGCTGCGCCGGGCTGCGCTCGGCGCCTCGGAGGAATACCGACGCGGAACTATGGTGTGATGCGCTCGATCAGTGAGACCTTGACGTGGTCCGGTCGCTTCAGGGTTCCGTCCGGGACGAGTTCGACGACCGTCTTCACGTTGAGGGCGGAACGGACCCGCTGCTCGATCGTGGCTCGCAGATCGCTTTGCGCCTCGGGCCCCATTCCCGTGGAGTGTTCCACGACCAGGGGCAGCGGTCGCTGCGTCGAGTGGCCCTCGAAGTCGACGCGGATCCGCATTTCCCCGGTCGTCGCCGGCGCCAGCTCGGCGACGAGCTGCTTGACCGCCGAGGGGAAGAGGTTGATTCCGCGCACGATCAGCATGTCGTCGGTGCGTCCGACGCACCGGACCTTGAAGCCGGTCCGCCCGCACGGACAGTCGGTCCCGGTGACGACGACGCGGTCCCGGGTGCGGAAACGCAGCAGGGCGGAGGCCCGGCGGCGCAGCGCGGTATAGACGAGCTCACCCTGGGCACCTTCTACCGGCTCGACCCGGGCACCGCTCTCTGGATCGATCAACTCGGCGATCATGAGGTCGGGCGACAGGAAGTGCATGCCGTCGGCTGCTTCGCACTCGCCCCAGTAGGTGCACGCGATGTCGGTCCCGCCCAGCATCTCCCGCGAGGTCGCGCCCCACAGCGACTCCAGCTTCTCCCGCACGGCCGGGAGACCGCCGCCCGGCTCGCCGCCGACGCTGATGGCACGGACGCCCAGCTCGCAGGCGGGGCGGCCGACGATCTTCGGGGCCTGCTCGGCGAGGTGGGCGAGGAAGTGCGGAGTGCCGATCAGGGCGTTCGGGCGCTGGTCGGCCTGGACGCGCAGCAGCCGCTCCGCCCCGGCCTCCGCACCGATCGGGATGTCGACGATGCCCATGTACTGCACGATCTGCACGATGGGCAGCCCGCCGACGAAACCCTTGCTCATGCCGAAGGCGTGCAGCAGCCGGTCGCCGGGCCGGAACCCGTTCGCGTAGAGGGCCCTGGCCCCGAGCTCGCACCAGGTGACGATGTCGGAAGCGGTCAGGCCCACGTACGAAGGGCTGCCCGTGGTGCCCGAGGAAGCCTGGATCTGCACGATCTCGGCGCTGTCGACACCGACGTGGGAACCCAGAGGCGGCGCCGCGGCCAGACTGTCACGGAGTTCCTGCTTCTCCGTGAAGGGAAGGCCGACCAGGTCGTCGACCGACCTGACCCCCGCCGGGTCGACACCGTTCCGGGAGAACTTCTCCCGGTAGAAGGCGCTGTTCGCGGCGAGGTGAGCCACTTGCTCTCTCAGGGCTTCGCCCTGAAGCACGCGCGCTTCTTCCGGCGAGAGGGTCTCCACCGGACTCCAGTACTTCTCTGAGAACGGGGCGACTGACATGGGGGCCTCCCTCTTGCCCGGCCTGCCGACGGCAAATGACCTGCCGGCCTTGTCGCGAGTACTGCCGGGCGTCTGGATGTCCGTCGCAGCACACGGGCGCGAAAGTGTCGAATGATCACTTGAATCGTATATATTATTTTCTATGTTGCCTAGGGGGCACCGGAGGGCAGCAGGTGTAAAGGTGCCGACTGCTTCGATTCCCGTGTCCGAGGACGAGGCGGCTACGCACCGGCGAAGGACCGGCTGAATGACTGCCCTGCCGAAACGCGGTGGCGCATGTCTGCCAGGCGATGGAGCTCGTAGCGTTCCAGGGCCCGCTCGGGCGAATCCGTCCCGGCCAGGGCGTCCGCGATCACCCTGGCGTCTGTCACGGCTTCCTCGAAGCCCGCGCCCGTCATCGGCGTCTGTGCGTGAGCCGCGTCCCCGAGGAGGGCCACGCGGCCGCTGACGACCCGGTCCGGCAGGTATTCGGCGATCGGCGTCGCGACGACCTCGCGCGCGCGAAAGGCCTCGGCGACAGCCGAGCGCCAGGGCTCGTCCCACTTGTGTCCGGCCGCGGTCGCCATCGTCCGGTAGAGCTCGTCCGGGATGTCGCCGGGTCGTGGGGTCCGCATCACTCGCTTCCCGGCGACGGCGCCGATGCGGCGGAAGTGCGCGTTGCGGTTCGGATCGAACCAGCCCCAGCCGAAGCGCGTGACCTGCCCGTCCCTCTCCGCGAGCGGGTACACCGCGAGCATGTCGTCACCGCTGGGGAAGAAGTCCGGCCCGCCGGGCCGGTCCCGATGGGAGGGCGGCAGGGCGGACTGGCCCAGCCACACCACGTAACCGGCGTACGCCGCGTCCGGGTGCTCGGCGTCCACGTGACGGCGGACGACACTGCGATAGCCGTCCGCGCCGACGAGCACATCGGCCGTCCACGCCTCCCCGGTCTCGGTACGGGCCCACACCGAAGCGGAGTCCTGACCGACCTCAACCACGTGTGCCTTTTCCACGACCGTGATCAGCGGATCGGCATCGACGGCGCTCCGCAGCGCCGAGTAGACGTCCCACCAGGCGTGGGGGAGCGCCCCTTGGCTGGTCGAGGACGGGCCGAGCGCTTCGCCGACGACGTCCTGGGCCGCCGGCCCTATCGCCCGCTGCAGACGCGCGCCGGTCACGAGGATCGCGACACCCCGCTGCGTCCGTCCCCCGGTCCGCTCGAGCACAACGGAAGGCAGCCCCCGGGACGCCAGGGCGAGAGCGGTCGTCAGGCCGCCGAGGGAACCGCCGATGATGAGTACTCCGGCATGGTTCGATTCGGGATCGGATGCGTGGGAAGAGATGACAGCCTCCTGGGTGTGGACCGCGGAGCGAGTGTGCGGGGCCGCGAGATGTCGAGAAGCGGAGCGCGGTGAATTTCCGCGGATCTCACCACCCGTGGAGCCGTGGGCACCTCAAGGCAGTGAAGACCTGTGCGCGCCGGTGGTGGCCGTGATCTGTCTCGCGAAGAGCGGGTTCGTGGTCGAACCGCCTCGAACAGGCTGTCATCGTCCGTGGTCCCGCAGGAAGGGCCGCTCGTGTCCTGGGTCGGGACTGTCCCTCCCTCCGGAATCGTCGGGCACCCGTCTGCCGCTTCTTTCACCGCCGGCCCGCGCAAGGCCTCGACCTGTGGAGCCCGGGGAGGCGTCCAAGCGGCCGACCGCCCCGGGGTCTCGTCTTCGTCGGGTGATCCGTCTACTTGCCCCAGAGCTTCTTGTACTGCGCCGGGTAGTCCTTCACGAGGTTCGGGAAGGTGTTCCCGATCGGCGCGGCGGGGACATTGTTCAGGTCACTGGACCAGATCACCGGACGGGTGTACTTCACGTCGTGCTCGAGCGCGCCCTCCGTCTGGCCGGTGAAGATGCGGGCCAGCGCGTCGATGGTGCGCCATCCCATCTCCCCCTGGTCCAAGGGCGCCGAGGCCGTCAGGCCGCCGCTGGCGAGAGCCGGGATGCTCGCCGGCGCGGTGCCCAGGGAGTACGTCCGGGGCAGCTTGGCGCCGGCGGCCTGCGCCGCGCTGAACAGGTTGGTTCCCATCCCGTCGTAGCCCACGAACAGGGCCTTCATGTCGGGATTGGCACGCGTGAAGTTGGTCATGTCCGTGCCGGCGGTCGTGCCGAGCGAGGCGACCGAGATCGTCGTCTCGACGATCTCACAGGACGGACACCTGGTCTCGATCTCCTCCTTGTAGACCCCGATGTATTCCTGGACGATCCGGTATCCCGGCAGTCCGACGATGCCGATGGTGCCCGGCTCGCCCATGTCGGCGAGGGTCTTGTCCGCGATGGCGACGGCCAGTTCGCTCAGGGCGTCGAGGCCGGAGATCTGGATGGTGATCGGGCCGCCGGACGGGTCCGGGCCGTTGTTCGACACCACGGGGATGTTCTTCGCCTTGAGCTTTGCGAGCTGGTCGAGGATCGGGTCCTTGTTCGTCGCGCTGATGACGACGGCGTCGGGGTCCAGCCGGATCGCCTGTTCGAGGGCCTGCTGCAGCAGTTGGGGTGTGGGCTCCTTCGGCTGGATGAACTTCAGCTCCCACCCGACTTCTTTGACGGCCTCGGCCATCGCGTCGTGCGCGATGATGGTGCCGATGCCACCGGGTCCGGCACCGATCATGACGATCTTCTTGTCCGAGGGGATCGGCTTGCCGACGGGCTGTGTGATGCCGATGGAGGTGGGCGCCTCGGCGTAGGACCGCACCTTGGCTTTCGCCGCCTTGATGCCTTCGATGTCGGCGGCGGTGGCGGGCTTGTCGCCGCTGGTGCCGCTGTCGGCGCCGCAGGCCGCCAGGAGCAGGGACAGTACGGTGCCCGCTGTGGTCGCTGCGGTGCGTCGGGCAGTACGCCGGGTTCTGGTCGGCTTCATGAGGTGTTCGCTCCTTCGTGAGGGGGAAATCAAGGGGCCGCGGTGGCGAGGGGGCCGGACTCACCGGTCTGTGCGCCGCCCCGGGTACCAGGTCGCTGCCGTGCCTTCGCGCGGATCCAGGAGCGGGCGCGGATCGCCTGTTCAAGGTTGGAGGCGCCGAGGGCGAGCAGCAGGACGACGCCGCTGAACATGCTCTGTGCCCACGGTTCACCGCCGACCAGGTAGATGCCGTTGGTGCCGGTCGCGATGAGCAGGACCGCGGCGACGGTGCCCCAGGCGTTGAACCGGCCGCCGAACTGCGTCGCTCCGAGGAATACGGCCGCGTACGCGTCGAGCAGGTACGGCGGGCCGATGTTGGGGCTGCCGGACTGCACGGACGAGGCGAGCAGGACGCCGGCGACACCGACGATGAGACCGGTCACGATCAGACCGGCGAACCTGAGCCGTCGAACGCGGATGCCCACGAGTTCGGAGGCGCGCTCACTGAAGCCCAACGCGTACACGCGGCGGCCCGTGACGGTGTACGTCTGGAAGAACCAGGTGGCGAGTGCCACCGCCAGCATCATGAACAGCGGTACGTGGAGCCCGAAGAAGCCGGTGGTCGCCAATTCGCCGAACGGGCCGACGAGTGGGCCGCCGGTGATCGTCTGCACCGAGAGCATCGAGCCGACCGTGGCGAAGAGCGCGCCCGTCGCGAGCGTTCCGATGAACGAGTCGATACGCGAACTCACCACCACGAGCCCGTTGAACACGCCCATCGCGAGACCGGCGAGCACGGTGACGGCGATCGCGGGCAGTACGTCCCATCCGCGGACGACCAACAACCAGGCGACGAGCAGGTTCGCCAGCCCCATGGCGTTGCCGATCGACAGGTCGAAGGTGCGGGCGGAGAGCGGCACCACCAGAGCCAGTGCCATCAAGCCGGGAACGGCCATTCCGTTGAGCACGGAGCGGACCGTGGTCATGGACGGAAAAGTCTCGGGCGCCCATATCGAGAAGACGACCACCAGCGCGAGCCAGACGTAGATGACGCCGATGCGAGTAAAGCTCAGGTGGCGGATCCAGGGCGCACGGCGACGTCCCGATCCTGTACGGACGGGCGTCGAATCGTCATTCCTGCTCATCGTGTGCTCCTTCGATCGCGTAGACAATGGCCGGCTTGGTCAGCCGGGCGCCTTCAAACTCCCCGACGACGCGACCGTCGCGCAGCGCGAGCACACGGTCGCAACAGGCGAGGAGGTCCTCGATGTCGGAAGAGGCCATGACGACGGACAGACCGTCATCGGCGCGGCGGCGGAGTTCGTCGTAGATCACCCTGCGGGCGCCGATGTCGATGCCCGCCGTCGGCTCGGACACCACCAGGATCTTCGGGCCCACCGACAACGCCCTGGCCAGAACGGCCTTCTGCTGGTTCCCGCCGCTCAGCGTGGAGACGGGACGCGGCGCGTACGCCGTGTCCGCGTGCATCGCGGCGAGCCACTTCCGTACGAACCGCCGCTCCCGGGAGGGCGTCACGGCACCCCGGGAACGAATCGCCGGGAGCGCGCCGAGCGAGACGTTCTCCGTCGTCGTGAAACCGTCGACGACGCCCTCCGCGCCACGGTCGGCCGGCACGAAGACGATCCCGAGGTCCCGGGCTCGCGGGATCGTCATGCTTCCGGCGTCCCCACCGGCACCACCGCCGACGACGAACGAGCCGGTCACGCCACTCCCGCAGGCGCCGGCGAGCACGTACGGGAGTTCTTCGCGACCCGAACCGAGCAGACCGGCCACCCCGACGATCTCCCCGGTGCCGACACGCAGGTCGAGTCCGTCCAGATAACGACCCCGGAGGTCCTTGACCTCCAGCGCGGGAATCTCGTTCCCACGTCGTGCGGGGGAGGCCGGGGTGGCGGTTTTCCGTGTTCCGGGCCCGGTCACCGTCCCTCGCGCGGCCGCCCCTTCGTCCGCACCGACGATGACATCGACCAGGCGTTCCATCGTGACGTCACCGAGGGAGCCGTCCCAGACCTTCCGCCCGTCACGCAGCACCGTCGCGTGATCGGCGACCGCCATGACCTCGTCGAGACGGTGTGAGACGAGCACGACTGCGGCGCCGGCGGAGCTGATCCCGCGGATCAGCTCGAACAGCCGGTCCACCTCGTGGGCCGCGAGCGCGGCAGTGGGCTCGTCGAGGACGAGGATGCCGCTCGCGTCCTCCCAGTCGGCGAGCGCGCGCACGATCGCCACCACGGCACGCTCCGGCGGCGAGGCTTCCGAGAGCGGCATCAGAGGATCGATGCGGAAGCCGAACCGGCCGAGCAGATCACGCGAACGCTGGGCCTGCCTCCGCCACGCGATGCGGCCGGACGGGCCGCGTTCGTAACCGGCCGCGAGCCCGATGTTGTCGACCGCTCCCAGTTCGGGAACTATTCCGAGGTCCTGATGGACGAAACGCAGTCTCCTACGCCGTGCATCCGCCGAATCCCCGAGGGTGAGCGAGTCCCCGAAAACGGTGGCGGTCGCGCCGGGGTCGGGGGTGTACACGCCGGCGAGGCATTTGATCAATGTCGACTTGCCCGATCCGTTGTGACCGAGCAGGGCGTGGACCGAACCCGCGCGGACCTCGAAGTCGACGTCTGCGAGCGCCTGGACGCCGGGAAACGTCTTGGAGACGTTCGTCAAGGAGAGGGCGGTACCGGTGGCATGTGTGCTTCCGGGTCTTGGAGGGGAATCGAGCCCCGGTGTGGAACCGAGGTCTTTCGTGCGGGTTCTGCCCATGGGCTTCGCTCTCTTGAAGTGACCTGTGCCGACGGCGTCCAGGTCATCACGAATTCAAAGTATGATATAAAATATATCGATGTGGAGTAAAGGGGCTCCGCCCGACACGTCAAGGACGTGGCCCAGGGGATTCGCCTCGAGCCGGGCAAGGCGAAAGAGCCCTCCTCCCTCCGCAGACGCTCGGACGGAGAGGGAAGCGGTGGGGCTGCGAGTGACTACCGCCGCGAAGCGGTCTCAGACCCCGCGAATAACGACCTCGCCCCACACGAGCCACGGCTCATCACGTGCTCGGGCATCGCGTGCACCTCCCGTCGAAGTCGGCGAGTTCTGTGGGTGTCGGGCTCGGCCGTCCTCGGGTCCGGGTGCCGGCTGCGTGCGACCTGCCGCACCATGCCACGACATTCGACGATTCCGGAAGTGTGTGCGCGGAAGTGTCCAAGAAGTTGGACACTCGGCTCGCCGCTCTGGCTGCGGTTTTCCGGAGTCGCGGTGATCTGCGGATACGGAGTGTCATCGGGGAAGGGGTCGCGAGGGGGGTGAACCGCTCCGGGATCGGTGGAGGCTCTATGCGTTGGCTCCAGCCGCCGGTTGGGGCTGGTGTTGAGCGTAGTAGTTGGTCTCGTGTTCGTGGGGCGGGATGGTTCCGATCGCAGTGTGGAGACGCTGGTTGTTGAACCAGTCGGCCCATTCGGCAGTCGCGACCTCGGCATCGGCGATGCCGTGCCAGGGCTTGCGGGGCTTGATCAGCTCGGTCTTGCAGGGGCCGATCTGGGACTCCACGAGGGCGTTGTCCAGGGCGTCGCCGACGGTGCCGACCGAGGTGTCGGTGCCGGCCTCGTGGAGGTGGGCGGTGAAGGCGAACGACGTGTACTGGCTGCCCGCGTCGGAATGATGTCTCAGCCCAGGTCCGACCGGGTTTCTGGCTCGGTCGCGGCGCCATAACGCCATGTCGAGGGCGTCCAGGGCGAGCTTGGCCCGCTTGTTGGTGGCCGCGGACCAGTCGACGATCGCCCGGGAGAACACGTCGACAGCGAAGGCGACGTAGGCGATCCCGGACCAGGTCGAGACATACGTGAAGTCGGCGACCCACCGCTCGTTCGGCCGCGAGGCGGTGAAGTCGTGTTGCAGCAGGTCACCGGCCCGATCGTGCCCATCATCACGGATGGTGGTGCGGACGCGGCGGCCGCGTCGGACGCCCTGCAGGCCGAGGTCGCGCATCGGCCTTGCGACGGTGCAGCGGGCCACCAGTATGCCTTCGCGGTGCAGCTGTCTTCAGATCTTCCGTATTCCGTAGAAGCTGAAGTTGTCGGCGTGGACGCGGCTGATCTGCCTCTTCAGCTCCGCATCCCGTACCGACCGTGCACTGGGCGTCCGTTTCCTGGCCGCGTAGTAGGTGCTCGTGGAGATCTTCAGTCCGTGGCTGGCGAGAACTTTGCAGATCGGCTCGATTCCGAACGCCTGCCGGTGCTCGTCGATGAACGCTATGAGCGCTTCGACGGCCGGTCGAGCTCGCCCTAGAAGAAAGCCGTGGCCGCCTTGAGGATCTCGTTCGCCCTTCGAAGCTCGGCGTTCTCGGCCTTCAGCCGCTTGATCTCCGCCGCCTCCTCCGAGGTCACACCGGGGCGGTGGCCGGCGTCGACCTGGGCCTCGCGGGCCCACGTCCGCACCGTCTCGGCGGCACCGATGCCCAGCTTCGCGGCGACCGCCTTCATCGCGGCCCACTCGGTCGGGTAGTTGGGGCGGATCTCCGTGACCATGCGCACCGCACGCTCACGAAGCTCGGCAGGGTAAAGGGAAGGACGGGCCGTGAACTCGATCCTCTCTCAGGGAATCGAGCCTCCAACAGACCCGGAGCGGTTCGTCCACAGCAGCTCGCCAGCCGGATCGGTGAGGACCTGGACGTTCACGCCGTGCCGGCGGTGTTTGGCCGAGTAGTCGGCCCGGCTGTCGCCGACGCGGTCGCACTCGGCGAGGGTCCTGTCCAGGAGGACGAAGTCCGGATCGTGCTCGCGCAGCGTCCTGGGCAGCCCCAGAGCCCGTTCGGTGAGCAAGGCGGTCACGGCGGTGACGTAGGCGTGGGCGGTGCCGACGGATATCCCGAAACCGGACGCGATCCGGGCCAGGGTGTCGTGACGGCGCAGGTACACCAGAACGACGTGCGCGCTGGTACGGCGGGAGTTTGCACCTGCGGTCACCCTCATGGGTGGCGACGAGCATTGTGACCCTCTCGACGAGGGCATGCGGAAGGTCGAGTGCCGCAGGATAGGGAACCAACAGGCCTCCCGTGCGGGTGGGTTGAGGCGTCGAACACCTCCCGCAACGGCACGGGAGCCTTGTGCGGTGCGGCCCTCCCCCGACCTGACCGGCGTCACCCGATCAGTGACCACGCTGAAAATGCTCAGTGTGAACGTTGATTCGATGCCCTCTGAAGCGTGGTGAGAACCACACATGTCATAGCTGCCTTGGCCAGGGGGTATGGGGCCGGTTCCTGATCTTCGGGGTTAAGAAAGGACTCGGAGCGTCAGTTCACGAAGTCGACGGGCCGTGATGGTGATGTCGTATCGGCGGGAATTGTCGAGGGCCTCTGTGCTAAGGGCTGCGCGCCAGTGAGAGTCTCGGCCCATCTCGTCTAGCGCAGCGGCCAGCGAGGACGAGTCGCCAGGAGTGTAGGGAATGCCGGTGTTCCCTAATATTTCTCTCACGCCAGGGAGATCGGAGTGTATGACCGGAAGTCCGTGAGCCTGGGCCTCGATGAGGACGAGCCCAAAAGCCTCCAGGCCCTTGGTCGTGAAGACGAAAGCGTCGAAGGCTGATAGGCGGCGCCATAGGTCGGCGCGAGGCAGAGACGGATTGAAGTTAACCTGCTTCTGCAAGCCGAGTTCCGTGGCTCGCCGCTCCAAATGCTCCCGCAGAGTCCCGTCGCCGATCACAGTTAAACGGTGTGGCTGCTCGGTCAGAGCGAGTGCTTCGATGGCGGTGATTGTGGATTTATTGTCGTCCAAACGGCCGGCGTGTACTAGGGAGTGGGGCCCGGTTCCGAGCGGCGGACGATCGCGTACCTGGGCATCGTCCAGGGGGATGCCCCACGGGATGACAGTGAGTCGATCGGTGACTCGGCGTCCGGTGAGACGGTCGACGCGGTCAGCGAGGGCAGGAGTCGGGACGACGATGGCCGCGCTTGCGGCGGCGACTTCGTTCAGGCTCTCGCGTTCCTCCGGACCGTGCTCGGCTGCCATCACGTCGGGGCCATGGATGATGGCGATGATCGGAATGCTGCCAGCAGTTCGGGCGAGGGCCAGGCTGAGAGCGAGTCCGGGGTACTGGGCGTGGATGGCATCCGGCTGGATCTTCTCGATGAGTCCACCGACTTCACGCGTCAACTCCTGGAGGTAGGGGGCGAAGTTCGGGCCGTGGGGGCGTTTCGGCGTGGAGAGAGTGATCAGCTGGTCGAATGCAGCCGTCCAAGTCTGATCGACCGGCGTCCTGCCGAGGAAGGTCGTGCGGGCTTCAGGCATCGCGCGGTAGAGATCGCCGACAAGGATCATGCCCCCGGACGAAGGCGCGGAGGGACGGTTGATTCCGGTCAGGACACTCAGGGGCTTGACGGGCACGCGGCAACTCCTTTCATGGGTGTCTACTAAATTGTGGCTTAATGCTGGACTTTCAGAACCGTTTCGGCTCGTGAGTTATCGATGACATTCGATAACTTGCGCCGGAATGGAGGCGCCCACCACGATGCCAGGTGCGGTGTGAAATTTGCAGCAACCTCTTCGACCGGATGCAGGTAGCCCTTTCCGTTCAGCTCCGCCGTCCAGGCTCTGACTTCTGCTCGGGGGTAGACAGGGTTTATCCCTATCTCACCTTTGGGGAGTATTCCGTTGAAGGGGGTGGGAATTCCCTCATGATTCCAGTAGTCCCATGCTTTCAGTGCCTTGGATTTCTCGAAGCAGTGGTATAGCTGCGGATAGCGGGGCAGGTATCGGATCTCGCGGAAGATCATCTGCCCCATCAGCCCCGGCGCGGCTTTCTGTAGCGTGCCGAGATCAGAGCCCTGGAAGGTGAAGGACGCTGCGTCCTGGGACGGATGCAGCGTGGTCAGGGCGCACAGGTGGGAAAGTCGTCGTCGGACGTATTCGGCGACCCCCGGGGCGAGAGCCGGTTCGATGCCTTCGATGAGCTGGACGAGTCGCTGGTGGCGCGGATTGAAGCGGGTCAGATCGAACAGCTGGTCCATGCCGTCCACGGCGGCGAAGGCGAGCCGTTTGTAGAGCCAGTTGTTCAGCTCTCCCGTCTGGGCGTAGGCCTTGGTCTCGGGAGCGGTTGAGTGGAGCATCAGGTACTCGGACAGCACCTCGAAGTACAGGTAGCCGAGGAACGGTACGGCGGGCACAGCAGCGGCCAGCTGGTCGATGAACTCGGGCGCCGGGGTGGCGTTGCCGGCGGCGTTGTGCAGGGCGAGGTCGAGGAACGGGGCGGCTGCGTGCAGTCCGGCCAGTACGGCGCAGTTGAGCTGGTGGTTCTCGGCCGGGGTGAGGAAGCTCTGATAGCGCAGGTAGGTGCGGAGGTGGATGGGGCCGAGGTGTAGGTAGTCGATGCCCTTGGGTTGGATCGGGGCGTCCGGAATGACCTCGAAGACCATGGGCGTGATGGATGGCTTCGTCCGCATCAGATAGGCACCGAGGTTGTGGGGGCGCAGCCCCTCGGGCTGGCTGGTGAGGGGCGAGCAGTACAGCGCCCCGACCAAGCATCCGGTGGAGACGTGCAGTTGTCGGCTGGTGCGGATGGCGTCGATGTGCTTGGTGGTGTGCAGCAGGTACATCGGCTTTCCGCTGAGCAGTGCTTCCGTCATGGCGTTGCGCCGGATCAGCTGACCGTTGGGGGTTGAGCTTTCCAGGTAGTGGCGCCAGTCGCTCTCGCTGTCAGTCAGTGAGGCGGGAATGCGGCGCTGCGCGGGCCTGGTGTAGTCCGTGTGGGCGTGTTCCCATTCAGCGCGCAAGAGGACTCCTGGAAACGGAAGAGTGGTGGAAGGCGGTGCACTTTGAGGAGCTAAAGGGATTCGACGTTCGGCCCGGAGAGGCGGTTTCGGCAGTCGAAAACATAGGCAGCGCGCTTCTCGATCACCGGGAGATCGAACTGGGGGTGGTCCATGAGGAGCACTACGGCGTCAGCGGCCATGATCTCCTCCGCATTCGCATCCACCCGGGACACGTTCAGTTTGATCTCGTCACCGTCTGGGATGTTGGGGTCGGCGCCGCGTACGTCGGCGCCCAGGTCGATGAGGAGCTCGGCGATACGTGCCGAGGGAGAATTTCGGAGATCGATGGCGTTGAACTTGTAGGTCAGGCCCAGCAGCAGGATCCGTGCGCCGCTGACGGACTTGCCGCGCTTGCCGAGTGCTTCTGAGAGACGCTGGACGACATAGTCGGGCATGCGGCGATTCACGTCGTCGGCGAGTTCCACGAACCGGAAGGGGACACCGAGTTCCTGCCGGATCTTCCACGAAAGGAACAGAGGGTCCACGGGCAGACAGTGGCCACCGATCCCCGGACCCGGGGTGAACCGCGTGAAGCCGAAGGGCTTGGTCGCGGCTGCGTCGATCGCCTCCCAGATGTCCACACCGAGCGGAGCAGCCAGTGTCGCCAGCTCGTTGATCATGGAGATGTTGACGAACCGGAAGACGTTCTCGATCAGTTTGGCCATCTCGGCGACCTTCGGCCCGGACACCGGAACCGTGGTCTGGAAGATGCCGTCGTAGAAACCCTTGATCACGTCCAGGGACTTCGCGTCCATCCCGGACACCAGTTTCGGCGTCCCTTCGAACGACCACCTCGTGTTCCCCGGGGCGATGCGCTCGGGGCTGAATCCGGCCAGGAAGTCCACTCCGCCCTTGAGGCCGGAGGCCTTCTCCAGGATCGGCACCAGCACCTCCTCCGTGGTGCCGGGGTAGGTCGTGGACTCCAGGACCACTGTCGCGCCGGGACGGAGGTGCTCGCCCAGCGTCTGGGCGCAGGACTCGATGTAGGACAGGTCCGGCACGCCGTCCCGCAGCGGGGTCGGCACGGTGATCACCGCGATGTCGTAGCCGACCAGTGCGCCGGCGTCGGCGGTCGCGGAGTAGGCCCCGGAGTCCAGGACCGTGTGGAGCCGCGAGGAGGCCACGTCCGCCACGTACGAGCGACCGGCGCTGAGCCGTGCGGTGCGTTCCAGGTCCACGTCGTACCCGACGACGCGGTGGCCCACCTCGGCGGCGCGTACGGCGAGCGGCAGTCCCACGTAGCCTTGGCCGGCGACGACAACCTTCATGAAGACTCCAATCTGGGTAAGGAGCGGCTGTGCCCCTGGTTTCTGTGGTGATGCCGGTACACAATTCGGCGGCCACGCTCGGGTCCTCGGTTCGATCGGTCCTGGCACAGACCCACGCCGATTTCGAGCTGCTGATCACCGACGACGCGTCCTCGGACGACTCGATGGACCTGCTGCGGGAGCTGGCCCGGCAGGACGAGCGGGTCCTGCCGGAGGCGGCGGACCGGCAGGGAGGCGCGGCCCGGGCCCGGAACCTGGCCATCGCGCGGGCCCGGGGCGATTACGTCGCTTTTCTCGACAGCGACGACTGGTGGCTCCCGGCGAAGCTGGAGAAGCAGCTGACCTTCGCCGCGACGGCCGGAACACCGCTGACGTTCACCTCCTACTACAAGATGGACGCCGACCACGTCGGAGAGGCGGTCGACTTCGTCCCGAACGAGCGGGTGGTGTGGGCGCCGGCCCGGGTGGACTACCGCGCGATGCTGGTCCACGACTACATCGGGGCCCTGACCGCCATGTACGACCGCAACCTCCTGGGGACGAGGCTGATGCCGGACATGACCCGGCGGCAGGACTACGCGATGTGGCTGTCGATCATGCGTGACGGTGTGGACGCCCGGGCGGTACGAGAACCGCTGGCGGTCTACCGGGCCGGACGGGCGGGATCGCTGTCCTCGAACAAGCTGGCGCTGATTCCGTTCAACTGGGCCCTGTACCGGGAGCACGAACACCTCTCGGTACCGCGGTCCGCGCGTGCGCTGGCGGGCGCGGCCTGGCACTCGTTGCGCAAGTCACGCATCTAGCGCCTGGTCCGCAGGTGGGGCAAGCGGTGCGTCCGACCGTGCCCCGTCCCGTGGCCGGGCCGCGTGATCGGGGGCGGGGCTCGGTCGGGCACCGGCGCCGTCGGCCGGCTACATGGCCGGGCCGGAGCCGGACGGCACGCGCAGGAACAGCTGGAGGAGCAGCCGCCGGTCGGCGACCGGGACGGTCTCCTGACCGTTCTGGAGGGCCTCCCGGCCGTGCAGGAAGCGGCGCTGGTTCACGATGAGGTAGTCCCCGGCCCGGAGCATGAAGGAGACCTGCCCTCGGACGAGTTCTTCGACGAGTTCCCGGGCCGCGTCGACGTGCGCCTGGCCGAGTTCGGACCGCTCCAGCATCTTGGCTGTGAACCGGACGAACCCCTCGCCCGGGGCGGAGCCCTCCAGGATCGGGAACGGCTTGTACTCCTCGCCTATACCGTGCAGGTCGAAGAAGGTCCCGTAGTGGTAGGCCGCCTCGCTCAGCAGGCCACAGGTCTTCTCTGACAGCCGCGCCACCGCCGCGTGGGCATCGGAGAGGATGCTGGGACCGCCGCCGAGCGGATCGGGGCGGACACACAGAAGCGTGGTGTAGTCCGGGGGCAGGCTGGCGTTCACCAGGTCCATGTGGAACGCGTTGTAGCCGATGCCGCTGGACTTGCCGGGGTCCTTGTCGGCCTTGACCCCGATGTCCTTCCACAGGGGCCACCGGGGGAAGGGCGAGAAGGGGACGGCGACCTCGGCGGCGAAGGCCGTCGCCAGCCGCAGGAACCGCTCGTCGCCGGCCCCCAGCGCCTTGGCGAGGTTCCCCAGGCGCAGCACGGCGTATCCGCCGTCCTCCCCGGTCAGCGCGTGGTGCAGCGCCGCGGCGGTCTCCTCGAACCGCGGGGCGGCCGTCAGCTCGGCCCGGTACCGCTCCATGGTGGACTCCGCCAGGAACGAGCCGTCCAGGTCCCACGTCGGGAGAGGAAGACCGATCAGAGCGGCTTCGAGCTCTCTCGGGATGTCGATGAACACAGGGAGTTCCCTTCTCAGTCTGGTGATGCCGTGCGCGGGGGGCGAGTCGAGACCCCTCGCGCACGACCCTTCCGGTGTCGAGCCTTGGTCCAGGTCCAGCACCGGGCCCGGCCACCGATCAGTGCCTTACGCACTGACCAGCGGCAGGTTTGAGCGGGCCGACCGTGTCCTCCCTCACGAAGTTGCGGCCGGGGTGCGCCCAAGCGCGCCGCCTCCCTCTCGCCCGGGAGAGAGGCCCCCGTCACTGAGACCGCGCCGATCGGGGCACGGTGCGACAGCACCAGGTCAGGTGCTCGTCTTCTCGGGAGCGTGGGCCTTGACCACTGCCGCCAAGACCTTGGTGAACTTCTTGGACCGCCGGTCTCCGGCGGCCTCCTGGACCCGGATGGACCCGAACCGGGCCCAGTACCGCAGGAACACGTCGTTCTTCATGAGCATCGACGCGTAGAGCCGCAGGTTCTCCTGGCTGACCATGCCGAGCCGGTCGCGGAGGCCGAGGACGCAAAGGTGGAGGTTGACGTGGAGCAGCCGCATGTACTTCTTGACCTCCATGCCCTCCAGCGCCCAGAGTTCCGCGAGGCCCCGGTTCGTGGACACCGCGTTCAGCCAGTCGAGCCGATTGCCCGCGACGACGGTCTCGTTCCTCTGACGCTGGTGGCGCGCCTCCTGCACGAGGCGAGCGAGGCCAATTCCCGTGACGGCGATTCCCGCGAGCCGGGCGGTGGTAACGGTGTTCATCCTTCAACAGCTCCTTCGATGGGTTCAGTTGCCGCCTTGCCTGAGTGAGACGGGAGGGGAAAGGCGGCCTTTAGGGGCTCCAGAAGGCGCTGGTGAAGACGGGCCAGGTTCTGTGCCCAGCGGAGCGCGGCCGTCACCTTGGCCATGGACACCGCTCACCCCACACTCATGAACTCGACGGTCGCCTCGTCGGCCTGGAGCCCGGCGGCAAGGCGGCGTCTCAGGTCCTCCAGCGCGGTAGTGGCCGGCGGCAGGCCGACCTCGGCGCGGCGCGCGTCAAGAGCGTTCGGATCGCACACGGGTCCCCGCTCCGGGCCGGAGGGCCCGTTGCGATACTGGGTGCCGTAGACCTGGGCGGCGCCGCGCTGGAGGTCGCAGCGATCGTGAAGGTGGGCCCAATGCCGCAGTGGTACCTCGCCCAGTTGGACGGCCCGATACATCAGCCGCTCAGCGTGCCGCTGGTAAGGGGGCTGGTTGTCCGCCCGGAGAGCGATCCGCCACGCGGCACTCGCCCCCGCCTCGCCGGCGAGTGTCCATCCCGGCCAGCCGTGAGCGTCGGTGATCTGCCGCAGGACCTCCGCATTCGCGAAGTCGGCCCGGCGGCCTCTTCCGATCTCCGTACTGGAGAGCTGCCCGCGCACCAGACGGGACCAGTGCTCGTCGGCCCTCGCGGCGCGGACGATCAGCTCCTGGGCGATGTCCGGACGGCGCGCGTCGTGCGTGATCATGATGCCTCGGGAGTGGGATAAGGGCATGGTGGTCATGAACTGCCGCCCGTGGAGTCGAGGAGCTCGAGGACGACGGCGGCCAGGCAGGCCGTACGCCACAGGTGGTCAGGGGAAGTACTGGCGGGTACGAGGGCCGCGGCCCGGCGCAGCCGGGAGCGCGCCTCACGGTCGTCCGGGTCCTGTTCGATCAGGTGCACGGTGGCGGCGATCAGACAGTGGCGGGTGCGCTCCAGGGCCGTGGGGTCGGGAGAGATGCGTGCTCTCCACCAGTCCTGGGCCCGCTTGCAGGTCTTCCGGATGCCGAGGGCGCTGAGGTCGGCGTCGGACGCCGCTCCGTTGCGCAGTCGGTCGACCAGGACGTGGGAGTCGGCCGCAGGCTGTACGGGGAAGGGTGGTGCAGGATGCACGGTCGTACGGGCCCAGGCCCCTCGGATCACCGCCCCTTCGTTCTGCAAGGTGCGCAGTGCCGCGGTGACGTCGGGCGCGGAGGACACCAGGGTGCGTGCCAGCGGAACGAGCGAGGGCAGGTGCGTCTTCGGCGGGTAGACGCCAGCCTGGATGAACATACGCAGGAGGGCGGCGATCTGGACGGGCCGCTCGTCTTGGGCGGTGACCCACCACTTTCCCGGCGGGAAGAGGGAGACCAGTCCCTCGCCGCGCAGGTCCTGGAAGGCCAGTTCGATGCGGCTGAAGTGGGAGCGGCTGAGGCCGAGTTCGGCTGCGATCCGGCCCGGTGCCAGCCGCGTGCCGGGCAGATAAGCGCCGTTGGTGACCGCCGTTCGTACGTAGTCGGTGATCGCCTTGACGTCCGGCCCCGCCTCCGCCTCGATCAGGGCATGCAGGAGGCGGATCGCGGCGTTGCCCAAGTTCACCAGCGGCGGGACGGGAGCGCCTTCGGCGTCCGGACGCCGTACGCCGGCGATGCATTCCTCCCAGCGTGTACGGTCCGACGGCGAACCGGCGGCCTGTTGGAGCCGACTCTCGGCCAGCGTGATCCAGGGCTCCACCAGAGCCCAGACCTTCTCGCGGTCCTGCTCGGCCTGCGAGGACGAGCGGTAGGGGAGGCCCTTCGCCGCGTGATGAACACGGAGCAGCGCGGAACGCAGCCGCAGGACCGTCGACGGAGCAAGGGAGTCGTCCTCGGTGGTGAGGGCGGCGGTCGCGGTGGTCATGATGCTCCGAGGGTGAGGCTGAGCGGGGTGCGGGAGCGCGGGGCGAAGTGGCGTACCGCCGTCTCGACCAGGACGAGGACCTGGAGGACCGCTGCCGCCAGACATGCCGTGCGCCACAGGTGCTCCAGCGGGTCCGCGGGCAGGTCCGCCAGTGCCGTGATCGCCGTGCGGCGCAGGACGGTGCGCACGTCGGCGTCCGGGGCGCTCGGGTACAGCTCGACCACGCGGGGGATGCCGTAGGCGGCCGCCGTGATCAGCGTGCGGAAGACGCGTTCCAGAACGTCCGGGCGCGGGGTGTGCCGGACCCTCCACCAGACCTGGACCTGCCGGCACGTCGCCCGTACCTCGGAGAAGGGGAAGGTGATGCCGGTGATCGCCTTGCCGCGTAGCTCCTCCACGCGGGCGCCAAGGTTGAAAGGACCCGGATCCAGGGGGAAGGGAAGGTCGGCTCGTACGACCGGCCGGTACGCCGTGGAGCGTTTGAGTACCTTCTCCGCGCCCAGGATGCGCAGGGCGGCGCCGGTGTCCCGCGAAGTCGCGAGGAAGTCGCGGGCCAGCATCAGGCGGGCGGGCAGCGGAGACTGCGGCAGGTAGACGCGGGCCTGGATCAGGGTGCGCAGCCAGGCGGCGATCTGCGTGGGCCGCTCGACAGGCGCGGCGCTGCCGGCGACCCAGGTGCGCCGGGCGTCGTTGATGACCGTCGTACCCTCGGCGGTCAGGTCGCGCAGAGCGAGCCGGACGCGTTCGACCGGCGCCGGGGTTCCTTCCTTCTCCGCCTCATCGGCCAGGTGGAGTGCCGAGAGCGACGTGCCGGGCGGGCAGGTCCCGTCGGCGATCAGCTTTCGCAGATGATCCGCGATCTCCGTGACGCTCGGGCCAGGGCGTTCGGCCTCCAGCAGCGCGCGCAACAGGGCGCGGGTGAGGGCGGGCGGCTCCGCCGGGTTCGAGACCGGCTCCTGGACCCCGAGGCACCGCGCGTCGTCGATGAGCCGGCGCCAGCGGTGCTGGTCCGACGGCGATCCGGCGGCCAGTCGGTGCCTCGTCTCGGCCAGGGCCAGCCACGGCTCCGCCAGCGCCCAGACCGCCGCGCGGTACTCCGCCCCCCGCGTGCTGGGGCCGGTACTGAACCGGGCGGCCGTCTTCTGCAGCTCGCGGAGCGCCGCACGAAGACGACGCTCCACCGACCCGTCCTGCTGTGCGCCGGGAACGGAGAGGGAGGTAGTCATGCGGATGCTCCGGAGGCGGGGGAGTGGAGGAAGGGAGCTCCTGCCGGTCGCCGCTCCCGAACCGGCGCCACCGGTAAGGACCGGGGCGGTTCGAGCGGCAGGCACCCGCGAGGGTCGGCAAGAGGAAGTTCGACGACGCGGTGGGCGCTCCACGTCCAGCGACCGCTGGAGGCGGTCGCCGAGAACCGGAACGGCTCGCCGCGGTGCAGCGTGGCCACGGCGTCCCTCGCGGCGGGGTGATCGCCCAGCCACGCCCACACGCGGTGGAAGGTGTCGCGGTCGAGCTCCGGCCCGATCGCGCGGGCGGCTTCGCGCACCCACTCGACGGCGGTCCGGGGACTGACCGTGGTCCGTCCACTCGGCAGAGGGAGGACGCCTGCGTCCACGTCGGCGTGGCACCAGTACGCACGCGGTAGCTTCACCGCTCAGCCCCCTCGCCGTCCTCGGCGAGGAGACCGCGCAAGTCGGCGGCCGCCATCGCCAGGCGCCGAAGGCGCGCACGGTCGCGGGCGAAGTCGCCTACGGGGTGGGGTTGCAGGGCGCGTACGGCCACGGCACGGGCTATGGCCCCCTCCAGGTTCGGGTACGGAGGCATCCACTCGCGCTTCTTCGCGATGACGATGAGCCGAGCAAGCATCCGGTCCAGACGGGTGAGGGCCCGGCCCACCTCGGCCATCATGGCCTCGCTCGGCTTGAACAGCCTGCGCTGTAAGAGCCCGTACCGCCATGGGCGCAGCCACGGCCCGACCAGACCCACCGGCCCGGTCGGCTCACCGAGAACCGCGTCCAGGTCGTCCGCCAGGTCCTCGTCGTACAAGAAGAGGGTGTCCAGCGCATCGATGGCACGCCGTGCTCCCGCCTCGAACTCCGCCGGCGAAAGACGCGTACGGGTGGAAGCGGTACTCACGCCGCCACCGTCCCGGCGGGCTCCGGCCCGTACCGGAAGACGCACCACGTCTCCCCGGCGCTGCACCCCCAGGAGTCCGCGACCGCGTCCACGAGGAGCATCCCGCGCCCGGCCTCGTCGTCCGGGCCGGCGTCCGTCACGACCGCTCGGTCCCGACTCTCGGCGAGCACGACCACCTTCACGTAGCCGGCCCCTGTCGAAAGCCGAAGCGAAACCTCGCCGCAAGCGTGACGGATCGCGTTGGTGACCAGCTCCGACACGACCAGGACCACGTTGTCGGACGTCTGCTCCGGAGCGTCAACCCCCACCAGGAAGCCCATCGTTGCCCGACGCATGTCTGATATGCGTTCCGGTGCCGGGAGGAACGCGACCTCAAGAGCTGAGGTCTCCTCCGGGACTATCCCGGGGCTGTGAGGTCCGGCAGTCTCGCGCTGCTGATTCGGCGGACTCGAACGTGGGATGGTGCTTTGGCGCGTCACTTCGCTGGCCTCGGCTTCCTCGGTGCGAGGGGGACCCGCTCGACCAGCTGCTGACACGACGGCGTTGTGCCTCGTCATGTCATCGCAGGGTCGGGCGGAGGATGACGTCGATCGCCCGGTCCTACCTCCCGTTACAGCAGGCGACCGGAGTGGAGCAGTGAGTAAGAGCTTCGCGAGCCGGGCCGCCCGGATCCACCCCAAGATCACCCTCGGATCTGCCTCAAGCGGATGAAGGGATTCCTCAGAACGCCCTCTGAATTCCTCGGACTCGTCCAACTACTCTGTTTTCCGGCGCCGTTAGAGATCGCTCGTTCTACCGTCGGCGCTGGTGACGCACTGGGCTCTCACGCCGAGGAGGCACGATGACGACGTACTTCCGAAAGCTGCTGGAAGCTCGGGGTATCGGAAACGCGACCACGTTTCTGCAGTGGTACCGGAGTACTGCGGCAGGTCTCGACGGTGGGCCCTACGACACCCCGGCGGACAAGACAGTCGAAGGCTGGCTCTACCAGGGCCGACGTCCTCAGCACGCCTTCCGCCCAGTCATCACGGCGATGCTGGAAAGGCCCTTCGAAGAGCTGTGGCAGCAGGTGCCGGAAGGAGACCCCCTCCACGCACTCGCGGTCCCCGGTACGTCACCGGTATTCGGCCATGTCAACCCCGGCATGACCCCGAGCGACATGAGAAGGACGGGCGCTATGGCAGTCCGACGTGCACGGAAGTACCTGCTGGACAACGACCAGCTGCGAGTGGGAGACGCCTCCCTGCCGCTGCTCCAGGACGAGGTCGCGCGGCTGGTCCGCGACTACCCCCGACGGTCCCTCGGCGAGATCTGGGAGGACCTCCTCAACACCCACGACGAAGTGCTCCACCTGATCGACACCAGGCGATTCACACCGTCCCAGCTCCGGGACACCAACGTCATGGCCGCTGTCCTCAGCTTCCTCGTCGCCAAGGCGTTCAACGACCTCGAAGACCGCGATCAGGCGCGCACGATGAGCCTCGTGGCAGCTGCCTTCGCCAAGGACGCCGAGCACCCCGGTCTCATCGCCATGGTCAACGGCCTCCAGTCCCTCATCGAGTACTGGGCCGACCGGCCCACCGACGCCTTCTTCTACGCCAAGAAGGGCGCCGACAGCGCCGCCGGCCTGCGCGGAACCGTCGCGCCCTGGCTCCTGGGGCTCCAGGCTCGTGCAGCCGCCCGCATGGGGGACGAGGAGAACGCGCTCCAGGCGATCGCACAGGCCGTCGAACTCCGCGAGCGCGTCGTCCCGGACGACCTCGACGAGCTCGGCGGACTGCTGACCTACTCCCACGCCAAGCAGCTCTACTACACCGTGGAGGCGGAGGCACTGCTCGGCCACGGCAACGAGGCCCTGACCCGGCAGGCGGAGGAGGCGGTGCTCAAGTTCAGCGACGAGGAGGCCCCGGACTGGGCCTTCGGTGACCTCGCCGGCGCCCGCTGCAACCTCTCCCTGGTACGCCTCCACAACGGCGACGTGGAAGGTGCGGCGGAGGCCATCCGCCCCGTGCTCGACCTGTCCACCCCGTTCCGCAACAACGGCATCGTCGTCTCCACGCTGCGCGTCCGGGACGCCCTGCTGCACGGCCCCGCCCGTACGGCCGTCGCCGCACGCAGCCTGCAGGAGGAGATCGCCGCCTTCCCGCCGCAGCGACCCGCCCTCCTCCCGGGCCGGTCCGGCTGACCCGATAAGGTGCCCCGGTGACTCCCGTATCGCGCAGTGGCCCCCGTCTCCGCCTCCGTGAACTCCGGCACGACGATGCGGACGGTGTCTTCGCGATCTACGGGAGCGCCGAAGCAACGGAGCACCTTTCGTTCGAGCCGCGCACCGAGGACCAGGTGCGCGGCATCGTGCAACGCTCCATCGAATCCGCCCGGCAGACGCCTCGCAGCGAGTACGCCTTGGCCGTCATCGGCCCGGAGCACGACCTGGTCGGCTTCGGCCGACTGGCTCACGACCCCCACCAGCCCCGCGCGGCCACCATGGGGTTCGCCCTTCGCCCGGACGTCTGGGGACGCGGATACGGCCTCGAAACAGTCCGTCTCCTCCTGGGCCTGGCCTTCGAAGACCTGGACCTGCACCGCGTCTGGGGTGCCAGGGCACCGGGCAACACCGCCTCCGCGCGCACCATGGCCGCAGCCGGGATGGTAGAAGAGGGGACCATCCGCGAGCACATCAACAAGGGTGGCCGGTGGCGCGATTCCGTCGTCCACGCCATTCTGGAGCGTGAGTGGCAGGCCGACCGCGCTTGATCGCGCCTCGGTAAAATCCGCACTTCTGCAGCGACTCAGCAACCGGCCTCGTACACCGCCCGGTAGCGCTGTTCGGTTATTCCTTCGGCCTCCTGGGGGCTGCGCAGGAAGTCAGCGTAGGAGTCGGAGGCGATTACCTGAAGAGCGTCACGCTGGAACAGAGGTCAGGTGGAGGCGGCGCCCAGGTCTTCGTCAGCACCGCCGAGCCCGGCCTGGGCCGCCCGCCGGATCGCCGTTCGCTCCCAGGAGATGACCTTCGCCTCGTGGGCTTCGGTCGCTCGCAGCTTCTCCTCGGCGCCCTACTCGCGGCGCTCGACCTCGAAGAGCGCGGCCCGCTCGGCACCCCGTGTTGCCGTGACGAACTCTTCGGGCTCCTCGGTATCGCTGAAACCGAGGCCGTCGATGAGCTTCTTCACTATTGCTCGGCCATCCTGGGTCTTCTCCCTGGCCAACAGCCACGACAGGCCGTCCTGCGTGGCTGCGCCAGTACCGGGATCGTCGTCGGGCTTGTCCGGGTTGTGTTCGGACGAGACTCAGAGAGCCGGGTAGATCAGTCGCCCGTCACGACGGTACCCGTCCTGAGCGAGTGGGTTGGGGAGCAAAGGGCACCTCACGCGTGAACCATCCACAGGTCTTCAGCGCCCTTACGCTGATGATCAACTCAACTCTTCTCGCGCGAGGCAGCCTTGGCCATCATCAGAACGGCCCTTCTTTGGCGAAGCGGTCCGCTGCGCTCTCGAAGCTCTCGGCCTCTTCCAGGTACTCGCGGGCGAAGATGGGGTCGACCATGGACAGACTTCGGTAGATCGAGGCCAGGTTCCGGGATACGGTTACGACCCGCACATTGACCGGATGGTCGATGCCGCTTGCATCTTCACCTTCCCCGATGTCCTCCTCAGTCAGCTTGTTGAGGGCGTCCCACGCCTCTTTCCGCTCCTGCCACGCCTCGGCAAGTGCCGTGCTCAGTCCTTCGGTGCGGCCCCGCTGGTGTGCCTCGTACTGTGCCGAGCCTGAGAAGCGGATCGCATCCAGTCCGTCGGAGACTGGACTGGCCGCGTCATCGGCTCCCCGCGCCCACTCGTCGAGGCGCTTGGCGAGGACGAGTCCGGGCACGCCACTCCGGTTGCGTCGGCCGTCCCTGATCCAGTTGAGAATCGACTCACGCCGCTGGTACCGATGCCTGGCAAGCTTTTTGCTCTGCTCTGAGGAGAGGCCGCACTCGCGTTCCACGACGATGGCGGCAGCCAGCAATTCCTCGGCCCGCTCCACCAGCTCCATTGCCTGCGTGATCAAACTGCCGGGCTCAGGATCGATCCCGATCGGAACCAGGGCTGCGGACCCTTCGGCCAGCGCCTTGGCCCGTGAGGAGAGTTCGAGGCGGGCTTCGTCACGAGGCGACAGTACGTCGGGCTGCGTATCGGTCATGTCACACACGGTAGAACCGACCTCTTCAGGCTGTCAGCCGATCCGCCCGCTCCACCCCCAGCCGAGGGCCGACTGGCGACCACCGTCGCGCCGCCACCTTACGTCAGCGGATTCGGTAGGAGCGCACGGCCGATCTTGGAGTCTGCTTCGGACAGTCCGAGGTGGTTCTGTACGGCCGTGGTGTCGTCGGTGGCGTCGGCGAGACGGACGGCGGCCTCGAAGACGCGGACTGGATCCGCCCGATGAGGTGATCAGTCGTACTCGCAGCTCGACGAACTCCATGGAGGTGTCACGTCAGGATGAGCAACGACTCCAAGCCGCGGACCAGTTGGGTTCGCCGCCAATTCGGTTTGCTATGCGGCTGAGCGAGCCGGATTTCCGGGAACCTGGCGAGCACGGATCGCAGGGCGATTTCCACCTCGGTCTTTGCCAGGGGAGCACCGACACAGCGGTGAATGCCGTGGCCGAAAGCGAGATGAGCAGCCGCATTTCGGTCCAGGTCAAGCCGATCCGGCTCCGGGAACCGCTTCGGGTCTCGGTTGGCAGCCCCGAGAACAACCTGTACGGGGACGCCGGCCGGGATGCCGGTACCACCGAGCGTGATGGCTTCCGTGGTGAACCGGAAGGTGGCCGTGTTCACCGCGGAGTCGAAACGGAGCAGTTCGTCCAGTGCGGCAGGGATCTCGTCCGGATTCGCCCGGAGACGATCCAGCTCGGCCGGATGTTGAAGCAGCGCCAGGAGGGCGTTGCCAAGGGCGTTGGTGGTGGTCTCGTGTCCGGCCACGAGCAGCAGTACGGCCAGGGAGACCAGCTCTTCCTCGCTCAGGTGGTCGTCTTCGTCACGAGCTGAGATGAGCCGGTCGAGAAGAGAGCTGCCGGGGTCCCTGCGCTTGGCGGCGACGAGGTCCCTCATGTAGTCGGCCATCGAGTGGGAGGCCGCGTCTATGACGTCGGGCGCTCCTGCCGCGAAGAGCTGCGCGGACCAGCGCTGGACATCGGACCGGTCGGCCTGCGGGACTCCGAGCAGCTCGCAGATCACGATGACCGGCAGCGGCACCGCCAGGCCGGCCACGAAGTCGAACGGTTCGCCGACGGACCACTGGTCCAGCAGCTCGTCGGTGACCCGGGTGATGAACGGGCGCAGCTCCGCGACGGCCCCGGTCGTGAAGGCCTTGGTCACCAGCTTGCGCAGCCGGGTGTGCTGGGGCGGATCACTGGCCAGCATGGTGTGAGCGACTGCGGGGTGCAGACGGCGACGTGACCTTTTACCCGCGAAGAACACGGCCGTATTCTTCGAGAGCCGAGCGTCGCCGAGAGCGGCTCGGGCCTCCGCGTAGCCGGTGACCAGATAGCTGGTACGCCCACTGGAGCCGGCGATTACAGGCTGCACCGAGCTGGTGGACCGCATGGCCGCATAAGCCGGATAGGGATCCTTGGGGAAGTCGGGGTTCTGAGTCGGGTCGGTCATGACCTCAGGCTCCAATGGGCTGCGGCCGACCGCCGTCGACGACACGCTCGACACAGTCGACATAGGCGTTCGCCACCAGAAGAAGCCACTCCGCGTCCGCACGCAGGTCCCTGCGGGAGGCGGCCTCCGCCGTCGGCGGAGCAACATCGTCGGCGAACCGTCCGGCCCCCAGGCCGGCGAGCGCCGCCTTCACGACGGCCGCCTCGACTACCGCGGCACCTCGCACCGTTCCGGTGTCGACGGTGTCTTGGGCCGCTTCCTGCACCCTGCGGGACCGGTAGGGCCGCAGAGCGAGGATGCCGTCGCTGATCTCGATGACCCGCCGCTGGAGCAGGAAGTCCGAGTCGGTAGCTACGTCCTCGATGTCCGCGGGCGAAAGGACGATGTGAGGCATTGCGGCCGACAGGTCCTGCCACAGGGGACCGAGTGCCTCGAAGGACTGCACCTCCCAGCGTCGGCGGCGGGCCTGGCTGATCGGGTAGGCCACGGCGGGCAGTGTCAGGCCGAGGCAGATCAGCAAGACGGCGAGCGCCGGCGCGGTCACGCTGAAGGCACATCTGCCGACGAGCGACGAGCACTCCGAGTGGCTGTCGATGAGACCCAGCCCCAGGCTCAGGTCGACAAGTCGCGTCGTCTTGTAGGCGACGTAGACCAGAGCGAAGACACAGCCTGCCGCTGCGGTACGAAGCCCTATCCGGACACTGTCTCGACGCGTCGAGTTCGACTGCCGTACGGCCTGCACCAGGAAGTCGACGACCGCGAAGCCGAGATAGG
Source organism: Streptomyces sp. NPDC093071 (assembly GCF_044754545.1). Taxonomy (NCBI): domain Bacteria; kingdom Bacillati; phylum Actinomycetota; class Actinomycetes; order Kitasatosporales; family Streptomycetaceae; genus Streptomyces; species Streptomyces sp. NPDC093071. The sequence goes on along the minus strand of NZ_JBIVPH010000011.1, from coordinate 167,542 downwards.
AGACGTACAGGAGCAGGTAGAGCGCGTACACCTGGGGGGAACGGTGCGTGAGCTGTTCGTAGGCGAACAGGGTGGTCATACCGAGGATCGCCACGGTGAGGAGAGCAAGGCGTACTCGGATCCGACGCCGAGCTTCCGAGGGGTCCAGGTTGAGCTGGAACGACACGGCCAGTACCGCCGTGGCGGCCGCCAACGAAGCGCAGTTGCTCAGTAGTCGGGCGACGTGCGGCACGAGCGTCTCGACGGTGTCCTCGACCAGCGGCGCGTAGGAGGCGAAGGCCAGGGCGAATGAGCAGAGAAGCGCGCCCATGGCCCAGGTTCCCGTCGGGCGGGGTGTTCCTCGACCGAGTACCCAGTAGCCGGCAGCCACAGCGAGCAGGAGAGCCATGCCAAGGAAAACAGCGTTCATCGGAGGAACCGACCTTTCTTGAGGGGCTGGGCGAAGAGCGCATCCCAGCTGTCCGGGCCCTTTTCGGGTCGGAGGGAAGGCGATTCGCGTTCGCGATAGATGCGCCGACGGACGACCGACGCCATCGTCTCTGCCTGGCGCTCCTCGGGGGTCGAGTACCTCGTACGTCCCGACATCCGCATCACCAGGGTGGGGTTCACCCCGAGGATCCGAGCCGTCCTCGTGTCGACCTCCAGGCTTCCCGGGTGATCGCAGTACACGTGGCACAGCTCGTGCGTGAGGATGTGCCGTTGGTGGTGAACGGATGTTCCTTCTTCATAGAAGAGGAGATCGGCCGATGGGGTTTCGAGTCTTATACCGCAAGGCGCATCAACTGCGCCGAGTGTGTTCAGCGGCTTCAAGATGATCGGTTTCCCGCGGCGATCGGCTATCGCCTTGCACAATTCGCGCGTGCTGAAGCGGTGTGGTAGGCGCAGGAGGTCTATCTGCTCCTCGCACCAATTGCGCAGTCGTCTTTCGTCGACTTCCGGCAAGGGCACGGTGGTTCCCCTCGGCCTCGACTAGTAGTCAAATTCCTGGTGAGTGGCAGCACGAGGATGCCAAGAGAAAGCAGGAACTGGCACTTCCCGGAACTATGAGTTCCGATTACGGAAAGTGATACAAGTGGGCGGCGTTGGCTTGGAGTGTCACGCCTTTCGGTCTGTGTCGATGTGGCGTAGGGCCGACCACTTCGGGCCCATGTGCCGTACTGTCGGATTGATTGAACAATAGACTACTCGTTATGTCTGACTACGCTGAATGACCTATCCATGATCCCCTGGTGGTAATTAGGGGCGTGTTGTGGTGCATGTCACCTCGCAGTGGGCCTTACCTTCCTGGGCATGGATTATCGGGGTGGGCAGGTCGAGGGTGAGGCTCCCGACGGCGAGTCTCTTCCTGCGCTGTTGCGGTCATGGCGGAGGCGTACGAATCCTCGAGGAATTCCGGGTCTGGCTGCCTCGGGGCGAAGAGGTGAAGGGCTGACGCAGCGTGACGTGGCTCGCCTGGCGGGGGTGAGCGAGCGCTGGTACGGCGCACTGGAGCGAGGTACGGAGGCTGAATACTCGGCCGACTTCCTGGATCGACTTTCGTCCGCACTTCAGCTAAGCCCTGCGGAGCGCCGTGCTTTGTACCTGAAGGCGGTCGGTCGTTTGCCTGTCCTTGTCCAGCCGTCAGAAGCGGGCGCGTCCGAAGAGGTGGACGAAGGGCTGCTCCGGCAGTTCCTGAACAATCAGGTTCCTGCTCCCGCGTTCGCGACGGACCTCGCATGGAACGTGATCGGTCACAATGGGCCGCTGCTGGAGTGGTTCCCGTGGGTCACCCGTCAGGCCAATCAGATGAGATGGACCTTTTTGGAGCCGGAGGCCCGTGAGCAGCTCGTGAACTGGGAGCAGGATTGGGCGCGCCCTTTTCTGGGGCAGCTCCGCTACGAGCGGGCTCATCACCCGAAGGATGAGGCACTGCTGCAGCTGGAGCGGGACATCCTCACGGGGTCGCCGGCAGCACGGGAGATGTGGGATCGGCGCGAGGTGGTCGAGCACTCTCACGGCGCTCTGCGTCGGCTCAGGCTCCCATGCCACCGGGGGCGGGAGGTTGCTGTTCGTATCGTCGCCTTACGGCCGATGCGCAGCGACCTCCTCCGTGTGATCGTGCTGATGGAAGACCAGCGGGAGGCCGGCGGTGCCTGAGTCGGTCACATGGATGGAGCGTGCCCTGATGCAGATGAATGCCGAACTCACTCGTCGTCGAGCAGCCCCGGGTCGTCCGATTCCACCATTCCCTCAAGTCGACGAGCCTGTTCGATCACGGTGTTCAGCATGGCCAAGCTCGATGCGCTGAGCCCGTTGGCGCGCAAGGCGACCCGGCGCACGCCTTGATCGCGCATGGCGGCGATCACCTTGATCTCCGCATCCTGCCGCTCGGTCTCCTCGCCGTCGAGGAAGTAACTCGGCTTCACCCCGAAGAACGCGGCCAGCGCTCGGATGGTGTCCCTCTTGGGGTTCTTGTTGACCCCGGTGCGGAGCTGTTGGATGGCGCTCGCGGAGATGGTCACGCCGGAGGTGTCGCGGATGCCCTGCGAGACCTCCGCGTACGTGTACGGGCCACGTCCCTCCGGGCGCACCTCTCGGAAGAGGTGGTCGAGCAGCTCCGCGAAGGTGCGCTCGTCTTTCGCGATCATCCCCTGCCCTTCGTCATGGTCACCATCCTATCCACTCCAGTGGTGATAGCGCCTAATTTCTCCTCGCGTATCAACACTGAGGTTGACGTCGTGGCGCCACTGCGGTGTACGTTGAACTTGTGGACTGTCCAGTTAAGTGTTCCGCACCTGGTCGGGGTGGGTGCAAAGAGGATGGACTTGTGTCAGGGGTCCCCATATGGTTCTGGTCCCCGCGCAATCGATCACCGGCCGGGGACGGACCAGGAGGGGAAAGCGATGCACGCACACAGGCCGTGAACCCATAGGGGTAAAGGAAACCGGCGCCCGGGAGCTACCAACTCCCAAGCGCCGGGCTGGCACCCCAAGGGGCGCCAATTACACATCACGCGGGCGGCAGGGCTTCTAGCACGAGACCGCCGCACCGCGCTCCTGCGAACAACGGAGTATCGCATGCTCGCCATGCCGAGCGGAACCTCGGCCTGCCCGAACGCAGGCCGTCAGCGCCGCCTTGCCGTTCAACCCGCTGACATGATCCCGGGTGCGGTCGCCATTCGGGTCGGCTTCGACGACCCGAAGCAGAAGTGGCCTCACCCGCATGCCGTCGTCAAGGACGAGGCCGGAAAGACCATGGAGGTGAGCCGTACCACCACCAGCATCGCGGCCCGCTGGATCCTGCGGGTCTGGCCGGAGGCGGACTGGACGCGACCGCACGCCTTCCACTTCGCCGACACCACCCTCACGCGCAGTGACCTGACCACCGTCGGTCGGGGCCGCTGACATGGCGAGGATCCGAACCATTAAGCCGGAGGCGTTCACCTCCGAGTCGCTCGCCGAGGTAAGCGTCGAGGCCGAGCGGACCTTCTTCGGACTGCTCACCCAGGCCGACGACCACGGCCGCCACCGCGACAACGCCGCGATCATCGCCGGGCTCCTCTGGCCCCTGCGATCCGAGCACACCTCGGTCCACGTCGAAGACGACCTCCACCAGCTCGCGACCGCTGGCCTGATCTGCCGGTACACGGGCTGCGACGGCCGCCGGTACCTCCACGTCGTGAAGTGGTCCGAGCACCAGAAGATCGACAAGCCGAGCCAGTCGCGCCTGCCCTCCTGCCCGCAGCACCAGGCCGCCGACCGGTGCGCCCCCTGCAAGGGCGCCTGCACCAAGCGGGCCGAGAGCTCGCCCACCGCTCCCCGAGGACTCGCCGAGACCTCGCCGAACGTTCCCCGAGCCCTCGACCTGCCCATCAAGACCGTCTCGACGCCTTCCGAGTACGCGAGCGGAGCCTCCGCCGACCGGCAGGGAGCCGTCGACGGCACGGATGGCGCTCCCAGCCGGGCTGGAGTGAAGAATGCAGGTCAGAAGGGTTTGTCCGAGGACTCCCCGAACCTTCCCCGAAACCTCGGAGAGGGCTCGGCGCCTGGATCTAGGATCTTGGATCCTGGATCTCTTGTCCCTACGGGGCGCACGGCGCCCGCAGCCGGCGTCTCGGCCAACCAGCTCGTCGGCGAGTACGTCGCCGCCTGCGAGGAGCGCCCGCCCAGCGACGTGATCGGGCACCTCGGGCGGGTCGCCAAGAAGCTCTTGGCCGAGGGCATTGCCCCGGAGCACATCCGGGCCGGCCTGGCGAACTTCGCGGCCAACCCCAAGCACCCGAGCGTGCTGGCCAGCATGGTCAACGAGGCCATGAACGCCCGCTCCGGCGGTTTGGCGCGGCCGGGAATCCGGCCTAACGTGCCCGCCCACCATGCGTGGACCAACCCGATCGACGCTGCCGCCGCCTACGCCGAGGAGCTGTGATGCGCACCCACAGCCGCGAACCGCAGACCCTCGGCGAGGGAACCCTGGACCGAATGGCCCGGATCCTGGCCGCCCGCAACATCGACCCGGCCGCCGTCGCCGCGCTCACCGACGGGCCCGAGCCGTTCTCCCCGCTGGAAACCCTGTCGGCCGGGATGCCCCCGCGCTACCGGGCGGCCGTCGCCGACCACCCCAAGGTCCTGGACTGGGCCCGGGAGGTCACCGAGGCGGCCGTCGCCCCCAGCCGGGGAGCCCGTCGACAGGTCACCACCGGCCCGAGCCTGCTGATGGCCGGGGTCGTCGGCGCGGGCAAGACCCACCAGGCGTACGGCGCGGTCCGGCTGCTGGTGCAGAACGGGGTCGGCGTGCGCTGGCGCGCGACCACAGCCGCCGACCTCTACGCCGAACTGCGCCCCCGGCCCGGCGTCGACAGCGAGCGGGAGCTCGCGGCGGTCAGCCGCTGCCCGCTGCTGATCATCGACGACCTCGGCGCGGCCAAGGCGAGCGAGTGGACCGAGGAGATCACCTACCGGCTGATCAACCGCCGGTACAACCTCATGCTCCCGACCCTGATCACCACCAACCTGACGATCCGGGACCTCCGGGCCCACGTCGGTGACCGCGTCGCCTCCCGCCTTCGGCAGATGACCACCCGGGTCGAGTTCGACGAGGTCGACCGCAGACGCCACAGCGCCGCCGCCTGACCCGCCGCAGGCCGCCACGCCAGGCCGCGCCCTCCGCCCGCCGCCCCGAGAACCTTCCCGAACCAGCGCACCTCTCCGCCGACGCCCCTGCGCGCGGAGAGCGATCGGAGCAACCCCGCATGACCAGTACGACGAACAGCCCTGCCCGCCACCGCCTCCTCGGTGACCAGACCTGGCGGGACGATGCCGTCTGCCAGAGCACCGAATACCACCCGGTCGACCCCGAGATCTTCTTCCCGGAGCCCGATGAGACTGACAAGATCACCGCCGCGAAGGCCCTGTGCGGCCAGTGCCCGGTCCGGCAGATCTGCCTGGACGCCGCGCTGGAAGGCGGCGATGCCGACGGCATCCGGGGCGGACTGACCGAGGAGGAGCGCAGGCCGCTGCACAAGAAGCTCTCCCGCCGCCTCGACTACAGCCGCGTCAACGACACCCTCGCCGGGCGAAACGTCCACCTCACCCAGGACGAGCGCACCGCGGTCATCCACGCCGCCTACCGCCACGGGATCACCGCGCAGCGCCTCGCCTGGCTGCTGCAGGTCACCGAGGAGCACGCCCAGAAGCTCTACCGCGAACTCCGCCGCGCCCTGAGCCACCGGGACCTGGACCAGTCCGCGACGGCCACCCCGGCCTCCGGGGCCGGCGGCGAGCGCCTGGGCCGCGACGACTTCGGGACGGCGGCGTGAGCGCCACGAGCGCGCCGAAGACGGCGCACATATCCGGCTGGGACCGCACGGTCGTCATCGCCCTGGGCGGCGCGGGATGCGCGCTGTCGTACGACGCGCTGCAGCAGATGGCCATCGCCATCCACATCCGGGGCTTCCTGACCTACCTCTTCCCCCTGGTGATCGACGGGTTCATCGCCTACGGCGTCCGCGCCCTCCTGGTCCTGCGCAACGCGCCGTTGCGCGCCCGGCTCTACGTCTGGACGCTCTTCGGCACGGCCACCGCCGCCAGCATCTGGGCCAACGCCCTCCACGCGGTCAGGCTCAACGAGAACACGGTCGCCGCCGCCGGCCTGCGGCTCGGCGACACGGTGGTCGCGGTGCTGTCCACCATCGCCCCGCTCGCCCTGGCCGGCGCCGTCCACCTCTACATCCTGATCGCCCGGGGGCCGGTCAAGAACGGTGACCGCCAGGACCTCGGTCAGGTCGGTCACCTCGGCCACCCCGGTCAGCCGGGTCAGGTCGACCGGGGCGAGACCGTCGAGGTCACCCGGACCGACCGAGTCGGTCAGCAGCCGGCGGCCGACCAGGTCACCTCCGGTCAGCCGGTCACCGCGCCGACCGACCGGCCGCCGCTGTCCCTGGACAAGAAGGTGTCCGCCCCCCGGTCACTGACCGGGGGCACGATCCCGGCGGACAGCCCGGCGCCGGTCACCGGTCATCCCGGTCAGCCGCACGAGGCCGCTGACCTGCCCGGACACCCGGACACGGCGCGGCCGGTCACTGACCGCGCCGACGACACCGACCCGGTTACCGGTGACCAGGACAGCCCGGCGGCGCATTCCGGTCAGCCGGTCACTCCGCCGCCGGTCACTGCCCGGACACCCGGCGGTCGCCGACCTGACCCGGACACCGAGGAACTGCTGAAGATCGCCCGGTCAGCGGTCAGGGCCGAGGACAAGCTGACCCGCAAGGTGGTCGCCCAGGCGATCCGCGGTCAGCAGATCCCGCTCTCCAGCGACACCCTGACCGCCCTGATGGCCCAGCTCCGCGAGCAGCACCGGCAGCCGGTCACCTCCGCCCGGCCCTGACCGAACTTCCACGGAGCGGGTGACCGGCCCGGTCACTCCGGCCGGTCACCCGCTCCGGACACCCCGCCCGTATCCCTTCCGAGCAGAAGCGGAGAGCACCTGATGCGCACTCACCCGGCCACGCCCGCCGAAGTCGACTCCTGGCTGACCGTCCTGCACCAGCGCGGTCACCTCCACCGCGCCCAGTCCGGCCCCGACACCACCTGGATCGCGCAGCGCGAGCAGCACGACCGGCCCTGGACCCTGCACCACCCGGTCCTGGCCATGGACTGGATCGAGGAACTCGTCCGCGAAATCCAGCAGCAGAACCCGGAGACGAGCCGGTGACCACCGCCGGACCGCAGCGTGACCCCACCACGGCTCCTGGCGGAGCAAGCTATCGCGTACGACGGTCCTACGGCCCGTCGTACGCACTTGCCCCCGCCCCGGAGGGCGGGGGAAGCCCAACTGGTCCCCGAGCGAGGGCGCACGGGGACCAGCCGGGCAACCGGCACCAGGGGGCGCCGGTCACCAGGGGAGAAGCTGACCACGACGACCACCACGAGCAGCCGAGCCCGAGCACGCCCGCCTTCCCCGACCGCAAACCGCGCCGCCGTACCCGCAACCCCAGCGAGCGCACCCGCAAGACGACCACCCGCCTCTCCGACGACGAGAAAGCCGAGATCACCGCCGCCGCCACGCAGCGCGGCGTCACCGTCGCCCGCTTCCTCGCCGCCGCCGGCCTCGCCGCTGCCCGCGGTTCGACCACCCTGCACACCAACGAACAACTCGACGCGGCCATCGACGAACTTGCCGCCCTGCGCACCGCGCTGGCCCGGATCGGCAACAACATCAACCAGATCGCCTACACCTACAACGCCGGCGGACAACCCCGCCCCGGCGAACTCGACCACGCACTGAGCGTGCTGCTCCGGCTCCTCGCCCGCATCGACGACGCGGCGAACACCCTGGTGACCAGGAGGCTGTGATGGTCCCTGACATCGGACGCGGCTCGCGTACCCACGGCCTGCTCGTCTACCTCTACGGCCCCGGCCGGCGCGAGGAGCACACCGACGCGCACCTCGTCGGCTCCTGGGACGGCTTCGCCCCCGACCCCGGCCGCGACCCCGACCCGCAGGTCACCCTCGCCCGCCTCACCGCCGCCCTCGACCTGCGGGTCAAGCAGGCCGGCGACCGCGCACCTGCCAAGCACGTCTGGCACTGCTCGGTCCGCACCGCCCCCGGCGACCAGCGGTTCTCCGACGAGGAGTGGAACGCCATCGCCCAGCGCATCGTCCACGCCACCGGCATCGCCCCCGAGGGCGATCCCGACGGCTGCCGATGGATCGCCGTCCGCCACGCGGACGACCACATCCACATCGTCGCCACCCTGGTCCGAGGGGACCTGCGCAACCCGCGCCTGAACTACGACTTCAACAAGGCCCAGGCCGAATGCCGGCGCATCGAGAAGGAGATGGGCCTGCGCCGCCTCAACGCCGGCGACGGCACCGCCGCGAAGAACCCCACCAGCGCCGAGAAGTTCAAGGCCGAGCGCACCGGCCGCCCCGAGACCTCCCGCGAGACGCTCCGCGAAGCCGTCCGCCAGGCCCTCGCCGGAGCAGCCGACGAGAAGGAGTTCTTCACCCGGCTGCGCGAGGCGGGCCTGCGAGTGAAGGTCCGCCAGGCCCCGTCCGGTGATGCGCTCGGCTACAACGTGGCCCTGCCCGGCGACCGCAACCGCCATGGCGAACCCGTCTGGTACCCCGGCTCCAAACTGGCCCCCGACCTCTCTCTACCGAAGATCCGGCACCGGCTGGCCGGCGGCGCCGACCAGGCAGCGCCGTCGGCCGCCGAAGGCAGGCCGCAGTGGTCCCCGCCCGCCCGGGAACGACGCGGCGCCACCGGCACCGCCGAGCGCGCCGCCGTTCTCCTCGACGGCGACGGTGACGACGAGGAAGCCGCCGCCCAGCTCGTCGGCGTCGGAGAACTCCTGGACGCGGTCGCCCAGACCTCCCCAGCCGCCACCCGCGCCGAGCTGGCCGCCGCCGCCCGCGCCTTCGAACGGGCCACCCGCAGCCACGTCCGCGCCGAGCACGCCGACACCCGGGCGCTGCGCTCGGCCGCCCGGGGCATCATCCGGGCCGGCGGCGCGCTCGGCCGGGGCGAGGACGGCGGCACCACCGCCATGCTCGTCTCCACCCTGGTCCTGGTCACCCTCGCCGCCGCCCGCTGGCACTCCGCCCGCGGTCACGCCCAGCAGGCCCACGCCTCCCGACAGGCCGCAGAGCACCTGCGCACCGCCTACCGCCAGGCCGCCGCTACCCCGATGCGAGCCCTGCACGACCAAGGCCGCGCCCTGCCCGAGGCACAGCGCCGGACGTACGAGGCCACCCTCCGCGCGGTTGTGCCGGGCGGGCGAGCGGACGGCAGGCCGGCGAGGGCCGACGCCTTGGTCGCCACCCTCGCCCAGGCCGAGCAGGCAGGCCACGATCCTGAAGCCCTGCTGCGACAGGCCGTCGACATGCGCGAACTCGACACCGCCGCGGACGTGAACGACGTCCTGGTCTGGCGCCTGCGCAGGATCGCCCAGCTCCCCGCCCACCCGGGCGAAGCTCCCCGTCGCCCGCCAGCCGGCACCCGGCCGGCGAAGACCTCGGCCAACCGCACCAGCGAACGGAACACCTCCGCAGCGGCACCGCGCCCTGCAGTTTCCGACCCGAGCAGCCGACCCCCACGCCGCTGACCAGCACGCTCGGAAGGCCGACCACCGGCCGACCGGGCTCCACGAAATGCCTGGACAGGCGGTTCCGCCGGCTGTTACGGATGAAAGTACGCCCTCGACCGGGAGATGATGCTCGTGCTCAGAACCACCAACCACACCACGAAGCCGGCCCCCGTGCCGCCTCTCCTCCCTGCCGGCACCGACCCCCTGTTGCAGCTCCAGCACGAGATGCGGCCGGCCGACGGCCCCGGCGCGACCCGCTGCGTCAGCCACCCGCACGAACTCGCTCTCGGCGGCATCCCCGTGATGTGCTCGGCATGCCGGGCCCGACGCGACTGGCTGCTCATCAACCACGGCCGCAACATCTGGGTCCGCTGCCGGTGCGGCAACCAGTGGCTCGAACCCGAGATCAGCCGACCCGACTTCGACGCCCTGATCGCCGGCCCGTACGGGACGACCTACCCGAGCGTCGAGGAGGGTCTGGTCGCGCTCGGCTTCGACGGTGCCTTCGCCGGCGTCTACCTGGCGTAGACGAGCGAGGGAGCAAGCGCCGAGGGGCGCCACGGATACTTCGGTGGCGCCCCTCGGCGTTCAAGATGATCAGCCGCGCTCGGTGCTCTTCGGCAGCCCGTCCTGGAAAGCACATCCGGGGCGCTCATCCTTACCCGGGATGAGTAGTCCTGAGCAGCGGCGCCGGCGACGGTGACCACGACGGCACCGGCGAGAAGGCTGTTCACGATGTTCCCGGGTCGGGGGACGAGGCCGGAGAAAGCGGTGTGCCGTGAAGGTCGCTGCGGAAGCCCCGGCCGACCGGCTTCCATCCCTGGAACGTGGACGGCTTCCAGCGGGGCCGGTCCGGCACGCTGTCGTCGTCGGGCGCGGGCAGGCTGCCCCGGCTCTTCCGGCTGCGGGCAGCGCCGATGCTGATGCCCAGGTGGGCGGCGACCTCCGGGTATCCCCAGAGCTTCTGGCCGTCGACCATCATGTCCTCCTCGTTCGTCGAGATGAGCGTACGCGCACGTCCAGGCCGGGTGAGCGTACGGAAAGGCCGCCCCTGCGCGGTCGGCGCGGGGCGGCCTTCGGTGGTTGTCGGTCAGACCTCGGCGAGGTGGTTGGAGAGGCCGAGGACGTTGGTCGCGAACGCGAGGGCGGCGCACAGGCCGGTGACCTCGTGGACGGTCGGGCGGACCAGGCGCGGCCAGTCGTCCGGGGCGGAGGGCCAGGAGGCGAGGTGCACCTCGGCGGCGGCCAGGCCCAGGCGGGCGGTGACGTTCCAGCCGGCGAGGGGGGCGGGCTCCCAGTGCAGGCAGATGCGCCCGAGGGGGAGTCTGGGGGCTCCGGCGGCGAGCCAGGTGACGTCGAGTGGGCCGTCGGGCCGCACGGAGACGCGCTGGACCAGCGCGCCGCGTACGCCGGCCGGCATCGGACGCACGGCAAGGCCGTGCAGCGGAAGGAGGGACGAAGAGCGGGAGTACGGCGAGATGGAAGCCTCCGTGGCGGTGTGGGAACGGGGGTCAGGCCCAGGCGAGGGCGTCGCGCGCCCTCGCCGGGAGATAGCCCTCCTGGCCGTCTTCGGCGATGAACACCATGCCGTCACGGACGACGACCTCGGCCCCCACGTAGTGGGCGAAGGGAAAGTCGGGGTTGACGGCGAGGCGGACCGGCAGGCGGGGGTCGAGGTCCTGGAACTGGCGGAGCAGGTGGCCGACGGTCAGGTACTGGGGCAAGGAAACCTCCAAGAGCGGAACGGGAAGACGGAGCCAGGCTGGCGGCGGGTCAAGGGGCGTCGAGGCGGAGCAGGTCGCGCAGGACCTTCGGACCCTCGTCGTGGTCGGCGAGATGCCGCCGGCGGCACTCGTTGACGTAGCCCTTGCCGCGAGCCTTCATCTCCCAGCCGCCGCACGAGCACACAGCCTTCGTGTACGCGCGGCCGGGGCAGTCGGGGTGGAGCGGCTTGCCGGAGCTGGTGTGCTTGTGGCCCGCCGGGCAGATCGTGTCGTCGGCATGGTGGTGGGTGAGTGGGGCGCGGAAGGCCATGGTGGGGCGGCTCCTCTTGGGTGGAAGGGGGACGAACGCGGTGAACGGGGTGGGCCGCAGTCGGCCCGCCCCGTGGTTCGGAGGTCAGCGCGAGGAGTGGGCGACGAGGGCGGTGAGGAATCCGGCGACGGCTTCGGAGGGGGTGTGGACACCGAACTCCTGGACCCACACCTCGCCGTCGGCAGGCAGCACTTGGACGCGCCAGACGATGTCGCGCGCCCAGGCGGAGGGGTCTTCGGGAAGCCAGCCGACGTAGACGCGGCCGTCCGGGCTGGTCGCGTGGACGTTGGCTTTCGGGGTTTCGGCGATCGCCCAGCCGAGAGCGTCCAGGAGGTCGAGCACCGGAGTGGCGCAGTGGTCGGAGGAGAGCCAGTGGCGGTCTTCCACGGTGGGGCGGACGACGGCGGGCAGGAGGGTGGCAGAGGTGTTCATGGTGGGACAGTCCCTTCGTTGACCTGCGGTTTTCCCGACACCCGTACGTTGACATGGCGCATGCCGAAGTACGTAGTCGTTTCCCCGGGGATGCCGTCTGCCGTGGGCGAACTGGAGATCACCGCCGGGTGTCGGCGGGACGGGAATGGATCGGCGACCGCGGTTGTCGTACCTGGGCTGCGGCGAAGGGGCCGCACGGCAGTGAAGGGGGAGCAAGGGATGGCCGAGGCGAGCAGGCACTGGGACAGCGCCGGGCTGGAACGCAAGATCCGCGCCGCCGGACGGCCCTGGACCGTGGGCGACATCGCGATGGTCGCCGACGGCCAGTGGGGCGTCGGCGCGCAGCCCGACCGGTGGCCGGGCGAGGAGACGGTGGTGGAGCGCCGGGTCGCGGAAGGCCGGAGCGTCGAGCTGACAGTGGAGGAGCTGGCCCGCGCGGTAGTCCCCCGCACCGAAGACGCCCACCGCGACGAGGACCTCGCCTGACCGTTCAGCGGCGCGGCCCCGCCCCGGGCGCCGGCGGCCCGGCAGCAACCGAAGGGACAGGCGGATCGGCCACCTGGCCCGGAGCGCTGGACGTGCGCCCGGAGCGGGCGACCGCGGCCTGGGCCCGGCGGTCCGCCGGTGCCCGGGCTGCGGGCGCGGCGGCTTCACGGGCCTCCACTACACGCCGGATCGCCTGCAGGTACGCGCCGCTTTCCGAGAGCGCGACGCGAAGGTCGGCCGCCGAGCTGACGATCCGGTCCAGCTCGTAGTGCGCTGGCACATACCCGGGCCGGGTCAGCGCGTGCAGGCGGTTCTGGTAGACGGCCACTGCGTTGTCGGTGATGGCCAGCGCGGTACGGGTGTGCATGGCCGAGCGTAGGAGCGGGTCCTCGCATGGGCGGCGGACCGCGAGGACTTCGAGGACTTCGACGGGCTGGCCCCAGGCTTTCTCGATCATGGCCGTGGCCTGGTCGAGCATGGTGGCAGTGGGCATGGCAGAACTTCCCTTGTATGCAGGCTTTTCGAGCGAAGGCGACGACCGGGGAACCGGCGCGGAAATCAGCGACTGCGCCGTGGAGTCGAGGAGTTCGCCGACGGCCGGGCAGCGGCTGCGGGCACGGGGCTGCCCGGCCGGTACTGCGCCGTACCCGCAGAGCGGCTCTGGGCGGCCATCACCCGCAGATCGGCCGCCGTACGCGGAGCACGTGCGGCGCGGTGCACGGCCTGGGTGACCGCGGTGCGGCGCACGTCGAGCGGAGTCGGAGCACGGGAGACCGAGGGCTCGGCGGCCGACGCGACCGGCACGGCCTGGGCGACCGGGGCCAGCGTGACCAGGTGCTCCACCCGCCGGTCGATCTGGTGCCGTTCGCGCACCACGGGAGCCGACTGCGCCATGACGGCCGCCGTCGCGGCGATCAGGTGGGACGGGGTGCGGGCGGTGAACACCGCCTCCACCCGCGTACCCCAGCCCCGAGGGCCTGCCCACAGCGTGACGGTCTCGTCGTCCCATCCGGAGCGACGGTTGTCGATCACGACACCGGCCTGGCCATCGGGGGCGACGATCTCGACGGTGCCACGCTCGGCGGGGACGCCACGCTTCCAGCCGGCCTCGGTCAACGGCCGGACGGCATCAGCCCAGTACACCGACGGGTTCGCCAGGAAGCGCCGGTTGCCGTCGTAGGGATCGGCTTCGGCGTAGTCGCGGGCCAGCGCGGTGGTGAGGCCGGCGACGATCTCGGGTGGGGTGACGTGGTTGAAGGTGGCCGTCCAGCGGGTGGCGGAGGCGGCCTCCTCGGCTGCGGTGATCCTCCACAGCTCGAAGTCGTCGCCGAACCAGCCGATCCTGATCCGCTGGTCGGGCGAGGTGACGAGGAGCTGGCAGGGACCGTCGTCGAGGTAGTGGTGCGGCCAGTGGGAGACCGGGGCGAAGCCGGCGTCGCCGACCCCGCTGGACCCGGCCAGGTACATGGGACTGACCAGGACCTCCGCGTAGAGGTACGAGGTGTCAGGGGTGTGCATGGTCGAAGCTCCGGGCGCGTAGGGGGGAGAACGCGCCCGCGTGCGCGGCAGGACGATCGGCAGGCGCGCACGCGGACGCCGTGGCAGCGGCAGGACGGCTCTGGCTCGCACCACCCCGCTCACCGTCCCCGGCCCGGGGCCGACTGGACGGTCACGGCCGCCGGCACCCGAGGTTGCGGCTGCGGCGCATGGCTGAACAAGGAGGTCGGCGCGGCAGCACTGCGCCGGAGAGCCGCCGCCGTCCGGGCACCGTCCGCCCCCAGCGGGACGCCCGCGTGGGTCCGCGTGGCAGCCGCGACCGGGCGGGGAGCCGGCGAAGCCCTCCGTCCGTTGATCGGCTCGCTCCAGTGCTCGACGGTCGCGTAGACGGCTCCCAGCGCCTCACCGGCACTGGTCAGCATGTACGGGTCGCCGTGCCGCGAGCCGGCGCGGGTGACCAGGCCGTCGGCCTGCAGCCGCAGAAGCCGCTGCCGGGCCCACGTATTGTCCAGGCCGGCCTCCTCGGCAATGTGGACGAACCGCATCGGGCCACTCGCGCCGAGGACCTGGATCACCGCGGTCGAGTCCTGAAGGTTCAGCCGCTGCAGGGCGTCCTCGACGCGTTGGGCTTCGGCCATCACCCCGGGCGACAGGCGGGCCCGGGACCAGTCCGACAACGTGCGGTACACGGGGGTCAGCGACTCCCCGAGCGCGCTGAGCCGGTACAAGGCTCCACGAGGCCCGTCGGCGCGGTCGACCAGCCCGTCGGCGTACATCCTGGCCAGGCGCTTGCCGACGAACTGCTGGCTGATGAAGGGGATCTGGTCGGCGACCTCGCGCACGCGCACGAAGCGGTTCTCCTGGGCCAGGACCATCGCCGACCAAGTGGTCCACTTCGGCCCGAGCCGGGCAAGCGCGTCCTCGACGCACTGTGCATCGAACGAATCGAAGGAGAAGGAGGGGGGCTGTGCGGAGGTGGGCATGGGTGCGTCCTGTCGGGGAGGGGTCAGCGGGAGCGGGAGGCCGTGGGGGACGCCCCGGTGGCGGGCGCGGTGGCCGGGCCGGTGACGGGGCCGGGGGGCGTCGGAGCGTTGCTGCGGCTGAGGGCAGCACGGGCGGTACGGGCTTCACGAAGGGCGGCTTCGCCCTGCGGGGTGAGCGAGAGGAGCTGTCCGGGCCGGTACAGGCTCTCGCTGGTGTCCTGGTGCAGCAGCCCGTCGGCGACCAGCCGCTGAACGGTTTCGGGCCAGACCTTCGGGGTGGAGTGGGGACCTCGGCTGTCGGAGAGGTAGACGTAGCCGTAGACCGGGCTCTGGTGGAACCGCAGGCTGCCGGCCTCGACGGCTTCGAGAGCCCTGAGCTGGTGGTCGCCCGCGATGGCCCAGTCGTCGTCCCGGCCGGAATCCTGTTCCCGGTTGGCCGCGTGGGACTTCACCGTCGAGCGTTCGGTGCTCGGCTCGGGCAGAAGCCTCTGGTACGCGGAGACGGCTTCGACGAGCTGGTCGTGGGCCCGGTCCTGCCGGGTGAGGAGTTCTCCGAGCTTCGGGATCGAACTCCGCAGGATCGCGTACGAGACGCGCGCACCACTGAGCTTGCCTTCCCCGACGGGTTCGAGGAGCCGGAGAGCGTTCTTGGCCGCGTCCGTCACCTGGCCGTGCTGCCCGTCCAGTTCGGCCGCAGCTCCGATCACCCGTGTCGCGGCCTGGTGCAGCGGACTGCCGTGGTGATGCGCGGTGTTGAGCGTGCTGACCTCCAGGACGCCGAGGGCCTCGGTAACGAGATGGAGGCCGGGGTGAGTGTCCGGGTCGTAGGGGTTCACCGGGCCGTCTCCATCCGGGCGAGCAGGGAGCGGACCAGGGCGGGCAGGCTGTTGGGTCCGTCGTCGGTCCGGACCTGATCGCTGGCCTCGTCCAAGACGTACGCGGCGTCTTCGAGCAGGCTGCTGGAGATCTCCATGCAGTCGTCGGTGATCCGGGAGGCGGCGAGCAGCGACTGGGAGAGGACCTCGACGTACTCGTCCGGCGTGAGGCCGGCGGCCTCGGCCGCGGTCCGGATCGCCGCCAGCTCCAGCGCGCTGAACGCGAAGTCGAACGCGTCGCCCCGCTCGGCGCCACCGGACTCGGCGACGACCGGGTCGCGGGGCTCGGAGGGGATGCCCACGCGGGTGCAGATCCGGTCGACCGAGGCGGTCAGCTCGGTGAAGGACTCGGTGAGCCACCCCAACGCGGCAGCGTAGGAGGCCAGGGCGAACAGACCCGCCGGCGTGGCCGGACGGGGCACGGCGGCAACGAGCCCTTCGAGCCGGTCGTTCAGCTCGCCGACCACCCGGGGCCCGGCGGACAGCGGGCCCAGCACGGGATGCAGGTAGGAGCGGCCGGCGGCCGTCGGGTACTCGGCGGTCACGATGCCCGAGACGCTCTGAGCGGCCTCGGTGAGAAGGCCCGCCAGTTCGGTACGGGGCAGGGGAGCGGTCATCGCGGGGAAACCTTTCGGGGAGCGGCGGCCGGAGACGGGGCCACGGCTGGGGGAGGAGCCGCCTGGCCCGCCGCCGTCTGGTCGGGGGCGAGCGCCGAGCGGGACCGGGCGGCGCGTACGCGGGCCTCGGCGGCGGAGTCGGCGCCCTGCTGGGGGCCGGTGCGCTGGTGGGCCGCGCGGTAGACGGCGTAGTCGTGCCGGCTGCCGGCGGCGACGAGGTAGACCTCGCGCTTGTGGGTCGAGGTCGACGGTGCCGGGCGGAACTGGATGACCATCCGGTAGGCGACAGCAGGGTCGACGTACACCTTGTGGTAGCCGGCGAGACGCCCCTTCAGCGGCAGGCAGTCGTTACTGCCGTGGACCAGGTTCTGAAGTTCCAGCAGCGCCAGATCGCGTATCTCGTTCGGGAGTTCCCGCAAGTCGGCGATGGCGTCGGGGTGCGCGGCGAAGGCGAAGCGGGCCCGGCTCACAGCAGCCGCCCCTGCACCGGATGCTGCACCGGGACGGGCACCGGCGCCAGGGGAACTTCGGGGCCGGCCTTCGGTATCGCGGAAGCGCCGGCGGACCGGGCGAGGGCGGCCCGGGTCCGGGCCCGGCTGACGGCACCTTCGTCGTAGCGGTATTCCGGTGGTTCGGGCAGCGGGCCGTCGCGGTCCTCCAGCCAGGAGTGGGCGGCGTCCACGTCGGCGAAGGCGCCCTCGCGCACCGTGTACGTGCCGGCGTCGTGGTCCCATTCCTCGAGGAAGACGCGAACCGGTACCTGGTCGGACTGGGAGTCGCGGGTCAGCGTCCACGTCTCGCACGGGGCGGAGTCGGAGGTGTAGGTGTCGAGGACCTCGTAGCGTGTGCCGGATTCCCGGATCTGCTGCTCGACCTGGAGCGTGAGGTCGTCGGCGGGATCCAGGTAGCCCTTGGCGATCTGGGCGATCTGCGCGGGCGGGCAGCCGCGTTCGACCAGCCAGTTCTGGGCGAAGGGCACCGTGGTGTGGTAGCTGGTCTCCAGGGTGAAGGTGAACCGGCTGAGATCCCGCGCGACCGCGATCGCCATGATCTGCGGCTCACCGGGGACCCCCCAGGTGACCGAGCGGTCATGGGCGACGACGAAGCTATGGGAGCCGTTGGGCGTGGTGTGGTGATGCGACAGCGCCGTCAGGTCACCGGACCAGAACCTCTCCACCGCCTCCGCCGAGGCGTCGTCGGCGGGCGCGAGTTCGTCGAGGTCGAAGTCGAAGTCGAAGCCGTCGTTCACGCCGCCACCTCCGCCGGGGTGGCCAGTACGCGGTGGTTGGGGCGATTCGCGCTCGTCGTGCACGCCGCGAAGGGACCGTCGGGGGCACGCAGGTGTGCCAGCGTCTGGTCCAGGTGGTCGCGGTGCCAGGTCGAGGGACCGGACAGGCCGGCCTCCGTGTCGGTGAACTGCTGCCAGGCGAGCCAGAGCGCGTGGAGGCGGGCGACGGCCTCCGGGTGCTCGTGCCACTGCGCGCACCACGGGCGCATCGTGCTGATCTCCCGCCCGTAGACGGGGAGGAAGAGGTAGTTCACCCAGTCGGCGAGGGCGGCGAGTTCGGCGGCGTATGCCTCGCCGCCCAGGGCGAGGATGAACACCGAGGCGGGGCCGTCGGTCTTGGCGTCGGCCGCCTCGGCTTCCGGAGCGCCGTTCCCTTGCTGCTCGGCAGCGGGTACGGGGTCGGGTTCGGAGCCGAGGCGGTCGAGGATGACGCCGTGCTGTTTGACCTCGGCCATGGTCTTGGCGAGGGTGCTGGCGAGGTCGTCGAGGTCCCCGTCGGAGAGCCGGAACGGCTCGGGACCGGGGCCGGGGGTGGTCGGGCTGGTGTCGGACATCGGGGCGTGCTCCATCTGTGAGACGGCGACATGCCCGAGAGGATCCGGAGAAACCGCGGTTTGACCCGGCCGGGAAAACCCGGTAGCGGAGCGCTACCCGCCCGCGCAGCGAGGACAGCGCGGGAAGGGCGGCGCCAGCAACCGCAGAGCCCGAGCGGCCTGTTGGGGAACAACTCCGTTGCCGAGCGCGGTGAGCTGCGCCGGGCGCCCGAGGCCGGGGGTGGCGGTGACCCAGCCGGCGCCGAGGCCCTGCATCCACTCCACGAACTCAGGGCGGAGCCGACCGACCGGATCGGTGGGCTCGGGCGCGAGACGGGTGAGCCTCTCCCATCGGGTGACGGCGGCTGCGTACGGCCCCCATCGCCGGCCTCCTCCTCCGCCTACGAGGCTCCTTCCGTCCAGAGCGGCAGGACCACCGCCGGCAGGGGAGGCCGCCGCTCCTTCCCGGTACGACAGCCCGGCGTCGCCGTGCTGCCGGCCCTGGGCAGGGACGCTGCCGCGCTGGGCAGGGTCATGTCCCCGTTGCCGTGCCGTTGGTTCGGCGAGCCCTTGGTCCCGTCCGACGCCTTCGGGGTCGGCAGCAGCCATTCGACCTCGTCGGCCAGGTTCGGGCCGTGCCCGCCACTCTTCCTCTTCGCCGGGTGCTGCGAGCCGCCGTTCTTGCCGATGTTGCTGGTCGGCGTCTTGAGCAGGGTGGCCGGCGGGCCAGGCGGTGAGGAAGGTCCGCTCGCGGCGGTGCGGGGCCCCGACGTCGGAGGCGCGAAGCACGAGCCACTGCGCGTCGTACCCGAGGTCGGCCAGGGATCCGAGTACGGCACCGAGTGCCCGCAGAGGAGGCTGACCTGCGGTGTCTCCCAGACACCACGGGCAGGGTTCCACGTCGCCAGGGGAACCGGCGGGGGAGGTGAGGAGGCCGCGCACATTCTCGATCACAACCAGGCAGGGTCGGAGGGCCGCGACCGCACGGGCGACGTGCAGCCACAGCCCGGAGCGGGTCTGGGCATTGAGTCCGGCCCGGCGGCCGGCGACCGAGACGTCTTTGACAGGGGAAGCCGGCCGTCAGGACGCACACCCGGGGGACGGTGGACCAGTCGACGGCTGTGATGTCGCCGAGGTTGGGGACGCTCGGCCAGTGGCGGGCCAGGATGCGCGAGGCGTTCGGGTCGACCTCCGCGTGCCAGGCCAGGGTGCCGCCGAAGGCGGACTGCACGCCCAGGTCGAGGCCGCCGTACCCCGAGCACAGCGACCCGATCAGCGGAGGAGGCGCGAAGAGGGCGGGCATGTCACCGCCCCCGCGAGTTCCGGCCCGGCGGAGCTGCCGGCGGGACGGCGGGGGACGGTGGTGTGGGGGAGGGCGCCGCGGTCGTGGAACGGCTGCGGGCGGCTTCGACACGAGCGGAGGAGGGCGAGATCGTCTCCCCTGCGGCGCGCAGGCCCTCGGAGGTCTCCCGCAGAGCCTGGTCCGCCACGTCGAGGACGTCGCCTATCACCAGCCGGTCTACGTCACAGGTGTCCTGGGCGCCGGGCTCGTCGCCGAGGTGCCCGGCCTGGTCCCGGGTGGAGAGCTGGTGCGCTACCGCTCCGAGCGCAGAGGCTGCCCGGCAGGCGGGCTGGACGGCGGCGGCGAAGCCCATGATGGCCGGGGCGGTGTGCCCTTGCCGGTTCCGTTCGGCGGCACGGTGCAAAACCTCGTCGGCCAGCTCGGTGAGCAATGTGCCGAGGTGGGAGAGCTGGAAGGCAATGGTGACGTTGTCGAGCGGACGGTCGGGATTCCCGGTGTCCGGGAGCTTGGCACGCACGGCGTCGAAGCCCGATGCCGTGGCGCGCAGGGCCAGGGCATCAGAGGAGACGGTATCTATCAAGGCGAACTCCAGTAAGCAGAGGGGGAGATGGCTGGGCGGCGAGAGGGTCAGGGGTGGCCGCGTGAGGGTGGCCGGGCACTGGCCGGCGCGGGGATGGGCCCGGTCCGGGCCGGGGGCGGCGCGGCGGGGTGCGGCGTGCTGCGGGCGCGGGCGGCCTGCACCCGGGCCGCGGGCGGCCCACTCGCCGAAGGGGCGGTCGGCGGCTCCGGGGCCGGGCTGCCGTTCGCGGCCCGCCAGCGGGCGCGTACCTCGTTGAGCGGGCCGAGCGCGTGCAGCGCATGGTTGATCAGCCGGCCGGGACCGAGGGCTTCGTCCTCGGCCAGGGCCCGGACGGCCCGCGCGGAGGCGGCGGCGGTCCGGGTGAGGGAGGAGCGCATCACCCTCTCCCCGAACCATTCGGCGCTTCCGGGGATCACGTCGTCGCACAGGGTGGTGAGCTGCTCGCCCGACAGGGTGCCGTCGGCCAGCAGGCCGCGCCGCTGGGCCTCCCAGAGCAGGGTGATCCGGTCGATGGGCTCGCCCCGGTGGTGCAGGGCACCGAGGCACCGGTAGAGCTGTCCGTGGGCCGGGTCGGCGAAGTCGGCCGGCCGCAGCCAGTCCACCACCTCGGCCACGGCCTTCGGCTGTTCGGTGAGGACGGCCAGGAGGAACCGCTCGTCCTCGGCGACCTGATCGTCCCGGACCGGCGGCGGGACGGCGGCCGGCGCGGTGGGGGGCGCGACAGGGCGAGGTTCGGTTCCCCAGCGCCGCGCGAGATCGGTGAGCACCCCGGTCAGGACGTCCGCCGAGCGCAGCGCTCCCTCGACCTCTCCCTGCAGAGCGTCGGCCCGCGCCACCTGGTGAAGGCGGGTCGCGTGCTCGGCGACGGTGCGGTGGATCGCCCCCTCCAGCACCATGCGGCCGTACACCGGAGCGTGCACGGTACGCGGGCAGGCCGAGATCAGGCTGTGGGTGTACGCCGCGGTCAGCCCCCGGACGTGGCGGCCGGTCTCCTCGATGGCGTCGGTCACCCAGGACAGCGGCACCGGTCCCTCGGCGCCGATCGCCTGGTGGCCGTCGCTTCGGAACGTGCGGAGCGCGGCGAACAGGGCCTGGTGGACGGGCCGGTAGAAGTGATCCGGCGCGAGCCAGTCCAGGTGGGCGAGCTGGTCCGGGTCGAGGAGCACGGCGCCGAGAACGGCCTGCTCCGCCTTCAGTAGCGGGTTCATCGCCGGCCTCCCGGGTCGGAGGCGGAGGAGTCGTTCTGTCGGGTGTGGAGTTCGGCGACCGCTTGGTCGGCGGCGGCCACTACCTGCGCGAAGTTGTCCAGCACGGCGCTGAACGCGGCATCGGAGACGGGAATCGAGCCGGCCCTGCCGACCAGCCACCACTGGCCGTCGCGTAGAACGACCGGCGAGCGCGGCAGCCGGGGGCGGGGCGCGGGCGCGCTCATGCGGAGAGCCCGAGGTCGTCGTGCCCGATGCTCTTCGCCAGGGCCCGCTCGGTGATCGCCTTGGTAGCGCGGGCGGAGGCCGGTCCGACCACCTTGGCGGAGGGCTCCTTGTACCAGGGCCGGATGGAGAGCATGGCGACCCGGATGCCGGTGGCCAGCAGCAGCACCTTGCCCTTGGGCAGGGCGCGGATCGCGTCGGGCGGCAGGATCCTCTCGGTGCGCATGCTCACCGAGGTGGACTTGCCGCTCTCGCTCGTGGAGACGGAGGTGGTCTGGACGTCGTGATCGCCGACTTGGCGGCTGAGCCGGTCGGCGAAGTCGGCGTCGTCGATGCCGGATCCGACGATCTTGACGGTGGCGGCGGACCACAGGGCGTCCATGCCGGCCTCGCCCCAGCAGCGCTGGCCCTGCCGGTAGGACTGCAGGATCGTCATCGGGATGACGCCCCGGCTGCCCAGATGGGAGTACAGGTCCGGGAGGTCGGAGATGCGGCAGACGTTCGCGGCCTCGTCCAGGACGCACAGGGCGGGCGGGTCGAGCCGGCCGCCGGAGCGCTCGGCGACGATGACGGCCGCGCGCATCACGGCGTCGGCCGCCGCCGCGATGATCGCCGACGCCGAGCCGCCGCCGTCCTTGCTCAGCAGATACAGCGTGTCGCGGGAGGTGGCGAAGGAGAACGGCCGGAACTCCGGGAGGTCCTCGTGCGGGGTGACCCAGGCGGCGACGTCCGGGTCGAGCAGGCAGCTCGCGTACTGCCTCGCCGTCTCGTAAATGCCGTCGCGGGTTTCGGTGGCGCCGGAGACGGTGCCCTGGAGCTGGGCGGCGACCGCGTCGTGGCCGGCATCGGTGAGCAGGTCGACCGGGGTGCGGTCGGCGGGGGTGGCGAGCCAGGCCAGGACGTCGGTGATCGGCCGCCGGTGGCTGGCGGCGGCCAGGAACAGCGCGCCGAGCGTGTTGGCGGCGGCGGTGGACCAGAAGTCGGAGCCGCTCGACTCGTCCACGCTCGCGGTGACGAAGTGCCCCGCGAGACGCTTCGCCCCGGCCAGGTCGCGGGCGTCGGCCAGGATGTCCCACCACATCTCGCGCGGGTGGTGGGCGATCTGCTGGGGGTCGAGGGTCCAGATCGTGCCGACCTCGGCGCGGGCGTCCACCGTGGCGGTGAACGCGTCGTTCGCCGCCTTGTTGCTGGTGAGCAGGACCGGGCCGGGTGCCGCGAGGATCGAGGGGATCGCGAGCCCGGAGGTCTTGCCGGAGCGCGGGGCCATGATCGCGATGATCACGTCCTCCCAGGACGCGCGGACCTCAGCCCGACCGGGGTCGAGGGTGCCGAGCAGGATGCCGCGGTCAGCGGGAGCGACCTCTTTTACCCTCCCGGCCGCCCAGGGACGGGCGCAGGCTCCTCGCCTTCGCGGTGATTTCCTTGTCCAGCAGCGGCGCCAGGTCGCCCTTGCGGGCGAGACCGGACTTGGAGCCGGCGCGCCAGCGCGTCCACAGCACCAGACCGGTGGTGATCAGGCCCAGGGTGAGCAGGCCGGGCACGAGGCGAGCGCCGACCAGCAGCGCGGTGGCGTCCAGGGCCGGCCACAGCACCTCGGGGTGCAGCAGGGACTCGGTGGCACGGAATGCCGCCCACGGTCCGCTGCCGACAAGGGCGTTGGTGAGGTTGCCGGTCAGCCAGGCCAGAGAGCCGAAGGCCATGGCGGCGCCGAGGACGCCGAACAGGAGGTAGAGGAGCGCGTCGGAGCCGGTGGTGGTCGATGGCGCGCTGGTACGCGGGGAGGGCACGGCGGTTCCTAGAGGGTGCGAGCGGGCAGGGGCGGGGCGCGCTCGGCTCTCGTGCGGTTCACGGGTCTGCTCCTTGACGGTCGGAGGGGGAACGTTTCAGCGCTGGCGGCCGGCGGGCCGTGCCGCGGGCGGGGGTGGCGTGGCGGGGGCCGGGACGCTGGTCTCGGTGGCGGTCTTGGCCGCGACGGGTGAGACCTGGAGGGCGGCGGCCTGGCGTCGGACCTCGGGATCGGAGTTCCCGTCGAGAGAGCGGTCGATCAGGACCGGGTCGATCGCGACCTGGTACCCCAGGTCGGCCAGCAGGTTGGCGGCCGAGGTGGCGGCGATCTTCCGCTCGGGGTCGGGGAAGCCGCGCGGAAGGTTGTAGCAGGAGGCGTCGCCCGGGGCGCCGGGGGCAGTGAACCCGAAGGAGCGCAGAACGCGGTGGCCCGATTCGGGCAGACCAGTCCGGCAGTCGGCCCAGACGATCTCGTCCCCCCAGGGGTAGATCTCGACGTCGGTGCCGTAGGTGTCGGCGAGGTTGGCCATGGAAGATCCTTCCGGAGAACGGGACGGTGAGGTACGGGGCGGGACTTCCGCGCTGCCGGCCTGCGGCGCAGAGGTAGGGGTGGCACGCCGGTGGTCGGTGTCCGGGGCGGAAGACGCGGCGGCGACCGGGCCGGCGCCGAAGACATCGTCGAACAGTTCCCGGGACCGCAGGGTGTGGACCTTGGCGTAGTGCTGGGGGTTGCCGTGCTCGACCGGGCACTCGGCGACTCCGTCCTCAGCAGCCTCCAACTCCCGTCGCAAGTCCTCGAGGTAGTCGTAGGCGGCGGCCAGCCGTTTCCAGGTCTCCCAGGTGTGGTTGTGGGCCACAGGGAGCGGGAACTCCAGGCGGACACGGGTCCAGTCGGCGGCAGCGCCGACGAGTTCGCTCAGCTCGGACAGCGCGTCGACGAGCGTGTCGTTGACCTCCTCAAGGATCCCCGCGACCTCGTCGGGCGTCGCGTCCTCGGTGAGACGGGCGATCATCCCGCGGATGGAGTGCGGGTCGGCGGAAGCGCTGGGCAGATGCCGGCCCTTCAACGACGTGTCGGGTCGGGGTGGCGCGCTGCGGTGGGCGAGCCGGATGTTGTGCTGCATCGCGGCGCCGACGGCCTCGCCGATGCTGGAGTAGTACTCGGGCACGATTCCTCCTCGATGGTTGTCCTGAGCAGCCGAGAGTGGCTCCGCTCTGGTGGCGGAAGACAGCGGTGGCGGGGTCACGGGGTGACCGGCAAGGCCCGGCCGGTCAGCGCGGTGGAGCCGGTGGTGAACAGGACCAGGAGCGGCACCGCGTAGTGGGCGGTCGCACTGGCGAGGGCGTCGACCGCCCGCATCATGTAGGCGCGCGGCAGACCGGCGGCGGGCGCGGACGAAGAGAGTCCCCGGTCACCGTCGCGGACCGGGAGCGTGCGACGGGCACACGGCCGTGCCGGCGGTCGTCGTCTCGACGCCGGGGGACGGGGAGAGATTGGCCTTGGCCACGGCCGGCGACGTGGCCAGAGCGGCACCCCGGTGATCGGGTAGCACTGAGGAACGAGCCCGCGACCCGGCCGAGGAGGCGTGGCCGACACGGCGCAGCTCGGCCTCGGAGTCGACGAGCTCGGACTGCGCCGAGCTGACGAACTCCGCGGCGAAGCCGAACCGGTCGGCCAGCGCGTACGCCTCCTCGTCGAGGTCGTTGATGTGCTCGCCCGCCGCCTCCAGCGCTTCGCGGACGCGCTCCAGGGCCCCGTGCTCGGGGTGAAGAAGGTGGTCGACCGCCCGCTGGAGATCGGCCCCGGTCTCGGCCGCCCGGATCCGGTCGGTGATCTGCAGCAGCTCCGCCCCGGCGGCATACGGCCCGAGGACGGGCACCGGAGGGCTCATCCGGGCCGTGTCCAGTGAGGGCGGGAGGGTGACCTCGTAGCGGGCGGCGCGGAGCATCTCGGCCGCGTGGCTGGCGATGGCCACCTGGTCGGTGACCGGCATGGTGGTGGGAAGCCGGTGGCGCCGGCCGTGCCAGTCGTCGATCTGCTGGAAGCCGGCGTGCTTGAGGAGTTGGGCGGAGAGGTCGTCGGTGGCGCCCTTGGCCACGACGCTGCCGCTGAACTCGGACGTGATGATGATCGAAGGGGCAGGCACACGGGCCTCCTGGACGCGGGGGGTCGGATCGACAGGGGAGAGGATCCGCAGAAACCGCGATTTGGCCCGGCCGGAGAACGCTGGTAGAAGCCGCCGATCGTCCTCGGGGGCTGCCCCCGGCGCGCCGGCGGGTGGAAAGAGGGCGGTGCCCCGCCGTAGCGGGGCACCGGTCGGTCAGAAGTGGGGGTTCTCGGTCGGCCGGTCGGCTCCGGTGGCGGCCTGGAGCAGCTCGGGGAGGTCTTCCGGCTGGGAGAAGCGCTGGTCGATCCACCACCCGGCGCGGGTGACGGTACGGGCATTGTCCTCGATCTTCTCCCACTCAGCCATGCTGGTGTCGCCTTCGAGGACCAGGGCGGTGTGGGCGGCGTCCATGATCTGGTGGCGGCAGCGCACACCCCAGGGGACGGACCGCTCGGTCCCCTCCAGGGGAGGCATCCGGAACTTCACCGCCCAGGCGTCGGACTCCTCCTGCCTGGCCTTGAGCCAGTCGGCCTTGTCCTGGTCGGTGCGCTCGTCGGTGTCGGCCCGCCAGCAGTCGGTGCACTTCTGCTTGGCGAGCCATTCGGCGAAGCCCGCTCGGCGGTCGGCCGGACGGTCGGACAGATCGCGGTCGTCCTGGTGTCCGCAGGCGTAGCGGATCGGCCAGATGGTCTTCACGGCCATGAGGGTTCTTCCTTAAGGGGTGTTGGATCAGCGGTCGCGGGAGAACGCGATGCGGGGGTCGACCGGCCGGACCGCCGCAGGGGCGACGGGGGCGGGGACCGGTGCTTTGCTCGGAAGGCCGGCGCGGGCCGGGCTGGCGGCGAGCGCGGCGGCACTGATCGGAGACGTACGAGCGGCGGTCTGGCCGCGCTCACGGGACGCGGCCGGTACGGGAGCAGGGCGGCGGCGCGCTACGACGTCCTGGGCGAGGCGGGGCTGCACCGCGACCTGGACGCCGGAGCGGTGCAGCGCCACCGTGGCACCGGCGACCTTCCCCAGCGCCTCGTCCCGGCCGACGGTGGCGGGCAGCGCGTAGATGTCGAGACCCAGGTTGTGCCGCCAGCCGTGTTCGACCAGAGCGAGCCCGGTGAGTCCGGAGGCGCGGCTGTCGAGGGCCGCGACGATGCCGAGCCGCGGGTGCTCGGCGAAGGCGACCGCAGGCTCACCGAGCACGGCCTGGCCCCGGCCGGGCACCGCCCCGGGCGCGAGTGAGGGATCGAAGGCGGCGTCCACGTCGACCCGCAGGTCGGCGTTGCGCAGCAGCGTGACGGCACGGGCGGCACGATCTGCGCTGTCACGCTGCGGATCGGCCAGGGCGTACAGGGTTGGTTCGCCCGGGACGGGGTGGAAGTCGAGGCGCTCCAGCATCCACGTACTGGCGGGCAGGTTCTTGGGGTTCGCGGCGACGATGCCGTAGTCGGGGTGGTGGCCGACCACGACGTCGGGGAGCGGTTCTTGATCGGAGGTGGGCATGGCGGATCCATTCGGGACGGGCTCGAAGGCAGGGGCGGTCGAGGGCCGGAACGGTTCTGCTGGTGCGGGGCACAGGGGCACTCCGGTACGGGAAGGCGGTCAGCGGCCGGGAGCGGACGAGGGACGTGCGGGCGGTGGCGCGGTGGGAGTGGACGGTTCCGTCGGCGGGCCAGCCCGGACCGTGTGCCGCCCGGCCGACGGCGACGGTGCGAGCGCGGCACTCACCCGTGCCGAGACCGCCTGGGCCGCCGGCGTTTTTTCGGGGTGGGGGATATGGCGGTCGGCCAGGTCGTTGCGTATCGCCTGAAGCCTGCTCGCGTAGGAGTCCAGGTCCTCGGCGATGAGGCGCAGGCGGTCCGCGTAACGCTGATCGGCCGTGCCACCCATCCCTTCCCACCAGGCGGCCGTCGTGTCGAGGACCTCGACGACCCGCTGGAGAACACCGTCGCCGGGAGCGGTCAGCTTGCTCAGCGCGGCGACGGCTTCGCTCGTGTGCGTCGCCCCCTGGACGGACTGGGCCAGGCGCCCGAGAAGGTCGCCGAGGCTCATCTCGTGGCCCTGGGGACGGGAAAGGCCGGCGACCGCGAGGGACGGGTCGCAGACGAAGTGGAAGCCTTCGGCCTGCAGCATGTGGAGGGCTCGGGTCACCGCCAGCCGCTGCTCGGCCGGATCGGTCATGGCCGAGGGAAGCCGGTGGTAGTGCACACCGCCGAACGCCACGGCGGGCACGAAGCCCGCCCGGTAGAGCACCGTGCCGGCGGCCTGCACTTCGGCGGATCGTTCCTGCTCCCGGCGCGGAGCCACGCCGAGCCGGTCCAGGCGCGCGTCGACGACGGCGAGCAGGTGCGGGACGCTGCCGCCGTTCCACGCGTGGAGGCCCTCGGGCCCCGAGTCGTAGATCACCTCGTATACTGCGGGCCCGCTGTCCCGGTGGCGGGTCACCGTCCAGCTTTCGGGCCCCTCAGGATGCTCGGAGGACGGCTCCTGTGGGGGCGAGATGATCAGCGAACTGCCGTCGGGAAGCTCGGCGTGGACGATGTAGTCGCTCAGGCCGAACTCGACGGTGCACTCCAGACCGCGCTGCCGCAGGGGAGTGGTCAGGTAGTCGTACCCGTGGTCCTCCTGCGCGGAAGGGTTGTCCACGGGCGCGAAGGACATCGGGCTGGTCCACGCGAGGATGCGTGAGCCGTCCTGTTCAAAGGTGGTGAGGGCGCTATCGGGATACATGGGCTTTCTCCGTGGTCAGGCGCCCCGGACTGACGGCGTGAGTCGCAGAGGCGTGGTGCTGGGCAGGGGTGGTCCACGAGGATCCGGTGATCGGCCGGTTTGGTACGGCCGTGGCTCGGTGCTAGGGGTGTCCGGAAAGTCGTTGAGCCATGGCTAGTCCCGGCACGTCCGCACTGCCCACGGTCACCATGGTCATGGCCACATCGGCAGCCGGATCACCAGCGCCCGCATTGCACCAATCGATCGCTACCGGCCCCCGCCGAGTCAGAATGACGTTGCCTGGATGCAGGTCCAGATGCAGCACCTGGTCGCCATCCGCCGTGCCGAACCGCTTGGGCAGCCACTCCGGTGCCAGCAGCGCATGCATCCGATCGCGCAGGCGACCCTGTTCCCGACCCAGAGAACCCACCCGCTACGAACGCCAGGCCAGCACGTCCAGCATCGTCGGCTTGGTCAGCCGCTCAAGAACCATGTCAGTGTCGGTGATCTTGTACACCTGCGGCACCGGATACCCACATGCCGCAAGGTGCGTCATCAAGCGTGACTCCAGACCGGTGGGCCCTCCGTGCTGGTACCTCCGCAGCACTCTGGACTCATCCAGGGCATACACATCAGCATCCCGGACCTGTGCAATCAACTCCATGCGGTGCAGCCTGCATTGACGGGCCAGCCCTCACCAACAGGACGAATGTTGTCTGACGCGGCACTGGACTGCTGACGGCTGATCACCAACGCCGCGGTAGACGCAGGACCGGGCCCAAGCAGGATGAGAAGACTATTCGGGGATGCCCTCGTCGGTAGTGGTCTCGTCGTCAATCAGCCCGTAGGGGGGCCGGTCCTCGCTGCGGCTGTACCGGACCACGACGTTCTCTTCCACGAGCGTGGGCGGACTGTTGTCGACAATGATCACCTGTGCACCCGCCCCCTGCTCAGCCAGCCAGCTGGTCAGGTGGCGATAGAAGTCGTCGATGGCGATCGCGTCTGCGATCACCGCGTCCCGGGTACCGCCGTGGCCCAGGTTCTTCTGCGGACTGTCGATCATGAGGAAGCCAGGGTGGGCGGCCGATGTTTCGACGGCCACCTCAAAGACGGCCAGTTGCCAGGCCAAGGTCAAAAGTGTCCGGGCGCCGGATGACGCCTCGCGATAGGAGTCGCCGCGTACGTGAGGGACCAGGTTCGTGTCGATCATCGGCTGGCTGAGTTTCGGGTAGCGCCACTGCCGCAGGAGTTCGCTGTAGCGGCCGCTGATGCGGCCGACGACCAGGTCCCGGTCCTGCGCGGCATCTCCCAGCCGATCGCGTTCCTCCCGCAGGCGTTCGATCTCTGTTTCCTGCCGCTCCACGAGCGCGGCGCGCTTCTCCAGACCAGACTGAAGCTTCGTCGCGGTTTCGGTGTGCTGGAGATGACGGAGGACTTCCTCGCGCCGACGTTGGAGGTTGTCGCGAGCGGCGAGGAACGGGGTGACGGTGGGCGAAGTGGCTTCGTCGACCGCGGCCGCGGCACGTTCTTCGTCGATGGCGGCGTTTTCTGCCTGGAGCTTCAACGCGGCGAGCGAGCTGTCTAGGCCCTCGACGTAGGCAGTGATCTCCTTCAAACGGGCCTTGGTGGCTCTGATCTCGGCCGCGACATTCATCCGCCCATCACCCAATGAGTGCTCGGCTGTAGCGGTGCCGAGCGTCAGGTGCCCGTCGCCGTGGGGCAGCTCATGGCTGCACAGACTGCACGAGCCGTTCTCCACCGACGGGGGAACGGGCAGCCGATTCAGGCACGCTGGGCAGGTTGTGACGCTGAGGGGGTCGAACAGGCGCTGCGCTTCGGCCAGCATGTTGAGCTTGACGAGGTCGTCCGCGTACTGCGCCCGCAGTGGCATCATCCGGGTTAGTTGCGTCTCGCAGTCACGTACCACGCCGGCGGCTCGCCGGGCATGCTGGGCAGCTTGCTGGTGCTCGCGGCGCAGACGCCCGGCGAAGGTGGTGCCAGCAACCGCTGCCTCGTCGAGGGTCCTTAGCTGCTCGGTCAGCTCCCGCAGCTCGCCTTCGTACTGTTCAGCGGTCAGCGCGCCAGCCGTGGGAACATCCTGCTCATCGACGAACGCCCGTGCTGCGGCGAGTTCGGAGCGTGCCTGGATGAGTCGGGCGCCCAGTTCCTTGATGCGTTGCCCAAGCTCCACAGCGCGGTCGTCGTGAACGCCGAAGACGACGTCGACCACCTGCTTCAGCTTGTGCTTCTTCATGTACTCGTTTTCGAACAGGAAGTTCTTGGAGGCGATGCGCTCGTTGGGCAGGAACGCCAGGTTCATGAGGTCGCGGATGCTCAGGGGGTCGGTCCGGGACTCACGGCTGGTGGGGGCCTCCCGCAGCTGAACGCCTTCGAGCTTGCAGTGCCTCAGCAGCAGAGTGGAGAGGCTCTCGGTCGCTCCCGCCGGCTCGATGGTCCTGCTCTCAGGTTTGGAGAGCTGCGGGCTGTCCAGCGTCCCCCGGCGTACATAGGCGACCTTCGAGGGCTCCCCGACGGGCCGTTCGATGACGTGCGGTTCGCCGGACAGCTCGACTTCCAGAAGGCAGGAACGGACCTTGCGCAGCACCTCAAGATGCCGGGGATGGCGCTTTCCACCGAGGCCGTAGGCGATGAACTCCAACACCGCAGTCTTGCCCGAACTGAACGCCCCGGCCACCACGGACAGCCCCCGCACCCGCTGATCCTGCGTGAAATCGACGTCATAGCTCTGGCTGACGCCAGTAAGGCGCAGGCGTCGGATCCGGATGCCAGGCAGAGGCTGCATGATGTTCATCCCTCCCAGCGCATGTCGTGCGCCTGCGGTCCCGGACCCAACACGCTGAGGAGCGCGGCACCGGGACCGCCCTCTCCATCGGGCCGCAGCCATCGTGCGGTCTGTTCCCGCAGTGCCCTGTCGCTGAGCTTGCGAAGACGACGCACAACGATGGACGCCGCAGTGGTGAACGACGTGGCGTAGGTGGCGGTGAAGCGAGCCCCGAGTTCCCGACCGTGGTCGCTGATCGAATAGGCGAAGGCGCCGTTGCGGTTGTGGACCTCACAACACCCGTAAGCCACGAGCAGTCCGAGGTCGTGCTGGATACGCTCGCGTCGGCTGGTGAAGCGCTGCGAGGAGGACGCGTAGGAGAGCACCCGCGGATCGAACCCGGCCAGCCTGAGCAAGTTGCCCTCCCGGCCTTCGGAATCGACGACGAGGAAGGGATTCGCCGACAGGAAGTCGTAGTAGCCGATGCGCTCCAGGCTTGCCCCCTTCGCGTCCTGTCCGGCGACAGCGTCGAGAAGTAGCAGCAGCTGCGCCAGCCGGAAGGTCACCTCATCCTCCGGCATCATCACCGGCCGGTGTGCTTCCACAGCGAACTCCTTGTAGGTCTGACAGGACAGGCGGCGGCGGTCAGCCGTCGGAGTGCTCGGCGGCGATCTGCCGCCAGTGTTTGACCCAGCCCGCCCTGCGGTTGTCTACGAGCCGGTGGACCAGTCCCCAGCTGTGCACCAGCTCCAGGCGAAGCGACTTCGGCAATTTGTCGTGCTCGTTGCGTACATCCCGCCAGACACGAGTGTGGAGGGTGCGAAGCGTGTCCTCGGCCGCGCATTCGTTGAACTGCATCTCCCATAGCCCATGGAGCGTCGCATCGGCGGAACTGAGCGCCGCTACCTCCGCCGGAACATCCTTGTGCGCGATCTCGCGAGCTACCAGATCGGCATTGAAGAACTGCCTCTTGGCCGAGTCCAGCTCCACGTGGCCAGCCTCGGTCATCTGTCGAATGAACAAGGCGGAGCCAAGGGCGGCTGCCTTGTCATCCTCAACTTCGAGTACCAGCCGAAGCTGCTCCATGGCGGCGGGGGCGGTCTGAGCGTACGTCTCGTAGAAGCCGCGACGCACGTCGTCGCCCTCAGGGCTGAGCAGCTTCTTCCGGAGGGCGGTCTCGTCCCAAAGCTGGATGACGAGGCTGTGTTCCCTCTCCCTCGCCTTCGTCCACGCGTCCCACCATGCCGTCATGGGGCCATCCATGCTGGAGGGGATGCACAGAATCCAGCTGGCGATGGTGTGGCCGTTCTTGGCAGCTGCCTTCAGCACGTTGCCGAGAGAGTGTTCGACCTGATCTACGTGCTTCTTTGTTGTGACCGGCATGAAGTACTTGGATTGCCACACCGTGATTGCTCCGCCGAGGTTTCCGGCGAAGGCGTCGATACCCCAGTCACCCGGGTTGGCAGCGACGGACCGTACGTTGGGGGTCGTCGCGGCGGCAAGCTGAATGATCATCGTTTCGAAGTCGTCGCGGGCTCCGCCGGGGCTTCCCCCGCGGACTGCGTGCACATCGAAGCTGATCGGCTGGACACCCGTCGGCACGGCTATCGAGTCAGGCACAACCCACCCCCTGCACCGGCGGCTGCATACAGGTTGTTCCCCGAGCGTCGCGCACCGTATCGGTGGAGCCTATCCAACGTCCCTTCATCTGATCAAGAAGTGGAACGTACCGGCTCACGGATGAGCGGTGGGCGGCGCTGGGGCCGTTATTGTCGAAGGTAGGGCGGCAGCCCGCCTGGCACTGGCGACGGCTGATCGCCGGCATACGGTTTCGAGTCCGGACCGGTGTTCAGATCGCCCCAACTCCATGAACCACGGTCAATTCGAATACAAGATCCACCTTCGATATACGGCCTAAGGGCTGTCCCGTAAATGATCTTTGAGTCGGCTCGGGCGTGAGTGGCCGCGGTGTGGCCCGCTGGTCTATCTGGCGAGTGCGAGGTTGTGCATCCGTGCGATGCCGAGCATGGCGTGGTGGACGCCGTCGCCTTTGAGGCGGCAGTCGCGGAGGATCTTCCAGGTCTTCATGCGGGCGAAGACGTGTTCGGCGCGGGCCCGGACCTGCTTGTGGGACTTGTTGTGCTCCTGCTTCCACTCCGGCAGTTCCTCGCCCGTGCGGCGGCGGTGGGGTATGACGAGCCCGGTGCCCGGGTATCCGCCGTCGGCGATCGTGAGGGTCTTGCCGACGGCGGCCTTGGCGCCGGACTCCTCCCACGCCTTGCAGTCGTTGCGGTTCCCGGCGAGCGGCCGCCCGACCACGACGACCAGGCGGGTGTCGGCATCGATGACGACCTGGTGGTTGGTGGAGTACCGATAGTTCTTCGACCGCTCGGCGACGGTGTGGTCGCGGGTGGGGACCAGGGTGCCGTCCACAATGAGCACGGTGTCCTTGGCGAACCGCTTACGGGGCCGGAGCGCGAACATCGGCCCGAGGTGGTCGATGATGCGGTCCGCCGCCGACTTCGAGACCCCGAACAGCGGCGCGAGCTGCCGCATGGTCAGGTTCGTGCGCCAGTACACCGCGACGAGCAGGGCTCTGTCCTCCAGCGGAAGACACCACGGCCGGCCCTTGCGGACCGAGTCTGCACCTGCGCGACGCAGCACCGTCACCAGCTTCCCGAAGGCGCGCGGGCTCAGCCCGGTGAACGGGGCTATCCAGGACGGCTCCGACGCCGTGATCACACCAGCCACACCAAGATCATCTCAGTCGCTCTATCATCCGATCCGTAGAGATGAGCGTCGTCGAGGGGGCCGATAGAGATGACCGCACGCATGGCAGCCGCCGTACTGGCCACATGGGCCACGCTGATCTTGCTGCTGCTCGCGCCGTCGCCCCTGCCAGAGCATTGGCTCTACTACATCTACTCTCCAGCGAGCGTGGGCCTGTGGCTGCTGGCCATGCTCGTCGCCCCTGTCGTGGTCTGCATCGTGAAATGGCCATGGATCAAGACGGGCGGCAGGTGATCTTGGACTTGCATGCGAGCCTGCGGACTACCCATCCATTAACGCCTGGCCATCAGTTACGGGACAGCCCTTAAAGCGTGTTGCAGAAGGCTTCGATTCGGGCATTTCCCCTGTATGCGTGGGGTGTTGAGGGCTGAGCCGTTGTGGGTGGAAACGTTCACGGGTCTGCGGATGCGGCAGTTCGAGCGGCTGCTGAAAGTCGTGCGTGAACGGGGCGGGAACGGGCCCGGCGGTGGCCGGCCGTGGTGTCTGCCACTGGCCGACCGAGTGCTGCTGGTAGCCGTCTACTACCGCACGAACCTCACGATGCGGCAGCTCGCGCCGCTGTTCGGCGTCTCGCCGGCGACGGTGTGCCGGGTCATCCAGCGGCTGCGGCCGCTGCTGGCGATCGAGCCGGCAGCCCGCCCCACCGACGCGGTCGAGCGGTTGTGGATCGTGGACGGCACCCTGATCCCGGTCCGCGACCGGAAGACCGGCGCGTCCTCACGCAACTACCGGTTCTCGGCGAACGTGCAGGTCATCATCGACGCCGACACGAAACTCGTGGTCGCGGCGGCCCGGCCGGTGCCCGGCAACACCGCGGACGCGAAGGCGTGGCGGGATTCTGGCCTGGCCGCCGTCTGCGAGGGCGTGACGGTGCTGGGCGACGGTGCCTACATCAACACCGGGCTCGTCGTCCCGCACCGCAAACGCCCGGGCCGGGCCCTGCTGCCCGGCGAGGAGGAGGACAACGCCGAACACCGACGGGTGCGGGCCCGCGTCGAGCACGCCTTCGCGCGCATGAAGCACTACAAGATCCTGCGCGACTGCCGTCAGCGCGGCGACGGCCTCCATCACGCAGTCCAGGCCGTCGCCCACATGCACAACCTCGCCCTGGCAGCATGAGCAGGCCAGTCCGAAACCGGCCCTGACCTGCCCAGACACGACCTTCTGCAACACGCTTTAGGGTGTCAGCGGGAACGACTCGGTGCCGGCGGATGTGGGGCCGGGGCCGGGGCAGGCCCATCGGATGGGACCCGGCGGTTGCCGGGGGCGGACCGGGTCAGGGCCACCCGGGCGCGTTCGGTGTGCGAAGGCCGTTCGGCGTTCATCCGGTCGGCCAGGTACTCGGCGGCCCGGACGAGCGCGGGACCCTGGTCGGACAGCTCGTGCGCGTAGTGCCAGCCCTCGGCATTGCGGTGTTCCTCCGCGCTCTCCTGGTAGAGCTGGAGGGAGCCCGGCTGCGAGGCGTCCATGAGGGCCATGATCTGGTCCCACTCGTGCCGGAGCTGACCGGCCTGCTCCAGGGTGGTGTCGATTCCGCGCAGCCGGTACAGGTCGTCACTGATCGGTCCCCCGGCGTAGTCGGCGCTGTCGACGGCGGCGCGGACGGCGGCCAGCACCTCGGGGCCGTGGTCGAGGAAGACCTCGACGTGCTTCCAGGCTTCGGCGTCGCGCTTGACCTTGCCGTCCGCGTAGCCCTTCTCGTCGACGGGCCACCCGTCCTGGTCGCAGAAGGAGTCGGAGACCGTGTCCCAGGCGTTGGAGGCGTGGTTGATGCCGGCGGCGGCCGAGGCCAGTGCCGGGAGGTGCCGCCGCCACTCCGGGTGATCGGTGACCGGCGGTGGCTGGTTCTCGGCCGGGGCGGGAGAAGAGGGAGAAGTGGTCATGATCGTTCCTTGTTCCTGGCCGGTCTTCACCGTGAGCGCGGCAGCGGGCGGACGGGCCCCGGTGGTACAGGAGTGGACGTCGCCGTCGACGGGCTGGCGGCGGCGCGTGCCGAGGCGGTCGGGGAGGTACGGACCGCTGCCGCCCGGTGCGAGCGGAAGCGGATCTCCTGGCCCACGCCCTCGCGTACAAGGTGCAGCTCCTCGCCGAGATCGGTCAGGTGCTCGGCGAGGATGTCCAGCTCGGCGGCGCTGCCGCGGACGCCGTGCTCGCGGCACCACTCCGAGGCGGTTTCGAGCATCTGGTGCAGCCGGGCCACCGCGCTGAAGTCCGCGTCGAGGATCGTGGAGAACAGCTCCTCGAACTCCTCGGGCCGGGCGGCAGCGAGACGGTCGTTCCCGTCGGCGGCCGGAGTCCGGGCGTTTCCACGAAGCCCGTGATCTGCCCGCAGTACGGTAGAAGACAAGAGGTAACTCCCTTATGGATAAGGCTGATTGGGCTAGGCCGACATGCGGGCGTCGGTGTCGAACAGTGCTCGCTCGGCCGGGTGCAGGATGTGCTGCGTGATGAAGGACCGGCCGGCGACCTTCCACAGGCCCCGGCCCTTGGTCAGGGCGGAGACCGCCTGAGTCTCGACGCCGGTCAGGCCGAGCAGGGAGGCGGCGGCGTCGAGCTGGTCGGGCTCCTGGCGGTAGATGATGCGGGTGGAGCAGTCGGCCAGGAGGCCCTCGGCCAGCACCCGGCCGCGCGAGCCGGCGTCACCCGCCGAGAGCAGATCGCTGAGCCTGTGGATGACCATCAAGTTCGCGATGCCCAGGCCCCGGGACAACTTCCACTGTGACTGCATGCGTTCGAGCAGGCCGACGTGCCGCATCAGCCGCCAGGCCTCGTCGTAGATCACCCAGCGCCAGCCACCGTCGGGGTCGGCGAGGGCGGACTCCATCCACGCGCTCGCACACGTCATGGCCAGCACCAGCGCGGTGTCGTCGCCGGAGCCGCCGAGGCGGGAGAGGTCGATGGACAGCATCGGCGCGGTCGGGGCGAACGCCACGGTGCTCGGGGCGTCGAACATGCCGCTGAGGTCGCCGTGCACCAGGCGGCGCAGGGCGTGCGCGAGGTCCTGGGCGGCCGATCCGAGGTGTCCGGCCTGGTGGCCGAGGGCATGGTCGAGCCGTTCGGGGGAGCCGAGGGCGTACGCGATCTCGCCGAGCAGCGGAACCGTGCCCCGGGCGGCGGCCTCGGCGACGACCAGGTCCAGGGCGAGGTCCAGGGCGGTGTGCTCCATCGGCAGCAGATCGCGCTTGAGGACGGTGCGCGCCAGGCCGGCCAGGAGCAGCAGCCGGCGCTTTCGCACCTCGGTCGCCCAGTCCTCTTCGCTGACGGAGGCGGGCCGGGCCGGGGAGTCCAAGGGGTTCAATCGGCCGGGCAACCCCGGGCCCAGGGCGATGCTGTAGCCGCCGAGGGCCTGCGCGACGGACGTCCACTCGCCCTTCGGGTCGCACGGGATGTAGATCCGGTAGCCGTGGGCGATCGACCGGGCGGCGATGGACTTCGCGAGGGCCGACTTGCCCATGCCGATGATCCCGGCGAGGACGACATTGGGGTTGGTGAAGCCCTCGATCCGGCCGCTGTTGTACAGCGAGAATGGGTCGAAGCAGAAGGCGGCTTCGGCGTGGACGTCGCGGCCGATGAAGACGCCCTCCGCCCCCAGGCCGCCCTCAGCCACGAAGGGATAGGCCCCGCTGGCAGTGGCGGTGGTCATCCGGTGGGCGGGCAAGCGGAGCTTGCCGCCCCGGGCCGAAGCCGGACCCGAGCGGCCCGCCGACGGGTAGCTCGGGCGCAGCTCCGGATCGAGGGTCTGCTCGGCGCGGTGCTTGGGCGGGGTGCCAGCGAGACGGGCCTTGTGGCGGGCCTCGGCGAAACCGGCGCGGGCGGCCCGCTGCTCGGCACGCGACGCCTTGTGCGGTACGAACAACGGGGAAGCGGTGGCGCGGGTACGGGACATGAACGTTTCTCCAGGAGGTCAGCGGCGGACGAGGCCGGTGAACGGCGCGTGCAGGTCGGCCGGGGTCGTGCGGCGGCGCATCAGGTGCGCGGTGCGCTGGTGGCGCTGGCAGACGGACAGCTCCGGCGCCCCCTCGGGCAGGCCGGTGCGGCACGCCTCGGGATTGGGCACTTCGCCGGAGTCCGGTCGGGGGGCTGCGTGGTAGGCGGTGTGGAGGTGCTCGGCGGCCTGCCAGATCCGGGTCCGGGCGGCACGGAGCTGCTCACCCTCGCCGGGCACGAGCCGTCCGGTCCGGGCAGCGTGGGCGTCGAGCAGTCCGTGCAGCGAGACGAGGTGGGAGTGCAGGGCGTCCAGCTCGGCCCGGGTGGTGACGAGCGGGCCGCCGGGGAGGTTGAGCGCGCGGTGGAAGTCGAGCGCGGCGGTGGCGAAGGGCACGAAGTCCTGCGCGGTGGTGCTGGGGGTGCGGGACATGGAGGTGCTCTTTCGGAAGGAAGGGCCGCGGTCAGGCGGCGAGCGCGAGCGGCAGGGCGGCGGCGGTGAACGCCTCGGCCTGCTGCCAGGTCAGCGGCCGCAGGTCGAGCTGGGCGCCGACGGCGGCGGTCTCCACGACCGCGCAGGCAGAACGCAGTTCGTCCTCGGAGTCGGCCGAGA
Source organism: Streptomyces sp. NPDC093071 (assembly GCF_044754545.1). NCBI lineage: Bacteria > Bacillati > Actinomycetota > Actinomycetes > Kitasatosporales > Streptomycetaceae > Streptomyces > Streptomyces sp. NPDC093071. The sequence goes on along the minus strand of NZ_JBIVPH010000011.1, from coordinate 129,214 downwards.
CGGTCAGCAGCCCGGTCAGGGCGACATCGGCGTGCCCGGCGATGAGCTGGCGCTCGCGGGACTTGATGTCCTGGTACTCGATCGAGTCCGCCTCGGAGTCGACCTGGCCGCGCCGGGCCCGCTCGGCGGCATCGGCGATGACCGACGCCTTCTTGCGCTGGACGTCGCGCAGGGCGGCGTCCAGCCCCTTCGGCTCGTAGGAGAGCGAGAGAGTGCGCCGGACCCCGCCGGTGAACAGGAGCTGGTGCAGGAAACCGGCCGACGTCTCGGTCCTGGGCCAGTTCTCCACCCAGTAGGTGGCGTGAACGGCCGAGTCGGTCGCGATGTGGTCCGCCTTCTCCACGACCACCACCGGGCCGGCGGCAGCGGGATCGGCCTCGGGACGGCCGGCGGTCGACCACCGGTCCAGCGCCGCCAGCGCCGTCGGGTCGTACGCGGTGCGCACCACGGCCGCGATCTCGCGGGCGGTCAGCCAGCCGGTCGGGTTGAGCCCGGCGGTCCGCGCGGCCTGCTCGAAGGTGGAGGTGAGCTGCGCCAGGACGCTGAACGCGCCGGTCAGCCCGCCGCCGGCCTGGTTGATCAGCCGTCGTGCCGCCTTGGTGTCCAGCGACAGCGCGACGTACGCCTCGTGCGGGGCGGCGGCCGGACCCGCGCTCTGAATCAGCTCGCCGTAGATCGCGCCGGCCATCGGGGCGTCGGGCCGGCCGTGCTCTTCCCAGTAGCGGCGCAGCGCGTCGCCGGAGTCCGGGACGGTGCGCTCGATCACCTGGATGCGGGCGACCTGCCCGGTCCGGGCGAGCGCGGCCAGCGCGCGTCCCCAGCCGTTGACGTTGGCCTGCTGGGTGCCCGGGTCGAGCAGCGCGTAGGCGCGGGAGGAGACCTTGACCACCGCGGTCAGCGTGCCGCTGTGCGGGTCGTGAACCGCGCCGTACCGCCTGTCGGGCGCCGTAGCCACGCGCAGGCTGGCGGCCGTGCCGGGAAGGTGGAGCAGCCCCTCGCGGGTCGGCCGACGGGAGGGGCGGGTGAGCCAGACGAGCTGGCCGCGCATCCGGCGCAGCACGTAGCGGGTGACGATCGGCGCCCAGTCCGCCAGGGCACGGCCCCGGTGACGGACGAAGACGACCAGGGCGATCAGCGCCCACAGCGGGATGAGCTGAAGAGCGCCGACCACGCCCCGGGTCAGGACGACGCCGAGGAGGAGAAGGCCGGTGAGTCCGGCGACGAGGAGCTGGGGGGCGGTCAGGCCGAGCAGGATGCCGCGCCTGCTGCGGTGGGGAAATTTCACGGTGGCGGTAGGGGCCTGGTGCTTGCCGGACATGGTGGTTCCAGACGGTGGGAGCGGGCGGAAGGGGGTGGGGCGCGCGGCGCTCTTCTGGAGATCATGGAGGAACCTTCCTGCTGGTCGGGCGGGACGGGGGCGGGCTGCGCAAAGGGGCAGCCCGCCCCCGGGGTGTGGTGGGTCAGGAACCCTCGGGCGGCTGGGTGGGGAACACCCAGTTCGTCGTCGGCGGCGCCGGCGAACCGGCGGCCGGCGGCCCGGCGGGCGGCGCGGCCGGGGTCCCGGGGGACGAGGGCGCGGGTCCGGCAGGGGGCACCGAGATCATTTTGCCGCCTGGAGCCGACGTGCCGGTGAGGTGACCGGATCCGTCGGTGGAGCCCTGGACGACTGCTTGGGAACCTTCCGCTTCTGCTTCGCTGGGACGCGTGATCAGTGGCGGGATTCCCGGGCGCTGGATCAGGGCCCGGCCCTTGTCGCCGGTGGCGTTCGGGTCCTCGCCGTAGCGGAAGCGGGTCTGCTGCTTGGGCGGACCGCCGTCGATGCCCTCCTTGCTGAGGGTGCTGCCGGCGGGGTTGATGCCGGAGGCGACACCGTCGGTGTCCGCGCCGGGGACCTTGTTCGGGCCCTGCGGAGCGGGGGCTCCGGTGCCGGCCTGCATCGCCAGGGTGCCCGCGGTCTTCGCCGCCCCGACGGCGACCGCCATGCCGGCGACACCGGTGCGGTGCAGGTCGTCGTGGCCGCCGCCGTCGCTGGCCCAGTGGACGAACTTGTACGTCGCGTACGGGCACAGCAGCACCAGGACCATCACGACGAGGCCGGCCATCGCGTCGGACAGGGCCGACATGCCGTCGTTGGCGTTGGACTTGCCCATGGCGGAGACGCCGATCAGGAAGACGACGGTCATCAGGAGTTTGGAGACGACCAGGGTGGCGGTGGCCTCGATCCAGCCGCGCCGCCAACGCTTGGCGACCTCCCAGCCGCCGCCGGCCCCGGCGAACACCGCGAGCGCGACCATGATCAGGACGCCGACCTTCCGGGCGACCATGACGCCCCAGTACAGGAAGGCGCCGATCGCGCACCCCAGGGCGACCAGGGCCGGGACGCCCCAGCCCAGGCCGTACATCGCCCCCAGTTGGTTGACCTTCACCACGCGGCGGATCGCGTCGTCGACGGAGGTGTTGGCGGCCTGGAACAGGCCGTCGGACAGGGCGTCGACCACGGTGATGGCGACGCTGGTGAAGGCGACGGCGCAGAAGCTGAACAGGACGCCGGTCATGGTGCCGAACGCGGCCTGGGCCAGGGCGCGCTCGTCGCGCCGCCAGGCCGCGAGCATCAACTGGATGCAGAACGTGCCGACGGTGAGCGCGAGCCCGATGGGCAGCAGCAGCGCGTAGTTGTCCCGGAACCATCCGGCGGACAGGTCGATGGCGGTGGTCTGGTCGACGGCCCTTGCGGCGAGGTCGGCCGCGCTGGCCGCCAGCTCGCCCGCGGACTTCGCGATCCACGCGCCGATGCCGTCGGTGACGGCCCCGGCGGGGTTGGTGGCGAAGTCGACGGCTCCGCACATCTTGTCCATCAGGGGAAGGTCGCAGACTCCCATGGTCGTACCTCCTTTCTGGAGTGAGGGGTCAGGGCGAGACGGCCGACATGACGCCGGCCAGGGCGCAGGGCTGGTCGGGCCGGCACTGGACCGCGAGGGTGGCCGACCGGCTCTCCGCGCCGCCAGCGGGCGAGCCCTTCCAGGCGACCTTCTGCTTGCCGGAGACCGTGACGGCGTAGACGTACGCCTGCGTGATCGCTCCGGGGTCCTCCTGAAGGGCCCGGGTGAAGGCGTTCGGGAAGTGCCCCTCGTGGACCTTGGCGGTGGCGAATTGGCCGTTGGCGGCCATCTCCTTCCACAGCACGGCGGAGGGAACGGCCTTGTCCACCGAGGCCGCATCGGCGTACTTCACCTCGGTGGTCAGCCACCCGCGAAGAGCCCTGCGCAGCTCGGGCTGGGTGTACGCGCGGGTGTCGTACGACCACAGCGCCGCAGCGGCTGCCCTCCCGAACGCGATCGGGTCACGGGTCTTCGGCGGAACCGGAAGAGCACGCGGCCGGGCGTGCGGGACGAGCGTCCCGGACGAAGGAGCAGCCGGGGCGGAGGCTGTGGGCGAACTCGCCGGTGGGGCAGGAGGTTCGGGAGGGTTCCGGCCGTCGCGGGTGAGGTAGGCGGCCAGGCCGGCGAGGGCGACGAGCACGGCCAGGACGACGGTGCCGAGCAGCGCCCGGCGGCGCACGCGCGATGCGCCGCCGGGGTTCGAGGCGTGCGAGGGCATCAGCGGACCTGCGTCCCCAGCGTGCTGAAGAAGGCGACCACGCCGTTCGCCGCGCCGAGCAGAAGAGCCGCGCCGGCGGACACCAGCACGCCCTTCTTGCCGTTCGCTTCGGCCTGGTGGCCGCCGGAGTGATGGCCCCAGGCCCACACGCCCGCGCTGACGGCGAGCGCGCCGACCACGGCGATCAGCCCGAAGAGGTTGATGGAGCCCATCACCTGCTTGAGGACGGACAGGCCCGGCAGACCGCCCTCGTTCGGCTTGATCCCGGGGTCGTAGGCGAGCTGGATGACCTGTTCGGCGAGATACATGGGGAACTCCAGTTCGATTTACTGTACGCCGAAGCCCATGAGGGCGAAGCGGCGGTGCGAGGAGAGAAGAGGGGGAGGGAGGGGGGAGAGGAAGCGCCGGTCAGAGGACTCGGCGGATCGCGAGGAGCTGCGGCTTCCAGCGGCTGAGGGTCGTGATGCGGACCACGTCGCCGGTGTGAGGGGCGTGGACGATCAGGCCCTGACCGATGAACATGCCGACGTGCTCGGGGACGGCGGCCGTCCCCTGGGTGAAGAGCAGGTCACCCGGCTGCAGGACAACGACCGCTACCGGCTTGCCCTCCTTGACCTGCGTGTACGTCGTACGGGACAGGGTGATGCCGGCGGCCTTGTACGCCTGCTGCATCAACGAGGAGCAGTCACACCGGCCCATCGCGTCCTTGCCGTGGGAGTTCTCGCAGGTCCCGCCCCACTGATACGGGGTACCGAGCTGGCCGAGCGCCCACCGGATCGCCGTCTGGGCCTTCAACGGAGCGTCGGCGGGGATCTTGTACTCGGCCGGCACCGCGCCGGGCGGGATGGTCCCGAAGTCGGTCCCGTCCCCGTCCGCCGCACAGCCGCCAGCGGTACCGGGCGGAGGACCGCCGACATCGACCCCGCCGGACGGCGAAGGACTCGGCGAGGGGCTGCCGGTCTTCACCAGCAGGGGCTCAATGGCCTTCTGCAGGGCGGTGGCCAGCGGCTCCCACTTGGCGTACGCCTCCGGGAAGCCCGACCGCTGCACCGCCTGGGCGGCCTGGGTGACGGACAGGGACTCCCAGCCCGAGACCTTCTTGAGCCCCTCGTAGAACTTCGTCGAGGCGTGCACCGGGTCGAGGATCTCGTTCGCCGTTCCCCAGCCCATCGACGGCCGCTGCTGGAACAGACCCAGCGAATCGCGGTCACCCCAGGTCAGGTTCCGCAGGCCGCTCTCCTGAAGAGCGGTCGCCAGAGCCACGACCTGACCCCGGGCCGGGATGTTCATCGCGACGCCGGTGGCCTGGATCGTCTTGGCGTTCGGCACCTGCTCGGCCGGATCGTCCAGACCCGGCACGGAGAGCGAGCCCTTGCCCCCGCCCTCCAGGATGGCCTTCACCTGCTGGGCGACGGCAGCGGTATCCACAGCCTGTGCACCGCCGGTCGAGCAGGAGGCCGAGGCGGTCCCGGCCGAGTAGGCGAGGACCGGAGCGGCCAGCAGCAGCGGGCCGGTCGCGCAGAGCCCGACGACGGCGCCGGTGGTCTTCTTCATCGCCGCCGCCGTTCACCGAGGCGGCGGTGCCGGCCGGGTGACGGCGACGGATCGGGGCGCGGGCGTTTCAGGGCATGCTGCATCGCAGCGGCTCCTTGAGGGGTTCGTAGGAGGCGCGGTGCCGACTTCTCGTGCAAAGCCGTCGGCACCGCGCTGATGTGCTTCCGCCGCTCGGGCGGGCCCGGGTCAGGGGAGTTGGTAGCTCCTGGACGCCGGTCTCAGGTCACGCGCGGCAGCCAGCCGCGCTCGTAATCTCAGGCAGTACACGAGGACCTCCGGAGGGCATCGGGAAACGCGTGGGCAACGTGCCCTTCGTACCGCTCGATTGGACGAGACAGCACGGAAAAGCACAGGTCAGCCGGGGTGGAGCGGGGCTCTGTCCCGGTGACACGGCGAGACAGTAGACCGGGATTCCGGCCGCACCAAACGACCTCCACATCCGGCCCCCCCGGCCCGGTCGCTTCATTGGGTTCGGCCGGAGATCGCCGCTAACCTCCGCCACAACCCCACCCCGGAAGAACGCCGTTGAGCGCTGCCCGGAGCGGGAGCGGACCTGCCATGCCCTGAGAAAGGCCCTTCCCATGACCTACACGCTGCACCGAGGCGACGCCCTGACCGTCCTGAAGTCCCTCCCGGACGAGAGCGTCGACGCGGTGATCACCGACCCGCCGTACAACTCCGGCGGACGCACCAGCGCCGACCGCACCGGACGCACCGCGCGCGCCAAGTACGTCACCAGCAACAGTGCGCACGACCTCGCGAACTTCCCCGGCGAGAACCGCGACCAGCGCTCCTACCGTTCCTGGCTGACTGAGCTGCTGACCGAGTCGTACCGGGCCTCCACCGAGCACGCGGTGGCCATGGTCTTCACCGACTGGCGCCAGGAACCGACGACGACCGACGCCCTGCAGATGGCCGGCTGGACCTGGAGCGGCACGATGCCGTGGATCAAGCCCTCCAGTCGGCCCCGTAAGGGCGGGCCGAAGCAGGACTCCGAGTTCATCGTCTGGGGCGTCAAGGGCTCCCTCGACAACACCCGCGACCTCTACCTGCCCGGCCACTACATCGCCTCCCAGCCCCGCAAGGGCCGGGTCCACATCACTCAGAAGCCGGTCGAGGTGATGCAGCAGCTCGTCCAGGTCTGCCCCGAGGGCGGCACCGTGCTCGACCCGTTCACCGGCAGCGGCTCCACGGGCGTCGCGGCCCTTCGCGAGGGACGCCACTTCGTGGGCGTCGAGCTGTCCGAGCACTACGCCGACGTCGCCGAGCAGCGCCTCCGCGCCGAGCTGAAGCAGGACAACTTCGACCTGGCCGGGCCGGAGGCATGACCATGAGACCGGAGAGAGCCCGGGGGCCGGCGGGCCGCAGACGCCGAAGGGCGGCTGGAGCATCGAGAACCGGTGCTCCAGCCGCCCTTCTCGTTGTGTCAGGCCGCCTCGAACGCCCGCCGGATCAGCGGCGCCGCCTTCTCCAGGTCCGCCGCCGCGGCGAGACGGACCTCCAGGTCCCCGGTCCCCAGGTGTCCGATGCCGCGCATGTCCCGGGTGAAGCCCTCCTCCAGCACGACCGTGTCCGGGTCGAGTCTGAGGTAGACCAGGATCGCCCCGTGCTTCGGACGGAAGATCACCGAGGCCACGTTCACCAGCCGCCGGTAGGCGATGTAGTGCTTGAGGGACACCACCTCGACCTCGCCCCACGCCGTGAGCGCCTCGTCCACCTCCGCGTACAGGTCCCGCAAGGACTCTGGGACGAGGTCGGCACCCGTTGGCGAAGGCGTCGCCGGTGCCGCTGGCGGGTTGTCGGCCACCACGTTCCGCTCGCGTCTCCGCCGTGACGCCGTGTTCGGCACGCCGGGTGAGGAGTCCACGAGCAGCAGACTCAGCAGGCCGCCCTCGAAGATGCGATAGCGCACCAGGTCGATCCGCTCGGGCAACCGCTGCACGGCCACCCGGTCGTGGTGGGAAAAGCCGGCCGCGATGCAGACCATCCGCGGACGCCGCCAGTCGATCGACTCGGCCGCCCCCGCACCCAACACCTTTCGCACGAGCGCCTCGAACTCGTGATGCGCCGACTCCAGCCAGGAGAGATACGAGACGGCCTGCGACAGCACCCCGCTGTCAGAGCCCTTCTTGAACTCGATCACCACCGGGCTGCCGTTCTCGTCCAGCCCGAGCGTGTCGATCCGCCCCCGGTGCCACGGACCGGTCGGATACTCCGACGCCAGGAACCGGATCCCGAGCATCTGCTCCAGGCCGGCCTCGACCCGCCGCTGCAGCTCCACCTCCAGCGCCACCGTCGAACCCGACAGCTCCACGTCCCGACCGTCCGCATCCCGCCGGAACAACAACAACTCCGCCACCAGCACCCCTCCCCGTGATCTCTGCAAGAAGACCAATCGATGCCAGGCTTGGTGTATTCCGCAATCGGTCCACCTGAATGGGCGTCTGTCTTATTCTTCGGACTGTCGCTGTCCGTGAGTCAGGCTGAGTCTGACGAAGGATCTTGGTTGGATTGGCCGGAGGTGAGGAGCTTCTTCAGCGGTCTCCCTCAGAGGGGAGCTGGGCCTTCGAGGTTAACCGGGCTTGCTGCTCGTGCTGCCCACGAAATTCGTGTGCCGCCCGCGTCACTGGTCAGGGATGATGTAGCGCAAGGTGACTGGGCTGCGTGTCGGGAGAGGTTACATGGAGCAGTTGGAGCTGATCGTTGTGCAGCTCGAAGAGGCCAAGGGCTTGATCGAGAAAGGGCGCGTGCCCCACCTGCGGCTGGCGTTCATACTTCTCGACAGTGTGACAGAACTGATCCTGCACCGGACGGTGCAGTCCGAGCTCTGGGATCAAGAAATCCTTGCTGGCCTGCTACCCACATACAAGGAAATGGCGGCCCATGGGCATGCGGAGGCGGTTGCCGAGGCCGAGGCCATCGAAGCCAAGATTCTTTCCAAAACCGACCTGAACAAGATCGATCGTAACTTCGACGCCAAGGTCGCTTTCCTCGTGGGGCGCGAGGTCCTGGACGCTGCACTTGGTCCCGTTCTGGAGAAGCTGCACAAGTACCGCAACGAGATGTACCACCGTGACAAGCTGAGGCCCGAAGTCATCAGGCCCGCCACTCTGATCTACTTCGACGCCGCCTGCACTGTGCTGGATGCCTACCGACAGCTCTACATGACGTACGGCTCTCCTTCAGAACTCGGCCCGGAGCTCAAGAGGTACGCTGCGAGCGATGGCTTGTTGGGACTTGTGAGGCAGGATCTCCCGCAGAGGATCGCTGCTCAGTTGCGTCGCGAAGTGGGACTCGACCTGCCGCAGGTGCGTAGCGCTCTCGTCCAGTACTTGCATGCTCGGCTGGATCAGGTGAGGGACGGACTCGTGTTCATCGAGGACAACCTCAGCGTCCCGCACCTTGTGCGTGGGGATGCTCTGCGTCTGGTGCAGGCGAACCTCACAGCGACGACAACTCTCGAACAGGTTCGCGGGCGAAAGTATCCGTACTCCAAGACGGACATGGAGCGATGGCGGCGTCTGGTGTCCGAACTAGAGTCGATCGACGACAAGCACCAGCTCGTCCATGAGTACGCCGCCATTGAAGACGCCTTGGAGCCTTTCGAGCAAAAGGTCGAGCAGGCTGTTACGGGCCTCGACCGGCACCTCTCCCTTCAGGACGACATAGCGCGCGGCAAGTAGCGAGATTCCAACAATCCATGAGCGGCGCCGGGACATCCGCCGCTACTGTGACTGGAATGAGCTGGTCACTTAGCCTACTAGTACCTCGGGATCCGAAGCTGCTCGACGCGTTCTTCCTCGCGGTGGGGCGGGCACTCCACCTCGCGAGCGCCTATGAGCGCAAGTGCCAGTACGTGCTACGGATGGGGAACTTGCTCGCCGCTCACCAGACGGACCCGGCTCTCTCCCTGGAAGAGATACTCGCCGCAGTGCCGGCAGACAAGCTGCTGGGGGGACCCTGCACGGCCTGGCGTCCCATGCAATGGGTGAGAGCATGGACATGAACACTCTGCACAAAGCCAGGAAGGCACGGAATTTCATCGCCCACGAGGGGGGCGCGATTGGGCCCGTATGGTCCGCCGACAGCGACCGCATCCTGCGGCATGCCGCCAAACTGCGGGTAGCAGTGACTGACCTTGCGCGCGGTGACAACATCATCTCGCAGTGGTGTCACGGTCTGGACGAGCCGCACCAGCCCCCGCCGGCGGACTGGATCAGGCACTACCCAGAGACCGTCGATGCTTGGGTCTTCGGCAGCCTGCGCGCTCTCCTCCCTGTTGAAGACCTGCTACCGCAAGTGGGCTCGCAGCCGTTGGAGTAGTTCTCGCCTCGCCCTTCGTACGCCTCGTTCTGGTGACACCTTCGTCCTACCGGGGCTACTGAACTTGATTGAGTGATGTCGGGGTCGGACGCCGGGCAGGAGTCGTGAGTCTCGCGGGCCTGTGAGTGTTGCCGAGCAGCCTGTCGGGAGAGGATCCTCCCGTGAACCAGCCCCTGCCGCAGCTGCCGAAACCAAAGTTCGTCTTGATTCCTGTTGAGGCTCCGCCCGAAGTGCCCACCCAGGTTGCTGTCGATCTCAGGAAGACCGGCATCCCAGCCGGGCTGATCGGTTACGAGTACCGACCGCTGAGCGAGCCGGTGTACTTCGCGGGGCTCGGTGAGCAGGGGCTGGTAGGGATTGCGACGAGTGGCTTGCTCGGACGTATCAGTATCGCCATTGACGTGGCCAGCGGTCACGTGGTGCAGACTCCCGCAATCGAGACAGCGGCGGTCAGCCACGTGAACAGGGAACTCGCCTCGTTCAACCGATGCGTCGCGGCCATGATCGCACGCTTCCCGTTCCATGCCGAGGGCGATGAGGAGACCTGCGAGGTGGCGGAAGATTTGCGCGACCTCCTTTCCGGCATCGACCAGACCGCGCTCGTGCCCGATGGGTTCTGGGAGACCTTCTGCGACGACGTGGAGATGGGGGACTACGCGGACTGGGATGCATGATCCGGGACTGGTCTCCGGTCACGGTCAGCCATCCAGAGTCAGGCCGGTGGCAGCGATGCAGCCGTCGACGAGGGCAGGGCGGTACTGGATCTGCTTGAGGCTGCGCTTCACAGCCCTGGCCATCTGATCGAGATTCGCGGCGGCGAGGTTGCCGATGGTCCGCTTGACCAGGGCCCAGATGCCTTCCTGCGGGCTGAGGTCCGGCGCGTACGACGGAAGCTAGAAAACGGTCAGCCAGTCGGCGTTCGCCTCGATGAACGCTCTCATCTGCGGCATCAAGTGAGCGCGCAGGTTGTCCCAGACCAGGACGATCGGGCCGCCGAGCTGGATGTGCGCCCTTGTGATCAGGTCGCGGTAGTCCCGCCAGGTGAAGCCCTTCGGCTCGCCCTTGCGGCCCCGGTAGACGTGGAAGCTGTAGAGCAGCCGCGATCTCCTGCCCTGCTTGAAGCAGCTCATCCCGGTCATCGAGACCCGTCCGGACCCCCGGACGCGGACGCGGACGACGGGCGTGTCGCCAATCCGCCCCCAGGTCCTGGCGCACGGCGGCCTCATGGACTGTCCGGCCTCGTCCTCGAAGACGACCCAGGCCACGGGCCGCCGCGGTGCTTTTACCCGCGGCCAGACCTCCCTCTTCCACAGCTCGACCGCCGAGTCGTCACGCTCGATCGCCCGGCGTGCCGGCTGCTGCCACGACCACCCGTGACGCTTGAGCAGCCGCCAGATCCCCTCCACCGTGTAGAAGACGTGGAACAGCCGGCCGATCAGCATCTTCACCCGCGCCAACGTCCACCGCTGATCAGCCCAGCCGTGGGCGAGCGGTCCGCGCTCCAACTCACGCTCCAGTCTGGCTATTTAAGCATCGCTCAGCCTTGGGCGTCCCGGTGAGCCCTTCGAGCGCACCCCGGACACTGCGGCCTCCCGCCACTGCCGGCACCACCGTTCCACCGACCGCTCCGATACCCTCAGCGCGGCTGCGATCTCCCGGTTCTTCTCCCCGCCTTTGAAGCGTTCCACGGCCTGCAGCCGGATCCGCTTCCGCGCGGCCCTCCCGGCGTCGGTCAACCCGCCTCCCGGCGCGTATCTCACAGTCCAGGGCTACCGAAACGGACCAGGCGCTGTCAGGCGAACGGCCCCGACATCACCCAATCAAGTTCAGTAGCGCAGGATTCCGGTTCAGCCAAACGATTCTCCATGAGTGATTCTCTCCGGCAAATGCTAGCTGTCGTCGAGAGGGAACCAATGGACCGGAGTTTCATGAGCGTCAAGGAAACCGCGAGGTATCTAAACATGTCGGTGCCGTGGGTGTATCGCGAAGCCGCTCGCGTAGGCCTCGTTCCGTACAGGTTCGGGTGCGGGCGGAATGCCAAGCTTCAGTTCAAGGTGGCTGAGGTTCAAGCGTGGGTGAAACAGCAGCGGCTATCGGGTGGTTGAGCTCGTTCGACTGGATGTGTGCAAGGCCCTCTCCTTGTCCGAGGAGAGGGCCTTGCGTGTTCAGGCGGCGAGGCCGAGGTCCAGGACCTGGGCGGCGCGGCTGATCGAGCCGGGCATGAGGTGTCGGTAGATCTTGAAGGTGATGTCGAGGCTGCTGTGGCCCATCCATTCCGCGACGTCGGTGATGGGGATGTTGTGGGTGAGGCAGTTGGAGGCGAAGAAGTGGCGGAAGCCGTAGATGACCATGTCATCAGGGATCTCGACGAGGTCGTCCTTCTTGATGCGCCTCCACTGGTTCCCGATGTAGTGGTTGGGCATCGGCATGGACAGGTCTCGCGGGTTGCGGAGCAGGTAGCCGTCGATGGTGCCGTACGTGTCCGCGTACCACTCGATGGAGAGCTTGACCCGGGCCGGTAGTGGGACGTCGCGGTAGTCGCCAACCTTGCGGTGCTTGAGGGGCGCGTAGGTCTTCGTGGTCTGGTTGACCTGCTCGGTGATCCGGTACACGTCGTCGGCCACGATGTTGTTGATGTTGACGGCCAGCGCTTCCCCGTTGCGCATGCCGCAGCCGCTCATGAGGTCGGCGACGAGGCGGAACACGTCGTCGCCGGCGTTGCGTATGCCGTGGAGCTGGGCGGGGGAGGGGATGACGGCGCGCTTGGGGCCGTACTGCGGGGGCTTGACGCCGTCGAGCGGGTTGTCGTCGTAGAGACCGAGTCGGTGGGCGTCCAGGAGGATCGACTTGAGTTTGTCGAAGGCGTTGGACTGGGTGGCCAGGCCGACGCCATTGCGCTCCATAGTCTGGATGAAGGCTTCGACGACCTTGTGGTCGAAGGTGCCCATCCGGCGGCTCTGGAAGGCAGGGTAGAGGTGGTGGACGAGCAGTGAGTCGAGGTGTCGCAGGGAGCTGGGGCTGAGGTCGCGCTGGCCGGCCTTCCACTCGGTGACGTACTGCTTGAACTGCATCGGGCTGTACTTCTGGATGCGCTCGGCCTTGTGCTGGTTGTGCGGGTTGTTCTTCCGGGCCTGGTACATCTCGGCGAGGCGGGCCTTGGCCTTCTCCTGGGTGGAGAAGCCGGACTCCTCGGCCTGCCGTCCGGCCGCGTTGCGGTAGCGGATCTTGTACTCGTGCGGGCACCTCGGCCATCGGCTCTCGGGGTGCTCGCACTCCTTGAAGAAGCTGCCCATGCCGCGGACGAGGTTGATGGTGGCCATGGTTGTCGACTCCCGGGCGTCTTGCTGACCTTTTGCTGACTCCGGATGGTCGATCAAGGCCCTGAGCTGGGATGAAACGGTAAACCCGTGCTATGTGGTGGAACTTCGTGGGCCGCACGGACGAGGAGATCCGCCAGGCGCGCGAGGACTGGATGACGGGCGACCGCTTCGGCGAGGTGAAGGGGTACGACGGTGGCCGGCTGGGCGCCCCGGAGGTGCCGCCGACCCAGCTGAAGGCGCGAGGAAGGGTGCGCTGACCTGGGTTTTTCTCTTCTGCGTCGATTCGAAGTCGAGGGCTGCTTGGCTCCGCCGGGGCTGCCGTCGCGACTGCGGGAGGGCATGTATCGCAGCCCCTTCCGCAGTCGTGCAGTCGGTGGGTGCACTTCCAGGGTGTGCTCGGGTGCGAGCAGGTCTGGTCAGCCGAATGCTGACCTTTTGCTGACTTTACTGACGGCTCATCAGTTGACCTGGTGGTGTGGCGCAGGCAGTGGCAGCACACCGGTCTCGGCACCGTAACCTGCGTGGCCGTGGCCCGGCGGGGCGTGGTGGTACGTCTGTTCCGGCTGGTCGGCCGGTCTGCTCGGCTCGACGTTAGGCGTTGCCCCAGCCCTAGTACTGCAACGGTGCTTGTCGTGACGGTTTGGCAGGTGGGTCGTTGGTCTGGTCATGGGTGGGGAACTGTCTGATGTCCGGTCGTGGGCGGGTGAAGTGAAGACTCTTCATGAGCGGTTTGTGCACCGTTTTGCCAGGTCGGAGCCGCGTGAGTCGGCGCTCGCGTATATGCGGGGGCTGATCGCTCCGCTGGAGCGGAAGAACGGCTGGACGCTGGCGGAGGAGGCCGGACATGCGGGTCCGGACCGGATCCACCGGTTGTTGAACCGGATCGACTGGGATGCGGACGAGGTCCTGGACGACGTGCGTGAGTACGTCGTCGAGCAACTCGGCGACCCGGAGGCGGTGCTGATCGTCGACGACACCGGCTTCCTGAAGAAGGGGACACGGTCGGCCGGGGTCCAGCGGCAGTACTCCGGCACGGCCGGGCGGACGGAGAACTGCCAGGTCGGCGTGTTCCTCGCCTATGCCGCCGGCCGCGGCCGCACCTTGATCGACCGGCGCCTCTACCTGCCGGCATCCTGGACCGATGACCGGGAAAGGTGCCGGCGGGCCGGCATCGGCGACGGCGTCGTCTTCGAGACGAAGGTCGCCATGGCCCGGGCCATGGTCCGCCGGGCGATCGAGGAGAAGATCCCGTTCGGCTGGGTGACCGCGGACGCCGGCTACGGCTACTCCAAGAGCTGGCGGACCGAGCTCGAGCGGGCCGATGTCTTCCATGTCATGGCCACCACCCGGCACGACACCGTCGTCACCCGCTGGGCCCTCGACCACCCTGTTCACGACCTGTTCCACGACCTGCCGAGGCAGAAGTGGAAGCGGCGCTCCTGCGGCAGCGGTGCCCACGGGCCTCGCGTCTTCGACTGGGCCAGGGTCGAGGTCCGCCCCTGGCACCGGGACGACCGGCGGCACTGGGTGATCGCTCGCCGCAGTGTCCGCCGGCCCGAGGAGATCTCCTACTACATCGCCTACTGCCCCGCCGGCACCACTCTCGACGAGCTGATTCACATTGCCGGCAGCCGGTGGGCGGTCGAGGAGTGCTTCCAGACCGCGAAACAGGAGTGCGGTCTGGACGACTACCAGGTTCGCCGCTATCCCGGCTGGCACCGGCACATCACCCTGGCTATGGCCGCCCACGCCTGCCTGACCGTCCTGCGGGCTCGCGAGCTCGACACCGGCAGAGCAGAAACGGATCCTCCGGCCTCGTCCCGTTGAGCCTTGCCGAACTCAGACGTCTGATCCACCGCCTCACCCACCGCCGTCCCGTCCCGGTCGACCACATCCTGCACTGGTCGACCTGGCGCCGCCGACGACAACACCAAGCCCGCATCAGCCACTACAAACGACGCGGCTACACACCACCAGAAGCCGATAAACCATCACGAAAAAGACCGTTGCAGTACTAGTCCTCCGCGCAGGACGTCCGGTCGCCCGGAGGCTCCCGGGGCGCGCACCGCGCCCCGGGGAGCTTCCGCCGCACCTCGTCTCCTGCGACCGGATGACCCGGGGGGCTACTCCAGGCCGGAGACCTTCAAGACGGAGCGCGTGGTCTCCGCGTGGACATGCACGGAGAGGCGGGCGAGGTCTGCGGTGTCACGGGTGAGGAGGCCGCGCCGCCGGGAGGCGTGGGCGCCTGCCTCGATCCGCAGCCACAACGCCGGGTTGGCGAGGAGGACCCGGAGGTCGACCTCGGTCCGCGACCCCTCGTCGTCCCGCAGGACCAGACGCCGGGAGGTGCCCTCCGGCCAGGAGACCGACGTGAGCCGGTCGATGCGGACCGTCCTGGTGAGCCACAGTCCCCGGACCACGAGCAGGTCCGGCGCGGCACCCACCCGTGCGGGCAGCAGGACCACCAACAGGAGCGTGGCCAGGGCGATCCACCCCACCGTGCCGAGCAGGGTCGGTTCGCGCGCGCAGGCGTCGACGCCCAGCGACACCCCGAGCAGCGATCCCGCGCACGCGAGGGCGGAACGCGCTTCGCCCGCCCAGTCGGCATCGTGCAGTACGTCGTCGACGGGGACGGGGCCGGGTGGGGGAGCGGGAAGCGGGGGCTGCATGGCGCTGACGCTAGGCGTTCGGGACGGAGGAACCGGGCGGGGGCTACGCGTTGTTTACACGGCGGTGGACAGATTTGACGCACCGCTGACGGGGCCCGGTCGTGTGGTCCACGTACTCGCGGACCGGTCGGAAACCACCGGTCCGGAGCCGCCACACGCCGACCGGCCAAGAGGGAGAGGCCGGCCGGCTTCGAGGGCGGGCGGCGGCCGGTCTCCGGGGCCAGCGGAGGCGGCTCCGCGTAGAGGGCGCGTCAAAAGGGGCGTCAAGGGCGTAAGGGGGGCGTCAACGAAGGCGGTGGGCGGCTGAAAAGGATGTTTCCTCATCTCGTCCGAGAATCCGCTTTCCTTCTTCATCGGGAGCTCACGATGGCCGACCTGGCCTTCGTCGTCACCACGGTCGCGATCTTCGCGCTGGTGGCGTTCATCGCCAAGGGGGTGGCGAAGCCGTGACTGTCGAGAACGTCGTCGGTCTGCTCGTCGCCACCGCCCTCCTGGGCTATCTCGTCCTCGCCCTCCTCAAGCCGGAGAGGTTCTGAGCCAAGAGATGAGTCCTGTTCTTGCTGGTGTGCTCCAGCTCCTGGCGCTGGTCGTCGCCCTCGGCCTGTCCTACCGGCCGCTGGGCGACCACATGGCGAAGGTGTACTCCTCGGAGAGGCACTACCGGCCCGAGAGGTGGATCTACCGGGCGATCGGCGCCAACCCGTCGGCGGAGATGCGCTGGCCCGCCTACCTGCGCGGAGTCCTCGCCTTCTCCGCGGTGAGCGTGCTGTTCCTGTACCTGCTCCAGCGGGTGCAGGGGTCGCTGCCCGGTTCGCTCGGCTTCGTGTCGATCGACCCGGACCAGGCGTTCAACACGGCCGCGTCCTTCGTGGCCAACACCAACTGGCAGTCGTACTACGGCGAGCAGGCCATGGGCCACGTCGTGCAGACCGGCGGCCTCGCGGTGCAGAACTTCGTGTCGGCGGCCGTCGGCATGGCGGTGGCCGTCGCCCTGGTGCGCGGCTTCGCCCGCTCCCGCACCGGTGAGCTGGGCAACTTCTGGGCCGACCTGGTCCGGGGCACGGTCCGGATCCTGCTGCCGATCTCCGTCGTCGGCGCGCTCGTCCTGGTGGCGTGCGGCGCGATCCAGAACTTCTCCGGCATCCACGAGGTCGGGCAGTTCACCGGCGGCACGCAGCAGTGGAACGGCGGCGCGGTCGCCTCCCAGGAGGTCATCAAGGAGCTGGGCACCAACGGAGGCGGCTACTTCAACGCCAACTCCGCCCACCCCTTCGAGAACCCCAACGGGCTCTCCAACCTCTTCGAGATCTATCTGATCCTGGTCATCCCCTTCGCACTGACCCGCACCTTCGGCCGCATGGTCGGCTCCTTCAAGCAGGGGTACGCGATCCTCGGCACGATGGCCGCCATCTGGCTCGGGTTCACCGCCCTGATGATGTGGACCGAGTTCGCCCACCACGGACCCGCCTTCGACCTCGCCGGCGGTGCCATGGAAGGCAAGGAGACCCGCTTCGGCATCGGCGGTTCGTCGCTCTTCGCGGTGGCGACCACCCTGACGTCCACGGGCGCGGTCAACTCCTTCCACTCCTCCTACACCGGCTTCGGCGGCGGCATCACCATGCTGGGCATGCAGCTGGGCGAGATCGCGCCTGGCGGCGTCGGCTCCGGCCTCTACGGCATGTTGATCATGGCGATCATCGCCGTGTTCCTGGCGGGCCTGATGGTCGGCCGCACCCCGGAGTACCTCGGCAAGAAGATCGGCACCCGCGAGATCAAATTCGCCGCCTGCTACATCCTGATCACCCCGGCGCTCGTGCTCTGCTTCACGGCGGCCTCGTTCGTCCTGGACACTCCGGCGCACTCGATGACGAACTCCGGCGCGCACGGCTTCTCCGAGATCCTCTACGCCTACACCTCCGGCGCCAACAACAACGGCTCCGCGTTCGCCGGCCTCAACGCCGACACGCAGTGGTTCAACACCACCCTCGGCATCGCGATGCTCCTCGGCCGGTTCCTGCCGATGGTCTTCGTCCTCGCCCTGGCCGGCTCGCTCGCCGAGCAGAAGCCGGTCCCGGAGACGGTGGGCACCCTCCGTACGGAGAAGCCCCTGTTCACCGGTCTCCTGATCGGCACCATCATGATCATCGCCGGTCTCACCTACTTCCCGGCCCTGGCCCTCGGCCCGCTCGCCGAAGGGCTCGCGGCATGACCATCGATACGAAGAAACAGCAGGACGCCATGTCCACCATGACCTCACCCGCAGCAGACCCCCGACACGACGACCCCACCGGTCACCGGCCGACGCCGGGCAAGGTCGGCGGTGGCCTCTTCGACCCCCGGCAGCTGGTCGCCTCCCTGCCCGACGCACTGCGCAAGCTCGACCCGCGCGTGATGATCAAGTCGCCGGTCATGTTCGTGGTCCTGGTCGGCTCGGTGGTGACCACCGTCCTGGCGGTCATGGACCCCACGGACCGGTTCGGCTGGGCGATCACCGCCTGGCTGTGGCTGACCACGGTCTTCGCCAACCTGGCGGAGGCGGTCGCCGAGGGCCGGGGCAAGGCCCAGGCCGACACCCTGCGCAAGGCCAAGACCGACACCGTCGCCCGCCGCGTCACCCAGACGGGCGAGGAGCGGGTGCCCGGCACCGACCTGCGCGTCGGCGACCTGGTGGTCTGCGAGGCGAGCGACGTGATCCCGGGCGACGGAGACGTCGTCGAGGGCGTCGCGAGCGTCGACGAGTCGGCGATCACCGGCGAGTCGGCCCCGGTCATCCGCGAGTCCGGCGGCGACCGGTGTGCGGTCACGGGTGGTACGAAGGTGCTGTCCGACCGCATCGTCGTGAAGATCACGACGAAGCCCGGCGAGACGTTCATCGACCGCATGATCAGCCTGGTCGAGGGCGCGGCGCGACAGAAGACGCCGAACGAGATCGCCCTCAACATCCTCCTCGCGTCCCTGACGATCGTGTTCCTGCTCGCCGTGGTGAGCCTCAAGCCGTTCGCGGTGTACGCGGGCGCCGACGAGCAGACCTCCCTGATCGTCCTGACGGCCCTGCTCGTCTGCCTGATCCCGACGACGATCGGCGCGCTGCTCTCCGCGATCGGCATCGCGGGCATGGACCGGCTCGTCCAGCGCAACGTCCTCGCGATGTCGGGGCGCGCCGTCGAGGCAGCGGGCGACGTCAGCACCCTGCTGCTCGACAAGACGGGCACGATCACCCTCGGCAACCGCCAGGCCGCCGAGTTCCTGCCCGTACGCGGCACGACGGCGGCGGAGCTGGCCGACGCCGCCCAACTCTCCTCCCTCGCCGACGAGACGCCCGAGGGCCGCTCGATCGTGATTCTCGCCAAGGAGAAGTACGGTCTGCGCCAGCGGCACCAGGGCGAACTCGTCCACGCCGAGTGGGTCGCCTTCACCGCCCAGACCCGCATGTCGGGCGTGGACGTGGACGGCCACAAGGTGCGCAAGGGCGCGACCGGTTCGGTCGTGGCCTGGGTGGAGGAGCGGGGCGGGCACGTCACCGAGGACGCGCACGCGCTCACGGACCGGATCGCCGGAGCCGGCGGCACGCCGCTCCTCGTGGCTGTGGAAGACGGCGGGGGCGCGCGCGTCCTGGGGGTGATCCACCTGAAGGACGTGGTCAAGGAGGGTATGCGGGAGCGGTTCGACGAGCTGCGCCGCATGGGCATCAGGACCGTCATGATCACCGGTGACAACCCGCTGACCGCGAAGGCCATCGCCGAGGAGGCCGGCGTCGACGACTTCCTCGCCGAGGCCACCCCCGAGGACAAGATGGCCCTCATCAAGCGGGAGCAGGCCGGCGGGAAGCTGGTCGCGATGACCGGCGACGGCACCAACGACGCCCCCGCGCTCGCCCAGGCGGACGTCGGCGTCGCCATGAACACGGGCACGTCGGCCGCGAAGGAGGCCGGCAACATGGTCGACCTCGACTCCAATCCGACCAAGCTCATCGAGATCGTCGCGATCGGCAAGCAACTCCTCATCACCCGG
Organism: Streptomyces sp. NPDC093071; assembly: GCF_044754545.1. Lineage (NCBI taxonomy): Bacteria > Bacillati > Actinomycetota > Actinomycetes > Kitasatosporales > Streptomycetaceae > Streptomyces > Streptomyces sp. NPDC093071. The sequence goes on along the minus strand of NZ_JBIVPH010000011.1, from coordinate 109,740 downwards.
GGCGCCCTGACGACCTTCTCGATCGCCAACGACGTCGCGAAGTACTTCGCGATCATCCCCGCGATGTTCGCGGTCGCCCATCCGGGCCTGGACAAGCTCAACATCATGGGCCTGGCCTCGCCCGAGTCCGCGATCCTCTCCGCCGTCATCTTCAACGCGCTGATCATCGTCGCCCTCGTGCCGCTGGCCCTCAAGGGCGTGCGCTACCGGCCCTCCAGCGCCGACGCGATGCTCCGCCGCAACCTCGCGGTCTACGGACTCGGCGGCCTGGTCGCCCCGTTCGTCGGCATCAAACTCATCGACCTGCTCCTCTCCCTCATTCCCGGAATCGGCTGACCGACCATGAACAACTCAGCAGTGAACACGGGCCGAGTGCTCTGGGCGGGACTGCGCGCCCTCCTCGTCCTCACCGCGGTGTGCGGCGTGCTCTACCCGCTCGCCGTCACCGCCGTCGCCCAGCTCGCCCTCCCCGGCAAGGCCAACGGTTCGGAGATCGAGGACGCGAGCGGAAAGGTCGTCGGCTCCGCACTCATCGGCCAGCGCTACGACCTGCCCCTCAAGGACGGCGAGGAGACCGCGGCCCCGGACCTCAGGTGGTTCCAGCCGCGCCCCTCCAACGGCCTGGGCACCAACAGCGTCAACACCCGGTACTCGCTCCTCCTGTCCGGCGCGACCAACCGCTCCGGCGACAACGCCGACCTGATCCAGTGGGTCGAGGACGCCAAGGCCGCCGTGGTCGAGGACAACTCGGTCCCCGGCCACACGGTGAAGCCCTCGGACGTGCCGGCCGACGCCGTCACCTCCTCCGGCTCGGGCCTGGACCCGCACATCTCTCCGGAGTACGCCCGGCTCCAGGTCCACCGCGTCGCGGAGAGGAACCACCTGACCGTCGCGGCGGTGGACAAGCTCGTCGCCGACCACACCGACGACCGCGTCCTCGGCTTCATCGGCGAACCCCGCGTCAACGTCCTGAAGCTCAACACCGCGCTCAAGGACCTGACGGCCAAGGGCTGATGGGTCTTGTCCCGACAGCGAAGGAGACGAGGGTCCCGGGAACGGTCCTGGACCACCGGCCCTCGTCCCACGCCGACCGAACGGCACCAAGACGGACTGCCTACGGGTCTGCACGGCCCGGCTGCGACGCGAGCCGGAAGCGGGCCCCTCGCACCCGCGTCACCTGATCACCGAGCCCGGCACGGGCCACCGGTTCGAGCCGTAGGAGAGACGCGCACATGAGACGCGGAAAGCTGCGCATCTACCTGGGAGCCGCCCCGGGCGTCGGCAAGACGTACTCCATGCTCTCCGAGGGGCACCGGCGCGTCGAGCGGGGTGCGGACTGCGTCGTCGCGTTCGTCGAGCACCACGACCGGCCCCGGACCGAGGTCATGCTGCACGGCCTGGAGACGGTCCCGCGCCGGACGATCGAGTACCGGGGCACGTCCTTCACGGAGATGGACGTGGACGCGGTCCTGGCCCGGCGGCCCGCCGTCGCGCTCGTCGACGAACTGCCGCACACGAACGTCCCGGGCTCGCGCAACGCCAAGCGCTGGCAGGACGTCGAGGAACTGCTCGCGGCCGGCATCGACGTCGTCTCGACCGTCAACATCCAGCACCTGGAGTCGCTCGGGGACGTCGTCGAGTCGATCACCGGCGTCCGGCAGAAGGAGACGGTCCCCGACGAAGTGGTCCGGCGCGCCGACCAGATCGAGCTGGTCGACATGTCGCCGCAGGCGCTGCGCCGGCGCATGGCGCACGGCAACGTCTACAAGCCGGACAAGGTCGACGCGGCCCTCTCCCACTACTTCCGCCCCGGCAACCTCACCGCCCTGCGCGAGCTCGCCCTGCTGTGGACGGCCGACCGGGTCGACGAGTACCTCCAGGAGTACCGGACCGAGCACCGCGTCTCGAAGATCTGGGGCTCGCGGGAACGGATCGTCGTCGGCCTCACCGGGGGGCCCGAGGGCCGGACCCTGATACGGCGTGCCGTACGCCTGGCGGAGAAGGGCGCGGGCGGTGAGGTGCTGGCCGTCCACATCTCCCGCAGTGACGGCCTGACCTCGGCGTCCCCGAAGGAGCTCGCCGTCCAGCGCACGCTCGTCGAGGAGCTGGGAGGCACCTTCCACCACGTCGTCGGCGACGACGTGTCCGCCGGCCTCCTCGCGTTCGCGCGTGGGGTCAACGCCACCCAGATCGTCCTCGGCGTGAGCCGCCGCCGGTCCTGGCAGTACGTCTTCGGGCCGGGCGTCAGCGCCACGGTCGCCCGTGAGTCCGGCCCCGATCTCGACGTCCACATCGTCACCCACGACGAGGCGGCGAAGGGCCGCGGCCTGCCGGTCCCCGCCCGGGTGCGGCTGGGTCGGTCCCGCACCCTGTGGGGCTGGGCCGTCGGTCTCGCCGGGCCCGTCCCGCTCACCCTGCTGCTGAGCGGCGTCCTGCCCGATGTCGGCCTGGCCAACGACGTACTGCTCTTCCTGACGCTCACCGTGGCCGCGGCCCTGCTCGGCGGGCTCAGACCGGCCCTGGGGTCCGCGGCCGTCGGATCGCTCCTGCTCAACTGGTACTTCACCCCACCGCTCCACCGGCTCACGATCGCCGACCCGCGCGACATCGTCGCCCTGGTGGTCTTCGTCGGGGTCGCCGTCTCGGTCGCCTCCGTGGTGGACGTCGCCGCCCGCCGCACGCATCAGGCCGCCCGGCTGCGGGCGGAGGCGGAGACGCTCTCCTTCCTCGCCGGCGGCGTGCTGCGCGGGGAGACCGGTCTGGACGCCCTGCTCGAACGGCTCCGGGAGACCTTCTCCATGGAGTCGGTGGCGCTCCTGGAGCGCGATGCGGACACCGGACCGTGGTCCCGCGTCGCCGCCGTCGGCCACCGTCCCGTCGGCCGTCCCGAGGCCGCCGATGTGGACGTACCCGTCGGCGACCACCTGGCCCTCGCTCTCACGGGCCGTGTCCTGCCGGCCGAGGACAGACGCGTTCTCGGAGCCTTCGCCGCCCAGGCCGCCGTCGTCCTCGACCGGCAGCGCCTCGTGGACCGGGCGGAGAAGGCCCGCGAGCTCGCCGAGGGCCACAGGATCCGCACCTCGCTCCTCGCCGCCGTCAGCCATGACCTGCGCACTCCGCTCGCCGGCATCAAGGCATCCGTCTCCTCCCTGCAGGCCGACGACGTGGAATGGTCGGAGGAGGACCGCGCGGAACTGCTCGCGAACATCGAGGACGGCACCGACCGGCTCGATCACCTGGTCGGCAACCTCCTCGACGTGTCCCGCCTGGAGACCGGAACCGTCACGGCCGTGATCGGGGAGACCGACCTCGACGAGGTCGTCCCCATGGCGTTGCTCGGCGTCCCCGAGGGCAGCGTCGACCTCGACGTCCCCGAGACGCTCCCGATGGTCGCCGTCGACCGCGGCCTGCTGGAACGGGCCGTCGCCAACATCGTGGAGAACGCCGTCAAGTACAGCCCGCACGGAGGGTCCGTCCTCGTCTCGGCGAGCGCCCTCGCCGACCGCGTCGAACTCCGCGTCGTCGACCGCGGCCCCGGCGTCCCCGACGAGGCCAAGGAGCGCGTCTTCGGGGCCTTCCAGCGCCATGGCGACGCACCGCGGGGCGAGGGCGTCGGCCTCGGCCTGGCGGTGGCCCGCGGATTCGTCGAGGCGATGGGCGGCACGGTGACCATCGAGGACACCCCCGGAGGCGGGTTGACCATGGTGCTCGGCCTCCGCACGGCGGACGGCCCTCACCTGCCGCTCCCAGCCCCCTTCACGGGGAGGGTGACATGAGGTCGGTGACACAGCGGAACGGCCCTGCGGCGCCTGAGCGACAACGACGTGACGGGGAGCCCACCGAAGGCGGCCACCTCCTTCCGAGACGTCGCCGACGACCACCAGCGCGTCAGCGAACAGACCCTGTCCCTCGACGAACTGATCGTCGGCATACTCACCGCCGGCATCTACGGCATGAACTTCGAGCACGTGCCCGAACCCACCCCTCCCCACGGCCACCCGGCCGTCTGGCCGACCATGATCACGGTGTGCGCCGCCGCCCACCGTGCACTACGCCGCGACCCCGTCACCCCGGCCCCTTCACGGGCGGGGCCGGGGAGGCGGCCTCACTCCCCGATGTCCCGGCCGCGGAAGTCGTCCAGCGTCTCGCGCCGGACCAGCACCCGGGCCGTGCCGTCGTGGACCGCCACGACGGCGGGGCGGCCGACGAGGTTGTAGCCGGAGGCCATGGACAGTTGGTAGGCACCGGCCACCGGTACGGCGAGCAGGTCGCCGGGCCGGATGTCGCCGGGCAGTTCGGTGTCGGCCGCGAGGACGTCGCCGGCCTCGCAGTGCCGGCCCACCACGGTGACCGCACGGATCCCGGCGGTCGAACGACGCCCGACGAGACGGGGTGCGTAGCGGGCTCCGTACAGGGCGGGCCGCGGATTGTCGCCCATGCCGCCGTCCACCGCGACGAACACCTTTCCGCCGGTGTCCTTGACGGCCAGCACCCGGTACAGGGCGATTCCGGCCGGCCCGACCACGGCCCGGCCTGGCTCGACGGCGAGCCGGGGGACGGTCAGCCGGGCGGCGGCGCAGCCCTCGACGAGCTCCGCGCGCAGCCGCCGGGCGAGGGCGGTGAGGTCGAGGGAGGGCTCGCCGGGCCGGTAGGCGATGCCGTGGCCGCCGCCCATGTCCAGCTCGGGCAGGACGACGCCGTGGGCGTCACGGACGCGGGTCATCAGCCCGACCATGCGGCGCAGGGCCACCAGGTAGGGCTTCACCTCGGTGATCTGGGAGCCGATGTGGCAGTGCAGGCCGGTCAGTTCGAGCCCGGGCTGGTCCAGGATCCGCGCCAGGGCGTGCTGTGCCGAACCGTCGGTGGGGGACAGCCCGAACTTCTGGCCGTCCGTGCCGGTGCGGATCTTGTCGTGACCGCCGGCCGAGACGCCCGGCACCACGCGCACCATGACCTTCTGCCGCTCGCCCGGGGCGACCGCGGCCGCGATCCGGGCGATCTCCGACGGACCGTCGATGACGATCCGCCCCACGCCGAGCCGCAGAGCCGTCTCCAGGTCGCGGGGCGACTTCGCGTTGCCGTGCAGCACGACGCGCTCCGGCGGGAAGCCGGCCGTGACGGCGAGCTCCAGTTCCCCGGCGGAGCACACGTCCAGGCCGAGGCCCTCCTCCCGGACCCAGCGGGCCATCCCGCGGGACAGGAACGCCTTGGCCGCGTACAGCACGTCGGCGTCGGGGAAGGCGTCCCGGTAGATCCGGCAGCGTTCGCGCACCTCGCCCTCGTCGAGGACGTAGACGGGGGTGGCGAAGCGCTCGGCCACCTCCGCCAGGGACACCCCGCCGACGGCCAGGTCGCCGTGCGGGAGGCGCCGCGTGGACGCGGGCCACACGGACAGGTCCGCCGCGCCGGCGGCGACCTCGGTGACGGTCTCGGTGGTCATCGGAACCTCCTCACAGGGCACGGGCCGCGACCCCGGCGGTGTCCGCCGGCAGGCGGGTGACCGCGGAGGCGGTGAGCGTCGGGTCGATCGTCAGCCGGCACGCGCCGAGGGGCGAGGCCAGAGCGCGCAGCGCCGGTTCGGACAGCCGGATCCAGGGCTGCTCCGGGCCGAGGACGGAGACCAGCAGGTCGGTGCGGGTGAATCCGACGGCGGTGCGCTCGCCCAGCGGGGTGCGGAACGTGCGCAGCACCACCTCTGTCGTTCCCGGCCGGACGGGCACGTGGAGGAGTCCGGCCGGGACCGGTTCCTCGGGCTCGGGATCGTCGTCGTACTGGAACAGACACATGGGGCTCTCCTGAGGGAACCGCGAGGGACGGGTGGGGCCCCGAACGCGGGGAGGCGGTCCGGGGCACGACGACGAAGCTATCCCCGGACCTCCTCGCCCGAGGACGGCCCATGACGGGTCCCATACGGCGACCGGCCCGGTCCATACGCGTCACTGACGGACGGCGCCGCCTGGCATCAGGGATCCGTCATGACCCGTGGCCACGGAGTGAGGGAAGCGTCAACGACCGCGTCGAACCGTCGGCGAAGCCCTTTCCTGTGAACCGGAGGACGAGAAGGAAAGGACACAGGCCGTGCGGAGAGTCGTGGTCGGCGCGACGGAAACCCCGGGGGCATGACCGCGCTGCACAGGGCGGCGGCGGAGGCCCGCGTGCGCGACGCGGAACTGTGGGCCGTCCTCGCCTGGCAGCCGCCCGGCGGCGAGATCGGAAGCCGGAACGACTGTGGGCCCTCCGACCCGGCGGAGCACCGGGCCGCGGCCGTCGAGCGGCTGCGAGACGTCCTCGCCACGGTCTTCGGTACCGCGGGACCCGGCGTCGCCCTCGCGGGTCTCACGGTTCGCGGGACCCCCGGTGCGGCGCTCGTGGGCGTCGCCCACGACCCGGAAGACCTCCTGGTGGTCGGTACGGGGCCGCGTACGGTGTTCCACCGCCTCGTCCGCCCCTCGGTGGCACGGTACTGCCTCGTCCACGCCGCCTGCCCGGTGCTGGTGGTGCCCCCGTCCCCGCTCCAGACCGAACTCGAGGCAGTGCACCGCCGCAACTTCTGGAGAAGGCCGCTGGACCTGGGAGAGCTCTCCGCGTGAGACCCGTACCGACTCGCACGGCGCGATCCGGGCAGAGCGCCGAGCAGGCGGATCACTGGCCGGCATGATGTGAGCGACGGCAGGGTGCAGACGGCGTCGTGACCCGTTGCCCGCGAAGAACGCGGCCGTGTCCTTCGAGCGCCGGGCGTCACCGAGAGCCGCTCGGGCTTCCGCGTAGCCGGTGACCAGGTAGCTGGGACGCCCGCCGGAGCCGGCGGGCACGTGCTGCACCGGGCTGGTCGACCGCATGGCCGCACAGGTCGGATCGGGGTCCCGGAGGAAGTCGGGATTCTGAGTCGGATCGGTCATGTCCTCAGCCTCCAACGGACTCCGGCCTCCGGGCCGACGAGCCGTGTCGTCTTGTAGACGACGTATACCGGATACGCAATGAAGCGACCAATGAGATCCAGGTCATCACCGAGGAAAAGATACGTTCCGGTCCGGAGGGGAACGAGTGACCGGGTGAACCTTCTCGATCTCGTGGCCTTCCGTACGGCACGGGCCGTCGCCCGCCGCCGCGGCGGCCGACCGGCCCTGCACCCTCACGGAGTGGTCGTCGCGGGACGTCTCGTCGTGCCCGGTCACCGGGACCGGGACCCTTGGGGCGTGCCGTGGCTCGACGTCCCGGCCTCGTACGCGGTGACCGCCCGCTGGTCCCGGGGCGCCGGACTGCCGCATCCGCTGCCGGACGGGCTCGGCCTCGCGCTGCGGGTGGAGGAAGCGGGCGGGCCGGGGCATCCCCTGGACCTGCTCCTCACCACCGGTGGCCGGGGCCGGTGGACCCGGCACCTGCCGCTTCCCCGCGCGTCCGCCACGGCCGGTCCGTATTCCACCCTCCTGCCGTACGTCGTCGGCCGGCGGAGGGGAGTGGTGGCCGCCTTCCCCGTGCCCGGGACCGCGAGGATCCCCGCCCGTGCCGCATCGGTGCGGGCCGCCGCGGTCCGGCGACCGGTGGCCTTCCAGCTCTGCTTCGGGACAGGCGGGTCCTGGCGGGCCCTGGCCCGCCTCACGCTCCACGAAGACACGTCCCGGCCCCTCCTGAACGGGGAAGGGTTCGACCCCTATCTCCACTTCCTGCCCGACTTCCGCCCCGTCGACCGTCTTCGGTCGCTGCGCCTCGCCGCTTACGCGGGGTCACGGGCTGGCCGGCACGCGGAGCCGCCCTCGCGAGGGAAACCCGGCGCGGAAGGACCCGCCGGGCACCCGTAGGAGAGGTTCAGCCCCCGAGCTTGCCGGCCGCATCGCTCAATGCCGCCGTCAGCCGCGTCACTTCGCTCGGCTCCGGTGCCGGGGTGCCCGGTCGGCCCGCCGGTTCCGCTCATGTCAACAGTGCCACCGCGCCGCGGAAGGCTTCGTTCCCCGCCGCTCGGATCCGTCTCGCCCGGCGTTCTTCCGCAGCGTTCAGTCGTGTCCCGGCTGCCCGGTGCGCGTACGCACGACGCGTGAACGGCCCCCGTACGCGCACCGGCCGGGGGTTCGGCAGGGTGCGGCGGTCCGGGAGTTTCGATCCGCGCGTACGTGTCGCCACGCTCCAGACGTCCGTGTACCCGGATGTTTCGTACGGCGGAGACGTCACGTCACGTCTCGTCGTGGGAGGGGGAGCCGGTGTCCTGCGCCTCGGGGGCCCGCAGCCGCACCTCGACCCGCCCGTCGGCGACGCGGGTGTCGAAGGCGGGTTGCGGGGCGGTCGCGGGACCGCGCACGTTCCAGCCGTCCTCCAGACGGAAGACGCACCCGTGCAGCGGGCAGCGCACCCGGCCGTCCTCGACCACGCCCTCGGACAGGGAACCGGCGTCGTGGCCGCACGCGTCGAGCAGGACGCGCACGCGGTCCGCGTCCTCACGCACGGCCAGGACGGCCACGTCGCCCACGTGCCGCCGGACCGCCCGGCCGAGGGGGAGGCCCTCGACCGTTCCGATCCCGTGCCATCCCGGCGCCACCAGCTCCGGTGCCGACGCCGCGTGGTTGACGCCGGAGCCCTGCCGGTAGGCCATGTGGCCGCCGATCGCCCCGCCGACGCCCACGACGGTCAGGCCGGCGAATCCAAGCGCCTTGCCCAGGAAGGCACGGCCCCGCACCCGTGCCGCCAGGGACCCCGCGTACAGGGCCACTCCCGTGGCGTTGGCCGCCGCGTGCACCAGACCGACCCGCATCTGGCGGCGCTCCAGTTCGGCCCAGTCGACCCAGCCCGCCACGGCGGCCGGAACCGCGGCCGCGAGCCCCACGCCGATCAGCGTGCCCGCCGCCCGCCGCTGTCCGGGAACCGCGTCGAGCACCGCCGCCGAGAACCAGGCACCGATGGGCACCTGCACCATCACCGGATGGACGGGGTGGCCCAGCCACCGCCCGTGCAGGACGTCCCGCCCCCGGCCCAGGGGGAGCGCCCGGACCGCGTCGGCCAGGCGCCCGGCACAGCCGTCGAGAACGGCGGCGCGTTCCAGGCGGTCCATGCCCCGCAGCACCCGGCCGGGACCCGACGCCGTCGGCAGTGCGCGTTTCAGCACCTGCCGTACGGTGCCGTCCGCAGCAACACGACCCTCGAAATCCGGTTCGTACGTCATGAACCGCCTCTAACCCACCAGCGAGCGGCGAAACGGACCCCGGGCGGCTCCCCGGCGCCCCGCCCCCCGCCGCCCCCGGCCACCCGCGAGCCCGCCACCGCCCGGAGGAAGACGGCGCCCGTCCGAGCGGACGGCTCCGATGTTACGAACGCGTCGCCCGGGGCAGGCGCCTCCCCAGAACGACGACACGGCCTCCGCCGTCGTTCTCCGGACGGACGGCCCTGCGCAGAGCCTTCGCCGTCCGGCCCCCGGGCGGTCCCGGTCCCGTCGACGCGCATCACCGCACCGGCCGACCGCGGTGCCCGTCCGAGCGCAGTGGCTCCGGCGGGAGGAGCGGAAGAAGAGAGGTGACCACCATGGCGCGGACAGCGCTCGTCGTGATCGACATGCTGAACGCCTACGAGCACGAGGACGCCGAAGCCCTCGTCCCCTCCGTGCGCGAGGCGCTGCCGGGCGTGGAAGAACTCCTGAGGCGCGCTCGCGAGGCCGGCGCCCCGGTGATCTACGTCAACGACAACTTCGGCCGGTGGCGCTCCCACCACGGCGAGATCCTGGAGGCGGCCCTCGCCGGCCGTCACCCCGACCTGGTCAAGACCATCGCTCCCGACGAGGAGTCGCTCTTCGTCGTCAAGGCCCGGCACTCGGCCTTCTTCGAAACCCCCCTGGCCTACCTCCTGGGGCAGCTGGAAGTCCGGCGCGTGGTCCTGTGCGGTCAGGTCACCGAACAGTGCATCCTCTATTCGGCGCTGGACGCCCACATCCGGCACTTCGACGTCAGCCTCGCCCCCGAAGCCGTCGCCCACATCGACGCGGACCTCGCGGACGCCGCCCTGCGCATGATGGAGCGCAACATGTCGGCCCACGTCCGCCCCCTGGACGCCCTCACCTTCGACTCCGCCGAACCGGACGCGTGAACGCCCTCCTGTCCCACCGCGGAAAAGGCCCCGGACGGGCGTCGTCCGCCCGCCGGTGAGGCGCGCGCCCGGGAACCGGGTCTCGACCAGACCGTGTGCGGCCTCTCCCCGCACCGCTCCCGGCTGACACGGCTGTCGCACGTCGCCCGGACCGACAGGTTCCCCGAGTCGGACGGTGCCGCCGACCGGGTACGCAGGGTGTGCCCGCGCCGCGCGTCCGTCGCGGGGCGCCGGGGCGCCGACGCCCGCCCGCGGTGGCACCGCGTGAACCCGCGCCCCTGAACGGCACGGCGGAGAGACGCGCGTCCCCCGTCCGGCCCAAGTCCGCGCACACGGCCGACGTCCCTCCGGGTCCGGCAGCCCGCTTCGGGTTCCCTCCCAGGTCCCATGGGTTCCGCGCGTGCTCCCGGGGCCGTCCGCCGTGCCGTGACGGCCTTCCCGGAAGGGCCCCGGACGCCGCTCCGGACAGGTGTGCCGACCGATCCGTACGCAGAGTGATCGGAGAAGCCCGGTGTCCTTCCGCCGTCGCCCTCCGAGGTCGCGGTCGTTTCGTCCGCGAAACGAAACCGTGCGATTCCCACCCCGGTGCGGGGGCACCCGTGTGGAGGGGTTGTGCCGTTGGGCGGACGACGGCGGCACACCCGTTACGGCGCCGACAACGGCGGTCATGGCTGTGGCAGTCCCGCACGGTCCCTGTTTCGAACTCGAAGGAAAAGAATGTCCCACGAGAACCCGCTGAAAGCAGCCGTCGAGAAGCTGACCGAACCCTTCCGGGAGGGCGGGCCCGCCGAGGGCGTCCCCGGGGTGCCCTCCTCGGCGCCCGCGTCGCTGGAGGAGCCCACCGAGCCGCGCGGGCCGCTGCCCCCGAAGCCGGACCAGACCGGCCCGGAGACGGTCGGTCCCACCGGTCAGCCCACCGGCGCGGACCAGGCGCGGGTCGCGCAGAGCGGCTCCTACCTGACCACCGCGCAGGGCGCCCGGCTGTACGACACCGATCACTCGCTCAAGGCGGGTCCGCGCGGGCCGGTCCTGCTCCAGGACCACCACCTGCGCGAGAAGATCATGCACTTCGACCACGAGCGGATCCCGGAGCGCGTGGTCCACGCGCGCGGTGCCGGCGCGCACGGCGTCTTCCAGTCGTACGGCACGGCGGCGGGCGTGACGAAGGCGGCCTTCCTCGCCGCCGACGCCGAGACCCCGGTCTTCGTCCGGTTCTCGACCGTGCTCGGTTCGCGCGGCTCGGCCGACACGGTCCGCGACACCCGGGGCTTCGCGACGAAGTTCTACACCGAGGAGGGCGTCTTCGACCTGGTCGGGAACAACATCCCGGTCTTCTTCATCCAGGACGCCATCAAGTTCCCCGACGTCATCCACGCGGGCAAGCCCCACCCCGACCGGGAGATCCCGCAGGCACAGAGCGCCCACGACACCTTCTGGGACTTCGTCTCGCTGCACACCGAGGCGCAGCACCACACCATGTGGAACATGTCCGACCGGGGCATCCCCCGCTCCTACCGGACGATGGAGGGCTTCGGCGTCCACACCTTCCGGCTGGTCAACGCCGAGGGCGCCACGACGCTGGTGAAGTTCCACTGGAAGCCGAAGCTGGGCGTGCACTCCCTGGTCTGGGAGGAGGCGCAGCTCGCGGGCGGTGTGGACCCCGACTTCCACCGCCGGGATCTGGCCGACGCCATCGAGGCGGGCGCCTACCCGCAGTGGGAGCTGGGCATCCAGACCTTCCCCGACACCCCGGACCAGACCTTCGAGGGCATCGACCTGCTCGACGCGACGAAGATCGTCCCCGAGGAGCTCGCCCCGGTCCGGCCGATCGGCCTGCTCACCCTCAACCGCAACCCGTCCAACTACTTCGCCGAGACCGAGCAGGTCGCCTTCCACGTCGGCCACCTGGTCCCCGGCATCGACGTCACCGACGACCCGCTGCTCGCCGGGCGCCTCTTCTCCTACCTGGACACCCAGATCACCCGCCTGGCCGGGCCCAACTTCAACCAGATCCCGATCAACCGGCCGCACGCCCCCGTCAACGACATGCTCCGCGACGGCTTCCACCAGCAGGCCGTGCACACCGGGGTGGCGCCCTACAAGCCGAATTCGCTGGACGGCGGCTGCCCGTTCTTCGCGGGCGCGGACACCGGCGCCTTCGTCGAGGTGCCCGTGGAGGTCCCGGCCGGACGCAAGGTCCGCGAGGCGCCCGCCTCCTTCGCCGACCACTTCAGCCAGGCGCGGCTGTTCTGGCTGAGCATGACCCCGGTCGAGCGCGAGCACATCATCGCCGCCTACACCTTCGAACTCGGCAAGTGCTGGGACCAGGCCATCAAGGAGCGCCAGCTCCAGGCGCTCGCCAACATCGACTCCGAGCTGTGCGTCCAGGTCGCCACCGGTCTCGGCCTCCCCGTGCCCCGGGCCACCGAACCCGCGCCCGACAGCACCCCCAGCCCCGCGCTCTCCCAGGTCGGCGGGGAATGGCCCGCCGACGGCCGGATCGTCGGCATCGTCACCGACGGGTCCGCCGACGCCGACGGGGTGCGCGCCCTGCGCCGGGCGGTCCTGGACGCGGGCATGGTCCCGCTGGTCGTCGCCCCCGCCGGCGGCACGATCGGCGGCGACGCCGACCCGGTCACCGTCCAGCGCACCTTCGCCACCGCCCGCTCGGTCGAGTTCGACGCCCTCGTCCTCGCCGGCGCCCCGGCGCCGGGCGCCGACGCCCAGGGGGCCCGTGACGCCAAGGCCGGCGAGCCCGGACAGGGCACGGCGCCGGTCGATCCGCGCCTGGCGCTGCTGGTCTCCGAAGCCTTCCGGCACGCCAAGGCCATCGGCGGCTGGGCGGGCGCCGAGACCGTCCTGGCAGCGGCCGCGATCCCCACCGGCGCCCCCGGCGTCGTCCTCGCCGACAGCGGCGAGGCGGTCCTGTCGGGCCTGACCCCGCTCCTGGCCAAGCACCGCGTCTGGGACCGGTTCCCCGCCGCCGTGTGACGCCTCGTCCGTCCCCCCGCCCCGCCCGTTCCCCCGCCCCGTCGGCCGACCAAGGCCGGCGGGGCGTCCGGGCGTCCGGCACGTGCGGCTCCGGCTCCGACCCGGAGGTTTCGTTCGGTGGACAGGTGACGGCCGGGCCCGCGCGGCCCGCGTACGCTCGCCAGGTCCACGGGACGGGCCGCCGGAGCATCGTCCGCGACGGTGCCCGCCCGAAGGCCTGAAGTGAACGGGCGTTCGCATGTGGTCCGTGGTCGGGCGTACGGTCGGAGGACCGGGCACGGCCTCGGGCGGATCGGGCCGGGAGGCAACGGGGTGGAAACCCTTCGTTTTGAGAGCAGCGACCTGGAGGCGACCGAGGCGTTCATGTCGCGGGCGTACGCCCCGATGCGGATCGGAGGCCGGGCGCGCGACACCCGCGCCCGCGTCGCCCGCACGGCGGCCGAGAGGGTCGGCGTCGACAAGGTGGCGATCGACTTCACGATGGCCTACGACGTCGGAGCGCTGAACCGGGTCGCCCTGCTGACCCTCCACACCGGCGCGATCGCGGCCACGGCCCCGGGCCGCGACGAGCTCTACGGGCCGGGCGAATCGTTTCTGATCACCCAGCCCGACCGGCCCTACACCGGCGAGGTCCGCGCGGCCCGCTACACGGTCGCCCTGTTCGACACCGAGCTCCTGACCGAGGCAGCCGTCACCGGCGCGCGGACCCGGGGGCCGGTCGCCCTCACCGGCAACCGCGCGATCGATCCCGCGGCCAATCGGCGCCTGGGCGCCACCGTGGCGTTCCTGCGGGACCACGTCCTCGTCGACCCGGACGCCGGAGGCCTGGTCGTCGCCACCGCCGTCCGGCACCTGGCCGCCGTCACCCTGGCCTGTCTGCCGAACTCCACGACGGGCGAAGAACCGCACCGCACGGACAGCAGGGACGCCGGCGGCGCCACCCTGCGCCGGGCCATCGCCTTCATCGAGGACAACGCCCACCGGGACATCGGCCTCGCCGACATCGCCGCCGCCGCGTACGTCACCCCGCGGGCCGCCCAGTACGCCTTCAGCCGCCACGCGGGCACCACTCCGCTCGGATACCTGCGCCGGGTCCGCCTCGACCGCGCCCACGCCGAGCTGAAGGCCGCGGACCCGGGCCTCACCAGCGTCGGCGCGATCGCCGTGAAGTGGGGTTTCGCCCATCAGGGCCGCTTCGCCGCCGCCTACCGCACCGTCTACGGCGTTCCGCCGTCCGCCACCCTCCAGGACGCCGACCGCTGAACCCGCCGCCGGGAGGCCCGGACCTCCCTCCCCGTCCGCCGTACGGGCGACGGGCTCCAGCCGTGGAACGAACGGTCGCGATCCCCTCCGCGAAGACTTGAGGCCACGTGACGAGGCGGGGTTCTCCCCCGGCCGCCACGGGGGCACCCGGCTGTACCGGACGGTCCGCGGCACGGCCCCGGAGGCCGCCGTCGCGGTGGCGAGAGGGGGAGAGGCCATCACCGGGACGCGTGGGACGATCGCCCGCCGACCACCGCTCCTCACGCCCCCACCGGCCGAACGAGCCGGTGCCCCCTTCCACGATCCCGTTCCGATCGCGTCCTCACGCATGGCGCCCGCCGGACCGGGCACGGGCCGTGTGCCCCTTCCCAAGGAGAACGACCGATGCTGATGGCGCACCCGACGGTATTGAGGAACCTCGTGGAGCAGTACGAGGCGCTGGCTCTCCTGAGCGCCGCGGAGGAGGCGACCGAGGCCCGACGGCGACTGAAGGACGTCTCCTACACCCTGTGCGTGACGACGGGCGTCAAGGATCCCGAGTCCGCCCTGCTCGCCGCTCGTGAGCGGCTGTCCGGCACGCTCCCCGAGAGCGCCCCTCGTCGACGCCCCGCCGCGACACCGTGCGGGTGGCCTCCGTGCCGGCCGGGCACGTCTACGTACGGCACTGCGCCGACCCGGACGGGGCGGACGGGGTCGTACGCCTGGCCGACCCGCGGCCCAACGGGGCGCCGAGCACCTCGCAGCGCTGGTGGCCGCCGGTGATGCTCGACCCGGACTGGGTGGACGCGCACCACGGAGAGTTCGACGTCTTCCACCTGCACTTCGGCTTCGACGCCCAGGGGCCCGCCGCGCTCGCCGCCCTCGTCGCCGCCCTGCGCCGCCACGGCAAACCCCTCGTGTACACCGCGCACGACCTGCGCAACCCGCACCAGGCCGACCCGGGCCCCCACCTGGCGGCCCTAGACGTGCTTGGTCCCGGCGGCCGACCGGCTGATCACCCCCACCCCCGGCGCGGCGGCCGAGATCGCCGCCCGGTGGAACCGCACGGCCACCGTGCTGCCCCACCCGCACGTGGTGGAACCCTCCCTCCTCATCGCCCGCCCCCGCCCGCACCGGGACGGCTTCCGGGTCGGGGTGCACGCCAAGAGCCTGCGGGCCAACATGGCCGTGCCGCCGGTGGTGCGCGTCCTGGCCGAGACCGTCGCCGGACTCGACGGCGCGGAACTGGTCGTGAACATCCACCGCGAGGTGGACGACCCGGCCGCGCACGCCCACGACCCCGCCCTCATGGCGGAGCTGCGAAAGCTGGCCGACCGCGGGGCGCTGACCCTGCGGGTGCACGACTACTTCGACGACCAGCTGTGGGAGTACCTGAGCGGCCTGGACCTGTCCGTGCTGCCGTACTCCTTCGGCACCCACTCCGGCTGGCTGGAGGGGTGCCACGACCTGGGCACCGCCGTCGCGGCACCCGACTGCGGGCACTACGCCCAGCAGCGCCCCTGCCTCACCTACGGCCACTCCCAGCGGGGCGGTCTGGACGCGGCGTCGCTGGACGAGGCGGTGCGCGAGGCGTACCGGACGCGGCCGGCGTGGCGGGCCTCGACCGGTGACCGGGCGGCCGAGCGGACCCGGGTCGCCGCCGCCCACCGCGAGATCTACGGCGAACTGCTGTGACGAGGAACTCCCGCGCCCCGCGCGCGGCACCCCTCCGGGTCGCCCTGATCGCCTCCGCGCGCTTCCCCGTCCGCGAACCGTTCGCGGGCGGTCTCGAAGCCCACACCTGGACGCCGGCGAAGGCGCTGACCGAACGTGGGCACCGCGTCGCACTGTTCGCCGCGCCCGGCTCCGACCCGTCCCTCGGGCTGCGCGAGCTGCCGGTGCGCCGACCGGTGCTGACCGAGGACGCCCGCGCGGACGTCAGTATGCCCTCGGAGAGCTGGACGGCTGAGCACCACGCCTACCTCCGGCTCATGCTGGACCTGGCCCGGGACGGCGAACGGCGCTTCGACGTCGTCCACAACAACAGCCTTCACCACCTGCCGGTCGCGATGGCACCCGCCCTGCGGCTGCCGGTGGTGACCACCCTGCACACCCCGCCCACGCCCTGGCTGGAGTCCGCCGTCCAGTCCCAGGACCACTGCCCGGTCGCCTTCACCGCCGTCAGCGCCCACACCGCGAAGGCGTGGCACGCCACCGTCCCCGCGGCCCGGGTGGTGCGCAACGGCGTCGACATCCGCCGGTGGTCCGTCGGCCCGGGCGGCCCCCACCTGGTGTGGAGCGGCCGGATCGTCCCGGAGAAGGGACCGCACCTCGCGGCCGAGGCGGCCCGCAAGGCGGGACTGCCGCTGCGGATGGCGGGGCCGGTGGGGGACCGGCGGTACTTCGCCGACCGTCTCGCACCGCTCCTCGGGGACGGCGTCGAGTACGTGGGGCACCTGGGCCGCGACGACCTGGCCCGGCTGGTGGGCGGGGCCGCCGCCGCCCTGGTCACCCCGTGCTGGGACGAGCCGTACGGCCTGGTCGTCGCCGAGGCGCTGGCGTGCGGTACCCCGGTGTGCGGATTCGACCGGGGAGCGCTGGGCGAGATCCTCACCCCCGACTGCGGGCGACTCGCCCCGGCCGACGACGCCGCCGTCCTCGCCGACCTGGTCCACGAGACCGTGCGCCTGGACCGCCGGGCCGCGCGCGAACGCGCCGAGCGCTTCTGCTCGCTGGACACCATGACCGACGGGTACACCGCCCTGTACGAGGAGCTGGCCGCGTGATCGGCTATTACGTCCACCACCAGGGCCGCGGCCATCTGCACCGTGCCCTGTGCGTCGCCCGGCACACCCGCACCCCGGTCACCGGGCTCTCCTCCCTGCCCCGGCCCGACGGCTGGGCCGGCGAGTGGATCCACCTGCCCCCGGACACCGGCCCCGGCGCGACGGCCGCGGCGGACCCCACGGCCCACGGACGGCTGCACTGGGTGCCCCGCCACCACGCCGGACTGCGCGCCAGGTCGGCGGCCGTCGCCGCCTGGATCGAACGTGCCGCCCCGTCCCTCCTGGTCAGCGACGTCTCGGTGGAGATCGCCGTCCTGGCCCGGCTCATGGGCGTGCCGGTGGTGGTCTCCGCGATGCGCGGCGACCGCTCCGACCCGGCCCACCGCCTCGCGTACGACCTGGCCGACGCCCTGCTCGCCCCCTGGCCCGCCGCCCTGCCCGAGCCCGGCTGGCCCCCGGAGTGGCGGGCCGGGACCGAGCACACCGGCGCCTTCTCCCGCCACGACGGCCGGCCCCGCGCCGAACGCCCCGTCGGTGCGCGCGAGGTGCTGCTCATGCTGGGCGCCGGGGGCTCCGCACTGACCGGGGCCGACGCGCGGAAGGCGGCGGAGGCCACTCCGGGCTGGCGCTGGACCGTGCTCGGCGGCCCCGGCGGCTGGGCCGACGACCCCTGGCCCCTGCTGTGCCGGGCCACGGTCGTGGTCACCCACGCCGGACAGAACGCCCTGGCCGAGTGCGCCGCCGCCCGCACCCCCGCCGTCGTCGTACCGCAGGACCGGCCGCACGGCGAACAGCTCGCCACCGCCCGCGCACTGGCCGGCGCCGGACTCGCCACCGTCCGCGAACGGTGGCCCGAACCGCACGAGTGGCCCGCGCTGCTCGACACCGCCCGGCGGGCCGGCGGCGACCGCTGGCACCTGTGGGCCCCCGGCGACGGCGCCGCCCGCGCCGCCCGGCTCCTCGACCACCTGGCCGCCTCCCCCGACGACGAGAAGGAGCCCCCGTGCGCGTCGCGGTGATCACGCTGGTCGCGGGCCGCCACCGGCACCTCGCCCTCCAGCAGCGCGGCCTCGCCGCGTCCGACCAGGCCCCCGACCACTACGTGGTCGTCACCCTCGACGACCCCGACGCCGCCGGGGTGGTGCGGGACCGGCGGCCCGCGGCCGACGTCCTGCCCCTGGCCCGGGACGCCGGACGGCTCCCGCTGGCCGCCGCCCGCAACGCCGGAGCCCGCCGCGCCCTGGACGCCGGGGCGGACCTCCTCGTCTTCCTGGACGTGGACTGCGTCCCCGGCCCCGCCCTCCTGTCCCGCTACGCCGAAACGGCCCGCGACGGCGCCCTGCTGTGCGGCACCGTCGCCTACCTGCCGCCTCCGCCGTCGGGCGGCTACCGCCTCGACGCCCTGCCGGCCCTCGCTCCGCCGCACCCGGGACGGCCCGTACCGGCGGACGACGAGGTGCTCACCGGCGGCGACCACCGGCTGTTCTGGTCCCTGTCCTTCGCCGTGACGGCGCCGACCTGGCGACGGATCGGCGGCTTCTGCGAGCGGTACACCGGATACGGCGGCGAGGACACCGACTTCGGCCGCACCGCGGCGGCGCGGGACGTGGACCTGTGGTGGGTCGACGGCGCCCCCGCCCACCACCAGCACCACCCGGTGAGCCGCCCGCCCGTCGAGCACCTGGACGACATCCTCCGCAACGGCGCCGTCCACCGGGAACGGTGGGGCACCTGGCCCATGGAGGGATGGCTGCGCGACTTCGCCCGCCTCGGACTCGTGCGCCACGACCCGGTCACCGACGACCGGACCCGGTGCGCGTCCCCGCACACCGGGCCCCGCCGTTGAGCCCCCGAGGGGGAGTCAGGCCTTCCCGCCCTTCTCCGCCTCCGGACGGCGGCGCCGCGCCGCCGCGACCACGGCGAGGACCACCGCAAGCGCGAGGACCACCGAGCCGCGCAGCCACACCTCCGCCTCGACCTGGGTGGCGAGCAGCACGCAGGAGGCGGCGCCGAGGACGGGCAGGACGGTCGGGGCCCGGAAGTGGTCCGGCTCGCCCGGGTCGGAACGCAGCACGAGGACGGCGGTGTTGACGATCAGGAAGACCACCAGGAGCAGCAGGACCAGAGTGGACGCCAGAGTGGCGACGCTGCCGGTCAGAGCCAGCAGGAGGGCGGGGACGGTGGTGGCGGCGATCGCGGCCCAGGGGGTGCGGCGGCCGGGCAGCACCCGGGTCAGCGCGGCGGGCAGCAACCCGTCGCGGGCCATCCCGTACGCCAGGCGCGAGGCCATGATGCCGGTGAGCAGCGCTCCGTTGGCGACGGCGACCAGGGCGACGGCGCTGAACAGCCGCAGCGGCACGCCGCCCGCCTCGCGGACGACTTCGAGCAGGGGGCCGCTGGAGGACGCGAGGACGCCGGTGGGCACGGTGACCGAGGCGGCGACGCCGACCAGGACGTAGACGGCCCCGGCGGTGGCGAGCGCGGCGAACAGGGCACGGGGGTAGGAGCGCCGGGGGTCGCGCGTCTCCTCGGCGACGTTCACCGAGGTCTCGAAGCCGACGAAGGAGTAGAAGGCGAGGACGGAGCCGCTCAGCACGGCTGCCGCGGCGCCCTTCTCCGGCGTACCGAGCTGGAACAGGCGCCCCGGATCGCCCTCCCCGCGCAGCACCAGCAAGGCACCGAGCACCACGACGACCACCAGGCCGCCGACCTCGACCACGGTGGCGACGACATTGGCGCGGGTCGACTCCTTGATGCCCCGCGCGTTGACCAGGGCCAGGAGCACCAGGAAGACCACGGCCACCAGTGCGACGGGCAGGGTGACGAACGCGCCGAGGTAGTCGCCGGCGAAGCCGCGGGCGAGCGCGGCGACCGAGACGACGCCGGCCGCCACCATGCAGAACCCCGCGACGAACCCCACCGCCGGGCCGAACGCCCGCGTGGCGTAGTGGGAGGCCCCGCCGGCCCGCGGGTACTTCGTCACCAGCTCGGCGTAGGAGGCGGCGGTCAGCAGGGCCAGCACCAGCGCCACGAGGAGCGGCACCCACACCGCGCCGCCGGAGGCGGCGGCGACCTGTCCCACCAGTACGTAGACCCCGGCGCCGAGCACGTCGCCGAGGACGAAGAAGTAGAGCAGGGGAGTGGTCAGGGCGCGCCGCAGCCCGGGCGGGGGAGTGGCCGCGGATCCGGCGCTCATCGCGGCACCGCCATGACGTGGACGGCGGAGCCGTGGCGCGACCGCACCGGTTCCCCCTCACGGACGGCAAGCCCGCCGATCCGCTCGTTCTGCTCTCTCATCGGTTCCCGCTCTCAGAAGGAGTGACTCGTTTCCGTCACCGTCTCTGCCCCTTCCGGCCGATGTCAGTGGCGCCACGAGCGAAGAACCGGCACGGGCTTCCGGGATCCATCACGGCGGAGGCGACGTGGTGGGCGGAGGAGCGACGAGTCCTTCCCGCTCCCCTGCCGGTCAGTGGGTGATTCGTCCGTCGCGTTCGGTACCGGCCGGCGTCGAGCGGGTACGTGTGTGCCGCCGGTGAATTCTGCGCGGAGGAGGCCGTTCGTGAGCGACCGGATCGCGGATGTCTGGGGCACGCGTACGCCGCACGCGAGGGACACGCCCTGGCCGGTCCGCGTCGACACCCACCTGGACGGGTCCCTGACCGAACAGGACGTCGACCGGTGGGTGCAGTCGGCCTGTGTGCTGTGCAGCAACGGGTGCGGGTGCGACATCGCGGTCAAGGACGGCCGCATGGTCGGTGTCCGCGGCCGGGCGGCGGACCGCGTCAACCGCGGCCGCCTGGGACCCAAGGGGCTGTACGGCTCGTGGCAGTGGAGCCGTACCGACCGGCTCACCCGCCCGCTGATCCGTGACGCCGGAGGGGAGCTGGTGGAGAGCGACTGGGACACGGCGATGGGCCGTGTCGTCGAGCGCTCACGGCAGCTCCTCGCGACCGACGCGGGGGCGCTCAGCCACGCCTTCTACACCTCCGGGCAGCTGTTCCTGGAGGAGTACTACACCTTGGGAGTCATCGGGAAGGCCGGCCTCGGCACGCCGCACATGGACGGCAACACCCGCCTGTGCACGGCGACCGCGGCGGCCGCGCTGAAGGAGAGCTTCGGATCGGACGGGCAGCCGGGCGGTTACGGCGACATCGAGGCCGCCGACGCCGTGTTCCTGTTCGGTCACAACATGGCCGAGACGCAGACCGTCCTGTGGGCGCGGGTCCTGGACCGCGTCCACGGCCCGAACCCGCCGCGCGTCGTCGCCGTCGACCCCCGTACGACCGAGGTGGCCGAAGCCGCGCGGGGCACCGGCGGGGTGCACCTGGCGCCGCTGCCGGGGACCAACCAGGCCCTGATGAACGCGCTGATCCGCGAGGTCGTCCACAACGGCTGGGTCGACGAGGAGTACGTGGCGGCGCACACCGTGGGCTTCGAGGAGCTGAAGGCCACCGTCGAGCCGTACACGCCCGAACACGCGGCCGGCGTCTGCCGCGTCCCGGCCGCGGACATCCGCCGTGCGGCCGAGGTCTTCGGCACCTCCGAGCGGGTGCTGTCCACGGTGCTCCAGGGCTTCTTCCAGTCCCACCAGGCCACCGCCGCCTCGTGCGCGGTGAACAACCTGCACCTGCTGCGGGGAATGCTCGGGCGCCCCGGCTGCGGGGTCCTGCAGATGAACGGGCAGCCCACCGCCCAGAACACGCGCGAATGCGGCGCCGACGGAGATCTACCCGGTTTCCGCAACTGGGACAACCCCGAACACGTGCGGCAGCTGGCGGACCTCTGGAACGTGGACCCCATGACCATTCCGCACTGGGCTCCGCCGACCCACGCCCTGCAGATCTGGCGCTACTGCGAGCAGGGCTCGATCGGCCTGCTGTGGATCTCCGGCACCAATCCGGCGGTCTCCCTGCCGGAGCTGGCCCGCGTCCGGAGGATCCTCCGGCAGGATTCCCTCTTCACGGTCGTGCAGGACGGTTTCCTCACCGAGACCGCCCGCTACGCCGACGTCGTCCTGCCGGCCGCCCTGTGGGGCGAGAAGCAGGGCACGTTCACCAACGCCGACCGCACCGTGCACCTGTCGGAGAAGGCGATCGACCCGCCCGGCGAGGCCCGCAGCGACCTGGACATCTGGCTGGACTACGCCCGGCGCATGGACTTCCGCGACAAGGACGGCGCCCCGCTGATCCCGTGGTCCGACCCGCGGGGAGCGTTCGAGGCGTGGAAGGAGTGCACCCGGGGCCGCCCGGTGGACTACACCGGCCTGACCTACGACAAGCTGCGCGGCGGCAGCGGCATCCCCTGGCCCGTGAACGACCGGGCACCCGAGGGCACCGAGCGCCTGTACGCCGACGCGAACTTCCCCACCCGCGCCGACGACTGCGAGACCTACGGACACGACCTGCTCACCGGCGGGGCGCTCAGCGAGCAGGAGTACCGCGCCGAGAACCCCGACGGGCGCGCGTTCCTCAAGAGCGTCGCCCATGTCCCGCCGCCGGAGAGTCCGGGAGAGGACTATCCGTTCGTCCTCACCACCGGGCGCACCGTCTACCACTTCCACACCCGCACCAAGACGGGACGTTCCCGCCGGCTTCACCGCGCCGCCCCCGACGTGTGGGTGGAGCTGTCCGTGAACGACGCGGCACGGCTGGGAGTGGGGGAGGGGGACGTCGTACGGGTGGAGTCCCGCCGGGGCGCCGTGCAGGCCCCGGCGCGGATCGGACGGGGCCGGGACGGCGTGGTGTTCGTCCCGTTCCACTACGGCTCCTGGGACCGGCCCGCCGACGGCACCACCGACGGCGCCCCCCGGGCGGCGAACGAGCTGACGATGACGGAGTGGGACCCGGTCTCCAAACAGCCGACGTTCAAGATCGGAGCCGTCAGGATCACCAGGATCGCCGACGCCACCGGACCCGCACCCGCTCCCACCACCACGGCATCGGCGCCGGCCGACCCGGACGGGGTCCCGCCCACCGTCGGCGGTCCGGACGCCGACGCGCACGAACACGTCCAGGCCGCCGCGCCGCCGCCCGTCCGGACGCCCGGGACGGCGGAACGACCAGGTTCCGGAGGCACCACGACCTCCGCCAACGGCACGAAGGGCTGACCCCGTGCACCTCGCCACCTACGTCGGTCTGCAGCACGCCGCCTCCCGCACCCTGGCCGACTCCTTCCGCCAGGTCGCCGACGGCCACGCCGGCGAACCCGACGTGCACACCCTCTGCCACACCCTCGCCGCCATGAGCGACGTCCACGTCGACCGGCTCGCACCCGTCGCCGACCGCTACGGCGAACAGCACGAGGACGAGCCGGAGCGGCTGCACGCCGACGGACTGAGCGAGACCCGCTCCGGCGGCGTCGGCCTCCTGCGCGACCTGCAGGACCTCTACCTCCTGGCGTCCTTCGTCGACATCACCTGGACCGTCCTCGGGCAGGCGGCGCAGGGGGTCCGGGACCGCGAACTCCTGGACGTGGTGGCCTCCTGCGAAAGCGACACCCAGAAGCAGCTGAAGTGGCTGAACACGCGCATCAAACAAGCCGCTCCCCAGGCCCTGATCGCCTCTGGAACCGCCGGGTGAACCGGTCGCACGGACGAACGACGAGCCGCGCCGCACTCCCGACAGCGGCGGACGCAGACCGCACCGCACCGCAGCCGGGAGGACCCATGACGGGCAGCGCCCCCGCGCCCTCGACGCCGTCCGCCGTGGTCCCCCCGTCGCGTCCGCCGCCCGGCCGCCCGGAAGCACCGGCAGGGCCGTGGGGCCGCTGCTCCCGCTCGCGGCCCTGACCCCGGCCCTGTGGGTCCCAGTGACCGCGGCGGCCCGCGCTCGGCGCGGCTCGCCGCGGAACTCGGCGACGGTCTGTTCGGCACGGAGGACAAGGCGTCGATCGTCCGGCACTACCGGGACGCCGGCGGTTCCGGACCCGGGCACGCGGAGGGGCCTGTGTCCTGGGCGCCGGACGAGCGGAACCGCCCGCGAAGTGCTGAGGACGTCCTGGAGAAGTCCGCCCGCGGGCCCGACCCGGACCGCACCGGCTGCCGGGCCCGGAAGCCGGGCCAGCGCGTCGCTGTCCGCCTCCTTGCTGTGCAGGACCAGCGCGACCAGGGCGGCCAGCAGCGTCATGTCCTCACGCGCCCGCACGTCGTCGTCGGCGGTCGTGACCCGCAGGGTGCCCAGGCGCTCGGTGCCGTCCAGCAGCGGCACCCACCAGTGCCTCTCCTCCGGGTTCCGCGGTCCTTCGGGAAGGATCTGCCCGTACTGGTAGGCGCGCCCCGCGAGGCTGCCCTCGACCTTCAGCTCGGCCTCCTCGCCGGCGTTGTCCTGCCCGGCGTCCAGGCCCCGGCCGGTCAGCAGTCGCAGCACGTCACGCTGGAGATCTCCCAGCTAGATCAGCACCTGGGTGAAGCCCACCGCCCTGGCGTGCTCGGCCACGGTCGAGGGCAGCAGCTCCAGCGGCATCAGATGGCTCGCGGCCAGCAGACCGGCCAGCATCCGCCGCCCCCGCACGTCGCGCTCATGATCACTCACCGACAGCATCCCCTCGTCGTCGAACCCCACGCGCTGCTCTCGTGCAGAGTGCTCATGCCTCCAGTGTCCACCGCCGCCCACCCCGGGCCTGCGGAACCCGCCCGGGGGCTCACCGGGGCGGAGCCCGCCCTGCCCGCCGACACGCGCAGGGCCGGCCGAGGACGACCGGCCGGAGGAGCAGCAGGTGTCAATCGCACCATTTCGGAGGATTGAGGGGGCGTACGGGGAGTACCCGGCGTGATGCACTTGTTGGTACTGGTGTTCCCGTGCACGACGAAAGGACGGCCGGACAGGTGGCGAGCATGGATTTCCCCGGCGGGCTGCGGGCGGACGGCCTGCCGGCCGCGCTGTCGGACCCCGCGCGCCTGGCCGCGGTGGAAGCCACCGCCCTGCTAGACACCGGACCCGAGCCGGTCTTCGAGGACCTCGCCGACCTGGCCGCGAAGATCACCGGGGCCGGGCGGGCGTTCGTGACGCTGGTCGACGCGGACCGCTCGTTCTGGAAGGCGTGCGTGGGCGTCGACGCCGAAGCGCTCGGCGAGCGGCAGAACCCGGTGGGGGAGAGCTTCTGCTACTTCCTGGTCGGGCTGGAGGGCGAGGCGTTCATCGCCGACGACGCCGCGGCCGACCCGCGCACCGCCGACCACCCCTCCGTGGGACCGATGAACATCGGCGCCTGGGCCGGCTACCCCCTGCTCGACCCCGACGGGCGGGTCCTGGGCAGCTTCTGCGTCATCGACGACTCCCCGCGCGCCTGGTCACCGGCCGACCTGACCACCCTGGCCACCCTGGCCCGGTCGGTGGCGGCGGAGATCCACCTGCGCCAGAGCCTGACCGCCTCCCAGGCCGCCCACCAGCGCTCCGCCGACCTCGCCCACACCCTCCAGGCCGGACTCCTCCCCCCACGGCTGCGCACGATCCCCGGAGCCGAGGCGGCCGCCTCCTACCTGCCGGCCTCGAACCGGCACCGCACCGACATCGAGGTCGGCGGCGACTTCTACGACCTCTTCCACACCCACGGCCCCCACTACGCCGCCGTCCTGGGCGACGTGTGCGGCAAGGGCATCCAGGCCGCCCAGGTCAGCTCGATGGCCCGCTACACCGTCCGCGCCGACACCGACGAGACCGGCTCCCCGGCCGACCGGCTCACCCGCCTCAACACCGCCCTCCTCGCCCAGGACGCTCCTCGCTTCCTCACCGCCGTCTACACCGCCTTCCACCCCACCGCCGAAGGCCTGACCGGCACCCTCGCCCTGGCCGGGCACCCCCCGGCGCTGATTCGCCGCGCCGACGGCCGGATCGAACGACTCGGTGTCCCGGGCACCCTGCTGGGCATCATGGACACCCTGAACCTGACCGACGTGCCGTTCCACCTCGACCCCGGCGACCTGCTCCTGCTCTACACCGACGGCGCCATCGAAGCCCGCCCCCGCCCCGACGCCGCCCCCGAAACCGCCGAGACCCTTTTCGGCGAGAACGACCTCGCCGCCGCCCTGGCCGCCAGCCATGGCATGGCCGCCACCGCCACCATCGCCCACCTCACCGGCGTCCTGGAGGCCCACCACGGCGGCTGGGCCAGCGACGACACCGCCCTGCTCGCCCTGCGCGCCACCTCACCGGCGCCTACGTCCTGACCCTGCACGGCCGACCTCGACGACGCCGAGGACCTGGAAGCCGACTTCGTCTACGCGACCGCCTCCTGCCCCCGCCTCACGACGGCCAGGTCCGCGTCGGCCACGCAGAGCGTCGCCTCCACGGGCTCGACGGCGCCGTCGGGATGCTCGAGGCGGCGGGCGACGAGAACATGAGGATGCGCACCCCCTGGAAGCGGTACAGGCACGCGGCCGGGTTGGCGCTGGCCGCAGCGATTCGGTCCATGGCGTGAAGCGCCGATGTGCCGTGGCGGGCGACGTGCCGAACGTCGGCGGCAGATGCCGCCGGGCACAGCCGCTGGTCAGCGCGTACACCACGGTCGTGAACACGGCCCGCCCCCTCCCGAGGATCCGGTCCCGCCGCCTTGCGGACGAGTAGTGAACGACGGCAGCAACGAGGCTGCCGACTCCCAGAGTTCATCAGGAACCTGACGCTTCGACAGATCAGCACCTGCGACCGGCATCGTGACGCACGGACATCAAGTCACGTGAGACAACTCCTACGCCTTGATTGCTGCGGCCGACCTCGCGGCCTGCTCGATCTTCGCGCAGTAGGCTGCGCGGGCTTCCTCGTCGATCTGCTTCTCGTGTTCGGGCCGCAACCCGGTCCGGCCGTCGAGTCCTTCGCGCAGGATGTCGGCGTGCCCGGTGTGCCGGACGGACTCGCCGAGGACATGGACCATGACGGCGAACAGGTTCGTGTCGTCATAGGGCTCCGGCCACCACGGCACGTGGCCGGGGGCGTCGAGGGCGAGCTCCTCGATCGTCGCGTCCGAGTGTTCCCACGTGCGCCGGTAGAACCCGACGATCTCATCGAGGGTCTCGTCCTCGGCCGCCCACAGATCGCCGCCGTCGGAGTCCTGCCACCGGGGCAGCGGCTCCGGGGAAGGACGGCCGAAGACCTCGCCGAAGTACCGGGCCTCGACGGTGGCCACGTGTTTGACCAGACCGAGGAGGTTGGTTCCGGTCGCGGTCAGGGGCCGGCGGGCGTCGTACGCGGACAAGCCGTCGAGTTTCCAGAGCAGCGCCTCACGGTCCCGCCGCAGCCTCCCGTGCAGGTTGTCTTTCGCGAAGTCAGCGATCATGTGACACGAGCCTGCCACGGGCCGTTCGTGGTCTCAAGATCCCGCACGGGGTCCGCAACGACTGGCAGAGCCGATGCCTGGCCATGGCCGTCCTCGAGAACGATGATGCGGTGCTGGCCGGTGAGGAAGTCGGCCATGGTGCCGGCGCGGACCTCGGTGGCGGCGGCGGTGGTGGTGGTGGTGATGGTGGTGCGCTTCGTGCTCGATCCGCGCGGCTCGTACGGCGCCCCAGGCGTACGGGGCGGCGGCGAGCGGTAGCAGGCCGAGGACGGCCGTGCAGGACGGTGACGATCTGCGCGGCGGCAGAGGTGAGGAGTTGGGCGTCGAGTTCGGTCTGGACGCGGGCTCGGCGCTGCCGGACAGGCTGTGCTTGAGATCGGCGTTGACCAGCTCGTCGGAGTTCGGCTCGGGCGAGTACGTCGGCAGGAGGTGCGGCTCGACGGTTCGCTTGTCCGGGCGCTGGAAGAACAGCCCCACCGCTTCAGGTACTTGCCCACCCCCACATCGGTCAGCCGCACCCGGTACAGCTTCGCGATCAGGTCATCGATCAGCCGCCGCGTCCACAACTGCCCCGCTCAGGCCCACGTCGCAGGGCCGGTGATCGAGGACAGCCTGCCGCACGGCGGTCCTGCTCGGCCGCCCCGAGCACCTGATGTCCCACCGGCTTGCCCCGCAGACGCGTGACCAGCGCGTCCCGCCCGTCGGCCTGCTGCTTCGCCCATCCCATGTCGGCCGCCTTCAGCGACACCCCAAGAAGCCGAGGAGCCGGAAGCCGTCGGTCGGAGCGGCGACCACGGCGAGCGCCACCGTGAGCCGTATGCCGTCCGCCTCGAAGGACGTATCCAGGGGCCTTAGGGGTACTTCTCGGGGCTCCGCAAGTAAAGAGAAAGTGACCTCGGCCGTGCAAGTCCGGTGACTCGATAGTGAGGCTCGATGCCGGCCGGGTCCTGGAGGGAGGGCGTGAGAGGGCGTAACCAGACGGTAACCAAACAGACTTGGCCATGTGATGACGGTCACTCCCAGGGGGGCCGGATGAGGCCACGCTGTCTGATTTCCCGTTGCCGACAGTGGGGGATATTCGAACAAAGCGAAGCCTCGTTGTTCGATGCTCAATCATCACGCCGTGTACGACCGCAAATGGAAGATTGAGTTCCCCTCCGTGCTCCACCACACTCTCGATCGGCAAGACCTGTCCGAAAGCATGAAGCTCGGGGGAGCCCTCACATGGCGATTCACTCCATCCCGGTCATCAGCTACGAAGAAATAATTTCCGGGCACGTGACACCCATACACGTCCTCGAAACCCTGGCTGAAACCGGATACTTCTATCTCTCCGACCTCGACAAGGTCATCTCTCCGCAGCTCTTCAAGGCGCTGCAGGACGTCTCGAAGAACTTCTTCGACTCCTCGGTGGAGTCGAAGATGGAGTACTACATCGGCGATTCCGATCACCACCGCGGCTACGTCCCCGTCACCGAACAGGGCGCATACGGCGACGAGTCCCTCCGGGCCTACGAGGCCTTCGACATCGGCTACGAGACCGAGCCCCTGCCGCCGGACCGCAGCCTCGGGTTCGAACTCGTCGGGCCGAACAGCTATCCCGCCCACATCGACGGCATGGCCGCCACCGCGGAGGCCTACTACGCCGCCAACTTCGCCATCTCCCGCCACATCCTGCGGCTCATCGCCCGGGGCGTCGGCGAGGGCGAGGAGTACTTCGACCGCTGGATCACCCGCCCCGCCTCGCAGCTGCGCCTGATCCACTACGTCCCCAACGACGTGCTCGTGAACAGCGGCGACACGTCCATGGGCGCGCACACGGACTACGAGCTCTTCACCCTCATCCACCAGACCTCGCCCGGTCTGCTGGCGTACGACCGCCCCACGAAGACCTGGCGGAACATGCCCGTCTTCAAGAACACCCTGCTCGTCCTCGGCGGCGACATGCTCCAGTTCCTCACCGGCGGAAAGGTGAAGTCCCTTCTGCACCGGGTGGTCACGACCGGCGAGGAGCGCTACAGCTTCCCCTTCTTCATGAATCTCGACTTCGAGACCGAACTGCGCGTCCTGCCGAAGTTCGGGGCGAGCGACGAGCGGATCACCGTGGGGCACCACCTCCTCGGCCAGCTCTACCGCGACTTCCCGTACATCAAGGAGCGCGTCGACTCCGGAAAGTGGCCCGTCGATTTCGCCATTCCGGACCGGAACGTCTTCGAGCAGCTGTGATCCGTTCCGACGCCACTTCCGAGACTCAGGGGATTTCTTCCATGCAGGGCATCAGAGGGAAAAGGGTGCTGGTCACCGGCGGCGCGAGCGGAATCGGCCAGGCCACCGTCCGCCGATTCGTCGCGGAAGGCGCCCGCGTGGCGATCTTCGACCGTGACAAGCGCGCCATCGACGAAACGGTGGCGGCCATTCCGGAGATCGCCGCGGCGATCACCGTGGACGTCTCCGACGACGTCGCCGTGGCGGAGGCCTTCCAGGAACTGGAGAAGAGGTTTCCGCAGCTCGACGTAGTGATCAACAACGCCGGGATCA
This sequence comes from Streptomyces sp. NPDC093071, assembly GCF_044754545.1. Classification (NCBI taxonomy): domain Bacteria; kingdom Bacillati; phylum Actinomycetota; class Actinomycetes; order Kitasatosporales; family Streptomycetaceae; genus Streptomyces; species Streptomyces sp. NPDC093071. The sequence goes on along the minus strand of NZ_JBIVPH010000011.1, from coordinate 79,852 downwards.
GCGTCCGGCACGACAGCTTCCGCTCCATCACGCCCGCCCAGTGGCGCACCGTGGTCGACACCAACCTCAACGGGGTCTTCTACGTGGCGAGCGAGGCCGTCCGCCGCATGGACGAGGGCGTGATCGTCAACATGTCCTCGATCAACGGCCTCGCCGCGTTCCCGCACTATGCGGACTACAACGCCTCCAAGGCCGGCATCCTCGCGCTCTCGCGCACGATGGCCGTCGAACTCGCGCCCGGGATCCGGGTCCTCGCGCTCGCCCCCGGGGCCGTGCTCACGCCCATGCAGCGGGCCGAGTACACCGACGAGATGCTCGACGAGGTCAACGCCAACATCCCGCTCGGGCGTCACGCCGACCCCTCCGAGATCGCCGGCTTCCTCGTCTACCTGGCCTCCGACGAGGCACGCTTCATGACCGGTCAGCACTACATCGTCGACGGCGGCGAGACTGCGAGGGCAGCGCTGTGACCCGTACCACCACCCACGTCCCCATGCCGACCGTCGACATCTCCTCCTGGGCGGAGACGATCCGGCGCCATGCCGTACGCGCCAACCCCTACCGGGAGTTCGAGCGCACCGCCGCGCACGCCGAGGAGGCGCTCGCCTCCCTCGACCACGACGACGTCCGCGCCCTGCTCGAATTCAAGCGCAAGGGCGGGCCCGGCGGGCGGCTGCTGATACGCAACGGCGCGATCGACCCCGACCTCATGCCCACCACGGAGTCCACGGAGGACATCGAGAACGGAAAGGGCACCTACTACAGCGAGTTCACGCTGATCATGCTCGGCAAGCTGCTCGGCGAGCCCTTCAGCTACAGCCAGGAGCGCAACGGCGCGATCATCCACAACGTGCGTCCGGCCAAGCACAACGAGACCAACATCTCCTCGGACAGCTCGGCGGTCATCCTCGACCTCCACAACGAGAACATCTACCACCCGGTCCAGCCCGACTACCTGATGCTCAGCGGGCTGCGCCGCGACCCGGCCGGGGTCGCCAAGACGCTCGTGATCGGCGCGGACGAGATCCTGCCGCTGCTCAGCGCGGAGGACGTCGACACGCTCTCCTCGTTCCAGTTCCGTACGAGCGTCGACTACAACTTCGGCAACAGCGACGCCGAGCGCGGCAACGGCCCCGCGATCCGGGTGCTCTTCGGCGACCCGGCCTCACCCATGATCGCGTACGACGACGAGTACATCGCCGGCACGAACCCCCGCGCCCAGGAGGCCCTGGACCGGCTGCGCGTGATCCTGCACGAGAACATGTACGCCGTCGACCTCGGGCCGGGCGAGACCCTGCTGCTCGACAACCTCAAGACCGTCCACGGCAGGACCGCCTTCACGGCACGCTACGACGGGACCGACCGCTGGCTGCAGCGGCTGCTGGTCTCGCGTGACCTGCGCCGCGCCGAGATGCTGCTCGGTGACACGCGGCGGACCGTGGAGTGGAACTACGAGCCCGGGAAGTTCTATGGCTACGTCGACTACCGATGACCCCGCCCTCCTCACCGACGCCAGGGCGGAGAAGCGGCACGACCGGGTCGCCCTCCTCGCGATCTTCGCGATCCCGCTGATCTGGGGCATCGGCTTCCCGCTGACGCACAACGCCGTGGCCGTCGTCGACCCCGGCCTGTACGCCTTCGCCCGCTCCCTGGTCGCGACGGTCGCCCTGCTGCCGTTCGCCCTGCCGGTCGCGCTGCGGGCCAGTCGCAAGGCGGTCCTGGGCGGGCTCGTGCTCGGCCTGTTCAGCGCGCTCAACATCGTCAGCCAGAGCTACGCGCTGCACTACCTCTCCTCGGCCAGTACGGCGTTCTGCGTGACGATGTGCATCGTCTTCATCCCCTTCGTCTCGGCCGCGCTCGGCCAGGGCTGGCCGTCGAAGGTGGACCTCGCCTCGGTGGTCGTCGGTGTCGTCGGCGCGTTCATCGTGCTCGGACCCGACCTCGACGACATCTCCGTCGGCTACCTGTGGGGCGGGCTCGCCGCCTTCGCCATCGCCATGACCATCTCGATCATCGGCAAGCTGACCTCCGAGCCCGAGTCCGGACAGGTCGACCGGCTGGCCCTGGGCTTCTTCCAGGTCCTGTTCGGCACGCTCGCCCTGCTGTACTTCCCGTTCCAGCGGGACCTCGCGCCGCTCGCCGAGACCAAGGTGTGGATCGCGATCGTCTTCATGGGCGTCATGTCGACCGCCCTCGCGATCTACCTCCAGACCCGCTACCAGCGGCGCGTCGGCAGCGCGCGCACCTCGGTCATCTTCAACCTCGACCTGGTGTTCGCCAGCCTCTTCGGGCTGGTCAACCGCGAGTCGCTGAGCCTGTCGCAGATCTTCGGCGGCGCGGTCATCTTCCTCGCGTCGATGCTGGAGAGCCTGCAGAACATGTGGACGAAGGCGCGGTCGAAGGAGAAGCCGGAGCCGGCGCCGGGACCGGATCCCGTCGCGGCCGCCCCCCGCTCGGACGGCACTCTCTAGGCGGTACGGAGGTTCGCCGCGGAGCCCGCCGGGCTCCGCGGCGAACCCGTCGTCTTCTCCTTCTCCGGGTGGATCAACCGGTGCGATACGGCCACCGCCCGCTCTCCTTCATGAAGAAGACCGTCGCTTTTCTCGGGATCTCGATCAACACGCCCGGGAGGGGTCTCGGAGGCGGTGGAGGTCCCGAGGCGGGTCGGTGATGATCTCGGGCTTCGACGGACTTCGGTTGGCCGTCGCCGACCGATCGCACGGTCTCCGGGCCGACGCGTGTGACCTTCAGGACGACTGCCTCGGCCGGTCGCTTCGCGGCTCGACGCGTTCTCCCGATCGGGCGCCTGATCTGTTCCCTTTACGCACCTTTCGCACCTCGACTTGGGGCCCTTTCTCGGAGTCTTATTGAAAATGAGTGTCATCATCGTATAGAAGTACGATGTGCTCATCTCCCGACAGCGTTCGGAGCGCCCGATGGCCGGAGCCCGGCCCTTCGCGCTCACCGCACTCCGGCATCCCGTGGTCTCCAGGCTCCTGGCGGACCACCGCGCCCTGCTCGCCGACCTCCTGGACGGCCTGGGGTCACCGCTGCACGTCGTGCTGCCTGAGGTCTTCGAGGAGAACGTCGGAGAACTCCGCCGGGCGTTCGCGGAGTCCGGCGCCACCGCCGACATCCTGTTCGCCAAGAAGGCGAACAAGGCCGACTGCTATGTCACTTCGGCCGCAGCCCTGGGCATCGGCGTCGATGTCGCCGGCGCCCCCGAACTGGTCAAGGCGCTGGCCGGGGGAGTGCCCGGTCGTCGGATCGGCGTGTCCGGCCCGGAGAAGGACGACGCGCTGCTCGCACTCGCCGTCCAGCACGGCTGTCTGGTCGCCGTCGACTCGATCAGCGAACTGAGGAGACTCGCGGGGACCGCGCGGCTCGCCGGGCGCCGGGCCGCGGTACTGCTGCGGTCCCGTACGGCCGGGCAGCCGGGAAGCCGCTTCGGCCTGTCCGGCGACGAGCGCCGTGCCGCCGTGGGCCTGTGCGGGGAACTCGCCGACCACCTCGTCCTCCGGGGATTCTCCTTCCATCTGAACGGCTACTCCCCGGCGGAGCGTGCGACGGCCGCGAACGAGATGATCGAGCACTGCCTCGACGCCCGGCGGCGCGGCTCGCTCCCCGCCGAACTCGTCGACATCGGCGGCGGTCTGCCCGTCCGCTACGTCGAGCCGAGGCTGTGGAACGAGTTCCTCGCGCAGAACGAACCTGCCCACTACCACGCCGCCAAGGACTTCGAGGACTTCTATCCGTACGGGGGGCAACCGGCCGCCGAGGCCGTGCGGGCGATCATGGCGCACCCGGTCGGCGGCGGCGAGAGCCTGTCGGCGAAAGCGAACCGCCACGGCATCCGGTTCGTCGTCGAGCCCGGCCGGGCCCTCCTGGACCAGGCCGGGTTCACGATGTACCGCGTCCAGCAGGTCGACGACCGCCGGGAGTCCGACGGGTACGCGATCGTCACCGTCGCGGGCAGCAGCTTCAGCCTCTCCGAGCAGTGGTTCGGCAGCGACTACCTCCCCGATCCCCTGCTGATCTCCGCCGGGTCCGCCGCCGACGAGCTCTTCCCGGCGTGCGTCGCGGGATCGACCTGCCTGGAGAGCGACATGGTCACCTGGCGGAAGATCGGCTTCCCGCGGCCCGTGCACCGCGGTGACCACCTGGTCTACCTCAACACGGCCGGCTACCAGATGGACTCCAACGAGTCCCCGTTCCATGACGCCCCCCTGCCGTCGAAGGTCGTGCTCCGGCTCGGCGGCGACCTCGGCGTCGACGGGGCCCCGCCCCGCTGGCGACTGGACGGAATCCACTGAGACCTCTGACCCGTCCGATGCGAACACCCTTGAAGGAGAAGGCTCCTATGTCCCCGAGCTACGCCCCGCCCGGGCAGTTGTGGCTCTTGCCGCAGGCGCAGCAGGAAGGCCTCGACCTCGACCACCGTCAGGTGATCGCGGTCGTCGAACAGGCCTACCGCGCGCTGCGCGAAGGCGGCTCGAACAACCCGGTGAAGACGATCATCGACGACCCCGACCACCGCTCGCTGAGCTACTCGATGGTGGCCAGGGACGCCGGCAGCGGCACCGTCTGCTTCAAGGCCGTCTACGAGTTCGATCCCCGGCGGACGAGGGACGCCTACGGCTTCCACTCGTTCGTCTTCCTGGTCGACGACACCACCGGCGCCCCCATCGCGCTGATGGACGTGGTGAAGCTCGGCCCCCTGCGGTCCTCCGCCACCACCGCCCTGTTCGCCCGCGCGGCCCGCCCCGACGCGCGCACCGCCCTCGTCGTCGGCACCGGCGTCCAGGGGCAGGCGGCCCTGCCGATGCTCGTCGCGGGCCTGCCGGAGCTGGAGCGGCTGCGGGTGTTCGGCACCTATCCCGAGGGGTTGCGCGCCGTCCGGGACAGCGTCGGCGGCCGTGAGGTCGAGGTCGTCGAGGACCTTCGTGAAGCCGCCGGTGAGGCGGACATCGTGATCGGTGCCGCCGGCCTCTCCGCCACGGAGGAGGTACGGCGCGACTGGATGAAGCCGGGCTCGGTCGCCGTACTCCTCGGGTACGGCGTACACGCCGACGTGTGCCACGGCGCGGACTACCGGATCGCCACCGACACCGCCCAGATGCACGCCACCTGCGACGACCTGCGGGGCCCGGACGGCGGCCTGCCGTCCGTGGACGCCCAGCTGCCGGACATCCTGCTCGGCCGGGCGCCCGCCCGGCGCGGCCCGGAGGACGTGGTCTTCGCCTACAACAGCGGCATGGCGGTCACCGACGCCGCCCTGGGCCGGTACATAGCCGATCTCGCGCTGGCGAGCGGGCGCGGGGAAAAGGTCGACTTCTGGTGAGCACCGACACGACCGACACGACCGACAAGACCGGCGCGACCCGGGCCGAAGAGGCGGGCGTCGGATGGTGGGTCGCGAACTCCCGCGCGCTGCTCAAGCTCGCGCTCCCGCTGATCCTGACCAACTTCGCCTACGTCGCGCTGACCACCGTGGACATCGTGATGCTGGGCAGGCTCGGCGCGGTGGAGATCGCCGCCGCCGGTCTGGCCATCGCGCTGTTCAACCAGCTGCGCACCACCGGAACCGGCCTGGTCACCGGGGTCGGCAACCTGGTGGCCGAGGCGCGGGTGCGGGACGACGGGGAGCGGATCGGCGCGCTGCTGTTCGCGGGGTTCTTCTGGGCGACCGTGTGCGGCGTGGTGTTCTGCGCGGCACTCCTGCTGATCGGCCCGCTGCTCGTCCTGCTGGGCCAGGACCCGACCGTGGTCGACAAGGCGGGTGAGTTCCTGATGGTCCTGGCGCCGGGCATGCTGCCGTGCCTGTGGTTCCAGAACCTGCGGCACTTCACCACCGGACTCAAGCGGCCCGGGCCCCTGTTGGTCATCACGCTGGTTTCGGTCGGCGTGACCATCGGTCTCAACTACGTACTCATTCACGGGAAGTTCGGTCTGCCCGCGTTCGGCTTCGTCGGTGTCGCGATCGCCACCGTCACCGTGTTCCTGCTCTCCTTCCTGGCGTTCGTCGCGGTGATCCTGCGCGACGGTGTCCTCCGCCCGTACCTCACCTCGCCCGCGGCGAGGCGCTGGAACGGCGACGCGGTCCGGTCGGTCTGGCGTCTGGGCCTGCCGATCTCGGGGACGTACGCCTCGGAGGCCGGGTTCTTCAGCGTGCTCACCCTGGTCATCGGCTCCCTGGGCGTGGAGGCGCTGGCCGCGCAGACGGTGCTCAACCAGATCGTCTACATCGTCTTCATGATCTCCGCCGGACTCTCCCACGCGGCGTCGATCCACATCAGCGAGGCCGACGGCGGCAACGACTACGTGACGGCCCGCAGGACGGGCCTCCTCGGCACGGCCTGGGGCGTGATCGCGACGCTGCTCGTCGCGGTCGTGTACCTGGTGATCCCGAATCCGATCGTGTCGCTGTTCGTCTCGGCCGAGCACGCCGACAACGCCGACGTCATCGCGCTGACCGTGACCGGGCTGCTGATCGCCGCCCTCATGCAGGTCTTCGACGCCACCCAGAACATCGGCAACGGCATCCTCCGCGGCATCGGCGACACCGCGGGCCCCTTCCGGATCTCCCTCGTCGGTTACTGGCTGATCGGCCTCCCCGCGGGCTACCTGCTCGGGGTCACGGCCGACTGGGGCGTCGAGGGCGTCTGGATCGGCCAGACCATCGGCCTCGCGGCCACCGCCGCCATCCTGCTGGCCGCCTTCCTGCGCCGCGTCGACCGGCTCCACCGGGAGACGTCCGGCGCACCCGTTCCCCCATCGGAGTCGTCATGAACCCCACCCTCGCGCCGGTCACCTCGGTCTCCCTGATACGCGGGGAGGTGGCGGGCCTGCCCGGCTACGACCCCGGCGCCGACCCCGACGAGGTCGCCGCCCTCAGCGGCGCCGGACGTGTCATCAAGCTCTCCAACAACGAGAACCCGTACGGCGCTTCTCCCGCGGTCGCGGAGGCCGTCCAGGCAGTGCTGGCCGGCGGTGTCTCCCGCTACCCGGATCCCGCCGGCAAGCGCCTGGCCGAGGCCATCGGGACGAGCCTGGACGTGCCGGCCGAGCGCGTGGTGCTCGGCAACGGTTCGGAGAACATCCTGGAACTGCTGTGCCAGGCCGTGCTGGACGCCGGTGACCTGGTGGTCACCCAGGCCCCCGGATTCAGCCTGCACGAGATCTTCCCCCGCGTGATGGGCGCCCGGGTCCACAAGGTCCCGGTCACCGCCGAGTTCGGGTTCGACGCGGCCGCCTGGCGCGACGCGCTGGCCGCCGGCCCCAAGCTCGTCTTCCTCGCCAACCCGTGCAACCCCACGGGTGCGATGCTCGACGCCGGCGAGCTGGAGCAGGTCGTGGCCGCCGTCCCCGAGTCGGCCCTGCTGGTGCTCGACGAGGCGTACGGCGAGTTCGCCCGCACCCGCCCGGACTACCCCGACGGCCTCGACGCGCTCCGCGCGCTGGACCGGCCGTGGATCGTCCTGCGCACCTTCTCCAAGGCCTACGGCCTGGCGGGCGTCCGGGTGGGCTACGGCATCGCCTCCGACACGGCCCTGATCCAGGCGCTGGACCGGGTCCGTACCCCGTACAACGTGAACCGGCCGGCGCAGGACGCCGCCGTCGCGGCACTGGGCGACCGGGAGCACCTCGCGGAAACGGTTCGCCGGACGGCGCTGGAGATCGCCAGGGTCACCGACCGCCTGCGCGGCGCGGGACTGCGGGTGGTCCCGTCCTCGGCCAACTTCCTCTTCATCGACACCGGCCGCGCCTCCGACCGGGTGGCCCGGAAGCTGCACCGCGCCGGAATCATCGTCAAGGCGTGGCGCGAGCCGGGATACGAGACCTACATCCGAGCCTCTCTGTCCACCCCCGGAGACAACGACGTCTTCGTACGGTGCCTGACGGAGATCTGCGCGAAGGACACGACGTGATCAGGACCAAGATCTCCGACCTGGTGGGGCGCACACCCCTGCTCAAGCTCCACACCGCGGAAGGCGGGGCGACCGTCCTGCTGAAACTGGAGCAGTTCAACCCCACCGGTACCGCCAAGATCCGGATGGCCAGGAACATGGTCGACGAGGCGGAGGAGGCCGGACTGCTCGCCCCCGGCGGATGGCTGGTCGAGTCCACCTCCGGCAACACCGGTCTCGGCCTGGCGCTCATCGCCGCCGAGCGCGGTTACAAGTTCACGGCCGTGGTGGACAACCACTCCAGCGCGGACAAGCTGCGCGGTATGCGCGCCTACGGGGCCGACATCCTCAACGTCGCCGGGGACGAGGACGGCCTCGCCACCGCCGAACGCGACACCACGGCCGAGCGGCTCGCGGCCGAGCACGGCGCCTACTGGACCGCGCAGCACCGCAACCAGGGCAACCCCAACGGCTACCGGCCGCTCGCCCGCGAGCTCCACGACGACCTGGGCGACGACATCCAGTACCTGTACGGAGCCGTCGGCACCGGTGGTTCGCTCTGCGGCACCGGTCGCTTCCTGCGGGAACGCATCCCCGACCTGAGGATCGTCGGCGTCGAACCGGAGGGATCCGTCCTCTTCGGCGGAAAGGGCGCGCCCTACCACCAGTCCGGCACCGGCACCCCCGAGGGCTCCGAGATCGGCCCCGTCGTCGACTACGAACTGATCGACCGGGGACTCAAGGTCGGCGACGCGGAGGCCTTCGAGACCTGCCGCTTCCTGGCGAGGAACTTCGGTCTCCTGGTGGGTGGTTCGGCGGGCGGCGTGGTCTACAAGGCCCTGGAGCAGGCGCAGAGCGCGCCGCCGGGATCCACCATCGTCGTACTGGTCTGCGACGGCGGCGACAAGTACCTCGACACCGTGTTCGACGACGACTGGATGGCCGCCAACGGCCTCTTCGACGAGCAGGTCGTCCACCGGCTGGCCGCGCTGCTGCGGTAGGCGCGCGACCTGGGCGTCAGCGCAGTCTCCCCGACGCCCCGGGCCTGCCCGGAGTCATCAACTCCCTTTCCCCTCTTTACCTTTCTCCCCTTCTCCATGGACTGGTAGCCTCCTCATAATGAGAACGAAAACGATTGTCATAATCGGTACGGCTCTGGCGGCACTCACGGCCACCGGATGCGGAACGGACGCGTCCTCCGAGGCCGACGCGAAGGCCAAGGGCGCGGCGACGGCGACGAGCGCGACGACCTATCCGTTCACGCTCGAGAACTGCGGCACCGACGTGACCTACAAGGCCGCGCCGAAGAGGGCCGTCACGCTGAACCAGACCGCCGCGGAGATCCTCATCCACCTCGGGGTGGGGGACCGGATCGCCGGCACGGGTTACGAGATCGAGAAGACGCCGCCCGCGATCGCCGCTCCGTACGAGAAGATCCCGGTCCTGTCCGCGCCCGGGGCGGAGATCAAGCACGAGAAGCTGCTGGAGGCCCAGCCGGACTTCGTCTACGGCTCCTTCGCCAGCATGTTCACCAAGGAGCAGTCCGGTGAGCGCAAGCAGCTCCACGACCTGGGCGTGCCCACCTATCTGACCGAGTTCGACTGCACGTACCACGAGAGCGTGGCGAACGCGGACTTCACCATGCTGTTCGAGGAGTACCGCCGCCTCGGCAGGATCATGGGCGTGCCCGAGGCCGGCGAGAAGCTGGCGGCCGAGCAGAAGGCCGTGGTGGACAAGGCGGTCGGCGCCGTCGAGAAGCGCGACAAGCCGCTCAAGGCGATGTGGTTCTACTCCACCTACGAGGGCACACCCTGGGCGGCCGGTCCGGGTGGTCTGCCGCAGCACGTCTCCGAGCTCGTCGGGGTCGAGAACATCTTCGCCGACGCCAAGACCAAGTGGGCCGAGGTGAGCTGGGACGAAGTCGCCGCACGGAACCCCGACGTCATCATCCTGGCCGACCTGACCCGGGGCGAACCCAACGACACCGCCGAGGAGAAGATCCAGCTCCTCAAGAAGGACCCGCTCACCAGCAAGCTCGCCGCGGTGAAGGGCGACAGGTTCATCACCATCCCCGGCAGCCACATGGACCCCGGCTATGGCAGCGCGTCCGCCGTCCCCGTCCTGGTCGACGGCCTGAACAAGCTCGGCTGACCCCTCCACCATCATGACGACGAGTTCACACACGACCGCCGCGCGCACCGGAGCCCCGATCACCAGGGGTGAGAAGGCTCCGGTGCGACGGCGGCGCACCACGACCGTGGTGCTCCACCTCCTCGCCGTGACCGGACTCCTGGTGTCGATCGTCACCGCGTCGCTGTTCGGCAGCGCGGACGTCCGGCCCCTGGACGTGGTCTCCACGATCCTCCGGCACATCGGTCTGGGCGGCATCGCCCCCACCCCGCCACTGCCGGGCCTGCTCGACGCCCTGATCTGGGAGTCCCGATTCCCCCGGGTGCTGCTGGCCGTGGCCATCGGCATGGCCCTCGCGGTCTCGGGCGCCGTCCTGCAAGCGGTCACCAGGAACCCCCTCGCCGACCCCTACCTCCTCGGAGTCTCCTCCGGCGCCTCCACCGGCGCCGTCGCCGTGCTCCTGCTGGGCATCGGCGGAAGCGTCTCCCTGTCGACCGGAGCCTTCGCCGGCGGACTGGTCTCCTTCGGCCTGTTGCTGCTCCTGCTCGGCGGAGGGCGCGTCGCCAGCCCCTCCCGCGTGGTGCTGACCGGCGTGCTCGTGTCCCAGTTCTTCGCCGGAGTCACGTCGGTCATCCTCATGGTCAACGGGGACGCGAACTCGACACGCGGCTTCACCTACTGGCTGCTCGGCACCCTCGGCGGCGCCCGGTGGGAGGGGGTGACCGTCACCGTCCTGGTCATCCTGGCCGGGGTGGTCGCCCTCCAGTTCTTCGCGCCCGCCCTCGACGCCTTCACCTTCGGGTGGGACTCCGCGACGGCCCTGGGGATCAACGTCACCGCGGCCCGGATCTGGCTCATGGTGCTGACCTCGGTCATCACGGCCGCCGCCGTGGCCGCCTCCGGAGCGATCGGCTTCATCGGGCTGCTCGTCCCGCACGGCGTCCGCATCGTGACGGGCCCCGCGCACCGCTCCCTGCTCCCCCTCTCCGCGATCGTCGGCGCCGTCTTCCTCATCTGGGTGGACGTGTTCGCGCGGACGGCGTTCGCGCCCCACGAACTGCCGGCCGGCGTCATCACCGCGCTCCTCGGCGCGCCCGCGTTCGCGCTGGTCCTGAAGCGTCTGGAGGCCTGATGGGCCGCATCACCACCCACCGGCTCTCCTGGTCGGTCAAGGGCCACCGACTCCTCGACGGCATCGACATGGCGGTCCACGACGGGAAGGTCGTCGGACTCCTCGGCCCCAACGGCTCCGGCAAGTCGACCCTGCTGCGCCTGCTCGCAGGACTGCGCCGCCCCGACACCGGAACCGTCCGCTACGACGACACCAGCCTGAGCGACCTCGGCCGCCGGGTGCTGGCCCGACGGCTCGCCGTCGTCGAGCAGGACGTGTCCGCCCACCACCACGTCAACGTCCGCCAGGTCGTGGAACTCGGCCGCACCCCGTTCCGCGGCCGCTTCGACGCACTCACCGAGCGCGACCGGCGGATCGTCGACGAGGCACTCGAACGGACCGAGATCACCGACAAGCAGCACCGGAGCTGGCACACCCTCTCCGGCGGGGAGAAACAACGCGCCCAGCTCGCCCGCGCCCTCGCCCAGGAGCCCCGGGAGATCCTGCTCGACGAACCCACCAACCACCTGGACATCCGTCACCAGCTGGAACTCCTCGACCTGCTGACTTCGCTGGACGTCACCTGTGTCGTCGCCCTGCACGACCTCAACCTCGCGGCGCGGTACTGCGACCACCTCGTCCTCCTCGACCAGGGTGAGGTGGCCGCGGCCGGGGCCCCGGAGGACGTGCTGACCCCGGACCTGATCAAGCGGGTCTACGGCGTGGAGGTGCTCGTCGACCGTGAACCGGCCACCGGGACCCTGCGCGTCACCTACCTGGCCACGGCCGCGCGAACGGCCGCCGTGCCGACAGGGCGACCTGCTCCCCGGTAGGACCTGCCGCCCGGCGTCAGAGGGCGAGGCTCACCAGGACCCCGTCCCGGCCGTCACGCGGGGTGGTCCGGAGCGCTCCGGACCACCTCCACCCGGGCGGTCCGCCGGGCCTGCCTCGCGAGGGCGCTCCCTGCGCCGAGGTCTCGGGACCGGGAGGGGGCCGCACACGGTTGACGGTTCCGCAGTGCGCGACCAGCGGACGATGGCCCCGTCCACTTTCCCCGGGAGGCGCTCACCCCTGCCCGGTCTCGGAGGACTTCTCCCGGAAGAGCAAGGAGAGCGAGGGGCACAAGAAAGCCGTCCTCTCCCTCGCGTGATGCCGGGTCGCCATCCGGTGGGCCGTGAACCGGTCCGGTGCGAGAGGCCCTTCGACGAGGTCGGTGCGCCGTCGGTGCGGTCAGCCGCAGCAGTCGCATCCGGGACGGCCGCCGCACGCGTCGGACTCGGACCGGCCGGCGGAACGGCCGCGGCTACGGAGGCGAGGGCCGACGGCTCGCCGCCAGGACCCCCGCAAGCCCGTCAAGTCCCGCCCCGACCCGCTGGACGCGGCCGAGGGCGTCGGTGCCCAGCGGATGCGCGGAACCGGGAAGCGCGGGGTCAGGGCCGGTACACGAGTTCCAGGAGGACGGCGGCGATGAGGAACCAGGCTCCGACGCCGAGCACCCACACGCTGCCGGTCGCGATGCCCAGGGCGCAGAGGACGAAGGCGCCGAGAGCGAGGGCCGCCGAGCGGCGGCGCATACTGCGGTCGGCCGGCATCCGGCCGACGGATCTGCTCATGAGGCGACCGTAGAACAGCACCGCCGGGAACGGGCCGCCGCGAGCCGGCTCTTCACGGGTTCATGACGCGGTGGGCGGCTCCGGGCACGCCAAGGGGATGTCGGAAGAAGAGCGCGCGACGACAAGAACGCGCCAGGAAGCGCGGACGTCATCCGGTTCGGGACGGACGCTGGGCCGAGCCCCTCGACAGAGCAGGGACGCGACACGGACCGACGGCCGTCACCGGCCTCGCCGCGCTGTCGCTGGACGCGATGGCGTCGGTGGCGTACGGGCCCGAGGCCATCGTCCTGGTCCTGGCGGCCGCCGGCGGTCACGGGCTCGTCCGGGGCAACACCGACGGGCGGCTCGAACTCTTCGTCCGGGGCGCCGACAACCAGATCTGGCACCGGGTCCAGAAAGCGCCCAACGGTTCGAGCTGGAGCGGCTGGGAGGCGCTGCCGGGCACGTGGACGGGCAACCCCACCGCCGTCGTCTCCGGGAACGGGCGCGTCAGCGTCTTCGCGCGCAAGCCCGACGGACGCCTGCGGGTGACGGCGCAGAAGCGTCCGAGCACGCCCGACACCCCCTGCCCGCGGACAACTGGGCCCCCTGGCAGGAGATCGGGACCGGATACACCGGCAACGTCACCGTGGCGCTCAACAACCGCAAGGAGGGCACGTTCCTCCAGGTCTTCGGCAACCGCGGCGGGAACGGACTGTGGACCGTCTCCCAGTCCGAGCCCGGCACGGGCAAGAACCCGACGGGCACCTGGGCCGCGGACGGTGCGCAGAGGATCGGCCCCGCGGTGCCCGGCCGTCCCGTCGTCGTCCCCCACAGCGACGGCCGCCTCGCCGTCTACGGCATCGACGCCGACGGCCACGTCGCCTACCGGACGCAGACGAGTTCCTCCGCCCAGACCGCTCCGAACGGGATCTGGGCCGCCGGCTGGAAGGCCCTCGGCGACCGGCAGGTCGATTCCCTCGCGGTGCGCTCCGCGTCGCTCGGAACGTCCACCGCGTTCGACGTGTTCGCCATCGGAAAGAACTCGACCACGCTCCACCAGCGGTCCCGCCTGTCCGTCGGCACGGGTGACGGCAGCCGCGAGGACGTCTGGCTCGACTGGGCCGTCCTCTCGCCCGTCGGCTCCGGACCGTGCTCGGGCACCGGCTCCCTGGAGTGCCTGAGCATCGAGAGCACCGATCTGAAGTTCGTCCTGGGCCTGGGGAACTCGCTGGACCCCGACGGCAACGTCACCCGGGACGCGGAGCGCGGCCGCGTCCACGTTCCGCCTGCGCCACCGCTCCGATCCCGACAGCCGCCTGACCGCGCTGGCGGAGGACGCCTGGTCGCACACCGCCAGGAAGGTGGAGCTGATCGACTGCGACACCGACGGGGAGAACGACCACAACACCTGGCGGCTCGGCAACAAGTCCCCGAGCCCGGGACAGACGACGGCGACCGCTCCCGGGGTGCTGGACATCGTCCTGAAGCAGGCCGCCGAACGGTGTGCGGTGAGCCCCGAGACCACCACGTGCGAGTTCGTCGCCCTGGAGACGCCGAAGGCGTACCGGGCCGCCGAGGGGTGCGTGAGCGGGCAGGTGCTGTACAGCCAGAGCCCCGACCGGGACGCGGAGTACTCCAGTGGAGATCGCACCCGTCCTGCGCGAGACGATCGGGTACTGGAAGATCACGCTGGACGGCCACACATGGACGGTGCCGGGCCACAACGTCTCGTACGCCAAGAGCGGCACGAGCGGCGCCACCACCTACATCGTCCCGCGCACTTCCGACACCCCGTCGCGGGGTGAACGCGCCCCGTGGAGGTCCCGCCGACCCTTGTCCGGGCGTGCTCCGGTCAAGGGGTCGGCCGGGCCGGGGCGGTGGCCCAGACGGTGACGGCGGTCGGCATGATCAGCACGGCGCCCGCCGCGTCCAGTTCCGCGCGCATACGGTCCTCGAGCCCGATCGCCTCCTGGTCGGTGGCCGTCCCGCCGCCGGGGCCGGAGGGGCGCGGGCACAGCGTGCGGTAGGTGTGCACGGCGAGCGGGAGGACCAAGGGGTCCTCGACCCCGCCCATCGGCGTCGTGGCGGAGATCCCCGCCGGGGCGAGCCCCGCCCGGCGGAACAGGGAGTAGAGGCGTGCGCCCGCACCCCGGTCCTTCCCGCCGGTACGGAGCGCCTCGCCGATGCTCCGCAGCACCGCTCCGGCGAGGGGGGTTTCCGGGACGGTCCGGAGCGCGTGGTTGTCGAACTCCTGGAAGGCGATCAGGCCCCCGGGGCGGACCAGGCCGGCAAGGCGGCGCAGGAAGGCGGCCGGCTCGTCCTGATGCCCCAGGACGAGCCGGCCGACCAGCGCGTCCACCGGTTCGTCGAGGGCGATGTCCGGCAGCGTCGCCCGGCGGAAGTCCACGGTGCCCGCCCTGCCCGCCCCGGGACCCCGGTCCCGGTCGCTCAGCCGGGCACGTGCCAGGTCCAGCGCCTCGGGCGCGGCGTCCACCCCGGTCACGGAGCCGCCGGGGCCGACCGCTTCAGCGACGATGAACGTCACGTCCCCGGCGCCGCAGCCCGCGTCCAGGACCCGCATCCCGGGCCCCAGCCCCGCCTGCCGGAACGCCCGCGCCGTGACGGGCCCGTACAGCCGGGCCTGGAGGAGGAGCCGGTCCATCTCGGCGGGAGCGTGTCCGAGGGTGTAGGCCGGGACCGGGGCGTCCGGCCTCACGGGGCACCGCCCGGCGCCGCCAGCGCGGGGTCGGTGGTCTCGGACCCGCTGAAGAAGGTGTTCCAGCCGCGGATGAGGTCCACCAGATCTCCGCAGTGGCTCCGTTCCGCCTTGACGTAGGTCGCGCCGCCCGCGCCGAAGGACCAGGCGACCGCGTTCATGTCCTCGGGGTCGTAGGAGGGTGCGGTGGCGAAGAAGGTGCGCAACCGGCCGCCGAGGGAGGGGAACCGGCCGGGCGGCAGTTTCAGCGCGTAGAACGCGACCCGCTCCACCTCACCGGTTGCGGGGGAGACGGTGACCGAGAAGGTGTAGGCGCCCCGGGAGAGGAAGGCGGCCATCTCGCCGAACAGCCGCTCCCCGGGCGGCTCGGCGCCCGCCAGGGCCGTGAACCGCCGGCACTGCTCCGGGTCGACGGGCCCGCGGGCGCGGAAGTAGAGGTTCACGGTCCGGTGGCGGTAGTCCACCGCGACATGCCGTACGTGGTCCAGCCCCAGCCCGTGGAAGACGGGGGCCGTTCGCCGCAGTGCGCCGGGAATCCCGGGGGCGCCGAGGACGTCGTCCAGGGGCCGGGTGCCCGCCAGATACACCCACGTCTTGGTCGGCCCGAGGGCCGCGTCGAAGTCGCAGGACTGCTCCGGAGCACCTCCGTACAGACCGCTCCACGTCCGTACGAGCCCGGCCAGCGGGTCGTCACCGGTGATGAAGCCCGCGCGCTGGGCGATGGTCACGGTGTCCGTGGGGCGGCGCGCGTAGAAGCGGTAGTCGAGCCCCGCTCCGGGCCGGTCGGTGGTCCGCCAGAGCACGGCTCCCTCGTGGAACGCCGGGGCGTAGGCGTCCAGCACCGTGTTCGTGACGTCCTCGGAGTACGGTGCGCCGAGGGCCGTGGCGGTGGCCCGCAGATCGGCGAGGAACCGTGTCCGCGAGAAGCGGTCGGCGGCGGACGGGTGTCGTCGTCCGTCGTTCTCGTCATGCGCCATCAGCGGGGCTCCCGTCATGGGTGAGTTCCAGTCGTCCGCCGGAGGCGGTGAAGTACAGCACCGAGCGGCCGCCCGTCCCCGCGCCTTCGTGGGGATTGTGGCCGCCGCCGTCCGGGACCATCGCCAGGTCGTCGACCAGCAACGACCGCACGAGGCCCAGGCCGCCGTCGGCGGGACGGGTGACGCGCAGGGCGAAATGGTCTTCGCGGCACGAGCGCCGCTCGGCCGCCGCGACGGGGTCGTCCCGCCGCGGCCTGGGGAACACGAACACTTCGAGGCCCCGGGAAGGGCCCGTCGCGCGGGCGGTCCGGGCCTTGACGATCGAGACGTCGCGGTCGGCCGCGTCCAGGCCGTGACGCCGCGTCAGCCAGTCCCGTACCACCACGCTCGGCACCGGCCCGTGCACCTCGAACTCCCACCGGCGCAGGACGTCGACCACGTCCTCGACGCGGTCGGGGAAGACCAGCGTCGCGACGTGGTCGAACACGCACCACGACGCCAGCGACGCCATCACCCCCGGATCCACGCCGCCGCCGGCCACCTCCTCCACCACTCGCCGCAGGCCGTACCCCTCGACCACGTCGACCAGCCGACGCAGACGGCCCCGGTCCTCGTCACCCAGCACGTCACACCCCCGCTCTCCCCACCCGCACCGCGCCCGCGAATCCGATGGAATTCGGGCGGTCCGCCGGAGATCGGCCCAGGAGACCCCGACGACACGGTGTCCCTCCCCGTGACGGGAGATCTCCCTTCCGCCACCGGTGACAGGACGGCCGTCCTTCTTGCGGCGCGGAGTGAAGACGACTTCCAGACCTGGATTTCCGCCTTCGGAGTGAAACGTGCACCCTGCGACGGCGTAGATCTGTTCGACGCGCGGCAGTGCCACCGTCACCCGTCCACCGGTGCCGGGAGGCCCGGGCCGCGTCGAGGTCAGCGGAGGGATTCTCCGGTGGTGTCGATGACCGTGTTCGCCAGGTGTTCGAAGATCGCCCAGTCGTCCTCGGCGGGGCGGCGGCGCCGGTGGTCGCCTAGTTCGGTGTTCAGGCCGACGTACTGGGCGCCCAGCTGCTCCAGGAAGAGGAGGTCGGAGTGGAGCTGTTCCAGGGTTCCCTGGCCCAGGCGCCGTAGGTGGCTCGGGACCGGCTTGTCGGTCAGGGCCAGGGGGATCGTCGGGCAGAACGCCGGAGTGGGCCGGTCGGCCGCCGCCGCGTCGGCCGCCAGCGTCTTCAGGGCGGGGGCCAGTTCGGGGCCCTGCGGCCACATCGGGTGCCAGGCGTCGCCGTAGCGCGCCGCCCGGCGGACGGCCGCGCGGCTGTTGCCGCCCACCCAGACGGGCGGGTGGGGCGAGCGGGCCGGGCGGGGCGCGGTGTGGACGCCGTCGAAGTCCACGGTGGGCCCGTGGAAGCTCGCGACCTCCTCGGTCCAGAGCACGCGGAGGGCGCTCAGGTACTCGTCGGTGAGGGCCCCCCGCTTCTCGTAGGGCACGCCGAGCGCCTGGAAGGCGTGGTACGCCCAGCCGACTCCGACGCCCAGCACGAGCCGTCCGCCGGAGAGCTGGTCGAGGGAGGCGCTGATGCGGGCCAGTTGCAGCGGGTGGCGCTGCGGGGTGATGGCGACCCCGGTGCCCAGCTCGACGGTGCTGGTCTGGCCGGCGAGCCAGGCGAGGGTGGTGAACGAGTCGTAGAACGGCGCGGGGGAGCGGCTGTGGGCGTCGGAGGTCAGGGCGATGTGGTCGGAGACCGTCAGGAGGTGGTAGCCGAGCCGCTCGGCGGTCGTGGCCCAGCCCCGCAGCGTGTCCGGATCGGTGCCGGAGCCGAAGTTGGGGAGGTTGATGCCGAATCGCATGGTGGGGCCTTTCAGCGGGCGGGTCTCGCCGGTGCGGGCGGTGCGGGGGCGTCGTCGTGCGGGCCGGGCTGCGGGGGAACGGCCGCGACGGGCCTCCCGGCGGCCGGGCGGGTGGGCGGAGTGCCGCCGGAAGCGGTACGGGCGGGAGCCGGGCGGCGGCGCGCCTTCGCCCAGCGGCGCATCGCGGGGCGCTCCACGCCCACGTACAGCAGCCAGGCGAGGGCCAGGGCGAGCACGGTGCACAGGGCGATCAGCGCGGCGCCGACAGGGAGGGAGAACTGCCGCTGCTCGCCCAGGAGTCGGCGGCCGTAGACCAGGAGGGGCCAGTGGACCAGGTAGAAGGCGAACGAGATCTCGCCCAGCAGGGTGAGGGTCCGGCCGCGCAGCCACGTCTTCCGGTCCTCCACGTCGAGGTGGGCGAGGGCGGGTATGAGCAGGGCCAGGGGAACGACCGTCGCGGCGTTCAGGGCGTACAGCGCCGGCAGGTACAGCGAGCCGGCGTAGCAGAGCGTGAAGAGCGCGACCAGCGGCAGCGGGCCGATGCCGATCCAGCGGCCCTCCAGGGCGATCCGGGCCATGACGATGCCCAGGACGAAGTCGAGCACCCGGGTGAGCGGGAAGACGTAGACCAGCCAGAAGCCCAGGGCAGGACCGGACTTGTCCGGCATCATCATGCTCGGCTCGGCCGGAAGGAGCGCGGTGACGACCGCGGGCAGCGCGATGATCACCGCGATCAGCGCTCCGGCGCACCACCACAGGCGGCGCGCGCCGATCCCGCCGATCCAGCGGTGCAGCAGCGGGAAGAGCAGGTAGAAGACCAGCTCACAACCCAGTGACCAGCTCGGGTTGTTGACGCTGAAGTAGACCGACTCCTCGGGCACCCACGACTGCAGCAGCAGCAGGTTGAGGACGGCGGTCGTGCCCGTGACGGTGGCCGCCGCGTACAGCGCCATCGTCACGGCGTACATGACCAGGTGGTTGGGGAACACCTTGACCAGGCGGCGGCGCCAGAAGGCGCCGACCGTGTCTGAGGGGCGGGCCGACCAGGTCAGGATGAAGCCGCTGAGGACGAAGAAGAAGGAGACCCCCACCCAGCCGGTCTTGCTGAAGACGGTGAACAGGCCTTCGGAGACGTCCTGGTCGGCGAAGGGCTTCATGATCGCCACGTGGAAGAGGAAGACCAGGAACGCGGCGAAGAAGCGGACGCCGGTGATGGAGGTCAGCCGGGGGCGGGGGGCGGTGCTCTCTCCGGTCATGACGCGCCTCCGGTCCGGTTCGGGGCGATCCGTGTCCGCGGCTCCGGCGCGGTGCGGTGGACGTGTCGCACGGCGGGTCAGCCGACCGTCGCCGTGCGCGGACCGCCGCCGGTGCTCTCGGCGGCCCCGGTGACCTCCGCCTTCCGCTCGCGCCGGTCGCGGCGGAGCTCCAGCAGGCCGAGTACGAGTCCCAGGACGGTGACCGCGGCGCCGGCGACGGTGGTCCAGCGCACTCCGGCGGTGTCGACGACCCGTCCGCCGAGCCACGAGCCGCCCGCGTTGGCGAGCTGGAAGGCGGAGATGTTGACCGCGAGCGCGAGGGTGGGCGCACCGGCCGCGGCGCTCAGGATGCGGGTCTGGAGACCGGGGATGATGGAGAAGGCCGCCGCTCCGAAGACGAAGACCAGGACCGCGGTCACGATCTGCGCCGACGCCGTGGCACCGAACAGCAGCAGGATTCCGGTCAGCGCCGCGAGCAGCGCACACAGGGCGGGCATCAGCGACCGGTCGGCCAGCTTGCCGCCGAGCACGGTGCCGACGACGGACCCCACGCCGAAGACGATGAGCAGCACCGTCACGGCGCCCGTGGAGAAGTGGGTGACGTCGGTGAGCAGCGGGGCTATGTAGGTGAAGACGGTGCCGAAGCCGGCGCTGCCGAGCACGGTCATCGCGATGGCGATCTGGACGCGCCGGTTGCCGAGGACCTTCAGCTCGGACGCGGCTCCGCCGCCGGTCGCCGGTGCGGGGCGGACGACCGCGGCGACGAGGAGCGTGGCCAGCGTGGTGATGCCGGCGACGGCCCAGAAGGTGGCCCGCCAGCCGTGGCTCTCGCCGATGAAGGTGCCCAGCGGCACGCCCAGGACGGTGGCGAGGTTGAGCCCGAGCGACACCTTGGCCACCGCCGAGCCCGACTGGCCCTCGGGGACCATCGAGACGGCGAGCATGATGCCCACGGCGACGAACGTGCTGTGGACCAGGGCCGCGACGACGCGGGCGACGACCACGACCCAGTACTCGGGGGCGACCGCGGCGAGCACGTTGCCCGCGATGAAGACGCCCATGAGCAGCAGCATCAGGGTCTTCCGCTCGATGCGCGCGGTGGCGATGGTGACGATCGGTCCGCCGATGACGACGCCCAACGCGTAGGCCGTGACCAGGAGTCCGGCGGTGGGGATGTCGACCCCGAGGTCGCCGGAGAGGCCGGGCAGGATGCCGGCGATGACGTACTCGGAGGTGCCGACGCCGAAGACGCACAGCATCAGCGCGAAGAGGGGGAAGGGCATGGTGGTCCCTGGGATGTGAGAAGGGCCCGGCGGGCCGGGGCGGGGTGGGGACGGGTGGCGCTCACCGTAATGCACGGCGCATGCATTTCAAAATACTTGACAAGTCATACATTGTGAATGAGTGTTTGTCGCGGCGGACCGATCGCCACGAGAACCGAACGCTCGAAGCGCCCCGAAACCACGGCGCGTCGAGCCCCGGACCCGGCCGGTCCCGTCGTCCGCCGCCCCCTGCCGCCCTTCCTACGTACGAGGTGTGCTCCCATGACCCCTTCCGACGTTCTGCGGTCCCACGCCAGCGCGTCGCGGTCCAGTGACGGCGCCGCGCAGGAGCCGTCCGGGCTCTTCACCTTCAGCCAGCAGGTCGACTCCTGGGTCGTACGGACGGCCAAGCCCGTCAGTTACGAGATCCGCTTCGTCGACGACGTGCTCGACCCCTCCAGCACCGACCTCGTCGAGGCGGGCTCCCGGGGCGTCACGGGCACGGACGCCGCCCCCGTGCGGCGCTTCGTCGTCGTCGACGCCCGCGTCGACCTGCTGCACGGCGACCGGATCCGCGCCTACTTCGACCACCACAAGGTGGAGCACCGGATCTGCGTGGTGCCGGCCGACGAGTCGGTCAAGGGCTTCGACACCGCGGCGCGCATCATCCGGGAGATCGACGACTTCGGCATCGCGCGCCGCCACGAGCCCGTCGTCGTCATCGGCGGCGGCGTCCTCATGGACATCGTCGGCCTGGTGAGCAGCCTCTATCGGCGGGGCACCCCGTTCGTCCGGGTCCCCACCACGCTCATCGGCCTGGTGGACGCCGGCGTCGGGGCCAAGACCGGCGTCAACTTCAACGGCCATAAGAACCGT
Source organism: Streptomyces sp. NPDC093071 (assembly GCF_044754545.1). Lineage (NCBI taxonomy): Bacteria > Bacillati > Actinomycetota > Actinomycetes > Kitasatosporales > Streptomycetaceae > Streptomyces > Streptomyces sp. NPDC093071. The sequence goes on along the minus strand of NZ_JBIVPH010000011.1, from coordinate 58,177 downwards.
CTGGGCACCTACTTCCCGGCCGACCTGACGCTCCTCGACCGCTGCTTCCTCAACACCCTCGACCGGCGGCACATCAGCAACGGCCTCGCGGAGATCCTCAAGATCGCGCTGATCAAGGACGGCGGCCTCTTCCAGCTCCTGGAACGCCACGGCGGCCTGCTCCTGGAGGAGAAGTTCCAGGGCCTGTCCTCCACCGGCGAGCTGGCCGGGGCCGAAACCCTGCGCCGCGCCATCCACGGAATGCTCGAAGAGCTCCAGCCCAACCTCTGGGAGGCCCAGCTGGAGCGGGTCGTCGACTACGGGCACACCTTCAGCCCCACCGTCGAGATGCGCGCGCTGCCCGAACTGCTGCACGGCGAGGCCGTCTGCGTCGACATGGCCCTCACCACCGTCCTCGCCCAGCACCGCGGCATGGTGAGCGAGACCGACCGGGACCGGATCCTCGCCACCATGCGGGCCCTCGGACTGCCCAGCTGGAACGACCTGCTGACGGGGGAGATCCTCACCGACGCGCTCCAGGACACCGTCCGCCACCGCGACGGACAGCAGCGCCTGCCGCTGCCCGTCGGCATCGGCGGGGCCGCCTTCGTCAACGACGTGACCGCCCTGGAACTCGCCTCCGCCGTCGAGGACCTGCGCGCGCTCCAGAACGCGGGCCGGACCGCCGAGCGGGGGACCACCCGATGACCACGGCCGTCACCGACACGGCGGTCGCCGGGGACACCGCGGCCACCGCCGGGGAACCGCGGGGCGTCCTGCTGGCCGACGTCACCACCCCGGCGGACGTGCACGGCGTGCACGGCGCCGCCGGACTCTCGCACTGGAAGTGTCTGGCCGGACGCCACGACCTGACGGGGGAGTGGGAGGCCGTCGAGTGGGCCAGCATCCCGCCCGGCGGCGTCAGCGGCGAACACCGGCACACCCGCACCGAGGAGCTGTACTTCCTGCTGTCCGGCGAAGGGGAGATGTACCTCGACGGCACCCCCCACGCCGTGTCCGCGGGCTCCCTGATCCTCACCGGCCTGGGCACCGTCCACGGCCTGGTGAACACCGGCACCACCCGGCTGGACTGGCTGGTCGCCGAGATCCGCTCCCCGCACACCAGCGGCGCCCTCCGGGGCCGCACCACGAACCCGTCCGGCGACGCCCCGCGCCGGCGGACGGAGGAAGAGGCCGACGTGAACGCCCGGATCCACCGGCTCGGCGACGAGCAGCGCATCGACCCCACCACCTTCCTCACCGGGCCGCTGCGGCTGATCGAGACCGTGACCGTCGCCGCCGGCGAGGGCCTCGACCTCGCCGCCACCGAGACCGAGCACACCGTCTTCGTCCTCTCCGGCAGCGGCACCGCCGTCTCCGGCGACAGCGAGGCACCGCTCGGCCCCGGGGTGTCGGTGACCCTGCCCCGGGGCACGTCCGCCCGGATCCGCGCGGAGCGCTCCGGCGCCGCCGACGGCGAACCGGACGGGCTGCGGCTCTTCCACGCCGAACTCTCCCTCACCACGGCCGCCGTGGAGGACGAGTGATCGTCACCGGGACCGGCACCCCCACCCGCGCCCTGGGGCCCGCCGGAGCCGCCGCGCCGACCTGGCGCTGCCTCGCGCGGCGCGGCATGTTGCACAGCGAGTGCGAGACCTTCGACCACGTGGTCCTGCCGCCGGGCCGGACCGGGCGCCACGACGACCCGGGCGTCGAGCAGGCCGTCCACGTCCTGCGGGGCACCGCGGAACTGCGGCTCGGCGGGACGGCCCGGCGGCTCGACGCGGACGACGTGGTGCTCGTCCCGGCCGGGACCGCGGCCCTCGTCGAGGCCGGACCCGACGGAGCGGAACTCCTCGTCCTGCGGGTCCTGTCGAAGGCCTCGCACACCGCGCTGCCGCCGCGCGTACCCGAACTCCCGCCGCGCGAGCGCGCGATCGGAAACCCGGCCCCCGGGCCCCACCAGGAGCGTGCCGCATGACACAGGACAGCACGTGGGAGCGGACTCCGGCCGACTGGCCGGCCGGCATGATGCGCGCCGCCGCCGTGGCCTCCCCGCACACCACCCGGCTCCTCAAGGTGCCGATACCCGACCCCGCGCCCGGCGAGGTGCTCGTGACCCCGCTGCGCGTCGGCCTCTGCGGCACCGACCTGGAGCTGCTGCACGGCACCGCCAGCTACGTGCGGGACGGCCGCGCCCCGTACCCCCACGTCTTCGGCCACGAATGGGTCGGCCGCGTGGTCGCGGTGGCACCGGGCGCGACCGGCGCCACGGACGACCGGATCTCCGTCGGGGACCGGGTGGTCGGCCACACCATGATCAGCTGCGGTGACTGCCGGGCCTGCCACCGGGGGCGCCGCAACGAGTGCGGACGGCTGCGCGAGGTCGGCCTCTACGGACAGCAGGGCGCCGCCGCCCAGTACCTCAGGATGCCCGCCCACGCCCTCAGCGTCGTCCCCGAGGACGTCACCGACGAGGCGGCGATGCTCGTGGAACCGGCCGTCACCGTCCTGGAGGGACTGGAGCGGGCGCGCTGCGCCCCCGGCGACCGGGCGCTCGTCATCGGCACCGGCACCATCGGCCTGCTGGCCGTCCAGCTCACCGCCGGACTGGCCGGATCGGTCGAGGTCGTCGGCGTCGACGACTCCGGACTCGCCACGGCCCGGCGCATGGGCGCGCGCCGCGCCTTCCGGCCCGGCGAGGCCCCGGCCGGCCACTACGACGTCGTCGTCGAGGCGTCCGGCGCGACCAGCGCGTTCCACGAAGCGCTGCGCACCACCGGGGTCGGCGGCCGGATCGCCGCGGTCGGCGTCGCGACGGAGGCCGTGGACGGCGTCGACCTGGGCGACCTCGTCCTGCGGGGGATCACGGTGCACGGCATCCGGCACGGGCTCGACCAGTACGACCGCGTCCTGAAGCTCTTCGGGGACGGGGCCCTCACCCCGGACGGGATGATCGCCGGCGTCCTGCGGCTGGACCAGGTGGACGAGGCCTTCCGGCTGCTCCAGGACTCCGGACGCACCGCCCCCAAGGTCGCGCTCGACCCGAGCGCCACCGCCGACGGCGAGGACGGTCCCCCGGCCGATCTCCGGGAACCGGCGCGGAACGCCGCCTGACGCCGCGCCCCGGCCCGTACCCGTACACCCACCACGGACGAAGGACACCCATGCCCAGGCCCATCAGCCTCATCACCGGCGCCAGCTCCGGCATCGGCGCGGAGACCGCCCGCGCGCTGGCCGCCGCAGGCCACGACGTGATCGTCGGGTACGGCGGCAACGAACGGGCGGCGAAGGAACTCGCCGCCGAACTCGCCGCGGGACACGGCGTCGAGGCGACCCCCGTCGCCTTCGACCTGGCCCGGCCCACCGCCGCCGCCGAACAGCTGCGCGCCGCCGTACGCGCCGCGGGCGGCATCGACGTCCTGGTCAACAACGCCGGGATCAACCGGCGTTCGCCTGCGGTCGACGAGGACCTGGAGTCCTGGTACCGCGTCCTCGACACCAACCTGACCAGCCCGTTCGCCCTGGCCCAGGAGGCCGCGCGGACGATGATCGCCCAGGGCAGGGGCGGGCGGATCGTCAACGTCACCAGCGTCCACGAGCACATCCCGATCAGCGGCGGCAGCACCTACTGCGTCGCCAAGAGCGGCCTCGGGATGCTGACCAAGGTCATGGCGATGGAACTCGCCGCGCACGGCATCACCGTGAACTCCGTCGCCCCCGGCGAGACCGCCACCCCCATGAACGGCGTGCCCGCGGGCCACCCCGCCACCGCCATCGCACGGCCCGCCATTCCGGCCGGCCGCCCGGGCGGCCCCCACGAGGTGGCGGCGTTCATCGCCCACCTGGTGTCGGACGGGGCCGCCTACACCACCGGCACCTCGCTCGTCGTCGACGGCGGCCTCAGCCTCGTCGCGGCGGAGGCCAACGCCGCCCACGCCGGCCGGCTCTGAACACGGCCGCGCCCTCCCCGGAGCACCCCACGCCTCCCGGGAGCCCCCACACCTTCCCGAAGCACCCCCGAAGCAACGTAAGGAACGCATCCAGGTGAACCCCGCCCCCTCCGCCGCCACGGAACTCCAGACCACCGGCATACCCACCGCGCGGAACGTCGACCACCACGCCTTCACGGTCCCCGACCTCGACCAGGCCGTCCGCTTCTTCGTCGACGTCCTCGGCGCCCAGGAGCTCTACGTCCTCGGCCCGGTCCGCGACGACGGCGACTGGATGACCCGGCAGCTCGCCGTCCACCCCCGCGCCAGCGCCCGGATCGCGCTGCTGCGGCTCGGCGACACCAACATCGAGCTCTTCGAGTACACCGCCCCTGAGCAGCGCACCGAGCTACCGCGCAACAGCGACGTCGGCGGCCACCACCTCGCCATCGGCGTGGCCGACATCGACCGGGCCGTCGCCCATCTGCGCGACGTGCCGGGCGTCGTCGTGCAGGGCGACGTCCAGCACATCGCCGAGGGTCCGATCGCGGGCAACCGCTGGGTCTACTTCCGCGCCCCGTGGGGCCTTCAGATGGAGCTCCAGCAGGTCGCCGAGGAGCCGCCCTACGAGAAGGAGACCGGCGCGCGCCTCTACCGGCCCGCCGCCGACCCGTCGCTGCCGGTGCCCGGCCTGCCCACCGCCCTCGGCGTCGACCACGTCTGCTACACCGTGCCCGACCTGGACCAGGCCCTCGACTTCTTCACCGGCGTCCTCGGCGGCGAACTGCTCTACCGCGTCGACATCGCCGCGGAGGCCGACTACTGCGGCCGCCAGCTCGACGTCCCCCAGGACATCGAGGTCGACGCCGCCATGGTCCGCCTCGGCCCGGTCACCAACGTCGAGCTCTTCCAGTACACCGTCGCCGACCAGCGCACCGAACCGCCGCGCAACAGCGACGTCGGCGGCCACCACCTCGCCTTCTACGTGGACGACGTCGAAGCCGCCGCGGCCTGGCTGCGCACGGTGCCCGGTGTCGAGGTGCTCGGCGAGCCGCAGCTCATCGAGGACGGCGGCCCCATCCACGGCGACCGCTGGGTCTACTTCCGCGCCCCGTGGGGCCTCCAGATGGAGGTCCTCAACATGCCCGACGGAATGCCCTACGAGCAGCACACCAGCGCCCGCCGCTTCGGCCCGAGCCCGTCCTGGAACCACCGCTGACGCGGTCCACCTCCGCCGACCCGCCGCGTGCCCGCACCCGCACGCGAAGACCTCGAGAAAGGCCCCCATGCGCTGGGACGACATTCACATCGCCGGACTCGGCACCCACCTCCCCGCTCCCGCGAGCGCGGAGCGGGCGCGGGACGAAGGCCGCTACCCGGCCGACGAGTTCGAGGAGAACCAGCTGGTGTCCGCGCTGGAGTCGGACGACCTCGGCGCGGTCGACATGGCCGTCGCCGCCGGCCGGCAGGCCATGGCCCGCAGCGCCGTCGCGGCCGACGACATCGCCCTGGTCCTGCACGCCAGCATGTACCACCAGGGCGAGGACTTCTGGACTCCCGCCTCCTACGTACAGCGGCACACCGTCGCGGGCACGGCACCCGCCATCCACGTCGACCACGCCTCCAACAGCGGCATGGCCGCCCTGGAGCTGGGCGCCTCCTGGCTGAACGGCCGCGACGGCGCCGCCGCGGCCCTCCTCACCACGGGCGACCGCTACGCCCCGCCCGGCTTCGACCGCTGGCACAGCGACAGCGGTCAGGTCTTCGCCGACGGCGCGACCGCGCTCGTCCTGAACCGCGGCGCCGGCTTCGCCCGGCTCGTGGCCAGCAACTCCACCTCCGACCCGGAGCTGGAGGACGCCTACCGCGACGTCGACCGCGGCTTCACCCCGGTGCCCCACGCCGACGGCAAGCCCCTGGACCTGCGCGGGCGCAAGCGCCGCTACATGAAGCGGGTCGGCCACGACTTCGTCGTCGAACGGCTCGTGAAGGGCCTCCTGGCCAACACGGAGCGGACCTTCGCCGAGGCCGACACGTCCATGGACCAGATCGCCCGGGTCATCGTCCCCAACGTCGGCCGGGAGCTCCTCGAATGGGAGTTCCTCGCCCCGTACAAGATCGACGTGAACCGCACGGTGTGGGACTGGGGCCGGCACACCTGCCACATCGGCGGCGGCGACCAGTTCGCCGGGCTGACGTACCTCCTGGAGTCGGGGCAGCTCCGCCGCGGCGACCAGGTGCTCGTCGTCGGCGTCGGCGTCGGCTTCAGCTGGACCACCGCGGTGGTCACGGTGGACGAGGTCCCCGACTGGTCCGGCCCGGACGCCGGGACCCTCCGGGTGCTCGACGCGGCCTGATCCGCCCGCGCGGGGCGGGCGCGGGACGCGACCCCGCCGCCCGCCCCGCGCACGCACCCACCACCACGGCACGGAACAAAGCGACGGAGGGGAAGACATGCGCTGGTCAGGGATGTACATCGACGCGGTGGCCGCCGTGCTCGGCGAACCGGTCGACAGCGCGCGGGCGGTCGCCGAAGGGCGCTTCAGCGCCGAGGAGGCCGCCCGCAGCCGACAGCGGGCGGCCCGCGTCAGCGACCGCCCCGCCCCCGACCTGGCGGTCGACGCGGCCCGGCTGGCACTCGACCGGGCGGGCCGGGACCCCCGGGACGTCGGCCTGCTCATCCACGCCGGATGCTTCCACCAGGGCATCAGCTTCGCCAACACCGCCTCCTACGTCCAGCACGGGGCGCTCGGCCACGGCGAGGCCATGGCCTTCGAGCTGCGCCAGATGTCCAACGGCGGCATGGCCGCGCTCGAACTGGCCGCCGCCCACCTGAGCGCCGTGCCCGAGGTCACCGCGGCGCTGCTCACCACCGCGGACCGGTTCGCCGAACCGCGCTTCCCCCGGTGGACGGCCGACCGGGGACTGGTCTTCGGCGACGGGGGCACCGCCGCGGTGCTCTCGCGGACCCCGGGCCGACTGCGGCTCGTGGCCACCGCGACCCACTCCGAGCCCTCCCTCGAAGGCCTGCACCGGGGCGACGACCTCCACCACCCGCCCGCCGATCCGGCGGCGCCGCTCGACCTGGTGGCGCGCAAGCGGGTCTTCCTGGAGGGCACGCCGCTCGCCGAGACCATCGCCCGCAACGAGGCGGGGATGCTCACGGCGGTCAAGCGCTGCACGGAGGACGCGGAGTGCGACGTCGCCGACATGGCGGCCGTCGTGGTGCCCTTCTTCGGGGCCGACCTCGCGCACAAGCAGTGCATCGGCCCGCTCGGCGTCCCCGAGAAGCGCACGCTCCTGGAGTACGGGCTCGGGATCGGGCACCTCGGCCCCGGCGACCAGTTCGCGGGCCTGAGCCACCTGCTGGAGACCGGCCGGATCGACACGGGCGACCGGGTCCTCCTGGTGGGCGTGGGTGCCGGGTTCGTCTGGACCTGCGCGGTCGTCGAGGTGACCGGAGGGGCGCTCGCCGGAGCGGGCGGGGAGGCCGTCCGTGACTGACGCCCACCGGCCGTTCCACGTCCTGCTCGGCCCGGACGGCGCGGGCAAGTCCTCGGTCATGACCGAGGTCGCCGCCCGGCTGCCCGGCTGGCGGATCCTCTCCACCGACCACGACCTCCTCGGCCCCGGGCACGACCTCGTCGGCGCGCTGCGCCGGCACGTCGTCGACGACGTCCTGCCGCACCTCGGCACCCGCTACTCCGCCGACTTCCTGGCCAGCGTCCTGCAGACCGCCGTGGTCCACCTCAGGGACGAACTGGAGCGGCACGAGGACGACGGACCGCTGCTCGTGGACTCCTACTACTACAAGATCCTCGCGAAGTGCCGGCTGGCGGGGATGCGGAACAACCCCATGTACACCTGGTGGCGCTCCTTCCCGAAGCCCCGCGCGGTCGTCTACCTCGACGTCTCGCCCGCGTCCGCCTGGCGGCGCTCGGGCGACGGCGCGCGGCTCAACCCGCTGGAGTACTTCGGCGAGCGCCCCGAGTGGCTGGGCTTCGAGAGCTACCAGACGAGCCTTCGCAAACTGATGCTGGAAGAGGTGCGGGACGTGCCCGTGACGATCATCGGGGAACAGCCGAGCGCGGCCAGGGCCGCCGACGCCGTGGTGGAGGTGATCGCCCCGTGACCGCGGACACCGTGCCCGCCGGGACGGGCGACGCGACCGGCTGGGCGGCCCCCGGGCACGCCGAGCGCTACCGCGAGCGGGTCTTCGCCGAACGCGCCCGGCTCGCCGCCGCCCTCGGCGACATGCGGGGACGGCAGCACGACGTCCTCACCGACCTGCTCGACTTCAACTCCGGCACCGAGTTCGGCAAGCGGCACGACTTCGGCCGGATACGCGACATCGACGACTTCCGCAAGGCCGTCCCCGTACAGGACTACGCCGCCCACGCCCCGCTCATCGAGCGGATGGCGGCCGGCGAGCCGAACCTCCTCTCGGCCGACCAGCCGGTCGTCTACTTCACCAGCAGCGGAAGCACCGGCGCCCACAAGAAGATCCCGGTCACCCCGCGCTTCATGCGCACCACGTTCTTCCCCTTCTACTACGCGGCCTGGGCCCCGCTCGTCGAGAACCACCCCGACGTCGCGCACCGGCCCGACGCCGTCCTCAACCTCAAGCACGACCCGCTGGCCGCCCCGCCCACCACGTCCGGCGGCCGGCCCCACGTCGGCGCCAGCCAGGTGGACTTCGGCGCCAAGTTCGGCGAACCTCTCTCGGCCGAGCTGGGCACCGCCGCGCCCTGGGGCACCCTGCCCGTGGACGTCGCCCCCGACGACCACCTGGAGAAGGCCTACCTGCGGCTGAGGCTCGCCGTCCAGAGCGACGTGCGCTGTCTGATCGGCATCAACCCGGCGATGATCGCGGCCGTGCCGTACCAGCTCGGCCTGTGGGGGGAGCGGATCGTCAAGGAGGTCCGCGACGGGACGCTGGGCGGTGTGCCGCACGGCGACCCGGACCCGGCGCGCGCCGCCGAACTGGAGCGGCTGGCCGACTACTTCGGCACCCTCTCCCCGGCCCGGGTGTGGCCGAGGATCCGGGCCCTGTTCGGCTGGACGACCGGCGTCGCCTCCCTCTACCTGCCGACCCTGCGCCACCGCTTCGGCGCCGGGGTCGCGGCCCTTCCGGCCCCGGTGGCGGCGTCCGAGGGGCCGGTCGGGGTGCCGCTGGACCGGCACGGCTCGGCGGGCAGCCTGGTCGTCACCGCCTCCGCGTACGAGTTCGTGGACGCCGACGCCGACCTCACGCCCGACGTCGAGACGCTGCTGCCGCACGAGCTGGAGGCGGGACGCGAGTACCACGTGCTCTTCAGCCACGTCGGCGGCCTCTACCGGTACGCCGTGGGCGACGTCGTACGGGTCGTGGACATGCCCGGCGGCGTCCCCCGGGTCTCCTACGCGGGCCGTGCCAACCGGTCCGACGCGGCCGGGGAGCGGCTGCGCGAGTCCCAGGTCGTACGGGCCCTGCGCGGCGCGCTCGACGCCACCGGCCTCGACCTCGTCAACGTCGCCTGCCGGACCGAGCGCACCTCCGGGGCGAGCGCACCGCACTACGTCTTCGCCGTCTCCCCGGCCACCCCCTGGCAGGACGCCGAGGCGGGCCGCTTCACCACCCTCCTGGACGAGGCCCTGACGCGGGAGTCCGCCGACTACGCCAGGGCCCGCACCGACCGCCGCCTGGCGGCCCCGGCGCTCCTCCTCCTCGACCGGGACGCCTTCCAGCGGGACTGGCACGCCGCGGTGGCCACCGGCATCCGCCCCACCCAGGTCAAGGACCGCCTGTTCCGCCAGGACACCACCCTCTGGCGCCGGCTGACGGGCACCGCCTGACGGCGGCCGGACCCCGCGAGCCGCCCCCGACGCGCCGCCCGGCGCCCGGGGACGGCCCCCGAACACGCCCGACACCCACACCCACGCCCACACGCACGCCCAAGGAGAGCCCCGATGACCGAACTGCTCAACCCGGTGGAGCGGACAGCCCTGCTCACCGCGGCGCTCCGGTCCGCCGAGACCCGGCGGGAGGACCGGCTCTACGAGGACCCGTACGCCGCCCGCCTCTGCGGCGACGCCGGACCCGAGCTGCTGGCCGAGGTGCGGGCCGCGACGTTCCCGCCCGACCGGCCCCGCTCGCTGCCCAGCACCCCGGACTACAACGCCATCCGCACCCGCTTCTTCGACGACTTCCTGCACGGCGCCGCGCAGGACCCGGAGATGACGCAGATCGTCCTCGCGCCCTCCGGCATGGACTCCCGCGCCTACCGGATGGAATGGCCCGCCCACATCCGCTACTTCGAGGTCGACCGGCCCGCCGTCCTGGAGTTCAAGGCCGACCGGCTCCGGGGCGTCGCCCCCCGGGTGGCACACCGCTCCGTGGCCGTCGACCTCACTGACGACGACTGGGAGAGCCGGCTCGTGGACAGCGGGTACGACCCCGCGCTGCCGTCCACCTGGCTGCTCGAAGGACTGCTCTACTACATCCCGGAAGCCGACACGCACCGCATGTTGGAGCGCGTGGCCGCCGTCTCCGCGCCCGGCAGCCGCGTCGCGGCCGACCTCGTCAACGCGGCCGCGCTGACGCTGCCCCACATGCGCGGGCTGCTCGACGTCTTCGCGGGCTGGGGCTGCCCCTGGCTCTTCGGCAGCGACGAGCCCGAGGCGCTCTTCGACCGGTACGGATTCGACGTCACCGCCGTCCAGCCCGGCGAGCCCGGCGCCGACTTCGGGCGCTGGCCCGACCCGGTACCGCCGCGCGACGTCAAGGACGTGCGCCGGGTCTTCTTCGTCCACGGGCGGCGGCGTTGACCGCTCCGGAGACCTCCACCGCTCCCGCGGTCGTCGCGGGCGGCAGCATCGCGGGACTCGCCACCGCCCTGGCCCTCGCCGAACGCGGCATCCCGGTACGGGTCCTGGAGCGGTCCGACCCGCCCCCGGAGGGCCCGCCGGCCAAGGCCGCCGAGCTCTGGGAGCGCCCCACCACCCCGCAGAGCGTCCACTCGCACATCCTCACCTCGCTCGGCGTCCGCGTCCTGCGCGAGCACGCCCCGCGGCTCCTGGAGAACGCCCTCGCGGAAGGCGCGCGGCTCCTGGACCTGACGGAGGCGGCGCCCGCCGGGCCGCGCGAGCCGGGCGACGACGACCTCGTGGCCCTCGCCGTACGCCGTACGTTCCTCGAACTGCTGCTGTACCGCGCGGTGCGCGACCTGCCGGGCGTCACCCTCGACCACGGGACGACGGTGCGCGGCCTGCTCCTCGACCCGTCCCGGTCCCGCGTCACGGGCGTCGTGACCGACCTCGGCGAGCGGCTGCCCGCGCGGTTCGTGGTGGACGCCACGGGCCGCCGGGCCTCCTCCCTCTCCTGGCTGACGGACGCCGGAACGCCCGTGGGCGAAGACCTGACGGCCCCCACCGAGCTGCGCGGCTTCACCCGCTTCTACCGGCTGGACGCACCCGGCGACGCGCTGCCCGGACCGCTGAACCGGGGCAACGCCGCCGGCGGCATCTGGGACCACTACGCCGCCGTCGTCCACCTCGCCGACAACCGCACCTTCGCGATCGCCGTCGGGGCGCCGACCGCCGACCCGGCGACGAACCTCCTGCGCACCACCGCCGGCTTCACCGCCGCCGCCCGGCTGTCGCCCCACGTGGCGCCGTGGACGGACGAGCGGCTCGTGACCCCTCTGACGGGCGTACGGGCCATCACCATGCCCCCCAACGTCCTGCGCTCCACCGCCCGCCCCGGCCGGTGGCGGGTGGCCGGCCTGTTCCCCGTCGGCGACGCCGCCTGCGTCACCGACCCGCTGTACGGACGGGGCATGTCGCTCGCCCTCCGGCACGCCTTCGCGCTGGCGGAGCTGCTCCGGGCGCACCCGGAGCCGGGAGCGGAGCAGAGCGAGCGGGCCGTACGGCTCGCCGAGGACGTCCACCGCCCCTGGTTCGAGCAGGCCGTCCACGACAGCCGGGCGCGCGCCCGGCTGTGGCGGTCCCGCGTCGAGGGCGCTCCATCCCCGCCAGTGCCGCCCGCCGCGCCCGGCCGTCCCGCCCTGGCCGAGATCGCGGGGGCCGCCGCCGGCGACACCGCGGTGTGGCGGGGGCTGACCCGCGTCCTGATGGGCCTGAACACGCCCGCGGAGGTCTTCGACTCGGCCGCCTTCAGGGAGCGGGTGCGCCTCGCCCGCGCCGACGGCGCCGCCGTCCCGGCGGGACTCCGGCCCCCGACCCGCGCGGAGCTGCTGGCCGCCCTGAGCCCGGGGGAGCGGAACTGATGGCCGCCACGCCGACGACGGCCGTACGGGCGGCCGGTGGACGCCCCGCCGGTGAACGACCCGCAAGCGAACGGGCGGCCGGTGAACGGCCGGCCGGCGCGCGCCGCAGGGTGCTGCTGGCCCCGGTCACGGTCACCCCGTCCAAGCCGCTGACGCCCAGCCACCTCAAGGGGCTGCTCTGGGCGGACGTGATGCACCGGGCCACGAAGCCGTCCGCCGACGTCACGTTCCGCTACAGCCACACCACGTACCACCCCACCGAACAGACCCTGGGATTCTGGGAGTTCCTCGACCGGACCGTGGGGGACGCCGACTACGCGAACCTGTCGGAGACGGACATCGGAGAGCTGTACGTCCGCCACCGCGCCGAGGAACGGACCGTCACCGCCGACGACCTGCGCCCCTATCGGGAGGCCGTCGAGAGCGACGGCTTCGTCCACCCGGCCGGCGCGCGCGTGCTGCGGCTGTGGGCCGGGCACTACGAGCGGCTCGGCCTGCACGACCCCGGACTGCTCGCGCACCAGCCCCCGGAATTCGGCCTGGAGGAGATGATCGGGGACCTGCTCGCGGACGGGCTGGCCATCGACCAGCGGGACGTGGGCGGCCCGGTGTACCTCGACGCCACCCGGTACGGCCTTCCCCTGCGGCGGATCGTCACCGCCGACGGACGCCCCAACTACCTCGCCTGCGCCCTGCGCGAGCTCCTGCCGCTCGCCCCCCGGTACGACGAGGTCGTCGTCCTGTACGACCGGGAACTCGACCCCGACTACCGGCTCCTGGAACGCGTCCTGGCCCACAAGGGCCCCACCGTGCACCGGGTGCCCATCGGCCGGGTGCCCATCGACGGGACCATCACCTCCGCCCGGCACGGCGGCTGGCACGACCACACCGTGGACGCCCTGCTGCGCTCCCTCGCCGACGCCGATCCGGCGGCGCTCCGGCTCGGCATGAGGCTGTACTTCATCGCCGCCCTCGGACCCGGGCAGCAGGAGTCCTTCCGGCACGACCTGCTGCGCAAGAGCGTGACCCGCGCCGAACAACTGCTGCACCGGGCCGGACGGGAGCCGGACGCGGACCCCGACGACCTGTCGGCACTGCTCCGGCGGCACCGGCGCGGACACACCCACGTCGACCCCTACCGGCTCACCTCGTCCCTGCTGAACCGGCGCGGTCCGGCCCCGGCCCGCTCCCTGCTCACCACGGTGTCGCCATGAACCTCAGCACCCTCCACTCCCTCCGCGCCCTGCGCGCGCACGGCGGGCCCGGAGCGCGGTCCGGGAACCCGCTCCGGACCCGGACCGACCGGCTCGGCCCCGAACGGCTGCTCGCCGTCGCCGCCGGACGGCTGCGCGACGCCCGGCCCGATCTGGCCGCGCGCTTCGACCTGACCGCCCTCCACGGCCTCCTGGACGCCCGGGCCGCCCTGGCCGCCGAGGAGGACGACCCCGCCGGAGGCGTCCTGGCCGTCGTCGTCGTGGACCGCTTCCGCCTCCCCGAATGGGTGGCCGAGACCTGCCGCTTCGCGCTGTCCGTACCGCGGGAGCGCGCCGAGCCGTGGCGGCGGGCCTTCACCCGCACCGTCTTCCTCGCCGGCCGGCCGGGCAACCTCACCGAGCGGTTCGCCTTCGACCACGTGGCCGAGGACGGCTCCACCGCCTGGTGCGGGCCCGCCCCCGGCGCGGCCACCACCGCCCTGCGCCGCATCCTCAAGACGTTCAGCGGCACCCGGGAGCTCTCCGCGTGGACCCCCGTGACCGTCGAGGTGCCGGCCCCGGACGGCACGGTCCGCCCGCCCGTCCACCGCGACCTGTACGTCGCCACGGCCCGGGTCACCGTCTCCGAACTGCTGGTGCAGGTGAACCACCTCGTCGTCGAGGCGGTCCTGGACGGACTGATCGCCCCCGGCGACCGGCTGACCCTGCGCCCCGTCCCCCGACTGACCGGGACGACCGTCCCGTTCGCCGCCCTGCGCGTCGACGCCGACCCCCACGCCCCCAGCGGACTCCGCGCCTACGCCGGACTCACCGAGGAGAGCTGACCATGCCCGACACCCCGCCCACCGCCACGCTCGACGGGGCCGGTCCCCGGACCGCCGCGCGCCCCGTCCGCCTCGGCATCCACGGCGCCCCGCACCTCGCCACCCGCATCATCAGGGCCGCCGGCCACCGCCCGGAGGAGGTGGAGTTCGTCCCCTACGACGTGGCCGAGCCGTTCCGCCCGCTGCGGGAGGGCGCCGTGGACGTCATGATCGTCAAGTACGTCCTCCGGGAGCCGGACATCGCCGTCGGCGACCCGGTGGCCTTCGACGACCGCGCGCTGATCGTCGGTGCCGACCACCCCCTCGCGGACCGCGCCTCGGTCTCGATCGAGGAGGCCGCCCCCTACGACTCCTTCTCCTGCCCCGGAGACTTCCCCCCGTACGTCTGGGACCTGGTGGTGCCGCCGCACACCCCCCGCGGCACCCCGATCCGCCGCGTCCACCCGATGACCACGGTGGAGGGCATGGTCGAGGTCCTCACTGCCACGCGGGCCGTCCACGTGTCGTTCGCGTCGCTCGAAGCCGTGCTGCCGCCCCACATCAGGGCCGTGCCCGTCCACGACCTGCCGCCCGCCCCCGTCGCCCTGGCCCGGCTGCGCGACGCGGAACTCCCGCCGCCCGCCGCCGCCCTCCTCGCCGACGCCGAACGGCAGGCCCGGCGATGACCCCCGCACGGCCCGGCGCGCTCCCCGTCGTCCTGCTGCACGCCCTGCCCCTCGGCTCCGCCATGTGGAGGACCCAGGCGGAGGCGCTGCGCGCCCGGGGCCACACCGTCCTGACGCCCGACCAGCGCGGTTTCGGCGCCGTCCCGCTGGGCACCGAGCCGCCCTCCCTCGACACCGTGGCCGACGACCTCGCCGCCCTCCTCGACGAGCGCGGCATCCGGGAGGTGGCGCTCGCCGGGTGCTCGATGGGCGGCTACACGGCGATGGCCTTCCTGCGCCGCCACCCCGGCCGGGTCCGCGCCCTCGCCCTGCTCGCCACCCGGGCCGCCGCGGACACGCCGGAGACGGCGGCCGAACGCCGGAGGTTCGCCGACCTGATGCTCGACGAGACGCTCCGCGACCAGGTGGTGAGCCGCACCACCCCCTCGCTCCTCGGCTCCGGCACCCGGGCCCGCCGTCCCGACCTGGTGGACGAGGTCCTGGCGATGGCGACGGCCGCCGCGCCCGAGGCGGTGGCCTGGGCCCAGCGCGCCATCGCGGCGCGCCCGGACTCCACGTCCGTCCTGCGCGCCACCGACGTGCCCGCCCTCGTCGTCACCGGGGCGGAGGACGAACTCGTCACCGCGCGGGAGGCGGCGAGCACGTGCGACGCCCTGCCGCGCGGACGGCTCGTCACCGTGCCGGACGCGGGCCACCTCCAGCCGCTGGAGGCACCGGACCGGATCACCGGCCTCCTCACCGCACTGCTCGACGCCGCCGCCACCGCCGCCACGGCGGACCGGACCAGGGAGGAAACATGCTGACGAAGGACCACGCGGCCTGGGGGCACGCGGCATCGACCGGCCTCGGCTTCACCCACGAGGAGATCATCGACGCGCACTTCGCCGCGTGCGCGCCGCAGTACCAGGCGGCCCTGGACCAGGTGGGCGTCCGCTCCGGCTGGCACGTCCTCGACGCGGGCTGCGGCAGCGGCGCCTTCCTGCCCTGGCTGTCCGACCTGGTCGGTCCCGACGGCCGGGTGTCCGCGATCGACCTCGCCGAGGAGAACGCGGCGCTCGCCGCCGAACGGATGCGCGCGAGCCGCTCCTTCTGCGCCTTCGACGTCCGGCAGGGCGACGTGCTCGACCTTCCCTACGCGGACGACTCCTTCGACGCCGTCTGGTGTGCCAACACCACCCAGTACCTCGACGACGACGAACTCGCCCGCGCCCTGGGGGAGTTCCGCCGCGTCGTCAGGCCGGGAGGGATCGTGGCCGTCAAGGACCTGGACGCCTCGCTCATCACCGTGCGCCCGGGGGACCCCTTCCTGTTCACGGACTTCTTCCGGCACGCCGCCCGCACCCCCGGCTACGCGCGCCAACTGCTGCGCACCCGCCGGCTGCACGGAGCGTTCGACGGGGCCGGGCTGGCGTCGGTGCGGCAGCAGACGATGCTGATCGAGCACCACGCCCCGCTGGAACCGGCGGCCCTGGGCTTCTACACGCGCGCGTGCGCCAGCATCGCCCGACAGGCGGTCGACACGGGGTTCCCCGGCGACTGGGAGCCCTTCCTCGACCCGGACGGGGCGTCCCACCCGCTGCGCCGGCCGCACGGCTACATCAGCGAGGGCAACACCGTCACCGTGGGCGTCGTCCCGGCGGGCGCGTGAGCACCGCCACGGTCCCCGCCCCCGTCATGCTGGAGCTGGTGACCCCGGACGGAGAGACCACCGGCAGCGCGGAGAAGCTGAGCGCCCACGCCTTCCCCGGCACGCTCCACCGGGCCTTCTCCGTGTTCCTGCTCGCCCCGGACGGCCGACTGCTGCTCCAGCGCCGGGCCCTGACCAAGTACCACTGGGCGGGTGTGTGGTCCAACAGCTGCTGCGGCCACCCCCACCCCGGGGAGGACCCGGCGCGGGCGGCCGCCCGCCGCACCGCCGAGGAGCTCGGAATCCGGCCGGACGGGCTCCGGCCGGCCGGGACCGTCCTCTACCGTTACGGCGACGAGGCCTCGGGGCTCGTGGAGCACGAGTACAACCACCTCTTCGTCGGCGCCCTCACCGGCACTCCCGCACCAGATCCGGCCGAGGTCCACGAGACGGCCCTCGTCGACGCCGCCGAACTGGCGGACCTGCGTGCCCGGACGCCCTTCTCGGCCTGGTTCCCCGCCGTGCTGGACGCCGCGCTTCCCGAGATCCGCCGTACGGCCCCGGGCGGCTGGTGACCCCGCACGCGCGGACGCGTACGGGGTCACATCGGGAAGCGCCCCTCCGGGGCGGCGGTTCAGGCCGACTGGAGCGCCGCCCGCTGCGGCTGCGCGTCGATGACCCGGTCCAGGATGCCCCGCGAGGACCGCAGCTCGTCGATGGCCCGGGTGATCCGCTCCCGCTCCTGCCGCAGCTGGGCCACCAGGTCCGGGCACACCGGCACGAGCTCCTCGTTCTCCGTGCGGACGCAGGGGAGCACCCTCGCGATCGTCTCCGTCGTCAGCCCCGCGGTGAGCAGCGTACGCACGCGCCGCACCGTCTCGACGTCCTTCTCGCAGTAGACGCGGTAGCCGTTGGGCAGCCGGGTGGGGCTGAGCAGGCCCTGCTCCTCGTAGTAGCGCAACAGGCGCTCGCTCACGCCCGTCTGACGCGCCATCTCTCCCATGCGCATGGATCGGCCTCCTCGCTCGCTTGACTCTCACACTGATGTCAGACTTTAACGTCTCCCCATGAGAAAAAGCTCCGTGATCCTCACCGCGCTGTGCGTCTCCGTCTTCGTGGTCGGAACCTCCGAGTACCTCATCGCCGGCCTCCTTCCCCAGGTGGCCGGAGACCTCGGGGTCTCGGTGGGGGCCGCAGGACAGACCGTCACCGCGTACGGCCTCGGCGTGGTCGTCGGCGGCCCCGTGGTGACCCTGCTGACCGCGCGGATGCCCCGCAAGGGCCTCGCGCTCTCGCTGATGCTGCTCTTCGCGGTGGGCAGCGCGGTCAGCGCCTTCGCCGGTTCGTACGAGGTGCTGCTGCTCGGCCGCGTCCTGTCGTCCTTCAGCCACGCCGCGTTCTTCGCCCTCTCCCTGGTGGTCGCCAGCAAGGTCGTCCCGGAGGAGAAGGTGGGCCGGGCGACCGCCGCCGTCGTCTCGGGCCTGACCGTGGCCACCCTCCTCGGCGTCCCGCTGGGCGCGCTGCTCGGCGAGCGGACCAACTGGCGCACGCCCTTCGTCGTCCTCACCGTCCTGACGCTGCTCGGCACCGCGCTCCTCGCGGCCGTCCTGCCGCGCCAGGCCGCCGAGTCGGCCGGCGCCCGCGCCGAGATCCGGGTCATGGCACAGCGCCCGGTGCTGCTCGCCATCGCCACCACCGCGGTCGGCTTCGCCGGCGTCGCCACCGTCTTCACCTACATCGCGCCCCTGCTCACCGAGGTCACCGGCTTCGCCGCGTTCGTCGTCTCCGTGCTGCTGCTCGCCTACGGCGCGGGCAGCTTCCTCGGCAACATCATCGCGGGACGGCTCACCGACCGGGCCCCGGCGGCCACCCTGCGCGGCGTCTTCGCCGCACTGGCCCTGCTGCTCGCCTGCACCCCCTTCGCCGTGACGTGGAAGCCGACCGCCGTCCTCGCCGTCCTGCTGCTGGGCCTGCTGGCCACCGCGACCATCGCCCCCCTCCAGGGCCTGATCCTGCGGCACGCCCAGGAGGCGCCGACGCTGGCCGTCTCCGTCAACGTAGGCGCCTTCCAGCTGGCCACCGCCATGGGCTCGGCCGTCGGAGGCGTCATCGTCGCGGCGGGCGCGCTGCGCTGGACCGGACTGGCCGGCGCGGTGCTCAGCGCCCTCGGCCTCGCCATCTCCGTCTACGCGCTGCCCCGGAAGTCCAAGTCCGCGAAGGGCGAGGCCCCCGAGGCCGGTACGGCCGCGACCTCCCCCGCCCCCACCACCGTCTGATCCCCCAGAGATCCCCGAGAGAACCACAAGGAGTTCCTGTCATGCGTGCGGTACAGATCGATGTCCACGGCGGACCCGAGGCCCTCGTCGTCCGGGAGGTGCCGGACCCGCAGTGCGGTGAGGGCCAGGTCCTGGTGCGCACCGTCGCGAGCAGCCTCAACCCGGTCGACTGGAAGACCCGGGCCTGGGACGTGGGCCCCGTGCTCCCGGCGACCCTGGGCTGGGACCTGGCGGGCGTCGTCGTCGCCAGCGGGTCCCCGGAGTTCGCCGTGGGCGACCGGGTCGTCGCGATGTCGGCGCAGGTCGCCACCGGGCGCGGCACCTGGGCCGAGCTCGTCGCCCTTCCCGAGCACCTGGTGACCCCCGCGCCGAAGAGCCTCTCGCTGGTGGAGGCCGCCACGCTCCCGCTCGCCGGAACCACCGCCGTACAGGCGCTCGACAAGCTGCGGCTCAAGCCGGGCGACCGTCTGCTCGTCACGGGCGCCGCGGGCGCGGTGGGCGGCCTCGCCGTCCAGCTCGCCCGGCAGTCCGGAGTGGAGGTCGACGGCCTGGTCTCCCGGCCGGAACACGTCGAGCCGGTACGGGAGCTGGGCGCCGGGACCGTCACGGACCTGGTGACCGATCTGCCGGAGCGGGCGTACGACGCGGTGTTCGACACGGCGGGCGTGGACGTCACGGCGGCGCTCGTCGAGGGCGGCCGCTACGTCTCCGTCTCCGACGACCCGCTGCCGGACGTGCCGGGTGCCACCAAGAGCTACGTCCAGGAGAGCGCCAAGGACCTCGCCGCCCTGGTGGAGCTGGTGGACGCCGGCCGGCTGCGGGTGCGGGTGGCCGCGTACCACCCGGTGGCGGAGGTGCGCGCCGCGCACGAGCGCTTCGAGGCCGGCGGCCTGAGCGGCAAGGTGGTCCTGCTCTTCTGATCCCTCCGGACCGCGCGGCCGGTCCCGGCGGGCGGGGTCCCGCCCGCCGGGGCGGGGCCTACCGCTCCGGCAGGATGCGGGTGAGGAGCGGGGAGAGCGCGGGCGAGAGCGCAGCCATCTCGAAGGCCGTGTGGAGCTCGCGGCTGAAGGTCTCGGTGTAGTGCTCGAGCTCCCGGTGGCCGGCGTCGGTGAGCCGGATGACGATGCAGCGCCGGTCGTGCTCGCTGTGCCCGCGCTCGACCAGCTCGCTGCGCTCCAGCCGGGCCGCGACCCGGCTCAGCGTCGACTGGTTGACGCCCATCTCGTCGGCGAGCTCCTGCATCTGGAGCGCCTTGGGGGCGGCCTGCCGGATCGTGCTCAGGGCGATGAAGTCGGTGAGCCCGATGCCGTGGGAGCGCATCAGCTTGCGCTCCAGGATCTGCGAGACGTATCCGGAGAGCCGCGAGAGCTGCCACCAGACGTCGAGGGTGGGGTCCTGCGTGGCGTCGCGGTCCGCCGTGGGACCGATGTCCGACTCCGTGTCGCCGTCCGACGCCGACCTGTTTCCGCGGGACGTCCGCACCATGGCTCAACCCTCCAGCCTCACCCCGCCTCGGCGGCACGAGAATCACATGACGATATGCAATCCCCGTAACGCGACCTTAACAGATGCAGAGTCATACATTAATGTTTTCTCCGCGCAAGAATATGCCGATCGCGGAGAACGGCGCGATCGCCCCCTCCGCCGCCGGTCAACAGGAGGAAAGGCCCCACCGCCGACAGTACGCGGCCCGCAGGGCGCGGAAGTCCTCGGGCAGCGTCGTCTCGTCGGGACGGGCGAAGTGGCGTTCCTCCAGCGTCCCCTCGAACTGGCTGACCTGCTCCAGGACCCGGCGTTCTATCCCGCCGGGCAGGGGGACCCCCGCGAACTCGCAGATGCGGCGGACGGTCAGCAGCGGGGTCTGCAGCACCTCGGCGTGGGTGACGTCCAGGACCGCCGCCCCGGGCGGCGCCGGGTCGGACCAGCTCGGCACGCTCATCGCGGCGCCCAGCTGCCCGGCCCACTCGGAGGTGGCCTCGACCGGGTCCACCCGCGTCGACCAGGCGCGGCGGCGGGTCGTGCTGACCCCGACCACGTTGGAGAGGGACTCCAGCGGGTCGCGGTGCACCCTGATGACCCGGGCGGTCGGGTACGAGGCGAAGAGCGAGGGCAGCTGGAGCGAGTGGAACTCGTTGACGAGGAGCGGCGTGCCGCCGCTCACCCGCTGCAGGATCACCGCGAGCGCGTAGCGGTGGAACTCGTAGGCGGTGGTGGTGTCCTGGGCGTGGAGCCAGCGGGAGTAGGACGGGATCCGGTACTCCAGCGCGGCCGAGAAGGTGTGGAACGCGTACGTCAGGAGCAGGTGGTCCCCGTAGGGGGCGCCGAGGTCGGGCGGCCTGAACCCGTCGCACTGGCCCAGGTGCGACCAGAGGGCGCGCTCGAAGGGGTCGTCGGAGGCGCCCGCCGCCTGCCAGGGGTGCCACTCCGCGGAGGGGGACAGGATCTCCCAGAGGGAGGGGATGTTGAACGCGGAGTGCTGGTTCAGCAGGCGCTGGAGCCGGTAGAGGCCGGTGCCGGGCAGTCCCAGGACGAACACCGCGTCGTCGCCGTAGAGTTCGGGGTCGACGGCATGGGCCTCGACCAGCTCGCGGACCTTGATCTGGTTGCCGAGGGCGGACACGAGCCGCCGGCGGGCGACATCCACCCCGGCCGGCGTCAGCGCGGCCTCCTCGGTGAGCGCCTCGGCGAGCCGCTGGTAGGCAGGGACGAAGCAAGGGGAGAGGGAGCTCGGCTCGGTGCGCTGGAGCTGCGCCGCCGCGAAGAGTTCGTCCAGGTCGAAGGCGGCCGGCCGACGGCGTGACCCTGGGGCGGTGAACTCCTTCGTTCCGCAGGACGCGGCATGTCGGTTCACCATCTGATCCCCCCTCGTGCGCGGACCGAGCGAGCGTAACCCATCGATGACGACGACACGGGCTGTCGGCTCGAATGTAAGATCGAACACAGCCTGTTGTCGACGCCTGACCACCCGTGTCCGGACCGGGGCCGGGCGTCACCCCCCGCCCGGTAACCAGGGGCCCGTACGAGCCGACAGGCGCCTCCAGCCGAGCCGTTCGGCGTGCTCCAGCAGGACGGGATCCTCGCCGACGACCCCGGCCCGGCCCACCCCGGTCAGCAGGGGGAGGTCGCTGGAGTGGTCGCCGTAGGCGAAGCACTCCCGGGCCGGGATCCCGCTCCGTGCCAGGAACGCGCGCGCGGCCGCGACCTTCGCCTCGCCGATCATCGACCGGACGACGCCGCCGGTGAGGCGCCCGTCCGGGCCGACGTCCTGCTCGGTGCACAGCAGCCGCTCCGCGCCGAGCTCCCCGGCCAGTTGCTCCAGGCACGCCCGGTGCGACCCGGAGACCAGCACCACGGCGTGGCCGGCGGCGCGGTGCTCGTGCAGGGCGGCCAGGGCGGCGGTGACGAACGCGTCCGGTCCGGTGCGGTACTCCGCGTACCACCGGCGGCCGGCCGCCAGGAACTCCGTGACGGGAATCCCGGCGAAGGCCCGGTAGTACTCCCGGTTCACCTCGGCCCGCCGGCCCTCCTCGCGGTCCCTCGCGAGCAGCGCGTCGATCGACGGCAACAGTCCGGGCTCCCGGGCCGCCCACCACCTCCAGAAGGCGACCATGCTCTTGGCCGGGATCAGCGTCTCGTCCACGTCGAAGAACGCCACCGCACGCCCGCCGCCACCGGACGCGGAAAGCCCGGCGGACGCGGAAAGCCCGGCGGACGCGCCCGGTCCGGTCGGGGCCGTCATGCGGGAGTGCCCAGGGCCAGGCGGGCGTAGTCCTCGGCCGCCGTCTCCGGGTCGAGGGCCGCGTGGGCCGTGACGGCGAGGACGTCCTGCCAGGGGCGCCGCAGCGGATGGTCGTCCATGAGGCCGCCCGCCCCGGCGGCCCGGAAGAGCACGTCGACGGCCTGCGCGCACAGCGCCGCCGCGGCCGTCGCGTCCCGCCGGCACTCCGCCGCGGCCAGCGGTGTCACCGGCTCCGTTCCGTCCGCCCTGCGGGCCACGTCGGCCAGGAGGAGCCCGGCGGCGTGGATCTCCGACGAGGCGGCGGCGAACGCGCGGAGGCGCCGGGGAGAACGGCCCGGTACCCGGGCGGTCCAGGCCGACCGGGCGGCACGGGCCGCGCCGAGCGCGGGCGCCGCGAACATCAGGGCCGCCACCATCGGATACGGCACGCCGTGGCAGCGGGCCGCGCCGGGAAGCGGCGTCGCCAGATCGGCGACGGTGAAGGAGCGGTGCGCGGGCACGAACACCCCGTCGGCGGCGACCGTGTCGCTGCCGGTGCCCCGCAGCCCCAGGGACCGCCAGGTGTGCCGCACCTCCACGTCGGCGCGCGGGACCGCGAAGACCCGGTGGTCCCGCGTGCCCTCCACGGCTCCCGGAGTCCAGCTGCCGAGCAGCACCCAGTCCGCGTGGGCCACCCCGCTCGCGTACCCCCAGCTCCCGTCGAGCCGCCAGCCGCCGTCCACGGCGGCCGCGCTGCCGCTCGGCGGCACCACCGCGGCCGCGACGCGGACGTCCGGCGACGCGCCCCAGAGGTCGCGCCGGCCCTCCTCGGGCAGATACGCGGCCAGCCGCCCGTGCGCGGCGAACAGGGTGGCGCACCAGGCGGTGGAGGCACAGGTCTCGGCCAGTTCGGCCGAGGCGTCCAGGAGGTGGCCGAAGGTGCCCGCGCCGCCGCCCCAGCGCTCGGGCACGAAGTGCCGTGCGAAGCCCGCCCGGGACAGCGCCCCGGCGACCTCGGCCGTCAGCCGGCGCTCCTCCTCGACGCGGGCGGCCCAGCGGGCGGCGACCGGCGCGACCGCCGCCGGATCGAGCGGCGACTCCCCCGATTCCCGGGGCACTTGTGCGGGCGGGGTGGCGTTCAGCACGGCAGCGCCTCCTGGAACTCGTCGTCCGCGAGCACGGCCCGGACCAGCGTGCGGTCCCCCTGGACGGCGGTGAGGACGAGCCCCTCCTCGGGGCTCGTGCCGCGCCCGGCGGTGACGACCACCGGCCGGTCGAACTCGCCGAACCGCGCGTAGTCCACGGCGAAACGGGGGGCGGCGACGTTCGCGTCCCGGTGGACGGTCGTCCCCGACGACCGGCGGCGCGTCACACGTGCCGCCTGGAGCAGGGCTTCGAGCAGCACCATCCCCTGTATGTGGTCCGACTCGTGGTCGAAGAGGACCGGGTGCGACCGGTTCATGGTCAGCAGCCAGGAGTTCGCCGGCAGCCCGTCCGCCGCGGCGAGCAGCACGTCGCGCGCCTGCCGCCGCCCGACCTCCTCCGGGGCGAGCCTTCTGCCGGGCGGCGCGCCGAGCGGGGGAGAACCGGCTTCTCCCGCCGTGCCGTTGCGGCGGCGCAGCACCGCGTACTGCCGGGACGGAAGGGCGATCCAGCGCACCGAGGCCCGCGCGTGGCGCACGCCCTCGACGTGGATCTCGGCCTCCAGCGCCATGTCGACGCGGGACGGACGGCTCTCCGTCCGGGTGCTGGTGATCTCCATGACCACCGGGAGCGCCCGCTCGCCCGCGTGGGGCAGGCCCGGGGGCGCCACGTCGACCTCGATGCGGTTCATCACCATCACCCGGTCGCCCGAATGGTCCATGCCGTGGAAGCGGTGGCTGAGATGGATGGCGGCCTGGCGCACCGACTCCACCACGAAGGTCGGGTCACCGAAGCCGCGCGGATCGGGATGGTAGAGCGGGTGGTCGCCCGGCCAGAGCGCGGCGACCGTGAAGCGGTCGTTCCCCGTCCTCGTCGCGCCGGTCAGGAGCACCTGATCCGCGGCGGCCTTGTGGACCTCGACCGGGGGAAGAGTCGAACGCTGAGCCGTGACCGTGACGTCGGATGATTTCAGGGGCAAGGCAGGCTCCTCAGGGACGAGTTTCATTGCCAGGTCAAGGAACTTTCCATGCAAGATCCTATATAGGTAAAACTTTTCTATGTTGCGGACGAATGAATTCCGCTTACTTCCGCGGAACGAGGAAGCGGACGGTCCTCCCGCGACACGCCGGCCGATCCGGCCCCGGACCGCCGCCCGTTCGGCCCGGCGGCTCCCGCCCACCCCACCCTCCTCCGACCAGAAGAGGCCACCGAGCTGTGGAAATGTGTCACCTCGCCCGCCCGCGAGACGGGCCGGTCGACGTCCCGGACGGCGCGCGTCACCGGAGCGCGCTCCCTTCGCCTGTGGAATATGCCGCGTTCTGCTGCGCGGGCCTCCCGCTCCTCGGCATCGTGGGACGCGGCGTACCCGAAGGCGGTCTGCTTCGTCGGAACCGGTGCGGAAGGGGAGCGGTATGTGGGAGAGGTACGGGGCGGACGGCCACGAGGGAGCGGTCGGGGTCCTGCTGGAGGACGGGACCGAGCCCGGCCCGGTGTTCTTCGACACCGGCAGCGGCAGTCACGTCCACGAGTCCACCGCCTGGCCGGTCTACGACGGCACCCTGCGGGCGCCCGTGGCGGCCCGGATGCGCGGGAAGTGCGCCTGCGGATGGCGCGGCGAGGCCGACTATCCGATCGACGGGGACCTGGTCGACCGCCGCCACCCCGAGGAGTACGACACCTCCGGTCCGGAGGGTGACTGGGAACGGCACATGGACGAGGTCGCGGCCCGCATGGTCCCGCTGCCCGGGGACGTGGCCGCCCTGCTGAGCCGACTCCGCGAGCGCCTGTCCGAGATCGACGACGAGAACCCGCTCGCCGCGCTGCGGGTGGTGGGCGAACTGGAGGCCATGGCC
This sequence comes from Streptomyces sp. NPDC093071, assembly GCF_044754545.1. Classification (NCBI taxonomy): domain Bacteria; kingdom Bacillati; phylum Actinomycetota; class Actinomycetes; order Kitasatosporales; family Streptomycetaceae; genus Streptomyces; species Streptomyces sp. NPDC093071. Next base: position 32,679 of record NZ_JBIVPH010000011.1, on the reverse strand, counting down.
GCGTCGATCGGCCCGTACGCCGCCCGCCGGATCGCCTTCGAGGACGTCCCGGACGAGGCCGTCGCGGAGGGGCTCGGCATCACCGAGGCCAAGGCCCGCTCGCGCCTGAACCGCTACGGGTTCATGAGCTGGTGACGCGGCGACGGGCGCGCGGCCGCCGCCCCCTTTTTCACGCCGGCGTCGGGACGAAGGGGTGCAGTTCGTCGCCGCCCGGCTGGACGACGCCGTAGCTGCTCTCCGGGACCTCGTTCCAGGCGCCGGGCAGGTCGCCCAGGGGTTCGGAGACGACGAGGCGGGTCTCCTCCGAGACGTCGCGCAGGAACGTGACGTCGGGGTGCAGTCTGCGCAGGGCCTCCACCTGGCTGCTGTGGAAGAGGGACCGGGAGGCGCGCTCGCTGGAGTAGCGGAAGAACCAGAGGCGCTCGCCGTCGGTGACGGCGAGCGTCATCTGCAGGGGGAACTCCACCCCGTGCTCGCGGCCGACGCGCTCCACCACCCCCGCCATCCGGGCGACGGCGGCGGGCGGGTCCTCGTCGAGGCCGAAGGTGAGGGCCAGGTAGAACATGACCTCGGAGTCCGTCGTCCCTTCGAGGTCCGCGTACAGGGCCGGGTCGACGAGCAGCGTGAGATCGCGGCGCAGGCGGTGGAACCCTTCGACCGCGCCGTTGTGCATGAACATCCAGCGGCCGTGCCGGAACGGGTGGCAGTTCGACTGCTGCACCGCCGTCCCGGTCGACGCCCTGATGTGCGCGAAGAACAGCGGCGAGCTGACGTGGTCGGCCAGCTCCCGCAGGTTGCGGTTGCTCCAGGCGGGGCCGATCTCCCGGAAGAGCGCCGGGGAGTCGACGCCCTGCGTGTACCAGCCGACGCCGAACCCGTCGCCGTTGGTCGTCTCCACGCCGAGCCTGGAGTGCAGGCTCTGGTCGATCAGGGAGTGCGCGGGCTTGTACAGGATGGTGTCGAGCAGTACGGACGTGCCCGAGTACGCGAGCCATCGACACATGCGTATCACCTGGGTCCCTGCCGTGCTCCGGGAGCGGCTCCGGGACCTTCCCGTCCGGCCCGCCGGGAAGATCCCGTCCGGCCCTCCCATTCTCGGCTCCCTCGTCCGGGAGTGCCATGCGGGTGCCCTCAGGAGGGGCCCTCCCGGCCCGCTCCGGGCCCGTCCTTCCAGACGAGCGGGTACGCCTCCGCGCCGGTCCGCTCGGCCCACCGGAACCGGTCGAGCACGACGGCCCGCCGCTCCTCCGGGGCCCGCTCCAGCAGCGTGCGCAGGAGGTCGCGGGTCCTGCGCAGCGCCATCGGGGACCCGGTGGCGGCGAAGAGGACGTCGTCGACGGCGGTCCGGACGTAGCGCTCCCAGCCCGGGACGGGAACGCTCACCCGGAGCCGTCCGGCGGAGTCGTGGAACCGGCCGACGGCCAGGTCCCGGCCGGCGAGGCGGACCAGCAGGTCCTCCAGGCGGTCCAGCACCTCCACCGCCGTGGCCGGATCGTTCACCGCGGGGGACAGGGCGCGCAGGGCGATGTCGGCGAGGAGCCGGAAGGGCAGTTCGGGGTCCTGGTCGAAGGCGCGCTCCACCCCCGTCGACAGGAACCCGGGAACGCGCGCCGCCCGTGCCCCGTCCCCGGTCACCCGGGCGATCACCGTGCCCTCCGCCAGGGTGGTGCCGGGCGCGACGCGGAAGACGACCGAGAGGTCGTGCTCCCGGGCGGCGTCCAGGAGGGCGGGCACGTCGATGCCCTGCAGCACGGCCGGCGGTCCCGTCCAGCGCACCTCCGTACCCGTGCCCGTACGCGTACGCGTACGCGTGGGCGTATCGGCGGTGGTGTCCGTTCCGGGCGGTGCGTACGGGTGGACGTACAGGCCGTCGTACAGGCGGTGTGCGCGGGTGGCGATCGCGCTGAGCGAGTGGCCGAGCTGGATCGAGTCGAACGCCCTCATCTGCAGGGTCCGCATCAGGCCGAGCGCGATCAGGGTGAGCAGCACGGCCGCGCACGGGACGAAGACGGAGACGCTCTCCCGGGAGCCGATGGCCAGGCCCGAGGTGATGCAGAAGACGAAGAGACCGATCGTGAAGGCGAACGTCCGCCAGACCACCGGTTCGTGACGGAACAGGCCGAGACGCGGGGTGAACGTGCTCGCGGAGAACTGCACGACCAGGAACAGCACCGAATAGATGATGCTCACCAGGCTGATGACGCCGAAACCCAGGGTGAACAGCACGCTGACCACCCGGCCCGCGTCCACCCGAGGGCCCCCGGTGACCAGCGGGGCCAGCAGTCCGAGACCCAGACCGGCGACCGCGCACAGCAGTTGCGACAGGTCCCTGCGCACGGCGCGCCCGGGCCGCCGGAACGACGTGGCGCGCCGACGCCGTTCCCGCACCCCGGGACGGACGGGACCGTCGGCATGGTCCGGCATCCGGCCTCCTCCGGTTCAGGACGCGAGGATGCGGCTCTTCTGCGCTTCGAACTCCTCCGCGCTCAGCACTCCCTGGTCCTTGAGCTGACCGAGCTGCTGGAGCTGGGAGATCTTGGCGTCCATCGGCGTCGCGGCCGGAGGCGGAGACGGCGCCGCCGCCGCGTAACTCTGCTGGGGGGCGTACTCCTCTTCCTGCCGCGCCCAGCGGCCGGCCTGACGGCGGGAGACGCGGTTGGACACGGCGGTGGCCGTACCCGAGATGACCGCGGTGCGGGCGACGCCGCGCAGAAGTCCGGGCATGGCGGAGCTCCTTGTGGTCGGAGGGAGGAAAGGAGAGTGAGGGGGAGGGGAGGGGCCGTCAGGAGGAGAGGCCCGCCTCGGCTTCGACGGCCTCCAGGGACGCCAGGAGGTCATCGGCGGGAATCCTCCCGCCCGCGACCATGCGGGCGCCGCCGCGCCGCAGCGCCGCCGCCAGGGGCGCGGCCCACAGGTTCTCGTACACGATGACGCCGGCCGAGCTGTCCGGTTCGACGGCGGCCGCGGCCTCCCGCAGGTCGTCCTCGTCGAGCAGGCCGGAGGACGCCCCGTCGAAGACGGCGAGGTCGAGCTCTCCGTCGCCGTCGAGGTCGGCGATCTCCAGCGCGACGACGGAGCCGTCCGCGTCCTTGCGCACGAAGGCCAGGTCGAGGACGCGGATGACGTGCCGGTCGACCAGGTCGAGCAGATGGGCCAGCCCCTCCCCGGTCATCCGGTTGCCGGGGAACTCCAGGACCAGGTAGTCGACGGGGCCCATCTCGGGCGTGTCGTCGGACGTGTCATCGACGCTCATGGCGGCTCCTCGTCGGGTGGTGGTCCGTCCCGGACGCGCGACGGGCCCTGCGGCCCCGTGCCTCCGGCCGGGTGGCGCGTCGCCTCCCATTGCAACACCGGGGAGTCGTGCGCGCACCCGCGTGCCGGGTCAGGACGTCGCGGCGGAACGCTTCGCGGAGGCGGCCCTGCGGGTGCCGGTGCCGGTGCCGGTGGAGGTGGAGGTGGAGGCGCGCTTGGGCTTGGGCTTGGGGGAGACGCTCTTGCGCCGCGCCGTCTTCGCCTCCTTCTCCTCCGCTCCCGCCGGGGGCTTCGGCGGCGCCGGGCGGTGCCGGGCGGTCGACCACTCCAGTTCGATCTCCAGCTCGACCCTGCCCTCCCCGATCTCGACCTCGATCTCGCTGTGGAGCTCGTCGGGAACGCGCAGGCTCAGCGTGCCGTGGCCGATGTTCCACTCGACCTCCCCGCCCTCCTTCAGGGCCGTCGCGAGCTCCATGAGCTGTTCGGCGGCTTCGAGGCGTGACACGGGGCGCTTCTGCTCGAATGTGAGGTCCTTCATGGGCTGTCTCCGGTTCGGGTGCTGGGAGTGTCCGGCGCCCGGACGGCGGGGCCGCCGGACACGGTCGCCCGGGGACCCGCCGTCGTTCCGGACCCGGCCGCGTCTCGTACCCAGCGTGCGCCGTGGCCGGGCCCGCCGCACCCCGGCGGAGCCACGCGGACGCGGTCCCGCCGGGGTACGGAGAGGGGACGGGGGTCACGCCGCGTCCCGCACCCTCCCGGTGAACTCCGGGCCCGGGACCGGCTCCCAGGAGCCGTCGAAGAGCGACAGGGCGGCCCGCAGCGACTCCGCCGGTTCCGTGACGCCGTCCGCGACGGTGGGCAGGCTCAGCTCCGCGACCGTCTCCCCGGCGGGGACGGAGAACCACAGGGACAGGCCGCCGGGGACCGCCTCCGACAGCGGTACGGCCGGGTCCGGGACCTCGCCGATCTGCTGCTCCAGCCATTCGGGGTCGACGTCCGCCGTGGACAGTTCGGCGCCGCCGGTCACCGGCAGCAGGCCGATCGTGCCGATGACGTCGGCGTCCGCCGCGGCGGACAGCGTCACCCGCCAGGTCAGGGCCTCGCCCTCGGTCACGTCGTCCGCGACGGGCACCACGGTCACCGCGGGCAGCGGATCGTCGTTCCGCGCGGTCACCCCGCCCCGGTGGGAGCCGACCACGGCCCCGCGCACCGCCTTCACGAACGCGTCGTGCGGCACGTCGTAACCGAAGCGGGTGTTGCCCCGGACCTCGACCGGCACGTCGATGTCATGGCGTCCGGCACGGACCGTCACCAGGCGCGAGGCGACCCCCTCGCCGTCGGGCCCGGGCACGAACAGGCGGACCTGCCCGCCGCCCCGCCCGGAGACCCGCACCGGGACGCGGTAGGTCCGCACCCCGGAGTCGCCCTCGTCGACCGTCAGGCGGCCGATGTCGACGCGCGGCAGCGCGGCCGGGCGCACGGCGGGGGTGCCGGGGCGCCAGCCCCACCCGTCCACGAGCCAGGCGCGGCCCGCGCCGCCGGCCGGGGACAGTTCGAGCGACGCGATCCGCTTCAGGTCCAGGCCCGCCCGGCGCGCGGCGGACAGCGGGACGCGGACCTCGCGCGCCCACACGGACGCCGTCCGGTCGCTGCCCGGCAGGCCGTCGACCCGGGCGCGGCCCAGGTGCGCGCGGCGGCCCGAGGCGTCGGTCACGGCGACGTCGAACCGGGTGCCCGCGCTGTTGGGCGGGACGGCCAGGCGCAGGGCCAGGGCGTCCGAGCCGGCCAGCGGGACCGGCCGGGACGGGCGTACCGAGACGGTCTTCCCGGGGGCGTCCCACCGCAGCGCGACGGAGTCGCGGCCCGGCTCGGGAGAGGCGTCCCAGGCCGCGAAGTGCGGGGAGGCGCCGCCCTCCTCGGGGTTCAGGCAGGCCCGCTCGGCGTCGGGGTCGACCTGGGCGCACAGCCGGCCCGCGCCGGAGACGGCCGTCGAGGAGTCCGGCAGGAAGGCCGGGGTGCGGTGCCCGCCGACGGCGTGGGTGAGGGCCCGGGCCGGGCCCGCCGACGGCGCGCGGCGGCCGGTGCCGTCGAGCAGCGGCCGGACCCGGTCGTCGCCGCCGACGAACAGCCGGGCCGAGGCCGCGATGTAGGCGGCGCCCGCCTTCTGCTGCTGCCCGGCGGTCAGCCGGGTCGCCGCGCCGGGGGAGCAGACCGGGTCGGGCGTCTCGCCGGACCAGAAGTCGTCGGACGCCGGGGCCTGGGCCTGGCCCGGGGTCCACTCGGTGTTGAAGAAGTTGTGGTTGGCGCCGACCAGGTACACCGAGCTGTGCAGGGCCGTGCCCCGGCCGACGCCCCGGGTGCCGTCGAGGTAGATCTGGCCCTGGAGGTCGCTCACGTCCCCGTCGCAGCCCGGCAGGATCGTCGTGGACGGCACGTCGGGGGCCGGGTTCTGGCCGAAGATCGTGGGCCCGATCAGGACGTTGCCGCGGATCTTCCACCGTACGGGCCCGTGGTGGCCGTCCCGGTCGGCGGGCGGCGGGAAGAGGCTGTCGAGCGCCGCCCGGTTGACGCCCTCGCCGCCGCGCGAGTGGCCGACGAGCAGCACGCGCGCGAGGTCGGCGGGCGCGGTCTTCCGCACGGCGGCCGGCGCGGACGGCCGGTTCGCGGCCCAGTCGGCCCAGCGGGCCAGGTGCAGCCGGACCAGGGAGGAGCGGGCCTGCGCGCCCGAGTCGTCGAGGCTGTGGTCCTGCGCGTTGACGCCGTTGGCGGATATCGAGAGCGTCACGTACCCCTGGGAGGCCAGGAGCTTCTGGGCGTTCAGGTACCCCCGGTGGCTGGGGACCTCCCGGGTGCCCGCCGGGCAGGGCCACGCGCCCGTCGCGTCCTCGGTCCCGGGCGTGTAGCAGGTGGCGTGCCGGCCGTGCAGGAAGAGGGCCACCGGCCGCTTGCCCGGCGCGCCGGCCGGACCCACCACGACGGCGCGCATCTCGACGGGCACGGGGAGGTCGGGCAGCGACACGGACGGCAGGACGTACTCGCCGCCGACGGTGCGGTACGGGCCGGGCGTCCCGGGGTCGACCGGGTTCGCCGGGAACGGGGCCTCCGGCGCGGCGGACGGGAGCGGGGTCTCCGGCGCGAAGGGGCGCAGGCGCGTAGAGGGGGCGGCGGCGTCCAGGCGCTTGCTGCCGGCCGTCACCCGCAGCCGGGCGTCCCGGTCGAGCCGGGTGTCGCCGAGGGGCAGCCGGAAGGCGTGTCCGTCCCGCTCGGCCACCGGACGGCCGAGCAGCCGGTCGCCGGAGTGGAACTCGACCCGGGCGTCGCCCATGGGGACGGGTTCGGACGAGGTCCACACGAGCTGTCGGTGGGCTCCGGTCCCGGTGACCCGCCAGCCCGGGGGGAGTTCGGGGTTCCCGTACCCGGGTTCCCCGGTCGCCGTCGCCGGTGGGGCGGGCGGCGGTTCCCCCGCGTGCGCCGCGCCGGGCGTCGCCGCCGCCAGCGCGAGTAAGGCCGCGGCGGTGGTCACGCCGCGTATGCCACGTATCAAGGCGGTCTTCCTCACGTTCGTTCCCGTGGGGGCACCGCCGGTGGTGTCGGCCGCCCGGCTCCCCGGCGCCCCCTCTCGTCCCGGAGGACGGCGGCGGGCGCGCCGGGGTTGCCTCGTACGGCGTCATGTGCGGGCCGGGCGGCGGGAGTCGGGAACGGGTCCGGCCCGGACGGCGGGGGAGCCGTCCGGGCCGGAGGTGCCGCGACCGGACAGCGGGGGGCGCCGTCCGGCCGCGGGCGGGGGAGGGTCAGACGAGGTCGAACCGGTCCAGGTTCATCACCTTGTCCCACGCGGAGACGAAGTCCTTCACGAACTTCTCCTTCGCGTCGTCGCTCGCGTAGACCTCGGCCAGCGCGCGCAGCTCGCTGTTGGAGCCGAAGACGAGGTCGGCGCGGGTGCCGGTCCACCGGACCGTGCCCGTCGCGGCGTCGTGGGCCTCGAAGAGGTCCGCGTCACCGGCCACCGGACGCCAGATGGTGTCCATGTCGAGCAGGTTGACGAAGAAGTCGTTCGTCAGGGTGCCCGGGGTGGTGGTCAGGACGCCGTGCTTCGAGCCCTGGTGGTTGGCGCCCAGGACGCGCAGGCCGCCGACGAGGACGGTCAGTTCGGGGGCGCTCAGGTTCAGCAGGTTGGCCCGGTCGACGAGGAGGAACTCGGCCGGGAGCCGGCTGCCCTTGCCGAGGTGGTTGCGGAAGCCGTCCGCCCTGGGCTCCAGGGCGGCGAAGGACTCGACGTCCGTCTGCTCCTGGCTCGCGTCCACCCGGCCCGGCGTGAACGGCACCTCGACGTCGAAGCCCGCGTCCTTGGCGGCCTTCTCCACGGCGGCGGAGCCCGCGAGCACGACCAGGTCGGCGATCGAGACCTTCTTGCCGCCCTCGGCGTCGAAGGCGGCCTTGACGCCTTCGAGGACACGGAGGACCTGCGCCAGCTGCTCCGGGTCGTTGACCTCCCAGTTGCGCTGCGGCTCCAGGCGGATGCGGCCGCCGTTGGCACCGCCCCGCTTGTCGCTGCCCCGGAAGGAGGAGGCCGAGGCCCAGGCCGCGGAGACCAGCTGCGCGACGGTCAGGTCCGAGGCGAGGATCCGCTCCTTGAGGGAGGCGACGTCCGCCGCGTCCAGGAGCTCGCCCTCGCGCTCCGGCAGCGGGTCCTGCCACAGCAGGACCTCGGAGGGGACCTCCGGGCCGAGGTAGCGGGAGATCGGACCCAGGTCACGGTGGGTCAGCTTGTACCAGGCGCGGGCGAAGGCGTCCGCGAACTGCTCCGGGTTCTCGTAGAAGCGCCGCGAGATCTGCTCGTACGCCGGGTCGAAGCGCAGCGACAGGTCGGTGGTGAGCATCGTCGGGAGGTGCTTCTTCGACGGGTCGTGCGCGTCGGGGATGATCGCCTCGGCGTCCTTCGCCACCCACTGGTGGGCACCGGCCGGGCTCTTGGTGAGCTCGTAGTCGTATTCGAAGAGGTGCTTGAAGAAGTCGTGGCCCCACTGCGCGGGGGTGGTGGTCCAGGTGACCTCCAGACCGCTGGTGATCGTGTCGCCGCCCTTGCCGGTGCCGTGGGAGTTCGCCCAGCCGAAGCCCTGGGCCTCGATCGGCGCGGCCTCGGGGTCGTCGCCGACGCTCTCGGACGGGCCGGCGCCGTGGGTCTTGCCGAAGGTGTGGCCGCCCGCGATGAGCGCGACGGTCTCCTCGTCGTTCATCGCCATCCGGCGGAAGGTCTCCCGGATGTCGCGGGCCGCCGCGACCGGGTCCGGGTTGCCGTTCGGGCCCTCGGGGTTGACGTAGATGAGGCCCATCTGGACCGCGCCGAGGGGCTCCTCCAGCTCGCGGTCGCCCGTGTAGCGCTTGTCGTCCAGCCAGACGGTCTCGGGACCCCAGTAGACGTCCTCGTCGGGCTCCCACACGTCCGCGCGGCCGCCGGCGAAGCCGAAGGTCTCGAAGCCCATCGTCTCCAGGGCCACGTTGCCGGTGAGGATCAGGAGGTCGGCCCAGGAGAGGTTCTGGCCGTACTTCTTCTTGACCGGCCACAGCAGACGGCGGGCCTTGTCCAGGTTGACGTTGTCCGGCCAGCTGTTGAGCGGCGCGAAGCGCTGCTGGCCGGCGCCGGCGCCGCCGCGGCCGTCGCTGATGCGGTACGTGCCCGCGCTGTGCCACGCCATCCGGACCATCAGGGGGCCGTAGTGGCCGAAGTCGGCCGGCCACCAGTCCTGGGAGGTGGTGAGGACCTCGGCTATGTCGCGCTTCACGGCCGCCAGGTCGAGGTTCTGGAACGCCTCGGCGTAGTCGAAGTCCTCGCCCAGCGGGTTGGCCACGGCGGGGTTCTTCGCCAGGATCTTCAGGTTCAGCCGGTTCGGCCACCACTGGTTGTTCCCGCCGCCCTGGGTCGGGTGGGCGGCGCGGCCGTGGGCGACCGGGCAACCGCCCCCGGTTTCGTCCAGCTTCGCGTCCACGACGATCGCGTCGTGGTTCTCGGGCGCTTCGTTCTCGGGCACGCGGTTCTCAGACATCGGAATCCTTCCGGACCTGGCGGACAACAGTGCTCAGGAAGTGCGATCGGAGCGGCCGGGCCGTGCCCGGAGAGCCGTCACGTATCGGATCTCCCGCCGCGCTGAGGTCTTCCTGTCCCTTGGCCATTAACGGAACCGATCCTACAATGGACCTAGTCCAAGTCAAGAACAACGCCAGATCCTGTCCGAGGAGCACCGGCCGCACACCGGTCACCACGGGCCCGTGCCGAGTCGAAGAGGTGAACCGATATGAGCGACCTGCTGGAACGGCTGAGATCCCGCGGCTGGCGGATGACGTCCCAGCGGCGGGTGGTCGCGGAGGTCCTGGCCGGCGACCACGTCCACCTCACGGCGGACGAGGTGCACGCGCGCGCCGTCGCGCGGCTGCCGGAGATCGCACGGGCGACGGTCTACAACACCCTCGGCGAGCTCGTCGCCCTGGGGGAGGTCGTGGAGCTCTCCACGGACGGACGGGCCAAGCGCTACGACCCGAACGCGCACCGGGCGCACCAGCACCTGGTCTGCTCGGGCTGCGGGCTGATCCGGGACGTCCGCCCGACGGGGGACCCGCTGGCCGTCCTGCCGGCGGAGGAGCGCTTCGGCTTCGCCGTGGAGAAGGCGGACGTGACGTACCGGGGGCTGTGCCCGGACTGCTCGGGGGAGTGAGCCCGGGGCGTTCGAGGGCTCGTACTGCTCGGGGAGCCGGGGAGCCGGGGAGTTCGCATCCCGCACGTCCCGCGTCCCGTACGTCCCGCACGCGAGGAGGGGGCCGTCACCGTTGGTTCGGTGACGGCCCCCTCCGGGGTGGCGGCTCCCGCTCGGAGCCGCCGGGGTGCTACTTGAGGACGGCGAGCGCCTCGTCGTAGCCGGGCTCGTCCGCGATCTCGCCGACGAGCTGCGCGTGCAGGACCTTGTCGTTCTCGTCGAGGACGACGACCGCGCGGGCGGTCAGACCGGCCAGCGGCCCGTCCGCGATCTCCACGCCGTAATCGGTGTGGAACTCGCGGCCCCGGAGCGTCGAGAGGTTCTTGACGTTCTCCAGGCCCTCGGCACCGCAGAAGCGCGCCTGCGCGAAGGGCAGGTCGGCGGAGATGCAGAGCACCACGGTGTTCTCCAGCTCGCCAGCCTTCTTGTTGAAGGCGCGAACGGAGGAGGCGCACGTCGGGGTGTCGACGCTCGGGAAGATGTTGAGGACCTTGCGCACGCCGGCGAAGTCCTTCAGCGACTTGTCGGCGAGACCCTCGGCGACGAGCGTGAAGTCGGGAGCCTGGCTGCCGGGAACCGGCAGGGCGCCGTTGACCTGCACCGGGCTGCCCTTCAGCGTGACCTGGGCCATGGAGTTCTCCTTAAGAGGTACGAATGGCAACGAGGGGAATCGTACGGAGTCCGGACCGCTCGCGCGGTCACACCTCTTGACGCCCCCTTCCTTCACTTCTTAAATCAGGTGGGCGGCGAAGCGGTCCGTCTCCATGCGTGTCATGTACCTGACATGCATCCGCGGTGCGCGTCCACGGCGCCGTCCCCCCACACCCGACGGAAGAGAGAGCCATGACCTCCTCCCGCGCACGACGGCGCACGCTGTCCTCCGCCCTGTCCGCCCTCGCCCTGGCCCTCGCCGTCACGGCGCTCGGCCCCGCGGCCTCGGCCGGCCCCGCCGGGGGAGCCGCCTCCGCGCCCGCCGCCGGAGCCCCCGCCGCCCTCCAGCCCGCCGCCGGGGCGGCCGCCGTCACCTTCTCCGACGACTTCGACGGCCCCGCGGGCGCCGCCGTGGACGGGAGCAAGTGGCAGATCGAGACCGGCGACAACGTCAGCAACCACGAGCGGCAGTACTACACGGCCGGAAACCGCAACGCCGCGCTCGACGGCCAGGGCCACCTGGTCATCACCGCCCGCAAGGAGAACCCGGGCAACTACCAGTGCTGGTACGGACGGTGCGAGTACACCTCGGCGCGGCTCAACACCGCCGGGAAGTTCACCACCCGGTACGGCCGCGTCGAGGCCCGCATGAAGGTGCCGCGCGGCCAGGGCATGTGGCCCGCGTTCTGGATGCTCGGCAACGACATCGGCCAGGTCGGCTGGCCCAACTCGGGCGAGATCGACGTCATGGAGAACGTCGGCTTCGAACCCTCCACCGTCCACGGCACCCTGCACGGCCCCGGCTACTCGGGCTCCGGCGGCATCGGCGCCGGATACACCCTGCCCGGCGGACAGGCCTTCGCCGACGCCTTCCACACCTTCGCCGTCGACTGGTCGCCGAACCGGATCACCTGGTCCGTGGACGGCAACGTCTACCAGACCCGCACGCCCGCCGACCTCGGCGGCCGGACCTGGGTCTTCGACAAGCCCTTCTTCCTGATCCTCAACCTCGCGGTCGGCGGCTACTGGCCCGGCGACCCGAACGGCTCGACCCCCTTCCCGAGCCAGCTCCTCGTCGACCACGTCCGCGTCACCACCTCCGACGCCCCGGCCGGCGGCGGACCGATCACCGGCATCGGCGGCAAGTGCGTCGACGTCGCCGCCGCCGACACCGCGAACGGCACCCCCGTCCAGCTCTACGACTGCAACGGGACCGCCGCCCAGCGGTGGACCGTCGGCACGGACGGCACCCTCCGCGCGCTCGGCAAGTGCCTCGACGTCACCTCCGCCGGAACCGCCGACGGCACGCCCCTCCAACTGTGGGACTGCAACGGCACGGAGGCCCAGCGCTGGGTCGCCAACGACGCCCGGGACGTGGTGAACCCGCGCGCGAACAAGTGTCTGGACGCCACCGGAAACAGCTCCGCCAACGGCACCCGGCTCCAGATCTGGACCTGCGGGGGCACCGCCAACCAGAAGTGGACGGTGACCCGGTAGGAGGGCGGACGGGCGACCCGGCGGCCGCCCGTCCACCTTCGCCCGGCCCCGGGGGCTCAGCCCCGGGGCCGGGCCAGGTACTCCTGCCGCAGGGCGTCGAGGACGTGCGCCGCCTCGGGGTGGCCCGCCTTCCGGCAGCGCGCCGCCGCCGTCGTCAGCCGGGCGATCGCGTCGTCGGTCCGGCCGAGCCCGTTCCCCTCGACCAGGGCGGCGAACCGCACCGACTCCGCCCTCGGCAGCTCGCCCTGCTCGCCGCCCCCCTCGTGGACGCCGATCGAGGCCTCCGCCTCGGCCAGCGCCTCCTCGAAGCGCTCCGCCTCCGCCAGGACCCTGGCCCTGCGGTAGTGCACCTCGCCGCGCTCGTACCAGACGGCGAAGCCCTCGGCGTCCTCCGGCACGCCGTCCAGGACCGCGTCGGCCCGCGCCAGGTGCGCGAGCGCCTCCTCCACCCCCTCGGCCCCCCGGGCCGCCGCCGTGAGACGGGCGAACTCCCGCGCCATCCGCACGATCATCGGCGGGTTCGGCGCCTCTTCGTGCGCGGCCAGGGCACGCCCGTACGCGGCCTCCGCCGCCTCCCAGCGGTCGGCGAGGACCAGCGCGACCGCCGTGTCCGCCGCCACCAGGGTGCGGATCGGGGCGTCGTCCTCCCACCCGGAGACCGTGCCCGCCAGTCGCAGGAACTCCTCCGCCGACGGCAGGTACTCCTCCAGCTCCCGCAGTCCCCGCGCCAGGGACAGCCGGATCTGGGCCACCATCCGCTCGTCCAGGGCGGCGGCCGACTCCTCGGACAGGAGCGACTCCAGGACCGCCACGGCGTCCGCCTGCCGCCCCGACTCCACCAGGACGTCGGCCAGCTGGAGCCGTACGCCCGCGGCCTCCTCGTGCTCCCCGCCCGCGTCGAACCGCGCGGCCGCCTCGGAGAGGTGGCGCACGGCCCCGGCGTGGTCCCCGAGGTGCGAGGACGCGTGACCGAGCAGCGAGTACGTCGGAGCCAGCGGGAAGTCCGCGTCGTCGTACCGCACCGCGTCCGCGAGCGCCCGGTGCAGCAACTCCGCCGCCTCCGCCGGCTCCTGCCGGGACAGCATGATCTGGGCGAGCAGGGCGCGCGGCCGCGAGCCCCGCCAGGGCCGGTCCGAGGCCTCGACGTCCACGAGGGCCGCGCGCAGCTCCGCCTCGGCGAGGGCGACGTCGCCCCGGCGGCCGGCCACGTCCGCGAGGAACTGGCGCGCGTTGGCCGCCTGGTGGGGCACGCCCAGGCGCTCCGCCTCGGCGCGCAGCGCCCCCACGGCCCGCTCGAACCGCTCCGGGGCGGGACCGTGCTCCTCCGGCTCCCGCCGCATCACCTCCTGATAGGCAGCGTAGGCGGCGCAGTACAGCACGGTGAGGTGGGCGAGGACGCGGTCCGCCGCCACGTCGGCACCGGCCGCGCGCTCGGCGTCACCGGGCTTCTCGCCGGTCAGCGGGGCCTCGTCCGCCAGCCGTTCCGCCTCGCGCAGGATCGCGTCGAGCCGGACCCGGGCCGCCTCGTCGCGCCCGGCGTCGGCGTCGTCCTCGCCGGTCGTCCACGCGAGGGCCCTCGCCCGGGCGGCGAGGGCCTGCCACGGCATCCCCAGCTCCTCGTAGAGCCCGGCGGCCGTCTCCAGCTCGGCGCCGCTCTCCGCGTCCTCGTCCCGCTGCCTGAGCCGGTACGCGCGCTCCTCGGCGAGCTCGGCCCGCAGCAGGTCCTCCGGCCCGAGCCGGTCGTCGTGCGCGGCCGAGCCGTCCGCGAGCCGTTCCGCGATCCGGGACCACAGCCGGGTGTCCCCGGGATGGCCGAGACGGGCCAGCCGCCGCGCCTCGGTCACCAGGGCGACGAAGTCCCCGGGGACTTCGGGCGCCCCGGAACCGCCGACGGCGGCTGCCGCCGGGGCCGCGCCCGCGGGGGTGCGGACCGGGGCGGCCGTCCGAAGGCCGAGCGGCAGCGGCTCGTCGAGCAGCGGCCGCCGCGCCAGGCGCTCCCGGCGCCGGTCCCCGACGGCGGTGGTGCCGTTGCGCGCGTCGAAGGCGGCGGCGAGCCGGTCCGCCTCGGCGCGGACGTGGCCGAGGAGTTCCCCGGCGGTCCAGTTCCGCCCCGGCGGCCCCGCCACCGGAGTCTCCGCGTGCCCGTCCTCCACCAGGCGGGCGAGCAGCACCTCCACGCCGGTCAGGAAGCCCAGGCGGTCGAGCGGCGCGCCGGTCGCCTCGAACAGCGGACGGTTCTCCGCGAGGACCTCCAGACCCCGGCCCTCGTTGCGCGAGAGCGCGCAGAACTCCAGGTGCAGACCGACCTCGTGCTGCGTACCGGTGCCGCCCCGGACCCGCCGGTAGCCGGTGAGGTGGTGGGAGCGGGCCTCGTCCGTGCGGCCCAGACGCAGCAGCGGCAGCAGGGCGCGCGCCTGGCTCATCTGCGGCTCCTCGGAGCAGCCCTGCTCGCCCTCCAGGACGGGCCGCCAGACGTCGAGGGCCCCGGCGTCGTCGCCCGCCGCCACCCGGTGCCAGGCGTGGTGCCGGGTCTCGCAGGCCTCGCAGTCGCTCAGCTCGGTACGGGGCCGGGTGGCCCACAGGTCGTAGGCGTCTTCGACGCCCGTGCCGGTGTGGGCGGCCACGTGGTGGCGCATCGCCGCCACCGGCTGCATCCCGTGCCCGGCCTCCTCGTACCGCTTCCGCATCGTGTCGATCCAGCCCCGCACGGTGTCGAGCGGCATCTCCGGCACCTGGAGCAGGGACGTCGTCACCCACTTGAAGCGCCAGTAGACCTGGTGGGCCTCCCACTGGCTGAAGGACTTCGGGGCGGTGTCCCACAGCTTGAGCAGCCGGGCGAAGACCACCGGGGACTTGCGCTGCTCGCCGGTGAACTCGTACGCCGTCATCAGCTCCAGGAGGGCCGTGACGAGGGTGTCGGGCTCGTCGAAGACCTCGGCGGCCTCGACGAGCTCCTCGGCCGTGACGGTCCGCTGGAGTCCGTGCGGGCGGTCGTGGTTCTCGCGCAGCGCCTCGACGACGGCCTCGGGCGTGTCCAGCATCTACAGTTCCTTCCGGGGCTCGGAGCCGGGTGCCGCCGCGTCCGGACGGTGCATGGCGTGGGTCAGCAGGCCGATGAAGGCCCGGTTGAGCAGGGCGCTCTCGCTCGCCCGCAGCGGACGGCGGCTGAGCAGCAGCGCCTGGCCGTAGAGGGCCTCGGCGGTCGTCACGGCGAGCCCGCGCTCGTCGATCGTGATCGCCTGGCGGACCAGCGGGTTGAGGTGGTTCAGGACGAGCTGCGCGCGCGGGGTCTCGTGGCGCAGCGAGCCGAGGATGTCGGCCCACAGGCCGTCGCTGTCGGCGGCCAGGCCCGCCCGCGTCCGCTCGTGGCGCGCCTCCCGGTTGTCCAGGAGCAGCGCGGGCGCGGTGACCGGCTGGAAGTCGCGCAGCACGACGTCGCAGTCGTGGACGGCGATCGTCTCCCGGGCGACCGCGAGGAAGCCCGCCGCCCGCAGCTCGGCGGTCGGGTCCACGGCGTCCAGGTGCGCGGTGACCGTGGCCGGGTCCAGGTCCGTGACGGACGTGCCCGGCCGGATCTCGGGCAGCCGGTGCACCAGGTCGCGGTCGTAGGTGTAGCCGCCGTTGACGACGCCCAGACCGGCGGCCGCCGCGATGGGGGCGACCTGGCGGAACTCCTCGACGCTCCGGGTGACCAGGACCGTCGGGTGGGTCCGTACGAACTCCTCCAGGGTCACGTTGCCGTCGGTGGTCTCGAACGGCAGCCACGGCAGCACGACCCGCAGCAGCTCGTCGTCGTAGCGGGCGAGCGCCTTGACCGCGAGGTGGTGGGTGTCGATGAAGCGGTGCAGGAGCGCCGGGTCGCTGGCGGCGAGCCCGGTGAGCCAGTCCCGGATCCGGTCGCCCAGGGCGTCCCGTACGGCGGACAGCGTGCCGTCCTCGTACAGCGACTCGCGCGACGCGGTGGGCCGCAGGCTGGTCGTGTCGACCACGCAGCGCACGAAGAACGCCCACTCCGGGAGGAGTTCGGGCGCCTTGTCGGTGAGCAGCATCCCCTTGAGGTGCACCCGGTGCCCCGCGCGCTGCGCGGGGCTGACGGCCGTCGGCAGCACGTACGCGACGCCGCGCAGACCGGCCGCCGGCAGGTCGAGTTCGATGCTGTCGAGCGGGGTGAAGTCGAACAGGTCGCGGCAGTACGCGGTGAGGGCCTCGCGGCGGGCCAGCGGGGAGCGGTGGCTCCGCTCCCACGGCGGCGCCTCGTTGATCCGGTGCTCCTCGCCCCGGGAGTCGACGACGGTGACCTCGTGCCGCAGGAGCCCGCCGTAGTGCCGGGCGAGGGAGACGACCTGCCCCGGGCTCGTCCACTCGGCGTTGTCGGCGCGCGGCACGAGCCGGACGGTGGTGCCCGGCTCGGGCACCTCGGAGGCGGGCAGGGTCCGGATGGTGTAGCGGCCGTCGGAGTGGCCGCGCCACTCGACGGCGGGCGCCGCCGGGTCCGACGCGGACCGGCTGACCACGGTGATCTCGTCGGCCACGACGAAGCAGGCGAGCAGACCGATGCCGAACTGGCCGATGAACTCCCCGCGCGCGGCGTCGAGTCCGGCGCCGTCCAGGGCGCCGTCGGCGGTCCGCTTGGAGCTGCGCCCGATGGTGGCGAGGAAGCGGTGGACGTCGGCCTCGGTCAGACCGACGCCGGTGTCCGTGACGGTGAGGACGTCACCGGTGCGGACCGTGATGGCGCCGGGCGCGTCGGGGTCGAGCGCCTGCCGGGCCGTGATGGCGTCCACGGCGTTCTGGAGCAGCTCGCGCAGGTAGACGCGGGGGCTGGAGTAGAGGTGGTGGGAGAGCAGGTCGACCAGACCGCGCAGGTCGACCTGGAAGGTGTGCGCTGACTCGGAAGGAGACACCCGGTGAAGTCTTTCGGTGAACGCGCCCGCGACGACGGGCGGAAGGGAAGGAGGAGGTACGAGAGGGGGCGACGGACCGGCCCTTCACGACCGGCGGTTCCGTACGGACGGCGGTCCTGTACGGGCGACGGTCCTGCGAGGACAGTGGTCCTGTACGGACAGCGATCCTGTACGGACGACGGCCCTGCGAGGACAGCGGTCCCGTACGGACAGCGGTCCGGTACGGTCGCCGGTCCGGTACTGGGCCCGGCCGTCCCGCCGGTTCAGCGGCCGGCCGCCGAGCGCCGTTCGCGGTAGGCCGCGACGGGGTCGGAGCCGTTCAGGTAGGACCAGGGGAACTCGCTGACCCGTCCCTCGGTGGCCCGGAAGCACTCCCGGGCGGCCTCGCGGTCCCCGGCGAGCGAGAAGGCCATGGCGAAGCTGTTGAGCACCTGCACCCAGCCGCCCCGGCGGACGAAGTCCGGGTGCCGGTACGAGTGGTCCGCGGCCTCGTTCAGGGAGGCCGCCACCTCGGGCCGGCGGATGTAGGCCGCGTCGGGACCGGAGTCGAGGGAGAGCCACTCCTCCAGGTGCGCGACCGCGACGAGCTGGCCGAGCGGGGTGCCGCCCGGGGCGTTCAGCACGGACGTGCGCGCGAAGGCGTGCATCTCCTCGTGCGAACCGCCCCACTTGCGGCAGACCTGCTGCAACTGCTGCTGGTGTGCCTCCAGGTGGTGCGGGGCACGCCGCACGGTCGCCTCGAACCGGCGCCGCGCGATCTCCTGCCCGACCTCCAGACCGCGCCCGCTGACCTGGAGGCAGTACCAGGGCGAGGCCCAGCCCGGCTCGATCTCGGCCGCCTCGTACAGCCACCGCTCGGCCGTGCGCAGCCGCTCGTGGAAGACCTCGAACTGCTCCCGCGAGACGTCCTTGGCGCGGGCCGAGGTCCGGGCCTCCCAGCCCCAGCTGACGTGCCGGAGGCCCGCCACGAGCCGGGGCAGCGCCGCCCCCGGCTCGGCCTCGATCACCCCGGTGATCCACTGCTCGACCCCGGCGGTGTCGCAGACGGTCCACAGGAGGTCCGTCCGGCCCTCGTCCTCGGAACGCGCTTCGAGCGCCTCCCGCACGGTGGCCCAGTCCGCCGCGGCGGCGGCCCCCTTCAGACGGAGCACCTCGGGATCGTCCGAGTCCTTCTCCAGCCGTGCGACGGGCCGGCCCGCCTTCTTCCCCAGCGCGAGCCCCCAGTCACGGAGCAACGCCATGTCCCCACCCCTTGTTCCGTACGAACGGGGCGGGCAGTGATCACGCGCCCCGTGGAGGTAGTGACTATCACGCGCGTACGACAACCGCACATCCGTTTACCCGGGGTCCGGCGCCGGGACCCCGCCGCTCAGCCGTCCGCGACCGCCCGGTCCGCCCCGGAGGGCTTCTCCGGCGCCCGGCGCAGCGCCCGGACGGCGGGCACGGCCAGCATGACCGCGATGCACACCAGGCCCATGACGGACGAGAAGAGCAGCACCCGGTCGGCGCCCACGGACTCGGCCGCCGGACCGGCCAGGGCCCGGCCCACCGGGATGACCATGATGGACCCGGCGACGTCGTAGGCCGAGACGCGGCTCAGGACGGCCAGCGGGATGTGCGACTGCACGCTCGTCGCCCACATGACGCCCCAGAAGGCGAACCCGCAGCCCGCCAGGACGCCCGTGGCGGCCGTGAGCCCGAACGACCAGCCCAGGGCGGGGGCCAGGGGGTTGAGGGAGAAGAAGAACATGGCGCACGCGCCCGCGACGAGCGGCCGCCGGGGCCGCACCCGCATCCCGAGCAGCCCGCCGACGATGGTGCCCGCGCCGTCGGCGGAGGCGATCCAGCCGTATCCGTCGGCGCCGTGCTGCTCGGTGAGGAGCGCGGCGCCCAGCGGCAGGGCCGGGCCGAAGACGAACAGGCCGTAGACGGCCCACACGGCGATGACGCCCCACAGCCAGGAACGGGACCGGAACTCGTGCCAGCCCGTGGCGAGCCGCTGCCAGATCGGCTCGTCGGTCCCGTCCGGGGCCGTGCCGAGCCTCCGCAGCGGCGCGAGGCCCAGGGCACTGCACGCGTAGAACGCCGCGATCACCAGGAAGGAGCCCGCCACGTCCCAGTACGCCACGAGCAGACCGGCGAGGCCGGGGCCGAGGAGGGTGCAGATCGACTCCGAGATCCGCAGCAGCGCGTTGGCCCGCTGGATGTCCTCGACGACCCGCGGCACCAGGCTCGCCAGACCCGGCTGGAACATCGCGGTCGCCGCGCCGCTGACCGCGAGCAGCGCCATGACGTGCCACAGCCGTACGTCCCCGAGGGCGAGCAGCCCCGCGAGCGCGAGCATGGCCACCATGCGCACCACGTCCGCGCCGACCATCATCACCTGCGGGGTGAACCGGTCGGCCAGGACACCGCCGAAGAGCACCAGGAGGACGATCGGCGCCATCCACGCGGCAAGCGCGTATCCCACGCCGGAGGCCCCGTACCCCGCGCCGAGCACGGCGGTGGTCAGCGAGACCATCAACATGCCGTCGGCGAGCAGCGAGGTGCTGCGGGCGGTGAAGAAGAGCCGGAAGCGGCTCGAACGCCACGGGCTGGGCGGGGAGCCGGGTTCCCGTTCCACGGTCACGTCGTTCGTCGTCATGTCAGGTCCGCGTTCGTCGTCGTGTCGGGGTCCGCCGGCGTCCGGCCGTCCCCTTCGGTGAGGAGGGGCCGCCGGAGCCACGCGTCCGTCCGGTCCGTCCGGTCCGTCCCGTCCGGCGCGCCCTGGACGATCACGTACCGGCGGGGCGCCAGGACTCCGGGGCGGCCCGGGAGGACGCGCATCAGCGCGGCGTGGACCTCCGCCGGGGCCGGCGGGGTGCCGCTGTCGCCACCGCCGGCGGCGACGAAAGCGGTGAGGCCGTCCCCGGCCCCTTCCGCCGCGACGTGCACGGGTACGCCTCCGAGGGCGCCGCCCAGGGCGTCCGCCACGGCCGGCGGCGAGACCCAGGAGCCGTCCACCCGGATCCAGTCCGGGCCGCGCTCCACCGGACGGACCCCGGTCACCCCGGTCAGCGAGGCGAGCGGCACGTCCCCCTCGGCGGCCGCCTCCAGGAGCCGTACGAGACCGGTCAGGAAGCCCTCGGTCTCGTCCGGGGCGAACAGCGCGGGGTCGGCCCACAGGCCGATCCGCAGCAGGGGCGCCGTCTCGTGCACGAAGGCGAGCAGCCGGGTCGGCAGGACCTGGGACGGGCCCCGGCCCAGTTCGAGGTCGGGCCCGTCCGGCTCCGTCCCCCCGGCCTCCGACAGCGCGCTCACGTCGTTGAGGACCACGTCCCGGGCGAACCGGCTGCCGCGCTCGAAGGTCGTCCGGTCGATCATCTCCCACAGGGCGACCGCGTCGAACCTGCTGTGCCGGTAGGCGTCGAGCGCCGCGCCCCACGCCTTGGCGAGCAGCGCGTCGAAGGACGGCACCCGGACGTCGAGGGCGAGCAGCGCGTCCTGCGACACGGTGTTCACCGCGCGGGCGAGCCGGTCGTGGAACCGGTTGGAGGTCGGCACGGCGGCCACGCAGACGTCCTGGCCGGTCCGGTGGGCGACCAGCGCGCACCAGGCCGTGAGCAGCACCGTGGACGGCAGCCCGCCGGTGCGCTCCGCCACCCGGGCGAGCGCCCGCGCGCCCCGCAGGGACCGGAGCGTCACCTCCGGGGTGTCGACCTCGGTGCCCTCGGCGCCCGGCCCGTCGCACATGGCCTGGGGACCGGTCCGGATGATCCGTTCCCAGTACCGCAGCGACGCCGCCGACTTCCGGAGCCCGGCCGGGGTCGCCTCCTCGGCGGCGAGTTCCAGCGGGGTGAAGGCGCTCTGCGGCGGCAGGGGTTCGCCGGTCAGGAGGGCCAGCCAGTCCTCCTCCAGGACGGCGAGGGCGCTGACGTCCGTCACGGCGTGGCTCGCCGCGAGCGCGACGAAGACCGGCGCGCCGGCCGCGGTGACGAGGGAGATCCGCAGCCCGAAGTCCCGGTCGAGCCGGAAGCGTTCGACGCGGGCCCGGCGGGCCACGGCGTCGGCGTACCGTTCGGCGTCCGGGGGAAGCGCGTCGTGGTCGAGGACGGTGACCGTGAACTCCCCCTCGGCCGCCACCACCTGCGCGCGGGGCACGGCCCCCTCGGCGTGCGGGAACGTGGTGCGCAGCGCCTCGTGCCGGACGACCAGGGCGCGCAGCGCGTCGATCACCGCGTCCGTCCGGGTCCCGGCGGGCACCGGCCACACGGCGTGGATGTTGATGTGCTCGGGCTCGTCCCGCACCATGCACCGGATCATGTTGGCCTGGCCCATCGTGACCGGGCCCCGGCGCTCCACGCCGCCCGCGTGGGCGACGGTGACGGTACGGGTCTTCGCCGGGCGCGGCAGGTCCCGTTCGTACGCGGTCACGGGGCGGCCACCGCCCCGGGCCGGGGGAGGGGCCGTGGACGGCGGCTCATGCGGTGCTGCCTTTCGTGGACGGGGGATCCTCCTCGCCCGCGCGGACCAGGGGAGCCCAGGCGTCGAGGAGCAGGGCGAAGTCCGCCATGTCCCGCCGCGCCTCGTCGAGGAGGCGCTCGCGGCGGGCGGCGAGGACGTCGGCGGCGGCCGCGTACCGGCCGCCGAGCTTGCGGTAGGAGCGCTCGACCACGTCGAACCGCTCGCCGTTCTCCACCGGGTCGATCCCCGTGCCGTCCCCGACCAGCGCGGCGACGGCGGAGGCGCGGAGGAGTCCGTCGTCGTCCAGAAGCCCGTCGCCGGCCGCCGCCGCCCCGGCGTACACGGCTTGGAGGTACGGGACGGCGAGCAGGAACTTCGTCAGCCGCAGCTGGTAGGCGAGGAAGCCCGCGTCCGAACGGCGCTCGGGCGTGTGGAAGTTGACGATGTGCCGGTTGTGCAGGACGCCGGGCAGCCGGGCGCCGTGCACCAGGTGGAGCAGGAAGTAGTCGCTGCCGATGGTGTCGGTGGCGGGCGGCAGCGGCACCCGGCCGTACACCCCGCGCGCGAAGGCGACGTTGCACATGTCCACGCGCGTGGGGCTGACGGTGGTGAGCGTGGTGAGGTCTCCGGTGAAGGCGGCGGTCCCGGCGCCCCGGAACGCCTCGTCGACGAGGTTGCGCCGCCAGACCTCCGGATACCCGGCCGGGACCGTCAGGCCGACGAGGTCGTCGTACACGAGGGGGTCGAGGGCCCGGATCTCCGCCACGTCCACGGACATCTCGCCGACGAACGAGCCGCCGACCATCGCCACCGGCCGGTCCGCGAGCGCCGGGTCGAGCCTGCTCCGCGACACGGCCCCCGCCACGTCGGCGGCCCGCCGCCCCAGCGCCGTCAGCTCGTGGTGGATCGGGAAGACGGGCTTCCCGTCCAGGTACTGGTAGCGGCTGTCGGAGTCCCTGCGGTGCACCGAGGCGCAGCCCAGGGCCTCCGCGATCAGGAAGGCCCGGTTGGTGCAGGCCCCGTAGGAGACCCCGGACGGCAGCATCAGGCCGAGCACCCGGTCCGGTGCGGCGACCCCGGACCGGGCGACCGCCCGGCGCAGGAAGTTCCGCTGCTCGTCCTCGTCGAAGTGGTGGACGACCACGCCGGGTTCCGGCGGCAGCGCGGCCACCGCCTCCCGGTGGGCGGCGAGGGCGGCGGGCCCGGAGGAGTCCAGGACCAGCAGGCGCACCTCGGCGCCGAAGTGCCGGGCGCCGTACGCGGCCTCCTCGGCGACCGCCCGCAGGGTCGCGGCGCAGGCCCGGTCGGTCGGCAGGGTCAGGCAGACGCGGCGCACGACGGCTCCCCGTCCTTGCTCCCGTGCCCGTCGCGGTCCTTCCACGAGGTGAGCCCGAGCAGCCGCTCGCCGAGCCCGTTCAGGACGGCCGTGGGGTAGCGCTCGGACTCGTGCCGGACGGGGTCGCCGACCAGGGTGCGGTTCCAGCGCGGGGTGCGCAGGTGTCGCCAGGAGTCGACCCGGGACCTCCGCAGCCGCTCGTGCTCCTCCAGGGCGGGCATCATCGACAGGTACTGGACGGCCCGCACCTGGTCCTCCGAGGCGTTGCGGGCCACCCCGTGGGCGAGGAGCCCGTTCCAGATGAGCAGGTCGCCGGGGCGCAGGTCGGGACGGACGACGGGGTACTCGGCCCGGTCCACGGCGGGCCGGAGCGGGTCCCGGTCGGCGGGCTGCCCGACCTTCCACTCCTCGAACCGCCGGAACAGCTCCGGGCAGCACTGGAACCCGCCCGACTCGGGCCGGGTCTCGTTGAGCGCGATGATCCCCTGCACCCGCTGCGGCGGCACGCCGAGCGTGGTGTCGATGTCCCAGTGCAGCTCGATGTCGAAGCCCCGGTCGGTGGGCTCGATCAGGGCGCGGTCCCGGTTCTTGACGTTGGGCGGGTTGAGGTTGAGCCGGTCCTGGGTTACCCACAGCTCCTCGCAGTCCCACACGTCCACGAAGGCGTCGTACACCCGCTGCGACTGGCGGCTGTCCCACAGGAGCTGGTGGTGGTACGCCTCCACGAAGCCGTAGACGTGCAGCTGCCGGTCGAGCTCGGAGCGGAACGGCCGGTCCTCGTACCAGGTGTCCGGCCGCTCCGGGTCGAGCCCCTGGAAGTCCCAGGCGAAGTCCAGGAGCCGCCGGGCCGCCTCCGCCGGGACCGCCTCCCGGACGACGACGTAGCCGTACGTCTGCCAGTGCGCGAAGTCCTCCTCGGACAGCACCCGCAGCGGCCGCGACTTCCTCAGCTCCCGCAGGGTGGTCTGCGCGAGGTAGGACTCGCCGTCCGCGCTGAAGTACGGCAGGTCCGAGGCCGCCCGGTACAGATGGGGGCGGCGCGGGGGGCGGTGCGGGGCGGGGGTCGTCATGGGTCCCTCCAGGGGCGGGAGTCGGGGGAGGAGGTCCGGGGCGGGGAGCGCTCCTCCCCGGCCGGCGGGCAGCACGCGGCGACCCCCGGCGAAGGGAGCGGCGGCGGACGGCACGGACGGCCGGACGTGCCGTGGTGCTGGTCAGACGCCACGCCGTGCGAAAGAATTGGTTTAGACCTTAGCGGCTGGCAAGTGCCATCTCAATACGCGGAGTTGAGACGGGGAGGGATCCGGGCAAACGTTGTCATGGCGGTTACTTTGGTCTAGACAACAGTCGGGGAACTGGCTTACTGTCCCCCTGCGCGGTCCGGTTCCTGACGGATCGTCAGCCGGCCTTCCGCCGTGCCGCGAACCGGCGCCGTCCGCCCGCGAGGCCGCCCGTGAAGCCGTCCGCGGACCGGGCCGCGGCGTGTCCGCCCGTCCCGCCGGCGCCCCGACTCTTCGCCCACCCCAGAGGGAGCGGTTCCCCATGAGCACACCCGGCACCACGGTCCTGCCCGACGGCGGCCTGAGGAGCCCAGGACCGGGTCTGATCACCCTGGACCCGGACCACACCGCGCTGCTGCGCGGCCTGGACGAGCTGCTCACCGGCCTGGCCGCCCGGCTCTCCGCCCCCGAGGTGGTGGGACCGCCGCTGCTCTCCGTGGAGGGCCTCGCCCGCCTCGACTTCTTCCGCAACTTCCCCCACCTCGGCGTCTCCGCCGGACGGTTCGCGCCCGACGCGCTCGACGGACTGGCGGCCGGAGAGGCCCCGGCCGGACTCCCGCTCCGGCCGACCGGCTACCTGCTGCCGTCCGCCACCTGCTACGGACTGCTGCTCTCCCTGGAGGGCCGGGACGTCGGCGAGGAGGGCCTGCGGCTCTCCGCCGCCGGCCGCTGCTTCCGCAACGAGACCCACTTCGACGGCCTGCGGCGCCTGTGGGGCTTCCACATGCGCGAGGTCCTCTACCTCGGCACCAAGGAAGGCGCCCTGGAGCACCTGGAGCAGGGGGCCGCGTTCGTCCAGGAGCTGGCCGGACGCCTCGGCCTCGACCTCACCCGGGCCGTCGCCGACGACCCCTTCTACGACAAGGGCGGCTCCCGCGCCCGGCTGATGGCCCTCGACCCGGTCAAGCACGAGTTCAGCGCCCCCGACGGCACGGCGATCGCCTCCGTGAACCGGCACCGCAACTTCTTCGGCGAGCGCCTGGACATCCGCGCGGGCGCCGAAGGACCGGCGTACAGCGCCTGCGTCGCCTTCGGCGTCGAGCGCTGGGTCCACGCGATGGTCCTCGCCCACGGCACCCCCGGGCGGGCCCTCGACCGCCTGCGCGAGGCCGCCGCCTGACCCTCCCGGCCCCCGCCCGTACACCCCGCACAGCGCACCACCGGTTCAGTAAGGAGCGACCCCACCCCATGGAACGCATCGCCGAGTGGCTTCACGAGAAGAACCCCGGCCTCGACGGACCGATCGACCCCGACGAGGACCTCATCGAGGCCCGTCTCATCGACTCCATGGACTTCCTGGAGTTCGTCGACCTCCTGGAGGAGCTCTCCGGCCGCTCCATCGACCTCCAGGAGGTCACCATCGACGACTTCCGCACGCTCGGCCGCGTCCGGCAGCGCTTCCTGAGCGCCGCCGGGTGACCGCCCGCCGATGAGCGGGGGCCGTGCGGTCCTCGCCGTGGTGGCGACCACCGCCGAGGTCCTGGCCCACCCGGAGCTGCACGAGGGGCTCCTCGCGCCGTGGGAACGGCGGCGCCTCGACCGGACGCGGATCCCCGCCCGCCGCGACGACGTCCTCGCCGCGCGCCTCCTGGTCCGCCTGTGCGCCGCCCGGTTCACCGGACTGTCCCCCGGGGAGTCGGGCCCCGGGCAGTACTGCGCCGCGTGCGGACGGGACGGCCACGGGCGCCCCTACCTCGACGGCCGGCCCGGCCTCGGCGTCAGCATGAGCCACGCCGACGGCCTGGTCGCGGCCGCCGTCGGTCCCGGCCCGGTCGGCGTCGACGTGGAGCCCGCGACGCGCCGGCCCGGCCCCCCGTCCGTCCTGCGGCGGCTCCTGCCCGAGGCCGACCTGCGCGAAGCCGCCGCCCTGCCGGACCCCGGCCCGGCACTGCTCCGATTGTGGGTACGGGGCGAGGCCCTGTTCAAGGCGGGCGGCGGACCCGGCCTCCGGCTCCTCGAATGGACCGACGGCGAACGGGGAGCGGTCGCGGCGGTCGCGACCGGGGCCCCCGTGATTCGCGATGTCGGACGAACGGGTGCAGGGTGGAAAGGAGGGGCGTTCTACGGCGCGACACGAAGCCGGGACGAAGGCATGGGGGCTGAAGAACAACGGAGCGAAGACCGGTGACAGCGGCCTTGCCGCAGACGACGGGCCGCTTCACGTGCCCTTGACCGGGCGCAGGCGCAGCTCAGCGCGAACAATGCCGCAGACGAAGGGTCATTGTTCGCGGCGAACCCTCACGGAGGACGCAAGTGCCGGTTTCCGGTCCACTGTTCGCTCGATCCCCGATGCGGCGGAGCACGAGTGCCGTTCCGTCGGAACCGCGGACGCCGGTGACTGGACGACTCGTATCGGTCAAGACTGGTCGGGAGCGAATCACGACATTCGTCTCACTGCGTGACATCCACTGCGACGAGGAAACGGACGAGGTCGGTGACGACGAGATCTACGTCCTGATGAGCACGGTCAACCTCGGGGCACACGTCAACGTCGAGGGGATCCCCATCCCCGTTCCCTCGTTCGACGTCTGGCGGTTCGGCATCTTCGAAGGCTTCGCGGAGGGCGACACGAAGGGGCAGCCCTTCCAGCCGTTCTGGACGGCGCCGCTGGCCGACCCGGATCAGGCGATCTTCGTCGGCTCGGTGATAGAGAACGACAACGGCGTGCCGGAGCAGTACCAGCACCTCCTGCGCCTCGTCGTTCCCAAGTCGCTGGCGTCGTCGATCGGAGAGCCGCTCGACCTCGTGCGGTCGAAGCTGGTCAGGGAGATCGACGAAGCGCTGAACGGCGTGGACCTTCCCATCCCGTTCGCCCCCGACGACGACCACGTCGGCACCCAGGAACTTCGGTACGAACCGCCCGAACTCCAGCGGGCCGCCGGAGACCTGGTGCCCAAGGTCCTCTCGTACAACGGCGACGGCGGACGCTACCGCGTGACGTTCGACGTGTCGCCCGACATCTTCGGGACGATCCGCGACCGCTGGATCGCGCTGGGCGCCGGCACTTCACCGGTCGGCCGGCCGGTCTCCGGAGAGATCCCCACCTTCGACGGGCAGGGTCGCTTCATGAACTTCTCGGCCGGCGTCATCTCGTGGCACCCGGAGACGGGGGCCCACGGTGTGTGGGGCGCCATCAATGACCGCTGGCTGCAGATCGGGCGCGAACAGTTCGGGTATCCGATCACCGACGAGTTCAGCAGCGGCAGCGGTCGCATGAGCACCTTCAAGGCGCTCCACCTCCAGGGGAAGCCCGAGGCCTCGATCTTCTGGACCCCGCAGACCGGGGCGGTCGAGATCTTCGGCGCCATCCACGCGCACTGGAGGTCCATGGGCGCCGGCGGATCCGGCATCGGAGGTCCCGTCTCGCCCGAGCAGGACGCACCCGGCGGCCGGATCCAGAACTTCCAGAACGGAAGGCTGTTCTGGAACGCGGCGACCGGACAGGTGTCCCAGGCCTGAGCGGACCGGTGCCGAACACCCCGGCCGACAGCGGCAGTCGCTGCTCGGCCGGTGGCCGGCCCCAGGCGATGGTCACGGCCCCGAGGAACCACCGGGCCCCGTAGGCGCGCTGGAACCCGGGGAGTTCACGCGTCCCGCGGCCGTACGGACAGGGCCCTGAGGCAGTCGCCCAGGACGGCCGCGGCACCCCCGAGGGGGGACCGGGCGCCGAGCTGTCCGTCCGGGCGCACGACGAAGCCGGTGGCGCCGTCGGGGAGGTGGAGCCGCGCGAACTCCCCGACGGCGTCGCGGTACACGGGCACGGGCAGGGACGCGAGGCCCGACCGGGCCCGCGCCGACGACCAGGACGTCGGTGGTGGTGCGGTGGTGCGCCACGGGTACCTCCGACGCTTCCTCGCCCCCGCAGGACCCCGTCCTCCATGGTCGCCCGCCGGGCCCCGGACGGCGAACGCCGGCGAAGCGCGCGCTCCTCGGGGCGGCCTCCGGCCGGTGAGCGGCGGCTTCACGCGGATTTCACCGGCACGGGCGACCACGGCCTCCGGCACGGACGGACGAGGGGGAGCGTCATGGCGGAGCGGGAGACACCGGGGGCGGGGACGCCGCCCGACGAACTGGGGCGGACCGTCGCCGCCCTCCGGCGCGCCGCACGCGCCGACCCCGGCCGGTACCTTCCCCGACTCGGCTACACCCTCCTGCGGTTCGGCTCGCTGCTCGCGACGGAACCGGGCCGCATGGCGGAGTCGGTGGACGTCCTGGGAGAGGCCGCCGAGGTGTACCGGCGGCTCTCCGGGGAGCACCTCCCGGGCCTGGGCATCGCGCTGCAGCGGCAGGCGCTGGGCCTCGGCGCCCTCGGCCGGCACCAGGAGGGGCTCGGGGCGGCCCGGGAAGCGGTGGAGGTCTGGCGCGGACTCGCGGCGGAGGGCGTCGAGGGGAGCAGGGCCGAACTGGCCGGCGCGCTCCTCGTCCTCGGCGGCCGGCTCGCCGAGACGGGCCGTCACCACGAAGCCCTCGACCGCATCCACGAGGCGGTGGAGACGCGGCGCCTCCTCGTCGACCGGGCGGACGGGACGGGCCGGACGGAACTCGCCTCGGCCCTCCAGGAACTCGGCGTCAAACTGGGGGAGATGGGACGCCAGGAGGAGGCCCTCGTCCCCTTGCGCGCGTCGGTCGCCGCGTACCGCGAAACGGCCGGGACGGCGGGCGGACGAGAGGTCGGCGACCTGGGCGGGCACGCGGTGGCCGCGTTCGCGACGGGCCGCGCGCTCCTCGGCCTCGGCCGCACCGACGAGGCACGCCCGTACTTCGCCGAGGCGGCCGCCCTCCACACCGAGATCACCGCCCGCGAACCGGCTGCCACCGCCTTCCTCGACCACCTGTTCGCCCTCCACGGCCACCGCCTCACGTACGAGGGAGGAATCGCGGCCTGGACGCGGACCCCGGACGGGACGACGTCCTCCGACCGGCCGGAGGACGGTCCCGCGACTTCGGGTGGCCCGGAGGCTCCCGACAGGCCCGACGCCACGCCCCCTGCCCGGACGGGGACCACCACTTGGACCGAGGCCTCCGCCCGCACCGAGACCTCCGCCGGAGACGAGACCGCTGCCCGCACCGAGGCCTCCGCCAGCACCGTCCCGACGGCCTCCGCCGAGGAGGGCCCCGCGACTTCGGGCCCTGCCGAGCCCGCGGCTCCTGGCCGGGGCGGTCCCACGAGCCTCGGTCCGGCCGCCTCCGCAGCCTCCGACCAGGGCAACTCCACGACCCCCGGCCCGGCCGGCCCCGCCCTCTTCGAGCGGATCGACCGACTCAACGCCCGGGGCCTCGCCCTCGCCGACTCCGGGCGGCCCGGGCTCGCCGTCGAGCCCCTGACCGAGGCCCTCGCCCTGGGGCGGACGGCGGCCGTCGGCACGGGGGCCGCCGGTGCCGTCTCGCTCGCCCGTACGCTGCACCACCTCGCCTTCGCACGGGCCTGGTCCGGCCGCCGTACGGAGGCGCTGGAGGCGGTCGACGAGGCCGTGCACCTCTGCCGACGGCATCTGGTCGACGCGCCCGAGACCGTACGGCCCCTGCTCGCCGACGCCACCGACAGCCTGGGCAGCCGGCTGGCCGTGCTCGGCCGCCACCGCGACGCCGTCGCCCCCGCGACCGAGTCCGCGGCGCTCTTCCGGCAGCTCGCCCACGCCGACCCGGCCGCGTACCGGGACGAGCTGGCCCGGGTGCTCAACAACCTGAGCATCCGGCTCTGCGACGCCGACCGCCACGCCGAGGCACTCGCCGCCACCGAGGAGTCCCTGGAGATCCAGCGGAGCCTCCACCGCGAAGACCCCGCGGCCCACCTGCCCGGACTCGTCCACGCCCTCGCCAACCTCGCCCTCCGCCTCGCCCGCCTGGACCGGCACGACGAGGTGACGGCCCCCACGGCGGAGGCCGTCCGCCACCTGCGGCACCTGGACCGGATCCACCCGAACAACGACGTCGCCGCACTCGCCGAATCCCTGGCCTGGCTCGGCGGGTACCTGCGGAGACACGGGCACCGCGACACGGCCCGCGACACCGAGCGCGCGGCGGGGGAGCTGCGCCGCCGCGCCCCGGAACCGGGGCGGTAGGGCGCACGGAACCGTACGGGGCCGCCCCGCGTCCCTCCCGGGCATGAGCGAGAACCCCTCGGAGGAGTCCCGCGACCGGATGGAGAGCGCCGTCGGCTGTCTGCTCGCCGTCCTCGGCGTCACGGTCGCGGGCGCCTTCGCGCTGCCCCGGGCCGCGTACAGCATCGAGGGCGGTTTCGAGGCGCACGCCCGGGACTGGGGCGTGATCCTGGTCGACCTGCCGCTCATCCTCTTCGCCGGGCTCGTCGTCCCGCCCCTGACCTGGGCGGCGGCCACGCGGTGGCTCCGCCCGTGGGCGGCGGCCCTCCTCTGCGCGGCCGTCGTGGCCCTGGGCCTCTGGCTCCTGTCGGCCGTGTGGCACCCGCGCCAGGACCCCGACCCGGGCTACGGCCCCGGCATCTGAAGGCCGCCCGCCGGAGGCGGCCCCCGTCGTACGGCCTCGGTCAGACCAGGACCACCGGCCGCCCGCTCAGCCCGACGCCCGCCGCGCGCAGCTCGTCGAGCGCGCGGTCCGTGGTGTCGGCGGCGACGCCGACCGTGTGGTCGAGGAGGACCCGTACGTCGAAGCCCTCCCGGACCCCGCCGAACGCGGTGGCCTTCACGCAGTGGTCCGTACCGATCCCGACGACGTCGACCCCGTCCACCCCACGGGCGCGCAGCCAGTCGCCCAGCGGCGTACCGTCCCCGGTCGCGCCCTCGAAGCCGCTCTTCGAGGCGGAGCGGGCGCCCTTGAAGAAGACCTCCTCCACGGCCCCGGAGGCGACGGCGGCCGCGAAGTCCGGGTGGAACTCGGCGCCCTCGGTGCCGGCGACGCAGTGCACCGGGAAGGAGTCCTCGAAGTCGGGCTCGTCCGAGAAGTGCCCACCCGGGTCGATGTGGTGGTCACGGGTGGCGACGACGTGCGCGTACCGGCCGCCGGCGTCCCGGACCAGGCAGGCGAGGGCGACGGCCAGCTCGGTCGCGCCGCTCACGGGGACGTCGCCCCCCTCGCAGAAGTCCTTCTGTACATCGACGACGATCAGGGCACGGCGCACGGGAGCGGCCTTTCCTCGGGGGGTGGAAGAGTCCCCGGCATCGTCCCGCTCCCGGGGTGCCCCGGGTGGGGCGCACGCCCGCCGTTCACCCGATCGGGATCATGGAAACGGGGCTCCCGGGCGGGAACCGCCGGATCCCCGGCGAACGCCCCGGGCCGGGCCGTCGGCCCCGCCGTGCGCTCCAGGGAGGTCATCCGGCGCCACCTGCCCGAAACTGGGGGGAGGGAAGAGCCACCGAGAGGGACGAGGAGAGAGGCGAGCCCATGGACGTGGACGGCGGCGCAGGGGCGTGGCGGACGCCCGGCCGTGCCCGGTTCGACGTACGGGTCCGGCCCGGGACGGCCGACGGGGTGGTGGTGCTCGAACTGGGCGGGGAGCTCGACCACGACACGGTCGCGCCCCTGCGCGAGGCGGTGGAGGAGCACGCCCGGGCCCGGCGGATCGTCGTCGACTGCTCGGGCCTCGGCTTCTGCGACTCGACGGGGCTCAACGCCCTCCTGAAGGCCCGCCTGCGGATGCGGGAGACCGGCGGACGCCTGGACCTCGCCGGGCTGCGCCCGCCGGTGGACCGGATGTTCGACATCACCGGGGTCAGGGCCGTCTTCCGGGTGTACGAGGACACCGACCGGGCCCTGGCCGACTCGGCGCCGCACGACGGCGGAGCCGGCCGTGACTGACGGCGACGCCGGCGCGGACGGCGTCCAGGTCCGCAGACTGCTGCTGCGCGGAACGCGGCGGGTGGTGTCGCGCTGCCGGGACTTCACGGCGGAGGCGCTGACGGACTGGGGGTGGCTCCCGGCGACGAGCGAGGCGGGGGAGGAGCGGGCCGAGGACGTGCTGCTGCTGGTGTCCGAGGTCGTCACCAACGCCTGCCTGCACGCCGGGGGCCCCGAGGAGTTCGTCCTGCGGCACGAACGGGGACGTCTGCGGGTGGAGGTCTCCGACCTCAGCCCCGAACCGCCCCGACCGCGCGCACCCCGCTCGCCCGCACTGCCCGGCGGGCACGGCCTGATGGTGCTGGACAGGCTGGCGGGGGCGTGGGGCCACGAGGCCAGGGGCGCGGGGGCGGCGGGCAAGGTGGTGTGGCTGGAGATCAGCCGGGTTCCCGACCGTCCTCCAGCAGAGCTGCTCTGAGCTCACCGAGGACACGGGTGAGCAGCCGCGAGACCTGCATCTGGGAGAGCCCGATCCGCCGGCCGATCTCGGCCTGCGTGAGCTCCTCGCCGAACCGCAGCGACAGGATCCGCCGGTCGCGCTCGTCGAGCCGGTCGAGTAGGGGCCGCAGCGCGGCCAGGGATTCGATCAGCTCGTAGGCGGGCTCGGCGGTCGCCAGATGCCGGGGCTTCGCACCGGAGGTCTCCTCGTCGTCCCCCGCGGGCGTGTCGAGGGAGCGGGTGGCGTATCCGTGGGCGGCGAGCTGTCCTTCCGCGACTTCTTCTTCGGTGAGGTGGAGGTGGTGGGCGAGTTCGGTGCG
>NZ_JBIVPH010000010.1:0-243776 GCF_044754545.1 Streptomyces sp. NPDC093071 | reverse complement strand
GCCGGGACGGGCTGGCCGAGCTTGAAGTACCGGACGAACTGGCCGATGGCGCGGGCCAGCAGGGCAACGCCGACCACGGTCAGCGTCAGCGACACGATGATCGCGGCGAGTTGCATGTCGGGCTCCTCGGGCGGGCCCGCTCAGTGCCTGAGCTGAGGCCTACTAAGCGGTAACTTATTTAGTCCGTGCTGAGATTACCCGTTCGGGGCCGGGTGATGCAGGGGCCCTCGCGGTGATCTGTGTCGCTCAGGCAACCCTTGCCGGGCGACCCGCCGCGCGGCGTCTGCGCACTGCTGGAAGCGTACGCGCCAGGACGAGCAGGTCCGTCCCCAGCCAGTGGTGGTCCACGTAGTGGAGGTCGAGCAGCTCCCGCTCCTCCCACGGCAGGTCCGAGCGTCCGCTGATCTGCCACGGTCCGGTCAGCCCCGGCCGTACGGAGAGCCGGCGGCGCCCCTCGCCCGTGCACTCCCGGTGCCCCGGGGTCAGCGGACACGGCCCGACCAGCGACATCCGGCCCGTCACGACGTGCAGCAGCAGCGGCAGCGCGGCCAGCGGGCTCCTGGTCCGGAAGGTCACCATCGTGAAGACCCGCCCCTCCAGCCCCGCCACGGTCCTGCGGCGCAGCACCCCGTGCCCGGGCGCCCCGGACCCGAGCGCGACGGAAAGGGCGACGGCGCCGATCAGCGGCGCGAGAAGCAGGAGGAGCGCGAGCCCACCCAGAAGATCGAAGACCCGCTTGGACCCGGCACCCTTGCCGGGCACCGCCCCTCCACGGGCCGCTGCCCCCTCGCCGGATGTCGGTCTCCGGCCGGGTGCCGGCTCCTCGCCGGGCGTCGCCGCGCTGGACGCTTGCTGCCTGTCGCCCGCCGACCCCTCGTAGGCCGCTTGCTGCCTGTCGGCCGCCGCCGGCCTGTCGCCCGCCGCTCCCTCGCCGACCGCCGACCCCCTCCCGGGCTCCGCCCGCCTGCCGGTCACCGGCTCCTCGCCGGGTGTCGGCCTCCTGCTCGGTGTCGGCCTCTCGTCGGGCGTCGGCCCCCTGCCGAGTACCGGTCCCTCGCCGGGGGCAGGCACTCCGCCGGGTGCCGGCACCCCGTCGGGCGTCGGTCCCTCGCCGGGCGTCGGCCTTCTGCTCGGTGTCGACCCCTCCCCGGACGTCGGCTCCGCGCTCGGTGTCGGTTCCTCACCGGCCGTCGGGCTCCTGTCGGTACCGGCCGTCATTCCCCCACATCCTTCCGCGTGAGAATCATGGGATATTCGTGGGATATGCCTGCTTTGCCCGGGAAGGGGCACCCGGACTCTCTCACGGGACGCCCCGCCGGGAGGGGGATGACGCGCTTTTCCGCCCGCAGGGGTGGGGGTCTGAGCGGGCGGGCAGGTGAAGAGTTGAGTCGAGTCGACTCAGGTCTGTTGACTCAGGCAGGGGTCTCGTGCATCCTTGAGTCAGTACCACTCAAGTCAGTCAGCTGGAGGAATCGAAATGGCACGTGCGGTCGGCATCGACCTGGGCACGACTAACTCCGTCGTCAGCGTTCTGGAAGGCGGCGAGCCCACCGTCATCACCAACGCCGAGGGCGCCAGGACCACGCCGTCCGTCGTCGCCTTCGCGAAGAACGGCGAGGTGCTCGTCGGCGAGGTGGCCAAGCGCCAGGCCGTCACCAACGTCGACAGGACCATCCGGTCGGTCAAGCGCCACATGGGCACCGACTGGAAGATCGAGATCGACGGCAAGAACTTCAACCCGCAGCAGATGAGCGCCTTCATCCTGCAGAAGCTGAAGCGTGACGCCGAGGCCTACCTGGGCGAGAAGGTCGTCGACGCGGTCATCACCGTCCCGGCGTACTTCAACGACTCCGAGCGCCAGGCCACCAAGGAGGCCGGTGAGATCGCGGGCCTCAACGTCCTGCGCATCGTCAACGAGCCGACCGCGGCCGCCCTGGCCTACGGCCTCGACAAGGACGACCAGACGATCCTCGTCTTCGACCTCGGTGGCGGCACCTTCGACGTGTCCCTCCTGGAGATCGGCGACGGCGTCGTCGAGGTGAAGGCCACCAACGGTGACAACCACCTCGGTGGCGACGACTGGGACCAGCGCGTCGTCGACTACCTGGTGACGCAGTTCCAGAACGGCCACGGCGTGGACCTGGCCAAGGACAAGATGGCCCTCCAGCGCCTCCGCGAGGCGGCCGAGAAGGCCAAGATCGAGCTCTCGTCCTCGACCGAGACCACGATCAACCTGCCCTACATCACGGCCTCCGCCGAGGGCCCGCTGCACCTGGACGAGAAGCTCACGCGCGCCCAGTTCCAGCAGCTGACCTCGGACCTCCTGGAGCGCTGCAAGGTCCCGTTCCACAACGTCATCAAGGACGCGGGCATCGCCCTCTCCGAGATCGACCACGTCGTCCTCGTCGGCGGCTCGACCCGTATGCCCGCCGTCGCCGAGCTCGTCAAGGAGCTGACCGGCGGCCAGGACGCCAACAAGGGCGTCAACCCGGACGAGGTCGTCGCCATCGGCGCCGCCCTCCAGGCCGGTGTGCTCAAGGGCGAGGTCAAGGACGTCCTGCTCCTCGACGTGACCCCGCTGTCCCTCGGCATCGAGACCAAGGGCGGCATCATGACCAAGCTCATCGAGCGCAACACCACGATCCCGACCAAGCGGTCCGAGATCTTCACGACGGCCGAGGACAACCAGCCGTCCGTGCAGATCCAGGTCTACCAGGGCGAGCGCGAGATCGCGGCGTACAACAAGAAGCTCGGCATGTTCGAGCTGACCGGCCTCCCGCCGGCCCCGCGCGGCGTCCCGCAGATCGAGGTCGCCTTCGACATCGACGCCAACGGCATCATGCACGTGACCGCGAAGGACCTGGGCACGGGCAAGGAGCAGAAGATGACCGTCACCGGCGGCTCCTCGCTGCCGAAGGACGAGGTCGACCGGATGCGCCAGGAGGCCGAGCAGTACGCGGACGAGGACCACCGCCGCCGCGAGGCCGCCGAGTCCCGCAACCAGGGCGAGCAGCTCGTCTACCAGACCGAGAAGTTCCTCAAGGACAACGAGGACAAGGTCCCCGGCGACGTCAAGACCGAGGTCGAGGCCGCTCTCGCCGAGCTGAAGGAGAAGCTCAAGGGCGAGGACACCGCCGAGATCCGCACCGCCACCGAGAAGGTCGCGGCCGTCTCGCAGAAGCTCGGCCAGGCGCTGTACGCCGACGCCCAGGGCGCTCAGGCGGCCGGCGGCGACGCCGGTGCCGGCCAGGCGAAGGCCGACGACGACGTCGTCGACGCCGAGATCGTGGACGACGAGCCCAAGAAGGGTGGCCAGGCGTGACCGAGGAGACCCCGGGCTTCGAGGAGAAGCCCGACGTCCCCTCCGGCGCCACCCCTGACGACGCCGCCGAGGCCGTCGAGAACTCCGCCCAGGAGGACGCGACGGCCCCGGCCGGGGACGCAAGCAGCCAGAAGCCGGCCGGTGACGCGGGCCTCACGGCCCAGCTGGACCAGGTGCGCTCCGCGCTCGACGAGCGCACGGCGGACCTCCAGCGGCTCCAGGCCGAGTACCAGAACTACCGCCGCCGCGTGGAGCGGGACCGGGTCACGGTCAAGGAGATCGCCGTCGCGAGCCTCCTGTCCGAGCTCCTTCCCGTGCTCGACGACGTCGGCCGGGCCCGGGACCACGGCGAGCTCGTGGGCGGGTTCAAGTCGGTGGCCGAATCGCTGGAGACCGTCGTCGCCAAGATGGGTCTGCAGCAGTTCGGCAAGGAGGGCGAGCCCTTCGACCCGACGATCCACGAGGCCCTGATGCACTCGTACGCGCCGGACGTCACCGAGACGACCTGCGTGGCGATCCTGCAGCCCGGGTATCGGATCGGCGAGCGGACCATCCGGCCCGCGCGCGTGGCCGTCGCCGAGCCCCAGCCGGGCGCGGCTCCGGCCAAGGACGAGAAGAAGTCGGCCGACGAGGAGAGCGGTGCCCCCGACGAGGGGTGACGCAACGATCGTCCGGAAGGAGGGACGTCGATGAGCACGAAGGACTTCGTCGAGAAGGACTACTACAAGGTCCTCGGCGTCCCCAAGGACGCCACCGAGGCCGAGATCAAGAAGGCGTACCGGAAGCTCGCCCGCGAGAACCATCCGGACGCCAACAAGGGCGACACCAAGGCCGAGGAGCGCTTCAAGGAGATCTCCGAGGCGAACGACGTCCTCGGTGACCCCAAGCGGCGCAAGGAGTACGACGACGCCCGCGCACTCTTCGGGAACGGCGGCCTCCGGGCCGGCGGTCCCGGGGGCGGCGGCTCGTTCAACTTCGACCTGGGCGACCTCTTCGGAGGCGCCCAGGGCGGGGCCGGCGGATTCGGCGGCGGTGGCGGCGGCATCGGGGACGTCTTCGGCGGCCTCTTCAACCGCGGCGGGGGCGGCGCCCGCACCCAGCCGCGGCGCGGCCAGGACATCGAGTCCGAGGTGACCCTCAGCTTCACCGAGGCCATCGAGGGCGCGACCGTACCGCTGCGGATGTCCAGCCAGCAGCCGTGCACGGCGTGTTCGGGCACCGGCGACAAGAACGGCACGCCCCGGGTGTGCCCGACCTGCGTCGGCACCGGGCAGGTCTCGCGCGGCAGCGGCGGCGGCTTCTCGCTCACCGACCCCTGCGTGGACTGCAAGGGGCGCGGCCTCATCGCCGAGACCCCCTGCGACGTCTGCAAGGGCAGCGGCCGGGCCAAGTCCTCCCGCACCATGCAGGTCCGCATCCCGGCCGGGGTGAGCGACCACCAGAAGATCCGGCTGCGCGGCAAGGGCGCGCCGGGCGAGCGCGGCGGGCCCAACGGCGACCTGTACGTCGTCGTGCACGTCGACGCCCACCCGGTCTTCGGCCGCAAGGACGACAACCTCACCGTCACGGTGCCGGTCTCCTTCACGGAGGCGGCGCTCGGCGGCGAGGTCAAGGTGCCGACCCTCGGCGGCCCCGCGGTCACCCTCAAGCTGCCCGCGGGCACGCCGAACGGCCGGACCATGCGCGCCCGGGGCAAGGGCGCGGTCCGCAAGGACGGCACGCGCGGCGACCTGCTCGTCACGGTCGAGGTCGCCGTGCCGAAGGAGCTCGACGACAAGGCACGCGAGGCCCTGGAGACCTATCGCGAGGCGACGGTCTCCGAGGACCCGCGGGCCGAGCTGTTCCAGGCCGCGAAGGGAGCGTGACCCGGTGGAAGGGCGCCGACGCAATCCGTACGAACTGACCGACGAGTCGCCGGTGTACGTCATCTCGGTGGCGGCCCAGCTCTCCGGTCTGCATCCCCAGACCCTCCGCCAGTACGACCGGCTCGGTCTGGTCTCCCCGGACCGCACGGCGGGCCGGGGGCGGCGCTACTCGGCCCGTGACATCGAACTGCTCCGCCAGGTGCAGCAGTTGTCGCAGGACGAGGGCATCAACCTGGCCGGGATCAAGCGCATCATCGAACTGGAGAACCAGGTCGCTGCGCTCCAGAGCCGGATCGCCGAGCTGTCGGCGGCCGTGGACGGCGCGGCGGCGGCGATGCGGCAGCGCGAGGCCCAGGTGCACGCCTCGTACCGGCGCGACCTCGTGCCGTACCAGGACGTGCAGCAGGCGAGCGCGCTGGTGGTCTGGCGCCCCAAGCGCGGCGAGTAGCCCCGCACTTCTCACGCGTGAGGCCCCCTCCACTCCGGTGGCGGGGGCCTCGCGCGCGTCTTCGGAGGATCAGGGGATCAGCTCGGCCACGATGTCGCCGAGCGTCTCCCACCAGGGGGCGGCCCCGGTGCCGAAGGCGGCGGCGAGGGCGGTGCCGACGGCGACGTCGAGCGGTTCGGGGGCGCGGTCCGGCAGCCACTCGGGGTCCACCCGCCCGTCCCCGCTGGAGATCAGCGTGCCGAGCCGCCGCCCGTCCCGGGTGAGCCGGCTCTCCGCGTACGAGCAGGGGACGAGCCGGTGGCGGACCCCGCCGACGACGGCGTCCACCCGGTAGGAGCGGCGCAGCAGCCGTCCCCGGGCGGGGCGGAGGACGGCCGGGGCGCCGTCCACGGTGAGCGCGAGGAGGGCGGCCTTGCGGGTGCCGATCGGCACGTGGTCCGCGGGTGCGGTCCCCGGGGCCCGTACGAGCTCCACGACGGGCAGTCCGGGTCCGGAGACCCGCAGGGTCCCGGCGGGGCCGTCGAGGTCGATCCGCACGTCCCCGTCCATCGATGTGTCCACGGTGGTCAGTCGTCCTGTTCGAGAATGCCCGACTGGGCGATCAGATAGCCGAGTTGGGCCCGGCTGCCGCTGCCGAGGGTGGCGGCGAGCTTGGCAATGTGGGCCCGGCAGGTGCGCACGTTCATCCCGAGCCGGCGGGCGATGGCCTCGTCCACGTACCCCTCGACGAGGAGCCGGGCGATGGAGCGCTGGACGCCGCCGATCCCGTCGGTCTTGATGTCGTACGGGATCTCCTCCCGGATCGGCACCGCCAGGCGCCAGAACTGGTCGAAGACGCCGCCGAGGTAGGCGACCAGGCCGGGGTGGCGCAGCTCCAGGGCGATCTGCCGGTCGCTGCGGGCCGGGATCAGGGCGACCTCGCGGTCCACGATGATCAGCCGGTCGATGATCTCTTCGAGGGTGCGGACCTGGACCTCGGGGCCGACGTGTTCCAGGTAGGTCAGGGTGAGTTCGGTGTGGCGCGCGGTGTGCTGGTAGAGGGTGCGCATGTTGATGCCGCGGCCCAGGAGCGGCGAGACGCGGTGCAGGGCCTCGGTCAGGGCCTGGGCCGGGCGGCCGCCGCCGGGCTGGACGGTGAGCAGTTCGCTGCGGCAGTTGGCGACGATCCGGTCGAGGCTCGCGTTGATGCGGTCGATGCCCTCGAGCACGGTGATGGCGTGTGTGGTCGGTGAGTCGTGGGCGCCGATGGCCATGAAAGGCTCGAAAGCGTCGGACAGGGCGACCGTGCGCCGGCGGCGGTCGAGGATTTCGCGCTCGATCGGCTGGAGCAGCTGGGCGAGCGCGGCGGAGGGCGGAACCGGACGGAGCCACCGGGCGTCGTCGGGATCGGGGTGGAGCAGGGACAGGTCCAGGAGGCAGGGCGCCTCGACCGTCTCTGACCGGGGTATTCGCCCCGTCCGCAGTGCGGACGCGTACAGCTCGGATCCTGCCGCGCAGAGTTCCGTATGCGAATGAGGGTGACCTGTCTCGTCCGCTTGTTTCCCCATATGTACACCCCCAGGCTCCTGCATCTCAGGAACATGATGCATGGGTTTGGTGGTGCGAGCGGAGAGAGTAAGCCATCGTCTTACTCGCGGGGGTTGGAAAAAGACGTTGCCTTCAAGTGAGGTTGCTCGGTGATGATGAAGAAGCTCATAAGTGCGGTGGCCGGAGTCGCCTTCATCGCGGCTGTCGCAGTGGGGGCCGTGGGCGTGACCCTGGACCCCGGCTGGCACGCGGAGCCGGCCACGGTGCGGGCCGCTGTGAACGACCCGGGCTGGCACCTGGCCTCCCCCAACGACCCCGGTTGGCACGTGGCCCCGGCCGGCGACCCCGGCTGGCACGCGGAGCCCGCCACCGTGGTGCGGGCCCTGGCGAGCGACCCGGGCTGGCACGTCGCCCCCGCCGCCGACCCCGGCTGGAGTTAAGCGGGATCATGAACGTTCCCGATGACCCCAGGTTCCGGCGGGAGATGGCCTCGGCCTACCGATCCGGATGGCACTTCGTCGACCTCGCCACGGCCATCCCCCACCGTGGTGACTCGCTGAAGGTCACGCTCTTCGGAGAGCCGATCGTCGTCGCGCGGGAGCAGGACGAGGACGTCCGCGCCTACCGGTGTCTGCGCCGCCCGCGCGGTGCCCCGCAGCCCATCCGCTGTGCCATCCGGTACGGCATGATCTT
The DNA here is from genome assembly GCF_044754545.1 of Streptomyces sp. NPDC093071. Classification (NCBI taxonomy): domain Bacteria; kingdom Bacillati; phylum Actinomycetota; class Actinomycetes; order Kitasatosporales; family Streptomycetaceae; genus Streptomyces; species Streptomyces sp. NPDC093071. The sequence goes on along the minus strand of NZ_JBIVPH010000010.1, from coordinate 235,921 downwards.
CGTCAACCTCGACCAGCGGGACCACCAGCTGATCGAACCCGAGACCATCACCGCCACCCCCCGCAGTGCCTGAGCGATCCCCCCGTCGTTGTAGGTCGCCCAGGTACTTCCCCCACACAGCGGCGCCATCGCGGACCTGAAACGCGATGGCGCCGCTGTGCTGCGCCCGTGTTCTGCTCCGGGCCCGCGTCCGTGCTGCGCCCGTGTCTCCGCCGGGCGCCCGCCGCCCCTCAGGCGCGGCCCATCGCCCGGGTGAGGGCGATCTCGATCACGACCCGGTCCGGGTTCGGGGCCGGCGTGCGGCCGTAGCGCTCCGCGTAGCGGGCGACGGCGTCCCCGACGACCTCCGGCTCCGTACGGATCCGGGCGACGCCCTCCAGGGTGGCCCAGCGCCCCTTGTCGACCTGGCAGACCGCGACCCGCGCGCCGTCCGCGCCCGCCGCCAGGACGTTGGCGACCTTCCGGCTGTTCCTGTTGGTGATCACGCGCGCGTACCCGCCCTCGGGGTCGTACGTGACGCCGACCGCGACCACGTGCGGGGTGCCGTCCGGGCGCGGGGTGGTCAGGGTGCACATGTGGTACTCGCGCCAGAAGCCGAGGTACGAGTCGGTGGGGTTCCTGGGATCCGTTGCCATGCCCGGAAACTACCCGGGGAGGACCCCCTCCGTTGACTTGAGCGGTATCGACTCAACTTTGTGTACTCTTGAGGAGTCACAGAAGTCATGCAGCGGATCCGGGCGGATCCGCGAGGCACCCGCACGCCGAGGAGGAGCACCGCACATGGACGCCGAACTGACCAACAGGAGCCGGGACGCGATCAACGCGGCCACCAGCCGCGCCGTGTCCGAGGGACACCCGGACCTGACCCCGGCCCATCTGCTGCTCGCCCTCCTCGCCGGCCAGGACAACGAGAACATCACCGACCTGCTCGCCGCCGTCGAGGCCGACCAGGCGGCCGTGCGCGCCGAGACCGAGCGGCTCCTCGCCGCCCAGCCGAGCGTCGCCGGCTCCACGGTCGCGCCCCCGCAGCCCAACCGCGAGCTGCTCGCGGTCATCGCGGACGCCGCGAAGCGGGCCAAGGAGCTCGGGGACGAGTTCCTGTCCACCGAGCACCTCCTCATCGGCACCGCCGCCAAGGGCGGCCGGGCCGGTGAGATCCTCGACCGGCAGGGCGCGAGCGCGAAGAGGCTCCTTGACGCCTTCGAGACGAGCAGGGGAGGACGCCGGGTGACCACACCCGACCCGGAAGGGCAGTACAAGGCGCTGGAGAAGTTCGGCACGGACTTCACCGCCGCCGCGCGCGAGGGCAGGCTGGACCCGGTCATCGGCCGCGACCACGAGATCCGGCGCGTGGTCCAGGTGCTCTCCCGCCGCACCAAGAACAACCCGGTCCTCATCGGCGAGCCCGGCGTCGGCAAGACCGCCGTCGTCGAGGGCCTCGCCCAGCGGATCGTGAAGGGCGACGTCCCCGAGTCCCTGAAGAACAAGCGGCTCGTCTCGCTCGACCTCGGCGCGATGGTCGCCGGCGCGAAGTACCGCGGCGAGTTCGAGGAGCGCCTGAAGACCGTCCTCTCCGAGATCAAGGAGAGCGACGGCCAGATCATCACCTTCATCGACGAGCTGCACACGGTCGTCGGCGCGGGCGCCGGCGGCGACTCCGCCATGGACGCGGGCAACATGCTCAAGCCGATGCTGGCCCGCGGCGAGCTGCGCATGGTCGGCGCGACCACCCTGGACGAGTACCGCGAGCGGATCGAGAAGGACCCCGCCCTGGAGCGCCGCTTCCAGCAGGTCCTGGTCGCCGAGCCCACCGTCGAGGACACCATCGCGATCCTGCGCGGGCTCAAGGGCCGCTACGAGGCCCACCACAAGGTGCAGATCAACGACTCCGCCCTGGTGGCCGCCGCGACCCTCTCCGACCGGTACATCACCTCCCGCTTCCTGCCCGACAAGGCCATCGACCTGGTCGACGAGGCCGCCTCCCGGCTCCGTATGGAGATCGACTCGTCCCCGGTCGAGATCGACGAGCTCCAGCGCTCCGTGGACCGGCTCCGCATGGAGGAGCTGGCCCTGAAGAACGAGACCGACGAGGGCAGCAAGCAGCGCCTGGAGAAGCTGCGGCGCGACCTCGCGGACCGCGAGGAGGAGCTGCGCGGCCTCACCGCCCGCTGGGAGAAGGAGAAGCAGTCCCTCAACCGGGTCGGCGAGCTGAAGGAGCGCCTGGACGAGGCCCGCGGCCGCGCCGAGCGCGCCCAGCGCGACGGCGACTTCGACACCGCCTCCAAGCTGCTCTACGGGGAGATCCCGGCCCTGGAGCGGGAGCTGGAGGAGGCCTCCGAGGCCGAGGCCCGGCAGGAGACCTCGAAGGACACGATGGTCAAGGAGGAGGTCGGCCCCGACGACATCGCGGACGTGGTCGGCTCCTGGACCGGCATCCCCGCCGGCCGCCTCCTGGAGGGCGAGACGCAGAAGCTGCTCCGCATGGAGGACGAGCTCGGCAAGCGGCTCATCGGCCAGTCCGAGGCCGTGCGGGCCGTCTCCGACGCGGTGCGCCGCACCCGCGCCGGGATCGCCGACCCCGACCGGCCCACCGGCTCCTTCCTCTTCCTCGGCCCGACCGGCGTCGGCAAGACCGAGCTGGCGAAGGCGCTCGCGGACTTCCTCTTCGACGACGAGCGGGCCATGATCCGCATCGACATGTCGGAGTACGGCGAGAAGCACTCCGTCGCCCGGCTCGTCGGGGCGCCCCCCGGCTACGTCGGCTACGAGGAGGGCGGCCAGCTCACGGAGGCGGTCCGCCGCCGCCCGTACAGCGTGGTCCTGCTCGACGAGGTCGAGAAGGCGCACCCGGAGGTCTTCGACGTCCTGCTCCAGGTCCTGGACGACGGACGGCTGACCGACGGGCAGGGCCGGACGGTGGACTTCCGCAACACCATCCTGATCCTGACCTCGAACCTGGGCAGCCAGTACCTGGTCGAGCCGACGACCTCGGAGGAGGTCAAGAAGCAGCAGGTCCTGGAGGTCGTGCGGGCCAGCTTCAAGCCGGAGTTCCTCAACCGGCTGGACGACCTGGTCGTCTTCTCGGCCCTCGACCGGGCCGAGCTGGGCCGGATCGCCCGGCTCCAGATCGACCGGCTCGCCCGGCGGCTCGCCGAGCGGCGCCTCACCCTGGACGTCACCCCGGAGGCCCTGGAGTGGCTGGCCGAGGAGGGCAACGACCCCGCGTACGGCGCCCGGCCGCTGCGCCGCCTGATCCAGACCGCGATCGGCGACCGGCTCGCCCGGGAGATCCTGGCGGGCGAGGTCCAGGACGGCGACACGGTCCGGGTGGACCGCTTCGAGGACGGGCTGATCGTGGGCCCGGGCACCGGCAAGGCGCTGTAACACGTTTTGCGATACGCTGCCTCCATGGGAACTCTGAACGTCCGCACGGACGAGTCCATGGAGGCGGCCATAAGGGCGCTCGCGGAGGAGTTCGGCTCGCGCAGCGAGGCCGTGCGCTACGCCCTCCTGCGCACCTACAAGGAGCGGCTGATCGAGCAGGCGAAGTCCGACGCGGCCCGCGTGGCAGCGGACCCCGACGACCAGGCCGAGATGCTGGCGATCCAGCGCTTCATGGGCGTCGCCTCGTACAGTGCCTTTCCGGGGGGCGACCCCCGGACCCCCGGCAAATGATCCGCCGGGGGGCGATCGTCGAGATCCGGCGGCTTCCCGGCGCCCGGGGCCACGAGCAGCAGGGCAACCGCTACGCCGTCGTGATCCAGTCGGACCAGTTCGCGACGTCGACGGTGACGGTCGCGATGACGTCGACCAGCGCCGCGCCGACGGTCTACCGGCCGGAGATCGAGTTCGACGGCCGGACGACGCGGATCCTCACCGACCAGATCTACTCCGTCGATCCGGCCGCGCGCTTCGGCGCCTTCAAAGGCGCGCTCGACGCAGAGGAGCTGAGGGACCTCGACCGGGCCCTCATGCTCAAGCTCGGCCTCTTCTGACGGCCCGGGGTTGCCACAACAGGCCCGGGATGGGAGAGGATGGCGAGCATCCGTACGAAGGGAAATACACGGTGAGCATCGACCCGTCCTCGATTCCGAATTTCGGGGGCCAGCCCCAGCCTCAGGCCGCAGGACCGGCGGGCCCCGTCGTCCCCGACCAGGACCTCGTCAAGCAGCTCCTCGACCAGATGGAGCTGAAGTACGTCGTCGACGACGAGGGTGACCTCGCGGCGCCGTGGGAGGAGTTCCGCACCTACTTCATGTTCCGCGGCGAGGACGAGCAGCAGGTCTTCTCGGTCCGGACGTTCTACGACCGTCCGCACTCGGCCGACGACCGCGCGCGCGTCCTCGACGCGATCGACGACTGGAACCGCCGCACCCTGTGGCCCAAGGTCTACACCCACCTGCACGAGGAGGAGGACGGCTCCGCCACCCTCCGTCTCATCGGCGAGGCCCAGATGCTGATCGGCACCGGCGTCGCCCTGGAGCACTTCGTGTCCTCCACGGTCAGCTGGGTCCGCGCCTCCATCGAGTTCGACAAGTGGATCGTGGAGCAGTTCGGCCTGGAGTCCCCGGAGGACAAGACCGGCGGCGAAGAGGCCTGAGCCTCCCCACCCCGCACCACGCCGAGGGCCCGGCCTCCCCGCACGGGGGAGCCGGGCCCTTCGCGCGTCCCCGGGCCGGGGCCCTCCTCAGGCCAGCCGCTTGAGCCGGGAGACCGCCTCCTCCAGGACCTCGGTCTTCTTGCAGAAGGCGAAGCGGACGAAGGGGGCGCCCTCGTCGCGGTGGTCGTAGAAGACGGCGTTGGGGATGGCGACCACGCCGGCGCGCTCCGGGAGGGAGCGGCAGAAGGCGAAGCCGTCGGTGGCGCCCAGGGGCCGGATGTCGGTGGTGACGAAGTAGGTGCCGGACGGCCGGTAGACCTCGAAGCCCGCCTGCGCGAGGCCCTCGCCCAGCAGGTCCCGCTTGGCCGCCAGATCGGCGCGCAGGGCGTCGAAGTACGCGTCCGGGAGCCGGAGCGCCTCGGCGACCGCGTACTGGAACGGTCCGGCGGAGACGTACGTGAGGAACTGCTTGGCCGAGCGGACGGCCGAGGTCAGCTCGGGGCTCGCGGTGATCCAGCCGACCTTCCAGCCGGTGAACGAGAACGTCTTGCCGGCCGAGGAGATGGTGACCGTGCGCTCCCGCATCCCCGGCAGGCTCGCGATCGGCACGTGCTCGGCGCCGTCGAAGACCAGGTGCTCGTAGACCTCGTCCGTGACGACCAGCAGGTCCCGCTCGACCGCCAGCTCGGCCACGGCCGTCAGCTCGGCCCGGGTCAGGACGGTGCCGGTGGGGTTGTGCGGGGTGTTGAGCAGGATCAGCCGGGTCCGGTCGGTGACGGCGGCCCGCAGCTCGTCCGGGTCGAGGACGTAGGAGCCCTCGCGGGGCCGGAGGGTGACCGGGACGCGGGTGCCGCCGGCCATCGCGACGCAGGCCGCGTACGAGTCGTAGTACGGCTCCAGGGCGATCACCTCGTCGCCCGGCTCGACCAGGGCGAGCAGCGCGGCCGCGATCGCCTCTGTGGCGCCCGCCGTGACGAGGACCTCCGCGTCGGGGTCGTACTCCAGGCCGTACCGCTCCCGCTGGTGGTCCGCGATCGCCGCCCGCAGCTCGGGGACGCCCGGACCCGGCGGGTACTGGTTGCCCCGGCCGTCCCGCAGGGCGCGCACCGCCGCCTCCCTGATCTCCTCCGGGCCGTCGGTGTCGGGGAAGCCCTGGCCGAGGTTGATCGCGCCGGTCTCGGCGGCGAGCGCGGACATCTCGGCGAAGATCGTCGTGCCGAACTCGGCGAGGCGGCGGTTGAGCGGCGGTCGTGTCATGCCCGCCATCCTGGGCCCAAGCTCTGGACTTGCTCAAGTGTGCTTTGGGCCGGGAACGGCATGGGAATCTCCCTCGCACAGAAGAACGGGGGTAGTACTCATGGCACTCATCATCGGCACCTTCCTCGTGGTGGCCGCCGTCGTCGTCATCGGGCTCGTCACCACCGCCGAGAAGCGGCGCAGGGCCGCCGCCCAGCGCGCGGCCATCCGCAGGTCCCTCGCCGCGTACCGCGTCGCCGCCGCCCGCTCCGGGAGCACGAAGCGGAGCGGACGGCGGAAGAGCAGCAGCGGCGGCGACAGCGGCGGCTGGATCGGCGGGGGCGGCTCCTGCGGCTCCAGCAGCTCCTGCGGTTCCAGCAGCTCCTGTGGCTCCGGCAGCTCCAGCTCCAGCTGCGGGGGCGGTGGCTGCGGCGGCAGCTGAGCGGGCGGGCCGCCGGCCACGGGGGTGTCGGCGGCCCGCCGGTACGCGCATGCGGACGGGGGTCCGAGCACACGGGGCCGTCCGCCGGCGCGCGCCCCGGCGGTCGAATCCGGTTGAACAAGTGAACTGTGGAGTCCCCGAAGGGGTTGGAAACCACGGCAAGTTGGGTAAAAACGCTGCGAGTCGTCCGGCGTCCGTGGTTCTCTCGCTCCTGACAGAGACAGCCCTCGGACCGTGTGTGGACCCGAGCCGGCGATTCCCCACTCCCGTTGAAACCCTTCACCGGGGCGCCCCCGGCCCACCCGTCAAACCGTGTTTGCGGAGCCGACCCATGCTCACCTCCCTCAAGACCTCCTACACCGACACGCGCGCGGCCGATCTGGCCTGGGCGCTCGGGCGCGAGCCGCTGCCCGCCCTCGCCGTCCTCGACCTCGAACTCTCCGGCGCCAAGCTCCAGTTGAGGCTGCTCGGCGCCTCCCACCAGGTCCTCCTGGAGGAGGAGGGGCGCACCTGCTCGGAGACCGTCGCCTGTATGCCCGGCAGCAGCACCCCGCTCCCGCTCGGCGTCTCCAAGCGGGTCGGCGGCTGGGAGTACGAATTCGCCGCGCGCGTCGAGACGCTCTCGGACGGTTCCTTCGCGGGCCGCGCGCAGGAGCTGCTCGCGCTCGTCGCCGACCATCCGCACGGCCTCGCCGGCACCTTCCCCGGCTCCCCGCACGCCTTCACCGCGATGCTGGCGCAGCGTCACGAGGGGCAGGTGCGGTGGCGCACCTGGCACGCCTACCCGCAGGAGGGGCAGTTGGTGGTGACCAGGACCAGGATCGGCGCGCGTATGCCCGCCGCACTCTGATGCGCCCCCCGAAAACCCCATGTGCACCCGTGCGGGTGACGAGGGGCGCTCGGGTCGTGACGTAGCGTTACCGCATGATCGAGCCGACCCTGACCGTGCCACCCGAGGAGCGGGCACGGCGGGCGCCCGCGCGGCGGCCCGTCCGGCCGCGCGAGGCGGTACGGTTCCCGGTCCTCGCGGTGGTCTTCGTCTGCGCGGCCTGCGGTCTGGTCTACGAGCTCGAACTGGTCGCCCTCTCCTCGTACTTGATCGGGGACTCGGTCACCCAGGCCTCCGTCGTGCTCTCCGTGATGGTGTTCGCGATGGGGGTGGGCTCGCTCCTCGCCAAGCGGCTGCGCTGCCGCGCCGCCGTCGGCTTCGGCCTGGTCGAGGCCGCGCTCGCGCTCGTCGGCGGCTGCTCGGCGATGGTGCTGTACGCGGCCTTCGCCTGGCTCGGCGAGTCGCGGTACGTGGTCGTGGCGTTCTCGCTCGCGACCGGGGTCCTCATCGGCGCGGAGATCCCCCTCCTGATGTCGCTGATGCAGCGCACCGGCCGGAAGGGGGCGCCCGGGGAGCCGGACGACGCGGCCGGGACGGTCGCCGACCTCTTCGCCGCCGACTACGTCGGCGCGCTGGTCGGCGGCCTCGCCTTCCCGTTCCTGCTCCTGCCCTGGCTCGGCCAGCTCACCGGCGCGCTCGTCACCGGCGCGGTGAACGCCGTGGCGGGCGGCGGGCTCGTCCTCTGGGTGTTCCGCCGCGACCTGACCGCCCGCTCCCGGGCCCTGCTCCTCGCCGTGAACCTGGGCGTCCTGGCCGTCCTCGGCACCGCGACCGTCCTCGTCGACGACTTCGAACAGGCCGCGCGCCGGGCCGTGTACGGGGAGCACGTGCGGGTCGCCGTCCACACCGACCTCCAGGAGGTCGTGGTGACCGGGGGCCCGGAGGGGCCGCCCGACCTGTTCCTCGACGGCCGGCTCCGGGTCGCCGGGCAGGACGAGTACCGCTACCACGAGGCGCTCGTCCACCCCGCGATGAACGGCCCGCACGCGCGCGTCCTGATCGTCGGCGGCGGGGACGGGATGGCCGCCCGCGAGGTGCTGCGCCACCCCGGCGTCCGGTCCGTGACCGTCGTGGAGCTCGACCCCGGGGTCGTACGCCTCGCCCGCACCGATCCGGCACTCGCCCGGCTCAACGCGGGGGCGTTCCGCGACCCGCGCGTCCGGGTGGTCCACGAGGACGCCTTCCACTGGCTGCGGGGCGCCGCCGACCGGGTGCGGGAACGTTACGACGTGGTGGTCTCCGACCTGCCCGACCCCGGGATCACCTCCAGCACCAAGCTGTACTCGGAGGAGTTCTACGGGCTCGTGGCCCGGGTCCTCGACGGGTCCGGACGGTTCGCCGTCCACGCCGGCTCGCCCACCGACCGGCCCCGCACCTACTGGACGGTCGACGCCACCCTGCGGGCCGCCGGCTTCGCGACCCGGCCCTACAGCGCGGGCGGCCGCACCCCCGGCTTCGCCGCGGGCCCCGACCGCGCCGACCGCGTCGCCGGTACGGGCCCGGGGCCCTGCGACTGGGGCTTCCTCCTGGCGGTCCCGGGCGACCGGCCGCCCGTCCTCGGCCTCGACCCCGCCGGGCCCCGGCCGCGCTCGCTCGACGGGGACGCGCTCGCGGCCGCCGCCCGCCGCGTCGAGCGGCCCCCGGGCGACGGACCGCCCTCCTCGACGCTGGTGCACCCGAGGTACGGCGACTGAGCGGCGGGAGCGTCCGGTGCGGGGCGAACAGGCGACGCGGCGCCCCGGCCTGAGTAGGCTCGGCTCCCATGGAGCATGAGCTGTTCGTCCCGGTACCGGCCGAGGCCCTGCGCGCGACGCTCACGGACCCGGCCCGCGTGGTGCGCTGCGTGCCCGGTCTCCAGCGGGACGCGGGCGCGGACCCCCTCGCGGGCCGGCTCAGGGTCCGGGTCGGCGGCCACACCATCACCTACCGGGGCGCGCTGCGGATCGTCGAGCGGGACGGCGCCATCACCTACGAGGGCGAGGGCGCCGAGGTCCGGGGCAAGGGCGGGGCGGAGCTGTCGCTCACCGTCGTCCTCACCCCGGTGGCCGAGGGCACCAGCCTGAGCTTCACGGGCGCCCTGACGGCGACCGGCCGGCTCGCCGGGGAGACGGACGCGACCAGGACGGCGGCGGGCACGCGCCTGCTCGACCGGTTCGTGGAGACGCTGACGGAGGTGGCGGGGGAGGAGCCGGGGGGCGGCGCCGGTGCAGTTTTCGGTGCCGGTGCCGGGGGCGCTTCCGGCGGCGAGGGCGACGAGGGCTCCGGGGCCGCTGAGGGCGCCGAGGGTGCGGAGAGGGCCGACAACGGCGACGGCGCCGCCGACAACACCGACGACAACGACGACGGTGTCGACGACGGTGTCGACGACGGCGTGGAGGAGCCCTCCGACCGCGGCGTCGTCTTCGACGCCCCGCCCCCTGCCCTCGACCCCCTCCCCGGCGAGGCCTTCGGGGACGCGCCGATCGAGTTCCCCGCCCCGCAGCCCGCCGCCGAGGCCGCCCACGCGCGCCGGACCATGATCGGGCGGAGCGCCGAGGAGGTCGACCACGCTCCGCCGCGCGGCCGGTACGCCCCCGTCCCCGCCCCGGAGACGACCAGCGCCGGGGCCACCCTGCGCTGGATCGCCCCGGCCGCGGCCCTCGCGCTCGCCTCCGCCGTCGTCGTCGGCCGCGCCCTGCGCCGGCGCCGCTGAGGACACCCCGGGGCGCCGCCGAAACGGTCGGCCGCGTTCCGTGCCCCGCAGGCTTAGGGTCGGGGTGTGAGCATGCAGACGCGACTGACGGCGGGCGACGCCGAGTTGACCATCGACCCCGACAACGGCTGCCGCATCGAGGGCCTGCGCATCGGCGGCACCGAGGTGCTGCGCCAGGGCGAGCGGTACGGGTGCTTCCCGATGGTGCCCTGGTGCGGGCGGACCGAGGACGGGCGCTTCCGCAACGGCGCCACCGTCCACCGGCTCCCGGTCAACGCGCCCCCGCACGCCATCCACGGCACCGTCCGCGACCTCGCCTGGAAGACCGCCCGCGCCTCCGCGACCGAGGCCGTCTTCGTCTGCGAGCTCGGCGACCCCTGGCCGTACGGGGGCCGGGTCACCCAGGTCTTCGAGCTGGCCGAGGACTCCCTCACGCTCCGCTTCGGCGTCGAGACCTACGACGACTCGTTCCCGGCGCAGGCCGGCTGGCACCCCTGGTTCCTGCGCAACCTCGGCCGGGGCGGTCAGGACGTACGGGTCGACTTCGCGCCCGCCTGGCAGGAGGAGCGCGGCGGGAACCACCTCCCCACCGGCCGCCGGATCGACCCCCTCCCCGGCCCCTGGGACGACTGCTTCGGAATGCCCGGCGGCGTCGACGTCACCCTCACCTGGCCGGAGGAGCTGGAGCTGAAGGTCGCCAGCCGCGCCGAATGGGTCGTGATCTACGACGAGCAGGCGGAGGCGGTCTGCGTCGAGCCCCAGTCCGGCCCCCCGAACGGCCTCAACACCCACCCGCGCCTGGTCACCCCGATCGACCCCCTGGAGATCGCGAGCACCTGGAGCTGGCGGCGCCTCTGACCAGCGGGCCCCTTAAGCTCGGAACCATGACTGACGTACGCGCTGAGCTGCTCCAGCAGATCAAGGACAAGGCCGTGGTACACGGCAAGGTGACCCTCTCCTCGGGTCTGGAAGCCGACTACTACATCGACCTGCGCCGGATCACGCTGGACGGCGAGGCCGCCCCGATGGTGGGTCAGGTCATGCTCGACCTCACCGCCGAGCTGGACTTCGACTGCGTCGGCGGTCTGACCCTGGGCGCCGACCCGGTCGCCACCTCGATGCTGCACGCCTCCGCCGCGCGCGGGCAGCGCCTCGACGCCTTCGTCGTTCGGAAGGCGCAGAAGGCGCACGGAATGCAGCGCCGTATCGAGGGGACGGACGTCAAGGGCCGTCGCTGCCTCGTCGTCGAGGACACCTCGACCACCGGCGGCTCGCCGCTCACCGCCGTCGAGGCCGTCCGAGAGGCGGGCGGCGAGGTCGTCGCCGTGGCGACGATCGTGGACCGGGGCGCCGCCGGTGCCATCGCGGAGGCGGGGCTGCCGTACCTCACCGGCTACCGGCTCGGCGACCTCGGCCTGGCGTAACTGCCGCGAAGTCGTGACGTAGGTCCCGGGACAGGGCAAGAACGGCGCTGACCTGCACTTTTGGCCAGGGGCGGGGTGTTTCACGTGAAACACCCCGCCCCTCGGCGTGCCGGGCCCATGGGAGCCCGCACCAGAGTCTGGAAGGATGGGGGCGACGATGACGTCGCCCCCAGGTCAGGGACAGCAACAGCACACACCCCGCACATCACAAGGAGCGGACGAATGCCCATCGCAACCCCCGAGGTCTACAACGAGATGCTCGACCGGGCGAAGGCAGGCAAGTTCGCCTACCCGGCCATCAACGTGACCTCGTCCCAGACCCTGCACGCTGCTCTGCGCGGCTTCGCGGAGGCCGAGAGCGACGGCATCATCCAGATCTCGACCGGCGGTGCCGAGTTCCTGGGCGGTCAGTACAACAAGGACATGGTCACGGGCGCCGTCGCCCTGGCCGAGTTCGCGCACATCGTCGCCGCGAAGTACGACATCACGGTCGCCCTCCACACCGACCACTGCCCGAAGGACAAGCTGGACGGCTACGTCCGTCCGCTGCTGGAGGTCTCCGCCGAGCGCGTCGCCCGGGGCGAGAACCCGCTGTTCCAGTCGCACATGTGGGACGGCTCCGCCGAGACCCTCGCGGACAACCTGGCCATCGGCCAGGAGCTGCTCGCGAAGGCCGCCGCCGCCAAGATCATCCTCGAGGTCGAGATCACCCCGACCGGCGGCGAGGAGGACGGCGTCACCCACGAGATCAACGACGAGCTGTACACCACCGTCGACGACGCGATCCGCACCGCCGAGGCCCTGGGCCTGGGCGAGAAGGGCCGCTACCTGCTCGCCGCGTCCTTCGGCAACGTGCACGGCGTCTACAAGCCGGGCAACGTCGTGCTCCGCCCCGAGCTCCTCAAGGACCTCCAGGCGGGCGTCGCCGCGAAGTTCGGCAAGGCCGACCCGTTCGACTTCGTCTTCCACGGCGGCTCGGGCTCCACGGCGGAGGAGATCGCCACCGCGCTGGAGAACGGCGTCGTGAAGATGAACCTCGACACCGACACCCAGTACGCCTTCACCCGTCCGGTCGTGGACCACATGTTCCGCAACTACGACGGCGTCCTGAAGGTCGACGGCGAGGTCGGCAAGAAGTCCACCTACGACCCGCGCACCTGGGGCAAGCTGGCCGAGGCCGGCATGGCCGTCCGCGTGACCGAGGCGTGTGCCGCGCTGCGCTCGACCGGCACCAAGCTGAAGTAAGCACGTCATGAGCGAAGGGCCCGGCACCCCGCTTCCCGGGGTGGCGGGCCCTTCGCGTGCCGACGAGAAGGGCGAGAGGGCCTGATGTACGACTTCGACCGGGAGATCGACCGGCGCGGCACCTGGTCCGTCCAGTGGGACGGGATCGCGGACCGCTTCGGCGTGCCCGACCTGCTGCCCTTCACCATCTCCGACATGGACTTCGCCTCCCCGCCGGAGGTGCTCGCCGCCCTGCGCGAGCGCGTCGACCACGGGGTCTTCGGCTACACGGACTGGCGGCTCGGGGACTTCCGCGAGGCGATACGCCACTGGTACGCGAGCCGGTACGACGCCGTGATCGACCCGGAGTCGCTGGTGTACGCGCCCTCCGTGCTCAACCAGCTTTCGCAGCTCCTGCGGATGTGGACGGAGCCCGGCGACGGCGTGGTCGTCCACACCCCCACGTACGACGGCTTCCGCAAGGCCGTGACCGGGCTCGGGCGCGAGCTGCGCGGGGTCCCGGTCGGGGACACGGAGGCCCTGGAGCGCGAGCTGGCCCGGCCGGACAGCCGGATGCTGCTGCTCTGCTCCCCGCACAACCCGACCGGCCGGGTGTGGACGGAGGCGGAGCTGACCGCCTTCGCGGAGCTGGCCGAGCGGCACGGCGTGAGCGTCGTCAGCGACGAGATCCACGCCGATCTGACCGGCGAGGGCCACCGGCACGTGCCGTGGACCCGGATCGCGGAGCGCGGCCGGGGCCGCCGCTGGGCGCTGGTCACCTCGGGCACCAAGGCCTTCAACTTCCCCGCGCTCTCCGGCTCGTACGGGATCGTCGGCGACCCCGACGAGCGCGCGGCCTTCGTGCGGCGGATGGAGACCGGCGAGGGCCTCGCCTCGCCCGCCGTGCTCTCGCTGACCGCCCACATCGCCGCGTACCGGCACGGCGCGGCCTGGCTGGACGAGCTGCGCGGCTACGTCGCGGGCACGATGGAGCTGGTCCGGGAGCGGCTTGCCGAGGGCCTGCCCGGGGTGGTCTGGGAGCCCCCGCAGGCCGGCTATCTGGCCTGGATCGACCTGCGGCCCCTCGGAATCGAGGAGACCCGGCTCCAGGAGGAGCTGGTCACGGCGGAGAAGGTCGCGATCATGCCGGGCGGCACGTACGGCACGCCGGGCTTCGTCCGGCTGAACGTGGGCTGCCCCCGGAAGAAGGCCGAGCGGGGCGTGGAGGCCCTGATCAGGGCGGCGAACCGGCTGCGGACCGGCTGAGGCCGCGCGCGGCGGGGCGTTTCGCGAGACCATGCGGACATGGGCGAGCGGGACGTGCGGATGGCCTCCGGGGCGGGGCGGTGGATCGTCTTCACCACCGTCCTGGGCTCCGGGATGGCGCTGCTCGACTCCACCGTCGTCAACGTCGCCCTGCCGCACATCGGCGAGGACCTCGGCGCCGACCTCGCGGTGCTCCAGTGGACGGTCAACGCCTACATGCTGACCCTGGCCGGGCTCATCCTGCTCGGCGGTTCGCTGGGCGACCGGTTCGGACGGCGACGGGTCTTCGTGACCGGGGTGGTGTGGTTCGCCGCCGCCTCGCTGCTCTGCGGCCTCGCCCCGAACGCCGGGGTCCTGATCGCGGCCCGCGCGCTCCAGGGCGTGGGCGGTGCGCTGCTCACGCCCGGGTCGCTCGCGCTGATCCAGGCGAGCTTCCACGAGGACGACCGGGCCAGGGCCGTCGGGCTCTGGTCGGGCTTCGGCGGGGTGGGCGCGGCGATCGGGCCGTTCGTCGGCGGCTGGCTGGTGGACGGGCCGGGCTGGCGGTGGGTGTTCCTGCTGAACGTGCCGCTCGCCCTCGTCTGCGTCCCGGTCGCCCTCCGGCACGTGCCCGAGTCGCGGGACGAGACCGCGCACGGCCGCTTCGACGTGCTCGGCGCGTTCCTGGGCGCGGCGGCGCTCGCGCTGGTGACGTACGCGCTGATCGGGGCGGCCTGGTGGGCGGGGGCGGCCGGGGTCGTGGTCGGGGCGTGCTTCGTGGGGGTGGAGCGGCGGCGCGGGGAGGCGGCGATGGTGCCGCCGTCGATCTTCCGCTCGAAGACCTTCACGGCCGTCAACCTGGTCACCCTCTGCGTGTACGCCGCTTTCGGCGGGTTCTTCTTCCTGGCGGCGCTCCAGCTCCAGGTGGTCTCCGGCTACTCGGCACTCGCCGCCGGCACGGCCCTGCTGCCGACGACCGTGCTCATGCTGCTGTTCTCGGCGAAGTCCGGGGAGCTGGGGGAGCGGATCGGCCCCCGGATCCCGCTCACGGCCGGGCCGCTGCTGTGCGCCGCCGGGATGCTGCTGATGCTGCGGGTGGGCGAGGACGCCTCGTACGTACGGGACGTGCTGCCCGCGCTGCTGGTCCTCGGGCTCGGCATGACGGCCCTGGTCGCCCCGCTGACCGCGACCGTCCTCGCCTCGGTGGACGTCTCCCGGGCGGGCCTGGCGAGCGGGATCAACAACGCGGCGGCGCGGGCGGCCGGGCTGCTCGCGGTGGCCGCGCTGCCGATGCTGGCGGGGATGGGGCCGGAGGCGTACCGCTCGGCGGCCGAGTTCGGGGAGACGTTCCGGCGCGCGATGCCGATGTGCGCGGGGATCCTGGTGGCGGGCGCGGTCCTGGCCTGGACGACGATGCGGGGCGCGGGCGCGGCCGCCGGGGCCGGTGCCGATGCGGAGGCGGGTGCGGGGGCCGGTGCCGGGGCCCGCTGCCACCCGGAGTGCCGGGTGCACTGCGGGGTGCAGGCCCCGCCGCTGGACCCGGGCGGCCGGTCGGCGGACGCGGAGCGCTGAGCGGGGCGGGGGCGGTCGGCGGGGGGCGGGCCCGGCATCCGGACCCTGCGGCCGCACCCGGCCGCCTGGCCGGGGGCGGTTCGGGACGGTCGTCCTGAGGCAGACTGGGCCCATGGCCATCCACGAGAACCTGCTGGGGGGACCCGCCCCCACCCACCTGCCCGACGAGCCGGGCCCGCGCGAACTGCTCGCGAGCGGCACGGCTCCGGCGGAGGTCGCCGCGAAGTACCCGACCTCCTCGCTCGCCTGGGCGCGCCTCGCCGACGACGCCTTCGAGGGCGGCCGGGTCGTCGAGTCGTACGCCTACGCCCGCACCGGCTACCACCGGGGCCTGGACGCCCTGCGCCGCAACGGCTGGAAGGGCCACGGCCCGGTCCCGTGGGAGCACGAGCCGAACCGCGGCTTCCTGCGCGCGCTGCACGCCCTGGCCCGGGCGGCCGGCGAGATCGGCGAGAAGGAGGAGTACGAGCGCTGCACGTCCTTCCTGCGCGACTCCTCGGAGACGGCGGCGGAGACGCTCGGCTGACCCGGACGCGACTCCCCGGGGCGGCGGCCGGTGAACGGCCGCCGCCCCGACGCCTTTTCGCCCCTTCTTCGACGTCGCACGCTTGAGCGGAACCGCCCGCGCGTTTTTCGAGTCTGTTCGAGCGGGACCGGTACGATCCCCGGAACCGCAGCACCGACGAACGCCGGTACCGAGGTCCCTCCCTCTTCCCCCACACCGGCCGGAAGCAGGGAGAAGTCTGTCGTGGGCAAACGTGCCGCACCCGCAGGACGGCGACGCGCGCAGGGCCGCCGACGGGGCGGAGGCGGACGCGGGCCCGTGCGCCGGCTCGCCCTCCCCGCCCTGGTCCTGGCGACCCTCGCGCTCGGCGGCGGCGCGGCCCTCGCCCACTTCCACGGCGGAACGGCCGGCGAACGGGCCTTCCCGGCCCTCCCCATGCCCGGCCCCGAGGCCGTCAGCGCGGAACCGGCGCCCGCCCCGCCCGCGCCCCGGCCCACCACGGCGGCACCGACCCGGGCCCCGGCCCCGCCGGCCCCGACGCCGGCCGTGAAACCGAAGCGGACGCCGACGCCCGGGCCCACCACGCCCGGGGCGAGCCCGAAGACGACGCCCGCTCCCACGCCCGAGGCCCTCCCGGAGAAGCCCGTGGTGCCCCGCTCCGGCTCCGGAACCTTCACCACCGCGCGGGCCTCCGGCGCCCCCACCGGCACCGGCGGCGTCCTGCGCCGCTACCGGGTCCTGGTCGAGGACGGCATCGAGCTCCGGGCGGACGGGACGGCCGCCGAGATCCAGCGGATCCTGGCCCATCCGCAGGGCTGGGCCGCGCACGGCCGGGGCCGCTTCCAGCTGGTCTCCGAGGGCGAGGAGGCCGACTTCGTCATCCGGATCGCCACCCCGGACACGGCGGACGCGCTCTGCCTCCGCGAGGGCCTCGACACCGGCGGCGAGCTGAACTGCGAGACCACCGAGGGCGTCGTCGTGAACCTCAGGCGGTGGATGCTCGGCTCCCCGACCTTCGCGGGGGGAGCCCGCCGAGTACCGGCACCTGATCATCAACCACGAGGTCGGGCACGAGATCGGCATCCGGGAGCACATGGCCTGCCCGGGGCCGGGAAAGCCCGCCCCCGCGATGATGCAGCAGATCAAGGGCCTGGACGGCTGCGTTTCGAACGCTTATCCGTATGACGAAGACGGGAGCTACATCACGGGGCCGATCGTGCCATGATGCGTTTGGGACGGCGCGCGACGGAGCGCGCCTCCCGAGGGGACCGGAGCTCCCGTGCCGCACGAGGTGCCGCACGGTGCGAGCGGACCGCTACCCGGTAGAACGTACCGAGGAGACAGAAATGTCCACCTTCCCGGGTTCTCCCGATGCCTCCGGGACTTCTCCCGACACCTCCGGAGCCTCCGGCGCCGACGCGGCCGTCGAGGCCCCGAACCTCGACTTCGCGGGCACGACGCCGTACGAGGACTACGTCCAGGCGGACGTCCTCACCCACCTCCAGCACCTTCGCTCGGACGACCCCGGCGAGATGGTCTTCCTGGTCACCACCCAGGTCATGGAGCTGTGGTTCACGGTGATCGTGCACGAGTGGGAGACCGCGAGCCGCGCCCTGCGCGAGGACCGGATCCCCGTCGCCATGGACGCGCTCAAGCGCTCCGTGCGCGAGCTGGAGGCCCTGAACCACTCCTGGCGGCCGCTCGCCCACCTCACCCCCGCCCAGTTCAACTCCTACCGGGGGGCGCTCGGCGAGGGCTCCGGGTTCCAGTCGGCGATGTACCGCCGGATGGAGTTCCTGCTCGGCGAGAAGTCCGCGTCCATGCTCGTCCCGCACCGGGGCGCGCCCCGCGTCCACGCCGAGCTGGAGAAGGCCCTCCACGAGCCGAGCCTGTACGACGAGGTCCTCGGCCTGCTCGCCCGGCGCGGCCTGCCCGTCCCGGCCGCCGTCCTGAACCGCGACCTCGCGAAGCGGTACGACTCCTCGCCCGAGGTCGAGGCGGTCTGGGCCGGGATCTACGCCGACCCCGACCAGAACGGCGAGCTGGTCCGCCTCGGCGAGGCCCTGAGCGACGTGGCCGAACTGGTCTGGCGCTGGCGCAACGACCACCTGGTGGCGACCCGGCGCGCGATGGGCGCCAAGACCGGCACCGGCGGTTCGGCCGGCGTGGCCTGGCTGGAGAAGCGGGCCCAGAAGAACGTGTTCCCCGAGCTCTGGACGGCCCGCAGCCATGTCTGATCTCCTCAAGGGCCGTCTCAAGGACCAGCTCAAGGACCGCCTCAAGAGCCGTCGCGAGGACCACCTCGAAACCCGGGCCCGGGACCTCGACGCGGCCGACGCACTGGCCGGACACCGCGAGAAGTTCGCCCTCGACGCGGACACCGTCTACCTCGACGGCAACTCGCTCGGCGCGCTGCCCGCCCACGTCCCCGCCCGGATGGCCGACGTCATCACCCGCGAGTGGGGCGAGCTGCGCATCCGCTCCTGGGACGAGTCCGGCTGGTGGACCGCGCCCGAGCGGGTCGGCGAGCGGATCGCGCCGATCGTCGGCGCCGGTCCCGGGCAGGTCGTGGTCGGCGACTCGACCAGCGTGAACGTCTTCAAGGCGGTCGTCGCCGCCGCCCGTCTCGCGGGCGACGGACGCGACGAGATCCTGGTGGACGCCACGACCTTTCCCACGGACGGGTACATCGCGGAGTCGGCCGCGCGGATGACGGGTCACCGGATCGTGCCCCTCGACCCGGCCGCGATGGCGGAGGCGGCGGGCCCGCGCACGGCCGCCGCCCTCGTCAACCACGTCGACTACCGCAGCGGCCGGCTCCACGACCTGCCGGGCGTCACCGCCGCCCTGCACGCGGCGGGCGCGCTCGCCGTCTGGGACCTGTGCCACAGCGCGGGCGCCCTGCCCGTCGGCCTGGACGCGCACGGGGTCGACCTGGCCGTCGGCTGCACGTACAAGTACCTGAACGGCGGCCCCGGTTCGCCCGCCTACCTGTACGTCGCCGAGCGCCACCAGGCGGCCTTCGACTCGCCGCTGCCCGGCTGGAACTCGCACGCCGACCCGTTCGCCATGACCCCCGGGTACGAGGCGGCGGCCGGCGCCGTACGGGGCCGGGTCGGCACCCCCGACATCCTCTCCCTCCTCGCGCTGGAAGCGGCCCTCGACGTGTGGGACGGGGTCGCGGTCGAGGACGTGCGGGCCAAGTCCCTGGCCCTGACGGACTTCTTCCTGGAGTGCGTGGAGGCGTACGCCCCTGCGGGCCGGGTCGCGTCGGTCACGCCGGAGGCGCACGGCGAGCGCGGCAGCCAGGTCGCGCTGCGCTGCGCCGAGGCCCCGGCGGTGATGGCCGAGCTGATCCGGCGCGGGGTCGTGGGCGACCTGCGCCGCCCCGACGTCCTGCGGTTCGGCTTCACGCCGCTGTACGTCGGGTTCGCGGACGCGGAGCGCGCGGCACGGATCCTGGCGGAGGTCCTGGCGGACGTGCCGGCCGCGTAACGGGCGCGGCCTCCGACCGGTCGTACGGTCCGATGACCACCTGATCCGCGGGGCTCCGGTCCTGGTACCGTCCCCGCAGGTCAGGCCAATTCGGCCCCGTACCCGAGAGGTTGGAACAGCCATGGATCCCGCCGCGCGCGACGCCGCCGAAGAGGCGTCGGCCTTCTCGCACCCGGCCGTCGCCCCGGACGCCACCGCCGCGTACGGCGACCACCCGGACCAGGTGGTGGACTTCTACGCCCCGCGCGACGGGCGCGACCGGGCCCCGCTCGTCGTCGCCCTGCACGGCGGCGCCTGGCGGGCGCCGTACGACCGGGCGCACCTGTCGCCGTTCGCCGACTTCCTGGCCCGGCGCGGCTTCGCCGTCGCCAGCGTCGAGTACCGGCGCGGCGGCGGCCTGCCGCGCCAGGGCGGCACGGCCCCGGTCGCCGGGCGCTGGCCCGAGACCTTCGACGACGTGGCCGCCGCCCTGGACGCCGTACCGGAGCTGGCCGCCGCGCACCTGCCGCGGGCCGACACGGGCCGGATCGTGCTCACCGGGCACTCGGCCGGCGGGCAACTCGCCCTGTGGGCCGCCGCCCGGCACGTGCTGCCCGCCGGGTCCCCGTGGCGGCTGCCGGCCCCGCCGCCGCTGCGCGGGGTCGTCGCCCTCGCCCCGATCGCCCACTTCGCGCGGGCGGTCGAGCTCGGGGTGTGCGGCGGCGCGGTCACCGAACTGCTCGGCGGCCCGGAGGCGTACGGCGAGCGCGCGGCCTCCGCCGACCCGGCCGCCCTCCTGCCGACCGGGATCGCGACCACCGTCGTGCAGGGCCGCGAGGACGTCGTCGTGCCGTACGCGGTGGCCGACGCGTACGCGGAGGCGGCGGCGAAGGCGGGCGAGGCGGTCGGCCTGACGCTCCTGGAGGAGACCGGCCACTTCCCGCTCGTCGACCCGGCGACGGACGCGTGCGCGGTGGTGGCGGAGGAGATCGCCCAGCTGGCCTGGTGACCTTCACGGGGGATCCCGGCGCCTCCGTAGTACTCAGGACGGACGGGGGAGGATCCGTACGGAGCGGGACGACCCGCCCCGGCGGCCCCCGTACCGTAATCGGCGTGACTCAGACACAGACCCCCGAGACGAGCCGCGCCCCCGAGTTCCGCCTGGTGCAGGCGGCCCTCGGGGGGCTGCGGCAGGAACTCTTCCACGACGCCTTCGCCTACCGGCCGCTGCCGCGCATGGACGTGGAGCGCGGCCCGACCCGCTTCCTGCCGAGGCGGATACGGATCTACGCGGGGCTGCTCCCGCACGCGGTCGTCGCGTTCTGGGCGCTGGTCGTCTTCGGCATGGGATACGACGGCATCTCCTACCACTTCGGCGTCCTGGCGTTCGTGGCCGCCGCCGTGCCCGCCGTGATCGTGCTGCTCACCCTGGTCCGGCCGATCCTGGCCTTCTGGGCCTCGCTCGGAGCGGCGCCCTTCATCGGCTACGTCACCGGCTTCGGGGAGGGCTGGCCCTGGGTGGACGCGATGCTCGTCACGCACCTGGTGGTCCTGGGTGTGGTGGCGCTCCGCACCCGGCCCCGCGCCGCGGCGTGGATGTGGATCGCGACGGCGGTCTTCTCCCTCTTCATGGAGGCGTTCCTCGGCGTCGGGCGCAGTTCCGACACCGCCCCGCTGCTCTTCGTCTCCGCCCTGGTCCTGCTCACCGTCACCGTCTTCCAGATCCGCCGCCAGGCCGACCGCGAGGTCACCGCCCAGCAGACGGTCACCGAGCAGGAGCGGTCGAAGCGGACCCTCCTGGAGGAGCGGACCACGATCGCCCGGGAGCTGCACGACGTCGTCGCCCACCACATGTCGGTGGTCGCCATCCAGGCGGAGGCCGCCCCGTACCGGGTGGAGAACCCGCCGCCGGAGCTGGAGCAGGCCTTCCTCACCATCCGGGAGAACGCGGTCGCCGCGCTGACCGAGCTGCGCCGCATCCTCGGGGTCGTCCGGGCCGAGGACTACGAGGCGCCCGACGCCCCGCAGCCCACCCTGGCCGACCTGGACGCGCTGGTCGCCAACGTCCGGGAGGCCGGTCTCGACATCGAGAAGACGGTGACCGGCGCGGTGCGCGAGCTGCCGCAGGGCGTGGAGCTGTCCGCGTACCGGATCGTCCAGGAGGCCCTGTCGAACGTGCTGCGGCACGCGCCGGGCGCGGCGGCGAAGGTCGAGGTGTCGTACGTGCTCGGCGGCCTGGGCCTGCGCATCGCGAACGGCCCGGCGCGCGGCCTCGTGAAGCCGTCGCCGGGGGCGGGGCACGGCATCACCGGGATGCGGGAGCGTGTGACGATGCTGGGCGGGGAGATGACGGCCGAGGCGACCGAGGACGGTGGCTACGAGGTGACGGCCTTCGTCCCCGTGAGCCGCGAGGAGGCCGAGAAGTGATCCGGGTGCTGATCGTCGACGACCAGATGATGGTCCGGGAGGGCTTCTCGGTGCTGCTCGGCGCGATGCCGGACATCGAGGTCGTCGGCGAGGCGGTCAACGGCCGGGAGGCGATCGCCCAGGTGGCGGCGCTCCGGCCGGACGTGGTCCTGATGGACATCCGGATGCCGGAGCTGAACGGCATCGAGGCCACGCGGGAGATCGTCGCGGCCGACGCGGACGCGAAGGTGCTGGTCCTGACCACCTTCGACCTGGACGAGTACGTGTACCAGGCGCTGCGCGCCGGGGCCTCCGGCTTCCTGCTCAAGGACGCCTCGGCCCGGCAGCTCGCGGACGGCGTCCGGGTCGTCGCGGCGGGCGAGGCGCTGCTCGCGCCGACCGTCACCAAGCGCCTGATCACCGAGTTCGCGAAGGCGCCGGGGGCCTCGCCGCGCCCGCCGGCGATGGCGCAGATCGGGGAGCTGACCGAGCGCGAGACGGAGGTCCTGGTGCTGATCGCGCAGGGCCTGTCGAACGCGGAGATCGCGGACCACCTGGTCGTGGCGGAGTCCACGATCAAGACGCACGTGAGCCGGATCCTGGTGAAACTGGGCCTGCGGGACCGGACGCAGGCGGCGGTGTTCGCGTACGAGGCGGGGCTGGTGCGGGTGGGCGGGTAGCGTCCGCCCATGGACGCCCCCATGGATGCCCCCGCGTACGACCCCTGGTCCCCGGAGTTCGTCGCCGACCCCTACCCGGCCTACGCCGCGCTGCGGGCGGGGGGCCGCGCCCACTGGCACGAGCCGACCCGCCAGTGGCTGATCCCGCACCACGAGGACGTCTCGGCGCTGCTGCGGGACCGGCGCCTGGGCCGTACGTACACGCACCGCTTCACGCACGAGGAGTTCGGCCGGGAGGCCCCGGACCCGGCGCACGAGCCCTTCCACACCCTGAACGACCACGGGCTCGTGGACCTGGAGGGCGCGGACCACGCCCGGATCCGCCGTCTGGTGTCCAAGGCGTTCACCCTGAGGACGGTGGAGAACCTGGCCCCGACGGTACGGCGCCTCGCCGCCGGCCTGGTCGGGGACCTGCTGGCGGCGGGCGGCGGCGACCTCCAGGCCCTGGTGGCGGAACCGCTGCCGGTCGCGGTGATCGCGGAGATGCTGGGGATCCCGGAGGAGGACGAGGAGCGGGGGCGGCTGCGGCCCTGGTCGGCGGCGATCTGCGGGATGTTCGAGCTGAACCCGTCGGAGGAGACGGCGAGGCGGGCGGTGGAGGCGTCGATCGAGTTCTCGACCTACCTCCGCGAACTGATCGCGCGGCGCCGCGAGACCCCCGGCCCGGACCTGATCTCGGCCCTCCTCGCCGTCCCGGAGCTGACGGAACAGGAAATGATCTCGACCTGCGTCCTCCTCCTGAACGCGGGCCACGAGGCGACGGTCAACACCACGGTCAACGGCTGGCGGATCCTCCTCCAGGAGGGCGTCCGCCCGCGCCTCGAAAACTTGTCCACAGCTGTGGAAGAACTCCTGCGCTACGACACCCCGCTCCAGATGTTCGAGCGCTGGGTCCTCGACGACATCGAAATCGACGGCCTGCTGATCCCCCGCGGCTCGGAGGTCGCCCTCCTCCTCGGCTCGGCCAACCGCGACCCCTCCCGCTTCGGCCCCACGACCGACACCCTCGACCTCACCCGCCCCGACAACCCCCACCTCACCTTCGGCGCGGGCATCCACTACTGCCTGGGCGCCCCCCTGGCCCGCCTGGAACTGACGACCCTCTTCGGGGAGCTGCTGCGGCGGGCACCGGGGATGCGGTTGGTGTCGGAGCCGGTGCGGAGGGAGGGGTATGTGATCAGGGGGTTCGAGGAGTTGGTGGTGGAGGTGTGAGGGGTGGTTTGCGGAAGGGCGCTCCCTCACCCGGGATCGATCTGTCCGCCCGGCACGATCGGGCGGACAACCACCCCGGGGCCGTGCCGCGTGATCACATACCCCTGCCGGTGAGGCCACTGGTGTCTCTGGCTCCGGGTACGCCCATGGCCCTCCGGAGAGGGCGGCTCCGCTGCCAGGATGAGCGGCATGACGACGATCGACGGTGAGGTGGCGCCCGGGTTCGAGGCGGTCCGCGAGGCGTTCGCGGCGAACTTCGAGCGGCGTGGGGACATCGGCGCGGCCGTGTGCGCGTACCGGTACGGCAGGCCGGTCGTCGACCTCTGGGGCGGCACCGCCGATGCCGAGACCGGTCGTCCGTGGACGCGGGACACCCTGCAACTGGTCTACTCGGCGACCAAGGGCGCCACCGCGACCGTCGCGCACATGCTGGCCGAGCGCGGTCTGCTGGACCTCGACGCGCCGGTGGCGGAGTACTGGCCGGAGTTCGCGGCGAACGGCAAGGCGGACATTCCGGTGCGCTGGCTGCTGTCCCACCGGGCCGGGCTCGTGGCCTTGGACCGACCGCTCCCGCTGGCGGACGCGTTGGCCTGGGAACCCATGGCGGAGGCGCTGGCGGCCCAGCGCCCCCTGTGGACCCCGGGCGCTGCGCACGGGTACCACGGCCGGACCTGGGGGTGGCTGGTCGGTGAGGTGGTCCGGCGGGTGTCCGGTCGGACGCCGGGGCGGTTCTTCGCCGACGAGGTCGCCGGGCCGCTGGGCCTGGACTTCTTCATCGGCCTGCCGCCGGGCGAGCGCGAGCGGGTCGGTCGCATGGCGTACCGGCAGCCGGCCGTCGATCTCACCGCCCTCCCCGTCGAGTCCGTACCCGCCGAACTCCGCGAACAGGTCGCCGCCTGGCGCGACCCGAACTCCCTGAGCAACCGGGCCTTCGCGGTCACCGACCCCGCCGCGATCGACTTCGACGCCCCCGAGGTCCAGGCGGCCGAACTCCCCTCCTCCAACGGCATCGGCACCGCACGCGCCCTCGCCCGCATGTACGCGGCCCTGATCGGCGAGGTGGACGGTGTGCGGCTGCTCGCTCCGGAGACCCTGGCCTCGGCCACCGGGGAGCAGGCGAGCGGAGAAGACCGGGTGATGCTGGTTCCCAGCCGCTTCGGCACCGGCTACATGCTGCCCACGGACGGCACCCCCATGACCGGCCCGACCGCCTTCGGTCACACCGGCCGAGGCGGCTCCCTCGCCTTCGCCGATCCCGAGCACGGCATCGCCTTCGGGTACGTCATGAACCACATCGTCAGCGGGCCGGACGACGTACGCGCGGCCGCGCTGGCCGAGGCGGTGCGCAGGTCGGTGGTGTGAGTCGGGAGGAACCCTCTAGGCAGGGGTGCAGCAGGCGGACGTGGCCTCGGTGGCCTTGGTGAGGGTGTCGGCGTCCGCCTTCACCGTGTAGATCTCCCACGGCTCCCCGCCGGGGCCCGTGACCCAGACCTTGTCCTGGAGGGCGTAGCAGCAGGACGTGTCGTTCTCCTCGGTGGTGGTGAGGCCCGCGTCGTTCAGGCGGGTGGCGGCCGCGGTGACCCGGGCCGTGGTCTCGACCTCGACGCCGAGGTGGTCGAGGCGGGTGTCCTCGCCGGCCCCGCCCTCGATCAGGACGAGCTTGAGCGGCGGTTCGGTGACGGCGAAGTTGGCGTAGCCGGGACGGCGCTTGGCGGGCTCCACGCCGAAGAGCTTCGAGTAGAAGGCGACCGATCCTTCGAGGTCGGGGACGCGCAGGGCGAGCTGGACGCGGGACATGACCGTCTCCTTGTTTCGATGGCTGTCGATATGGCTCGGTGGAGTCGAGGTTGTCACCGGGATAGATGACTGTCAATATTGACGCATGTCGAAATGGGAACTGCCCCTGGCCGAGCCGGACGGGACGGCGGTCTGCTGCTCGCCGATGGTCCGGGAGCCGCTGGACGAGGCCTCCGCCGTCGACCTGGCCAAGACGTTCAAGGCCCTGTCCGACCCGGTGCGGCTGCGCCTGCTCTCGCTGATCGCCTCGCACGAGGGCGGCGAGGCGTGCGTCTGCGACCTCACCGGCCCGTTCGACGTCTCGCAGCCGACGATCTCCCACCACCTGAAGGTGCTGCGCGACGCCGGCCTGGTCGGCTCCGAGCGCCGGGGCACCTGGGTCTACTACTGGATCCTGCCCGCCGCCCTCGCCCGGCTCTCCTCCCTGCTCCGGGCCCCCTCCGACGCCGTGCCCGCCGGAACGCCCTGATGGAAGCGCCGCTGCGGCGCCGCGCGCTCGCCGAGCTGGTGGGCACGGCCGCCCTCGTGGCCGTCGTCGTGGGCTCCGGGATCCAGGCCGCCGGGCTGACCCAGGACGTCGCCGTCCGGCTGCTCGCCAACGCGCTGGCCACCGTCTTCGGCCTCGGCGTGCTGATCGCCCTGCTCGGACCGGTCTCCGGCGCCCACTTCAACCCGGCGGTGACCCTGGCCCTGTGGTGGACCGGGCGCCGCGACGGCACCGGGCCGGCGCCGCGCGACGTCGCGGCCTACCTGCCCGCGCAGACGCTCGGAGCCGTCGGCGGCGCGGTCCTGGCCCACGCCATGTTCGCCGGCCCCCTCGTCTCCCCCTCCGCCCACGACCGGTCCGCCGGCCACCTCTGGCTCGCCGAGACCGTCGCGACCGGGGGCCTCGTCCTCCTGGTCCTCGGCCTCGGCCGGACCGGACGGCGGCACCTCGCCCCGGTGCTGGTGGCCTCCTACGTCGGCACGGCCTACTGGGCCACCTCGTCCACCGGCTTCGCCAACCCGGCCGTCACCGTCGGCCGGGCCTTCTCCGACACCTTCGCGGGCATCGCCCCGGCCTCCGTACCGCCCTTCGTCGCGTCCCAGCTCCTGGGAGCCGGAGCGGGAGTCGTCCTGGCCACCGCGCTCTTCGGCCGTAATCCGGAAGCCGGCCGCACTCCGGAAACCGGCCGTACCCCGGAAGTCGGCCGCACTCCGGAAACCGGCCGCGCCCCCCAATCAGGGCCCGCACCCGCACCCGCCCCCGCTCCGCCCCGGGAAGTACCCACATGACCATGACCCCCGCCCCGCCCCCCTCCGTCCTCTTCGTCTGCGTCCACAACGCCGGGCGGTCGCAGATGGCCGCCGCCCTCCTCGCCCGCCTCGGCGGCGACCGCGTCGAGGTCCGGTCCGCCGGGTCCGCCCCCGCCGACGCGGTGAACCCGGCCGTCGTGGCGGCCATGGCCGAGGTGGGCGTCGACATCGCCGCCGCGACCCCCGAGGTGCTCACCGCCGAGGCCGTACGGGCCTCCGACGTGGTCGTCACCATGGGCTGCGGCGACGCCTGCCCGTACTTCCCCGGCAAGCGCTACCTCGACTGGACGCTGGACGACCCCGCGGGCCGGGGCGTGGAAGCGGTCCGGCCCATCCGCGACGCCATCGAGCGGCACGTCCGCGACCTGCTCGCGGAGCTGGGCGTCGAGGCCCGCGCATGAGCGCCGCCGTCCGCCTCGCCGCGATGCGCCCCGAGCACGCCGACCGGGTCCTGGAGATCCACCGGCTCGGCATCGCGACCGGCGACGCCACCTTCGAGACCACCGCGCCCACCTGGCCCGAGTTCGACGCCTCCCACCTCCCGGAGCACCGCTTCGTCGCCCTGGACCGGGCGGACGGCGTCGTCGGCTGGACCGCCGTCACCCCCGTCTCGGACCGCTGCGCCTACGCGGGCGTCGTCGAGCACTCCGTCTACGTGCACCCCGACGCCCGGGGCCGGGGCGTCGGCCTCGCCCTGCTCACCGCCCTGCTCGCCTCCACCGACGCGGCCGGCGTCTGGACGGTCCAGTCCGGGGTCTTCCCCGAGAACACCGCCAGCCTGGCCCTCCACCACCGCGCGGGCTTCCGCACCGTCGGCACCCGAGAACGCCTCGGCCGCCACCACGGCACCTGGCGCGACGTCGTCCTGCTCGAACGGCGCAGCCCGGTCGTCGGGACCGGGGAACACCCGCTTTAGGAGAGCGGTGCTCACACCCTCGGCAGCCTCAACCCCCACGCCCCCTCCCGCACCGTCCACGTCCGCCGCCGCACCGGCCCCGAGAGGCGGCCGTCCGCGCGGTAGTGGAAGTCCGGGCCCGAGACGGTGAGGGTGCGGGCGGTGGCGCGGCGGGGCGGGGAGGACGGGGGGTGGACGGTCACCTCGGCCGTGCCGGCGACCGAGCGGGCCGTCAGGGCCTCCAGCGGGACGTCGACGTCCGCCAGGAGGACGCCGTCCGCCTCGACCCGCAGGGGGTGGAGGCGGACCGCCGGGGGCACCAGGGTGCGGACCAGGGACCGGCAGGTGCCCCAGACCGACGGGGCCACCGGGGCCGGGGCGGGGGCGGCCGGGACCAGGAGGTCACCCAGGACGACGCCGTCGCTGTCGTCCACCAGGAGGTCCAGCCGGCGCACCGCCCCCTCCAGGGCCGCCCGCGCCGCCGTCGGCGTGGAGCGCGGCACGCCGAGCGCGTACGCCACCTCCAGGGACTCCGGGGCCCCGATCGGGACCAGGGACAGGGCCCCCTCCGCCAGCTCCCGCTCGCGGTGCAGCAGCGCCACCGTGCGCAGCAGGGCCCGGTCGTCCCCGAGCAGCACGGGGCGCCGGGAGCCGCGCCTGGCCAGGGCCCGGGAGAATTCCTCCGGGCCGTCCGGCAGGCAGATCTTCGCCTCCGCGCCCGCGAGCAGGACATCCTTCGCGATCCGTACGGACTCGCCGTCACTTCGGCGGGCGACCGGGTCGACGATGACCAGCAGCTGGTCGTGATCCGACACCTCGGTCCTTCCTCGGGTAGCATCTTTGTGCAAGAGCCCCTTGCGCTATTGCGCCAGGGGCTTCGTCTATTCCGGGGCACACCGGTGAGGCGGCGTACGCCCCCTGACCTTGGACATGCCCCACCCGGAAGGGGTGTACGCCTGTGCCCGCACTTGTGCTGCTCGGTGCTCAGTGGGGTGACGAGGGCAAGGGAAAGGCCACCGACCTGCTCGGTGGATCCGTTGACTATGTGGTGCGCTACCAGGGCGGCAACAACGCCGGCCACACGGTCGTCGTAGGCGACCAGAAGTACGCGCTGCATCTTCTCCCTTCCGGAATCCTCTCGCCGGGGTGCACCCCGGTGATCGGAAACGGTGTCGTCGTCGACCCGGCGGTCCTGCTCTCCGAGCTGAGCGGACTGAACGAGCGCGGCGTCGACACGTCGAAGCTCCTGATCAGTGGCAACGCCCACCTGATCACCCCGTACAACGTCACCCTCGACAAGGTGACGGAACGGTTCCTCGGCAAGCGCAAGATCGGGACCACGGGCCGTGGCATCGGTCCGACCTACGCCGACAAGATCAACCGCGTCGGCATCCGGGTCCAGGACCTGTACGACGAGTCGATCCTCACCCAGAAGGTCGAAGCGGCCCTGGAGGGGAAGAACCAGCTCCTCGCCAAGCTGTACAACCGGCGGGCCATCGAGGCCGAGCAGATCGTCGAGGAGATGCTCCAGTACGCGGAGCAGATCAAGCCGTACGTCGCCGACACCACCCTGATCCTCAACAACGCGCTCGACGAGGACAAGGTCGTGCTCTTCGAGGGCGGCCAGGGCACCCTGCTCGACGTCGACCACGGCACGTACCCCTTCGTCACCTCGTCGAACCCGACCGCGGGCGGCGCCTGCACCGGCGCCGGCGTGGGCCCGACGAAGATCTCCCGGGTCATCGGCATCCTCAAGGCGTACACGACCCGCGTCGGCGCCGGTCCGTTCCCGACCGAGCTCTTCGACAAGGACGGCGAGGACCTGCGCCGCATCGGCGGCGAGCGCGGCGTCACCACCGGCCGCGACCGCCGCTGCGGCTGGTTCGACGCGGTCATCGCCCGCTACGCGACCCGCGTCAACGGCCTGACCGACTTCTTCCTCACCAAGCTCGACGTGCTGACGGGCTGGGAGCAGATCCCGGTCTGCGTCGCGTACGAGATCGACGGCAAGCGCGTCGAGGAGCTGCCCTACTCGCAGACCGACTTCCACCACGCGAAGCCGGTCTACGAGATGCTGCCGGGCTGGTCCGAGGACATCACCAAGGCCAAGACCTTCGCGGACCTGCCGAAGAACGCGCAGGCGTACGTGAAGGCCCTGGAGGAGATGTCGGGCGCCCCGATCTCCGCCATCGGCGTCGGCCCCGGCCGCACCGAGACGATCGAGATCAACTCCTTCCTGTAGGACTTCCAGAAGGAGCACGCGCGAGGGTCCGCCTCCCGGTCACCGACCGGGGCGCGGGCCCTCGCCCGTTCTAGGACCGCCGCTGGTACTCGCCCGGCTCCGCGTCCACCATCGGGTAGACCAGGAGCCGGTCCTCGCCCTTCCACTTCACGAGCTGGAGGTAGCTGGAGCCGTTCTCGGCGCACTCCGAGTCCCAGGCGGCCGGGTCCCGTACCTGGGGGCCGATCACCAGGAGGTTTCCGGTGCCGCCGAGGACGGCGGTGGAGCCGCAGGAGATCGTCTCGGGGGTGGGGGCGCCGTCCTCGTCCGTGCGCGGGAAGACGTCCCGGAAGCGGACCACCCGGGTGCCGACCGGCCCCTGGGTGACCGTCACCCACGAGCCGTACCGGCCGTCCTGGTCGCCGTAGACCTCCGGCCGGGGGACGTTCCGCCACTCGCCGAGGAGGCGGGCGGGGACGACGGACGTGCCGGTGGGGGACTTGCGGAAGGTGGCCTTCGCGGCGCCCGAGGTCCACTCCAGGACGTCGGGGGAGCGCAGGGCGAGGGTCTGGTGGGCCGCCGGGGTGCAGCGCGCGGCGGGCACGCTGGTCGTCACGTCGGACTCGCCGTACACGACCTCGTCCTCGTCGGCCGAGACGAGCCGGGAGCGGCCCATGCACAGGCGGCTCTCGGACACCTGGACGTAGACGGCGTTCTTGGCGCCGGCCGGGCCCTGGGTGATCTCGATGCGGGCGGTCTCCCTCGGGTGGTCCTCCCCGCCCTGGAGCACGCCCTCCCAGGCGCCGAGGAAGGCCGCCGGGACGATCCCGGCGGGGCCGGGGGAGGTGCCGCCCGTCCGCTCCTTCCCCTTCCCCTGTGCCCGTTCCTTCCCGTCGGCGCCGGTGCCGGGCCAGACGGTGTACGTGACGGTGGCGGCGGCCGCCACCGCGAGGACCGTGACGGCGGCGAGCAGGGTCCGGCGGCGCCGGGGGCGGGGCGGGGTGACGGTCGGGCCCCCGCCGGCCCCGGTGCTTCCCGTGCTTCCGGTGGGAGCCGGATCCCCGGCGGCCGTACCGCCGGAGCCCTCGCCGCCGGAAACCGCCTCCGCTTCGAGCAGGCGCGCCGCGTGCCGCCCCAGCCGGGCGAGGACGTCCGCCGGGAGCCAGGGATCGGCGACCGGCAGGGCCTCGACGAGTTCGCCGGTCGAGGGGCGGGCCGCCGGGTCCTTGGCGAGGCAGGCCCGGATCACCCCGGAGAGCGCGGGCGGCAGGTCCGTCAGGTCGGGCTCGTCGTGGGCGATGCGGAACATGGTGGCGTGGACGCCGCTGTCCGCCGAGCCGAACGGGGCGCGGCCGGTCGCCGCGTAGACGAGGACCGAGCCCAGGCAGAAGACGTCCGACGCGGGCGTCAGGCGCTCGCCGCGCACCTGCTCCGGCGACATGAAGCCGGGGGAGCCGACGACGGCCCCGGTGGTGGTGAGGTCGCCGCCCTCGGCGACCGTGTCGACGGCGCGGGCGATGCCGAAGTCGATGAGCTGCGGTCCGTCGACGGTCAGCAGGACGTTCGAGGGCTTGAGGTCGCGGTGGACGAGCCCGGCGGTGTGGATGTGGCCGAGGGCGCGGGCGAGCCCGGCCGCCAGGGTCCGTACGGTCTCGGTCGGCAGCGGCCCGTACTCGTCGCCCACCACCGTCCGCAGCGACGGGCCCGGCACGTACCCGATGGCGACCCAGGGCGCCTCGGCGTCGGTGTCCGAGCCGAGCACGGGCGCCGTGCCCGTGCCGCCGACCCGCTCCAGGGCGGCGACCTCGCGGGCGAACCGGCGCCGGAACTCGTCCCGGGCGGCCAGTTCCGCGTGCACCACCTTCACGGCGACCGTCCGGCCCCCGGCCGAGCGCGCCAGGAACACCCGGCCCATCCCCCCGACCCCGAGGCGGCCGATCAGTCGGAACGGGCCGATGCGCACCGGGTCTTCCGCGTTCAATGGCTCCACGTCGTCAGAGAATGCCAGACCCGCCCGTGCCCGGGGGCCGGAGGTCCGGAGGTCCGGAGGTGTGACCATGGGGTGATGGACCCTTCCGATCCTTCCGATCCTTCCGCCTCTTCCGTCCCTTCCGGGTCTTCCGATCCTTCCGAGCCGTTCGACGTCCTTTCCCTCCGCCTCGTCCCCGCGGAACCGGGGTCGTGGCGGCCGTCGGCGCGGATCCGGGTGGCGGTCGACGGGGTGGACGTCGTGGAGGCGATCCATCCCGGCAGCGATGCGAGCCTCCACCGGGAGATGCTGACCGGCCCGCCCGGGACGTGGCCGCTGAGGGCCGGCGCCGAACCGAGGCGATTCGAGCTGTCGAACAACCACTGCGTCACCGACTGCTGCGGGGGCGTCTTCGTGACCGTCGAGCGCCGCGGCGGCCTGGTGGTGTGGACGTGGGAGAACACGGACGACATCCGGGTGCGGCTGCCCCCGGACTCCCACTTCGACGCCGACCGGTACGACGCCGAGCTGGACCGCTTCGCCGCCGCCCACGGAGGGGAAGAGCCGCTCGAAGATACCGGCACCGACCGGCCCGACGGGACCTAGAAGGCCTGTCCGTCCCCGCAGGCCCGCAGCCCCTTCGGGGTGGCGCAGGGCAGGTGGCCGTGGACGCGGACGAGGTCCTGGCCGCCGCCCCGGGTGAGATAGGCGAGGAAGCGGGCCGTCAGGGAGCCGGTCGGGGGCTCGCCCCAGGTGTAGGCGTACTCGATCTCCCGGTACGGGTACCCGGACGCGCCCGGCCCGTCGATGCCGGTACCGGCACCGGTACCGGTGTCCGCGTCGGCTTCGCGGCCGTCGATCGCCACCCGGTGCAGGCCCTTCACGCCGCCGCTCGCGCGCAGTTCGCCGTAGCCGATGGCCCCGGGGAGGCGGGCGACGGTGTCCAGGACCTGTTCGGTGGAGTCGAGCTCGCAGCGGGTCACCCGCGCGCGGGGGTCGTCGCGGTGCTCGCAGTCGAGGGAGGAGTGGGCCGGTTCGTTCTCCCCGAGGACCCGGCGCTGGAAGACCTCCCGCGTGCCAGATCCGGCGTTCCGGCTCACCAGCCGGATCGGCAGGTTCGGGCCGCCGAGCACGCTCCAGTTGGTGATGTCGCCCCGGTAGACGCCCCGGATCTGCTCCCGGCTCAGGTTGGCGACGGACGTCCCGTCGTGGACGACGAGGGCGAAGAGGGAGACGGCGACGGGGGTCTCCCGCAGCTCCGGGTGGCCGTTCGGCTTGTGCCCGTCGGAGAGCGCGACGACGGCGGGCGGACCCTTCTTCGCCGCGGCCGCCTTCCTCCCGGCGGCGTCGAGGGCCCGGATGCCGGTGGCCGAGCCGTGCGCGTCCACGAGCACCGTCGCGCCCGCGCAGTCCTTCTCGTACTGCCGCGCCACCTCCCTCGCGACGGGCGCGAAGGCCGTCGAGCCGGTGACCGTGAGGGTGCCCCGGGCGCAGCCGATCGGCGGCGGGACCTCCTCCCGGACGATGATCGCGGCGAGGGCGACGACGCAGGCGGTGAGGCCGACCGTGACGAACAGCGCGGCCCGGCTGAAGACGGGCGGCTTGTCGTCGGGGGTGATGCTGCGGGTGGGGTGGACGCGGCCCTCGGTGATGCTGCCGTCGACCGTGACCCCGCCGCCGATCGGGCCGCCGCCGAGCAGGACGAGCAGCTTGTAGTAGGCGCCCCGGTTGAGCGGGACCTTCGGCAGGGCGATGCTGGTGGCCCCCTCGGCGGGGCCCGTCCAGGAGTCGGGGAAGTGGCTGAGGAGCCGGGGGTGGTCGGGGGCGGTGACGACGACCGCCTTCACGTGCCGCCCCTCGAACTCCACCGTGAGCCCGTGGTCGTCGCCGTCCGTGTAGTGCTCGTGGGCGACGGACAGGGCCCCGTCGTTCTCGATCCGGAGCAGGACGAGGGTGGCGTCCTCCAGGCCGGGGCTGGCGTCGAAGTAGCCGCGCCGCACGGCCGCGCCGGTGCCGGTGGCGGCCCCGGCGGCGCCGTTCGCCCCGGCGCCGATGGCCGTGTCCAGCTGGATGCGGTAGCCGATCCGCCGCTGGCGCAGCACCCACCACTGGTACCAGGCGACACCGATCGAGACGAGGACGCCGATGAGCGCGGTGACCACGGCGATGAGGTTCTCGGAGGTGAGCCAGTCCATGCGCGCGACGGTACGGACGCGTGTGCGGTTCCGTGGCGGACGTCGCCACCCGTCACCCGGTGTTCTTCCTTCCGCAAGCCGGATTCCGGCCGCGTTCCCGACGCCCTGCCCGATGACCCTCCCGGTCGCCTTCCCGGAGCGTCGCGCGGGCGGGCCATCAGCGGTTGCCGGGGGTGGGGAGCCTCTGTGTAATGGCCACGAGGGGGCGTCCGTACGAGGAGTACACGAGCAGTACACGAAGCGGTACACGAGCAGTGCAGGAGTGCCCCATGCGCGTCGTCGAAGTGATCTCCTACGGCGGACCCGAGGTCCTCAGGATCGCCAACCGTCCCGAGCCGGAGGCCGGCGACGTCCCGGGCCGGGTGCGCGTACGGCTCAAGGCCGCCGCCGTGCACCAGGCGGACCTGAGGATCCGCTCCGGGCAGTGGGCCGCCTTCCTGGGCGAGCTGGCCCCGCCCTTCGTCCTCGGCTTCGACTTCGCGGGCGTGCTCCTGGACGCCGCGCCGGGCCTCCCCGAGGGGACCCGGGTGGCCGGTTTCATCCCCTGGGTGACGGAGGGCACGGGGGAGGGCTCGTACGCGGAGGTGATCCGCGCCGACCCCGAGTGGCTGGCGCCGATCCCCGAGGACATGGAGTTCACCACGGCCGCCTCGGTGCCGCTCTCCGCCCTCGCGGCCTACCAGGCCGTCGACCAGCTGGACCTCCCCGAGGGCTCCCCGGTCCTGGTCAGCGGGGCCGGCGGGGTGGTGGGCCGCTTCGCCGTCCAGCACGCCGCCGCCGCGGGGTACCGGGTGGTCGCCCTCGCCGAGGAGGACGACCGGCACGAGCTGCTCCGGCTCGGGGCCGAGGAGCTGATCCCGCGCGGCGACCCGGCGGACGTCGTCGCCAAGGTGCGCGCCCACGTCCCCGAGGGGGTCGCGGCCGTCCTGGACGCCGCGCTCATCGGCGCCCCGCTGCTGCCCGCCCTGCGGGACGGCGGGACCTTCGTCTCGGCCTCCGGCGAGAAGCTGCCGGACCGGGTCCGGGACATCGACGTCACCGCGATCCGCCCCCGCCCGGACGCCGCCCGCCTGAAGGCGATCCTGGACGGCGTCGCCGCCCGCGAGCTGACCACCCGGACGGCGGACATCGTCCCCCTGGCCTCGGCCGCCGAGGCCCACCGCCGCGCGGAGGCGGGGCACCGGCCGGGGCGGATCGTGCTGCTGATCTGACCGCGCGCCCCGACCGGTACGTCCGGCCCTAGGGTCGGGGAATGCTGATCTGGATCAACGGACCGTTCGGCGGCGGCAAGACGCAGACCGCGTACGAGCTGCGCAGGCGGCTGCCGGGGAGCGTCGTCTGCGACCCCGAGCACGTCGGCTTCGGCCTGCACCGCATGGCGCCCCCGGGCCTCCGGGGCGACTTCCAGGACTTCCCGGCCTGGCGGCAGGGCGTGTACGAGGTCCTGGACCTGGCCCTCCGGAAGCACCCGGGCGTGGTGATCGTGCCGATGACGGTCGTGGAGCCCCGGTACTTCGACGAGACGGTCGGGCGCCTGCGCGGGGCCGGGCACGACGTGCGGCACTTCGCGCTCCTCGCCGAGCGGGAGACCGTCCTGCGGCGGCTGCGCGAGCGCGGCTTCGGGCACGCGGTCCGGTTCCTGGCGGGGAAGGACGCCCCGCTCCGGCGGGAGAGCTTCGCCGTGTCCAGGATCGACCTGTGCCTGGACCGTCTGAGCGGCGAGGCCTTCTCGGAGCACGTCCGCACCGACCGCCTCACGGTCCCGCGGGTCGCGGACCGCATCGCCGCCTCGGCCGGGCTCGCCCTCGCCCCCGACACCGACGGCGCCCTCCGCGCCCGCCTGCGCCGGGCGGCGACCGGGGCCAGGCACATCCGCTTCGACTGACCCCCGGCCCCGGATCACCCGGCCCCCGCCCCCAGGCGATCAAGAAGAGGCCGGATGGGGCGCAAGTGACAGGGATCTCCTGTGCGTTCGGTGAAGCTCGTGTGAGAGGCTTCGGATCACCGGCGGTTCGCACCACGCGCCGCCGATGAATGACGCAGGGGGGACATCTCCATGATCAAGAACCGACGCAGGCACGTGCTCCGGGGGGCGCTCGTAGCCACCGCCGTCACCGTCGCCGCGGCGACCGCCGCGGGCACGGCCTTCGCCGCCGGCGCTCCGGTCGGACCCGGCCAGGCCCGCGCCGAGGCCGGCGCCGCCCAGCAGGCCGCGAAGGCCCCGAAGGCGGGCGCGTTCGGCACGAACGACGACGTGGTCAACACGCCGACCTTCATCATGAACGCGGTCAACAAGAAGAACGGCGACCTGCACCTCTACGTGCCGAACTTCACCGGCGGCTTCCAGCCCGGTGAGAACCTGGAGATCGACTTCTCCGAGTTCGCCGACTGGATCGACGTCGACAACGACAAGGACGGCTTCGAGGACGGCAGCTGGGCCCTCTACAAGAACGGCCGGCTGGACTTCACCGGCTTCGTCGGCGAGGAGTACTTCGAGAGGAACGTCGGCACGGGCTGGAACATCTACAGCACCGTCCTCTCGCCGGGCAGCATCGGCGGCGCCCCGGAGGCCGACCTCATCGGCGTCGACAAGGCCGGTGTCCTGTGGAGCTACCTCTCCTACCCGGACGGTCGCCTCACCCCGCGCACCAAGGTCGGCGGCGGCTGGCAGGCCTACAACCAGATCGCGGGCCAGGGCGACCTGACCGGTGACGGCAAGGCCGACATCGTCGCCAAGGACACCTCCGGTGTCCTGTGGCTGTACAAGGGCACGGGCGACTACAAGGCCCCCTTCACCGCCCGCACGAAGGTCGGCGCCGGCTGGAACATCTACGACCGCCTGCTCTCCGTCGGTGACCTCGACAGCGACGGCAAGACGGACCTGATCGCCCGCAAGACGAACGGCGAGCTGTTCCGCTACTCGGGCACCGGCAACGCCGCGGCCCCGTACAAGGCGCCGGTCAAGATCGGCTTCGGCTACCAGGTCTTCAACCTGCTCTGAGCGGTGTGAAGTCGAGCTGATCGGTACGAAAGTGCCGTGAGCGACAGGCCCGGGTGGACGGTCTCCGTCCCCCGGGCCTTTCCCGTGCCCCGCCCCACTGTCACGATTTCTGGTCTAGACCTTGACAGGTCCAGACCAATCACGCTTCGCTGGCCCTTCCCGAACCCGGACCCCCCCACCCGGAAGGACGAGCGATGCTCCGCAAGCTGCTCACCCTGTTCGCCGCGCTCTGTACGGCCGTAGGCCTCGCCGTACTGCTCCCCGCGACCAGCGCCGGCGCCGCCCCGGCCTGTGTGACCGCCTGGAACTCCTCCACCGTCTACACCGGTGGCAAGACCGCCTCGTACAACGGCCGCAACTGGTACGCGAAGTGGTGGACCCAGAACGAGCGCCCCGGCTCCTCGGACGTCTGGCGCGACGAGGGCGCCTGCGGCACCGGCGGCGGTGGCGACGGCGGCCAGAACAACGGCTTCGTGGTCTCCGAAGCCCAGTTCAACCAGATGTTCCCGAACCGGAACCCGTTCTACACGTACGCGGGCCTGGTCAACGCCCTCAAGTCGTACCCCGCCTTCGCCAACACCGGCAGTGACACGGTGAAGAAGCAGGAGGCCGCGGCCTTCCTCGCCAACGTCTCCCACGAGACCGCCGGGCTCTACTACATCGTCGAGCAGAACACGGCCAACTACCCGCACTACTGCGACGCCGGGAAGCCCTACGGCTGCCCCGCCGGCCAGGCCGCGTACTACGGCCGCGGGCCGATCCAGCTCTCCTGGAACTTCAACTACAAGGCCGCCGGTGACGCCCTCGGCATCGACCTCCTGAACAACCCCTGGCGCGTCGAGCAGGACCCGGCCGTCGCCATGGCCACCGGCCTCTGGTACTGGAACACCCAGAACGGCCCCGGCACGATGACCGGCCACAACGCCATGGTCAACGGCGCGGGCTTCGGCGAGACGATCCGCTCGATCAACGGCACCCTGGAGTGCAACGGCGGCAACCCGGCCCAGGTGCAGAGCCGGGTCACCAAGTACCAGCAGTACACCCAGATCCTGGGCGTCCCCACCGGGGCGAACCTGTACTGCTGACGTCCGCACGGGTACGTCGGGGGGCCGGTCCGCGCGACAGCGGGACCGGCCCCTCTCGGCGTCACGGGAAGAGGGCGACGAACTTGACGACCCCGCCCTCGGAACCGCCTCGCCCTCAACGCCGTGGCGACGCAGCCGACGACGGTGAGCGCCGCGCCGTCAGCTCTGCCAGGCGACGAACTCGCTCCACGCGGCGGGCTCCACGGCGAACGTGGGCCCGCCGTCCTGCTGCTTGGAGTCCCGCAGGTGCACGGCGTGCGTGCAGGTGGCGACCTCCACGCAGTTGCCGCCGCTGGCGTCGCTGTACGAGGACTTGCGCCACGTGAAGGCCACCTCGACGCAGTTGCCGCCGCCGCTGTCGCTGTAGCTCGACTTGAACCACTGCAGGGTGTCGTTCATCTCCGTACTCCCGCCAACTCCTCGATGAAGCCCAGCGACCTGCGCGGATCCAGGGCCTGTGCTCGGATCTTCGCATACTGCTGCATGTGCCCACTTACCTTCGCCCGGTCGGTGATCAGCAGGCTTTCTCGCTGCACCTCCAGGTAGGTCACCCGGTCGTGGGCCGAGGTCTCCACGATGTTCAGCTCGCCGTGCGCACCTGCGTACTCTCCGTCCAGCCCCGCGTCCATGGGCAGCACCTGAAGGTTCACGTTCCTCCTCCGCGCGCACTCCGCCAAGTACTCCAGCTGCTCCCGCATGACCTCGTTGTCCCCGAACGGCCGCTTCAGCACCGACTCGTCGAGGATCAGCTCGATCTCGCACACCGGCTTCCGGTCGAACAGCACCTTCCGCGCCATCCGGCCGACCACCAGCTCCTCGGTCCGCTCCGGAGTGGGCTC
The DNA here is from genome assembly GCF_044754545.1 of Streptomyces sp. NPDC093071. Taxonomy (NCBI): domain Bacteria; kingdom Bacillati; phylum Actinomycetota; class Actinomycetes; order Kitasatosporales; family Streptomycetaceae; genus Streptomyces; species Streptomyces sp. NPDC093071. The sequence continues at coordinate 197,022 of NZ_JBIVPH010000010.1, read as the reverse complement.
CGGGTACCCGCCCGCGATCAGCGCCCGCGCGTACGCCTCCGTCTGGAAGAGGCCGTGGACCACGTGGTTCGCGTACAGCCACAGCGCCACCGCCTTCTGTTCGATCGGCGCGTACCCCCGGAACTGTTCCGGCAGTTTCTCCAGCCGTACGAGTTCCCGCAGCTCCTCGAAGACACCTGTCCCGCTACTCAGCGCCTGTTCGAGCTGTACGAGCATTTCGTCGCTCACCGGCTGGATCATCCGCTCCACCGCGCTGATCGCCGCGCCGGTATAACCCATCACCGTACCGAGCTGCTCCTGCGTCATTCCTTTCCTCGTGCGCATTCTCTTGGTCAGCGACGCCGCCATCCGCGCCGCCGGACCCAACGGTTCCTTGTTCTCCGCTCGCACCATCGCGCTCCCCATTCGAACTCAACCGGTCTCAACCGGTCTCAACTGCTCCCCGCCCAATTCGACTGCATTCAAGCTGCGTTGACGCAGGTCGACAGAATGCCGACGCACCGTCAGCAGTCGTGGAAAACGCTAGCTTCGGCGCGGGAACATGTCCTCGTGATTGAAGAGAATCGGGAAGTAAACGTGGATTGGATTCCAGTTTCCGGATTCCAACTCCGTAAGGCCGGCGTACAATTCGACGCCGTTCGGGTGGACGGCGAGGACGGGCGTCGGCTGGCCGACTGGATGGAGGCGCTCACCGACGGCGACCCGGGGCCGGTCGTCATCGAGGCGAACGGGCGGCGCGGGGTCTACTTCCTGGTGCCGCCGGGGACGACGGCGCGCAAGGCGTGGCCGCGCGGGGTGACCCGCTTCAACGCGGGGCCCGCGCACGTGAGCTACGTGCCGGTGCCCGCGCTGACCGGTCGGACCTGGCCGCTCGCGTGGCGGTGCCCGCCGACGGGGCCCGACCGGTTCGTGCATCCGCTGCTGCTGAGGAGCGCGGTCACGGAGCTGATGGAGCGGCGTCCGCTGCTCCCGGCTCAAAGTCCTCCAGAGCCGTGAGGGCCCGGGAGAGGCGCTCCAGGACCCGTACGGTCTCGTCGAAGGCCTCCTGGCCGCCCAGCTCCCGGAGGAGGAGCGCGGCCAGCTCCGCGTGGCCCGGGTCGACGCGGCGGACCGCCGCCCGGCCCGCGTCCGTGGGGGCGAGGAGCTTGGCGCGGCGGTGGGCCGGGTTCGGCTCGTAGGACGCCAGGCCCTCCCGTACGAGGAGGTCGGCCACGCGCTGGACGCTCTGCCGGGTGATGCCCATGACGCGGGCGATCCCGGCGACCGGCAGGGGCTCGGGGAGTACGGCTCCGAGGACCTGCCACCAGGCGGCGGTCAGGCCCGCCGGCTCGGCCAGCTTCTCCGAGACGGCGAGGAACTGGCCGTTCAGCCGGAAGACGCCCAGGGCCGTGCGGGACAGGGCGTCCTGCTCCTCGCGGCTCATCCGTTCAGCTCGGCGAAGGCCGCCGGGTCCGAGTCGTGGAAGAGGCGGAACCAGGCGTCCCGCTTCCCCTCGTACGCGCCGAGGCGGGCGAAGATCTCGCGGGCGAAGGCGACCGGCTCGGTCGGGCCCGCCGTGATGAGGTCGCCGTCCCGGACCGCGTCCGCGTCGACGTAGTGCTCGGCGCCCTTGTAGCCGGTGGCGGCCAGGTAGAAGGAGACCGCGCTGGTGTGGCGGCGGTCGTCGAGCAGGCCCTCGCGGGCCAGGCCCGCCGTCGCGCCGCAGATCGCGGCGACCGGGACCCCGGCGTCGAGGAAGGCGCGGGCCTTGGCGGCGAAGGGGGCCAGCTCGTCGCCCTCGTCGTACTTCTCGGCCCCCGGCAGGATCAGCAGGGCGCTGTCCTCGGGGCGCAGGTCGGAGAGGGCCAGGTCGGGGACGATCCGGATCCCGGCGATCGTGGTGACGGGCTCGCCGGCGACCGGGCCGACGGTCCTGACGGTGTGTCCCGCGCGGGCGAGCCAGGCCGTGGCGTGGCCGGTCTCCCAGTCCGCGAGGGTGTCGTAGACGGCGAGGTGGACGATGCGGGTGCCGCTCTCGTTTGTCATGACAGCAGACTGTCATCTCGACAGCATGCTGTCAAGGGTGGGGGTCGGGAGAACAACGTGTCGCGTCCCTCCCGGTCTCGGTGGACAAGATGGCCATGGCCCTTCCCACCTGCGGTTCCTTACCCTCGGCCGCATGACCCCTCATGCCGCACCCGATCCGCGGGCCGGAGCCGCCGTCAAGGCCGCCGACCGCGCCCACGTGTTCCACTCCTGGTCCGCCCAGGGCCTGATCGACCCGCTCGCCGTCGCCGGCGCCGAGGGTTCGTACTTCTGGGACTACGACGGGAACCGCTACCTCGACTTCACCAGCGGCCTCGTCTACACCAACATCGGCTACCAGCACCCGAAGGTCGTCGCCGCGATCCAGGAGCAGGCCGGGAAGCTCGCCACCTTCGCGCCCGCCTTCGCCGTGGACGTCCGCTCCGAGGCCGCACGCCTCATCGCCGAGCGCACCCCGGGCGACCTGGACAAGATCTTCTTCACCAACGGCGGCGCCGAGGCCGTCGAGAACGCCGTCCGCATGGCCCGGCTGCACACCGGCCGCACCAAGGTGCTCTCCGCCTACCGCTCGTACCACGGCGCCACCTCCACCGCGATCAACCTGACCGGCGACCCGCGCCGCTGGGCCTCCGACACCGGCTCCGCGGGCGTCGTGCGCTTCTGGGCGCCCTTCCTCTACCGCTCGCCCTTCTACGCCACCACCGAGGCGGAGGAGTGCGCGCGGGCCCTCCAGCACCTGGAGGACACGATCGCCTTCGAGGGTCCGGCGACCATCGCCGCGATCATCCTGGAGACCGTCCCCGGCACCGCCGGGATCATGACCCCGCCGCCCGGCTACCTCGCCGGAGTCCGCGAGATCTGCGACCGGTACGGCATCGTCTTCGTCCTGGACGAGGTCATGGCCGGCTTCGGCCGCACCGGGAAGTGGTTCGCCGCCGAGCACTTCGACGTCGTGCCCGACCTGCTGACCTTCGCCAAGGGCGTGAACTCCGGTTACGTGCCGCTCGGCGGCGTCGCCATCAGCGCCGAGATCGCCGCCACCTTCGACAAGCGCCCGTACCCCGGCGGCCTGACCTACTCCGGCCACCCGCTGGCCTGCGCCGCCGCCGTCGCCACCATCCACGTGATGGAGGACGAGAAGGTCGTCGAGAACGCCGCGCACATCGGCGAGACCGTCCTCGGCCCCGGCCTGCGCGAGCTGGCCGAGCGCCACCCCTCGGTCGGCGAGGTCCGCGGCCTCGGCGTCTTCTGGGCCCTCGACCTGGTCAAGAACAGGGAGACGCGCGAGCCGCTCGTCCCGTACAACGCGTCCGGCGAGGCCAACGCGCCCATGGCCGCCTTCGCCGCCGCCGCGAAGAAGCACGGCCTGTGGCCCTTCGTGAACATGAACCGCACCCACGCCGTCCCCGCCTGCAACGTCTCCGAGGCGGAGGCCAAGGAGGGGCTCGCGGCCCTGGACGCGGCCCTCTCGGTGGCCGACGAGCACACCGTCTGACCTCGGCCCGCACGCGTACCGGAGAGGTTCCCTCCGTCTGGACTAGGGTGTCCGCAGCCGGACGGAGGGGACCCACCACCATGCCCGAGAGCGGAGGCGTCACCCGCAACACCCTGCGACAACAGATCGCGGACGCGCTGCGTGACGAGGTGCTCGCGGGCCGTCTCAAGGCCGGGCGGGAGTTCACCGTCAAGCAGATCGCGGAGCAGTACGGCGTCTCGGCCACGCCCGTGCGGGAAGCCCTCGTGGACCTCTGCGCGCAGGGCCTCCTCGACTCCGACCAGCACCGCGGCTTCCGCGTCCACCAGTACTCCGTCGACGACTACCGGCGGATGGTCGAGGCCCGGATGCTCGTCGTCGAGGGCATCTTCCGCCGCCGCGCCGACCGGGCCCGGCCCCCGGCCCCCGAACTCGGCATCGGGGTCGCGCTCGTCTCCGTGCGCCGCCGGGGCGAGGCCGCCGCCCGCGCCGCCCGCGCCGGTGACCTGGACGTCCTCATCGGCTACGACATCCGCTACTGGCGCGAGCTGGGCCGCCTGATCGCCGCCAACGACCACCTCGCGGACTTCCTGCACCGGCTCCGCGTCCAGGCCTGGGCCTTCTCCGTGCCCCACCTGCGCTCCGAGCGGGACCTCCTGGGCTGGCTGTGGAGCGGCCACGTGGACCTGGTCGACGCGGTCACCCGCGGCGACGCGGAGGCGGCCGTGACGGTCGTACGGGAGTACAACGCGCACGCCCTGGAGTGGGCGGACCGGCTGGAGCTCCTGGAGCGACGCGGCCGGTAGGACGGGGACGGTGGGGAGCGGGTCCGGCGGGGACACCGGGGCGGGGCCCGGCGGGTTGAGGGCCCGTCTCCGGGGGCAGGTCCTCAGCGGGTGGGCGTCGTCGGACGATCCGACTACCCTGGCCGTCCCTGCAACTGACGGAGAGCGAGCCTCCCTTGGCCTGTGACCTGTGGCTGGTCCCCCTCGTCGACGTGCTGTGCCACAGCCCCGACAACCCCTTCGCCCAAGAGATCGCCGCCTACGACGCCGTCCTCAGCGCCTCGGGCCTGCCGACCGTGCCCGTCTACGCGTACATGCCGGGGCTCTCCGGCGACGTCGCCCCGGTCGCCGGCTTCGACTACGAGGCCCTGCACTTCCTGCGCCGCGCCTACCTGCTCCAGGTGCACGGGCTCCCGGTCGAACCGGTCGGCGAGCTGGGCGGGGACTACGAACAGCTCCTGGAGATGTTCGAGCCGACCGCGCAGCGGTCGCACCTGGTCTGGCACTACGACCACGCGGGCGCGTACGTGCCGGTCGACTTCCCGGCGCCGCTCGCCAGCGACGAGCTCCTGGAGGGCGGCGGGCCGCTCGGCTCCTCGCACGGGCTGCTGCGGGAGCTGGAGTTCGTGGCGCCCTCGATCGGCATCGACCCGGCCAACCCGCCGGCCGCCCCGCTGCCGCCGGAGCGGCCGACCGCCCTGGAGGAGCCGGCCGTCGGCCCCTCCCCGTACGACCAGGGGCCCTTCGCCCGGGAGCGGCACGTGTGGCTGGGGCTGCACGCGGCGGCGACCCGGAGCCTGGCCCAGGGCTCGATGATCATCCTGAGCTGAGCCCGGACGCCGTGCCCCGCGCCCCCGGGAGGCCTCAGCGGGTCTCCGGGGGCCGCTGGCGCGGCATGTTCGGCCGGGTGCCCGGCGGCAGCGGGAAGCGGCCGCCCGCCGACTGCACGCTCTCGGGCCGGGACGGCAGCACGCCGACCGACTGGAGGGCCAGCGGCGCGGGGCCCGAGCGGAACTCGACCATCCAGTCGGCGGTCTCCGCCCGTACCAGCTCCGTCACGTCCTCCGAGAAGCGGCGCAGCACGCCCAGACAGCGCTCGGCCGCCTCGCTGGCGGTGCCCTCCGTGGGCCCCAGGACCTCCCGGACGCTCTCCGAGGCCCAGTCGAACTGGAGCGCCTGGAGTCGCCGCTGCACCGCCTGGGCCGTCGCCACGTCCCTTATCCAGCCCGACGTCACCCCGAAGTACCGGTCGCAGGCCAGGCAGGCGGCGCCGAGCAGCAGCGAGAGGTAGCCCCAGCCGGCCGTGCCCGCCGCGACCCCGGTCAGGTCGAGCAGCGGCAGCGCGGCGCCCGCGATCACCCCGACGGCGGTACCGATCCGCAGGAGCCGGGCGGCGCGGCGCTTCCAGACCCGGTCCGCGAGGTACCACTCGGCGGTGCGCAGGGCATTGCCCTCCACCCAGCGGTACAGCTCGTCGAGCCGCTCGGCCGGCTCGCCCCAGTCCCCCAGGGGGAAGGGCCTGCCGGTCAGGTCGCGGCCGTCCGGAACACGGCCGGTCGGATCGGGGTGGACGTCTCCCCCGGGGTGCCCCGGCGGCTGCATCTCCGGCTGCTGGCTCACCGGGGGACTCCTCTGTTCAGCTCAGCGCCTCCGCTCGGTGCGGCGCTCGTGTCGCTCGTGTCCTTCTGTGGCGTGCGGTGCACGTGGTGCCTGCCCTTCCTACCGCCGAATGGAGGGCGATGGGCCCGGAATCCCAGGATTTCCGCCCGCAAGTGGGTGTTGATCAGGTAGAGGAGCCCGCAGTTTCTCACCCGAAAGAGTGATGGAGGCAGGGTGGGCGGGGACCACGTAGGCTCGGCGTACCGAGCCGGACATATGGACCGGACGGACCGACCCGACGCACCGACCCTCAGGAGTGACCGTGATTCCCGGTGGTGGCCAGCCCAACATGCAGCAGCTTCTCCAGCAGGCCCAGAAGATGCAGCAGGACCTCGCCCGGGCGCAGGAGGAGCTCGCCGCGACCGAGGTCGACGGTCAGGCGGGCGGCGGCCTGGTCAGGGCGACCGTGACCGGCTCCGGCGAGCTGCGCGGCCTGGTGATCGCCCCCGAGGCGGTCGACCCGGAGGACACCGAGACGCTGGCCGACCTGATCGTCGCCGCCGTGCAGGCCGCCAACGACAACGCGCAGCAGCTCCAGCAGGCCAAGCTGGGCCCGCTGGCGCAGGGCATGGGCGGCATGCCGGGCCTCGGCTTCTGAGACTCCCCGCCGGGGCCCGTCCACAGCACCGCTTCCGTTGGGGTTCTAAGGTCCGGCCCCAGCCACTACCGTAAGAATCAAGCACACCCGAGAAGGGCGTTCCGTTGTACGAAGGCGTGGTTCAGGACCTCATCGACGAACTGGGCAGGCTGCCCGGCGTCGGTCCCAAGAGCGCGCAGCGGATCGCCTTCCACGTCCTCCAGGCGGAGCCGACGGACGTCCGGCGGCTCGCGCACGCGCTCCTGGAGGTCAAGGAGAAGGTCAGGTTCTGCGCGGTCTGCGGCAACGTGGCACAGCAGGAGCAGTGCAACATCTGCCGGGACCCGCGCCGGGACACGACCGTCATCTGTGTGGTCGAGGAGCCCAAGGACGTCGTGGCGATCGAGCGGACGCGGGAGTTCCGCGGCCGCTACCACGTCCTCGGCGGCGCGATCAGCCCCATCGAGGGCGTCGGCCCGGACGACCTGCGCATCCGCGAGCTGCTCGCGCGGCTCGCGGACGGCACGATCACCGAGCTGATCCTCGCGACCGATCCGAATCTGGAGGGCGAGGCCACCGCGACGTACCTGGCGCGGATGATCAAGCCCATGGGCCTGCGGGTCACCCGGCTCGCGAGCGGCCTCCCGGTCGGCGGCGACCTGGAGTACGCGGACGAGGTGACCCTGGGCCGCGCCTTCGAGGGCCGGAGGCTGCTGGATGTATGACGACCCAGCCCACGTGTGGGTGCTCCGAGGAAGGCAGTTCCATGTCTGACCCCACCTTGCACTCCGTCACGCAGGACCCCGACGACTTCGCGGTCCAGATCGCCGACTCCATCGAGAGCTTCATCGTCGCGACCACCGAGGTGGCCAAGGGCGACGAGCCGGACAGCACGGTGCCCTTCCTGCTCCTGGAGGTCTCCCAGCTGCTCCTGGCGGGCGGCCGGCTCGGCGCGCACGAGGACATCGTCCCGGACGAGCGCTACGAGACGGACACCGGTCCGGAGCTCGACGCGGACGACCTGCGCGAGCGGTTCGCCGCGCTCCTGGACCCGGTCGACGTCTTCTCCGAGGTCTTCGACCCGTACGAGCCGCGCAAGGCGCCGGTCCCGGCCCGGATCTCGGACAACCTGGCGGACATCGTCGCCGACCTGAGCCACGGACTGGCCCACTACCGGGCGGGCCGGACCAGCGAGGCCCTGTGGTGGTGGCAGTTCTCGTACTTCTCCAACTGGGGCCCGACCGCCTCGGCCACCCTCCGCGCCCTCCAGTCCCTCGTCGCCCACGTCCGCCTCGACCAGCCGCTCGCGGCCCTGGACGGCCTGGACACGGACGAGGACCTGACCGAGGACGACCTCGCCGAGGAGGCGGGCCGGGTGATGATCCAGGAGATCGCGGGGCCGCTGGGGCTGCGCTCGCTGAAGAGCTGAGCGCCGGGGCGGCCGGGGAGCCGGGCCCGTCCGGGTGCCGGGGTCCGTGCGCCCGCTGGGGTCATCCGGGACATTTCGGTCTCGTGATCACGGGGTGAGCCGGGCGTCTCACCATGCGATACCTCGTAGGCGTTTTCGAGTCCCTCGTTAGACTGAGCCGATCGCAGCGCCGGCTGCGGCACAGACTGAGCGAGGAGCGCACGTGGGCCTTGTCGTGCAGAAGTACGGAGGCTCCTCCGTTGCCGATGCCGAAGGCATCAAGCGCGTCGCCAAGCGGATCGTGGACGCCAAGAAGAACGGCCACCAGGTGGTCGTCGTGGTTTCCGCGATGGGCGACACGACGGACGAGCTGATCGATCTCGCCGGACAGGTATCCCCGATTCCTTCCGGGCGAGAGTTCGACATGCTGCTGACCGCCGGGGAGCGGATCTCCATGGCCCTGCTGGCCATGGCGATCAAAAACCTGGGCCACGAGGCCCAGTCGTTCACCGGCAGCCAGGCCGGTGTCATCACCGACTCGGTCCACAACAAGGCGCGCATCATCGATGTCACGCCGGGCCGGATCCGCACCGCCCTCGACGAGGGCAACATCGCCATTGTCGCCGGCTTCCAGGGCGTGTCCCAGGACAAGAAGGACATCACCACCCTGGGCCGCGGCGGCTCCGACACCACCGCCGTCGCGCTCGCCGCCGCCCTCGACGCCGAGGTCTGCGAGATCTACACCGACGTGGACGGCGTCTTCACCGCCGACCCGCGCGTGGTGAAGAAGGCGAAGAAGATCGACTGGATCTCCTTCGAGGACATGCTGGAGCTCGCCGCCTCCGGCTCCAAGGTGCTGCTGCACCGCTGCGTCGAGTACGCGCGCCGCTACAACATCCCGATCCACGTCCGCTCGTCCTTCTCCGGACTCCAGGGCACGTGGGTCAGCAACGAACCGCAAGGAGCCCAGAAGGTGGAGCAGGCCATCATCTCGGGTGTCGCCCACGACACCTCCGAGGCGAAGATCACCGTCGTCGGCGTGCCGGACAAGCCGGGCGAGGCCGCGGCCATCTTCCGGGCCGTCGCGGACGCCGAGATCAACATCGACATGATCGTCCAGAACGTGTCCGCCGCCTCCACCGGCCTCACGGACATCTCCTTCACCCTCCCCAAGGCCGAGGGCCGCAAGGCCATCGACGCCCTGGAGAAGGCGAAGGGCGCGATCGGCTTCGACTCGCTGCGCTACGACGACCAGATCGGCAAGATCTCCCTGGTCGGCGCCGGCATGAAGACCAACCCGGGCGTCACCGCGGACTTCTTCCGCGCGCTCTCCGACGCGGGCGTGAACATCGAGCTGATCTCGACCTCCGAGATCCGCATCTCGGTCGTCACCCGCGCCGACGACGTCAACGAGGCCGTGCGCGCCGTCCACACCGCCTTCGGCCTGGACAGCGACTCGGACGAGGCCGTGGTCTACGGCGGCACCGGGCGCTGACCCCGCCCGGTTCCCCGGTTCCCCCGGTTCCCCGGTTTCGCCGGTCCCCCGGTTTCCCGGCTCCCCCGGACGGCGGCCTCGCGGCCGTCCGTCCGGGGGAGCCGTGTGTCATGGATTTGTGTGATCTGTGAACGACCTGTGAGCAATTCGGCGTCAGATACCCCTTGAACTGGGATGATCTCCTGGACGACGATGCATTTCCCCCTTGCTGCAACCGGTAGTTGGGTGGGGCGCGTCTCTGCGGACACCCGTGGGCGTGTGGCGCCGGGCGCGCTGTGAAAGCGGGGCATCGGGGGAGAACAGGTACGCATGAGGACGAACAACCCGCCGTCGAAAAGGACGGCGAGCGCGTACAACCCTGCCGGGGGCAGGCGTGTCCAACAGGCGTGGCAGAGGTACTCGACATCGCGACCATCGCCCCGCTGCGCGGCGCGGGCACGGCGTTGCTCCCCGTACGGAGCGGCGTCGCCGGCTCCGTACGCGGCTCCGTCGTCGCCCCGTTCCGGCGCCCGCGGGCTCCCGGCGGAATGCCGGTGATCGCCCCCGTGACCACCGGTTCCCGGTCCACCCGGGTGAACGGCATTCCCGCGCCCCGCACGAGCGACGAGGGGGCTCCGGCCGTCGGCACCACCGTCGACCACCTCACCGAGACCTACCGCGCCCACTACCGGTCGCTGCTCGGGCTGGCCGCGCTGCTCCTCGACGACACGGCCTCCTGCGAGGACGTGGTCCAGGAGGCGTTCATCCGCGTCCACTCGGCCCGCAAGCGGGTCCGTGAGCCGGAGAAGACGCTCGCCTACCTGCGCCAGACCGTCGTGAACCTCTCCCGGTCCGCGCTGCGCCGCCGCATCCTCGGCCTCAAGCTCCTCTCGAAGCCGATGCCGGACATGGCCAGCGCGGAGGAGGGGGCGTACGACCAGCTGGAGCGCGAGGACCTGATCAAGGCGATGCGCGGGCTCCAGCGGCGCCAGCGCGAGGTCCTCGTCCTGCGGTACTTCGCGGACATGACCGAGGTCCAGGTCGCCGAGACGCTGGGGATATCCCTGGGTTCGGTGAAGGCGTACGGCTCGCGGGGCATGGCCGCCCTGCGCGTCGCGATGGGGGCGACGTCGTGAGCGGGGCGCGCGGCGAGCGGGGCGGGACTCCCGAGGACGGGACCGCCCCGGAGGAGGGCGTGCGCCCGGAGGGCCGTGACCACGGCGCACCCGACGACCACGGGACGGGCGCCGAGGACCGCGCGGAGGACCACGGGGAACCCGAGGAACGCGGGACCGGTGCCGGGGGGCCCGGGACCGCGGAGGGCTCCGGGGACTCGTCCGGGGACGCGGGGGGGCGCGGAACGCGCGCCGACGACCACGGGGGATCCGAGGGAGACGGGCCGGGCGCCGGGGACCGTAGGGTCACCGGGGGCCCCGAGGCCCGTGCCCGAGACGAACGCGACGATCTGAGTGGACAGCGCATGGTGAACATCGAGCCCGGGCCCGGCGACGGAGACGGGGACGAGGAGCTGGCGCTGCGGCGGATGCTGCAGGGCGCCGTGGGAGGGCTGGAGCCCTCCGCCGGTTCGCTGGAGCACCTGCGCCGGGCCGTGCCCGCCCGGCGCGCCCGCAAGCGGCAGGCCGTCGTGGGCGCCGCGGCCGCCGCGGTTCTCATCGGCACGGCCGTCCCGGCCTTCGTGCACGTCGCCTCCTCGGAGGGGACCACCACCGCCAGCCCCGTGAACGCCGGCCACGGCGAGGAGGCCCAGGGCGGCACCGGCACCGAGACCGGCGTCGAGGGCGGCCAGAGCTCCAAGACCCCCGCGAGCAGCGTCTCCCCGAGCCGGGACGGCGAGGAGGGCGGGGCCGACGGCTCCTCCGGCAAGCCGGAGGGACCGGGCGCCGGGGCCTCCGGCGAGGCCTCGGGAGACACGGAGGGGGTCGGCTCCGGCGTCGGCCGCTGCACGTCCGGCCAGCTCGGCTCCGGCGGCGCGCAGGCCGGCGGCCCCGACGCCGAGGGCAAGGTGTACGGCAGCTTCCGCGTCGTCAACGTCTCCGGCACCTCCTGCGTCGTGGACGGCGCGGGCGTCGTCGGCTTCGAGGCCCGGGGGGCGGCCGACCCCGGACGCATCTCGGTGGTCCGGCACACCTCGGGCGACGGGCTGCCCGGCGCCTCGCAGGAGTCCGCCCGGCTCGTCCTGAAGCCGAACGGCTCCTACGAGGTGAAGTTCGTCTGGGTGCCGAGCGAGACCTGTCCGACGACCGGCACCACGCCCACCCCGACGCCGACCACGCCCGTCGAGCCGCCGACCACACCGCCCCCGACGCCCACTCCGACCGAGCCCACGACCAACCCCGACCCCAGCGGCGGTCCGGGCTCCGGCGGCTCCGGCGGCAGCCCGGAACCGGTCCCGGGTGCCGAGGGCGGCCCGGCGGCCCAGCTGCTCCTGGCGGACGGCCCGGCGGACGGAAGCGTCGTGGTCAGCCACACCGCGGAGCCCGGCGGCCCCTCGCTGTCGGCGGTCATCCCCGACGCCTGCTCCGGCACCGTCTACCGCACCGGCCTCCTCGGCTCCTGATCCCAGGAGCACACCCCGGCCCCGGATTCCGGGGCCGGGGCTCTCACGCCTTCTGCGGGGCCACGGGCCTTGCGCGGCCTCCGGGACTACGGGACTACGGGTCGTGCGTGCGCTCCAGGGCCGCAGGCCTTACGTGCCCCGGGGCCTTCACGAGCTCTACGGTTGTCACGCGCCCTGCGGGCTTCACGGGCTTCACGGCCCCGCGACCTTCACGGCCCTGCGGGCTTCACGGCCCTGCGGGCTTCACGGCCCTGCGGGCTTCACGGGCTTCACAGCCCCATGCGCTTCATGGTCCCGCGACCTTCACGGCCTTCACGCGCCCCGCGGGCCTCACGCGCCCGACAGACCCAGCGCCTCGTCCCGGGAGGCCTCCGCCTCGCGCCGCACCAGGCGGAACCACATGAAGAGCACGAAGCCGGCGAAGACGAACCACTCCGCCGTGTAGCCCAGGTTCTGGAAGGCCTTCGCGTCGAGGCCCGTGCCCGCGGCCGCCGCCGCCGGGACCGGCGTGAGGCCGGCGGGGGAGTCCGCGAGGGTGATCCAGGCGTCGTAGACGTCGTCCGTCACCACGTTCACCAGGGACGCCGCGCTGATCATGCCGAGCTGTCCCTCGGGCAGGCCGCCCGCCGCGCGGACGCCCTTCGACCCCTGGTTCTCCGAGGCCTGGAGCGCGCCCACCACCGTGACCTCGCCGGACGGCGGGGCGGGCGCCGGGGCGCCCTCGGGGAGCCAGCCCCGGACCACCGGCAGCGACCGGCCGCCGTCCGTCCGCAGCAGCGTCAGGACGTACGCACCGCTCCGGCCGTCCAGCTCGCGGCCCGGCACGAGGAACTGGTCCCCGAACCGGCCGCGCGCCTCGGCCGTGCGGCCCGACGTCTCCTTGTCCACCGGGAGCAGCGAGTCCAGCGGCTCGGCCGCCGCCGTGCTCGGCGCGGGCCGCCGCTCCGCCTCCTGGTGGGTGTCGACGCGGTCCTCGAACTTCCCGAGCTGCCAGGTCCCCATGAAGACGCAGAACGGGATCGCCAGGAGGACGAAGAGGTTGATCCCCCACCAGCGGGGAGTTCTCAGGAACCGGTACACGCCCCCCACGGTACGCAAGGCCGCTCAGCCCCCCGTCGCCCGGGTCCCCAGGTGCTTCGCGGCGAACGCCAGGTCCAGGGCGACCTGCTTGATCCGCTCCTCCACCACCAGGGAGCCGTGGCCCGCGTCGTACCGGTACACCTCGTGGACCGCGCCCCGGGCCGCCAGCCGGTCGACGTAGTTGTCGATCTGCCGGATCGGGCAGCGCGGGTCGTTGACCCCGGCCGAGATGTGCACCGGCGCCTTCACCGCGTCCACGTACGTCAGCGGCGACGAGGCCGCGTACCGCTCGGGCACCTCCTCGGGCGAGCCGCCCAGGAGCGTGCGGTCCAGCGCCTTCAGAGCCTCCATCTCGTCCTCGTACGCCGTCACGTAGTCCGCGACCGGGACCGCCGCCAGACCGACCGCCCAGACGTCCGGCTGGGTGCCCAGGCCCAGGAGCGTCAGATAGCCACCCCACGAGCCGCCGGAGAGGACCAGCCGCTCCGGGTCCGCGAGCCCGCTCGCCACCGCCCACCTCCGGACCGCGTCGACGTCCTCCAGCTCGATCAGGCCCACCCGGTGCTTCAGCGCGTCCGTCCACTCCCGGCCGTACCCCGTCGAACCCCGGTAGTTGACCCGCACCACCGCGTACCCGTGGTCCAGCCAGGCCGCCGGGCCCGACGCGAAGGCGTCGCTGTCGTGCCAGGCCGGACCGCCGTGCACCTCGAAGACCGTCGGGAACGGGCCCTCGCCCTCCGCCGGGCGCTGCACCAGCGCGTGGACCCTGCCGCCGGGCCCCTCCACCCACACGTCCTCCACCGGCAGCGACGGCGGCGCCTTCGGGCCGGGCGGGTCCAGGACGACCCCGCCGTCCGTGGAGCGCACCACCGGCGGCTCGGCGGCCGAGGACCACAGGTACTCCACGGAGCCGTCAGGACGGGCCGTCGCGTCCGACACCGAACCGGCCGGGGTCTCCACCCGCACCAGGGCCCCGGTGGCGATCTCGTACCGCCACAGCTCGCTGCGGGCCTCGAAGCCGTGCACGATCAGCAGGCCCGAGCCGTCCGGGTACCACTCCGCCGACACGTCGCCCGGCAGGTCGAGCCGCAGATCCGTCTCGGCGCCCGTCGCCACGTCCCAGAGCATCGGCTCCCAGCGCCCCCGCCGCTGGTGGCCGACGAGCAGCCGGGTGTCCCCGGCGGCCGGGGCGAAGCCCAGGACCGTGAGGCCCAGCTCCTCCGTGCCGTCCTTGGTGTCGTCGAGCTCCGCGACCACGCTCCCGTCCGAGGCGCGCAGCACCCGCAGCGCCGAGTGCATCGCGTCCCCGTGCTCGGTGTGCTCGATCGCGACCAGCGAGCCGTCGTACGACAGGTCGCCGACCCCGGCCGACTCCCGGTGCCGGTAGATCTCGACCGGGGCGCCGGCCCCGGGCCGTACGAGATGGACCGTCGAGCCGTCCTCGTCCGTGGAACGGCCCACCACGAGCGTGCCCTCCCGGCCGATGGCGAGCCCGGCCGGATAGGAGGGGGCCAGGTCCGGCACGGCCGGCTCGTCCGCGCCGCCCGCGAACGGCTGCCGCATCCACACCCCGAACTCGTCCCCGTCGGTGTCCGCGAACCACCAGATCCAGTCGCCGTCCGGGGACAGCGTCCCGTCCGTCGTCCCGTTCGGCCGGTCCGTGACCTGCCGCTGCTCCCCGGTCGCCCGGTCCCACGCGTACAGCTCGTACGTCCCCGTCGCGTTCGACACGAACAGCGAGCGGTCCGGCGCCTCCTCGGCCCAGTCGGGCAGGGAGACGCGGGGCGCGCGGAAGCGCCGCTCCCAGACGGGCGCGTCGGCGCTCTCGGGACGTGCGGGGTTCTCGGGGCGTGCGGGGTTCTCGGTGCTCTCGGCGTTCTCGCTCTCGGTCATGGCACCCATCATGCTCCGGGCGGCGGACAATCGGGTCGCGTGCTCCGCAGCCTGTGGATAACCTCGCCGACATGTACTCTCCGACCCCCGAGGACTGGCGCGAGGCCAACCGCGCGCGCTGGGACGAACGCGTCCCCCTCCACGCGGCCGGTTCCTTCTACGACCTCGACGCCTTCCGCGCGGGCAAGAACGCCCTGCGGGACTTCGAGCTGGCGGAGGTCGGGGACGTCACCGGGCGCACCCTCCTCCACCTCCAGTGCCACATCGGCCTGGACACCCTCTCCTGGGCCCGGCAGGGCGCCGCCCACGTCGTCGGCCTGGACTTCTCCGAACCGGCCGTCGAGACCGCCCGCTCGCTCGCCGCCGACCTCGGCCTCGCGCAGGAGCGGGCCGCGTTCGTCGCCGCCGACGTGTACGACGCGGCCGGGGCCGTCCCCGACGACTCGTACGACGTCGTCTACACCGGCGGCGGGGCGCTGTGCTGGCTGCCCGACGTCGAGCGCTGGGCGGAGACCGCCGCCTCGCTCGTCGCCCCCGGCGGCTTCCTCTACCTGGCCGAGTTCCACCCGCTGACCGACTCGCTCGACGACGAGACCGGCAGCCGGATCGTGCACGACTACTTCGTCCGCGACCCGTGGGTGGACACCACCCCGGGCACGTACGCCGACCTCGACGCCCCCACCGTCCACAACCGCAGCGTGGAGTGGGTGCACCCGGTCGGCGAGGTCGTCACGGCGCTCGCGCGGACGGGCCTGCGGATCGACTTCCTGCACGAGCACGACGTCTCGCTCTTCCCCCGCTACGGCACGCTCCAGCGGCACGAGGACGGCTACTACCGCTTCCCGGCGGACCGCCCCCGCGTCCCCCTGATGTACTCGGTCAAGGCGTCCCGCCCCGCCTGAGACCGGTCCTCAGCTCCCTTCCCGGAGCGTGTCCCCCGGGCGCACGTGGTGCGTCCGCCGACCGTCCGGGCCGAGGACCTGCGCCCCGATCTTGTGCGTGCGCAGCGAGAGCGAGGTGCCCGTGATCCGCAGCGCCGGCGCGGCCCGGACGAGCGCCGCCGTCACCTCGTGCAGCTCGTCGACGGTACGGAGCCACATCGCGAGCGCCAGGTTGTGCGGCCCGGTGACCGAGGTGACCAGCCGGGCCTGGCGCAGCCGGCCGAGCGCGGCGACCGTCTCCGGCACCTCGACGGGCGGGATGTCCGCCGTGACCAGCGCCCACACCGGACGCCCGGAGAACCGCGGCGCGGGCAGGCAGTGGTGGTGGAAGGCGCCGGCCGTCGCCAGGACGTCCAGCCTGCGCCGTACCGTCGACTCGCTCGTGCCGCACTGCCGGGCGAGCTCGGCGGCGCTGCGGCGGGCGTCCCCCGCCAGCTCCGCGACGATCCGCCGGTCCAGTTCGGTCACGTGCGGGTACGCGCGCGCGTGGACCCGGCTCCGCCGCTCCCCGCCCGTCAGCTCCGTGAGCAGCTGGATCTGCCCGGGGGTGAGCTGGTCGATCCGCGACCGGTACGGGCGGTTGTGCAGCCGCGTGACGACCTGCGCGCGGCACCGGAGCACCCCCGGCAGCCGTCGCACCCGGCCGGCCAGGTAGGCGTCGAGGGCGTAGAGGTCGGGGGAGGCGACGAGCAGCACCAGGTCGGCGTCGCCGGTCACCTGGTGGACGCCGAGGGTGCAGGGGTCCTCCGCGAGCTCGCCCGCGGTGGCCTCGATGGCCCCGGCGACGCACTCCAGCTCCACCCACGCGTACAGGGTGGCCTCCTTGCCGTGCCGGGCGGCCAGCAGCGAACTCCAGGCGTAACCCTTGCCGCTGAGGTGCTCCCAGCGCCGGGCGAGGGTGTCGGGGCTCGCCTCCAGGACGGCCGAGAGCTGCGTCCAGCTGGCGCGCGGAGCCATCTGCAGCGCGTGGATCAGCGCCAGATCCGCCTCTCCCAGGACGGATTCCCCGGTATCCATGTGCCTCCTTGGCCGATCCCCGGAAAACCCCGCCTCCGGGTTCCGAGGAGCCCCAGGATGTGCACCGGGGCACGTGCATTCAAGCCCGCGACGGCGGCCTTCGCCATGACGTCGGGCACAACGCGCGGACACGGCGCGCGGGCACGGCCCGTGGAACGGCCCGCGGACGCGACGGTCCGGGGCACCACATCCCACGCGCGCGTACACCAGGGAAGGGTGGGGATGACGAGGCACTCGCGGGGGAACGGACGCCCGTCCGGTCGCCCGGCCGGCGATCCGGCCGCCGACACGACCGGACACGTCCGGCACATCGGACACCTCAGGGGCCTCCGGAGCGCCGGAAGCCTCGGGGACACGGGAAGCGCCGGGGTTACGGGGAGCGGCGGGGGCGCGGGAAGCGCGGGGGACACGGAGGGCGCCGGAGGCGTCGAGTGCGCCGGGCCCGGCGGGACCCCGGAGACCGAGCTGCTGTGGGGCGAGCCGGTGACCGCCGGTCAGCTCGCCGCCGCCGAGGGCGGATACGCCCGCTGCGACCCCGACGAGCGGCTCCTGTGGGAGCGGCTCTCCGTCTTCGAGGGCGCCTTCGGCCGGGACGCCGTCCGCGAGGTGTGCGCCTCCGGCACCCTCCCCTCGTCCCGGGTCGGGGAGGTCCTCGACCGGCTCGCCCCCCTCGCGCTTCTGCCCGTCGACGACCTGTTCGACGGCGAGGAGGACGTGCCCCGCTACTGGATGCCGCTCCCCATGCGCGCGGTGGGCGCCCGCAGGCTCACCGAACGCGGCGACCGCTGGGCCGTCGTCCTGCATCACCGCCGGTGGTGCGCCGGGCTCGCCCGCCGGGCCGCCGACCGGTGGCAGAGCGGCCGGCAGCTCGACGCCCGCGACCTCGCCCTGCGGGAACTCCCGGACCTGGCCGCCGCCATGGACCCCACCACCGCGCCGCTCTCCCCGAGCGCCGAGGCGGGCACGGCCGTCGAGATCGCGGTCTCCCTGTGGTTCCTGTGGGTGGCCTGCGGCCGGGTCGCCGAGGGCCGGACCCGGCTGCGGCACGCCCTCGCCCTGCACCCCGGGCCGCCGCCCGCCCGCGCCCTGTGGCTCGCCGCCCACCTGGAGCTGGAGGCGGGCCGCCCCGAGGACGCCGACCCGCTGCTGGCCCGGGCCTGGGCGGCGGCCGTACGGGACGGCGACGACCGCTGCCTGGGCCTGCTCGCCCAGCTGCGCGGCTCCACCGCCCTCCACCAGGGGCGCACGCGCGCGGCGGCGGCCGAGTTCCGCGAGGCGCTGGCCCTGACGGCGGAGCCCCCGGACTTCGGTCCCGGCCGCGAACCGGCCTGGGCCGGGCTCGCCCTCGCCCTCGCCCGCACCGACCCGGAGGCGGCGCAGGAGGCCCTGGACCGGCTGCCGCTCGAACGGGCGGGGCGGCGGGCCTGGGCCGGACGGGACCTGTGGGCCGACGCCTGGGCGCACCACGCGCGTGCCGAGCTCCTCGCCTGGGACGGGGAGCGGGGGAGGGCCGCCGAGCACGCCCGGAGGGCGCTCCGGGGCCATCTGACGCTCGGCTCGGCGGCCGGGGCGTCCTGCGCGGCCGAACTCCTCGCGGAGTTGCGGATCGCGACCGGACGGCCCGTCTCCGCCGCCCACCTCCTGGGCGCCGTGGACGTGCTGAGGACCTCCGTCTTCGGCGAGGAGTACCGCCCGGCGGCCTCCGGCCTGACGGCACGGAAGCGCAGCGAGCGGGCCCTGCGGGAGACGCTCGGCGAGGAGGAGCTGCGCCGGGCGCGTGAAGAGGGCGCGAGCCTGGGCCTGTTCGCCCTCGCGGAGGAGCCCTAGGAGGCCTAGGAGGCCCAGGAGGCCCAGGAGACCCGAGAGCCCTATGCGTCTCCGGCGCCGGGAAGGGGTTTCACGGGGTGACGATCGGGAAGAGCGGGTCGGGCTTCGTCACGTACGAGAGGAGGCGGGCGAGCAGGGCGGGGTCGCCCTCCACCCCGACCCCGAGCTCCCCGGGCCCCTCCCCGGCGAGCAGGCCGAGCAGTTGCTGCTTGGACAGGGTCAGGGTGAGCCCGGCGGGCGTCCGGGGGTCGGTGACCGCCCGGTGGGTGAGGGCCCCGTTGTGCAGGGTGAGCCGCCGCCGACCGCCCTCCGGGTCGTCCGTCAGGACCAGGTCGAGCGTCAGGTCGTCGTTCCAGGCGCGCGGCCCGTCGATCGCGACGGCGATCGAGTCGATCAGCATCGGGACGGTGAGGGCCATCGCCATCTCGGGGTTCGTCATGTCGACCGTCTCGCCACTGACCCCGTTCCGCAGCTCCTGCGCCGAGGTGAGGTAGAAGTTGCGCCAGGGGCCGTTCTCGGAGCCGTACCCCAGCCGGTCGTAGACCCCGGCGAGCGTCTCCCTGGCCTCCTCGTGGACCGCGCTCGCCGGGCGCTCCTCGCCCACGGGGACCTCCGGCGCGGTGGCGAAGACCAGGTGGTTCAGGAGGGTCGCGGCGAACCGCAGGTCGCCCTCCGCCACGTACGCGCGTGCCTTGGCGAGGGCCTCGGCGGGCCCGCCCGCCACCGCCACGTACCGCTTGGCGAGTTCGACCGGCGGGTGCTCCCAGAGGTGGGCCACGTTGCCGTCGAACCAGCCCAGGTAGCGCTGGTAGACCGCCTTCGCGTTGTGGTGCAGGGAGCCGTAGTACCCGCGCGCGTGCCAGGCGCGGGCGAGCGCCGGCGGCGGTTCGAGCAGCTCGGCGATCTCCGGCGCGGTGAGGCCCTCGTTGAGCATCCGCAGCGTCTGGTCGTGCAGGTACGCGTAGAGGTCGCGCTGCTCGGTCAGGAACCGCACCACCTCGTCGTGGCCCCAGGTGGGCCAGTGGTGGGAGGCGAAGGCGACGTCGTACCGCCCGTGGAAGTACTCGATCGCCTCGTCGAGGTACGCGGCCCAGACCCGGGCGTCGCGGACGACCGCGCCGCGCAGGGTCAGGACGTTGTGCAGGTTGTGCGTGGCGTTCTCGGCCAGGCACAGGGCGCGGAGGTCGGGGAAGAGGAAGTTCATCTCGGCCGGGGCCTCGGTGCCCGGCGTGAGCTGGAAGACGATCCGCACGCCGTCGACCGTCTCCTCCTGGCCGGTCCCGGTGATGTCCACGGTCGGCGGGATCAGGCTGATGGTGCCGGTGGACATGGTCGGGCCGAGCCCGGCGCCGATCTGGGCGTCCGGCGCCTTCGGCAGGTTCGATCCGTACATGTAGGCCGCCCGGCGGGTCATGGCGTTGCCCGCGTACACGTTCTCGCTGACGGCGTGCTCCAGGAAGCCGGCCGGGGCGAGGACCGGCACGCCCTCCTCGGTGCCGCGCGGCAGGACGCCCCGGGCCCCGCCGAAGTGGTCGCCGTGCGAGTGGGTGTAGATCAGGCCGGTGACCGGGCGGTCGCCGCGGTGCTCCCGGTAGAGCGCGAGGGCCGCGGCGGCGGTCTCCGTGGAGATCAGCGGGTCGATGACGACGACCCCGCGCTCGCCCTCGACGAGCGTCATGTTCGACAGGTCGAGGCCCCGCACCTGGTAGACGCCCTCGGTGACCTCGTAGAGCCCCTGCCGGGCGCAGAGCCGCGACTGGCGCCAGAGGCTGGGGTGGGCGGTGTCGGGGCAGTCCGCCTCCAGGAACGCGTAGGCGTCGCCGTCCCAGACCGTCCGCCCGCCGGCGTCCGTGACCGTGCCGGGGACGAGGGCGGCGAGGAAGCCCCGGTCGGCGTTCTCGAAGTCCGTCGTGTCCTCGAACGAGGGGAGGGTGTCGCTCATGGGCGGGGTGCTCCGTTCCGCGCGGGCGCCGCTCGCCGTACCGGTACGTGAGGGTCCGTGTCGGTCCGTGGCGGTTCGTACCGGTCCATCTGACCATCGGGCCCCCGCGCCCGCACGCCGGGGCGGGGGAGCGGGGAGGGGCGGGAGAGCCGGGCCGTACCTACTCTGGGAGGTACGGAGGTGACCCATGAGACGACGGCACCACTTCCACATCGACCACCTCGGGCACTCGGTCTCCGTGACCGTGGAGACGGGCCACTCGGCGGCCGTCGACGTCCTCGTCGACGGCAAGGAGACCGCCCGGGTCGTGATCGGGCGCGAACGGCAGGTCGCGCTCCCGGTCGAGCTGCTGACCGACCCTCCGACGACGGTGACCGTACGGGCGACCGCGGGCCCCGGCGTACCGCGCTGCCTGCTGATCCCGGCGGACGAGGGGGATCCGCTGGTGATGGCGCCGAGGCCGTACTGAACCGTCCGTGACCGTGCCGCGGGCGTGCCGTGACCGTGCCGCGGGCGTCAGGAGAGCCAGGCCATCCCGATGATCAGGAAGACCACGAAGGCGATGGCCCCGGCCACGGCGGCCGTCTTGCGCGGGCGGCGCCGGGAGAGCTCCGCGAGCCCGCCGCCGGGGGCCGGGCGCTCGCGCCGCCGGGAGGCGGGCGCGGCGGGCACGGTCGTCGGCGGCGGGGTGGGGGCGGGCACGTGCCGGGGCATGGGTGCGGGGCGGTGCGGCGCGGGAGCGGGCGGGGCCTGGTGGTAGGAGCGCCAGGCGCCGGAGGAGAACCAGTCGGCGATGGCCTGCGCGGAGGGCCGCTGCTCGGGCTGCTTCGCCAGCAGGCTCAGCAGGTACGACTCGAACTCGGGCGGCAGCGCGACCCCGAGGTGCGCGGGCGGCGCGGGCGGGGTGTCGATGTGCTGGTAGAGCAGGGCGGTGGCGGTGTCCGCGCGGAACGGGGGTCTTCCGGTGAGCAGTTGGTAGAGCACACAGCCCAGCGAGTACACGTCGGAGGCGGGCGAGGCGGGCTGCCCGAGGGCCCGCTCGGGCGCCAGGTACAGCCCGGTGCCCACGATCTGACCGGTCGTCGTGAGCGCGGCCGAGGGGTCGTCGACGAAGCGGGCGATGCCGAAGTCGGCGAGCTTCACGGTCCCTTCGGCGTCGATGAGCAGGTTCCCCGGCTTGATGTCCCGGTGCACCACGCCCTGCCGGTGCGCGGCCGCGAGCCCGGCGGCGGCGTGCGCGGCGACCACGGCGACCCGCTCGGGCGGCAGGACCAGGGGGTCGGAGGGGCTTCCGGCGAGGCTGTCGCCCTCGACCAACTCCATGACGAGGAACAGCTTCCCGTCCCAGGTGCCGAAGTCGAAGACGCCCACCACGTGCGGGTGGCTGAGCCGGGCGGCGGTCTGCGCCTCCAGGCGGAACCGGTCGCCCGCGGAGGGGTCGGCCGCGTTGGCCAGCATCAGCTTCACGGCCACGGACCGGCCGAGGACCTCGTCGGTGGCCTGCCACACCTCGCCCATGCCGCCCCGGCCGATACACACGTGAAGCCGATATCGGTCCGCGACCAGCACCTGGAGACCACCCTTTCGAAGATCGATCAACCTGACGGAAGGGAACCAGCGTAGAGCCGCGCGACCGCGCTCCTCGCCGCGCTCCCCCTCCGAACGCCCCCGCGGTGCACGACATCCGTGGTCCGGGTGAACGGAAGGTGGCGCGGGGCGGCTAGCATCGCGGCCCGAAAGGCCTTCGAGGCCTGCGAGGACCTTTGGCCTGCGAGGAACGGAGCGGACCGTGGCGCGACCGCGTATCGGTGTGGCGGTACTGACGATGGGCACGCGCCCGGCCGAGCTGCGGGCGCTGCTCGACGCCGTGGCGGCCCAGGACGAGCCGGCCGCCCGGATCGTGGTCGTCGGCAACGGCACGGGCTCGCTCCCGGAGCTGCCCGAGGGCGTCACCGGGGTCGAACTCCCGGAGAACCGGGGGGTGACGGGCGGCCGGAACGTCGCGCTCGACACGCTCCGCGCCTTCGGCGACGTGGACGTGGTGGTGGACCTCGACGACGACGGCCTGCTCGTCGACCGGGACGTCTTCCGCCGCCTCGCGGACCTGTACGACGGGGACCCGGCGCTCGGCGTGGTCTCGTTCCGCATCGCGGACGAGACCGGCGAGACCCAGCGCCGCCACGTGCCCCGCCTCGGGGCGAAGGACCCGATGCGCGGCGGCGAGGTGACCACCTTCCTCGGCGGCGGCCACGGCCTGTCGATGCGGATGCTCGACGAGATCGGCGGCTGGCCGGAGGACTTCTTCTTCACCCACGAGGAGACGGACCTCGCCTGGCGGGCCCTGGACGCGGGCTGGAAGGTCGTCTACGAGCCGAAGCTCCTCCTCCAGCACCCGAAGACCAGCCCGGCCCGGCACGCCGTCTACCACCGCATGACCGCCCGCAACCGCGTCTGGCTGGCCAAGCGCAACCTCCCGGCCCTCCTGGTCCCCGTCTACCTCGGCGTCTGGACCCTCCTCACCTTCGCCCGCACCCGCTCCCTCCCCGGCCTCGGCGCCTGGCTCACCGGCTTCGCCGAGGGCATCCGCCGCCCGGCGGGCCCCCGCGTCCCGATCCGCTGGGCCACAGTCCTGCGCATGACGCGGCTGGGGCGGCCGCCGGTGATCTGACGGCCCCTGGTCACCGGGACTTCTTGCCGAAGCGGCGCTTCTTCGGCTTCTGCTGGGCGAGCAGCCGCTGGGCCTTGAAACGCTGCCCCGTTTCGGTCAGGACGGTGGCGAGCGACGCGGTGACCTGCACAGTGTCGCGGTGCTGGTCACCGAGGATGCGTCGCAGATGGCCACGCGTCTCTTCGAGCAGTCGGATCGCCTCCGGGTGACGCCGGAGGGCGTGCAAGGTGATGGCCAGGCTGTGGGCGACCTTCAAGGTCTCGGGACGATCGGTACCGAAAGTGCGCTGCATCCGGGCGAGGACGTCTTCTTGCAGGCGGCAGGCCTCGTCCGGTTTGCCCAGGACGCGCAGGGTGATGCCGAGGTTGTGGGCCGACTGGAGGCTGTCGGGGTGGTCGTTGCCGAGGATGCGGCGTTGCCGGGTGAGGGTGTCCTCGTGCATGCGGCGGGCCTCGTCTGTTTTGTGCAGGTCGTGCAGGGCGCTGGCGAGGTCGTTGGCGGATCGGAGGGTGTTGGGGTGGTCGTCGCCGAGGACGCGGCGTCGCCGGGCGAGGGTGTCCTCGTGCATGCGGTGGGCCTCGTCCAGTTCGCCTAGATCGTGCAGTGTGATGCCGAGGCCGTGGGCGGATCGGAGGGTGTCGGGGTGGTCGTCGCCGAGGACGCGGCGCTGCCGGGTGAGGGTGTCTTCGTGCATGCGGCGGGCCTCGTCCGGTTTGCCGAAGGCGCGCAGGACGGCTGCGAGGTTGTGGGCGGAACTGAGGGTGTCGGGGTGGTCGTCGCCGAGGACGCGGCGCCGCCGGGTCAGAGTGTCCTCGTGCGTAAGGTGAACCTCTGTGTTCACGCTGATGGAATCCAAGATCACGGCCAGGTCGTTGGCGGAATGCAGCGTGTCGGGGTGATCGTCCCCGAGCGTGCGCTGCCGCCGGGCGAACGTGTCCTGAATGAGGGGCAGGGCTCCCTTGAGGTCGCCGAGATCGCTGGTCGCGTGACCGAGGTACTGCGTGCAGGTGAGGGTGTGCGGGTGCTCCTCTCCGAGTTCGGAGACCCATGACCGCCGCAGTGAGGTCGTGAGACCGTGGGCGCTCTGTGGCTGGCCGCTTCGAATGAGGAAGAGCACGGCCCTGAGCAGGAGGACCCTCAGCTCCGGGCGGTCGGAGAGGAGGGCGTGCTGAGCTGTGAGGTGGGAGGCGAGCGCGGCCCAGTCGAGCCAGGTGTCAGGAGTTTCGGGGTCGCCCGGGTCGACGCCGCCGAGGACGGCCGCGACGTCGCCGCAGATCATCCGGACCTGCTCCGCTTCGGTCTGGTCACGGAGGACCGCCTGCGTCAGACGGTGGATCTGGAACGCCTCGTGGTCCACCCGGGCGAGCCCGTAACGGCTCAGGGGCTGCAGGGCGGTGTGCGGCCACATCAGGTCGTCCGGATCGCCGGGGATGGTGCTCAGCCGGGGACGCGCCTCCTCCAGCCAACTGGTCGGAATGGGCTCGGGACCGAAGAACGCGCCGAGGCGCAGAAGGGCGAGGGCGTCGGGGTGGCTGTCCCCCAGTCGGTCGGTGGCGATGTCGACCGAAGCGGCCAGCGTGGCCGGATAGCCCGGGGCTTCGCCCTCCTCCAGGATCCTCGCCGTGCTGGTGGTGACGAGCCGGCGGTAGCGGTCGAGGGTCATGCCACTGCCGACGACGCCCGCTGCCTGGGCCAGGGCCAGGGGAAGGTCGCCGAGGTCCTTGGCGAGGGCGTCGGCCTGGTCGGGGGCGATGCCCGGGATACGGAGTTCGAGGTAGGCGACGGCGTCGGAGCGGGTGAAGACGTCCAGTCCCGTCTGGTGGGCGACGCCCTGCCAGTCGGGGTTGCGCGAGGTGATGAGGACGTGGCCGGGCCCTTCGGGAAGCCAGGGCTCGATCTGGCCGGGATCCTCGGCGTTGTCGAGGATGAGGAGCCAGCGCTGCCGGTCGCGCAGGTGCTGCAGCAGGGCACGGGCGTTGTGCTCGGAGCCCGCGTCGGGTTTGGCGATGCCGAGGCGGTCCGCCAACTCCGTGTAGTGGACGGGCAGCTGGTCGGCCTGCTCGGCGTCGATCCACCACACCAGGTCGTACTGGCCGCCGAAGCGGTGGGCGTAGGCCAGGGCGATCTGGGTCTTGCCGATGCCGCCCATCCCGTGCAGCACCTGCACCAGGGACTGCCGGGGGGCGAGCAGTCCCTCACGGAGCCGGGTGAGCTCGGCCTCGCGCCCGGAGAAGTCGGGGTTGCGTCGGCGTACGTTCCACACGTCGGGCCGGCCCGCGCTGCTCGGCAGCCGGGGTTGCGTGTCGTCGGAGGCCGAAGCCGGTTCCACCGACGCGGGAGTGCCGGGAAAGGCCGGGCTGCTGGTCGGGCGGGCCCCGCCGTCGATCGCCTCCCGGAGGGCCGCCAGGGCGGCGGTCTTGTCCAGTCCGTGGAGGTCCTTGCGGAGCCTCCGTGCCAGGATCGGGGGGACGTCGTCGGTGGCGATGGGTTCGAGAGCGAGAGGAATGATGCGGTCCCTGCGGGCGACCGTGGCGGCCCACTCCTCCTCGGTCCACCGCCCGGGCTCGAAGTAGGACTTGGAGAAGAGGGCCACGACGGCGTCGACCGTCCCGAGGGCGTTGTCCATGTGGCGTACGAAGTCGTCACCGGTACGCCAGTCCCAGACGTCGAGCGTGACCTCGTGGCCGGCCCGCTCCAGGTGCCAGCCCACCCATTCCGCCCAGGGGCGGTCCGGCCCCGCGTAACTGATGAAGAACCGCTGTGTACTCTCGGTCATCGTGGCCCCCCGAGTGACCAGGTGCTTGTCGTGCCGTGTCGCCCAATGATCCCCCGCCGAGCGCGGACGTTGCAGGTGAACGACGAGGTCGTCACCGGGCCGCCTCAGGGGGTGTCGGCCCCGGCCCCCTGCTGGTGGGGGACCGGCGTGCCCCCGGCTCCCGGGTTCCACGCGGACCGGCGCAGATGCCGTTCCGGGTCGCGGACCCCGGCGATCTCCCCGAGACCGATGACGTACGGACGCAGGCGCTGCTGGAGTTCCTTGAGATCGGCACGGAACGCGGCGTTGTCGGGCCACTCCGTCTCGTCCACCCGCTCGCCCTGGGAGGCCTCCCAGGCGCTCAGCCGCGGATGCCACTTCGCGAGGAACGGGGCGAGCTCGAAGTTCAGGACGTCCAGGACGAGCTCGTGCACCGAGTCACCCTTGGCGGGCGGCGGGGGCGCGGCCCCGGACTCCAGCGGCTCCCGGTACAGGTCGAACAGGGTCTTGAGCGAGGTCAGCGCCTCGCGGAGGTTCCCGCTGCCGTCGTCCAGCGGACGGGTGGCGATACGCGTGGAAGCCTGGAAGAACATCCGCAGGGCCGCCTGCCGCATGTCCGTGTTGGCGGCGAAGACCATCACGCTTCCGGGCAGGGTGAGTTGTACCTCCGTCAGTTGCGCCGACCGGCGGTAGAACTCGGCCCCCAGCACGATCGCGACACCGGCCAGTCCGCCCACCACGACCGAGAGCGACTGACCCCCGGTCTGACTGATGGAGTACGCGGCGATGCCGACCACCGCGCCGACCAGCCCGGCGAAACCCGCCCGCGCCGCTGTCCGGGCACCCGGTCCCCACGCACGACTGCGACGCGTCACCACAAGAATCTCCCCCTGACTCCCCGTTGGCCACCGACAGTACTGATCACTCTCGGTACCTTCAACGCCCCTTCCCACAAGGGGTGTACAGGATGGAAGGGATTCGGCCTCTCACCACGCCGCTGCCCGCCGGGCGGCGTCCGGGGCGTCCGGGGCGAAGGGGCATGTTCGATGGCGTGCTCCTGCGCGGAGACGTAGTTTCCGGTGCATGAGCGAGCAATTCGTCAGCAACGATGTGAGTGGGCACGTCAAGGGGTCGGTACTCCAAGCGAGGACGATCCGGGACGTGCGCGTATCGAGCACGGTGAACAACCTGGTCAAGGAGGCTCGTTCGCTGAAACTCGTGGCGACGGCGTACCGGGTGGTGGCTTCTCTCGCAGCGCTGGCTGCCATCGCCGCCGATCACGGTGATACACCGCTTGACGCGCTGGCCGCCGGGTGCGATGCGCTGGCTCTTCCCTCGGGATGGGCGGTGTCCACCGCGAGCTGGATCGCCGAGCGAGCCGAACTGGTCGGAGGCGTGGCGCAGCTCTTGCTGATGGCCGGACTGATGGCGCTGCCCAGGCCACGCCAGATGGGGTGGGACGTCGGGCAGACGATGGAATGGCGTAGCCCGTCGACAGTGGTGCTGTCCTTCGTGCTCCTGGTGCAGTGCGGCGATACGTGGCCGGCGCTCCTGACGGTCGCGGTCGCCGCTGCCGTCGGCACCTGGATGCTGAGCGGCCCCAAGCACCGGTGGAGTCGCTCTGATCACATGATGGTGGCCGGGAGCAGCATCATCCTCGCCGTGTTCTTCGCCCCACTCTTCGTGTTCGCGTGGTTCTTCGGTCGCGACCCGGGCAGTGAGCCGTATGCGCCTGCTGAACCCGATTAGCCGGCAAGGTTGGCGAGAGACCCCTCGTATAACCCTGGAAACCACTCAGGGGCCCGACCCGCTCTCGCGGATCAGGCCCCTGACCTGGTGTTTCGGCTGTCGGGGTGGCGGGATTTGAACCCACGACCTCTTCGTCCCGAACGAAGCGCGCTGCCAAGCTGCGCTACACCCCGATGTCGCTGCTCTGCGTGTTCACGTCGCGGCGACATCGATTACTTTAGCCCACGCGCGCGCTGAGGCGAAATCCGGTATTCGGGGGCGTCGCCCCGGGGTCAGGGGCGGGCCGTCAGGGTGAGGAGGGTGGCCTCCGGGGGGCAGGCGAAGCGGACCGGGGTGAAGCGGTTGGTGCCGCAGCCCGCCGAGACGTGCAGGTAGGACGTGTGGCCCCCGGCCGTGTGGGTGGAGAGGCCCCGCGCCCGGTCCGTGTCCAGGTCGCAGTTGGTGACGAGCGCCCCGTAGAGGGGGACGCGGAGCTGGCCGCCGTGCGTGTGCCCGGCGAGGACCAGCTCGTACCCGTCCGCCGTGAAGGCGTCCAGGGAGCGCAGGTACGGGGCGTGGACCACGCCCACCGTGAAGTCGGCGTCCGGGTCCGGGCCGCCCGCCACCCGGTCGTACCGGTCCCGCTTGATGTGCGGGTCGTCCAGGCCGGTGAACGCCAGCTCGGCCCCCGACAGCTTCAGCCGGCCCCGGGTGTTGGTGAGGTCCACCCAGCCCGCCGCGTCGAAGGCGTCCCGCATCCCCTCCCAGGGGTTGTGGACGGCGCCGACCGCCGGCTTGTTGCCGTTGAGGCCGTGGCGGCCCTGCGCCTTCTCCAGCAGGTAGCGCGCGGGGTTGCGCAGCTTGGGACCGTAGTAGTCGTTGGACCCGAAGACGTACACGCCCGGGAACTCCATCAGCGGCCCGAGCGCGTCCAGGACCTCCGGCACCGCCTCGGTGTCCGAGAGGTTGTCCCCGGTGTTCACGACGAAGTCCGGGCGGAGCCCGGCGAGCGACTGGAGCCAGGCCCGCTTCTTGCGCTGGCCGCTCACCATGTGGATGTCGGAGACCTGGAGGACCCGCAGGTCGCCCATGCCGCGGGGGAGGACCGGGACCGTCACCCGGCGGAGCCGGAAGGAGCGGGCCTCGAAGCCCGCCGCGTAGACGAGTCCGGCCGCGGCCGTCGCCGTGAGGCCTGCCGTGATCTTCAGGGGGATCCCGTACCGTGCGCGCATCCCCCCATCGTCGCAGACCCGTGCGGGGGAAATGCGCGGGCGGTGGGGGTGCGGCACCTGCCACACTTGGGTCATGACCACGCTCAAGGCGAAGCTCCAGGACGACCTCAACGCCGCGATCAGGGAGCGCGACGAACTGCGCTCCTCGACCCTCCGGCTGACCATCACCGCGATCACCAAGGAGGAGGTCGCGGGCAAGACCAAGCGCGAACTCTCCGACGACGAGGTGCAGAAGGTGATCGCCAAGGAGGCGAAGAAGCGCCGCGAGGCCGCGGACGCCTTCGCCCAGGGCGGTCGCCCCGAGTCCGCCGAGCGCGAGCGGGCCGAGGGCCTCCTCCTCGACGCGTACCTGCCGAAGCAGCTCAGCGACGAGGAGCTCGACGGGATCGTCGCGGAGGCCGTCGAGGAGGCGAGGGCGGCGGGTGCCGAGGGGCCGCGCGCCATGGGCGCCGTCATGAAGATCGTGAACCCCAAGGTGGCCGGCCGGGCCGAGGGCGGCCGGGTCGCCGCCGCCGTGAAGAAGCTGCTCGCGGGCTGACCCGCGGGGAGACACGAGGAAGGGCGCCCCCACCAGTGGGGGCGCCCTCCTTCGTGTTCCGGGACAGTGGGCCGGCGGAGCCGGGGTCAGTCGAAGATGCCCGGCGGGAGCGTGATCCCGGGGAGGTTCGGCTTGCCGTCGCGCGGCTTCTTCGGCTTCTTCGGCTTGTTCGGGCCCTCGTCGCCCTCCTTCTCCTTGCCCTTGGGGGCCTCGGCCCGCGGCACGGAGATGGGGGTGAAGGACGGGGTGTTGCCGGCGTCCAGCGCGCCGGTCATCGCGATCTTCCAGATCGGACCCGGGAGGCAGCCGCCGCAGACCTTGTCGTAGTATTCGCCGCCGATCCGGATGTCGTACATCGACTTCTTCTCGCCGACGTCGTCACCGACCCAGACCGCCGTGGCCAGGTTCGGGGTGTAGCCGACGAACCAGGCGTCCTTGCGGTCGTTGGTCGTACCGGTCTTGCCCGCGTTGTCGCGGTCGCTCAGGCCGGCCTTCTGGCCGGTGCCGTCCTCGACGACGCCCTTCAGCATCTGGCTGATCGTGTCGGCGGTCCGGTCGCTCATCGCCCGGGTGCACTTCGTCTGCGGCACGTTGAGCTTGTCGCCGTTGGCGGCCTTGACCGACTCGATGACGACCGGGGTGCAGTACAGGCCCCGGTTGGCGAAGGTCGCGTAGACGGACGCCATGTCGAGCGGGGTGCTCTCCAGGCTGCCGAGGGTGGCGGACGGGCTCTGCTTCATGGGCTTGCCCAGCTCGCGCTCGTAACCGACCTTCTTCGCCATCGTCAGCGTCTCGCACAGGCCGGCCATCTGCTCCAGCTTGGCGAAGTACGTGTTGATGGACTTGCCGAGCGCGCTGGTCATGTCGTACGAGCCCTTCTCGGACTTGAGCTCGTTGTTGACCTCCCAGTTGCTGTACCCGGCGGGCTTGCCGTCGCAGAGCCGGAAGTCGCTCTCCGGCAGGTTGATCTGCTCCGGGGTGTCGAAGCTCTGCGCCGGGCTCAGGCCCTTCTCGAGCGCTGCCGCGGCCGTGATCGGCTTGAAGGTCGAGCCGACCTGGAAGCCGAAGGTCGTGCCGCCCATCCGGCTGCCGACGGCGAGGTTGAGCGTCGTCTCGTTCTTCTTCGGATCCAGGCCGTACGGGCGGGACTGGCCCATCGAGAGGACCTTGCCCGTGCCGGGCTGGACCTGCACCACCGAGGCGGCGACCGGGTCGTCCTTGTTGACCTTCGCGATGGCGGCCTCGTTGGCAGCGGCCTGCGCGCGCGGGCTGAGCGTGGTCTTGACGGTGAGGCCGCCCAGGTTCCACAGCTTCTGGCGCTCCTCGGCCGTCTTGCCGAAGACCGGGTCGTTGAGGATCGTCTTGCGGACGTAGTCGCAGAAGAAGCCGGCGCCGTCGACGGCGGTGATGCAGCCGTTCTTCGGGGTCTTGACCTTCAGCTTCAGCGGAGCGGCCTTCGCCGCGTCCGCCTCGGCCTGGCTGATGTCCTTCACGTCGGCCATCCGCTGGAGGACCACGTTGCGGCGCTTGGTCGCTTCCTCGACGTCGTTGATCGGGTCGTAGCGGCTGGGCGACTGGACGAGGCCGGCCATCATCGCCGCCTCGCCGAGGGTCAGGTCGGCGGCGTGCTTGGAGAAGTACCGCTGCGAGGCGGCCTCGATGCCGTACGCCTGCTGCCCGAAGAACGTGATGTTGAGGTAGTTCTCCAGGATCTTCTTCTTGCCCAGCTCCTCCTCGACCTGGATCGCGAACTTCAGCTCGCGGACCTTGCGGCCGATGGTCTGCTGGGTGGCCTGCGCGACCTTCTCGGGGTCGTCGCCGGCCTCCTCGACGAAGACGTTCTTCACGTACTGCTGGGTGAGGGTCGACGCGCCCTCCGAGACCCCGCCGGACTGCGCGTTGCGGTTGATCGCGCGCAGCACGCCCTTGAGGTCGATCGCCCCGTGCTCGTAGAAGCGCCCGTCCTCGATCGCGACGATCGCCTTCTGCATGTACGGGGAGATCTTCTCGATCGGGACGACCGTCCGGTCCCGCGAGTACACCGTGGCGATCAGGCCGCCCTCGGAGTCGAGGATCTTGGTGCGCTGACTCAGCGGCGGGGTCTTCAGGTTCGAGGGGATCTCGTCGAACCCCTCGACCGTGCCCTTCGCGGCCAGCCCGAGTGCCCCGGCCGCGGGCAGGGCGATGCCTGCCAGCACGGCTCCGGCGAGCACACTGACACCGAGGAACTTGGCGGCCTGCTGGGTCCCGGTCAGACCGCCGCCCGAGCGCTTCTTTGCCATGGGGGGCAGCCTAATCCGTAGACATGAGCGAACAGCGGGAGCGGGGGCCTCTCGGAGCGTTCGGGTACCGGACCGTGACATCCGGCGGCGGTACGGGACCGGGCCCGGGCGCGCGCGTGCCCGGGTTTCCATTCGCCGGACAGGCGCACAGGCCTTGGCCTAAGCTGCTCACAACTGTCACAGCAGTGCGGTCCGACAACAAGGCCCGGTCGTGACGGCGGCATGAATTCCCGTGACCCCGAAACACGGGAAGCTCGTGTCCGATTCCGGCTCATGCGTCATGCGGTGTCCGAAGTGCGACCGCCGAGGAAGGGCATATCCACGGGGTATGTCCCTTATCCCACGCATGTCCATCGATCACTCCCCTGGGTGATCTGACGCGCACGCATAGTCCGTTCGGGCCATTCAAGATTGGGCCCGAAGGGGGTGTTGCGCTGTGCCCACCTTCCGTAACGTCCCAACTGGCAGCGGTGAATATGCCGCTGCCGCCGTGGGGGAGCCTCGATTCGGGAGAGGACGGCGCCGGTATGGGCTGGGTAGCTGACTGGAGTGCGCAGGCGGCCTGCCGCACTACCGATCCGGATGAACTTTTCGTGCAGGGAGCGGCGCAGAACAGGGCCAAGGCGGTGTGCACCGGATGCCCGGTGCGGACCGAGTGCCTCGCCGACGCCCTCGACAACCGCGTGGAGTTCGGCGTGTGGGGCGGGATGACGGAGCGCGAGCGCCGCGCCCTGCTGCGCCGGAGACCGACCGTCACCTCGTGGCGCCGGCTCCTGGAGACCGCGCGCACGGAGTACGAGCGGGGAGCGGGCCTGCTGCCCGTGGCGATGGACGACGACGCGACGTACGAGGCGTACGCGGCGGTCGGCTGAACGCGCCGGGGCGTGCGCCCCGTTGGAACGGACCCGTACGCGCACCGGGAGGGGATCCCGACGCGCGGACGGCGGAGAGGGCTCAGGCCGAGGACGTCCGCCCGGTCGTGAGCCGGTCACCGATGGCCCGCAGCCCGGCGAGGTCGTGCACATCGCCGGGCAGGGCGGCCACTTCCGCCACGGCCACCTCGGGGTGGCGCGCGGTGAAGCGGTCGCGCGTGTGCCGCTCGCGCGCGAGCACCCGCATCCGCTCGGCGTGGAGGCGCAGGAGACCCGCGGTGAGCTGTCGTACGTCTACGGCTACGTCTGTATCTGCGTCTGCATCTGCATCTACGTCTGTGGCGTCGTGCGCTTCGTCATCGGGGGCGTCGTCATCGAGTGCGGCGTCATGCTGTGCGGCCGGATCGGCAGCGGCTGTGGGGGCAGCCTCGGATCCGGCGGGTACGGCAGGTGCGGCGGGTACGGCTGATGCGGCGGCGGTGGCGAGTTCGGACGGCTCGGGGGCGGTGGCCGGGGAGCCACGCTGACCAGTCTTCCCGTCCCCCTGATCCACAATGCGACCCTCGTCAAGATTTTCCGCGGCGGCCCGCGCCCGCTCCGCCGAGAGGCCGGCGGCCCCGCTGCCGTGCACGCGGTTGAGGACGAGACCGGCCAGCGGCATCCGCTCCGCGGCCAGCCGCTCCACGAAGTACGCGGCCTCGCGCAGCGCGTCCCGCTCCGGCGTGGCCACCACGAGGAAGGCCGTGCCCGGGGCCTGGAGCAGCTTGTACGTGGCGTCGGCGCGGGTCCGGAAACCGCCGAACATCGTGTCCATCGCCGCCACGAACGTCTGCACGTCCTTGAGGAACTGACCCCCGAGCAGCTTCCCGAGCGTCCCCGTCATCATCGACATCCCGACGTTCAGGAACTTCATCCCGGCCCGGCCGCCCACCTTCGCCGGGGCCATGAGCAGCTTGATGAACGTCCCGTCGAGGAAGGACCCGAGCCGCTTCGGCGCGTCCAGGAAGTCCAGGGCGGACCGGGACGGCGGGGTGTCGACGACGATCAGGTCCCACTCGTCGCGCGCCCGGAGCTGGCCCAGCTTCTCCATCGCCATGTACTCCTGCGTACCGGCGAACCCGGCCGACAGGGACTGGTAGAAGGGATTCTCCAGGATCGCCCGGGCCCGCCCGGGCTCCGCGTGCGCCTCGACGATCTCGTCGAAGGTCCGCTTCATGTCGAGCATCATCGCGTGCAGCTCGCCGCCGTCGGAGCCCTTGATCCCCTCCACCTTGCGCGGGGTGTTGTCCAGGGAGTCGATCCCCATCGACTGGGCGAGGCGGCGGGCCGGGTCGATGGTGAGGACGACGACGCGCCGCCCGCGCTCCGCCGCCCGCACGCCTAGGGCCGCCGCCGTGGTCGTCTTGCCGACCCCGCCCGCGCCGCAGCAGACGATGATGCGGGTGCCCCGGTCGTCGAGCAGCGGATCCAGCTCCAGAACGGCGGCGGCGTCGAGCCCGCCCGTTCCGGGGCCGTCCGAGCCGGTCCCGCCGGGCCCGCGCCCGCGTCCGGCCGGGGCGTGGGGGGCCTCACGGCCGCCCGTGGCGGCGGTCGCCGTCTTCTCCGTCATGCGCCCACCCCTTGCCTCCGCAGTTCCTTCGCCAGTCGGTAGAGCCCCGCGATGTCGCCCCCGTCCCCCAGGTACGGAAGCTCGTACGCGGGGACGCCGACGCCGTCCAGGACGGCGCGCTGCGCCCGCTCCAGCTCCACCCGCCGGGCGTGCTCGGCCGCCTGGTCCAGGAGCGGATCGACCAGCTTCGCGGAGCCCGCGACGCCGACCGAGGCCAGGGTCTTCGCGATCGCCTCCCGGTGGTCGCCGGAGGCGGCCCGTACCGCCGCGGCGTCGAGGACGTGCGGCCGGACCATGTTCACCACGATCCGGCCCACCGGGAGCTCGGCCGCGCGGAGCTCCGCGATGCCGTCCGCCGTCTCCTGGACCGGCATCTCCTCCAGGAGGGTCACCAGGTGGACCGCCGTCTCGGGGGACTTGAGGACCCGCATGACGGCCTGCGCCTGGTTGTGTATCGGGCCGATCCTGGCCAGGCCGGCCACCTCGTCGTTGACGTTGAGGAAGCGGGTGATCCGGCCCGTGGGCGGCGCGTCCATGACCACGTGGTCGTAGGTCGGGCGCCCGTCCTTCTCCCGCCGCCGGACCGCCTCGCACGCCTTGCCGGTCAGCAGGACGTCCCGTACGCCCGGCGCTATCGTCGTCGCGAAGTCGATCGCGCCGAGCTTCTTCAGGGCCCGCCCCGCGCTGCCCAGTTTGTAGAACATCTGGAGGTAGTCGAGGAGCGCGCGCTCGGCGTCGATCGCCAGCGCGTACACCTCCCCGCCGCCCGGGGCGACGGCGATCTTGCGCTCCTCGTACGGAAGCGCCTCCGTCTCGAAGAGCTGTGCGATGCCCTGCCTGCCTTCGACCTCGACGAGGAGGGTCCGCTTCCCCTCCGTCGCAAGGGCGAGGGCGAGGGCGGCGGCGACCGTCGTCTTACCGGTACCACCCTTGCCGCTGACGACCTGGAGCCTGCTCACGTTGTCGAGCCTAACCACTGGCGGCCGCGCCCAATCAGGAGGCCGCCCCCGAGAAGCTCCCTAGGGGACGCGTCGGGGCCGCCCCGGAGAGCCGCTTCGCAGAGCCGCCTCGGAGAGCCGTCCTCCGGCAGCGGATACAGTCGGGCCCATGACCAAGTGGGAGTACGTCACGGTGCCGCTTCTGGTGCACGCGACCAAGCAGATTCTGGACACCTGGGGCGAGGACGGCTGGGAGCTCGTCCAGGTCGTGCCCGGGCCGAACAACCCCGAGCAGCTCGTGGCCTACCTGAAGCGGCCCAAGTCGTGAGCGGGGCCGTCGAGGCGAAGCTCGCCGAGCTGGGCCTGACGCTGCCGGAGGTCGTTCCTCCGCTGGCCGCGTACCAGCCGGCCGTGCAGTCGGGCGTCTACGTCTACACCTCGGGCCAGCTCCCGATGGTGGCGGGCAAGCTTCCGGTGACCGGCAAGGTCGGCGCCGAGGTCACCGCCGAGGAGGCCAAGCAGCTCGCCGCCACGTGCGCGCTCAACGCCCTCGCGGCCGTGAAGTCGGTCGCCGGTGACCTCGACCGCGTCAAGCGCGTCGTCAAGGTCGTCGGCTTCGTCGCCTCCGCCGCCGACTTCACCGGGCAGCCCGGCGTGATCAACGGCGCCAGCGAGCTGCTCGGCGCCGTCCTCGGGGAGAAGGGCGTGCACGCGCGCAGCGCCGTCGGCGTGGCCGTGCTGCCGCTCGACGCGCCGGTCGAGGTCGAGGTCCAGGTCGAGCTGACCGAGGCCTGACCGCCCCTCGCCTCCTCACGTACGTGCGCGTGGGCCGGCCACCCCGCACGGGGCGGCCGGCCCACGCGCGCGTGGAGCCCCCTCGGCGGCTCGCCCTCGTGCATTCCCGTCCTTCCGCATAGCATCCGGCCATGTCGAATGGTCAGTCGAAGCAGTCGAACGGTCAGTGGTACCCGCCGGAGTGGCCCGACCGCATCCGCGCCCTCGCCGCCGGTGAGCTGACCCCGGTGGCGCCCCGGCGCGCCGCCACCGTCCTGCTGCTGCGGGACGGGGCCGCCGGGCCCGACGTCCACATGCTGCGGCGCCGCACCTCGATGGCCTTCGCGGGCGGCGCGTACGCCTATCCCGGCGGCGGCGTCGACCCGCGCGACGAGCACCCGGTGCGCTGGGCGGGCCCGTCCCGCGAGACCTGGGCGGCCCGGCTCGGCCTCGACGACCCCGCGCAGGCCCAGGCCGTGGTCTGCGCCGCCGTGCGCGAGACGTACGAGGAGGCGGGCGTCCTGCTCGCCGGGGAGACCGAGGACGGGGTCGTCGGGGACACGACGGGCGAGGACTGGGAGCGGGACCGGGAGGCGCTCGTCGCCCGCGAGCTGTCCTTCGCGGACTTCCTCGACCGGCGCGGGCTCGTCCTGCGCTCCGACCTGCTCGGCGCCTGGGCCCGCTGGATCACGCCCGAGTTCGAGCAGCGCCGGTACGACACCTGGTTCTTCGTGGCCGCCCTCCCGGCCGGGCAGCGCACCCGGAACGCCTCCACCGAGGCCGACCGCACGGTCTGGATCCGCCCGGCGGAGGCCGCCGCCGGCTACGACCGGGGCGAGCTGCTCATGATGCCGCCGACGATCTCCACCCTGCGCACCCTGGAGCCGTACGGGACGGCCGCCGAGGCCCTCGCGGCGGCGGAGGCGCGGGACCTGACCCCCGTGCTCGCCCAGGCGCGCCTGGAGGGCGAGGAGCTGGTCCTGAGCTGGCCGGGCCACGAGGAGTTCACCAAGATCATCCCCTCCGGGGGTGCGCGATGAGTGACGCCGCCGCCCTGCCCGGGCAGCCGCGCGGGCTCGTGGTCACCGGACCCGCGACCGACCGCGCCGTGAACGTCCTGGCGCCCAACCCGTCCGCGATGACCCTCGACGGCACCAACACCTGGCTGCTCTCCGAGCCCGGCTCGGACCTGGCCGTCGTCGTCGACCCCGGCCCGCTCGACGAGGGGCACCTGCGGAACGTGATCGAGACCGCCGGGAAGCTCGGCAAGCGGGTCGCGCTCACCCTGCTCACCCACGGCCACCCGGACCACGCGGAGGGCGCCGGGCGCTTCGCCGAGCTGACCCGGACGCCCGTGCGGGCCCTCGACCCGGCCCTCCGGCTCGGCGACGAGGGGCTCGGCGAGGGGGACGTGGTGACGGTCGGCGGCCTGGAACTGCGGGTCGTCCCGACGCCCGGCCACACCTCGGACTCGCTCTCCTTCCACCTCCCCGCCGACCGGGCGGTCCTCACCGGGGACACGATCCTGGGGCGCGGGACGACGATGGTCGCGCACCCGGACGGGCGCCTCGGGGACTACCTGGACTCGCTGCGGCGGCTGCGCTCGCTGACCGTCGACGACGGGGTGCGCACGGTCCTGCCGGGCCACGGGCCGGTCCTGGAGGACGCGCAGGGGGCCGTGGAGTTCTACCTGGCGCACCGGGCGAGCCGGCTCGCCCAGGTCGAGACGGCCGCCGAGAACGGCCTCCGTACGGCACCGGAGGTCGTCGCCCACGTGTACGCGGACGTGGACCGGTCCCTGTGGCCTGCGGCCGAGCTGTCGGTACGGGCGCAGCTGGAGTACCTGCGGGAGCGCGGGCTGATCTGACGGCGGTCCTTCCGCGGTCCGCCGGCCCGTCCTTCCCGGGGAGGGGCCGGATTCCGGCAGCGGGGACCGGGGAATGGTTGCTGGGACCCGGCATGGTCCAGGGGACACGCCATGCTTTACGGTCCCTTTACGTCCGTTGTCTCGGCCATCGTTCCACCGGGGGGATTTCTCGTGTTCGTCCTGGCCATTCTTCTGCTCATAGCCGCGGTGGTGCTCTACTTCGTGGGGCGCTCCATGGACCGCACCGGCCTGCGCCTCGGCGCGCTGGGCGCGCTGATCGCCGCCCTCCTCGCGGGCATCACCAGCATCGTCCACGTGGTCGGCGCGTACGAGGTCGGCGTGCCGGTGACCTTCGGCAAGGTGGGCTCGCCCATGACGCCCGGCGTGAACGTGATCTCGCCGTTCACGACCGTCACCTCCTTCTCGACCCGCCCGGTGGACCTGAACCTCTCCGACCAGGACGTGGTCGAGGTCCGTTCCTCGCAGGGCGGCGTGATGGAGGCCGAGGTGACCGTGAAGTGGGCGGTCGCGCCGGCCAAGGCCGTGGAGCTGTACCGGCTCGCCGGCAGCGAGGCCGCCATCCAGCAGCGGCTGGTCTTCCCGGACAGCCGGGAGATCGTGCGCAACGTCTTCGCCCGCCACACCAGCGAGGAGGGCTACAGCTCCGCCCGCGAGAAGATCAACGCCGAGATCGGCACCCTGATCAAGGAGCGGCTGGCCCCGCGCGGCATCGACGTGACCACGGTCAACCTGCGCAACGTGAAGCCGTCCAAGGCGCTCCAGGACCAGATCGACCGCAAGATCCAGCAGCAGCAGGCGACCGAGCGCGCCCTGGAGGCCGCCCGTACCGCCAAGGCCGAGTCCGACCGGCGCCGGATCGAGGCGGAGGGCATCGCCCGCGCCAACAAGATCCTCAACGACTCACTGACGGACAAGGTCCTGATGAACCAGTGCATCGACGCCTTCAAGGAGGCGGCGGCGAAGAACCCGATCTACACCGTGCCCTGCGCGAACGGCTCCTCGGCGCCGGTGATCGTGGACGGCTCGAAGCGCTGATCCGGTAGGACGCGCGCGTACGTACGCGGAAGGCCGCCCCCGTGGACCGGGGGCGGCCTTTTCCGTGCCTACGCGCGGACGTGCGCGTGCGTGCTCGCGTCCGTGTGTACTCGCGTACGTGCGTGCTTACCGCGAGCGCTTCGCGAGGCGCTCCACGTCGAGGAGGATCACGGCGCGGGCCTCCAGGCGCAGCCAGCCGCGCTGGGCGAAGTCCGCGAGCGCCTTGTTGACCGTCTCGCGGGAGGCGCCGACGAGCTGGGCCAGCTCCTCCTGGGTGAGGTCGTGGACGACGTGGATGCCCTCCTCCGACTGCACGCCGAAGCGGCGCGACAGGTCGAGGAGCGCACGGGCGACACGGCCCGGCACGTCGGAGAAGACCAGGTCGGACATCTGGTCGTTGGTCTTGCGCAGCCGGCGGGCGACCGCGCGCAGCAGCGCGGTGGCCACCTCGGGGCGCGCGTTCAGCCAGGGCTGGAGGTCGCCGTGGCCCAGGCCGAGCAGCTTGACCTCGGTCAGCGCGGTCGCGGTGGCGGTGCGCGGGCCCGGGTCGAAGAGGGACAGCTCGCCGATGAGCTCGCCGGGGCCGAGGACGGCCAGCATGTTCTCGCGGCCGTCGGGGGAGGTGCGGTGCAGCTTCACCTTGCCCTCGGTGACCACGTACAGGCGGTCGCCGGGGTCGCCCTCGTGGAAGAGCGCGTCGCCACGGGCGAGCGTCGCCTCACTCATCGAGGCGCGCAGCTCGGCAGCCTGCTCGTCATCGAGCGCCGCGAAGAGCGGGGCGCGCCGCAGAACGTCGTCCACGAGTTCTCTCCATACTGTCGACCTGCTCACGGGATCCGGATCCCATGATGCCGGACGTACAAAACAGTGCGATCAATCACAACAAGTTTGACGCACCGCGCCGCACTTCCGTACGTCAGGGGCCCGATCGGGGGCTGATCGGCCGTGCCCGGGGCAGATGTCGGTGGCGGCCCCTAGGCTGGCCGCGTGTCCAACTCGCCGGTGAGAGCGCAGGCCAAGGGGGCTGTAAGAGTGTCGGCCGAAAGTAATTCCGCCGTGGGCGAACATGGTGCGCCGAAACGGGCGAAAGGTGTAAATCGGAAGTCTGCACCCGAGCCGGGACGCGCACCCGCGCCCCGACCGGCGAAGGGCGCGGCCACGAGGGACACGGCCGAGACGGGTACGGGCGCAAGGGATACGGCCAAGGCGGGCGCGGCCAGGACAGGTACGGCCAAGGCGGGTGCGGCCGTGTCGGGGAAGCGTCGTACCGCCACGGCGGACCCCTCCCGTACCGCCGGGCCCGAAGCGCACCGCGCCGCCAAGCCCGAGTCGCGGCTCGCGATGGTGCGCCGGGCGCGCCGGATCAACCGCGAGCTGGCCGAGGTCTATCCGTACGCCCACCCGGAGCTGGACTTCCGCAACCCCTTCGAGCTGCTCGTCGCCACGGTCCTCTCGGCCCAGACCACCGACCTGCGGGTCAACCAGACCACCCCCGCCCTCTTCGCGAAGTACCCCACGCCCGAGGACCTCGCCGCCGCCGTGCCCGAGGAGGTCGAGGAGCTGATCCGGCCGACCGGGTTCTTCCGCGCCAAGACGAAGTCGATCATGGGTCTCTCCGCCGCCCTCAGGGACGACTTCGGCGGCGAGGTGCCCGGCCGCCTGGAGGCCCTCGTCAAGCTTCCCGGCGTCGGCCGCAAGACCGCCTTCGTCGTCCTCGGCAACGCCTTCGGGGTCCCCGGCATCACCGTCGACACCCACTTCATGCGCCTCGCCCGGCGCTGGAAGTGGACCGAGTCGGACGACCCGGTGAAGATCGAGGCCGAGGTCGCCACGATCTTCCCGAAGAGCGAGTGGACCATGCTCTCGCACCGGGTGATCTTCCACGGCCGCCGCATCTGCCACGCCCGCAAGCCCGCGTGCGGCGCCTGCCCGATCACCCACCTCTGCCCGTCGTACGGGGAGGGCGAGACCGATCCCGAGAAGGCGGCGAAACTGCTCAAGTACGAGAAAGGCGGCTTCCCCGGCCAGCGGCTCAACCCGCCGCCCGACTACCCGGGCCGCCCCGCGCCGCCCCTGGGCGCGAGCGGCTGAGCCCGCCGGCCCCGCCCCGCCCGGCCCGGGAGCCCGCCCGCCCCGGCAATCCACCCGCACCGGGACCCGCCCGCCCCGGTCGGGTGGACCTCCGGGAACCCGGGAACGAACCCGTCCGTCCATCGCGTTGTGAACCAACGGGGGTGCCTATGACGCGCACTGAAGAAGAGACCCAGGGGCACGAGCCCCACGGGTACGAGGCCCGCGGGTTCGGCACCGGCGGCCTCGTCAGCCGCGACGGCCTGCCCGTCTGGCTCGCCCCCGTCGACCGGGCCGCCCGCACCGTCCGGCCCGAGCAGCTGAGCCGCTTCCTGCCGCCCGCGAGCGGGGACGGCCGCCAGTCCGCCGTCCTCGTCCTCTTCGGCGAGGGCGAGCGGGGTCCCGAACTGCTCCTCATGGAGCGGGCCGGCACCCTCCGCTCGCACGCGGGGCAGCCCTCCTTCCCGGGCGGTGCCCTCGACCCCGAGGACGGCACCCCCGAGGACGGCGGACTGCTGCGCGCCGCCCTGCGCGAGGCCCGGGAGGAGACCGGGCTCGACCCCGCGGGCGTCCAGCTCTTCGGCGTGCTGCCCCGGCTCTACATCCCGGTCAGCCGCTTCGTCGTCACCCCGGTCCTCGGCTGGTGGCGCACCCCGAGCCCGGTCGGGGTCGTCGACCCCGGCGAGACCGCCCGCGTCTTCACCGTCCCCGTGGCGGATCTCACGGACCCCGGCAACCGCGCGACCAGCGTCCACCCGAGCGGCCACAAGGGCCCGGCGTTCCTGGTCGAATCCGCCCTGGTCTGGGGTTTCACGGCCGGTGTGATCGACCGGATCCTGCACTTCGCCGGCTGGGAGCTGCCCTGGGACCGGTCCAGACAGGTCCCGCTCGACTGGCGCTCATGACAGGCTGACCCCGGGGCGACCGGAAACGAATCTGCGAGGCTATTGACGGTGAACGTGCTGGACATCTTGTTGCTGCTCGCCGCCGTGTGGTTCGCGATCATCGGTTACCGCCAGGGATTCGTGGTCGGCATCCTCTCCGTGATCGGGTTCCTCGGCGGCGGTCTCGTCGCCGTCCTGCTGCTTCCGGTCCTCTGGAACGAGCTGACCGACAACAGCGAGGTCTCGACCACGGCGACGGTCGTCTTCGTGATGGTGGTCATCGTCTGCGCCTCCGTCGGCCAGGCCTTCACCACCCACCTCGGCAACAAGCTGCGCCGGTACATCACCTGGTCGCCCGCGCGCGCCCTCGACGCCACGGGCGGCGCCCTGGTCAACGTCGTCGCGATGCTGCTCGTGGCCTGGCTGGTCGGCTCGCTCATCGCCAACACCTCGATGCCCACCCTGGGCAAGGAGGTGCGCAGCTCCAGGGTCCTGCTCGGCATCGAGCGGGTGATACCGCAACAGGCGTCCGGCTGGTTCGCCGACTTCCGCTCCACCCTGGCCCGCAGCGGCTTCCCGCCGGTCTTCAGCCCCTTCGTCAACGAGCCGATCACCCCGGTCACGCCCCCCGACCCGGCGCTCGCGAACAGCCCGGTCGCCGCCCGCGCCCAACGCTCCATCGTGAAGGTCGTCGGCACCGCGCAGAGCTGCGGCAAGGTCCTCGAAGGCACCGGCTTCGTCTTCGCCGAGCGCCGCATCATGACCAACGCCCACGTGGTCGGCGGGGTCGACGAGCCGACCGTCCAGATAGGCGGCGAGGGCAAGCTCTACGACGCCAAGGTCGTCCTCTACGACTGGCAGCGCGACATCGCCGTCCTGGACGTGCCGGACCTCAAGGCCCCGCCGCTCGTCTTCGCCGACGGGGACGCCCGCAGCGGCGACGGCGCGATCGTCGCCGGCTTCCCCGAGAACGGCGCGTACGACGTGCGCTCGGCGCGCGTGCGGGGCCGCATCAGCGCGGACGGCCCCGACATCTACAGCCGGGGCCAGGTGAACAGGGACGTGTACTCGCTGTACGCGACGGTCCGCCAGGGGAACTCCGGTGGCCCGCTCCTCACCGAGGACGGCGAGGTGTACGGCGTGATCTTCGCCCGCTCCCGCGACGACGCGAACACGGGCTACGCCCTGACGGCCGACGAGGTCCGCGGGGACGTCGAGCGCGGCCTGGCGGCCAACCAGCAGGTCGACACCCAGGGCTGCGCCCTCTGAACCCCCGCGGCCCCCTCGTACCGCTTCTGTCGCTCACTTCCTCCGGAAGCTCGGGGGTCAGTCGCGGGGATGCCTGAGCCGGGCCGAGACCCAGCGGGCCCGGCGGCGCAGGATGCGCGAGATCCCCACCCCTTGCACGGCGTGCGTACGGCCCGGCTCCGGAGGTCCGCCCCTTTCGAGGGGTCCCGGTCCGGCGGCCGAGCCGCGGTCGCGTGCCGTCGTGTCACCGTAGTCGTGCGTCCAGCCCATACCCGGACGTGTGCCCGTGCCCCAAGGTCGGTAACCTCCCCGGGGCCCGCCAATTGGAGTATGCGCGAGGCACATGGCCGTTCGAGGCAACTCCGTTCGTCGCACAGGGGTCCGACGGCGCATCAGCGGCCGGGCCGCGGGAGCGCGACGGCCCGTCAGCGGTCCGGCTCGGGGTCCTTCAGCCAGTTGACGAGCTCCGTGGTGAAGGCCACCGGGTCCTCCTCGTGGGGGAAGTGCCCGAGGCCGTCGAAGAGCCGCCAGCGGTACGGAGCCTCCACGTACTCGCCCGAACCGGCCGCGCTGCGGGTCCGCATCACCGGGTCCAGGGAGCCGTGCAGATGGAGCGTCGGCACCCGCACCGGACGCTTCATGCGCCGGTTGAACTGGATGCCGTCCGGGCGGGCGAGCGACCGCACCATCCAGCGGTACGGCTCGATCGAGCAGTGCGCCGTCGAGGGGACGAGCATGGCCCGCCGGTACGTCTCGACGGCCCCCTCGTCGGCGATCGGCTGCGGCCCCGACCAGTCCCGGATCAACTCCCCCACGAGCGCGGCGTCGTCCGCGACGAGCCGGCGCTCCGGCAGCCACGGCCGCTGGAAGCCCCAGACGTGCGAGCCGGCCCGCGACTGGGCGAAGTCGGAGAGCATCGCCGAGCGCCAGCGGCGCGGGTGCGGCATCGAG
Source organism: Streptomyces sp. NPDC093071 (assembly GCF_044754545.1). Taxonomy (NCBI): domain Bacteria; kingdom Bacillati; phylum Actinomycetota; class Actinomycetes; order Kitasatosporales; family Streptomycetaceae; genus Streptomyces; species Streptomyces sp. NPDC093071. The sequence continues at coordinate 152,870 of NZ_JBIVPH010000010.1, read as the reverse complement.
GAGACCACGAGCCGGCGCACCAGCTTGGGCCGCATCACGGCCGCCGTCCAGGCGAGGTAGCCGCCGAGGTCGTGCCCGACGAGCGCCGCGTCCGGCTCGCCGAGCGAGCGGACGACGCCGGTGATGTCGAGCGCCAGGTTGGCGGGGTCGTAACCCCGGGGGGTGCGGTCGCTGCCGCCGACCCCGCGCAGGTCCATCGCGACGGCCCGGAACCCGGCCTCGGCGAGGGCGGGCAGCTGGTGGCGCCAGGTCCACCAGAACTGCGGGAAGCCGTGCAGGAGCAGTACCAGCGGCCCGTCGCCCATCTCGGCGATGTGGAAGCGGGCGCCGTTGGCGGCCACGTCCCGGTGGGTCCACGGCCCGTCGAGCCGTACGGGTCCGCCGCCGGCGGTGCTGCTCTCGGGAAGGGTCATACGGACGAGCGTGCCACAACGGTGCCCTTGTCCAGGTCAACGGAGCCCTTGACCAGAGCCTTGGGCGCCTCGGGGCGCGGGTGCGGCTTGACGTTCTGCACGATCGCGGCCGTCTGCTTGGCGGACGCGATGGACTTCTCCGGCGGCTTGACCTTCTTGAACTTGGAGTATGCGAGGAAGCCGAGGAGCCCCGCGAGCAGCACGTTCGCCGTGAAGGAGAGCAGGAAGCACCAGACGAGGTTCCAGCCGCCGTTGCCGTTGTGCCCGCCGGTCCAGGTGTTGATGGCGTACGCGAGGGCGAAGCTCAGCATCGGCAGGGAGAACAGCAGCACCACGCCGGCCGCGATGCCCGCCGCGCTGCCGATCGCGCCGCGCTTGACGTCCTGCCGGATCTCGGCCTTGGCCAGGGCGATCTCGTCGTGCACCAGTGCCGACATCTCGGCGGTCGCCGAGGCGACCAGTTGGCCGAGGCTCGGCTCGCCCTTGTCGTACAGGTCGCTCATCGCTGCTCCCTCTCCTCGTCTACGGTCCGACTCAGATCATGCCGGACGGTCGCCCTCCTCGCTCGATGCCCCCGCCACTTGGGCGCGCTGTCGGTGTTCGGCGGCCTTCCGCTCGTGGATCTCGGCCATCCGGAGGTGGTATTCCGGGCTGTTCTCCTCGTAGATGTCCGGGATGCCGTCCTCGTCCTCGTCGCGCTCCTCGTTCGCATAGAGCGCGCTGTACTTCCGCACCCGCAGCTTCAGCAGGACGGTGGCGAGGACGGCCGCGACGAGCGAGCCCGTCAGGACGGCGGCCTTCACCTGATCGGTGAGGGCCGGGTCGCCGGTGAAGGCGAGTTCGCCGATGAGGAGCGAGACGGTGAAGCCGATCCCGGCGAGGGTGGCGAGGGCGAAGACGTCCGGCCAGGACAGGTCGGGGTTGAGTTCGGCCCGGGTGAAGCGGGCGGTGAGCCAGGTGCCGCCGAAGATGCCGACGGCCTTGCCGACGACGAGGCCGAGGACGACGCCGAGGGTGACCGGCTGGGTGAAGACGTCCCCGAGGGACTTGCCGGAGACGCTGACGCCGGCCGAGAAGAGGGCGAACAGCGGCACCGCGACACCGGCTGAGAACGGGCGGACCAGGTGCTCGATGTGCTCGCCGGGGGAGTGCTCCTCGCCCTCCCGGACGGTGCAGCGCAGCATCAGGCCCATGGCGACGCCGGCGATGGTGGCGTGGACGCCGCTGTTGTACATCAGGCCCCAGATCACCAGGGCGAGCGGCACGTACACGTACCAGCCGCGGACCTCCTTGCGGAGCAGCAGCCAGAAGACGGCGAGGCCGGCGAACGCGCCGCCGAGCGCGGCGAAGTCCAGGTCCGAGGTGAAGAAGACCGCGATGATCAGGATGGCGAAGAGGTCGTCGACGACGGCGAGGGTGAGCAGGAAGGCGCGCAGCGCGGACGGCAGCGAGGTGCCGATCACGGCGAGGACGGCGAGCGCGAAGGCGATGTCGGTCGCGGTGGGGACGGCCCAGCCGTCGAGCGAGCCGTCGCCGAGGACGTTGACCAGGGTGTAGACGAGGGCGGGCGCGGCCATGCCGCAGAGCGCGGCGACGACGGGCAGGGCGGCGGCCCGGGGGTCGCGCAGCTCGCCCGCGACGAGTTCGCGCTTGAGCTCGACGCCGGCGACGAAGAAGAAGACCGCGAGGAGGCCGTCGGCGGCCCAGTGCCCGACGGAGAGGTCGAGGCCGAGGGCGGCGGGGCCGAAGTGGAAGTCCCGCACGGCCTCGTAACCACTGCTCAGCGGGGTGTTCGCCCAGATCAGGGCGGTGACGGCGGCGAGCAGGAGCAACATGCCGCCGACGGTCTCGGTGCGCAGGGCGTCGGTGAGGTAGCGGCGCTCGGGCAGGGGGAGCAGGCCGAGGAACTTGCGGTCGGTGGGCGCGGACATGCGGGGGACCTCCGTCGGGCGGGCAGGGCGAAGCACATGCCGACCAGACTTCCCGGCGCACCTGGGTCTTTCTGTCGCGTTTCTGACGCGACCCACACCCTACCCAAGGTGGCGGTGGGGTATCCGGCGAGAAGTAGCCTATGGAGTTTCTCCCGTTTCGTCCCCTCGGGAGCCTCGGGAGCCTCGGGCTCGCGGGACCCACGGGATCGCGGGAGGTGCGCGGGTACGTGGGAACGCCCGCCCCGGTCGGTGCTTTCCGGGGCGGGCGTTCCCTCGTACGGGCTGCGGCTCAGTCCTCGCTGGAGGCGGCCGGCAGCTGGGTCTGGATGAGCGACATGACCGAGGAGTCGGTCAGCGTGGTGACGTCGCCCAGCTCCCGGTTCTCCGCCACGTCGCGCAGCAGACGGCGCATGATCTTGCCCGAGCGGGTCTTCGGCAGCTCCGCCACCGGCAGGACCCGCTTCGGCTTGGCGATCGGGCCGAGGGTCGCGCCGACGTGGTTGCGCAGCTCGGCGACGAGGTTCTCGTCCTGGCTGGCCGTGCCGCGCAGGATCACGAAGGCGACGATCGCCTGGCCGGTGGTCTCGTCGGCGGCGCCGACGACGGCCGCCTCGGCGACGGCCGGGTGGGAGACGAGGGCCGACTCGACCTCGGTCGTCGAGATGTTGTGGCCCGAGACGAGCATGACGTCGTCGACCCGGCCGAGCAGCCAGATGTCGCCGTCCTCGTCCTTCTTGGCGCCGTCGCCCGCGAAGTACTTGCCCTCGAAGCGGGACCAGTACGTGTCGACGTAGCGCTGGTCGTCGCCCCAGATGGTGCGGAGCATCGACGGCCACGGCTCGGTGAGGACCAGGTAGCCGCCCCCGCCGTTCGGCACCTCGTTGGCCTCGTCGTCCACGACGGTGGCGGAGATGCCCGGCAGCGGGCGCTGGGCGGAGCCCGGCTTGGTCTCGGTGACGCCCGGCAGCGGCGAGATCATCATCGCGCCGGTCTCGGTCTGCCACCAGGTGTCCACGATCGGGGTCTTGCCCGCGCCGATGTGCTCGCGGTACCAGACCCAGGCCTCGGGGTTGATCGGCTCGCCGACCGAGCCGAGGACCCGCAGGCTCGACAGGTCGAACTTCGCGGGGATGTCGTCGCCCCACTTCATGAACGTGCGGATCGCGGTCGGCGCCGTGTAGAGGATGGTGACGCCGTACTTCTGCACGATCTCCCAGAACCGGCCCTGGTGCGGGGTGTCCGGGGTGCCCTCGTACATGACCTGCGTCGCGCCGTTGGCCAGGGGGCCGTAGACGATGTACGAGTGGCCGGTGACCCAGCCGATGTCGGCGGTGCACCAGTAGACGTCGCTCTCCGGCTTGAGGTCGAAGACGGCGTGGTGGGTGTAGGCGGCCTGGGTGAGGTAGCCGCCGGAGGTGTGCAGGATGCCCTTCGGCTTCCCCGTGGTGCCCGAGGTGTAGAGGATGAAGAGCGGGTGCTCCGCGTCGAAGGCCTCCGGGGTGTGCTCGGCGGACTGGCGGGCGACGATGTCGTCCCACCACACGTCGCGGCCCTCGGTGAAGGCGGTGTCCTGGCCCGTGCGGCGGACCACGAGGACGTGCTCGACCTGCGGGCACTTGGCGACGGCCTCGTCGATGGCTGGCTTGAGGGCGCTCGGCTTGCCGCGCCGGTAGCCGCCGTCGGCGGTCACGACCAGCTTGGCGTCGGCGTCCTGGATGCGGGAGGCCACGGCGTCGGCCGAGAAGCCGCCGAAGACCACCGAGTGGGCGGCGCCGACGCGGGCGCAGGCCAGCATCGTGATGGCCGCCTCGGGGATCATCGGCAGGTAGACGGCGACCCGGTCGCCCTTGCGGACGCCCAGCTCGGTCAGTGCGTTGGCCGCCTTGGAGACCTCGTCCTTGAGCTCGGCGTAGGTGATCGCGCGGCTGTCGCCGGGCTCGCCCTCGAAGTGGATGGCGACCCGGTCGCCGTGGCCGGCCTCGACGTGCCGGTCGACGCAGTTGTACGCCACGTTCAGCTCGCCGTCCGCGAACCACTTGGCGAACGGGGGGTTCGACCAGTCCAGGGTCTCGGTCGGCTCGGTGGCCCAGGTCAGCCGCTTGGCCTGCTCGGCCCAGAAGCCCAGACGGTCCGCCTTGGCCTGCTCGTACGCCTCCGCCGTCACATTGGCGTCCGCCGCCAGCTCGGCGGGCGGCGCGAAGCGGCGCTCCTCGCGAAGCAGATTGGCCAGGCTTTCGTTGCTCACGACATCTCCCTTTCCCAGGGCGTCCTCTGTGCGTATGTGTCCCGCGTCATAGCTCACCAGTCAGATGCCCGGGTGACAAGAGCATCCAGGGAATTGGTTTAGACCTGTGGGTGGCCTGACGTGGGTGGCCCCTTCTTCCCGAGCGGTGGGAGAAGGGGCCACACAGTCTCACGGACGGACGGCGCCGATGGTTCAGAGGGCGTGCGGCCCGGATCGGCGCGCCGCCCGCGCGCCGACCGTGCGCTCCGGGGGGCGGGCCGTGCGCTTCGGGGCGCGGGCCCGGGGAGGGGCGCTCGCTCAGGAGACGCGCGCCGCCTCCAGCCGGACCGCCGGCTCGGCTGCCGGGTCGGTCTCAGGGCCGGTCTCCGAGTCGGCCTTCGGGTCGGCCTTCGGGTCGGTCTTCGCTTCGGTCGGCAGGGCGGCCGCCGGGGCGACCGACGGGGCGGTCGGCATGACCCGGGTGAAGACCTCGTCGTAGACGTCGTGGCCGTGCGGCTCGTCCGCGCCGTCGAGCAGGTACGCCTGCGCCTCGCCCACGTGGAAGTACATCCCGTGCAGCGTGAGGCTGCCGTCGGCGAGCCGGCGTGCCACCGACTCGTACGCCCGCAGGTGCTCCAGCTGCTGGACGACGTTGGTCAGGCAGAGCTGCTCGACCGCGTCGGCCGGCAGGCGTCCCGCGATCCGGGCCCAGGCGTGGCGTCTGCTCGCCATCCGCTCCAGGCTGGGCCGGCCGTGCCGGAGCCAGCGGCGGAGCGGGGACGGCGGATCGTCCGGGCCCGCGCTCATCAGGGCCTGCATCGCGCCGCAGCCGGAGTGGCCGCAGACGGTGATCGACTCGACCCGCAGCACCTCCACCGCGTACTCGATCGCCGCCGCCACCGAGTCGTCTCCGCTGCCCTCGCCGGGGAGCGGGACCAGATTGCCGACGTTGCGCACGGTGAAGAGGTCGCCGGGGCCGCTCGACGTGATCATGCTGGTGACCAGGCGGGAGTCGGCGCAGGTCAGGAAGAGCTGCGAGGGGCGCTGGCCCTCCCGGGCGAGCCGGGCGAGCTCGTCCCGCACGAGCGGGGCGGTGTTCCGCTGGAACTTGCCGATGCCGCTCGCCAGTTTCAGCCCCGGCGAGGTCCGGTCCGCCCGTTCCGCGTCCGTCCCGCCGGTCCCGTCCCGCTCGGCGGGCCGCTCCCCGCACTGGTGGTTGTGCCAGGGGGTCCAGGGCCGGCAGCAGGAGTGCGGGGCCGCGCCGGGGGAGGGATCGGCGATCCGGGTCCCGGAGGGGCCGGTCGTCTCGACCTTGCCGCCGTGGGCGAGGTGCCCGGTCTTCCAGTCGCTCAGCGTCTCGTACGCCGCGTGGTCCATGAAGGACCCGTCCAGCTCGACCACCACGTCGGAGCCGTGCGGCAGTTGGTGCAGCGCCCGGCTCAGCCGCGGCACCGCCAGGAAGGTCAGCTGGCCCCGGACGCGCAGCAGTTGGCGTCCGTCCCGCTCCTCGCGGGTGATCCGGGTGCGGGTGAGCCGGTGCAGGGCGACCGCGACGGCCACCCCGATGCCGAGGGCGACGCCCTCCAGAATGCCGATGAGGACGACTCCGGCCAGCGTCACCGCGTAGACGACGACTTCACGGTGACGGGTGACGGTGCGGATGTGGGTGATGCTGACCATCTGGATGCCGACCACCATCACGAGGGCGGCGAGCGCGGGCAGCGGGATCAGGTCGAGCACGGGCACGAGCAGCAGGGCCGCGAGGACGATCCACAGGCCGTGCAGCATGGTGGAGGCGCGGCTCACCGCGCCCGCCGAGACGTTGGCGACGCTGCGGACCGCGACTCCGGCGACCGGAAGGCCGCCGAGCGCGCCGGAGACCATGTTCGCCATGCCCTGGCCGGCGAGTTCCCGATCGAGGGCGGTGCGCGGGATGCCCAGGCCGTGGTCCGGGCGGGCGGCGACGAGCTTGTCGACCGCGACGGCGGAGAGCAGGGACTGCACGCTGGTGACGAGGGTGATCGTGAGCACGCCGGCGGCGATGCCGAGGACCGGTCCCTCGGGCAGCCCCGGCAGGGCGTGGCTGCTCCAGGACGGCAGGTCGACGCGGGGCACGGCGAGTCCGGCGACCACCGCCACCGCCGTCGCGCCCGCCACCGCGACGAGTGCGGCCGGGGCCTTGCGCAGGAGCGTCCCGGCGCGGCCCGGCAGGCGTGGCCAGCAGAGCAGTACGGCCACGGTGAGCGCGCTGATGACGAACGCGGCGGGCTGGACGTGGGTCAACTGGGCGGGCAGACCCAGGGCGTTGTCCACGGCGGAGCTCTGGGGGGTGCCGCCGAGCACGATGTGCAGCTGGGCGAGGGCGATGGTGACGCCGATGCCGCCCAACATGCCGTGCACGATCGCGGGCGAGACGGCGAGCGCGGAGCGGGCCACGCGCAAGGCGGACAGGCCGAGTTGGGCGAGTCCGGCGAGGACGGTGATGGCGCAGGTGGTGCGCCAGCCGTAGAGCCGGATGAGCTCGGCGGTGACGACGGTGAGACCGGCGGCGGGGCCGCTCACCTGGAGCGGGGAGCCGCCGAAGCGGCCGGCGACGAGGCCGCCGACGGCGGCGGCGACCAGGCCGGCCTGGAGCGGGGCTCCGGTGGCGAGGGCGATGCCGAGCGAGAGCGGCAGCGCGATCAGGAAGACGGCGATCGACGCGGACAGGTCGACGCCGGCGACGCGGAAGCGGCGCGGCCCCTCCGGGGGGCTGTGCGGCCGCTGGACGCGGGGTCGGGTGGTCGTGCGGTCAGGGGTGCAGAGGGTCATGTTCCCGTCTCCTCCGGGGCGGCGCGGTCGCGGCTCGTGCGGGACGAACGTGGGGCTCGCGGCCGTGGGTCACGGCGTACAGCGGCGGGATGTGCGTGGGGTCTCGGGGGAGACCCTTCGAAGAAAACATCAACGCTCAGTAAATGGATCGTAATGGAGAGTAAAGAACCGGGTGGTACTTTCCGGGCGAATGGGGCAATGATTCACCTGTTCTAGTGATCGACCGGCACTTTCCCGCTTGTCGTTTCATCTCACCGGCCGTCGCGGTGCGACGTTGGCGCCGCTCGCACGGAACCGAGGAGAGGTGGGCGGATGACAGCCGCCGGGAGAAGGACCACTGCCCAGAGGAGGGCGCTCGCCGCCGGCGCCCTCACCGTCGCCCTGATCACCGGCGTCGCCGGCTGTTCGGGCTCCGGGGACGACGCCACGAAGGGCACGGCGGGCGGCGGCCCCGGCGTCGAGAAGGGCCCGGCCGCGGCCCCGCGGACGATGCCCCGGCTGATCGGCGACGGCTCGACCGCCTTCACCGGCGCCCAGCCGAAGCAGCCGAGCTGGCAGCGGCTCAAGCCGGGGGAGACCCCGCCGCAGTTCGTGGTCTTCTCGTGGGACGGCGCGGGCGAGGACAGCCAGAAGCTGTTCTCCCACTTCCGCGAGGTGGGCAAGAAGTACAACGCCACCATGACCTACTTCCTCAGCGGCGTGTACCTGCTGCCCGAGGAGAAGCGGAACCTCTACGACCCGCCGCAGCACGGCACCGGCCGCTCCGACATCGGCTTCAACGACACCGAGGGCATCCGCGCCACCGTCCGCGAACTCCGCGGCGCCTGGCAGGACGGCAACGAGATCGGCACCCACTTCAACGGGCACTTCTGCGGCCCCGACGGCGGCGTCGGCACCTGGTCCGTCGAGGAGTGGAAGAGCGAGATCAACCAGGCCAAGTCCTTCGTCAAGACCTGGAAGACGAACGCCGGACTGCGCGCCGAACAGCCGCTGCCCTTCGACTACGACAAGGAACTCGTCGGCGCCCGCACCCCCTGCCTGGAGGGCCGGAAGAACTTCGTCCAGGCGGCGGCGCAGATGGGCTTCCGCTACGACACCAGCGGCGTCAACGACCAGATCTGGCCCAAGAAGGACCTGGGCCTCTGGGACCTGTCGCTGCAGCTCGTGCCCGTCCCCGGCCGCGCCTTCCAGACGCTGTCCATGGACTACAACTTCCTGGTCAACCAGTCCCCCGGCACCACCCAGGGCAACCCCGCCCAGCACCGGTACTGGGGCGACCAGATGCGGGACGGCCTGGTGCAGGCCTTCGAGCGCTCCTACCGGGGCAACCGCGCGCCGCTGATCATCGGCAACCACTTCGAGTCCTGGAACGGCGGCACGTACATGCGGGCCGTCGAGGAGACCATCGCCACCGTCTGCGTGCAGAAGGACGTCAAGTGCGTCTCCTTCCGCCAGCTCGCCGACTGGCTCGACGCCCAGGACCCGGACGTCGTCGCCAAGATGCGCACCCTGAAGGTCGGCGAGGCCCCGGCGGCCGGCTGGAAGGCCTTCCTCTCCTCGCCGGCCTCCCCCGCCTCCCCGGCGAAGCCGGTGGGCGCCGCCGCTCCCGCGGCGGGCTGACCCGGCCCGGAGGCGGCCGCTACACCGCCAGCGGCTCGCCGAGCACGAAACCGGGGTCGACCTGCGCCGCCAGGTCGGCCCCGGTCTTCGCGTTGCCCCAGCTCTCCGCGTTCCGCAGGTGGAAGTGGACCATCTGCCGGGTGTACCGCTCCCAGTCGCGCTGGGCGTACGAGTCGTCCGCCGCGTCCTGGAGGGCCTGGAGCGACATGCGGTTCTCCGCCTCCAGGAGCTCGAAGCGGGACGGGCGGCCCTTCTCCATCGCCCGGACCCAGTCCGAGTGGCCCACGGTCACGAGCAGGTCCTCCCCGACCTCCTCGCGCAGGAAGTCCAGGTCGTCCGGGCCCTGCACCTTGTTCCCGACGACCTTGAGCGCGACGCCGAAGTCCCGCGCGTACTCCTTGTACTGGCGGTAGACCGAGACCCCCTTGCGGGTCGGCTCCGCCACCAGGAAGGTCATGTCGAAGCGGGTGAAGAGGCCGGAGGCGAAGGAGTCCGAGCCCGCCGTCATGTCGACGACCACGTACTCGTCGGCGCCGTCGACCAGGTGGTTCAGGCAGAGCTCCACCGCGCCGACCTTCGAGTGGTAGCAGGCGACCCCGAGGTCCGACTCCGTGAAGGGGCCGGTCGCCATCAGCCGGACCTCGCCGTCGTCCAGCCGGACCGGGCGCGCGCACGCCCCGTACACCGGATTGTCCTCACGGACCCGCAGCAGCCGGGAGCCCTCCCCGGGCGGGGTTGTCTTGATCATCGTGTCGGCGGAGACGATCCGCGGATTGGTGCCCCGCAGGTACTCCTTGATGAGCGGCAGGTGCGCGCCCATCGCGGGCAGCTCGGCGGCCTCCGCCTCGGACAGGCCGAGCGCGGCGCCCAGATGCTGGTTGATGTCCGCGTCGACGGCGACGACCGGAGCTTCGTTGGCGGCGAGGTGACGGATGAAGAGCGAGGACAGCGTGGTCTTGCCGCTGCCGCCCTTCCCGACGAAAGCGATCTTCATGTTCACCTAGGGTAGCCGCACGATCGCCAAACGTGGTCGGTTCGCGTGAAGAAGACCACTCCATCGTGGGGCGGGGCGCCCGGGCGCGTAGCCTCCCTACTTATGAGTACGCACGCCTCTGACCCCCTGGCCGCGCTCGGCTCCCTGCCGGGCGTCGCCGACGCGGTGGACTCCGTACGCAAGGCCGTCGACCGGGTCTACGGCCACCGCGTGATGCGCCGCCGCAGCAACGAGATCTCCTCCGAGGCGGCCCTGCGCGGAGCGCGCGGCTCGGCCGCCCTGTCCGGTGCCGACTGGGCCCTGGAAGAGGTCCGCCGGCGCACCGACTTCGGCGCCGATCCCGAGGCCCGCACGGTCGGCGCCGCCCTGCGGCTGGGCGCCGAGGCCGGGCAGCTCCTCTCCATCTGGCGCCAGTCGCCGCTGCGCGTGCTCGCCCGTCTCCACCTGGTCGCCGCGGGCGACCCGGACGACTCGGTGGGGCGGCCCCGGCTGGACGGCGAGAAGGTCGACGAACCGCTGATCGAGGGGCCGGTGCCGACGCCCGCCGAGGTCGCCGGACGGCTCGACGGCCTCGCGGAACTGATCGTCGCGGGCAGTGGCGCCCCGGCGCTCGTGACGTCCTCCGTGGTGCACGGCGAACTGCTCGCGCTGCGCCCCTTCACCTCGTACAACGGCCTGGTCGCGCGGGCGGCCGAGCGGATCGCGCTCGTCGGCAGCGGTCTGGACCCCAAGGCGATCTGTCCGGCCGAGGTCGGCCACGCGGAGCAGGGCCGGGCCGCGTACCTCGCCGCGTTCGAGGGGTACCTGTCGGGGACCCCGGAGGGCGTGGGCGCCTGGATCGCGCACTGCGGACGCTCGGTGGAGCTGGGGGTCCGGGAGTCGACGGCGGTCTGCGAGGCGCTCCAGCGCGGCGCGGCCTGAGGGTCGGGGCCCGGGGGATCGGAGCCTGAGGATCGGGGTCCGGGGCGGTCCGGCTCCGGGGCCCGAAAAGGGTTGCGGCGGTACCTTTTCGGGTACCGCCGCTGGCACGTCCACCCAGTTACCAAGCGTCCTCGATATGTGCCCATCAGGCCGGGAACTTTGCCCGTGGCCTGGTGCGGCTGGCCCGTAATCGACGGGTCGACGTCGCGTGGGTACCTGGCTTTCGTGCTAGGTCCGTGGGGCCTTCATGCTCAACAGGTGATCCTCTCGGATGTCCCAGGTCTCGCGGGCCTGATTCCTTTTTACTCCTCTTGGGGTGGAAGCGAAAGTGCTGGTTCCACTTCTTCGGGATTCGCTCAAATTCGGGCAAAGCCGCCGACGGTCCGAGGGGCGGCGAGAGCGGCCTGGCGACGCCGGGCGGCGTACCAGACGAGCCCGGCTCCGACAGCGGCCGCTCCCACGGCCGCCGCGGCGACGAGTGCCGGCCGGGGCGGCATCCGGAACTCCGGCAGCCGCTGCTTGAGGCGGACCGGCTTGTCGAAGGAGAGGACCGGCCACTCCCGGGCGACGGCCTCGCGGCGCAGCGCCCGGTCGGGGTTGACGGCGTGCGGGTGGCCGACGGCCTCCAGCATGGGGATGTCGGTCGCCGAGTCGCTGTACGCGTAGCAGCGCGAGAGGTCGTAGCCCTCCGACTTCGCGAGCTCCCGGACGGCCTCGGCCTTCGTGGGGCCGTAGGCGTAGTACTCCACCTCCCCGGTGAAGCAGCCGTCCGCGCCGACCACCATCCGGGTGGCGACGACCCGGTCGGCCCCGAGCATCTCGCCGATCGGCTCGACCACCTCGGCGCCCGAGGTCGAGACGATGACGACATCCCGGCCGGCGGCGTGATGGGCCTCGATGAGGGAGGCCGCCTCGTCGTAGATGATCGGGTCGATCAGGTCGTGAAGGGTCTCGGCGACGAGCTCCTTCACCTGGGCGACGTTCCAGCCTTTGCAGAGCGCGGAAAGATATTCGCGCATCCGCTCCATCTGGTCGTGATCGGCACCGCCCGCCAGGAAGACGAACTGGATGTAGGCCGTCCGCAGGGCGGCACGGCGGCTGATCAGCCCGCCCCGGTAGAAGGACTTGCTGAAGGTCAGCGTCGAGGACTTCGCAATGACCGTCTTGTCCAGGTCGAAGAAGGCGGCTGCGCGCGGCAAGGAGTGGTTTTCCACGAGCCCGAGCATAGGTGCCCGCCATTCGGCGTACGCTGGGGCGCGTGGGTTTGCCTGAGAAGCCTCTCGGGTACACCATGGAAGTCACGGATCGTTCGCGACCGTGCTACCCCGGTCCGGCTCCTCCCCCCCCGAGTCGGCCGGAGAGACGACCCCCGCTCTCCCCCCCGGCGGGGGTCGTCGCATGTCCGGAGCCGTTTTGGGCCTGCGTGACATCGCCCGCTCCCTTCTCTTCACCTCACGGCCGCGAGCCGGCCATCGGGCTGTCGCGCCCTTGATTCCTCACTCAGGGTAACCGGCAGGATGCGTTCCGGGGAGCCTTCAGAGGGGTGGCCCGGTTATTCACAGGCCCTCCCTTATCCACAGTTTTTCGTTGAGATCCCCACGATTTCCCGGACGGCCCCACGGTGATTCCTGTCGCGAAGTTCGCGGACGGCGGGAATCACGAGAGGGGTGTGTGCCGTGGAGGCATCCAGGACTTCCGGGAGCGGGAGCACGGGCCGGGGCGTGTGGTCGGCGGGAGCAGGGGCGAGGCGGTCCGGGGCGCGGGGGCCGGAGGAACCGGGTCGAGGAGAGCCGGGCCCGAGGGGGTCCGGCCCGGGAGGGCCGGGCTCAAGGGGATCCAGCCCGGGGGAGCCCGGTCCGGAGGGTCGGGGCGCGGGGGAGCCGGACTCGGAGGCTCGGGGCGTGGGGGAGGTGCGGCGGGCCGGGCCGCTGATCGTCACCGAGGACTTCGGGCTGCTCGACGACCTGCTCCGGCTGTGCGCGGCGGCCGGGGTCGAGCCCGAGGTGCACCACCGGGTGCCCGAGCGGCGGTCGGGCTGGACGGACCCGCCGCTCGTCCTGGTCGGTGACGACGCCGCCGCCCGCTGCCGGGGAGCGGTGCGCCGGCCGGGGACCCTCCTGGTCGGACGCGACCGGGACGATCCGGGGGTGTGGCGCCTCGCCGTGGAGATCGGCGCGGAGGGCGTGCTGCGGCTCCCGGACGCCGAGGGCCTGCTCGTGGACCGCATCGCCGACGCGGCCGAAGGGGTGGGCCGGCAGGCGCTGACCGTCGGCGTCGTCGGCGGTCGTGGAGGCGCGGGCGCCTCCACCCTGGCCTGCGGTCTCGCCCTCGCCGCCGCCGGAACCGGGCGGCGCACCCTCCTCGTGGACGGGGACCCGCTGGGCGGCGGCCTCGACGTGCTGCTCGGCGGCGAGCGCGAGGAGGGCAGGAGGTGGCCCGACTTCGTCGCCTCCAAGGGCCGACTCGCGAGCGGCGCCCTGGAGGAGTCCCTGCCGTCCGTGCGGGGAGTCCGGGTGCTCAGCTGGGGCAGGGAGCCCGCGCCGCCGGTGCCGCCCGAGGCCGTGCGGTCCGTGCTCGCCGCCGCGCGCCGCCGGGGCGGGGTCGTCGTGGTCGACCTGCCGCGCGGCGGAGACCTGCCGACCGCCGAGGCCCTGGCCCAGCTCGACCTCGGACTGCTCGTCGTGCCCGGCGAACTGCGGGCCGTCGCGGCGGCCCACCGGGTGGCCGCGACCCTCGGGACGGCCGTGCGCGACCTGCGGGCCGTGGTGCGCGGGCCCTACGCGACGGGACTCGACGAGCGGTGGGTCGCCGACGCGCTGCGGCTGCCGCTCGTCGGTGAACTCCCCTACGACCCGGGGATCGTGGCCGACCAGGACGCGGGGCTTCCGCCGGGCGCCGAGCCCCGGGGGTCGCTCGGCCGGTTCTGCGCCGCCTTCTGGGAGCGCGTGTTCACGCCCGGCGGTGCGGCATGACCGGGGCCTGGGGCGAAGGCGGCGGCACGGGCCTGCTCGACGCCGTGCGGCAACGGCTCGCGGCGAGCGGGGCCGAGCCCACCCCGGCCCGGGTCGCGGCGGCGCTGCGGGCCCAGGGAAGGTTGCTCGGCGACGCGGAAGTGCTCGGAGCGGCCGAGGAGTTGCGGTGTGAACTGATCGGCACCGGCCCCCTCGAACCGCTGCTCGCCGACCCGGCGGTCACCGACGTCCTGGTCTCCGCCCCCGACCGGGTGTGGGTGGACCGGGGCACCGGGCTCGAACGGGTCCCGGTGGCCTTCCCCGACGCCGCCGCCGTCCGCAGGCTCGCGCAGCGGCTCGCGGCCGTCGCCGGGCGCAGGCTCGACGACGCCCGCCCCTGGGTGGACGCCCGGCTCCCCGACGGCACCCGGATGCACGCGGTGCTGCCGCCGGTGGCGGTCGGCTCGACCTGCCTCTCGCTGCGGGTGGTGCGTCCGCGGGCCTTCTCCCTGGAGGAGCTGGCCGCGGCGGGCACGGTGCCGCCCGGCGGCGCCCCCGTCCTGCGGGCCCTGATCGACGCCCGGGTCTCGTACCTGGTCAGCGGAGGCACGGGCACGGGGAAGACCACGCTCCTCGCCTCCCTGCTCGGCCTGGTGGGGGAGCGGGAGCGGATCGTGCTCGCCGAGGACTCGGCGGAGCTGCGGCCCGACCACCCGCACGTGGTGCGCCTGGAGGCGCGGCCCGCCAACCAGGAGGGCGCCGGGCTTGTCACCCTGCGGGACCTGGTCCGGCAGGCGCTGCGGATGCGGCCCGACCGGCTGGTGGTCGGCGAGGTGCGCGGAGGGGAGGCCGTGGACCTCCTCGCGGCCCTGAACACGGGCCACGAAGGGGGCTGCGGAACGGTCCACGCCAACACGGCGGCGGACGTCCCGGCGCGGCTCGAAGCCCTGGGGACGGCGGCAGGGCTCGACCGGGCCGCCCTGCACAGCCAGTTGGGCGCCGGGCTCTCGGCCGTGCTCCACGTGGTGCGGGACCGGGACGGGCGGCGGCGGATCGCCGAGGTCCACGTCCTGGAGCGCGACCGGGAGGGGCTGGTCCGGACGGTCCCCGCGCTCCGGTGGGGCGCGGCCGGGTTCGCACGGGAGCGGGGCTGGGACCGGTTGAGGACGCTGATCGGAGGCGGAGCGTGATGACGGCCGAGCTGGAAGCGGTGCGGGGCGCGGCGCAGGGCGCTGCGGTGCTCTGCGCGGGGTTCGCCCTGTGGTGGGCGGTCGAGCGGCGGCGCGGGACCGGCCGGGCGCGGGCGGTCCTCGCGGGCGGTGTGCCCGAAGGGCCCGGCAGGGCACGGGTGGTGGTGGTCACGCGCTGGTGGGCCCTGCTGCGGGGGCGGCGCGCGTGGCTGTGCCTACCGGTGGCGGGGGTGATCGCGCTGCTCGGGGAGTCGCCGCTGCCGCTGGTGGCGGGGGCGCTCGCGGTGCCCCTGGTCGGTCGGCGGCTGCGGGCCGCCGGGCGGCGGAGGGAGCGGGAGGCGCGGGCCGAGCGGGTCGTGGCCCTGTGCGGGGCGGCCGTCGGGGAGTTGCGATCCGGCCGGCAGCCCGCGCAGGCGCTGTCCTTCGCGGCCCGGGAGACCGGCGCCCTGGGCGACGAGGAGGCGCGGGTGCTCGCGGCGGCCCGGTTCGGCGGGGACGTGCCGGAGGCCCTGCGGAGGGCCTCCCGGCAGGACGGCGCCGACGGCCTCGCGGGCATGGCGGCCTGCTGGCAGGTGGCCGTCGACGGGGGCGCGGGCCTGGCCGCCGGACTCGACCGGCTGGAGGCCTCCCTGCGGGGCCACCACGAACAGCGGGAGCGGCTGCGGGCCGAACTGGCCGGTGCCTGGGCCACGGTGACCGTCCTCGCGCTGCTCCCTGCGGCGGGGCTCGCCCTCGGCGCGGCGCTCGGAGCCGACCCGCTGCGGGTGCTGCTCCACACCCCGGCCGGCCTGGGCTGCCTGGCCGTGGGCGGGGCCCTGGAGGCGGCCGGGCTGTGGTGGGCCGCGCGGATCGTACGGGGAGGTGAGCGGGCGTGACGCCGCTGGACGTCCTCCAGGCGGGGGCGCTCCTGACGGCGGCGGTGTGCCTGGTCGCGCAAGGCGTCCGCGAGGTGCTGCGCGAGTCGGCGGCGCGCCGGTCGCGGAGGCGGGCGCGGAACCTCCTCGGGACACCGGCCCCACCGCCCCGGAAGGTCCGGACGGAGCTGCCGCCGTGGGTGGCGCTCTGGACGGTGCCGGTCGTGGCGGCCGGCCTCGGCTGGGCGCTCTTCGGCGGGATCGCCGGCCTGGGCGCGGGCGTGCTGGCGGCCTGCGGGGTCCGAGGACGGCTCCCCGGGCGCCGGAAGCCGCCCGGCCCGGACGGCGACGAGGAGGAAGCGGCACGGCATCTGCCGCTCGCGGCCGACTTGTTGGCGGCCTGTGTCGCCTCGGGGGCCTCGCCCGGAGAGGCGGTGGAGGCGGTGGGCCGGTCGCTGGGCGGTCCGCTCGGGGAGCGTCTGGCCCGTACGGCGGCCGAACTGCGCCTCGGCGGCG
The DNA here is from genome assembly GCF_044754545.1 of Streptomyces sp. NPDC093071. NCBI lineage: Bacteria > Bacillati > Actinomycetota > Actinomycetes > Kitasatosporales > Streptomycetaceae > Streptomyces > Streptomyces sp. NPDC093071. The sequence goes on along the minus strand of NZ_JBIVPH010000010.1, from coordinate 136,445 downwards.
AACCGGCCGAGGTGTGGCGGAGGTTCGGCGCGATACCGGGAGCCATGGGGCTCGCCCGCTGTCTGGAGCGGGCCGGTTCCTCGGGGGCGCCCTCGGCGGAGGCCGTGGCCCGGCACGCGACGGCCCTGAGGGCGGCCCGCACCCGTACGGCGGCGGCCGGGGCGCGCCGGGCCCAGGTCCTGATCAGCGCGCCCGTGGGGCTCTGCTTCCTGCCGGCCTTCCTGGCGGTGGGGGTGGCCCCGGTGGTGATCGGCCTCGCGACGGGCCTGCTGAAGGGGTGACGACGCCCGAAAGACACGGCATGACGACAACAGCACCGACGATGACGAGGAGAACGACATGGCGGTTACGGCGGCAGCGATGGCGACGGCGGTCAGGGACCGGGTCGGCGGATGGTGGCGGGCACGACGGGAGGCGGCGCGCCGCGACGCGGGGATGAGCACGGCCGAGTACGCGGTGGGGACGATCGCGGCGGCGGCGTTCGCCGCGGTGCTCTACAAGGTCGTGACCAGCGGGACGGTCTCGGGAGCGCTGGAGTCGATGATCGGGAAGGCGCTCGATGCGTCGTTCTGACCGGGGCTTCGCGACCGTGGAGGCGGCGATGGTCCTCCCCGTCCTGGCGCTGTTCACGGTGACCCTGCTCTGGGCGCTGGCCGCGTCCGCCGCGCAGATCCGGTGCGTGGACGCGGCTCGGGCGGGGGCGCGGGCGGCGGCCCGTTCGGAGCCGATGGCCGCCGCGGAGGCGGCCGCGAGGACCACGGCTCCCGAGGGCGCCCGGGTGTCGGTGACGCGCTCGGGCGAGCTGTGGCGGGTGACGGTGGAGGCGGTGGCCCCCGGCCCTCGGGGCCTGGGCCTCACCCTACGGGCGGACGCGGCGGCCCTCGCGGAGGACACCGGGCTCCTCGCGGAGGGCGGCGCGGCGACCGGGGCCTTGGGCATCGGAGACGCCGGGGGCGGGGGCGGGGAGCTCGGGGTCACGGATTCCGGGCCTTCGGGACCCGGGAGCCTGCCGTGAGGGCCGGTCGCCGGTGGCCCGGTCGGTGGGGATCCGGCTGGCGGCGGTCCGACCGGTGGCGGTCCGGCCGGTGGGGATCCGAGCGGCGGGGATCTGGGCGGCGAGGGGACCGGGGTGCGGCGACCGTGTGGACGGCGTTCGCGGCCTGTGCGCTGTGCGTGGTGTTCGGGGCGGTGCTCGCGCTGGGACAGGCGGTGGCGGCCCGGCACCGGGCCGGTGGGGCCGCCGACCTGGCCGTCCTCGCCGCCGCCGACCGGGCCCTGTGGGGCGAGGCCGAGGCGTGCGCGGCGGCCTCCCGGGTGGCCGGCGCACAGGGCGCCGAGGTGGTGCGGTGCGCGGTGCGGGGCGAGCTGGCCGAGGTGACCGCGCGGGTGGCAGGCGGCCCGTACCGGCCGGAGGTCAGGTCGCGCGCGGGGCCTCCGGAACTCCTGCCGGGCCCGCAAGGTCAGCCGGAGCCGCCCCCGGGGCCGTCTCCCGGTCTTCCGGGGCCTCGCGGAGGAGTTCCGTGAGGAGGCGGACCGCGCCGCGCTTGTGGAGGGGGTCGTTGCCGTTGCCGCACTTCGGGGACTGGATGCAGGAGGGGCAGCCCGCCTCGCACTCGCAGGAGGCGATGGCCTCCCGGGTGGCCGTCAGCCAGGCGCGGGCCGTGTGGAAGGCCCGCTCGGCGAAGCCCGCGCCGCCCGGGTGCCCGTCGTACACGAAGACGGTGGGCAGCAGGGTGTCGGGGTGGAGCGGGACGGAGACGCCGCCGATGTCCCAGCGGTCGCAGGTGGCGAAGAGCGGCAGCATCCCGATGGAGGCGTGCTCGGCGGCGTGCAGGGCGCCGCCGAGGATCTCCGGGCCGACCCGGGCCGCGTCGAGCTGGTCCTCGGTGACCGTCCACCACACGGCGCGGGTGCGCAGGGTGCGGGGCGGCAGGTCGAGCTTGGTCTCGCCGAGGACCTCGCCCGTGATGAGACGGCGGCGGAGGAAGGAGACGACCTGGTTGGTGACCTCGACGGAGCCGTAGCAGAGGCGGCCGGCTCCCCAGGGGACCTCGGTGTCGGTGTCGAGGACGGCGATGGAGGTGGTGTCGCGAGCGGTGGTGGAGTACGGCGGGACGGCCTCTTCCACGAGGGCCACGGAGTCCTTGAGGTCCAGCTCCCGCACCAGGTAGGTGCGGCCCTGGTGGAGGTGGACGGCGCCCTCGTGGACGGAGGCGTGGGAGGCCGCCTCGTCGACCGTACCGAGGAGGCGGCCGGTGCCGGCCTCCACGATCTGCACGGGGCTCCCGCCGCCGCCCCGGATGTCGGTGAGGTCGGCGGCCCGCTCGCGGCGGGTCCAGTACCAGCCGGTGGGACGGCGGCGCAGGAGCCCGGCCGTCTCCAGCTGGGGGAGCAGGTCGGGGACGGCCGGGCCGAAGAGGGCCAGGTCGGGTTCGGTGAGCGGCAGCTCCGCCGCCGCCGCGCACAGATGGGGGGCGAGGACGTACGGGTTGTCGGGGTCCAGGACGGTCGACTCGACCGGCTGCTCGAAGATCGCCTCCGGGTGGTGGACCAGGAAGGTGTCCAGCGGGTCGTCCCGGGCGACCATGATCGCGAGGGCGCCCTCGCCCGAACGGCCGGCGCGGCCCGCCTGCTGCCACAGGGAGGCCCTGGTCCCCGGGTAACCGGCGATCAGGACGGCGTCCAGGCCCGAGACGTCCACGCCCAGCTCCAGGGCGGTCGTGGCGGCCAGGCCCAGGAGCTCCCCGGAGTGCAGGGACCGCTCCAGGGCGCGGCGCTCCTCGGGCAGGTAGCCGCCCCGGTAGGCGGCGACGCGGCGGGCCAGCGCGCGGTCGGTCTCGGCGAGCCGCTCCTGGGCGATCACCGAGATCAGCTCGGCGCCGCGCCGGGACCGTACGAAGGCGACCGAGCGGGCGCCCTGCCGGGTCAGGGCGGTCAGCAGGTCGGCGGTCTCGGCGGTGGCCGTGCGGCGCACGGGCGCGCCGCGCTCGCCGCTCAGCTCGGTCAGCGGCGGCTCCCACAGGGCGAAGACCAGCTCGCCGCGCGGGGAGGCGTCGTCGGAGACCTCGGTGACCGGCAGGCCGGTGAGGCGGCCGGCGGCCCGGGCGGGGTCGGCGGAGGTGGCCGAGGCGAGGAGGAAGACCGGCTCGGAGCCGTACCGGGCGCAGATCCGGCGCAGGCGCCGCAGCACCTGGGCGACGTGGGAGCCGAAGACGCCCCGGTAGGTGTGGCACTCGTCGATCACGACGTAGCGCAGGGCGCGCAGGAAGGAGGACCACCGGGGGTGGGAGGGGAGCAGGCCCCGGTGCAGCATGTCGGGGTTGGTGAGCACGTAGTTCGCGTACTGGCGGACCCACTCGCGCTCCTCGACCGGCGTGTCGCCGTCGTAGAGGGCGGGGCGGATCCGGTTGCCGAGCGGGGCGGCCAGTTCCCGCACGGCGCGCCGCTGGTCGGCGGCGAGGGCCTTGGTGGGGGAGAGGTAGAGGGCGGTGGCCCCGCGCCCGTTCGGGGCCTCGGAGCCGTCCAGGAGGGTGCTGAGGACCGGGGCGAGGTAGGCGAGCGACTTGCCCGAGGCGGTACCGGTGGCGATCACCACGGACTCGCCGTCGAGGGCGTGCTCGGCGGCCTGTGCCTGATGGGCCCAGGGGTGCTCGATCCCGGCCTCCCGGACCGCCGCGATCACCTCCGGACGGATGCGGTGCGGCCAGACCGCATGACGACCCGCCCGGGCGGGCATGTGCTCCGTATGAGTGATGCGCGCGGCTCGGCTCTCGCCCGAGGAGAGCCGGTCGAGGAGCATGTCGGGAGAGGGGCGGCTGCCCTTGTCCCCGGCGGGACGACTGGGGCGGTGATTCTTGGCCATCGGCATCGAGTGTGTCACTGCCATGACGGACAATGCTTCCAAGGCGTCGTGCATGGCTGTTGGTAAGTGATTGAATGCCATCGCGGCTGGCGATCCGTTCCTCGGCCCCGTCCGGGAGCCCCGAGAGAACGATCGCCCGATAGCAAGGTGCTGGAGGATCCGTGGACCTGTCCCTGTCGACTCGCAACGTGACCGGTGCTGGTGGTGACCGTACGGTCGTCGAGGTCGGTGGCGAGATTGATGTGTATACCGCGCCCAAGCTGCGCGAGCAGTTGGTCGAGTTGGTGAACGACGGCAGCTACCACCTGGTCGTCGATATGGAGAGCGTGGACTTCCTCGACTCCACCGGTCTCGGTGTGCTCGTCGGCGGCCTGAAGCGCGTCCGTGCCCACGAGGGCTCGCTGCGCCTCGTCTGCAACCAGGAGCGCATTCTCAAGATTTTCCGGATCACGGGTCTCACCAAGGTGTTCCCGATCCACACCTCGGTCGACGAGGCCGTCAACGCCGTCGACTGAGCCCGGGGGGTTCGCATGGCCACCGTTGAACTCCGCTTCAGCGCCCAGCCCGAGCACGTCCGGACGGCCCGCCTGGTGGCGGCCGCGGTGGCGCGCCGGGCGGGGGTGGACGAGGCGGTCCTCGACGAGGTGCGGCTCGCCGTCGGCGAGGCGTGTTCCCGTGCCGTCGGGCTGCACCGCAGCAACGACGTCACGACCCCCATCCGGGTCGTCCTGACCGAGGAGGAGAAGTCCTTCTCCATCGAGGTCGGCGACGAGGTCCCGGGAGCGGGGGTGGCGGCGGCCGATGCCGTCGGGGTGCCCGGCGCGCGCGCCGAGGCCCCGGCCGAGGACTTCGACGACGCCGACGGTGAGGACGAGATGGGTCTCGCGGTGATCCGCGGACTCGTCGACGACGTCGAGGTGAGCGCCGGCGCGGACGGCGGCACCCTCCGCATGACCTGGCCGGTGAGTTCGGCGGACGTCCTGTCCTGAGACGCCCCCGGACCCGGCCGACGCGAAAGCGGCGGTACGGGAAGAGGCCCTGCCCCCGGCAGGGCCTCTTCCCGTGTCCAGGGGCGTCCCGGGGTGCCCCTGGGCCGCATTCCGGGACGTCGGGCTGCGGGTTGACGCATCCGCGCGGGCGGCCCCAGGGTCCCCGTATGTTCCGGTTCGTCTCCCTATGATCCGTCTCCATGGACGACCCCGCTTTCCTTCTCACGGACCCGACCTCCCTCGCCGCGGCGGTGCTCACGAGCGGGAACCGGGCGATCGTGGTCGGCGTCGCGGCCGTCGCCCTCGCCGCGCTGGTCGTCGCGTGGGTCTTCGCCCGCCGGGTGCTCGCGGCCGGCGAGGGCACCGAGCGGATGCGGGAGATCGCCGCCGCCGTGCAGGAAGGGGCCAACGCCTATCTCGCGCGGCAGCTGCGGACCCTCGCCGTCTTCGCCGCCGCCGTGTTCCTCCTGCTCCTCGCGCTGCCCGCCGACACCTGGTCGCAGCGGGCCGGACGGTCCCTGTTCTTCCTGGTCGGGGCGTTGTTCTCGGCGACCACCGGCTACCTCGGCATGAGGCTCGCCGTACGGGCGAACGTCCGGGTCGCCGCCGCGGCCCGGGACGCCGCCCCGGTACCGGGCGGACCGGAGGGGGACCCGGCCGAGGCCACCCACCGGGCCATGCGGATCGCCTTCCGCACCGGCGGGGCCGTCGGCATGTGCACCGTCGGCCTCGGGCTGCTCGGCGTCGCCTGCGTCGTCCTCGTCTACGCCGCCGACGCGCCCAAGGTCCTGGAGGGATTCGGGCTCGGCGCGGCGCTCATCGCCATGTTCATGCGCGTGGGCGGCGGCATCTTCACCAAGGCCGCCGACGTCGGCGCCGACCTGGTCGGCAAGGTCGAGCAGGGCATCCCGGAGGACGACCCGCGCAACGCCGCCACCATCGCCGACAACGTGGGGGACAACGTCGGCGACTGCGCCGGCATGGCGGCCGACCTCTTCGAGTCGTACGCCGTCACCCTGGTCGCCGCGCTCATCCTCGGCAAGGCCGCCTTCGGCGACCACGGTCTCGCCTTCCCCCTGATCGTGCCCGCGATCGGCGTGGTCACCGCCGTGATCGGCATCCTCGCCGTCTCGCCCCGGCGCACCGACCGCGGCGGGATGAGCGCGATCAACCGCGGCTTCCTCGTCTCGGCGGTGGTCTCGCTCGGGCTCGTCGCCGTCGCCGCCTTCGCCTACCTGCCGTCCTCCTACGCCGACCTGGAGGGCGTCACCGAGCCCGGCGTCCCCGGCCACGGGGGCGACCCGCGCGTCCTCGCCCTGGTCGCCGTCGCCCTCGGCATCGTCCTCGCCGCGCTCATCCAGCAGCTCACCGGCTACTTCACCGAGACGAACCGGCGGCCCGTACGGGACATCGGGAAGTCCTCGCTCACCGGCCCCGCGACCGTCGTCCTCGCGGGCGTGGCCCTCGGCATGGAGTCCGCCGTCTACACGGCGCTCCTCATCGGACTCACCGTGTACGGGGCGTTCCTGCTCGGCGGGACCTCGATCGTGCTGGCGCTCTTCGCGGTCGCGCTCGCCGGGACGGGCCTGCTCACCACCGTCGGCGTGATCGTCGCCATGGACACCTTCGGCCCGGTCGCGGACAACGCCCAGGGCATCGCGGAGATGTCCGGGGACGTCGAGGGCGCGGGCGCGCGGGTCCTGACCGAGCTGGACGCCGTCGGCAACACGACCAAGGCCATCACCAAGGGCATCGCCATCGCCACCGCCGTCCTGGCCGCCGCCGCGCTCTTCGGCTCGTACCGGGACGCCATCGCGACCGCGGTCGCCGACGTCGGCGCGGAGGCGGGCGCGCTGACGCTCTCGATGGACGTCTCGCAGCCCAACAACCTCTTCGGCCTGATCCTCGGCTCCTCGGTCGTCTTCCTCTTCTCGGGCCTCGCCGTCAACGCCGTGTCCCGGTCGGCGGGATCGGTGGTGTACGAGGTGCGGCGGCAGTTCCGCGAGCACCCCGGGATCATGGACTTCACCGAGAAGCCGGAGTACGGGCGGGTCGTCGACATCTGCACCAAGGACGCGCTGCGCGAACTCGCCACGCCCGGGCTGCTCGCCGTGACGGCCCCGATCGCGGTGGGCTTCGCGCTCGGCGTCGGCCCGCTCGGCGCGTACCTCGCCGGGGCGATCGGCACGGGGGCGCTGATGGCGGTCTTCCTCGCCAACTCCGGTGGCGCCTGGGACAACGCGAAGAAGCTGGTCGAGGACGGGCACCACGGCGGCAAGGGCGGCGAGGCGCACGCGGCGACCGTCATCGGGGACACCGTCGGCGACCCGTTCAAGGACACGGCGGGACCGGCGATCAACCCCCTCCTGAAGGTGATGAACCTGGTCGCGCTCCTCATCGCCCCGGCGGTCGTGCGGTTCGGCCACGGGGACGACGCGAACCCCTGGGCGCGGGCGGGCGTCGCCGCGGTCGCGCTGCTCGTCGTCGCCACCGCCGTGCTGCTCTCCAAGCGGCGCTCCGTGGAGGTCTCCTGACGCCGCGTCCGTCTCGTCCAGGGAGACGCCGGGGAAACGTGAGCGGTCTCTCCCTTGGTTCAAAAGGCTTCAATCCCGGATGAATCAGTCGTACGAAAGGTGGAAGTAGCCCGTTCGGCGTGTATGTTCCGGGGCCGAGAGCCTTGGAAGGGACCGATCCGGTGAACAAGAAGCTTGCGGCCGCACTGTCCGGCGGCGCGGTACTGGTGCTCGCGCTGTCGGGTTGCAGCGACGACGAGGGCAACAAGGTGGACGACTGGGCGAAGACGTTCTGCGACCAGGCCAAGCCCCAGATCCAGAAGCGGGCCGACGCCCACCAGATCATCATCTCGACGGCGGCCGACAGCAAGCCCGCCGAGATCCAGGCCGCGGACTCGAAGGCGTTCCAGGACATCGCCGACGCCGACCGCGCCCTCGCCAAGGCCGTGGAGAGTGCCGGCGCCCCGCCCGTGGAGAACGGCGAGAAGGTCAAGCAGGACGCGATCAAGGAGCTCAACGAGACCGCGGTGGCCTACGAGGGGCTCAAGAAGCAGGTCGACGCGCTGGACCCGTCGAACCAGCAGAAGTTCGCGGACGGCCTCCAGAACGTCGCCAACGGGCTGACCAAGATCGAGAAGATGGACCAGCAGGCCCTGGCCAAGCTGGAGGAGGGCGAGCTCGGCCAGGCGATGGCCAAGCAGCCCGGCTGCCAGAAGCCCACCGCCTCCACCCCGCCGAAGCCCTCGGGCTCCGCCTCCCCGGGCGCCGGCTCCACCGCCGACGCGGGCGGCGCCGTCGAGCCCTCCAAGGGCGCGTCCGCGAAGCCGAGCGCGAAGGCGACGGCGACCAAGAGCGAGGAGTAGGCGCCACCTGGGCCCGGTTGGGCTCTCGGCGGGCACCGGCGCGGACTCCGACGGCCCCCGGGCCCCGGAGGCCCCCGGCCCCGGCGATCCCCGGGCCCCGGAGGCCCCCGGAGACGACGGGCCGTCACCGGGCGGCCCGATGTCGGTGGCGGGCGTTGTCGGTGGCGGCCGTCACAATGGGGTGGTGAGTACGACCAGCCTGACTTCCCGCCTCCCGGTGCCCGCGCACGCCGCCCGTCTGCGCGAGGCGCTGCTCGCCGCCGCCTTCACCGCCGACGGCCTCCTCGACCTGCTCGGCGCCCCCGCCTACGCGGCGCTCGCCCGCAGCGAGACCGTGCCCGCCCTGCGCGCCACCGGCGGCGACGGCCCGCTGGAGACCCTCGTCCGGCTCTTCCTGCTCCAGGAGCCCGTCGAGCACGCCCGCGCCGCCGCCGCGCTCCCGCTGGACGAGGCCCTCGCCGACGGCTGGGTGCTCCGCGAGGACGACACCGTGCGCGCCACCGTCGACGTCCGGCCCTACGGCGGGCCCGACGGCGAGGACTGGTTCATCGTCTCCGACCTGGGCTGCGCCGTCGGCGGCGCCGGAGGCATCGGGAAGAAGGACGAAGGGGTCGTCCTCGGCGTCGGCGGCGCCTCCACCACCCTCGCCGGCATCACCGTCCGCACCCCGGTCTCCGCCGCGCTCGACCTCGGCACCGGCTCCGGCATCCAGGCGCTGCACGCCGCCCGGCACGCCACCCGGGTCACCGCCACCGACCTCAACCCGCGCGCCCTGGACTTCACCCGGCTCACCCTCGCCCTCTCCGGGGCCCCGGAGGCCGAGCTGGTCACGGGCTCGCTCTTCGAGCCGGTCGGGGACGACACGTACGACCTGATCGTCTCCAACCCGCCGTTCGTGATCTCCCCCGGCACCGGACTCACCTACCGGGACGGCGGGATGGGCGGCGACGACCTGTGCCGGACGCTCGTGCAGCAGGCGGGGGAGCGGCTCAACGACGGGGGATACGCCCAGTTCCTCGCCAACTGGCAGCACGTGGACGGCGAGGAGTGGCAGGAGCGGCTGCGGTCCTGGGTGCCGCGCGGCTGCGACGCCTGGATCGTGCAGCGGGAGGTCCAGGACGTCACCCAGTACACCGAGCTGTGGCTGCGGGACAGCGGCGACCACCGGGGCGACCCGGCCGCCTACCGGGCCGCGTACGCCCGCTGGCTCGACGAGTTCGAGGCCCGTAAGACACGCGCGGTCGGCTTCGGCTGGATCACGCTCCGGCGGAACGCGGCGGTGGCCTCCGGCGCGGTCGAGCCCTCGATCGTGATCGAGGAGTGGCCGCACCCGGTCGAGCAGCCCCTCGGCCCCACCGTCCTCGCCCACTTCGAGCGCCAGGACTACCTGCGGACCCACGACGACGCGGCCCTCCTCGCCGACCGGTTCACGCTCGCGCCCGAGGTGGTCCAGGAGCAGGTCGGCCTGCCCGGCGCCGAGGACCCGGAGCACGTGGTGCTCCGGCAGAACCGGGGGATGCGCCGGGCGACCCGGGTGGACCACGTCGGCGCCGGGTTCGCCGGCGTCTGCGACGGCACCCTCAGCGCGGGCCGCATCCTTGACGCCATCGGCCAGCTGATGGGCGAGGACCCGGTCCTGCTGCGCGACCGCACCCCGCAGGCGATCCGGCTCCTCGTTGAGGAGGGCTTCCTGCTGCCCGTGGACGAAGGGGCCGAGGGGGAGGGCGTCTGACACGGACCGGGGCTGGCGTCTGATACGGACCGGGGCTGGCGTCTGATACGGACCGGGGCGGGCGTCCGACACGGGCCGGCCGTACCGGGAGCGGGTCGTGCGGGCGCGCGAGGCGGGGCGGGAGGGCGATCGGCTCCGGCCGCTGCGGGACCTGTTCGCCCAAGGGCGGCGCGCTTCCTGCTGCCCCGGCCCTTCGGCACGGTCCACGTGCACGGGGGGCCGGCCGTCCGGCACCCCGAAAGGTCGGACAGCCGTGTTCCGTTTCCCCGCCACCGTCCGGGTCGTGGTCGTCGGCGGGGCGATCTCCCGCCGGGCGCTGTTCAGCGGGGTCACCCCGCCGATGTTCGTCGGAACGCTGCTGGTCGGACCCCTCTTCCAGGTTTTCCTCTTCGTGAGCCCGGGCAGGGAACCGGGTGCCGCCGACGACCGCTTCCACCTCGCCGGAAACGCCGTCCCGCAGCTTCCGCCTCCTGCGTGTACGGCCCCCGGCCTGCTGCTCCTGACCGCCGGCGAGGAGTGACGTGGGCGACAGGCGAGGGGGGTGAGAGGCGGGTCACTACCGGCCATCTTCGTGAAACCGGCCGGACGGGCCCGCGGCGTTCACCCGGAGTTCGCGCCCCCGCCTTCCGGGGCTGCGAGCCTCCCCTGCGGGAGACGAACACCGCACGGGGACGGAACGGGGTACGGGCATGGAGAGCGGGCCGGCGATCTTCGCGGGAGCGGCGTTCACGCTGTTCGGAGGCGCGCTGCTGCTGTGGACCGCCGTGCGCGCGCTGCACCGCGAGCCGGTCGCGTACGGGATCCCCCCGCGCGCCGCGGTCGCGCTGACGAGCCTCTCCGGGGCCGTTCTGCTCGCCCTCGGCGTCTGGTGCTTCGGGCGCCTCTGACCTCCTCCTCCGGTGCCGCCGCCGATCCCGGCGCGCACGCCCCGCCCCGCCGGTCCGGGAGTCCGGGCGGCAGGAATGCCAGGACTCGGGTTACCGTTCGAGTGGCCGTTGCGGGCTTTCGCCGTTTGACACGGGGGCGGGTTGTACCGTCACACTCCGCAGCGACGGGAGCGTCACCGTCCGTGCCGCTGCCGTGCGTGCCAGCGCCGTACGTGCCCAGAGAGTGCCGAACCGGAGAGAAGAGCGAAGTTGTCCCCGACCAGCGAGACCGCACACGGCGGCCGCCGACTCGTCATCGTCGAGTCGCCTGCCAAGGCGAAGACGATCAAGGGCTACCTCGGCCCCGGCTACGTCGTCGAGGCGAGCGTCGGGCACATCCGCGACCTCCCCAGCGGCGCCGCCGAGGTGCCCGAGAAGTACACCGGCGAGGTGCGCCGCCTCGGAGTCGACGTCGAGCACGACTTCCAGCCCGTCTACGTCGTCAACGCCGACAAGAAGGCGCAGGTCAGGAAGCTCAAGGAGCTGCTCGCCGAGTCCGACGAGCTCTACCTCGCCACCGATGAGGACCGCGAGGGCGAGGCCATCGCGTGGCACCTCCGGGAAGTCCTGAAGCCCAAGGTCCCGGTCCACCGGATGGTCTTCCACGAGATCACCAAGGACGCGATCCGCGAGGCCGTCGCCAACCCGCGCGAGCTCAACCAGCGCATGGTCGACGCCCAGGAGACCCGCCGCATCCTCGACCGCCTCTACGGCTACGAGGTCTCGCCGGTCCTGTGGAAGAAGGTCATGCCGAAGCTGTCGGCGGGCCGCGTCCAGTCCGTCGCCACCCGGCTCGTCGTCGAGCGCGAGCGCGAGCGCATCGCCTTCCGCTCCGCCGAGTACTGGGACCTCACCGGCACCTTCTCCACCGGCCGCAAGGGTGACGCCTCCGACCCGTCCTCGCTGGTCGCGCGGCTCGCGACGGTCGACGGCCGGCGCGTCGCGCAGGGCCGCGACTTCGGCTCCGACGGGCAGCTGAAGACCGCGAACGTCCTCCACCTGGACGAGCAGAACGCGCGGACGCTCGCCGCCGCGCTCGCCGACACCGCGTTCTCCGTGCGCTCGGTCGAGTCGAAGCCGTACCGCCGCTCCCCGTACGCCCCCTTCCGGACCACCACCCTCCAGCAGGAGGCGAGCCGCAAGCTGGGCTTCGGTGCGAAGGCGACCATGCAGGTGGCGCAGAAGCTGTACGAAAATGGCTTCATCACCTACATGCGTACGGACTCCACGATCCTGTCCGACACCGCCGTCTCGGCGGCCCGGGCGCAGGTCACGCACCTGTACGGCGCCGACTACCTGCCGGAGAAGCCGCGCGTCTACGCGGGCAAGGTCAAGAACGCGCAGGAGGCGCACGAGGCGATCCGTCCTTCGGGCGATCGTTTCCGCACCCCGGCGGAGACCGGCCTGACCGGCGACCAGTTCAAGCTGTACGAGCTGATCTGGAAGCGGACCGTCGCCTCCCAGATGAAGGACGCGACCGGCAACTCGGTCACCGTCAAGATCGGCGGCCGGGCCTCCGACGGCCGCGACGCCGAGTTCAGCGCCTCCGGCAAGACGATCACCTTCCACGGCTTCATGAAGGCGTACGTGGAGGGGGCCGACGACCCGAACGCCGAGCTCGACGACCGCGAGCGGCGCCTGCCGCAGGTCGCCGAGGGCGACGCGCTGAGCGCCGAGGAGATCACGGCGGACGGCCACGCGACCAAGCCGCCGGCCCGCTACACCGAGGCCTCGCTGGTCAAGGAGCTGGAAGAGCGCGAGATCGGCCGCCCGTCGACGTACGCCTCGATCATCGGCACCATCCTCGACCGCGGCTACGTCTTCAAGAAGGGCACGGCGCTGGTGCCGTCCTTCCTGAGCTTCGCCGTCGTCAACCTCCTGGAGAAGCACTTCGGGCGGCTCGTCGACTACGACTTCACCGCCCGCATGGAGGACGACCTCGACCGCATCGCGCGCGGCGAGGCCCAGTCCGTGCCGTGGCTGAAGCGCTTCTACTTCGGCGAGGGCGCGACCCCCGGCGAGGGCGGCGCCGCCGACGCCGGGAACGGCGACGGCGACCACCTCGGCGGCCTCAAGGAACTGGTCACCGACCTCGGCGCCATCGACGCGCGGGAGATCTCCTCCTTCCCCGTCGGCAACGGCATCGTGCTCCGCGTCGGCCGCTACGGCCCGTACGTCGAGCGCGGCGAGAAGGACGCCGAGGGCCACCAGCGCGCCGACGTCCCCGAGGACCTCGCGCCCGACGAGCTGACCGTCGAGCTCGCCGAGGAGCTGCTCGCCAAGCCGAGCGGCGACTTCGAGCTGGGCACCGACCCCGTCAGCGGCCACCAGATCGTCGCGAAGGACGGCCGCTACGGCCCGTACGTCACCGAGATCCTGCCCGAGGGCACCCCAAAGACCGGCAAGAACGCGGTCAAGCCGCGCACCGCCTCCCTCTTCAAGACCATGTCCCTCGACACGGTGACCCTGGACGACGCGCTCAAGCTGATGTCCCTGCCCCGGGTCGTCGGCGCGGACGCCGAGGGCGTCGAGATCACCGCGCAGAACGGCCGCTACGGCCCGTACCTGAAGAAGGGCACGGACTCGCGGTCGCTCACCGACGAGCAGCAGCTCTTCACGATCACGCTCGACGAGGCCCTCGCGATCTACGCCCAGCCGAAGCAGCGGGGCCGGGCCGCGGCCAAGCCGCCGCTGAAGGAGCTGGGCACCGACCCGGTCAGCGAGAAGCCCGTGGTCGTCAAGGACGGGCGCTTCGGCCCGTACGTGACCGACGGCGAGACGAACGCGACGCTGCGGACCGGCGACAGCGTGGAGACCATCACGCCCGAGCGCGGCTACGAGCTGCTCGCCGAGAAGCGGGCCAAGGGACCGGCGAAGAAGACCGCCAAGAAGGCCCCGGCGAAGAAGACCGCCGCGAAGAAGGCCACCGCTTCCACCGCCAAGAAGACGGCGGCGAAGAAGACGACCGCGAAGAAGACGACGACGGCGAAGAAGACCGCGGCGGCGAAGAAGGCGGAGTAGTCGTCCCGCACCGCGACGACCCCCGAGGGGCGGAGACCACCGGTCTCCGCCCCTTCGCCCTCCCCTCTCCGGTCCTCCTGTCACAGCCTCGTCCGGATGTTCGGGCGGAGGCCGCGGGGAGGAAGGGCGTCCGGATAGGGTGGACGGATGACGCGAGCAGAGCAGCCAGACCGTCTCGGCGATTCCGACGCCGCACTCGTCGCGGATTCCCGGGAGCGCGCCGTACGCGCCCTCTTGCGCCACCAGCCGCTGCGCCGGCTGTGGAGCGCCCATCTGCTCGGCAGTACCGGCGACGCCCTCGCCCTGCTCGTCCTCGTCCTCCTCGGTTTCCAGGCGGCCGTGACGGAGGGCGCGCTCGGGGGCGGCTACCGGGGGGCCGCGTTCGCCGTGGCCGCCGTCGTCGGCGCGCGCCTGCTCGCCTCGGTCCTCTTCGGGGCCGTCCTCCTCGGACCACTGATCTCGCTCACCGGACCCGGCGGGAAGCTCGACCGGCGCTGGACCATGATCGGCGCCGACGGCGTGCGGATCGCGCTCCTCGTCGTCGCGCCCCTGTGGATCGACTGGACCCCCGGCAGCGCCCTCTGGTACCTGCTCGGCACCGTCTTCGTCACCGGAGCGGCCGAACGGCTCTGGACGATCAGCCGCGAGGGCGCCGCGCCCGCGCTGCTGCCCGCCCCGCCCCTGGAGGGCTCCGCCGTACGGCCGCTGCCCGACCACCTCGGCGCGCTGCGCCGGCTGTCCCAGCGCACCGGCTTCCTCGCCGTCCCGGCCGCGGCCGTCGTCCTGCTCGCCGCCACCCTGGTCGGCGAACTGCTCGGCGTCGGACTCGACTGGTTCTCGCTGCACCAGGCCGCCCTCGGCTCGTACGTTGCCGCCGGGCTCTTCGCCGCCTCCGTCACCGTCCTGTACGCGATGGCGCTGCCCGGCGGGGAGACGCCCCGGCCCCGCTCGCCCCTGGAGGGCCTGCGCCGGCCGTCCGCGAAGAAGACCGACGCGGGCAAGGGCGGTGCCGCGGAGAAGGACGGCGGGAGCGGTGCCGCGCAGAAGGGGGGCGCTCCGGGGAACGGCGGCGCTCCGGGGAAGGCCGGCGCTCCGGAGAAGGCCGGCAAGGACGGCCGCACCGGCATCCTGTCCCTCCTCGTCCTCGCCTGCGCCACCGTCGCCGGGGCCATCGCCGCGGCCGCGTCCGTCGCCGTGCTCCACGCCGCCGACCTGGGCGGCGGCCCCGTCACGTACGCCCTCCTGATCCTGGCCCTCAGCGGCGCCACCGCCGCCGGCATCCGCACCGCGGGCTCCGTGCTGCCCGTCCTGTCCCGGCGCCGGCTGCTCGCCCTCGCGATCACCGTCACCGGGGTCGCCCTGATCGCCGCGGGCCTGGTCCCGGACACGGCGACCGTCCTCTTCCTCGCCGTCCTCGCCGGATACGCGGCCGGGGTCGCCGCGAACACCGGCCACGTCCTCGTCGACCAGGAGACCGAGGAGCCCCGCCGGGCCCGGACCACCGAGCACCTCCAGGCTACCGCCCGCTTCGCGATGGGCATCGGCGCGCTCGCCGCCCCGCTGCTCGCCGCCGCGATCGGGCCGCACCGGCTCGCCTCCGGCAGCTCCGTCCTGGAGCACGGCGGCGCCGCCTTCACGCTCGCCCTCACCGGCGCCCTGCTGCTCCCGGTCGCCGCGCTCGTCCTCGCGAAGACCGACGACCGGGCGGGCGTCCCGCTCCGGCGCGACCTGCGCGACGCGCTGCGCGGCTCCGACCCGGCCCAGGCGCCGTCCCCGACCGGCTTCTTCATCGCCCTGGAGGGCGGCGACGGCGCCGGGAAGTCCACCCAGGTGCAGGCGCTCGCCGACTGGATCCGCGCCAAGGGCCACGAGGTCGTCGTCACCCGCGAGCCCGGCGCCACCCCGATCGGCAAGCGGCTCCGCTCGATCCTCCTCGACGTGTCGTCGGCGGGGCTCTCGAACCGGGCCGAGGCCCTGCTGTACGCGGCCGACCGCGCCGAGCACGTCGACTCCCTGGTCCGGCCGGCCCTGGAGCGGGGCGCGATCGTCCTCTCCGACCGGTATATCGACTCGTCCGTCGCCTACCAGGGCGCGGGCCGCGACCTGTCCCCGACCGAGATCGCCCGCATCTCCCGCTGGGCGACCGACGGCCTGGTCCCGCACCTGACCGTCGTGCTCGACGTCTCCCCGGAGACCGCGCGGGAACGGTTCACCGAGGCGCCCGACCGGCTGGAGTCCGAGCCGCCGGAGTTCCACGCGCGCGTACGGGCCGGTTTCCTGGCCCTCGCCGCCGCCGACCCCAGCCGCTACCTCGTCGTCGACGCCGGCCAGGAGCCGGAGGCCGTCACCACCGTCGTGCGCCACCGGCTCGACCGGATGCTGCCGCTCTCCGAGGCCGAGGTGAAGGCCGCCGAGGAGGCCCGCCGCAAGGCCGAGGAGGAGGCGCGGCGCAGGGCCGAGGAGGAGGCCGCGCGCAAGGCCGAGGAGGAGCGCCTGGAGCGCGAGCGCCAGGCGCAGCTCGCCAAGCTGCGCGCCGAGGAGGAGGAGCGCAAGCGGCGCGAGGAGGAAGAGGCGCGCCGCCTAGAGGCCGAGCGGCAGGCGGAGGAGGCCCGGCGGAAGGCCGAGGAGGAGCGGATCGCCGCCGAGCGCGCCGCCGAGGAGGAGCGCAAGCGCCTCGCGGCGGAGGAGAAGGCCCGCAGGGAAGAGGAGGAGCGGCTCCGCAGGGAGGCCGAGGAGGAGGCCCGGCTGCGGGCCGAGGCCGAGGCGCGCCGCCTGGAGAAGCAGCGCAAGGCCGAGGAGGCCCTGCTCCGCGCCGAGGAGGCGCGCCGGGCCGCCGAGGCCGCCGCCGCCGCGAAGGCGGCGGAGGAGGCAGCGGCGAAGGCGGCCGCGGAGAGGCTCGCGGCGGAGGCCGCCGCGAAGGCCGCGGCCGAGCGCGCCGCCGCCGAACGCGCTGCGGCCGAGCAGGCTGCCGCCCAGCGGGCCGCCGAGGCGAAGGAGGCCCGGGAGCGGGCCGCCCGCGAGCAGGAGGCCCGGGAGAAGGCCGCGGCGGAGCAGGCGGCGGCCGAGGCCGCGGCCGCCGCCGAGCGGGAGGCCCGCGCGAAGGCCGCCGAGGCGGCGCGCCGGGCGGAGCGCAAGAAGGCCGAGGCCGCCGCACGGGCCGCCGCCGAGCGGGCCGCCCGCGCCGCCGAGGTGTCGGCGAACGAGGTCACGGTGGCCACACCGATCGTGAAGCCGGACGACGTCACCGTGCCGACTCCCGTCGTGAAGCCGGGGGCCGGGCGCTCCCCGGAGCGGGACGCCCCGACCGCCCCGGCCGACTCGACCGCCCCGACCGTTTCGCCCGAAGAGGTCACGGTGGCCACGCCGATCGTGCGTCCGGAGGCGGAGGTCCGGCCGGAGGCGGAGACCGCCGTCCTGCCGCAGGTCCGCGAGGAGCGGGGCGCCGACGAGACCGCCGTGCTGCCCCCCGTACGGGATCCCCGGAAGCCCCGGGCGTCCGGGCTCGCCGCCGACCGGCTGCCGAAGGACTTCTTCCGCGACGAGCGGGGGGCCGGTTCCGGCGGTGCGCGTGCGGAGGAGCCGCACGGGGCGAACGACCGGACCAGGGAGCTGCCCCAGCTCGACGAGAACGGCCGGCCGCGCCGCCGCTCCGACTGGGCCGAGGAGACCCCGCTCGACGACCTGCCGACGCTGGCGGACGAGCTGTTCGGCCCGCACGAGGACGAGGACGAGGAGCCCCGGCGCCGCCGCTGACGCCTCCCGTACCCCTTCCGCACGGCCGGACGCCTTCGGGCTCCGGCCGTGCGGCCGTTCCCCGCCTTCCCCGCCTTTCCGGTGGACGGGGACTGTCCGAGGGCTGCCCCACAATGGAGGGCGTACCTGAGGAGGGGCAGACATGGCCGTATGGGACGACCTGGTCGGACAGACCCGGGTCGAGGAGCAGCTCGCCGCCGCCGCGCGCGACGCCGACGCGTTCGTGACCGCCCAGGAGACCGGCGGGCCCGCTCCCGAGGCCTCGAAGATGACCCACGCCTGGCTCTTCACCGGCCCGCCGGGCGCCGGCCGGGTCGACGCCGCGCGGGCCTTCGCGGCGGCCCTCCAGTGCGTGAGCCCCGACCGGGCCCTCGGCGGGACGCCGGGCTGCGGGTTCTGCACCGGCTGCCACACGGCGCTGATCGGCACCCACGCCGACGTCACGACGATCTCCGCCATCGGTACGCAGATCCGCGGCAGTGACATGCTCGCCACCGTCCGCAAGTCCTTCACCGCGCCGGCCAACGGCCGCTGGCAGGTCATCCTGGTCGCGGACGCCGAGCGGCTCAACGAGAAGTCGGGCAACGGCGTCCTGAAGGCCGTGGAGGAGCCCGCCCCCCGCACCGTCTGGCTGATCTGCGCCCCCTCCCTGGACGACGTGCTGCCCACGATCCGCTCCCGCTGCCGCCACCTGAGCCTGCGGACCCCCTCGGTGGAGGCCGTGGCCGACGTGCTCGTACGGCGCGACGGAGTCGAGCCCGGCGTCGCCCTGGCCGCCGCCCGCGCCGGCCAGGGGAACATCGGCCGGGCCCGCCGGCTCGCCACCGACGAGCGGGCCCGCGCGCGCCGCGCCGTCGTCCTCAGACTGCCGACGCGGGTCGCGGACATCGGCGGCTGTTTCAAGGCGGCCCAAGAGCTGGTCGACACGGCGACGGAGGACGCGAAGCAGGTCGCGGAGGAGATCGACGCCAAGGAGATCGAGGAGCTGAAGGCGACGCTCGGTGTCGCGCAGGGCGAGCGGATGCCGCGCGGCACGGCCGGGATGATGAAGGAGCTGGAGGACAACCAGAAGCGGCGCGGACGCCGGACCCAGATCGACACCCTGGACCTCGCCCTCACCGACCTGACCGGCTTCTACCGGGACGTCCTCGCCCTCCAGCTCCGTTCGCGCACGCCCCTGAACAACGAGGACGTACGGGACACCCTGGAGGCCGTCGCCCGCGACACCACCCCGGAGCGGACCCTCCGCCGCATCGAGGCCGTCCTCGCCTGCCGCAAGGCCCTCGACCGGAACGTGGCGCCGCTCCTCGCGGTGGAGGCGATGACGATGGCGCTGAGGTAGGGCGGGGCCCCGGGTCCAGTGGCTCCGGGTCCAGTGGCTCCGGATCCAGTGGCTCCGGATCCCGCGCGGCGTTCCGTAGGCGACTCGTCACGATTGGACACGGTCCGTACCGGGCCGGATACGCTCCGGGGATGGACTCCAGGCGCTTGCTCCGTACGTCCGCCGCGGCCCTCGCCTCGGCCGGGCTCATCCTCTCCGGCTGCTCGGGCGGGAGCGGCGAAGCCGCGCCCCGCACGACGACCCAGGGGCAGCAGGCGCCCTCCGCCGCGCCCGAGGCGCTGAAGAGGTTCTACGCCCAGAAGCCGGCGTGGCGGGACTGCGGGACGAGCGGCTTCCAGTGCGCGACCCTGAAGGCCCCGCTCGACTACGCGAAGCCGGACGGGGAGGAGATCGAGCTCGCGGTCTCCCGGGTGCGGGCCACGGGCCCGGGGAAGCGGCTCGGTTCGCTCCTGGTCAACCCGGGCGGGCCCGGCGGCTCCGCCGTCGGCTACCTCCAGGGGTACGCGGGCGTCGGCTACCCGGCCCCCGTCCGCGCCCGCTACGACATGGTGGCCGTCGACCCGCGCGGGGTCGCCCGCAGCGAGCCGGTCGAATGCCTGACGGGCCCGCAGATGGACGCGTACACCCAGGTCGACCAGACCCCCGACGACGCCGCCGAGACCGAGGCGCTGGGCGCCGCCTTCAAGGACTTCGCGGCGGGCTGCGCGAAGCGCTCGGGGAAGGTCCTGCCGCACGTCTCCACCGTCGAGACGGCCCGGGACATGGACGTGCTGCGGGCGGTCCTCGGCGACGAGCGGCTGAACTACGTGGGGGCGTCATACGGCACGTTCCTCGGCGCCACCTACGCCGAGCTGTTCCCCGGCCGGGTCGGGCGACTGGTCCTCGACGGGGCGATGGACCCCTCGCTCCCCGCGATCGACCTCAACCGCGACCAGACCGCCGGCTTCGAGACCGCCTTCCGCGCCTTCGCCGCCGACTGCGTCGCCACGCCGGGCTGCCCGCTGGGCACCGGGTCGGTCCCGGAGGCCGGCGAGGCGCTGAAGAAGTTCTTCCGGGACGTGGACGCGAAGCCGCTGCCCACGGGGGAGAGCCGGAAGCTCGGCGAGTCCCTCGCCACCACGGGCGTGATCGCGGCGATGTACGACGAGGGCGCCTGGCCCCAGCTCCGCGAGGCCCTCACCCAGGCGAAGGGCGGCCGGGGGGCGGGCCTCCTGGCGCTCGCGGACAGCTACTACGAACGCGAGCCGGACGGCGAGTACGCCAACCTGATGGCCGCCAACGCCGCCGTGAACTGCCTCGACCTGCCGGCCGCCTACCGGGACCCGGCCGACGCGGCGAAGGCCGTCCCGTCCTTCGAGAAGGCCTCCCCGGTCTTCGGCGCGGGCCTCGCCTGGGCGGCCCTCAACTGCACCTACTGGCCGTCCCCGGCCACCGGCCGCCCCCACCGCATCACCGCCGAGGGAGCCGCCCCGATCCTGGTCGTCGGCACCACCCGCGACCCGGCCACCCCGTACAAGTGGGCCGAGTCCCTCGCCGCCCAGCTCTCCTCCGGCACCCTCCTGACCTACGAGGGCGACGGCCACACCGCGTACGGCCGGGGCAGCGACTGCATCGACACGGCGATCAACGCCTACCTCCTCGAAGGCACCCCTCCGTCGGACGGAAAGCGCTGCTCGTAGGCCCTCTCCAGGGGTGGTCGGAGCACTCCCGGAAACTGTGTAGACTTGGCGACGCCGCTGCGCCCACCATGGGACCGCACGGCTTGCCGCCTTAGCTCAGTTGGCCAGAGCAACGCACTCGTAATGCGTAGGTCTCGGGTTCGAATCCCGAAGGCGGCTCAGTCGAAAGCCGGGTCAGATCAATTCTGGCCCGGCTTTTTCGTTGCCCGGAGCGGGGCTTGCTCCCTGGTTGTCGCGGGTCTCGACCCAGGGGGCGTCGCGGAGCAGTGGCGTGGGGGCGTAGCCGACGTACCCTTGCCCGGTGCATTGGTCTAGTCCAAACTGATCATTGACGAAGCCTCTGCAGAGTCGGCCGTGCACGGCCCGCCAGGCCGCCGCCGGTCATGATCGACAGGACGCGGTCATCGGATGAGGGGGATGCCATGTCGGAGCGGGCGCCGGCCACGGGGGACTTCGGGGGCGGGCCGGAGGGTGAGGCGGGGGCGTTCGGTCCGCGGCTCCGGGCGTTCCGCAGGCGGGCCGGGATGAGTCAGGAGACGGCCGCCGCGCGGGCCGGGATCAGTACCAGGGCGCTGCGCGACATCGAGCGCGGACGGGTCCAGCGGCCCCAGTCACGGACCCTCCAACGGCTCGCCGGGGCGCTGGGGCTCAGCAGCGGGGAGCTGGGGGAGCTGCTGGCAGCCGACCGGGCCGGGGCGCCGCGCGGCGCCGGCCGGCCGCGGCTCCTCATCCTCGGCCCGCTCTCCCTGCGGCGCGGCCGGACCCCCGTCCCCGTCACCAGCCCGATGCTGCGCCGTCTGCTCGGGCTCCTCGCGCTCAAGCACCCCGAGCCCGCCACCCAGCAGGAGATCACCGACACCCTCTGGCCGTCCGGACCGCCCAGCTCCCACCAGAGCCTCGTGCACACCTACGTCAGCCAGGTGCGGCGGCTCCTGGAGCAGGACGGCCCGCGGACCGGTCCGCCGCCCACCGTCGTCCGCACCCCCACCGGCTACCTCCTGGAAGCGGCCCGGAGCCAGATCGACCTCGGCCACTTCGACGAACTCCTCGACCAGGCGGAGCGGCTGCTCCGGGTGCCCGACCCGGCGGCCGCGTACGAGGCGCTGACCCAGGCCCTGCGGTGGTGGCGGGGCCCGGTGCTCGCCGACGCCGACCCGGTCCTGCGCCGGCACCCGGCCGCCGTGGTGGCCGACGAGCGGCGGGTCAAGGCGGTGCTGCTGCACGCCGACACGGCGCTGCTGCTGCACCGGCCCGGAGAGGCCGTCCCGGCGCTGTGGGACATGGTGAACGCCGAGCCGCTGCACGAGGGCCTGCACGCCCGGCTGATCCTCGCCCTCGCCAGCTGCGGCGAACAGGCCGCCGCGCTCAACGTGTTCAACCGGCTGCGCGACCGGCTCGACGACGAGCTGGGCATCGCGCCCAGCGCGGAGGTCCGCGACGCCCACCTGCGGGTGCTGCGCCAGCAACTGCCCCTCGCCCCGCCCCCCGAACGCCCCGCGCCCCCCGGGCACACCGCCCCCGCAGGACCGCTCCCGGCCCAACTGCCCGCCACGGCCGGCCCCTATGTCGGACGGCGGCGGCAGATGCGGGAGCTGGACGCCCTCGTCTCGCCCGACCCGGCGGACCGCGCCCACGTGGTGGCGGTGGTCGGCGCGCCCGGGGTCGGCAAGACCGCCCTCGCCAAGCACTGGGCGCACGCCCGGCGCGAACACTTCGCGGACGGACAGCTCTTCGTCGACCTGCGCGGCCACTCCCCGCTCCCCACCCTGCGCCCCGCCGACGTCCTGGCGCAGTTCCTCCGGGCCCTGGGCGCCCCGCCCGGCCGGCTGCCCGCCGACGAGGACGAGGCCGCCGCGCTGTACCGCACGCTGCTCGCCGACCGCCAGATGCTGATCGTCCTCGACAACGCGCGCGACGCCGAGCAGGTCAGACCGCTCATCCCCGGCGCCCGGGGCTGCGCCGTGGTGATCACCAGCCGCAGCCGGCTCGCGGGCCTCGTCGCCAGCGACGGCGCCCGCCAGCTCGTCCTGGACGTCCTCGACCCCGAGGAGGGCCGCGGCCTGCTCGCGGCCACCATCGGCGAGAGCCGGGTCGCGGCCGAGGAGGAGGCGGCCCGCAGGCTCGTGCGGGTGTGCGGCGGCCTGCCCCTCGCCATCCGGATCGCCGGGGCGAACCTGCTCGCCCGCGACACCCGCATCGCCGACCACTGCGCCGCGTTACCCGGCGACGACATGCTCAGCCGGCTGCGCGTCGAGGGGGACCGGCGCTCCACGGTGCGGGCCGCCTTCGACCTCTCGTACCGCGCGCTCCCGGCCGAGGGGCGGCGGATGTTCCGGCTGCTCGGCCTGATGCCGGGGCCCGACCTCACCGTGGCCGGGGCCGCCGCCCTCGCGGACGCGACCCCGGCCGGATCGGCCGGCCTCCTCGCCGTCCTGACCGACGCCCACCTGGTACGGGAACGGGCCCCCGGCCGGTTCGGACTCCACGACCTGCTGCGCTCCTATGCCCGCGAACTGGCCGGCCGGGAGGAGGCGCACGCCGCCCGGCAGCGGCTCTTCGACTGGTACCTCCACCGCGCCGACGCGGCGGCCCGGCTGCTCTACCCGGCGCAGACCCTCCCGGCCCCGGCCGCCGGGACGGCGCCCCCGGCCCCACCGGTCTTCCCGGACCGCTCCGAGGCCGCCCGGTGGCTGGACGACGAGCGGGAGAACCTGGCCGGAGCCGTCCTCCAGGCGTCCGGGTCCGGCTTCACCGCCGTCGCCTGGCGCCTCGCCGAGAGCCTGCACCCCTACCTCGCGACGGGGATGTACACGGGCGACTGCCTCAAGGTCGCGACCGCCAGCCTGTTCGCCGCCGTCGCCGACGGCGAGCTGCGGGCCCAGGCCGCCGCCCAGCTGCGGCGCGCCGAGTGCCACCGGGCGCTGGGGAACGAGGCGCAGGCCCGGGAGCTGTTCGCCAGCGCCCTCGAACTCGCGCGGCAGGCCGACTGGACCGAGGGACAGGTCCTCGCGCTGCGCCGCACCGGCACCGCTCCCCCCGCCTGCGACCCCTTCTCCCCGGCCCGTGAACTCACCGGCTGCGGCCACGGGACGGGGGCCGCGACCGCCGCCGACGCCCCCGGCCGCGCTCTACCCCGCTGAGCGGCCGGCAAGGTCTCTTTTCAGTCAACTACGGCTTTGTTGCGGGAAGTTGAACCGGAGGAAGGACAAGTACTCCGGCAGTTGCCAGAGTTCTGCCGGTTGCCAGGGGCATACCGCCGGCGGCTGCCGGAACCACAGGTCGACACCGGTGCGCGCGGCCGGGAGCGGCCTTCCGGAAGCCGCCGGTCCTCTGGTCCGGCTGTAGGAGCCCGCCCAGCCCGGAGCCATACGGTGGCCGCACCGCACAGCCGTTCCCACACCGTTCCCCCTGCCGACCACATCCGCGCGATCAGAACGAGGTGACGATGGAAACCGCGACACAGCCCCCCCGTCAGGAAGGCCGGAGGGCGGCCCAGGTGGACGAGTTCGTGGTCACGTTCTACGAGTGCGTCCTCGGGCGCGCCGATTTTGCCCCGGCCGGGATCGCCGAGGAGCTGGGCGTCCCACACCGGCGGGCCGAGCAGGCGGTCGCGGTGCTGCGCGAACTGCGCCTGGTCAAGCCCGCCGGGGGCGGCACGGGCCGGCTCGTCGCGGTCAGCCCCGAGGCCGCCCAGATGGAACTCCTGGTCCCCCTGGAGCGGGAGATCCTCGACGGACGCCGCCGCCTCGCCGGGTTCAAGGGACAGCTCAGCTCCTTCGTCGCCGCCTTCGAGAAGCAGTCCAGGGCCCGCGCCGAGGCCGTGGTGATCACCGACGACCGGGAGGAGATCGAGCTCCGCCTCCTCGAAGCCGCCCAGGCCTGCACCACCGAGGTCCTGGTGATGCAGCCCTGCGTCGCCCGCGAGACCCCCGAACTGCGCCTCGCCCGCCCCCTGGTCCTCGACGTGCTGCGGCGCGGCGCGCAGGGCCGGATCCTCTACCCCCACACCGCCCGCGGCGACTCCGACACCCGCGCCCACCTCGGCGAGGTCCTGCCCGCCGGAGGGCAGGTGCGCACCACCAAGGAGGTCCGCGACCGCTTCCTGGTCTTCGACCGGAAGACGGCCTTCATCCCGGCCGGCGAGGGCGACGCCATCGCCGTCGTCTACGACGGCGCGGTCGCGGCCTTCCTGGCCGGACAGCACGCCCGCGTCTGGGAGTCCGCGTTCGACTTCGACTCCGGGGCGGCCGGTTACGCCGGGACGATGGGGGACCTGAAGGCGACCCTCCTCGACCTGCTCGCCTCCGGCGCCAAGGACGAGGCCATCGCGCGCCGGGTGGGCATGTCCGAGCGGACCCTGCGCCGCCACGTGGCCGCGATCATGCAGGAGCTGTCGGCCGGCAGCCGCTTCCAGGCCGGCGTCCTCGCCGCTCGGGCCGGCCTGGTCGACCTGGCCCTGGGGAGCGCCGCGTGAGCCGCTACGACCACATCGCGTACACCCCGTCCGTGCGCAGGGCCCAGGAGGAGATGGGCAGCGCCACGGCGGCCGGCCGGCGCCTGCGGGAGCCGGACGGCGGGCCCGACCCGCTCACCGGGGACGCCGCCGACTTCATCCGGGGCCTGGACGGCTTCCTGTTCTCCAGCGTGAGCGAGAGCGGCTGGCCGTACATCCAGTTTCGGGGCGGCCCGCCGGGGTTCGTCCACGTCCTGGACCCGTACACCCTCGGCTACCTGGACGTCCGGGGCAACCGGCAGTACATCACCACCGGCAACGTGCGGGGCGACGACCGGGTCGCGCTCTTCTTCATCGACCACGCCCGCCGGACCCGCCTCAAGCTGTTCGGCCGGGCCACCGTCGTACCGGTGGAGAAGGACCCCGCGCTCGCCGAGCGCCTGGACTCGACCCGTACCGAGGGGACGGTCGAGCAGCTCGTCACGATCCGGGTCGAGGGCTACGCCTGGAACTGCCCCAACCACATCACCCCCCGCTTCAGCCAGGAGGAGCTCTCCGACGCCCTGGCGCCGGTCCGCGCCCGCATGGCGCGCCTGGAGGAGGAGAACGCCGCCCTGCGCGCGGAACTCGACGCGCGGCGGGGGGACGGCGCTTCCCCGCCTCCTGACGGCGCCTTCCCGCCCTCCGGAGGCGCCTCCCCCGCCTCCTGAGGGCTCTCCCCGCCCGTTGACCGCGTTTCCGGGGCTTCGTCCGCCGAACTCCCACTGACCGAATTCGGCAGCCGGTTCCGGGCATTGATGGACCCCCTCCCCGGGGCCCAGTCTGGAATCGGCGAAGAGCCCTCGAAGCGAACGGAGACATCGCGCGATGGTCAGCGACGTGATCGACCGGAACGACCGGTTCCGGGGAATTCTGGACCGGCTCGCCACCAAGTCGATCGACGACTACTACAACCCGTACCGGCTGTTCGAGTGGCCGGACCGGCTCCCCGAGGACATGTGGTGGATGAGCCCCGAACTCACCACCACATACGGCACGGAATGGGCCGAGAAGCTCACTCCGCAGCAGCTCCACGCGCTTTCCAAGCACGAGAGCATCAATTTCTACAGCCTCAATGTGCACGGCATCCGGGAACTCCTCATCGAGGTGGTCAACCGGATCCACACCGCCGGTTTCGAAACGCCGTCGGAGTTCTTCCACCACTTCATCGGTGAGGAGAACGAGCACATGTGGTTCTTCGCCGAATTCTGCCTCCGCTACGGCGGGAAGATCTACCGGCAGCCGGCCGGCGGCGCGGAGGCGGCCGTCCCCTCGGACAAGATCCAGAGCCTGCTGGTCTTCGCCCGCATCCTGATCTTCGAGGAGCTGGTCGACCACTTCAACTCGGCGATGGCCGAGGACGAGCGGCTGCACGAGACGATCCGCGGCATCAACCGGATCCACCACCAGGACGAGTCCCGGCACATCGCCTTCGGCCGCGAACTGGTCAACCTGCTCTACCTCGACCTCAAGCAGACCGCCACCGAGCAGGAGCTCGACGAGGTCTCCACCTATCTGCGCCGCTACATGAAGCACAGCTTCGAATCGCTCTACCACCCCCAGGTCTACCGCGACGCCGGCCTGGAGCGCCCGCACGAGCTGCGCCGCTCCCTCCTGGAGTCCCCGGCCCGCGCCGAGGCCGAGCTGCGCACCTTCCGCAAGACCGCCAAGTACCTGGAGAAGACGGGGATCGTCCGATGAACCGGCTGACCGGGAGCGACGGCGTGCCCGCCCTCGCCATCCTCGGGCCCGGGGCCACCCGGCTCGTCAGGGAACTCGACGGGGTCTTCACCGGCTGGGGGCTCGCGGACGGCGCCGAGGAGATCAGCGCCCCGCCGCTCTTCCCGGTGACCGACCTGGAGAAGTTCGACGTCTACACCAACTTCCCCCACCTCGCCTGGGTGGCCGGCTCGCTCGACCTGACCGACGACCGGTTCAAGCCGGTGGAGGGGAAGTTCGGGCCCGGCGCGGTCACCGAGGCGCGGTACGGCCTCCCGCACGCCACCTGCTACGGCGCGTACCTCTTCCACGAGGGCGGGCAGGTCGCCGACGACACCCTGGTGACCCTGGTCAACCGCTGCTTCCGCAACGAGGACCACTACGGCGGGCTGCGCCGCCTCGCCAGCTTCCAGATGCGCGAGGTCGTCGCGCTCGGCGGCTTCGAGCACACCCAGCACGTACTGGCCCGCTTCACCGGGCGGATCCAGGCCTTCGCCGCCGCGCTCGGGATCGAGCTGGGCAGGGAGGCGGCCGGCGACCCGTTCTTCCGCAACGACAACGGCCGCGCGCTGATGCAGAAGCTCAGCCCGGTCAAGTACGAGTTCCAGTACGGCGACCTGGCGATCGCCTCGGTCAACACCCACCGCAACTTCTTCGGCGAGCGCTGCGGGATCCGTCTGGAGTCCGGCGAGCACGCCTACACCTCCTGCGTGGCCTTCGGCCTGGAGCGCTGGCTCGCCGTCCTGACCGAACACTTCGAGGAGGACCTGGACGCGGCGCTCGACGCGGTGCGGGCGGCTGCCGCCGAGGTTTCCACGAGCGCGGCCACCACGAGCACCGCCGCCGCGGGCGCCTCCGCGGGTACCGCCGCCCGAGTGCCGTGACCCGGACCTTGATCGGCGTCGACCTCGTCCCCCTCTCCCGTGTACGCGACCTCCTCGGCCCCGTGCCGGGCACCGACTACGGCTCCGGCACGGAACCCGACTCCGGCACCGGCTCCGGCACGGAACCCGGCGCCGCGCCGCTCCTCCGGCGCTTCCTCTCCGTCGAGGAGCTGGCCGTCTCCCGGACGCCCGACGGCGCGCCCGACCCGTCGGGGATCGCCGGGCGGCTCGCCGCCAAGGAGGCCGTCTTCAAGCTGCTCGGCTCGGTCGGGAAGCCCGTCCCCTGGCAGGGCATCGAGGTCCTGCGCGGCCCCGGCGGCCGGCCCGGGGTCCGGCTCTCCGGCCGGGCGGCCGAGCTGGCCCGTACCGCCGGGGTCGGCCCGATCGACGTGAGCATCAGCCACGACGCCGGCTTCGCGATCGCCGTCGCGGCCACCACCACCTCCGTACAAGACCGACCCGTTCCGCTGGATCAGTGACTCTGAAGGGAATGCCATGAGTTCCGCAGGTATCGACAAGGTCCGGGACTGGATCCTCGGCCGTCACCCCGAGCGCACCGAGCTCGCCTCCGACGTCGACCTCATCGAGAGCCGCCTCGTCGACTCGCTCGCCTTCGTCGAGCTCGTCTACACCATCGAGGACGCCGCGGGCGTCGAGATCGACTTCGACAACATCGACATCGAGGACTTCCAGACCCTCGCCACCATCGAGAAGGCGTTCTTCGCCTGATCCCCAGGAGGGGTCTTCACCATGGACGCTGTCTCGTACACCGCACAGTGGATGGCCGCGGCCCGCGCCGAGGAGTCCGAGCGCGAGGACGCGCTGTTCGTCGACCCGTTCGCCCGCGAACTGGCCGCGCCCCGGGGCTTCGAGCTGATCGAGCGCTATGCCGGCGGCGGTCTGCTGCCCTTCATCTCCATCCGCACCCGCTTCCTGGACGACGCCATCAAGGACGTCCTCGCCGAGAGCGGGATCCAGCAGGTCGTGCTGATCGCGGCCGGCATGGACACCCGCGCGTTCCGGCTCGACTGGCCGGACGGCACCGAGCTCTACGAGGTCGACCACGCCCTCCTGATCGCCGAGAAGCGCCGCCGGCTCCAGGCCCTCGGGGCCGAGCCGCGCGTCGACCGGCGCGAGGTCTCCGCCGACCTCACCCAGGAGTGGCTGCCCGCCCTGGAGGCCGCCGGCTTCGACCGCGACCGGCCCACCCTGTGGGTCGCCGAGGCGCTGACCTTCTTCCTCACCGAGGAGCAGGCCGCCGGACTGCTCCGGCTGCTCGCCTCCGCCTCGGCCCCCGGCAGCCACCTGGCCTTCGACATCCTCGGCCGCGCCCTGCTGCGCAGCCCGTTCTCCAAGCGCTTCCTGGACACCCTCGCCGCCGACGGCACGCCGTGGATCTTCGGCTCCGACGAGCCCGAGGAGTTCCTGACCGCGAACGGCTGGAAGACCACCGACCTGCGCGAGCCGGGCCAGCCCGGCGCCGGCGAGGGACGCTGGCCGTACGACGTCCAGCCGAGGGACCGCCGGGGCGCCAACCGGCTGTGGCTGATCCGCGCCGAGGTCGTGAAGTCCTGATGGGCCGGTCGACCACCGAGCGCCGGATCACCCTGGAGCGGATCGAGTCGCACCTGCCCGAGCGCAGCGTGCGGATCGAGGAGCTGGGCGAGCGGCTCGGACTGCACCGGGCGCAGCTCGGCGTGTTCCGCAAGTTCTACGGCCTGGACCGGCTCCGTTACGACCCCGAGCTGCCGCTGCTCGACCTGCTGCGGCCCGCCGCGCGCGGCGCCCTGGCCGCCCTCCCCGAGGGCGGCCGGGTGGACTACCTGGCCTACGCCCACGTCACCCAGGCGGTCGCCCCCGCCGACGTGGACGTGGCGCGGCTGGTCGGCGACGACCTCGGGCTCGCCGACACCGAGGCCTTCGGCCTCAGCCACCAGGCCTGCGTCAGCAGCCTCGGCGCCATCGAGGTGCTCGGACAGCTCCTCCGCGCGGAGGGCGGCGAGGGCGCGTACGCCCTCATGGTCACCGGCGAGCAGGCGTACTCGCCGATCGTCCAGCACGTGCCCAACACCTCGATCATGGCCGACGCCGCCGCCTCCTGCCTGATCACCCTGGACGGCGAGGGGGACGTGGTCCGGTCCTTCGCCACCCGGACCCTGGGCGAGTACGCCCAGTGGCTGGAGCTGACCCCCGAGCAGAACACCGAGTTCGGGGAGCAGTACGGCAGCCGGATCGCCGAGGTCATCCACCAGGCCGTGGAGGAGGCCGGGCTGACGCTCGACGACATCGAGCTGGTGATCCCGCACAACGTCAACAAGCTGGCCTGGCGGCAGACCATCAAGGAGCTGGGGGTGGAGCCGGAGAAGGTCTTCCTGGAGAACGTCCCCCGCTACAGCCACACCTTCGCCTCCGACGTCTTCGTCAACTACACCACCCTGCGCGACGAGGGCCGCCTGGTGGACGGCGCCCCCTACCTCCTCGTCTCCGTCGGCCTGGGCGCCACCTTCGGCGCCATGGTGATCACCCACCGGGCGGCAGGAGGTCCCCGATGAGCCGTCAGGAACTGATCCTCACCATCGAGAAGGCGCTCGGCGAGGTCCTGGAGCGGCCGGTCACCGGCCTCACGGAGGAGACCGCGCTCTTCGACGAGCTCCAGCTCACCTCCCTCGCGGTCCTGGGGCTCCTCATGACCGTCGAGGAGGCGACCGGGATCTCCGTCGACCCGGAGGCCCTCGACATCGACCACCTGCGGACCGTGGGCTCCTTCGCCGACTACGTCGAGGCCGCCCTCCGCGAAGAGGAGGGGACGTCATGAGCGGACTCGCCGTCCGGGCCGGAGCCTCGGTCCGCGCGCCCGGGGCCCGGGAACCGGACGACCGGGCGGCCGCGCTCGGCTACTTCCGCGACCTGCTCGCCCCCTTCGGGGAGAAGCCGGACGAGGAGCTGTTCGACGGCGGCCCGCACGTCCGGCACCGGGACCTGGCGGACCTGCTCGTCGCCGACGAGGGCGTCGGCGGCAGCAGGCCCGACCTCCTGATCGTCACCCACGCCCTCCCGGACGTGGTGCCGTTCACCGCCGTCGCGCCCTATCTGACCGACCGCCTCGGCGGCCGGGCGGCCAACTTCGCCATCGCCCAGCAGGGCCTGGCCGCGCCCTTCACCGCGCTGCGGATCGCCTCGGCGTACGAGAAGGCGGGACGGGCGACGGAGGTGGTGCTCGCGGTGCTCGAACAGACCACCCTGCCGACGCCCTTCCCGCTGGTACGGGACACCCCGCTGACCGACTCGGCCGCCGCCCTGGTCCTCGGGACCGGGGAGGACGGCGGGGACGGTCTCCGGTTCGTCCGGGCGCACTCGGCCGGCTCGGCGGCGGACGCGCTGGGCCGGGAGGCCGGCGGGGACGACACGCTCCTCGTCCTCGGCCCCTGGGTCGACGGGGACGCTCCCGGGCACGGCGGGCCGGTGCACCGGGTGGCCCCGGGCGGCTACTGCACCAGCGTCTGGCTGGACCTCGCCGACCACTGGCGGGAGTGGGCGCGGGACCACCGGCGGATCGTGCTGTGCGACACGGACCCGCGCTCCGGCCGCACCCACGTGGCGCTCTTCGCCGTCGGCGAGGGGTGACCCCGGCCGCCCGGCGGGCCGTCGCGCTCCCTCCCCACCCGGGGGCACGACGGCCCGCCCGGGCTCCGGGGGACGGCCCCGACGACCGGCTCCGGCTCCGGCGGACGGTTCCCACGGCAACTCCGGCTCCGGCAGACGGTTTCGACAGCGACAGCGACAGCGACAGCGGCTCCGGCAGCGGCTCCGACACACACCCGACGAGGCACCCGAAGGGAAGGCTGGAACACCATGACCACGGCTGAGGAGCGGACCATCAGGCTGGACTCCGCACGGGCCGGGAGAGGCCCGGCGACCTGGGGCCAGCGGGCCATCTGGGGCGTCGTCACCCGGCTCGGCGACGACGCCCCCCGGTACAACCTGCCGGTCCACCTCCCCGTCTCCCCGCCCCGCCCGGTGGACCGCGTGCTCGCGGACCTGACGGAGCTGCTGCTGCTCCACGACAGCCTGCACACCCGCTTCCTGCCGGACGGCGAGGACGGACTCGAACAGGTCGTGGACGGCAGCGGCGCACTCCCGGTGGAGGTCCGCACGGGCCCGGCGGAACGCTCCGCCGAGGACGGCGCCGCCTTCCTGGGGGAGCTGGCCGGGCGCCCCTTCGACCACACCCGGGAATGGCCCCTCAGGGTCGGCCTGATCGAGTCCGGCGGCCTGGTCCACCGGCTCGTCCTGACCGGGGCCCACACCGGCATGGACTACTGGGGCCTCGGCCGGCTCCTGCGCGACCTGGAGTCCGTCCAGGCCGGGGAGACCGCCGTGTCGCTGCGCGCGTCGCGCCCCGCCCTCCAGCCCCTGGAGGCCGCCGACGTCCAGGCCTCGCCGCTCGGCCGCCGCCGCGACGAGGCCGCCCGCCGCTACTGGATCGAGCAGCTCACAGCGGGCCCCCGGCGGATCTTCCGGGAGCCGGCGGCGCCGGAGCTCGCGGACGACCCGGACCGCCGGTTCCCCAACGCGCTGCTGCGCTCGCCCGCCCTCGCGGTCGCCGTCGGGCGGGTCGCGGCGGAGCTGGAGGTCAGCGACGCCGCCGTGCTCCTCGGGGCGGCCTCCCACCAGCTCGCCCGGATGTCCGGGAGCGCCGACGTCCTCTTCCAGGTCGTGGTGGGCAACCGCTTCCAGCCGGCCGCCGCCGCCTCGGTCAGCACCGTGGCGCAGGAGGCCCTGTTCCGCCTCACGGACGCGGACCGGGACTTCGAGGACGCGGTCCGCCGGACCCGGTCCGTCGCCTTCGGCGCCTTCCGCCACGCCGCGTACGACAAGTGGGCGCTCGACCGCGAGGTGGCGCTCCTCGTCGAGAAGGGCGAGGCGGCCGACCACTCGTACTGGTGGAACGACACCCGCGACCCCGGCGTCGGGCCCTTCGACGGGGTCGAGCGGCCGAAGGCCGCGCTGAGCGAGCTGATCGGCCGCACCGAACTGCGCTGGCCCACGGATTTCCCGGCCCGCAGGAACGTCTCGGCGGCGGTGGACGTGCTGACCGCCCCGGGCGCCCTGGACCTGGCCATGACCGCCGACCCGGCGGTGCTCGACCGCGCGGGCATGGAGACGTTCCTGCGCGGGGTCGAGCGGCTGATCGTCGCCGAGGCGATCGCGCTGGGGGACTGATGACACCGGTGACGAAGAGGTACGCGGGGATCGCCTGGACCGACGCGGGCTACCGGGTCGAGGTCCTGGACGGCGCCGGACGCGCCGTCACGGAGCCGCGCGACTGGGGCGCCGCCCGGGTCGCCGAACTCATCGCCTGGCTGCGGGACTTCGGCGGCGGCCCGGCCCCGGCCGTGGTCCTGGACAGCACCAACGGCCTGCTCGACGGCCCGATGACGGCCGCCGGCCTGGAGGTCTACCGCGCGGACCCCTGGCTCCTCCCGCCCCGGCCGCGCTTCGGGTCCGTCACGGCCCGGCAACTCGCGGAACGCGCCCTGGCCGCCCCCGGCGAACTCGCCCGGGTGACCGCCGAGGGCGGCACCCTGACCGGCCGCGCCGAGGAGTACTTCGAGGGCGTACGGCTCGGGGAACCCGCCCAGAAGGCCCTGACGGCGGCCGGGCGCTGCTTCGAGCACGGCCGCCGGGACGTCCCGAAGGTGGCGCTCACCTTCGACGACGGCCCCGACCCGGTCTTCACCCGGCAGGTCCTGGAGATCCTGGACCGCTACGGGGCCCGGGCGACCTTCTTCTGCGTCGGCCACCACGTCGCCGCGCTGCCCGACGAGGTCCGCCGGATCGTCGCGGGCGGCCACGGCCTCGGCAACCACTCCTGGTCGCACCCCTTCCTGTTCGACCTGACGCCGGAGCAGCTGCGCGAGCAGATCGACCGCACGACGGAGGAGCTGGACCGGGTGGCCGGCGAGGCCCCCGCCTGGTTCCGGCCGCCGTACGGGGCGCTGAGCCCCGGGGTCCTCGCCGCCCTGGAGGAGCACCCGGCCACCCTGACGATGTGGGACGTCGACGCCCGCGACTGGTCGAGGCCGGGCCCCGAGCAGATCGCCAAGACCGTCCTGGAGGGCGTCGGCCCCGGCTCGGTGGTGCTGATGCACGAGGGCGCCGGGGACCGGAGCCAGACCGTGGAGGCCCTCCCGGCGATCGTCGAGGGCCTGCTCGAACGCGGCCTGGAGCCCGTCCCGCTGGCGGAGCTCGCCGCCCCGCCCGGCCCCGAAGGCCACTGAACCCCTGCACCGCGCACCGCGACCGACGAACCGGAGGACTGAAGGGTCATGGAAGAACGCTTGGCAGAACCCGTGGAGGCGGCGCCCCCGCCGGTGAAGGACGGGTCCGGCGAAGGGCCGCCGCCGGGAGCGCGGGCGACGGGACCGTCCCCGGACGAGCCGGCGATCTGGTCCCGCAACTTCCGGTACTACTTCGTCGCCCGCAGCGCCGGCCTGCTCAGCTGGGCCATGCTGCCGGTCGCGGTCGCGGCCGGACTGCTCAGCGGCGGCTACGGCCTGGACACCGCCGGATACTCGATGGCCTTCCTGGTCGCGCCGTTCGCCGGTCTGGTGCTCTTCGGCGGGGTGCTCGCCGACCGGTTCACCGCCCGCCGGATGATGATCATCGCGGACCTGGCCAACCTCACCGCCCACGTCCTGCTCGCCCTCCTCTTCATCCACGGCATCGACCACCTGTGGCAGCTGTACGCGCTGCTCGTGGTCGCCGGCACCGCCAACGCCCTGTTCCAGCCGGGCGCCTCCTCGACCGTCCCGCTGGTCTCCCGGGACGTCCAGGGCGCCAACGGCGTGCTGCGCACCTCCGAGGCGATCACCGGCCTCGGCGGCCCGGCCCTGGCCGGCACCCTGGTCGGCTTCGGGTCCACCGGCTGGGTCATGGTGATCTCCGCCGTCGCCTACGGCACCAGCGCGATCTGCCTGTTCGCCCTCCGGCTCGGCGTGGTGCCCGCCCCGCCGGCCGGCGAGGGCCTGTGGCGCAACCTGGCCGTCGGCTGGCACGAGTTCCGCTCCCGCAGCTGGCTGTGGGGCGTGATCCTGATCTGGATGTTCTACGCGGTGCTCTCCTGGGGGCCGCAGCTGTCGGTGGCCGCCGGCGTCATCGTGCCCGAGCACGGCGCGCGGGCCTTCGGCCTGATCAACGCCGCCCTCGGCGCCGGAACCGTGGCCGGCGGGCTCCTCGCGATCCGCTACAAGCCCCGGCGGCCGCTCGCCGCCGGTGCCGTGGCGATGATGGCGTACCCGCTCTACCCGCTCGGCATCGTGCTCGGCTGGCCGGTCTGGCTGCTCATCGCCGCCCAGGTCCTGGTCGGCGCCGGGATCGGCGTCTGGGGCGTCATGTGGGCCACCAGCGTGCAGACCCAGGTGCCGGGCGAGGTCCTCAACCGGGTCCACGCCTACGAGGTCGCGGGCTCCGTCGGCATGTACCCGATCGGCAGCGCGCTCGCCGGGCCCGCCGTCGACGCGTTCGGCACCGACGAGGTCCTCGTGGTGGGCGTCGTGGTCTCCTTCCTCACCGCCACCGCGCTGCTCGCCGCCCGCCCGATCCGCACCCTGCGCCGTGTCCCGGACCGCGTCTGACCGGTCCCGTACGCCCTTGTCCGGCCGGATCCGCACGCCCGTCGACGGCGTGCACCACCTGGCCGCCCGGAACGCGGAGGTGCTCGGCGCGCTGCCCGTCGCCGCCGCGGACCGGGCGACCGCCGCGGGGCTGCCGCCGTGGCGCGCGGCGGAGCACCTGGCCTCGCGGACGCTGCTGCGGTTCCTGCTGCGGGAGACCGGCGCGGACGCCGGGGACGGGCCGGTCGGCGCGCTGCCGGGCGGCCGCCCGTACCTGCCCGGCCGGCCCGGCCCGGGGGTGAGCCTCTCGCACTCCTCGGGCTGGGTCGCGGCGGCCGTCGGCCTGGGCCGGGACGTCGGCGTCGACGTGCAGGTCCCGGCCGCCGTCGGCGACCGGCTGCTGCGGCTCTGCTGCGCGCCCGGGGACGCCGACGTGCTGGCCGCCCTGCCCGAGGCGGCGCGCAGGTCCGGCTTCGCCCGGGTCTTCGCCGTCCAGGAGGCCTGTGTGAAGGCCGTGGGGAAGGGCCTCTCCGGCCGCCCCTGGACCGTCCCCGTCCCCCTCGGCGCGCGGACCGGCACCTGGAACGGCGTCCACTGGTCCGCTCCCCACGACGACCACGACGACCACGACGGCGACGCGGTGCCGATCGCCTGCGCCTGGACCGCACCGGCGGCACCGGTGCCGGAGCGGGTCAGAAGACGGGGAGGGCCGTGAGGGTGGTGCCGTCCAGGAGGAACACGCGGTCGGCGTCGGCCGTGATCCAGTACGCGGTGGGGTTCTTGACGATCCGGAACACCCAGGTCGTCTCGTTCTCCGGGGAGAGGCTGAGGACGTTGACGCCGCCCTCGGTCCTGTCGACGGCGACCGACCAGAAGCCGTTGCCCTGGACGACGAGGGGACTGTGCGGGTCGCACTCGACGAGCCCGGCGTAGACCCAGTCGGAGGGCTTGCCGGTCCGCAGGTCGTAGCGGAAGGGGAACTGCAGGGCGGACACGTACAGGTGCTCGCCGTGGATGGTCGGCGGGCCCCAGAAGAACACCTGGCCCTTCGGCGGCTTCGGGTTCTCGGCCCGCCACACCCGCGTGCCGTCCACGACGTCCACGACCGAGAGGTACGTCCCGGTGACGCACAGGAGACGGCCCGACACGGCTACTCTGGCCCGGGTGCCCTCGGCCTGCCCGCGGAGCTCCCAGACCGTGCGGCCGGTCTTCGCGTCGAGGGCCAGGACGGCCCCGTCCGGCGTCGTGAGGACCAGCCGGCCCTGCGCCGCGAGGCCGCGCGTGGCGGCCTTCGTGCCGAGGTCCGCGTCGACCCCGGCGGTCCAGCGGACCTCGGCGTCGGACCGGCCGACGGCCCGTATCCGACCGCCCGTGGTGATCAGGTAGACGGCCTCGTCGTCCGCGGCGAGCAGCGAGGCGGCCTCCGCCGCGGGCGCCGTCCACTTGGGCGCGCCGGTCGAGGCGACGAAGGTGACCAGGGAGCCGTCCCGGCCGACGGCGGCCACGAGCCGGTCGGAGAGCGACAGGTAGCGGCCGGGGGCCACCGTGTCCGGAGCCGACCAGCGGAGCGCGCCGTCGACGACGCCGCGCGCCGCGATGCCGCCCTTCGGCGCCCCGGTGACGACGACGTCCCCGACGGGGAGCGGCGCGGGCGTCCCCTCCGGGACGGCGCCGGGGACGCTCCACAGCGGGTCGGGGAGCTCGCCGAGGACGTAGTCGCCCTTCTTCGGGTCCAGGAGGCCGGCCTTCGGCGCCGGTACGGCCGGGGGGACGTCGAAGGGGCCGTCCGGGTCGCCCCGCAGGCCCCACCAGGCGGCGGTGCCGCCGCCGGCCACGAGGACGGTCCCGCCGACCGCGAGACCGGTGAGGAGGCGGCGGCGCGAGACCGGGCGCGGCGCGACCCCGCCCGGCAGGGTGGTCAGCCGGTGCAGGCCGTCCTCGCGGGCCGTGATGTCCCGCGCGATCGGCCCCTGCCGCCAGACGCGCCCGGCGCCCCGGGGCGGGGCGGCGAGCGCGGCGATCCCCTCCGGCAGCGGCCGGGCCGCCGGGTCCTTGGCGAGGCAGGGGGCGATCAGCGGCCGCAGGGCGGGCGGCACGTCCTCCAGGCGCGGCTCGCCGTGGACGACCTCGTACTGCACGGCGGCCACGTGCGCGCCCTCGTACGCGTGCCGTCCGGTCGCCGCGAACACCAGGACCGCGCCGAGCGAGAAGACGTCGGCCGGCGGGCCGACGCGCTGTCCGAGGACCTGCTCGGGCGCGCCGTAGCCGGGGGTGACGGGGACCTGGCCGGTGGTGGTGAGGGTGAGGCCGTGCTCGGGGCGGGCGATGCCGAAGTCGATGACCCGGGGGCCGGTCCCGGTGAGCACGATGTTCGCGGGCTTCAGGTCGCGGTGGACGAGTCCGGCGGCGTGGACGTCCCGGAGCGCGTCGGCGAGCGCCGCCGCCAGGGCCCGTACCGTCGGCTCGTCGAGGGGGCCGTGGGAACGGACGGCGTCCGCGAGCGTCGGCCCGGTCAGGAACTCGGTGGCGATCCACGGGCGTCCGCCCTCGGTCCGCGCGTCCAGGACGCGGGCGACCGCCCCACTGGTGACGGCCCTGGCCATCTGCGCCTCGCGGACGAACCGCCGTACGAGGTCGGCGTCGTGGGTCAGCTGGGGGTGCAGCACCTTCACGGCGGCCGCGCGCCCCTCGCCGTCCTGTCCGGCGTAGACCTTGCCCATGCCCCCTTCGCCGAGGACGGCGAGGACGCGGTACGGACCCAGACGGATCGGGTCTCCGGATTCCAGGGGCTTCATGACGGGTGTGGCTTTCCGTGAGCTCGGACGAGGGGGTACGCGGCGGTGTACTCGTCCCCGACGGCGATGAGCCGCCCGGCGGGGACGTGGGCGAAGTACCGGGCCCGCGCGGCCTTGAACGGCCGGGACACGGCGCCGGTGCGCAGGTCCGAGGCGACGAGTCCGGTCGCGGTCCTGCTGTACAGGTGGGCGGGGCCGACCACGGGCGGCACGTCGAGGTCCGCGCCCGTGACCGCGCGGCCCTTCTCGGCCCACCGGACCTTGCCGGTGGCGGCGTCGAGGGCGACCGCGCCGCGGCCCTCCTCCACGGCGTACACCGTGCCCTCCCCGACGGCCGGCGGGCCGAACCGCGCGCCCGGGGCACTGCCCTCGTGGCGCCAGGCCGGCTTCCCGTCGGCGAGCCGGAGCGCGACGAACCCGCCCGCCGACGGGTACACGTGCCGGTCGTCCACGGCCAGGTGGGCCCGGTCGAACGCGGGCCGGTCGCCGTCGAGCGGCCGGTTCCACAGGGCCCCGCCCGTGCGGGCGTCGTGCACGGCGAGGCGCAGCCCGCCGTCCCCGGCCTGCTGGACGAGGACCAGGTACTCGCCGGAGACGCGGGCGGACAGGAAGTGCGGGCGGTCGGACCCGTCCGGCCGGGCGGGCAGCGGCACCTGCCAGAGCTTCCGGCCCGAGCGGGTGCCGACGGCGAGGAGGAACCACTGCTGGCCCGTCCGGAAGCCGCTCTTCCCGGGCGTGTGGGGGCCCCGGCCGCCGACCAGGTACACGGCGTCGCCGGTCGCGCAGAGCAGCTGGGTCCCGTCGAGGACCGCCTTCAGGTCCTCGATCTCCGCGAAGGGGGCACCGGTCGTCCCGGTGGCGGGGTCGACCGTGGCGACGGCGAGCGGATCGGTCTTCGCGAGGGGCTTGCCGGCGGAGTAGATCTTCCCGCCGCCCAGGGCGAGCCGGGACCTGAAGTAGACGTCGGGGTCGGACCACTTGGGCTTCCCCGTCACGGGGTCGAGCCCCTTCACTCCGTACTCGCCCACGACGACGAGGCCGTCCAGGGCGAGCGGGGCCGGAGGGAGGAGGGGGGTGACGGAGGCGGTCGGCACCTGCCAGAACAGGTCCCACTCGGGCTGCTTCGGGCCGGGCGGCCGTGGTGCCGGGGCACCGTCCGGCCGGGTCCAGGCCCAGGCGCCGCCGCCGATCGCCGCCGCGCCGAGGACGGAGCCCCCGCCGAGGAGCAGGAAGCCGCGGCGGGAGGGGCCGGCCGGGGCGCCGCCGGGGCGGGTCTCCGCGAGGGCGTGCTCCGGCGGTGCCGGGAGGCGCGGGGGCGGGGCGTGCCAGACGGCGCCGGTGCGGCGGGCGATCTCCGCGAGCAGCGGCTCGGGGAGGCGGTTCGCGAAGGCGCCGGGCCCGGGGGCCAGGAGGGCGGCGAGCCCGGCGGTGGAGGGCCGTGCGGCGGGGTCCTTGGCGAGGCAGCGGGCGAGGACCGGGAGCAGGGCCGGGGGCACCGCGGCGAGGTCGGGGTCGGCGTACCGGACGCGGTAGAGGAGGTCGGCGTGCTGCCCGGTGCCGAAGGGGCCGCGGCCGGTGGCGGCGTACACCAGGACTCCGGCGAGCGCGAAGACGTCGCCCGCCGGGGTGTGCTCCTGTCCGGTCGCCTGCTCCGGGGACATGAACGCGGGCGTTCCGGCGGCGGTTCCGGCGCGGGTGAGGCGGTCGTCGCCGATCGCGCGGGCGATGCCGAAGTCGATGACCTTGGGGCCGTCCGCCGTGACCATGATGTTGGAGGGCTTGAGGTCGCGGTGGACGACGTCCGAGGCATGCAGCTGGCCCAGGGCCGCGCACAGCAGGGCCCCGAGGGCGCGCACGGCGGGCTCGGGGAGCGGCCCCGCGAGCGCGACGGCGTCGTCGAGGGGCGGACCGAGGACGTACTCGGTGGCCAGCCAGGGGGTTTCCGCGCCCGGGTCGGCGTCGAAGACCCGGGCGCCGTGGACCGGGCCGATGACGCGGGCCGCGTCCACCTCCAGGCGGAAGCGGGTGCGGAAGCCGGGGTCGGTGGCGATGCGCGCGTGCATGGTCTTCAGGGCGACCGTGCGGCCGGTGGCCGAGCGGGCGAGGTAGACCGTGCCCATGCCGCCGCTGCCCAGGCGCGCGAGGAGGCGGTGGGTGCCGAGCAGGTGCGGGTCGTCGTGGGTCAGGGGGGAGGGCATCGGCCGTCAGTCCAGGGCGGTGGGGCGGGGGGATCCGGCTGCGGGGGAGGGCGTCTCGGCCGCGAGGACCCCTGCGCCCTGGCGCGCGAGCGCGGCGACCAGGAGGGCGGGCAGGGGGCCGGGGGCGGGGGCGCCGTCCAGGACGGTGGCGGGGTGCGCGGCCCGGTGGACGGGCGGTTCCAGCAGGGCGAGGACCTGGTGGGCCTGCGGGCGCGCGGCGGGGTCGCGGGCGAGGCAGGACGTGATCAGGGCCCGGAGCGGCGCGGGGAGTTCGTCGCGTTCGGGGACGGTGTGGCCGGTGGCCGCGTGGGCGAGGACCGCGCCCAGGGCGTACACGTCGCCCAGCGGGCGCGGGCGTCCGCCGGACGCCTGTTCCGGGGCGAGGCAGCCGGGTTCGAGGCCCGGCAGGCCGTCGCGCCGCTCCCCGTCGGGACCGGCGGCCCGGACCGCCCCGAAGCCGCTCAGGCGGGGTCCGTCGGTGGTGAGCAGGACGGCGGAGGGGGACAGGCCCGCGTGCGTCACGCCGTGGGCGTGGGCGGTGGCCAGCGTCCGGGCGAGGGCGGCGCCCAGGGCCCGTACGGCCGCCTCGGGCAGGGGCCCGCCGTGCGCGCGCAGGGCGGCGGGGAGCGGGAGCGCGGGGACGTACGGCGCCGCGCACCAGGGGAGTTCGGCCGTGCCACCGACCTCCACGACCGGCAGGAACCCGGGCACGGAGACCCGCCGGGCCCCCTCCGCCTCGACCGCCCAACGGCCCGGGTCGGCGCCGGGGAGCGGGAGCAGCACGATCGACGTACGGCCGCCGTCGGCACTCCGCGCGACGTACCGGCGCGCGGAAACCCCCCGCTCGAAGTCGGCGTCGAGCCGCACGAGAACGGCATGGGGCCCGATCCACGGGGGGTCGTCGTGGCGCAGCGGTTCCATGCGCGTAACCCCCCGGTCTGTGATGAGCGGAAACGATCCTACTCAGGCCTTTCCGGGGGGCCGGGGGTGGGTGCGGGGGGCTTGGAGGGCCCGGCGCGTACGGGGACTCGGCCTGCACGACGGGCCTGCCCCCCAGGGCGGGCCCGACCCGCCGGGAGGCCGGCCCGTACGGTGGGCCCGACCCCTAAGGGGTCTGATGCGTACGGTTCCCCGGCCCGCAACGGCCGCGCGCTGTACGGGCTGGACCGCCGTACGCGGGCGGGCCGTAGGCGAGGGGGCCATGGGGCGGAGGCCCCGCACACGGACGGCCTTGGGCGTACGGCCCGTACACGAGCGGCCCTGCACGCAGACCCGTACACGCACGGCCCGTACACGCATCGCACGCGCAGAGCCCACCCGCGTACGGGCCCCGCATACGGCCCGTACGCGGGCGGACGGATCCGGCGGCGGGGGCGTGCCCCGCCGCCGGATCGCGGTCCCGCGTCCGTCAGGTCGCCGGTTCAGTCGCCGTGGCCGGTGCCTCCGCTGCCGAAGCCGCCGCTGGAGATGCCGCCCCACTTGCGCTTCTCCTCGTCCGGCGGCTGGGGCGAGGTCTCCGTGCCGGAGTGGTTGAGCTGGTACGGCATGAGCCGGTGCTCGGCGTCCGTCCGCGGCATCTCGGCCCCCTGCCGGTACTCGGTCGCCTCGCCCGGCAGGGCACCGTCGTCCGGGCGGTGCGGATGCTCCTCGGTCTTCGGCGGTGCCGACTCGCGGTTCCGCACGCGGATGCCGAACATGAACGCGCCGATGAGGACGGCGACGACGACGAGTCCGCCGAGAACCTGTGCCAGACCGGACTGCCAGACTCCAGCCGCCAGGTTCTCTGCTGCGCTGAGAGTGTTCATATCTACGGATTACCCGATTCCGCTTCTTTGGATGCGCCGGGCGGAGATCTCTTCGGATTTATCTG
This sequence comes from Streptomyces sp. NPDC093071, assembly GCF_044754545.1. Taxonomy (NCBI): domain Bacteria; kingdom Bacillati; phylum Actinomycetota; class Actinomycetes; order Kitasatosporales; family Streptomycetaceae; genus Streptomyces; species Streptomyces sp. NPDC093071. The sequence continues at coordinate 94,191 of NZ_JBIVPH010000010.1, read as the reverse complement.
AAACATAGGCGCGCCCCCACGGCGTCAAGAGGGTGTACGGCGACCACACGACGTGACCGAGACGGCGCTACCGAGACGAGGAGGGGCATGAGAAAGTCCCGCGCGAACGAGTTCCTGGAGTTCGCCTCCGCCCGCTCGGGACCCCTCTACCGTTCGGCGTGCCTGCTGACCGGCGGGGACACCCACCTCGCCGAGGACCTCACCCAGGAGACGCTGGGCCGGATGTACGCCCTGTGGGGCCGCGTGGCACGGATCGGCAACCCCGCCGCGTACGCCCAGACCGTGCTCGTCCGCACCTTCCTCAGCCACCGGCGGCGCCGCTCGGCCACCGAGCGCCCGCTCGGCGAGCTGCCGGACCGCGTCTCCGACCCCGGCGCGGACCCGGCGCTCCGGATCGCGCTCCTCGACGCCCTCGCCGGGCTCGCGCCCAAGGACCGGGCGGTCGTGGTGCTGCGCTACTGGGAGGACCGCAGCATCGAGGAGACCGCCGCGGCCCTGCACGTCAGCTCCGCGGCGGTCCGCACCCGGTCCGTACGGGCCCTCGCCAAGCTGCGGGAACGGCTCGGCGGCAGCCTCGCCGAGTTCGCCGTCCACTGACCCGCACCACCCCGCACCCCCTCTCCCACGTCCCTTCCCGCCCCGAACCCGAGACGGTGATCCCGCATGTCCCGAACCGAAGGCCCCCGGCACGAGAACCCCCCGCACGACGGCTTCGAGGAGGAGCTCGGCGCGGTCCTGCGCCGCACCGGCGACGGCTTCGCCGCCGACGACCGGCGCGGGCTCGCCGAGGGCGGCCTCCGGCGCGGCCGGCGCCGCCTGATGCGCCGGAGGCTCGCGGTCACCGGCAGCGCCCTCGCGCTCGTCGCCATGGGCGTCGGCGGGGTGTACGGCGGCCTGCTCTTCGTTCCCGGCGGAGCGGTGGACACCGCGTCCGTGGCGGGGGAGCCGACCTCCGCCGCCGAACCCACCGGCCCGCTGCCGGACATGGCGCGGATCCCGGTCAAGGAGGCCGCAGCCGTCCTCAAGGCCCACACCCCGGCCGGACAGTGGACGTTCGACGACGAGAACGGGCTGGGCCAGGGCGTCCTCGGCGTGTACGACGACGGGAACGGCAAGGCCGCCGTCACCGTCTCCCTCTCCCGCTCCTTCGGCCCCGGCGAGGCGGGCGAAGGCATGGTCGCCTGCCCCGACGAGGCCCACGCCCCCGACGTCGAGTGCACCACCGAGACGATCCCCGGCGTCGGCCGGCTCATGCGCCTCCAGGGGTACGAGTACCCCGACCGGCGCGAGGAGACCAAGAACTGGCGGGCGACCCTGCTCACCGAGGACGGCTTCATCGTCGACGTGAACGAGTACAACGCCGCCGCCGAGAAGGGCGCCCCGATCAGCCGGGAGAACCCGCCCTTCACCCTCGCCCAGCTCAAGGCCCTCGTCACGGCCGACGCCTGGAAGCCGCTGCTCGCCAAGCTGCCCGATCCGGTGCGGCCGAGCACCCCGCCGAGCGTGCCCGACGCGCCCTCCGGCGAGGCCGTCCGCGCCACCCTGCGCTCCCTCCTCCCCAAGGGCCTGGAGGTGAAGGACGAGGGCAGCCAGGACGACTACGGCTACTTCCACCTGCTCGTCGACGACGGCAAGGGAATCGGCTTCGTCGAGATCAACGTCCAGACCGGCATGGACGACGTCGCCGGCCACCTCCACTCCATCGGGGCCACCACCCTGCCCGACGGCCGTCTGGTCGGGGTCACCCAGGAGGCCGCGGAGAAGGGCGGCGACGGCGTCGTCGCGTGGACCGTCGACACCCTCACGCGCGAGGACTTCCGGGTCGTGATCACCGCCCTCAACTCCGACGGGTACCGGGCCCCCGCCACGCGCGCGGAACCCGCCCTGACCGTCGAGCAGTTGAAGGCGATCGCGCTGAGCCCGAAGTGGGAGACGCTGATCAAGTAGGACCGTGGCGAGAGGCGTACGGGGATGAACTCCGCCCCCGTACGCCCTACTTCGCGTCCGAGTACCGCTCCACCGTCGCCGTCGTGAACGGGAACCGCACCGGCGTGTCCCCGAAGGCGATCCGGCCCGCCTCGCCGCCGGCCGCGCGGACCGCCTCCGTGACGGCCTCCGCCTCCTCGGCGGGGCAGTGCACGATCACCTCGTCGTGCTGGAAGAAGACCAGCTCCGCCCGCATCCCGGCGAGGGAGCGCCGCAGGGCCGCCAGCATCAGGAGCGCCCAGTCGGCGGCGCTGCCCTGGACGACGAAGTTGCGGGTGAAGCGGCCGCGCGCCCGGGTGTTGCCGGAGGCGTAGCCCGGTGTGAACTCGCCCTCGTCCACGACCGGTTCGGCACCGCCCTCCTGGGGCAGGCCCGCCTCGTCGGCGTCGCCCGAGCCGACCGCGGGCGGGCTGGTCCTGCCGAGCCAGGTCCGGACGAGCCGGCCCTCCTCGCCCGCCTTCGCCGCGTCGTCGACGTACGCCACGGCCAGCGGGAAGCGGCGGCGCAGGGCCGCCAGGTTCTTCAGGCCGTCGCCGCTGGTCTGCCCGTAGATCGCGCTGAGGAGCGCGAGCTTGGCGTGCTCGCGGTCGCCGGAGAAGGCGCGGGCCGACAGCCGGGTGTACAGGTCGTCGGGGTGGCCCGCGACCTCCATCAGGCCCGGGTCGCGGGAGATCGCCGCGAGGACGCGCGGCTCCATCTGGTCCGCGTCGGCCACGACGAGCCGCCAGCCCTCGTCGGCGACCACGGCCCGCCGGATCACCTTCGGGATCTGGAGCGCCCCGCCGCCGTTGGTCGTCCAGCGCCCGCTGACCGTGCCCCCGGGCAGGTACTCCGGCCGGAAGCGGCCCTCCCGCACCCAGTCGGCCAGCCAGGACCAGCCGTGCGCCGTCCAGATCCGGTACAGCTTCTTGTACGCGATCAGCGGCTCCACCGCCGGGTGGTCGACCCGCGCCAGCTCCCAGCGGCGCGTGGAGCCCAGTTTGACGCCCGCCTGACCGAAGGCCTTGACCACGTCGGCGGGCAGGTCGGGCCGGACGCGCCGGCCGAGGGCCGCGGAGACCTCGCCCGCGAGCTCGGCCAGGCGGCGCGGCTCGCCCCCGCCCGCGTACCGCTCGCCGAGCAGTTCGTTCAGCAGCTCCCGGTGCACGTCGGCCCGCCACGGCAGCCCCGCCCGGTGCATCTCGGCGGCCACCAGCATCCCCGCCGACTCGGCGGCCGTCAGCAGCCGCATCCTGCCCGGGTGCTCGACCCGGTCGTGGCGGCGGAGCTGCTCCGCGTAGACCGCGAGGAGCCCCTCGAAGGGCACCGGGGCCACCCGGCGCGGCTCGAACAGCGAGTCCTGCGAGCCCGGTTCGGCGGTGCGGGGCGGCGGATCGGGCGGCACGGGCCCGTTCCGCAGGCGCGCCCAGGCGGCGGCCGCCGAACGGGGCTCGCCGAGCCGCCCCTCGGCCCCGAGGAGCAGCTGCTCGGCGTCCTCCACGTCGTAGCACCGCTCGACCCGCACCCCGGCGGCGAGCAGCCGCGGATACACCTCGGCCGTCGACCGCCACACCCACCGGGCCACCTCCGGCCGGTCCCGCACGGCCGCCACCAGGTCCGGCTCGCGCCGCACCGGCCCGGCGGGCGCCCCGTCCGGGCCGAGGGGCGCGAGCAGCGCTCCGTCCCCCTCCTCCTCGGCGGCCAGCGCCCACCTCTCGCTCATGCGGCCGAGTCTGGCAGCCGCCACTGACAAACGCGGGCCCCCTACGCTGTGGCGCGGTCACCGGATCGGTACGCGGAGGGGGAGGACGATGTACACGAGGTCCCTGGGGGACGACGGGGCGGAGCTGTGCCCGCTCGAACCGTGGCAGGCGGACGAGTTCCTGGCACACATGGACCGGGGGCGGGAGTTCATCGGCGCGCGCAACGCGCTCCCCGACGTCGTCACCGACCTGGAGTCCAGCCGGGCCTTCCTGCGCCTGTACGCGGAGAGGACGGCGGCCGACACGGGCCGCATCCACGGCATCCGGCTCGACGGGACCCTGGTCGGCGCCGTCATCCTGCGGACGCTCGACACCGCGAACGGCACGGCCGAGGCGGGCTGCTGGCTGGAGCCGGCCGCGACGGGCCGGGGCCTGGTGACCCGGGCGGCGCGGGCGCTGGTCGACTGGGCGATCGAGGCGCGCGGGATCCACCGGGTGGAGTGGGTCGTCTCCTCCGACAACGCCCCGAGCATCGCCGTGGCCCGCCGCCTCGGCATGACCAGGGACGCGGTCCTCCGCGAGAGCCACTCCCACCGGGGCCGCCGCCACGACGAGGAGGTCTGGTCGGTCCTGGCGGGGGAGTGGCGGGCGGCGAAGACGGCGTAGCCGGCGGGGCGGGCGCGGAGCCCCGGGGCGGGGGCGGGCGCAGCCAGGGCCGGGGCGGGTACGGAGCCCGGGGCGAGGATGGGGCCCGGACCGGGGCGGTGACCCGGCTCCGACCCCGGTCACCGCCCCGTCGTCCCACCATGGCCGGTCGGCGGACCGGGCGCCACGCGGGGAGCCCTTTCAGGTCCGGCGGGGGCCCTTTCAGGTCCGGAGGGGGGGCGGTGCGGGGAGCTTGCTCAGGCCCGGCGAGGCCACGCGGGGCCCTTCCCGGTCCGGCGGGGGCCACGCGGAGGCCCTTTCAGGCCCGGCGGGGGCCATGCCGGGGTCCTTTTCAGGCCAGGCCGGGGCCCTTTCAGGTCCGCGGCGAGCCCCGCGTCAGGCGCCACGCCGGGAGGGCCGAGGCGGCGACCGCGACCGTCGCGCACACGCCCGTCGCCGTGCCGACCGCCGTCCAGGGCAGGACCAGGGCGACCGGGGCCGAGAGGGCCGCCAGGCCCGCGCCCAGGGCGCCGAGGACGGCCGCCGTCACCGCGAGGCCCAGGACCGCGCCGATCGCGACGGCGAGCGCCGCCTCGCCCGTCACCACCCGCAGGACCTGGGTCCGGGTGGCCCCGGCGAGCCGCAGCGAGGCGAGTTCCGGGCCGCGCACCGAGGTGGCCATGAGCAGGGTGTTCGCGAGGCCGATCACCGTGTAGACGAGGGCGATGCCCAGGACGAGGACCAGGCCGAGCCGGGTCTGCGGGCTGCTCGACGGGCGCTCGGCCGCCGCCCACGCGTCGGCGGTCGCGACGGTCCCGCCGCTCGCCCCCAGGGCCCGGACCGTCGCCGCCCCGCCGCCGCGCGCCTCGATCCGGTCGAGGGCGGCGCCCGGCGCGTTCGCCCGGGTGACGTACGGCCCGTTGTCGCCGGTCCCGCGCGCGAGGACGGCCGCGACCCGGAGCCGTACCGGACCGCTCCCGTCCGCCCGCCACACCTCGACCGTCCCGCCGACCCGGCGCCGCTCGAACTCCTCGTGGACGACGATCGACCGGTCGTCCAGGTCCCGCAGGTCCCCCGCGACCACCGGGAGCCGGGCGAGCTCCGCGAAGGCGGCCGGGTCGGCGACCGCCCGCGCCCCGTACTTCACGACGGCCTCCGCCCCGTCCCGTACGAAGACGGAGGTCGCCCCGGTGGCGGAGACGACGGCCCCGGCCGGGGCCGTCACCGGCCGCAGGTCCGTCCCGCTCGCCACGTGCGCGGCGGCCGTGTGCTCCCGCGTCTCCGCGCCCTTCGCGCGCGTGACGCCCGCCGTCGCGCCGAAGAGGGACCCGGCGAGCGCCACGGTCACCAGGACGGGCGCGGCGACGGCGGAGGTGCGGCGGACGGAGGCCGCGGCGTTCTCCCGTACGAGCGTCCCCACGGCCCCCCGGAGCGCCGACAGCCGGGCCACGGGCCGGACGAGGAGCGGCGCGAGGAGGGCGGTGCCGCCGATCAGGAGCAGGGGGAGAGTCGTGTACGTCTTCCGCTTGAGCAGCTCGGACGGCTCGGTCGCGCAGGTCCAGACGAGCAGCCCCAGACCGGTCAGGAGCAGGGCCGCGCCGGTCAGGGCCCGGCCCGGTGGCAGGACGTCGGCGTCGACGTCCGCGTCGCGCAGGGCGGCCGTCGGACCGATTCGCCCGGCCCGGCGGGAAGCGGCGAGGGCGCCGGCGAGGGCGACGGCCAGGCCGGTCCAGAAGGCGGCGTGGTACGGCCAGGAGGCCGCGCCGATCGTGAACCACGCGGGCGCGAGGCCCCCGTCGACCAGGGTCCGGGCGAGCAGGGGCGCGGACAGGGCGCCGAGGGCGCATCCGGCGGCGGAGGCGAGCGTGCCGAGCACGGCGGCCTCGGCGAGGAGGAGGCGCCGGACCTGCCCGGGGGTGGCCCCGGCGGTCCTGAGGAGCCCGAACTCGCGGCGCCGCAGCGCGACGGCGAACGCGAACGTCGACGCGACGACGAAGACGGAGACGAAGGCGGTGACGCCGCCGGAGGTGCCGAGGAGGGCGTTCAGGGAGGTCAGCGCGCGGGCGTCCCGCTCGGGGTCGGGGTCGGCGCGCACCCGCTCGGCCCCGGTGAGGACCTGGGCCCGGGCGCCGACGAGGGCCCGGACCGGGCCTGCGGGGGCGTCGACGCCGACGGCGTCGGAACCGCCCGCCGCGGTGACGGTCCACCGGGCGCGCAGCTCGCGCAGCAGCCCCGCGTCCACAGGCTGTGGACGGTCGAGCCGCCGCTCCACCGGTACGGTGCCGGGTCCGCGCCGCACGTCGAGCACCAGCCGGTCGTGCCCCATGACGACGACGGGCGAGGAGGCGAACCGCTGAGGAGAACGCTCGGGCGCGTGAAAAGTGGCGGCCAGCCCGAGCCCGCTGCCGGCGAGCAGCCCGACCCCGAGCACGAGCGCGACGAATCCCCCGAGGAGGGAGGTCCAGCGGGCCCGGAGCCCGGAGAGCAGAAGGGTCAGCACGGGGCGCCTCCGGCGGGGGCGACGGCGTTCCGGCCCCGCGGGGTCCGCGTCTCCGAGGCCCCCCGGGTCTGCCCGGCCCCCCACCCCTCCAGGGTCGCCGTCCTCGCCGCGACCGTCTCCACCGCCGGGTCGTGCAGTTCGGCCGCCACGCGGCCGTCGACCAGGAAGACCACGCGGTCCGCGCGGGCCGCCGCCACCGGGTCGTGGGTGACCATGACGAGCGTCCGGCCGTCCCGGTCGACCAGGTCCCGCAGCAGGTCGAGGACCTCGCGGCCGGTCGCCGAGTCGAGTGCGCCGGTCGGCTCGTCGCAGAACAGGACGGCCGGACGGGTGATCAGGGCCCGGGCGAGCGCGACCCGCTGCCGCTGTCCGCCGGACAGCTCGCCCGGCCGGTGCCGTTCGCGTCCGGCGAGGCCGACCCGCGCCAGGGCCTCCCGGACCTCCGCGCGGGACGGGCGGCGGCCGGCGAGCCGGAGCGGCAGGGCCGTGTTCTGTGCGGCGGTCAGGGAGGGCAGCAGGTTGAAGGACTGGAAGACGAAGCCGATCCGGTCCCGCCGCAGCAGCGTCAGGCGCCGCTCGCTCAGCCCTTCCAGGGCGGTCCCGCCGACCTCCACGGTCCCGGAGGTCGGCCGGTCGAGACCGGCGGCGCACCGGAGGAGCGTGGACTTGCCGGAGCCCGAGGGGCCCATGACGGCGGTGAAGGTCCCGGCCCGGAAGTCGAGGTCGACGCCGTCGAGGGCGCGGACGTCCCGGTGGTGGCGGGTGAGCCCCCGGAGCCGTACGGCCACGGCGGCGGGGGCGGGGGTGTCGGTTGCGGTCATGGACCCAGCGAACCGTTTCCGCCGCCCCCGATCACGACCACTGGCGGGCGTCCCGGGGGTAGGGCCAGGCCCACCCCCGGGCGGCGGGGCTGAGACCATCGGAGGGAGACGGGGACGGGCGTACGGACGAGGAACGGGACGCGAGGACGGCGTGGGCACCACCATCGACAAGGCCTTCGAGGCGCTGTACGCGAGCGACGACGGGTCGCTCGACACGGCGGCCTCGCTGCTCGCCGCCGACCGGGGCGCGGACGCGGAACTGACCCGGCGCGGCGAGGAGTTCGTACGGACGCTGTGGGGACGCGGCTGGCAGCCCGCCGACCTCGTCCGGGCGGCCCGCCGGGACCTCGCGGACGCGCACGTACGGCTCCTCGCGGGGCTGATCAGGACGGAGACGGCGGGGTACGGGCGGCTGCCGCGCCGCTGGGAGGCGCAGCTCGACGGGCTCCCCGACGGTCCCGGCCGCCCGGCGGACCGCTTCTCGTACGCGACGGCCGTCCTGGAGCTGTACCGGCTCCTCGTCCGGCTGCCGCGCCTGGACGCGGTCGGCCCGGCGCCGGGGGAGGCGCTGCCGCCGCCGGCCGCCGGGGAGCCCCGGATGCTGGGCCGGATCAGGGCGCTGCTCGCGAAGGCGGAGGCGACCGGCTATCCGGAGGAGGCGGAGGCCCTGACGGCCAAGGCGCAGGAGCTGATGGCCCGGCACAGCCTGGACGAGGCGACCCTCGCGGCGGGGGCGCCGTCCCCGGAGACGCCCGGCGCGCTGCGGATCGGGGTGGACCCGCCGTACGAGCAGGCGAAGGCGATCCTCCTCGACGCGGTGGCGACGGCGAACCACTGCCGGGCGGTGTGGAACGAGGCGTACGGCTTCTCGACGGTGGTCGGCTTCGAGACGGACCTGGACCCGGTGGAGCTGCTCTACACCTCGCTGCTCGTGCAGGGGACGGCGGCGATGACGCGGGCGGAGGCGGAGCAGCGGGCGGGCGGCCGCAAGCGCACCAAGGCCTTCCGGCAGTCCTTCCTCCTCGCGTACGCGAACCGGCTGGGCGCCCGGCTCTCGGCCACGTCCCGCCGGGTGGCCGCCGAGGCCCCGACCCTCCTCCCGGCCCTCGCCTCCCGCGAGGCCGCCGTCACCACCCGCACGGACGAACTCTTCCCCGAGACCCGCACCACCCGCGTCCGTGCCGCCTGGGACGAGGCGGGCTGGACCCACGGCGCGACCGCCGCCGACCGAGCGACCCTCCACCCGAACCGCCGGGGGGTGGAGAACGGCGGCTAGGGCGCGCCCGGCGAATCACGACCGATGCCGCGACACCCGGCACGCCACCTCGCCACGTCGCCGAACCCCCCGACATCTCCGCCACCGCCCCACTCCGCGCCTTGCGCCGCTTTCCCCGGGCCCCGGGCCCCCGGCCCTTGTCCACCGGACGCCGCGTCCTACCCGACTCGATCCACCGGACACGCCCCGGCCCCCGGCCTCCGGCCCCCGACTCCGGCCGGGGCCGCCCCGGCGGGGCCCGTGCGGCCCCTCCGCCCGGCCTCCGGGCCGCAGCCCCGCCCGCCCCCGGCAAGGTTTCGGGAAGGGGCGGGGTGGGGGATAAAAGCCGTTTCGTGCCGGATCGTGGATACGCTTCCCGCATGAGCTGGCTCCGGGCGTTGAAAGGGACCGCCCGCTCCGGCCTCGCCGTCGAGCGGCGGCGGCTGGAGCCGTGGGGGGCGGCGCGGGGCGCGCTGGGGCTCGCGCTCGTCGTCGGGTTCTCGCTCGCGCTCTTCGGCCCCGCCGTCGCCGTCTCCTCCGCCTTCGGCGCCTTCCAGGCGGCCATCGCCACCTTCCAGCGCTCCTGGCGCCCCCGCCCCACCCTCGCCCTCGCCTCCGGCGCCAGCCTCGCCGTGTCGACCTTCATCGGCTACCTCACCGGCGCCCACGACGGGCTCTTCCTCGCCCTCCTGCTCCTCTGGACGTTCCTCTCCGGCCTCGCCTGGGCCGCGGGCCCCACCGCCGGCCTCATCGCCTCCTCCAACGTGGCGATGATGCTGGTCACGGTCACCCTCCCCACCTCCGTCGCCACCGCCGCCGGCCACGCCGCCGTGATCTTCGCGGGCGGCGTCGTCCAGGCCGCCCTCGTCGCCCTCCTCCCGGTCCGCCGCTGGGGCGCCCAGCGCGACGCCCTCGCGGACGCGCTCACCGCCGAGGCGGACTACGCCCGCCGCCTGTGCCACGACCCGGTCGCCCCCTTCGACCCCGTCCCGCTCATGACCGCCCGCAACGCCGCCGCCGTCACGCCCCGCCAGGCCCGCCGCCGCCCGGCCGAGCTGCACGGCTCCCGGGGCCTCGCCGAACGCATCCGCCCCGTCCTGGCCTCCCTCGCCGACCCGGCCGTCGGCGTCCCGGGGGAGGGGCCGCAGCGCGACCGGGTCCGGGAGCTGCTCGACGCGGCCGCCGCCGTCCTCGACGCCGCCGCCCTCGCCATCCGCCACGGCGACCCGGTCGTCCTGCCCGCCCCGGCCCTCGCCGCCCTCCGCACCCCCGACACCGGCTCCGTCCTCACCGGCCCGCCCCGCCGCGCCGCCGTCCGCCTCGCCGCCCTCCTCGGCGACGTCCTGGAGACCGCCGACCCGCACGCGGAGACCCCGGTCCGCACGGGCGTGGCCCGCTCCCGGCCGACCCTCGTCCGCCTCGCCCCCCTCGTCCTCGCCCAGGTCCGCGCCGAGCTGCGCCACGAGTCCCCGGTGATGCGCCACGCGATCCGCGTCTCGGTGGTCACCGCCGCCGGCTACCTCCTCGGCACGGTCCTCCCCTTCGGCCACGGCTACTGGGCCCCGATGGCCTCGGTCATGGTGATGCGCCCGGACTTCTCGCAGACGTACGCCCGCTCCGTGGCGCGCTTCGGCGGCACCCTGGTCGGCGTGGGCCTCGCGACGGCGGTCGTGCGCTCGGCCCACCCGGACGCGTACCTCTCCGCCGGACTCGCGGTGCTGTGCGCCTTCGGGATGTACCTGCTGATGCGGACGGGGTACGCGGCGAGCCAGGTCTGCGTCTCCGCGTACGTCGTCTTCCTGCTCGGCACGGTCGGCGAGGGCGTCGACCAGACCGTACGGGAGAGGGTGCTGCTCACCCTCCTCGGCGGGCTCCTCGCGATGCTGGCGTACGCCGTCTACCCCGCCTGGGAGACGCCCCGGCTGCGCGGCCTGCTCGCGGACCGGCTGGAGGCGTACGGGCGGTACGCGGCCGTCGTCGCCGCCGGATACGCCGAACCGGCCGGCCCGGCCGACCCCGTCGTCCGCGAGGCGCTCCTGCGGACCCGCGCCGCCCGGATCGCCTGGCAGGAGGCGCTGGACCGCGCGGCCCACGAGCCGGTGCGCCACCGGGGGCTCTCGCACGCGGCGGTGGAGCAGGCCGAGCACGCGCTCGACGAGTTCGGCCGGGTCGCGATGCTCATGGAGGCGCACCTGCCCGACCACGACGCCGCGCCCCTCCCGTACGCCGCCGTCCTCGCCGGATCCCTGCGCCGGTCGACCGAGCGGGGCGCGAAGGAGCTGCGGGAGCGCGCGGAACCGCGCTGGGACGACCTGCGGGAGACCGTCGACGCCTGGTCCGACGACCCGCCGGACCACTTCCTGCTCCACAAGGGCGCCGTCCTGCTCCTGGAGAGCTTGGACGAGCTCGCGACCGCCCTCTCGGAGACCGCGCCGGGCCGCTGATCCCGACGGCGTGTCATTCGTCGCCGGGGCGGGCGGAGTCGAGAGGGGTGGGGGGCGCGGACGACCGTGTCCCCGGGACCCGGGAGCACTCGGATGAAGAAGTACCTGTCTGCCGCGTCGGCCGTGGGCGCGTCCGCCGGGCCCGCCACCGCGGCTCCGGTCGCGGCCGCCGCGCCGACGGAGGCCGCCCCCGCCAAGGCCCCCGCCCCCACCCCGATCCGCACGGTCCGCCCCGGCGAGCGCGTCGACGCCGGGCGGGGGCACACCGTCTGACTGACGGAGCAGGGCAAGCACGGGTCGGACCCGGACGGCCTGGAGGACTTCCGCAGCGCCGCCGGCGTCTTCCCCTCGGGGCTCTCCTGCGGGACCCGTACGGTGGGGCGGGTCGAGCCGACCGGCGCCCGGGGCCGTACGATCCTCTCGACCCTCCTCGAACTGCCCGGCCGGCCCGGCTGGGGCGTCTGGTACGCGCACACCGGAGCGGGCGCCGGGGAGGTCTCCGCGGAGCTGTACGACCGGGCGGGGGACCGGCTCGGCGACGGCCCGGCCCGAGGGCCGGTTCGAGGGCCGGTCCGAGGGCTTCCGAGCGGCATACCGGCAGGTGGCACGCTCTGTGGCGTAGCCACTACGCCACCCCCCGTGCACGTGCATCTGCTCATGCAGCGGCATATGAACACAGCTATGATCCGAGGAAGTTGACACCTGCACCAAGCAACTCGGGAGCTACCAGTGCATCCTGCGCATCACGCGTACAACGGCATGGCGGCCACGGAGCTGCTGGGTGTCGTGTGGCAGAAGAGCAGGCACAGCAACTCCCAGGGTTCGTGCGTGGAGTTCGCAAAACTTCCCGGGGGAAACGTTGCCGTCCGCAATTCCCGTCATCCCGACGGGCCCGCGCTCGTCTACACGCCCGCCGAAATAGAGGCGCTCCTGCTCGGCGTGAAGGACGGGGAGTTCGACCACCTGGTGTGAGCGCGCGCGGTACGGACGAGGGCCCCCGGCGGTGACCGCCGGGGGCCCTCACGTATGCGCCCGTCTACTCCGGGCCGATCCGGAACAGCGCCCAGACGACCTTGCCCTGGAGCGTCCCCGCCAGCGGGTGCCAGCCCCAGCTGTCGCTGAACGAGTCCACCAGGAACAGGCCGCGCCCCGACTCGGCGGCGAAGTCCTCCTCGCCGCCGCGCGCCTCCGGGCTCTCCGTGCTGGGGTCGCGCACGGCGCACACCAGGCGCGAGGCCCAGCGCATCAGGTGCAGGCGGACCGGCGGGTTCTGGCCGTCCTCCGGACACGCGTCCGAGGGCACCGCGTGGCGCAGCGCGTTGGTGACGAGTTCCGAGACGACCAGGGCGACGTCGTCGAAGCGCTCCGAGAGGTCCCAGCGGTCGAGCGTCGTGCTGGTGAACTTCCGGGCCCCGCGCACGGCTTCGTACCGCGCGGGAAGGGCGCAGGACGCGGAGGTGGAGACGGCGCCGGGATCGATCGGCGGAAGGCCCTGCCGTAACGGCTCGAGCACGGTCGATCCATTCGTCCCCATGCGAGGCACTCCCGGGAATCGCGACTGTGGTGCGACAACACGACAACACGAACGAGTACGCGGCTGCGCGGGCCCCATGGTTCCGAATGCGCCCCCCGGATGCAAGGGCAGATGCACGTGCACGCGCCGGACCTGTCCTTTCCTGTGCCTAATCTGTGCATAAGTCGTCCGTCCGGGGTCGCTTACCGGAAGGGAACTTCCCACGATCCGCACACGCCGTGTCCGCGGATGCCCGGAACCCGTCGCCTTTCCGTAATCGAATGTGTACGCGCTGAAGCGTTTGGTGGCAGAATCCGGGGCTCGACGGGGGATTCGACGGGGGGTCGACACCGTAAAGGGGAGGCTGGGGCCGTGACCGCAGGCGAATCGGTCGGAGCGAGCGGGAGCGTGGTGCGGCGCATCCTGCTGGGCTCCCAGTTGAGGCGGCTGCGCGAGTCGCGCGGGATCACCCGCGAAGCGGCCGGCTACTCGATCCGCGCGTCCGAATCCAAGATCAGCCGCATGGAGTTGGGACGGGTGAGCTTCAAGGCCAGGGACGTCGAGGACCTGCTCACGCTCTACGGCGTCGGCGACGAGGCCGAGCGCGGCGCCCTCCTCGGACTCGCCCGCGAGGCCAACGTCGCGGGCTGGTGGCACAGCTTCGGCGACGTCCTGCCGGGCTGGTTCCAGACGTACATCGGGCTCGAAGGCGCCGCCTCCCACATCCGGGTCTACGAAGTGCAGTTCGTCCACGGCCTGTTGCAGACCGAGGAGTACGCCCAGGCCGTCGTCGTCCGGGGGATGCCCGACGCCCCGCGCGCCGAGATCGACCGCCGGGTCGCCCTCCGGCTCGAACGCCAGAAGGTCCTCGTCTCCGAGCGCGCCCCGAAGCTCCACGCCGTCCTCGACGAGGCCGCGCTGCGCCGCCCGTACGGCGACCGGGCCGTCATGCGCGGCCAGTTGAAGCACCTCATCGAGGTCTCCGAGCACCCCGGCGTCACGCTCCAGGTCATGCCCTTCAGCTACGGCGGCCACGCGGGCGAGAGCGGCGCCTTCACCATGCTGAGCTTCCCCGAGTCCGACCTCTCCGACGTCGTCTACCTGGAGCAGCTCACCAGCGCCCTCTACCTCGACAAGCGCGAGGAGGTCGCCCAGTACCGGCGGGTCATGGAGAAGCTCCAGCAGGACGGGCCGGATCCGGCCGAAAGCCGGGACATCCTCCGGGGCCTCCTCCAACTCTCCTGACGCATCAGTACGATGACGCCACATCAGGCGTACGGGATTCGTACATCAGTCGCATCGCGCGGGTAGCGGGTAGAGGGGTCTCCACCATGTCGCACTTCACCGACCTGGCCCACCAGTACATCGACGGCGAGTGGAAGCCGGGCAGTGGCTCGTGGGACATCATCGACTTCAACCCGTACACCGGGGAGAAGCTCGCCTCGATCACCGTCGCCACCGTCGACGAGGTCGACCGCGCCTACCGGGCGGCCGAGCGCGCCCAGACCGCGTGGGCCGAGACCAACCCGTACACCCGCCGGCTCGTCTTCGAGCGCGCGCTGCGGATCGTCGAGGACCGCGAGGAGGAGATAGCGGAGACGATCGTCGCCGAGCTGGGCGGCACCCGCCTCAAGGCGGCCTTCGAGCTGCACCTCGCCAAGGAGTTCCTGCGCGAGGCGATCCAGCTGGCGCTGCGCCCCGAGGGCCGCATCCTGCCCTCCCCGGTCGACGGCAAGGAGAACCGGGTCTACCGCGTCCCGGTCGGCGTCGTCGGCGTCATCTCCCCCTTCAACTTCCCCTTCCTCCTCTCGCTCAAGTCGGTCGCGCCCGCCCTCGCGCTCGGCAACGCGGTCGTCCTCAAGCCGCACCAGAACACCCCGATCTGCGGCGGCACCCTCGTCGCCAAGGTCCTGGAGGAGGCCGGCCTCCCGGCCGGGCTGCTGAACGTCGTCGTCACCGACATCGCCGAGATCGGCGACGCCCTCCTGACCCACCCGGTCCCGAAGGTCATCTCCTTCACCGGCTCCGACAAGGTCGGCCGGCACGTCGCCACTGTCTGCGCCCAGCACTTCAAGCACGCCGTCCTCGAACTCGGCGGCAACAGCGCCCTGATCGTCCTGGACGACGCCGATGTGGACTACGCGGTCGACGCGGCCGTCTTCAGCCGCTTCGTGCACCAGGGCCAGGTCTGCATGGCCGCCAACCGCATCCTGGTGGACCGCACCCTGGAGGCGGAGTTCACCGAGAAGTTCGTGGCCAAGGTGAAGACCCTGCGCGTCGGCGACCCGGCCGACCCCGCGACCCACATCGGCCCGCTCATCAACTCCCAGCAGGCCGAGTCCGTCTCGTCCCTGGTCGACCAGACGGTCGCCGCCGGCGCCACCGCCCTGCTGCACGGCACGGTCGACGGCAACCTCGTCTCCCCGTCCGTCCTCACCGGCCTCGCCGCCGACTCCCCGGTCCTGGGCCAGGAGATCTTCGGCCCGGTCGCCCTGATCGTGCCCTTCGACGGCGAGGAGGAGGCCGTGCGGATCGCCAACGACACCCCGTACGGGCTCAGCGGCGCCGTCCACACCGGGGACGTCGAGCGGGGCGTACGGGTCGCCAAGCGCATCCACACCGGCATGATCCACATCAACGACGGCACCGTGCACGACGAGCCGATCGTCCCCTTCGGCGGCGAGAAGCACTCGGGCGTCGGACGGCTCAACGGCGACTCGATGGTGGACTCCTTCACCACCCAGAAGTGGATCTCGATCCAGCACGGCCGCAGCCGCTTCCCCTTCTGATCCCCTTCCGAGGTTCCGCCGCCGCCCGAAATCCATTGAGGACCGTAGCTGTCCGCAAGCCTCCGTAGCGTGGTCGGTGTCGGAAGAACTCGGCACGGGCCACATCCGGAAGGCGGACGTCATGGTTGCTTTTGTTCCCGCAGGGACCCCCGGCGACGAGCGCGGCACGCTCCTCGACTTCGTCGAGGCCCAGCGCGCCGCGCTCCGCCGCGCCGTGCTCGGCCTCACCGAGGAGCAGGCGGCGAGCCGCCCCACCGCCAGCGAGCTGAGCCTGTCCGGGCTGCTCAAGCACGTCGCCGAGGTCGAGCTCGGCTGGCTCCGGCTCGCCCAGCAGCGGCCCAACGAGAAGGAGCGCACCGAGGAGACCTGGAGCGAGGGCTTCCGGCTCGTGGGCGGCGAGACGGTCCCGGAGGTGCTGGCGTTCTGGGCGGACGTCGCGCAGCAGACGGAGGAGTTCGTCCGCTCGGTGCCGAGCCTGGATGACACCTTCCCACTGCCGGAGGCCCCCTGGTTCCCGAAGGGCGCGCGGGTCACGGTCCGCTGGATGCTGCTCCACCTCGTCCAGGAGGCGGGACGGCACGCGGGCCACGCCGACATCCTGCGCGAGAGCGTCGACGGCAAGGGCTCCTACGAGCTGATCGCCGCCGAGGCGGAGGCGGTGGCGGGGTGATCGCCGCGCGTACCCTGGTCGGGATCGACCAGGAGGTACGTGGGATGTCGGCCATCCGTCTTCTCGTCCTGGGCGCGGTGCGGCAGCACGGCCGCGCCCACGGCTACCAGGTGCGCAACGACCTGGAGTACTGGGGCGCGCACGAGTGGTCGCACGCCAAGCCCGGCTCGATCTACCACGCGCTGAAGCAGATGGCGAAGCAGGGACTGCTGCGCGCGCACGAGGTCGCGCCGAGCACGGTCGGCGGCCCGCCCCGGGTCGAGTACGAGCTGACGGAGGCGGGCACGGAGGAGTACTTCACGCTGCTCCGCGAGGCGCTGACCACCTACGACCAGAAGGTGGACGTCCTGTCGGCGGGCATCGGCTTCATGGTGGACCTGCCCCGCGCGGAGGCCGTGGAGCTGCTGCGCCGGCGGGTGGGGGCGCTCGACGAGTGGCGGGCGGCGGTCACCGACTACTACACGCCGGAGGGCGGCCCGGGGCAGCTCGGGCACATCGGCGAGATCATGCACATGTGGATCGGCTCGGCCGACGCGGGCAAGGAGTGGACCCTCGGCCTGATCGACCGGATCGAGGGCGGGGCGTACGTGTTCGCGGGCGAGGGCGACCCGTTCGTGGGGGTGCTCGCGGAGGGCGAGGAGAACCCGTACGCGACCTGAGGGACGCGAGGGGCCCCTTCGGCACATCGGCTCATCAAGTTTGACTAGAAGCGCGCGAGGGCATACCGTCCTCCGTCTGCGACTGCTGGTCAAATTTGACTAAGCGGTTTTCGGGAGGAAGAGGATGACGGGCGGAAGAGCGGCGGGAAGAACGATGACGACGGAAGCGATCCGCGTGGAGGGCGCGCGGAAGCGGTACGGGGACAAGGACGCCCTGGACGGGCTCGACCTCAGCGTCGGGCGCGGCACCGTCCACGGGCTCCTCGGGCCCAACGGCGCGGGCAAGACCACGACGGTCCGGATCCTGGCGACCCTGCTCCGGCACGACGCGGGCCTGGTCCGCGTCGCCGGACACGACGTGCGGACCGAGGCCCGCGAGGTGCGGCGCCGGATCGGGCTCCTGGGCCAGCACGCGGCCCTCGACGAGGAGCTGGGCGGCCGGCAGAACCTGGAGATGTTCGGCAGGCTCCACCACCTGGGCGCCCGGCGCGCCGGGACGCGCGCCGACGAGCTCCTGGAGCGCTTCGGCCTCACCGACACCGGGCGCAAGCCCGTCCGGCAGTACAGCGGCGGCATGAGGCGGCGGCTCGACCTGGCGGCGTCCCTGATCACCGAGCCCGAGGTGCTGTTCCTCGACGAGCCGACCACCGGACTCGACCCGCGCGGACGCACCGAGGTCTGGGAGTCGGTGCGCTCCCTGGTCGGCGGCGGCACGACGGTCCTGCTCACCACGCAGTACCTGGAGGAGGCCGACCAGCTCGCCGACCGGATCTCGGTCGTGGACCGGGGGCGGGTCGTCGCCGACGGCACCCCCGACGAGCTGAAGGCCCGCGTCGGCGCGGACCGCGTCGACGTGGTCGTACGGGACGCCCGCCGGCTCGACGAGGCGGCGGCCCTCCTCCCGGCGGCGCGCGCCGAGGTGGCCGTGGACGCCGACCGGCGGCTGCTCAGCGCCCCCGTGACCGACCGGATGGCCTCGCTCGCCGAAACCGTGCGGGCGCTCGGGGCGGCCGGGATCGAGGCGGAGGACATCGCCCTGCGGCGCCCCACCCTCGACGAGGTCTTCCTGCACCTGACGGCGGACGGCACGGCCCGTGAGAAGGAGGTGGCGGCATGAGCGCCGCGTACGTGGTGGGCGACTGCTGGACGATGACGCGCCGCGAGCTGGCCCACTGGGCCCGGCAGCCGGTGCAGGTCCTGGTCGGGCTCGTCTTCCCGGTGATGATGCTGCTGATGTTCGGCTATCTGGTCGGCGGCGGGCGGACCGTCGACGGCGCCTACGTCGACTACCTGGTGCCCGGGATGCTCACCCTGACCATGGTCTTCGGCCTCGAAGCCACCATGACGGCGGTCACGCAGGACCTGAACAAGGGCGTGATCGACCGCTTCCGGGCGATGCCGATGGCCGACGGCGCGGTCCTGGTCGGGCGGGCGTCGGCGGACATGCTCCAGTCGGCGGTGGGTCTGCTCCTGATGACCGGCGTGGGGTACGCGATCGGCTGGCGGGCGGAGGGGGGCCTCGGGGCCTTCCTGGGCGCGCTGGGGCTGCTCCTCCTGCTGCGCTTCGCGATGCTGTGGATCGGGATCTTCCTGGCGCTCGTCGCGGGGCGGGCCGAGCTGGTGCAGGCGGTCCAGATCCTGGTCTGGCCCTTCGGCTTCCTCTCCAACGCCTTCGCCTCGCCCGACTCGATGCCGGGCTGGCTCGGCACGGTCGTGGAGTGGAACCCGATGTCGGCGACCGCGACGGCGGTGCGCGAGCTGTTCGGCAACCCGGGCGGCGAGCCGGGGCACGTGACGGCGGCCGTGGTGTGGCCGCTGGTGCTCCTCGCGGTCTTCTTCCCGCTGGCGGTACGGAAGTTCGGCCGGCTCGGCGGGTAGCGCGGCCGGTCCTACGTCAACGACCGCCCGCTCTCGTCGAGTTCGAGCTGCGGGCGGCCGGTGACGATCAGCCAGGCGGGCAGCGAGGCCAGGCAGAGCAGGGCGAGCACGGCGGGGGAGGAGGCGAGGACGGCGCCGGTGAAGAGGCTGATCCAGCCCTGCCGGGTGGTGGCGAGCAGGACGCCGAGGACGGCGGAGGAGACGGCGACGGCCGGGTGGACCTCGGGGACGAGGGCCTGGGCGAGGAGGCCGAAGGCGGCGCCGATGAAGACGGCGGGGAAGATCCGGCCGCCCCGGAAGCCGCAGGAGGCGGCGACGAGGAGGGCCAGGAGCTTGACGACGGCCAGCTTCGCCAGCTCGCCGGAGGTCCAGCCGCCGATGTTCGCCGTCAGCTCCTTGACCTCCTCCAGGCCCTTGAAGAGGGTCAGGTGCCCGCCGAGGGCGCCCAGGAGGCCGAGGACGAGCCCGCCGAGGGGCAGCATCAGCATGGGGTGCCGCAGGCGGCGGGCGGCGGCGTGGACGTGGGGGAAGAGGTAGCAGGCGGCGAGGCCGAAGAGGGCGGCGGCGGAGGCGATCACCAGGGCCGCGAGGAGGTCCCCCCAGCCGGGGTCGCTCAGCGGCGGGAGCCCCAGCGCGAAGGTGGGCTCGGCGAGCAGCTGGGTCGTCATGGCGCCGGTGCCGGCGGCGAGGAGCGGGGCGAAGAGGCGGTCCCAGAGGGAGCCGGGGCCCGGGTGCCCGGCCAGGGCCTCGGAGATGACGAGGGCGGCTGCGACCGGGGTGCCGAAGAGGGCGCCGATCGTGGCGGCCGAGGCGAGCGTCACCCAGGCGATGCCCGGGACGGCGGGCGCGGCCTTGCGGCCCAGCCAGTACGCGAGCGCGATGTTGGAGGCGATGATCGGGTTCTCGGGACCGAGGCTGACCCCGCCGGCCAGCGCGAGGGTCCCGGCGAGCAGCAGCCCCGGCACCACCCCCGGGGCGAGCGGCGCCCCGCCGAGCCCCGTGGTCGCCGGGTCGGGCCCGGCGTGCCCCGGCACCTTCCACACGACCAGGCCCACCGCGACGCCGGTCGCCGTGAGCATGACGATCATCCAGAGCGAGGAGTAGCCGCCGATCCCGAGGGCGTCGGGCAGCTCCTCCCAGAGCACGTGCTTGAACCCCTCCGAAAGGGCACTGACCCCCAGGAACAGCAGACTCGCCCCCGCCCCCACCACGAGCGCGGGCAGGATCTGCGGCAACAGCACCCGCAACGGCGCCTCGTCGGCGGACGGGGAGGGCACGGCCGGCTCACGATCGGTGGACACGGCCCCACCATAGGTGAGCAAAACCCCCGAAACCCCCAGGACGGGCCGAACCCTACGCGGAGCCTCCGCCCCGAACGACGGGCCTGCAAACCGGGCGCCGCCCTGTTATCCGGGTGCCGGTGCCGGGGCGGGCTCCGGCTCTGACCGGTCCTGAGCCCTGCCGGTCCCCGTGCCCTGTCGGCCCCCGGGCCCTGTCGGTCCCCGGAGCCTGCCGGATCCGGTCTCTACCGGACCCCGGGTCCGAGCCCGGCCCGCTCACGTCCGGTCCCGTACACCGGCAACGAACCGCCGACCGGAAGTCCGCGTGGAACCGCCGCCGGCCAGAGGCCGGCGCCGGATCCCGGACCCACCCGGCGCCCGGCACCCGGCACCTGAGCCCCGTGGGCCCCGAGCCGGCTAGACCTCGCCCGGACCCACCCGGTTCACCAGAACTCGGGCGGGCCCGGGCCCGCCTGGCACCCAGGTCCACCAGAACCTGGAACCCGGCACCCGGGCCCACGGCCCCCGCCTCACCCCCGAGGCGCGATCACCACCGCCGTGCCGTACGCGCAGACCTCCGTGCCGACGTCCGCCGCCTCCGTGACGTCGAAGCGGAACGCGAGGACCGCGTTCGCGCCGCGGGCGCGCGCCTGTTCCACCAGGCGTTCCATCGCCTGGTTGCGGGTCTCCACCAGGGTCTTCGTCAGGCCCTTCAGCTCCCCGCCGATCATCGACTTCAGGCCCGCGCCGATCTGGCTGCCCAGATGCCGCGAGCGCACGGTGAGGCCGAAGACCTCCCCGATCACCTGCCGGACCTCATGGCCCGGAACGTCGTTCGTCGTCACGACCAGCACTTCGGGATGCGGACCCTGGCCGCCCCCGTACTCCTCGATGCCCATCGGCATACACCTCCTGATTCCCCACCTTCTGCCCCGCGAGACCCTTCCGCATCCCGTGGGGAGCCGGGTGGAACCGGGGGCGCCCGGTCCACGTTGATAGCTTGGGGCAGCCCGTCCCCAAGCCCCCACCGACCGCAGGAGCCCGGAACCCGTGAACACGCTTGCCCTCGGACCGAGCTGGCTTGACCCGGACTATCTGATCCAGACCTTCGGTCTGATCGGCGTCCTGGTGATCGTCTTCGCCGAGTCCGGCCTCCTCATCGGGTTCTTCCTGCCCGGTGACTCGCTCCTCTTCACCACCGGTCTGCTCGTCACCACCGGGAAGCTCGACCAGCCGCTCTGGCTGGTCTGCACCCTGATCGTGGCCGCCGCGATCATCGGCGACCAGGTCGGCTACCTCTTCGGCCGCAAGGTCGGACCCGCCCTCTTCAAGCGCCCCGACTCCAAGCTGTTCAAGCAGGAGAACGTCGAGAAGGCGCACGAGTTCTTCGAGAAGCACGGCCCGAAGTCCCTCATCCTGGCCCGCTTCGTCCCCATCGTCCGCACCTTCACGCCGATCATCGCGGGCGTCAGCCGGATGAACTACCGCTCGTTCATCACGTTCAACATCATCGGCGGCGTCCTGTGGGGCGCCGGCGTCACCCTCCTCGGCGCCTCCCTCGGCAAGATCGACTTCGTGCACAAGCACATCGAGATGATCCTCGTCGCGATCGTCCTGATCTCCGTGGTCCCGATCGTGATCGAGTACCTCAGGGCCCGCTCCCAGTCCAAGAAGGCCCGCGCCGCCGGAGGCGACGACCACGACGCCCCCGGCACCCCCCACCCCCAGCAGCAGTCCCCCCGCGGCCGCCACGCCAAGCGGTAGCCCGTACGCGACCCGGAAGACCCACGCTAGAAGCCCCTGGTGCGCTTCGCGGCCCGCCGGGCCGCCGCCGCACCGGGGGCCCGCATGAAGAGGCGGGCCAGCTCGCCGCCCAGGTTCACCCCGATCGCGATCGCCAGCGCCAGCGCCGCCGCCTTCGCGAGCGACGCGAACCCCTGGTCCAGATTGTGCTGGGCGATCGCGAGCACCCCGAAGTACGTCGCCGAACCGGGCAGCAGCGGCCCGATCGCCGCCGTCACGTACGGCAGCGACGACGTGTGGTGGTACCGGGCGATCAACTGCCCGAAGAGACCCACCAGACCCGCCGCCACCGCCGTCGCCATCACCGCCGACCCCTCCGCCGTCACCGCGATCGACGCGTACACCACCCACGCCACCCCGCCGTTCAGCGTCACGAACAGCACCGTCGCCCGCGACTGCTGCAACAGGATCGCGAAGGTCGCGGACAGCGCCATCGACGCCAGCGTCTGCGTCACCGGCCGCTCCACCGCCCGCAGCGCCCCCTCCGGATTCAGCTGCGCGTCGAACTGCACCGCCAGGTACAGCACCGACAGCACGCCCACCACGATCGCCACGAAGAAGTACATGACCTCCAGCAGCCGCGCCGAGGCCGTGATGTAGAAACCCGTGAGCCCGTCCTGCACGGCCGCCACGAGCGCCCGCCCCGGGATCAGCGCGAACAGCCCACCCGTGATCACCGCCGACGGCCGCAGATCCGCGTGCAGCAGCGTCAGGAGCACCCCCATCGCCGCCGGCGGCATCGCCGCCACCAGGAACTGGTAGAACTCCGGCAGCCCCCGCCCCGCGCACAGCCACGCCAGCCGGTCCCCGAGCACCGCGCCGAGCGCCGCCACCAGGAACACCGTCAGACCACCGCCGAGCAGCACCGACGCCGCCCCCGCGAGCACCCCCGCCGCCGCCGTCAGCGCCCACCCCGGATACGGATGCCGGTTCCGCCGGATCTCCGCCAGCCGCCGGTACGCCTCCTCCGGCGTCACCTCGTGCGCCTGCTCGTCGCCCACCGGCGCGCTGATGTCCGCGATCAGCTGGTACACCGCCGCGAGCCGCGTGTAGTCCGTGCCCCGGCGGCGCACCGTCCGGTTCGCCGTCACCGGATCGTCCACCAGCGACGGCTGGTACGTGACCGACAACAGCGTGAACGTCACCGTCGGCTCGCACCGGTCGAGCCCGTACGAGCGGCAGATCGCGAACATCGCCGCCTCGACGTCCTCCGCGCCCTCCCCGCCCGCGAGCAGCAGCTCGCCGATGCGCAGCGTCAGGTCCAGGACGCGCGGCACCGAATGCCCCGACTCGTCCTCCTTGCGCGGCGCCTCCGGCACCGGCCGCTCGCCCACCGGCAGCCGCAGCATGGTCCGCATCCGGTCCTGCCACGGCGCGTCCCGCGACAGGCGCACCAGCGGCACCCCGTACGCCGGGGTGAAGGCGGGCGGCGAGTTCTTCGCCGAGTACGTGGCCGGGGGAGCGAACGCCGAACCCTCCGGCTCGGGACCGGCCTCCGGCTCCGCCCGCAGCCCCGACGGCAGGGCGAACTCGGAGGTCGGATGCTCCTCCTCCGGTGGCGCGGGCGGCTCCACCCCGGCCGGCGGCACGAACGCGCTCCGCGCCTCGTCCGACTGCGGTTTCCGGTCCTCCGGAGCCTCCTCGGCCCCTTCGTACCGCACGTCCATCGAGCCGCCCGGCTCCGCCACCACTCTGCCGCCCCGCTCTCCCTGGAGGAATCGTGGCTTCCAGTATGGGCGCGCGCCCTCCGCGCGTGCGACGGGCCCGTGAAGGGATCGCGACGGACGCGCGAAGGGCGGCGCACCCCCGAGGGGTGCGCCGCCCTGTCACGCGACCGGGACCGGCGGGGCCGGAACCGGCTCAGTGGCCGCCCTGCTCCTTGGCCCGCGCGTACGACTTCTCGATCTCCTCCTCGGCCTCGGCGCGACCGACCCAGTCCGCGCCCTCGACCGACTTGCCCGGCTCCAGGTCCTTGTAGACCTCGAAGAAGTGCTGGATCTCCAGGCGGTCGAACTCCGCCACGTGGTGGATGTCCCGCAGGTGCTCCATGCGCGGGTCGGTGGCCGGGACGCACAGCAGCTTGTCGTCGCCGCCCGCCTCGTCCGTCATCCGGAACATGCCGATGGCGCGGCACTTGATCAGGCAGCCCGGGAAGGTGGGCTCGTCCAGGATGACGAGCGCGTCCAGCGGGTCGCCGTCCTCGCCGAGGGTGTTCTCCACGTAGCCGTAGTCGGTCGGGTAGGCCGTCGACGTGAAGAGGCGACGGTCCAGACGGATGCGACCGGTCTCGTGGTCGACCTCGTACTTGTTCCGCGATCCCTTGGGGATCTCGATGAGAACGTCGAACTCCACGGGTGGCTCCTCCTGAATCAACACAAGTGAATGCTCGCGACGAAGCGCGGTGGTTAAGTGTCCCTCACGCACGTGTGTGATCGCGAAAGGGGCTGGTCAGCAATGCCCGAGCCGAGGATCTGGCAGCTCACGGCGGGCTCCGCCGCCCTCGGTCTGGCCCTGGCCGCCGTGGCGGTGACCCTGGCCGGCCCGTGGGACTCGGGTCAGCGTACGGCCGAGCGGACCCGCGCCGCCGCCCCCGCGGCGGGTGGCACGCGTCACGCCCCGCCCCCGGCCCCCGCCCCGCCCCGCCGCCCCGCGCCCGCCCCCAGCGCCCCCGGCGTCCTCACCGCCCTGCGCCCCGCCGACCCCGCCGCCCCCTCCGTCGGATCCGCCGCCGGACGCCCCGCCGACCTCGCCGCCGTCCTCGTCCCCCTCCTCGCCGACCCCGGCCTCGGCCCCCTCCGCACCGCCTCCGTCGTCGACACCGCCACCGGGAAGCAGCTCTACGGCGAGGGCGCCACCACCCCCATGACCCCCGCCTCCACCGTCAAGATCGCCACCGCCGCGGCCGCCCTCTCCGCCCTCGGCCCCGACCACCGCATCGCCACCACCGTCACCGCCGCCCCCGACGGGAAGACCGTCACCCTCACCGGCGGCGGCGACCCCACCCTCGACGCCAACCGCCTGAAGGCCCTCGCCACCGCCACCGCCCGCGCCCTCAAGACCCGCGGCCACACCCCCGTACGCCTCGCCTACGACACGAGCCTCTACACCGGCCCCGTCGTCCACCCCATCGGCCCCAACGAGAACATCGCCCCCGTCACCGCCCTCATGACCCGCGCCGGACGCCTCGACGACAGCCCCAGCGGCCCCGCGCCCCGCGACGCCGACCCCGCCCGCGCCACCGCCACCGCCTTCGCCGCCCTCCTCACCCGCGCCGGCGTCCCCGTCACCGGCGACCCCGCCCCCGGCCCCGCCCCGAAGGCCGCCCCCCTCGCCCGTACGCACTCCGCCCCCCTCGCCGACCTCGTCGAGCGCACCCTCACCCACAGCGACAACGACCTCGCCGAAGCCCTCGCCCGGCAGACCGCCCTCGCCCACAAGCTCCCCGCGAGCTTCGACGGCGCCGGAAAGGCCGTCCGCGCCGAACTCGCCCGACTCGGCCTCCCCGTCGCCGGAACCCGCTTCGCCGACGGCAGCGGCCTCGACCGCAACGACCGCGTCTCCGCCGCCCTCCTCACCGCCCTCCTCACCCGGGCGGCCGACCCCGCCCGCCCCGCCCTGCGCCCCCTCCTCACCGGCCTCCCCGTCGGCGGCTTCACCGGCACCCTCGCCGACCGCTTCGACACCGCCCCCGCCGGAGCCGGACTCGTCCGCGCCAAGACCGGCACCCTCACCGGCGTCAACACCCTCGCCGGCACCGTCGCCACCCCCGACGGACGCCTCCTCGCCTTCGCCTTCCTCGCCGGCCGCACCCCCTCCCCGTACCAGGCCCAGCCCGCCCTCGACCGCCTCTCCGCCGCCCTCGCCGGCCAGGACCTGCCGTAACCCGGTCCGTACCGAACACACACCGAACGGGCCCCGAGACCGTACGGTTGACACATGACGAGCATCGGTGGCGCAGGCACATCCGGGATGGTCGACTGGAACCTCGCGGTCGCGACCGCGACCCGCCTCGTGCGGCCCGGACCCGAAGTCGGCCGCGACGAGGCCCGCGCGGTCGTCGCCGAACTCCGCAGGCACGCCAAGGCCTCGGAAGAACACGTCCGCGCCTACACCCGGATGATCCCCGAAGGCCACGAACCCCCCGACACCCCCGTCCTCGTCGTCGACCGCGCCGGCTGGATCCGGGCCAACGTCGCCGGCTTCCGCGAACTCCTCACCCCCCTCCTCGGCAAGATGCGGGAACGCCGCTCCGCCGTCCCCGGCAGCGCCGTCCTCGGCGCCGTCGGCGGCAAGGTCACCGGCGTCGAACTCGGCATGTTGCTCTCGTTCCTCGCCTCCCGCATCCTCGGCCAGTACGAGACCTTCGCCCCCGCCACCCGCGACCTCCCCGCCGGGGCCAACGGCGGCGGACGCCTCCTCCTCGTCGCGCCCAACATCGTCCACGTCGAACGCGAACTCGAGGTCTCCCCGCACGACTTCCGCCTCTGGGTCTGCCTCCACGAGGAGACCCACCGCACCCAGTTCACCGCCGTCCCCTGGCTCCGCGACCACCTCCAGGGCGAAATCCAGTCGTTCCTCGCCGCCACCGACGTCGACCCCGGCACCTTCGTCGAACGCCTCCGCGAAGCCGCCCAGACCCTCGCCGGCGGCCGCCCCGAAGGCGAGGAGGGCGAACCCGCCCCCTCCCTCGTCGAACTCGTCCAGTCCCCCGAACAGCGCGAGATCCTCGGCCGCCTCACCGCCGTCATGTCCCTCCTCGAAGGACACGCCGACTACGTCATGGACGGCGTCGGCCCCCAGGTCGTCCCCTCCGTCGCCGAGATCCGCGAGAAGTTCCAGGCCCGCCGCGCCCGCGGCGCCTCCCGCCTCGACCTCGCCCTCCGCAAGCTCCTCGGCCTCGACGCCAAGCTCCGCCAGTACCGCGACGGCGAACGCTTCGTCCGCGCCGTCGTCGACCAGGTCGGCATGGACGGCTTCAACCGCGTCTGGACCTCCCCCAACACGCTCCCCACCAAGAGCGAGATCGCCGCCCCCGCCGACTGGATCGCGAGGGTGCACCGTAAGGCAGACTCGTGAGACGCATGGGGCGGACGGCACGGGAACACCGGCGGACACTCCGCCAATCACCCGTCCGAGGGACCCTGACCACGGGGTGAGGCGTGCAATGCTCGGGTAACGGCCGGGTTTCTGTCACCATCGACGCACTCTGAGTGACCGAACCCCCCATTCCGACCGTTAAGACTCCGACCGAGGCACCCCACCCCATCACGAAGGGCACCGGACATGGGTCCCCATCCTGCGGTCGCGGCGATACGCCTGGCGGTCCGCCGCGTACTCCACGACCTCCTCGACGAACACCGCGCCGCACACCCGACGGCCGCTCCCCCCACCGCACCCGACGCGCACACCCCCCTCGCCCCCCTCGTCCTCGTGGCCTGCTCCGGAGGCGCCGACTCCATGGCGCTCGCCTCCGCCCTCGCCTTCGAGGCCCGCAAACTCCCCGTGCGCGCCGGCGGCATCACCGTCGACCACGGCCTCCAGGACGGCTCCGACACCCGGGCCGCCGAGGTCGCCGAACGCATGACCGCGCTCGGCCTCACCCCCTCCGAGGCCGTCGCCGTCACCGTCGGCCGCGAAGGAGGACCCGAAGCCGCCGCCCGCGACGCGCGCTACGCCGCCCTCGACGCCGCCGCCGAACGCCACGGCGCCGCCGCGGTCCTCCTCGGCCACACCCGCGACGACCAGGCCGAAACCGTCCTCCTCGGCCTCGCCCGCGGCTCCGGAATCCGCTCCCTCTCCGGCATGGCCGCCGTCTCCGGCGCCACCCGCCGCTACCGGCGCCCCTTCCTCCAGCTCGACCGCCAGACCGTCCGCAAGGCCTGCGTCGCGCAGGAACTCGCCGTCTGGGACGACCCCCACAACACCGACCCCGCCTACACCCGCTCCCGACTCCGCCACGAAGGCCTCCCCGCCCTGGAGAAGGCCCTCGGCAAAGGCGTCGTCGAAGCCCTCGCCCGAACGGCCCAGCTCTCCCGCGACGACGCCGACGCCCTCGACACCTGGGCCGCCGACGCCGAGACCGCCGTACGCGACGAGGCCGGCGCTCTGGAGTGCGCCAAACTCTTCGGACTGCCCCCCGCCGTGCGCCGCCGCGTCCTGCGCCGCGCCGTCATCGCCGAGGGCGCCCCCGCCGGATCCCTCTTCGCCCGCCACATCGAGGAAGTCGACCGCCTCGTCACCGGCTGGCGCGGCCAGGGGACCATCAACCTGCCCGGCCGCGTCGAAGCCCGCCGCCAGGGTGGCAGACTGGTCATCCGGCAAGGCTGACGCACGCTGCAACGAAAGTGACCCGGGTGAACGAGAAGGACATGGGCACCGACCTCCAGTCGGTGCTCATCACCAAGGAAGAGATCGACGCCAAGCTGGCAGAGCTGGCCGCGAAGATCGACACGGAATACGCGGGCAAGGACCTGCTCATCGTCGGCGTCCTCAAGGGCGCCGTGATGGTGATGGCGGATCTGGCTCGCGCCCTGTCCACCCCCGTCACCATGGACTGGATGGCCGTCTCCTCCTACGGCGCCGGCACCCAGTCCTCCGGCGTCGTCCGCATCCTCAAGGACCTCGACACCGACATCAAGGGCAAGCACGTCCTGATCGTCGAGGACATCATCGACTCCGGCCTGACCCTCTCCTGGCTCCTGTCGAACCTCGGCTCGCGCGAACCCGCCTCCCTGGAGGTGTGCACCCTCCTGCGCAAGCCCGAGGCCGCCAAGGTCGCCATTGACGTCAAGTGGATCGGCTTCGACATCCCCAACGAGTTCGTCGTCGGCTACGGCCTCGACTACGCCGAGAAGTACCGGAACCTCCCCTTCGTCGGCACGCTCGCCCCGCACGTCTACGGCGGCTGATCCCACGGCCGTACGGGGAACCCGCACCGCCTTCCCTCCGTTGAACCACGGGAAGGCGGTCGCGGGCGACGATGCTGAGGTACCGTCCGAAGAACAGCTTTTTCACACCGCAGTACTCACAGCAGCTCTCACAGCAGCATTTTCCTACGGGCAGGAGGGACGGAGCGCTATCGCTCCGTATGGATGGACGTGAAGCGATACTTCCGTGGGCCGGTCATGTGGATCGTGCTGGCCGTCCTCGCCGTGGTCGTGCTGATGCAGGTCGTCGGCTCGTCCGAGGGCTACAAGACGGTGGACACCGGCAAGGTCGTCCAGGCGATCGACAAGAACCAGGTCAAGCAGGCAAAGATCACCACCGGTGACGAGCAGCTCATCAAGATCGAGCTCGTCGACGGCCAGAAGATCGACAAGAGCGACAAGATCCAGGCCAGCTACATCGGCAGCCAGGGCGTCGCCCTCGCCGACAAGCTCCAGGAGAAGTTCGAGGCCGGACAGATCGAGAAGGGCTACACCGTCTCCCCGACGAAGCAGTCGCCCTTCGTCTCGATCCTGCTCTCCCTCCTGCCCTTCGTCCTCATCGTGGTCGTCTTCCTCTTCCTGATGAACCAGATGCAGGGCGGCGGCTCCCGCGTCATGCAGTTCGGCAAGTCCAAGGCGAAGCTCATCACCAAGGACACCCCGAAGACCACCTTCGCCGACGTCGCGGGCTCGGACGAGGCCGTCGAGGAACTCCACGAGATCAAGGAATTCCTCCAGGAGCCCGCCAAGTTCCAGGCCGTCGGCGCCAAGATCCCCAAGGGCGTCCTGCTCTACGGCCCGCCCGGAACCGGCAAGACGCTCCTCGCGCGCGCGGTCGCCGGCGAGGCAGGGGTCCCCTTCTACTCGATCTCCGGCTCCGACTTCGTCGAGATGTTCGTCGGCGTCGGCGCCTCCCGGGTCCGCGACCTCTTCGAGCAGGCCAAGGCCAACGCACCGGCCATCGTCTTCGTCGACGAGATCGACGCCGTCGGACGCCACCGCGGCGCCGGCCTCGGCGGCGGCCACGACGAGCGCGAGCAGACCCTCAACCAGCTCCTCGTCGAGATGGACGGCTTCGACGTGAAGGGCGGCGTCATCCTGATCGCCGCCACGAACCGCCCCGACATCCTCGACCCGGCGCTCCTCCGCCCCGGCCGCTTCGACCGGCAGATCGCCGTCGACCGCCCGGACATGCTGGGCCGCCTGGAGATCCTCAAGGTCCACCAGAAGGGCAAGCCGGTCGCCCCGGACGTCGACCTCGGCGCCGTCGCCCGACGCACCCCCGGCTTCACCGGCGCGGACCTCTCCAACGTCCTCAACGAGGCGGCGCTCCTCACCGCCCGCAGCGACCAGAAGCTGATCGACAACAAGGCGCTGGACGAGGCGATCGACCGCGTGGTCGCGGGCCCGCAGAAGCGGACCCGGATCATGTCGGACAAGGAGAAGAAGATCACCGCGTACCACGAGGGCGGCCACGCCCTGGTCGCGGCGGCCCTGCCGAACTCCGACCCGGTCCACAAGATCACCATCCTGTCCCGGGGCCGCGCCCTGGGCTACACGATGGTCCTGCCGGAAGAGGACAAGTACTCCACCACCCGCAACGAGATGCTCGACCAACTGGCGTACATGCTGGGCGGCCGCGCCGCCGAGGAACTGGTCTTCCACGACCCGACCACCGGCGCCGCGAACGACATCGAGAAGGCCACCGCCACGGCCCGCGCGATGGTCACCCAGTACGGCATGACCGAGCGTCTCGGCGCGATCAAGTTCGGCGGCGACAACACCGAGCCCTTCCTCGGGCGCGAGATGGCGCACCAGCGCGACTACTCGGAAGAGGTCGCGGCGCTGGTCGACGAAGAGGTCAAGAAGCTCATCGAGACCGCGCACAACGAGGCCTGGGAGATCCTTGTCGAGAACCGCGACGTCCTCGACAACCTGGTCCTCGCCCTCCTGGAGAAGGAGACCCTCGGCAAGGAGGAGATCGCGGAGATCTTCGCCCCGATCGTGAAGCGCCCGGCCCGCCCGGCGTGGACCGGTTCCTCCCGCCGCACCCCCTCCACGCGCCCGCCGGTCCTCTCCCCCAAGGAGCTGGCCCTGACGAACAGCGCGAACGGCTCGTCCGCCACGGTGGACACCACCAAGGGCCTCGACATCGCCCCGGTGGACCCCCCGTCCCCGGAGGACTGACCGCCCCGGCGGACCCGGAATGGATCCCGCGCCCCCACAGGTTTTAGCCTGTGGGGGCGCGGCCATTCGCGCACACAGGCATACGGAACGAGGCAAAGATGACCGACCCGGTGACCCTGGACGGCGAGGGCAGGATCGGCGACTTCGACGAGAAGCGCGCCGAGAACGCCGTACGAGAGCTCCTCATCGCGGTCGGCGAGGACCCGGACCGCGAGGGCCTGAGGGAGACGCCGGCGCGGGTGGCGCGGGCGTACAAGGAGATATTCGCGGGCCTGCGGCAGGAGCCCCAGGACGTCCTGACGACCACCTTCGACCTGGGCCACGACGAGATGGTGCTGGTCAAGGACATCGAGGTGTTTTCGACCTGTGAGCACCACCTCGTCCCGTTCCGCGGGGTGGCCCACGTCGGATACATCCCGTCCACGTCGGGGAAGATCACCGGCCTGTCGAAGCTGGCCCGCCTGGTCGACGTCTACGCCCGCCGTCCGCAGGTGCAGGAGCGACTCACCACGCAGGTGGCGGACTCGCTGATGGAGATCCTGGAGCCGCGCGGGGTCATCGTGGTCTTCGAGTGCGAGCACATGTGCATGTCGATGCGCGGCATCCGCAAGCCCGGAGCGAAGACCATCACCTCGGCCGTCCGGGGCCAGCTGCGCGACCCCGCGACCCGTGCGGAGGCGATGAGCCTCATCATGGCGCGCTGAGCGCCACCGCGGAGAAGGACCTCAGGCCCGGGCGCTGCCCGGGCCTTCGTCGTCGTCCTCCGGCAGCTTGCACACGCGCTCCAGGAAGAAGGCCGACGCGATGACGGCCAGGCCCGCCAGGACCGCGAGGGCGGCGTGGAGGGCCTGGTCGCGGCGGGCCGGGACGTCGAGGGAGCCGAGGAGGAAGACGCCCGTGCCGCCGTACATGCCGGCGACGAGGGCGGCGACCAGGGCGCTGGACTGGCCGAAGACCACCGCGCGGGCCGCCATCAGGGGCTCGACGCCCTTGGCGCCGGGGCGGCGCTCCCGCTGGGCCCGGAGGCGGGCGCGGAGGGAGAGGGCGGTCGCGGTGAGGACGGCGGCGATGACGGCGAGGACGATCGGCGCGGCGACCGGCACGCTCGGGAGGGTGCCGACCGAGTCCCAGAGCCGGGCGCCGCCCCAGGAGAGGACGCCGGCCGCCAGGAACAGTCCGGCGAGCACCTTCAGCCGCAGTTGTTTCACCGGGTGTCCTTCACGTGGTCGCGGGCGGTCTGCCACGAGCCTAACGACTACTCGGGCAGACGGAGTTCCAGGTCGGCACGGAGGGTGACGCCCTCGTCGCCGACGGAGGAGAGGAGTCCGGCGACCGGGCCGTGGCCGGGGAGCTGGGCTTCGGGGTCCACGTCGTGCCAGGGGGCGAGGACGAAGGCGCGCTGGTGGGCGCGGGGGTGGGGCAGGGTGAGGACGGGGTCGTCGGAGACCACGTCCGCGTACGCGACGATGTCGACGTCGATGGTGCGGGGGCCCCAGCGCTCCTCGCGGACACGGTGGAAGGCCTCCTCGACGGCGTGGGCGCGCTCCAGGAGGGAGGAGGGCGGCAGGGTCGTCTTCACGAGGGCGACGGCGTTGAAGTACGAGGGCTGGCTGCCGGGGTCGACGCCCCAGGGCTCGGTCTCGTACACCGGGGAGACGGCCTTGACCCGGAGGCCGGGGGTGTCGGCGAGGGCGTCGACGGCGCCCTGGAGGGTCTCCAGGCGGTTGCCGAGGTTGGCGCCGAGGGCGAGGACGGCCCAGCGGGGGTTGGAGAGGGTGGTGTCGGCGGCGTCGACGGTCTCGACGACGGAGGCGGGGACGGGCTGGACGGTGGGGTCGCTGTGCGTCGCTTTCATCGTCGGCTCCGGGTGATCGTGACGGTGACGTCGTCGAAGGGCACGGTGATGGGCGCGTCCGGCTTGTGGACGACGACCTCCACCTCCTGTACCCCGGCGTGGCTCAGGCACTGCTGGGCGATGCGTTCGGCGAGGGTTTCGATCAGGTCGACGGGCTCGCCCTGGACGACGTCGACGACCTCCTCGGCGACGATCCCGTAGTGGACGGTCTTGGAGAGGTCGTCCCCGGCGGCGGCGGGGCGGGTGTCCAGGCCGAGGGTCAGGTCCACGATGAAGGTCTGTCCCTCCTCGCGCTCCTTGGGGAAGACGCCGTGATGGCCCCGGGCCTTGAGGCCGCGCAGCGCGACACGATCCACGCGAATCACTCCTGCTGTCGTAGTTCGGGTGGCCACGCAGCCGGGTGCGGACGGCCGGGTGTCCGTCGTCGAATCTACCCGCGAGGACCGACAGGGCGTGCCCGCGGGGGGCCGGGGGCGGGAGCCGCCGCAGGTCAGACGGGTGGTTCGAGGTCGTCGGGGGCGGTTTCCGCGTCGTCCGGGCCGTCGGTGTCGGCGAGGACGGGGGAGGCGTGGTGGGACCAGACGCGCCAGCCGTCGGGGGTGCGGCGGAAGACGTTGGTGGCGACGACGAGCTGTCCGACGAGGGGTCCGAGTTCGGCGCCGTCCTCGGCGGGGCCGCCGCTGAGGATGTTCTCGGTGCAGGTGACGAGGGCGGTGTCGCCGGCGAGGGAGATCTTGAGGTCGGTGAGGAAGAACTGGATGTACTCGGTGTTCGCCATGATCAGGGCGTACGAGCGGAGGACCTCGCCGCGGCCGGTGAGGACGGGCCAGCCGGGGTGGACGCAGGTCACGGGGACGGTGTCGTCGTCGAGCCAGAGGCCGGAGACGGTGTCGAAGTCGCCGGTCTCCATGGCCTCGTAGAAGGCGGTGTTGGCGGCTTCGACGGCCGCTTCGTCGGTGGCGGGGGTCACCTGGCTCCTTCGACCGCGCGGGCGACCCGGACGGCGTCGGCGGTGGCGCGGACCTCGTGGACGCGGACGGCCCACGCGCCCGCGTGGGCGGCGAGGGCGGAGACGGCGGCGGTGGCGGCGTCGCGTTCGCGCGCGGGGGGCGGGGCGGCGCCCTCGTGGGCGAGGACGTGGCCGAGGAAGCGTTTGCGGGAGGCGGCGACGAGGAGGGGGCGGCCGAGGGCGCGCAGCTCGGGGAGGTGGGCGACGAGGGCCAGGTCGTGCGGGGCGAGCTTGGCGAAGCCGAGGCCGGGGTCGACGACGACGCGGTCGGGGTCGATGCCGCCGTCGACGACGGCCTCCAGGCGGGTGCGGAGTTCGGTGACGACTTCGGCGACGACATCGTCGTACACGGCGAGGGCGTTCATGTGGTCGCTGAAGCCGCGCCAGTGCATGACGACGAAGGGGACTTCGGCGGCGGCGACGGCGGGGACCATGCCGGGGTCGGCGAGGCCGCCGCTGACGTCGTTGACGAGGAGGGCGCCGGCGTCGACGGCGCGGGCGGCGACGGTGGCGCGCATGGTGTCGACGGAGACGGTGACGCCTTCGGCGGCGAGGCCGCGGACGACGGGGACGACGCGGCGGAGTTCCTCCTCCTCGTCGACGCGGGAGGCGCCGGGGCGGGTGGACTCGCCGCCGACGTCGATCAGGTCGGCGCCTTCGGCGGCCAGGTGGAGGCCGTGTTTGACGGCGGCCGTGGTGTCGAACCAGCGGCCGCCGTCGGAGAAGGAGTCGGGGGTCACGTTGACCACGCCCATGACCGCGCAGCGGTCCCACTCCGGCAGGCCCCGGGCCGTGCCCCGGCCGATCGTCGTACTCATGGGACCAGCCTAGGGCCTGGCCGGGGGTTCGGGGCCGGGCCGCGGCCCGCCAGGTGGGCCTGGAGGCGGGCGGCCCCGGGCCCCGCCGGGTCAGGCCGCGCGGGCCTCGTGTTCGGCCGGGCGGGCCGGGGTGATGTGGGCGCAGGGGCGGGGGGCCGGGGCGGGGCGGCGGCGGGTGAAGGGGCGGGGGAGGGAGAGGTTCACGAAGCCCTCGGCCTGCATGGCGGCGAAGCCGATGCGGGGGAGGTCGCGGCTGGTGCGGTAGACGACGAAGCGGGGTTCCCAGCGGGGCCGGAACTTGGCGTTGAACTTGTAGAGGGACTCGATCTGGAACCAGCGGGAGAGGAAGACGAGGAGTCCGCGCCAGAGGCGGAGGACGGGTCCGGCGCCGATCTTCTCGCCGCGGGCGAGGGCCGCGCGGAACATGGCGAAGTTGAGGGAGACGCGGGTGATGCCGAGGGCGGGGGAGGCCTGGAGGGCGGCGACGATGAGGAGCTCGTTCATGCCGGGGTCGGCGGAGCGGTCGCGGCGCATGAGTTCGAGGGACATGCCGTCGGGGCCCCAGGGGACGAAGTGGATGATCGCCTTGAGGTCGCCGTAGGGGGTCTCCGTACCGTCCTCGTCCTCTTTGTGGGCGGTCGCTATCACCGCGTCGCCGTCGCCGGGGGCGCCGATGCGGCCGAGGGCCATGGAGAAGCCGCGTTCGGTGTCGGTGCCGCGCCAGTCGGCGGCGGCGCGGCGGACGCGTGCGAGTTCGGCGTCGTCGAGGTCACGGACGCGGCGGACGCGGGTGGTGTAGCCGTTGCGCTCGATGCGCTTGACCATCTGGCGGACGTTGCGCATGGCCCGGCCGGAGAGGGAGAAATCCGCGACGTCGACGACCGCCTCGTCGCCGAGTTCGAGGGCGTCGAGGCCGGTCTCGCGGGTCCAGACCTGGCCGCCGGTCTCGGAGCAGCCCATGACGGCGGGGGTCCAGGAGTGGATCTTGGCCTCGTCCATGAAGCGTTCGATGGCGCCGGGCCAGGCCTCGACGTCGCCGATGGGGTCGCCGCTGGCGAGCATGACGCCGGAGACGACGCGGTAGCAGACGGCGGCCTTGCCGCTGGGGGAGAAGATGACGCCCTTGTCGCGGCGGAGGGCGAAGTGGCCGAGGGAGTCGCGGCCGCCGTGCTGGTCGAGGAGGGCGCGCAGCCGGGTCTCGTCGTCGTCGGTGAGTCGGGCGGCGGGGTGCTCGGGGCGGAAGGCCAGGTAGATGGTGGTGAGGGCGGTGATCATGCCGAGGGCGCCGAGGGAGTAGCCGACGGTCCAGTCGACGCCGTGGGTGTAGCCGACGGGGCCTTCGACGCCGAGGAGTCCGTACAGGACGTGTTCGAGGCGGTCGGTGAGGCTGGGGCTGCCGATGACGCGGCGCGGGTGGGCGCTGACGATGACGAGGCCGAGGGCGATGGAGCCGGCGCCCATGACGACGAAGTTGGCGAGGGCGCGCCAGCGGCTGCGGGGGTCGGGGAGGGCGGCGAATTCGCCGCGGTGGCGGATCAGGAGGGTGAGGAGGGCGAGGGAGAGGAGGGCGCCGAGGATCGAGTGGCGCCAGACGAACTGGGCGGTGGCGCCGAGGGGGAGGAGGACGACGGCGGCCCGCCAGGCGCGGCGCTTGTGGCGCTTGAGGCCGTGGGCGAGGAGCAGGAGGAGGACTCCGGCGCTCAGGGAGAGGGCGGCGGAGAGGGGGCCGAGGGTGCCGGGGAGGACTTCGGCGACGGCGTGGACGCGGCTGGCGCGGAAGCGGGGGAAGACCCCGGCGGCGATGTCGAGGAGGCCGATGAGGGTGCAGGCCGTGCCGACGAGCGAGGGGACCTTCTCGGGTCGGGGGCCGCGGAGGATCCGTCGTACCCGAACCGGAACCAATCCTCTTTTGTCCCCATCTACCGTGACAGACATGGCTTCCCGTACTTCCCGTGGTCCTGCGCAGGGTCTTTGACTCCGGTCGGGCCCTGCGGCGCGTTCGGCGGGCCGTTCCGGCTGGTGCGCCTTCTAGGACGGCGCCGTACGGGGCCGGGTTCATCGGTTCACAGGAAATTCTCGGAAAGAAGGCTCGGTCGACTCATGGGTCTCACCAGTACCAAGGTCCTCGTGCTGGCGGTCATGGTGGCCGTGGTGCTGTTCCTGGCCACGGTCCTGCTGTGGCCGCGGCTCGCGCGCGGCGGGTGGCGGTCGGTCACGGGCCGGGTGGGTCTGCTGCTCGTGACCCAGGTGACGCTCTTCGCGGCGGTGGGCCTGGCGGCGAACCGGTCGTTCCTCTTCTACGGCTCGTGGGCCGATCTGTTCGGCCAGGAGCAGGACATGGGCGTGGTGGTCGACCACACGGCCGGTTCGAAGGACGTGCGGGTGGTGGGGACGCGGGCGATGGACGTGCCGGGCGGCGGGCGTCCGGAGGTCGGCGGGCAGATCCAGAAGGTCGTGGTGGCGGGGGAGCGGTCGGGGATCGTCTCGCCGGCCTACGTGTACCTGCCGCCGGAGTACTTCCAGGAGCGGTACGCGAAGCGGACGTTCCCGGCGTCGGTGGTGCTCACGGGGTATCCGGGGACGGCGGAGAACCTGATCAAGGGCCTGAAGTACCCGAGGACGGCGTACGAGCAGGCGGAGCGGGGCCGGATGCAGCCGATGATCCTGGTGATGCTGCGTCCGACGGTGGCGCCGCCCAGGGACACCGAGTGCGTGGACGTGCCGGGGGGCCCGCAGACGGAGACCTTCTTCGCGCGGGACCTGCCGAAGGCGGTCTCGGAGACGTACCGGGTGGGGACGGAGCCGCGGAACTGGGGCTTCATGGGGAACTCGACGGGGGCGTACTGCGCGCTGAAGATCGCGCTGCACCATCCGGACCGGTTCGCGGCGGGGGCGGGCTTCTCGGCGTACTACCGGGCGGCGGAGGACGTGACGACCGGTGACCTGTTCCGGGGGGACGACCGGCTGCGCAAGCGGGCCGACCTGCTGTGGAGCCTGGACCACCTGCCGCAGGGGAAGTCGTCGTTCCTGGTGACGTCGTCGCTGAAGGGCGAGGACAACCTGAAGGGGACGCGGGAGTTCGTCCGGAAGGTGAAGAGCCCGGCGGACGTCTCGTCGATCGTCCTGGAGAGCGGCGGCCACAACTTCAACACGTGGAACCGGGAGATCCCGCCGGGGCTCGTGTGGATGGGCGGGAAGCTCAGCGCGGACTGATCCCGGGGGCGCCGGCGGTCACGCGGCCGAGGCCCGGCGCAGGGCGCGGTGGACGCCGGCCGGGGTGAGGACGCCGAGGGGGCTGCCGTCGGCGCCGGTGACGGTGAGGCGTCCGGTGTCGTGCTGGAGGAGCACGGCGAGCGCCTCCTTGAGGGAGGTGCCGAGGGGTACGGGGGCGGGGTCGCCGTTTCCGGGCGCTCCGGCCGGCACGGGGTCGAGGTCGGCCTCGGTGACGGGGGTGACGGCGAGCCGCTTGAGGCCGCGGTCGCTGCCGACGAAGTCCGCGACGTACGGGGTGGCGGGGGAGCCGAGGACGGTGGCGGGGGTGTCGAACTGCTCGATGCGGCCCTGTCCGTAGACGGCCATGCGGTCGCCCATGCGGACGGCCTCCTCGATGTCGTGGGTGACGAGGAGGACGGTCTTGCGGACGGTGGCCTGGAGGGCGAGGAACTCGTTCTGGAGGCGTTCGCGGACGACGGGGTCGACGGCGCCGAAGGGCTCGTCCATGAGGAGGACGGGCGGGTCGGCGGCGAGGGCGCGGGCGACGCCGACGCGCTGGCGCTGGCCGCCGGAGAGCTGGGCGGGGTAGCGGGAGCCGTACGTGGCCGGGTCGAGGCCGACGAGGTCGAGGAGTTCGGCGGCCCGCGCGCGTGCCGCCGCTTTCTTCCAGCCCAGGAGGGAGGGGACGGTCGCGGTGTTGTCGAGGACGGTGCGGTGGGGGAAGAGGCCGACCTGCTGGATGACGTAGCCGATCTTGCGGCGCAGGGCGACCGGGTCGACGCCGGCGATGTCCTCGCCGTCGACGAGGACGCGGCCGGAGGTCGGTTCGACGAGCCGGTTCACCATCATCATCGTGGTCGTCTTGCCGCAGCCGGACGGGCCGACCAGGGTGACGAGTTCGCCCTCGGCGACCTCGAAGGAGAGGTCGTCCACGGCGGTGGTGCCGTCGTCGTACCGCTTGGTCACGTGCTCGAACCGGATCATGGTTCCCCATTCTGGCCCCTGGGCGGCGGGGGTGTGTGAAGGGCGTGTTGCCGCATTGTGGCGGATCTCGGGGATTGTCGGTGGCGGGGGTTAGGGTCGTCCACACATGCGTTCGGGTAGGTGGAGGCCCGGGGGGAGGGACGATGAGCGCGCCGAACTGTCTGGTCACGAACGACTGGATCTGCGGGGAGTACCTCCGCACCCGCCGCGAGGAGTTGACGGAGGCGCTGCTCCAGCATGTGGGAATCACGGTCGCCTCGGTGCTGATCGCGCTCGTCGTCGCGGTGCCGCTGGCGCTGCTCGTCCGGGCCAGGCCCCGGTTCGCCGGGCCGGTCCTCGGGCTGACCACGCTGCTCTACACGGTCCCGTCGCTGGCGATGTTCTCGCTGCTGCTGCCGTTCTTCGGGCTCTCGGCGGCGCTCGTGGTGACCGGTCTGGTGCTGTACGCCCTGACGATCCTCGTGCGGAACGCGCTGGCGGGGCTCGCCGCGGTCCCGGCCGAGACGCGGGAGGCGGCCCGGGGCATGGGGTACGGCTCGCTGCGGCTGCTGTGGGCGGTCGAACTGCCCCTGGCGCTGCCGGTCCTGATGGCGGGCGTGCGGATGGCGACGGTGTCCACGATCGCGCTGACGACGATCGGTTCGGTCGTCGGGCGCGGCGGCCTGGGGAACCTCATCGAGGACGCCCTGCCGACCTTCTTCAAGGCGCAGGTGCTCGCCGCCTCGGTGCTGTGCGTGCTGCTCGCCGTCGTCGCCGACCTGCTGCTCCTGGGCCTCCAGCGGCTCCTGACGCCCTGGGCCCGCATACGGACCGCGCCGGGGGGTGGGTGAGGTGGGGGTCGTGACGGACGCCTGGGGCTGGCTCACCACCGGCGCGCACTGGGCGGGGGACGGGGGGATAGGGCAGCGGCTCGCCGAGCACGTGTACGTGAGCGGGCTCGCGCTCCTGATCGCCGCGGCGCTCGCGCTGCCGCTGGGCCTGTGG
Source organism: Streptomyces sp. NPDC093071 (assembly GCF_044754545.1). Lineage (NCBI taxonomy): Bacteria > Bacillati > Actinomycetota > Actinomycetes > Kitasatosporales > Streptomycetaceae > Streptomyces > Streptomyces sp. NPDC093071. The sequence continues at coordinate 54,290 of NZ_JBIVPH010000010.1, read as the reverse complement.
CTGGGTCACCTGGGCCGGGGCGGGACGCTCGCGGTGAACGTGTCGAACGTGGGGCGGGCGGTCCCCGTCTTCGCGGTCCTCGCCCTCTTCATGGTGTCGCCCCTGCGGAACGCCGGATACGTGCCGACCGTGGTGGCCCTGGTGCTCTTCGCGATGCCCCCGCTCCTCACCAACGCGTACGTGGGGGTGCGGGAGGTGGACCGGGCCGCGGTGCGGGCCGCGCGGGGCATGGGGATGACGGGCGGGCAGGTCTTCCTGCGGGTGGAACTGCCGCTGGCCCGGCCGGTGGTGATGACCGGCGTCCGCTCGGCCGCGGTGCAGGTGGTCGCCACGGCCACGGTCGCGGCGATGGTCGGCCAGGGCGGTCTCGGCCGGATCATCACGGCCGGGTTCGCCACGTACGACACGGGGCAGGTGGTGGCGGGCGCGGTGCTCGTGGCCCTGCTCGCCCTCCTGGTGGAGGGCGTGCTCGCCGGTGCCGACCGGCTCCTGTCGGGGCCGGGGCACGCGCGCGTGCCGAAGAACAGAACGATCTGACGAAGCCGAGTGGATGGGTGATCTCGTGAACAGGGTCTCGCGTATAGCGGGCGCGCTGCTGGGTACGGCGGCGCTGACCGCCGCCCTCGCGGCGTGCGGCGGTGACAGCCTGGAGGACGGCAGGAAGAGCGGCTCCGGGAGCTCCGGCGGTTCGGGCGGTGGGTCGAAGGGCTCGCTGGTGGTCGGCGCGGCCGCCTTCACCGAGGCCAAGGTCCTCGCCGAGCTGTACGCCCAGTCGCTGCGGGACGCCGGATACGCGGTCTCGATCACCACGGTGAAGAATCGCGAGCTGTACGAGCCCTCCCTGGAGAAGGGCGAGATCGACGTCGTCCCGGAATACGCGGCGACGATCGCGGAATTCCTCAACGCGAAGGCGAACGGGCCGAAGGCGCCCGAGGAGAAGCCGGTCGCCTCGGGCGACGCGGCGGCCACCGTCGAGGCGCTGCGGAAGCTCGCCGAGCCGCGCGGTCTGAAGGTCCTCGCGGTCGGAGAGGCGGTCGACCAGAACGCCTTCGCGGTGTCGAAGGAATTCGCCGAGAAGAACAAGCTGAAGACGCTTTCCGATCTCGGCGCCTCCAAGATCAAGGTGAAGATCGCCGCCGGTGACGAATGCGCGGTGCGCCCCTTCTGCGCCCCCGGTCTGAAGAAGACGTACGGGATTGACGTGGCCGGGATCGACCCCAAGGGCGTCGGCACCCCGCAGGCCAAGCAGGCCGTCAAGGACGGGGTGGACCAGCTGGTCCTGACGACCACCACGGACGCCACGATCGAGAACTACGGGCTCGTCTTCCTCGCCGACGACAAGAAGCTCCAGAACGCCGACAACGTTCTGCCCGTGGTCAACGCCAAGGACGCGGGTTCTCCCGAGATCGCCGCCGCCCTGGACAAGATCACCAAGGTGCTCACCACAGCGGATCTCGCCGAACTCAACCGCAAGGTGGACGCCGAGCGGGCGAAGCCGGAGGACGTCGCCAAGGACTATCTGACGGCGAAGGGGCTGCTCAAGAAGTAGGCGCGGGGCGGGGGGAGTCGGCCCGAAACGGAACCGGAACGGTCGATATCCACTTCCGGTGGCGAGAAGTGGCCAAGAGATTGCCGGGCCGACCCCCCACATGGCGCCTACGCACGGTAAATTTCAGGCCATGCCACGTGGACGCCACCGCCATTCCCCGCCTCTGCACAAGCTGCTGCCGCCCTCCGCGGTCGCCGGCGCCGCGGTCGTGTGCGCCGCGGCCGCCTGGCTGCCCGGAGACCTGGTGGTCGTACGGCTGCTGACCGCCGCCGCGGCGGCCGCGGCCGTCACCGGCGCCGTCCTCATGCGCAGTTGGGACCGGAGCGCCGGCCTGCGCGTCGCCGAGACCGAGCGGGCGCGCGCCGCCGACCAGTGGAAGGCCGAGGAACGCCTCGCCGAACTGGAGTCCGACCTCGACGAGTCCCGCGCGCTGCGCGCCCGGCTCGACGCCAAGCTCCGCGCCAAGCGCGTGGAGCTCGCCGGGCTGCGCGGCGAGCACGCCGACCTGCTCCGCCGCTACGCCACCGCCGAGACCGAGCGGGCCAGCGCCCTGGAGGGCCGCCGCGTCCTCGCCCTGGAGAGCGCGGGCCACGGCGACGCCAAGGCCCTCCCGGCCGCCGGCTCCACGCCCACCCCCGAGGCCTTCCGCCGCGCCGCCCAGGCCCTGCGCGACCTCCCGCGCAACGCCGCCGCCCAGCAGGCCCGCCGCACCGCCGAGGCCGCCCGCGCCCGCGACCTGGCCGAGCGCGCCCGGGAGACGGAGGAACCGCAGGGGAAGCACGCGGCGGTCGCCGGGACCGAGCAGCACACCCGGCCGGCCGCCCCCGCCCTCGCGCTCCCGGCGGCCCCCGCCCCCGTGGCGATCGCGGCCGCCATCGTCCCGTACGCCTCCCGCAGGCCCGTCCCGCGCCCCGAGGGCGGCTTCGACTTCTTCGGCACGCAGAAGACGGCCGACGCCATCGAGGCCGTGCAGAACACCGACCTCGCCGACGTCGTGGGCGAGGAGGTCCTGGCCGCCGAGACCGAGCGGACCGGCGCCCCCGCCCTCACCCCGGTCACCGGCCCCGCCGTCGGCACCCCCGTGCCGCCGCGGACGATCGGCCAGGTCATCGACCTGACCGCGCACGACGAGACGGAACAGCTCGACCTGGCGGAGCTGCGCGGGGCCGTGAACTCGTGACGCGCCGCCTCGCCGACTTCCCCGCCGGTGAGGTCGCCCGCCGCCGGGACGAACTGCTCGCCCTGTGCGCCCAGGCCTTCTGCGGCGCCCCCTGGCACGAACCGCCGCTCGGCGCCGTACGGACCGTGGAGCGGCTGCTCGGCTCGGCGGCCGGGCGGCCCGACTTCCGGGCCGTCGCCGCGTTCGGCCCGGACGGCGAGCTGCTTGGCTTCACGGCCGGCTGGACCGACACCGTCCTGACCGGCCGGGAGCCCGCCTTCGAACTCGCCGAACTCGTCGTCGCCCCCGCCCACCAGGGCCTCGGCACCGGCCGCGCCCTCCACGACGCGATCCTCGCGGCCGCCGCCCCGGGCCCGCGGCTCCTGATGACCCTCGACGTACCGGAACTGACGAAGCGGTACGAGCACTGGGGCTGGACCGTCGCCGACCGGCGCACGCCCGGCACGTCGGGACGCGTGTACGCGGTGATGCGCCGCGAGGACGGATAGCGGCGGGCCCTACCCGTCGACACGGATAGCGGCGGGTCCTGCTTATCCCCTCCTTGTCTCCTACTTGTCGATGTCGCCGACGACGAAGAAGAGCGAGCCCAGGATCGCCACCATGTCGGCCACCAGCGTCCCCGGCAGCAGCTCGGCGAGCGCCTGGATGTTGTTGAAGGAGGCCGAGCGCAGCTTCAGCCGGTACGGGGTCTTCTCGCCCTTCGACACCAGGTAGTAGCCGTTGACGCCGAGCGGATTCTCGGTCCACGCGTACGTGTGGCCCTCCGGCGCCTTGAGCACCTTGGGCAGCCGCTGGTTGACCGGCCCCGGCGGCAGCTCCTCCATCCGGTCCAGGCAGGCGTCCGCCAGGTCCAGGGAGTTGTGCGTCTGCTCCAGGAGGCACTCGAACCGGGCCAGGCAGTCGCCCTCCTCCCGCACCGCCACCCGCAGGACGTCCGCCAGCTCCCCGTACGCGAGGTACGGCTCGTCGCGGCGCAGGTCGAAGTCGACGCCCGAGGCGCGGGCGATCGGCCCCGACACCCCGTACGCGTGGACCGCCTCCCGCGACAGGACCCCGATCCCGCGCGTGCGGCCCCGGAAGATCTCGTTGCCGAGGACGAGCCGGTCGTACACGTCCATCCGCGACCGCACGTCCGCGACGGCCTGCCGCGCCCGGCCCGTCCACCCGGCCGGCAGGTCCTCCTTGAGGCCGCCGACCCGGTTGAACATGTAGTGCATCCGGCCGCCGGACGCCTCCTCCATCACCGCCTGGAGCTCCTCGCGCTCCCGGAAGGCGTGGAAGACCGGGGTGATCCCGCCCAGTTCGAGGGGGTACGAGCCGAGGAACATGAGGTGGTTGAGGACCCGGTTCAGCTCGGCGAGGAGCGTACGGGTCCACACCGCGCGCTCCGGGACCTCCATGCCCAGCATCCGCTCGACGGCCATCACCACGCCCAGCTCGCTGGAGAAGGCGGACAGCCAGTCGTGGCGGTTGGCCAGCATGACGATCTGCCGGTAGTCCCGCGCCTCGAAGAGCTTCTCGGCCCCCCGGTGCATGTAGCCGACCACCGGCTCGGCCGACCGGATCACCTCGCCGTCCAGGACGAGCCGGAGCCGGAGCACGCCGTGGGTCGAGGGGTGCTGCGGCCCGATGTTCAGCACCATGTCGGTGCTCTCCGCCGCGCCGCCGATTCCGACCGTCGTCTCCGTCATGCGGCCAGTATCTCCCGTACGGGGCCCGCCCCTAGGGCCCCTCCTCCTGGGGAACCCGCCGGGTCAGCCACAGGAAGTCCCCGAGGCCGCCCCGGGCGGTCAGCTCGGCGGCCTCGCCGGCCGAGGAGAGGGCCCGGACGTATCCGGCGGGATCGGTCGAGGCGAGCGCGAGCGGCGGCCGCTCCCCGGTCACCCCGAGCCGCCGCAGCGCCTCCCGCTGCGTGACCAGCTCCACGCCCGCCGCTCCGGGGGACGCGCCTCCGGAGGGCACCCCTCCGACGGCCGCCGCGCACGCGTCGAGCGCCACGTGGGACGTCAGGTCGCGGGAGCCGTCCGGGACCGGCGGGACCTCGCGGCCCGCGCGGAAGCCGGTCAGGGAGCCGAAGGGCGGCCGGGAGCCCCGTACGTGCGCGTAGTCCACGGCCACCGCGCGGCCCGCCGCCAGGGACGCCACCGCCGACGCCCAGGCCTCGTCGCGGGGCCGCCCGATCTCGGCCCGCGTCCCGGGCTCCCGCAGCGGCCACCAGCGCTCCAGCCACTCCGCGTCCGCGCCGGAGACGGGCCCGCCGAGCCGTTCCGCGCCGTCCCGGGACACCTCCACGTACCGGACCGTGCCCGCCGCGTCCGCCTCGGCCACGTCCACCGGCACGTCGTCCAGCCACTCGTTCGCGAAGAGCAGCCCCCGCGCCCCGCGCGGCGGCCGGTCCGTCCACACCACCCGGGGGTCGAGCCCGTCCGGGCGGGCGGCGCGCTCGACCCCGTACGCCCGTACCGAGAGCCCGCTCCCGGCGGTCGCCGCGAGCACCCCCGCGAGCAGCTCCCCGCGCCCCGCGCCCACGTCCACGAAGTCGACCCGGTCCGTCCCCAGCTCCTCCGCGACCTCGCCGAGGAGCCGCGCCACGGCCCCCGCGAAGAGCGGGGAGGCGTGCACCGAGGTGCGGAAGTGCCCGGCGGGTCCCTCGGGCCGCAGGAAGAAGCCCCCCGGGCCGTACAGCGCCCGTTCCGTGGCCTCCCGCCACCCCTGCCACCGCCGCGTCTCGTCCGTCACGTGCCCCAGTCTCCACCTCGGGGAGTACGGTCTCCGACGCAAGGATCGCCCCCGCGGTTGATCCCTGAACCTTTCCCCTTCCCTACGCTGGGTGACGTGCAGCGCCTCTACGACTTCCTCCGCAGACACCCGACGGGCGTCGACACCTTCTGGGCCGTCGTCCTCTTCGGGTTCTCCCTGCTGTGGGTGGCGAGTTCCGTGACGACGTCCGGCCATCCCGTCGCGTACGTGATCGTCGCCGCGCTCTTCTCGCTGGTCGTGGCCCTGCGCCGGCGGGCCCCCGAGAAGATGCTGCTGCTCTCGGTCGCCCTCGGCGTCGCCCAGCTGGCGCTCGACCTGATGCCGTTCCTGGCCGACTTCGCCATGTTCGTGATCGTCTACACGGTCGCGGTGCACGACGGACCGCGCTGGGCGTCCCGGCTCGCCCTCGCCGGCGGACTGAGCGCCGCCACGCTCTCCCAGCTCAGATGGCCGGTGGAGGAGCCCTCCTCCGGCACCGCCCGGGTCTTCTTCACGATCATCATGACCGTGCCGTTCGCCCTCGCCTGGGTCCTCGGCGACTCCCTGCGCACCCGCCGCGCCTACTTCGCGCAGCTGGAGGAGCGGGCCTCCCGCCTGGAGCAGGAGCGCGAGGCCCAGGCCAAGGTCGCGGTCGCCGCCGAGCGGGCCCGGATCGCCCGCGAGCTGCACGACGTCGTCGCGCACAACGTGTCCGTGATGGTGGTCCAGGCCGACGGCGCCGCCTACGTCATGGACTCCTCCCCGGAGACCGCGAAGCAGGCCCTGGAGACCATCTCCGGCACCGGCCGGCAGGCGCTCGCCGAGATGCGCAGGCTCCTCGGCATCCTGCGCACCGGGGAGCACCAGGAGGCCGGGGAGTACGTGCCGCAGCCCGACGTGGGCCAGATCGAGGACCTCGTCGAGCAGGTCAGGGGCGCCGGACTCACCGTCGACTTCGCGATCGAGGGGAGCCCCCGCCCGCTGCCCAGCGGCGTCGAGCTCACCGCGTACCGGATCGTGCAGGAGGCCCTCACCAACACCCGCAAGCACGGCGGGCCGGACGCGGGCGCCAGCGTCCGCCTGGTCTACTTCGACGACGGCCTCGGGCTGCTCGTCGAGGACGACGGCCGGGGGGCGCCGCAGGAGATGTACGAGGACGGGGGAGCCGACGGGCGGGGTCACGGCCTGATCGGCATGAGGGAGCGGGTCGGCATGGTCGGCGGCACCCTGGACGCGGGCCCGCGTCCGGGCGGAGGCTTCCGGATCAGCGCCCTGCTCCCCCTCAAACCCGCCCACTGACGACCCGTAAGGAATCCCCCTCATGTCCATCCGCGTGATGCTCGTCGACGACCAGGTGCTGCTGCGCACCGGTTTCCGCATGGTGCTGGCCGCCCAGCCGGACATGGAGGTCGTGGCCGAGGCGGGCGACGGCGCCGAGGCCCTGGAGGTGCTGCGGTCCACGGAGGTCGACGTCGTCCTGATGGACGTGCGGATGCCGCGCCTCGACGGGGTGGAGGCGACCCGGCGGATCTGCGCGCAGCCGGACCCGCCGAAGGTCCTGATCCTGACCACCTTCGACCTCGACGAGTACGCGTTCTCCGGCCTGAAGGCGGGGGCGAGCGGCTTCATGCTGAAGGACGTGCCGCCGGGAGAGCTCCTCGGCGCGATCCGCTCGGTGCACAGCGGGGACGCCGTGGTGGCGCCCTCCACCACCCGCCGCCTCCTCGACCGCTTCTCGCCGCTGCTGCCGTCCACCGGCAAGGAGCCCGAGCGCAAGGAACTGGGGCGCCTGACGGACCGGGAGCGGGAGGTCATGATGCTGGTCGCGCAGGGCCTGTCGAACGGCGAGATCGCCGCCCGGCTCGTCCTCTCCGAGGCCACGGTGAAGACGCACGTGGGCCGCATCCTGACCAAGCTGGGCCTGCGCGACCGGGTCCAGGTCGTGGTCCTCGCGTACGAGTCGGGGCTGGTGCGGGCCGGGGGCGGCGGGGCGGCGTAACAGGGCCCCTCCCGGGCTGGGGTGCCGTTTTTCGGATAGCGCCGCTCGCTGTCCCGGCGTCCTTTTGGACAGCGCCGCTCGCTATCGCAGCACCGACTCCAGGAAGTCGCTGCCGAGGCGGGCGGTGACGGCCACGTCGAGCTGGTGCAGGACGTACCGGCCGCGCCGCTGGGTGGTGACCAGGCCGGCCTTCTTCATGACCGCGAGGTGGCGGGAGACCTCGGGCGGGGTGATGCCGTACGCGTCGGCCAGCTCGCTCGTCGTGTACGCGCCCCGGGCCAGGCTGCGGCAGAGCCGCATCCGCATCGGGTGGGCGACCGCCTCCAGGCGCAGCTTGACCGCCTCCACGGGGGCGCCGCCGCCGAGGTCGCGGGTCGGCACGGGGTACTGGACCACCGGCTGCCAGCCGGGCGCGTGCAGCGCGAAGAGGTGCGGCCAGCCGAAGGCGGTCGGCAGGAACGTCACGCCGGTGCCCGCGGCGTCGGTGCGGCCCTGGACCAGCTTGTCGACGACGATCCGGGAGCCGTGTTCGTCCTCCTCCAGGGCCATCGCGGAGGAGGCGTCGGCGACGGCCTCGGCCAGGCCCCGGTGACGCATCAGCTCGGTCTTGTGGCGGGCGTCGGCGGCGAGCTGGACCCGGACGCGGCGCCAGGTGTCGGCGAAGAACGCCTCGTCGCAGTCCTCCAGGAGCCGCCGGACCCACGCGCGCGTGCCGGGCGGGTCCGCGAGCATCCGCTCCACGAAGGCGGCCTGGCGCGGGCCGCGCGCGGCGGCCAGGTCGAGGGCGCGGCGGCGCATCCGATCGTCCACGAGCGGGGACGGGGCGCCGTGCGTGTAGTGGCTGGCGCAGGAGATCTCCAGGGCCGCGCCCACGTACTTCTCGTCGTCCATCCGGTCGAGGTCGTCCAGCTCCTCGGCCAGGGTCTCGCGGGGGCGGGCGGGCAGCAGGACGTCGGACCGGGTGGAGCGCCACATGAAGTCGGCCTCGTGGAGCCGGTCCGCGAGCTCCGGCTTCAGCGCGGCGGCCGTGGTGGTGGTCCAGGCGTGCAGCCGGGCGTGGTGCGCGGGCTCGGCCAGGGCGTGCAGGGCGGCGCCCAGCTCGGCCAGGGGCGAGGGGCAGAAGGAGATCCGCTCGTGCGGCAGTCCGGTGATGTCGATGGTCACGCTCACCCGACCATGGTGCGGGGTGGGGCGGGGGCGGTGTCGCGCCGATTGACGGGAGCCGTCAACCGACGCCCGCGGACGGGCCGGGCCGCCGTTTGACGAGCCCCGTCAAACGGCGGGCCGGGGCGCCGGGGAGCGGCGCACGGTGGGGGCATGAACGCGCTGCACCAGTACCTCTTCGACACCTACCGATCCGCCGCGATCGGCGAGCCGCCGCCCCCGGCGCCCGGCACCCACGACGTCGCCGTCCTGCGGGCGGTCCGCGACCGGCGCCGCTTCGAACGGGTCCTCGCGGGGCGCCCGGCCGGGGGCGCCCTCCGCGGGGCCCTGCGCCGCCTGGGGCGCTCCGGGAGTCGCCGCCCGGCGTGCTGAGGCGCCCGTCAGACCCCGGTCCCGGGCGGCCGCGACGAGGCGCCCGGCAGCCGCGACAGGAAGTCCCGTGCCGCCTCCCGTACGTCCTCCGCCGTCCACTCCAGGCCCGGCCCCGCCACCGTCAGCTCGGTCAGGGCGACGCCCGGCGGACCGCCCCGGCCCGGGGCGGACCAGCGGCGGAAGAGGACGGTGCCGGTGGCCTCCGTCTGGGCGAGGGCCGCGGCCGTCAGGACCTCGGGGTCGTACGGCAGCCAGACCTGGAACTGGTGGGTGTGCGGGACCTCGGGGTGGACCCGGAACCAGCCCGTGCCCGCCTCCGCGAACGCCTCCCGGAGCGCGCCGGCCACCACGCGCGCGTGGGCCGTGTACGCGGGCAGCCGGGGCAGCTCGACGTCCAGGCCCCGGAGCGCGGAGAGCGCCGCCGGGTACTGCTGGAAGACCCGGCCTCCGTACCGGTGCCGCCAGATCCGGGCCTCCTCCACGACGTCCTCGGGCCCGGCGAGCGCGGCCCCCGACTGACCGCCGAGGGACTTGTAGAACGACACGTAGACGCTGTCGGCGAGCCCCGCGATCTCCGCGAGCCCCCGGCCGAGGTGCGTCGCGCACTCCCACAGGCGCGCCCCGTCGAAGTGGACGACGGCGTCCCGCTCCCGGGCCGCCTCCACCACCTCCACCAGCTCCTCCCAGGAGGGCAGCACGAAACCGGCGTCCCGCAGCGGCAGCTCCAGCATCAGCGTCCCGAACGGCTCCGGGTGGTCCCGCACCTCCTCGGCGGTCGGCAGCCGGGGCGCGTCGGTGGGGTGCGTGGTCCGGAGTCCGGAGACGGCCCCGAGCGCCCCGCCCTCGTGGACCTCCGGGTGGGCGAGCGGGTGGAGGGCGACGACGGGGCTGCCGGTGCGCCCGGCCCAGCAGCGCAGCGCCACCTGCTGGGCCATGGTGCCGGTCGGGAAGAAGACGGCGGCGGGCAGGCCCAGCTCCCCGGCGACCCGCCGCTCCAGGGTCTCCACCGGGCCGTCGCCGTACGCGTCGGGCACCGCCCCGCCGTGACCGGCGGCCTCCGCCCACCCGGCCAACTCGCGCAGCCGCTCCCCGACCGTGCCGTCCGCGGCGGAGCGCCACAGCTTCCGCCGGGCACCGCCCCAGACCTCCGCCCGGCGGAGCCGGGCCGCCTCCTCGTCGGCGAAGCCGGCGGGAAGGGTCGTGCCACGGGCCGCGTCACGAGTCGCGTCACGGGCCGGGGCACGGGTCGCGTCACCGGTTTCCACAGGTTCCATGGATCGATCATCACACCGTCGCCCCCACCCTGTGGACAGCCGCGGACGGGCCCCGCCCCTGGCGTAGCATGACCAGAAATCGTCCGGTACCCGCCGAGGACTGGAACGGAAGGCCGTCCCCACCGTGAACGCACCAGCAGCGCCAGAGCCCCGCGCCGAGGACCGACCCGCCCGGCTCACCGTCGGAGTCGTCGGCGCCGGCCGGGTGGGCCCCGCCCTCGCCGCCTCCCTCCGGCTCGCCGGACACCGCCCCGTCGCCGTCTCGGCGGTCTCCGACGCCTCGCGCCGCCGCGCCGCCGCGCTCCTGCCGGACGTGCCGGTCGTGGAGCCCGCGCGCGTCCTCGCCCTCGCGGACCTGGTCCTGCTCACCGTCCCGGACGACGCCCTGCCCGGCCTGGTCGAGGGCCTCGCGGACACCGGGGCCGTACGGCCGGGGCAGCTGATCGCGCACACCTCCGGGCGGTACGGGGCGCGGGTCCTCGACCCCGCCCGCCGGGCCGGTGCCCTGCCGCTCGCCCTGCACCCCGCCATGACCTTCACCGGCACCGCCGTCGACGTGCAGCGGCTCGCCGGATGCTCCTTCGGGGTGACCGCGCCCGAGGAGCTGCGGCTCGCCGCCGAGGCTCTGGTGATCGAGATGGGCGGCGAGCCCGAGTGGATCGCCGAGGAGGCCCGCCCGCTCTACCACGCGGCCCTCGCCCTCGGCGCGAATCACCTGGTCACCCTGGTGGCCCAGTCGATGGAGCTGCTCCACAAGGCCGGGGTCGCCGCCCCCGACCGGATGCTCGGCCCCCTCCTGGGCGCCGCCCTCGACAACGCCCTGCGGTCCGGGGACGCGGCCCTGACCGGCCCGGTCGCGCGCGGGGACGCCGGAACGGTCGCCGCCCACGTGGCCGAGCTGCGCAAGCACGCGCCCGGTACCGTCACCGGTTACCTGGCGATGGCCCGGACGACCGCCGACCGGGCGCTCGCGCACGGCCTGCTCAAGCCCGAGCTGGCCGAGGACCTGCTGGGGGTGCTCGCCGAGACCCCGTCGGCCGCGCCCGGCACGACCGGCACCACCGGATCCGCCGACGGGCCGCAAGGAGACGACCGATGAGCCTGCCCGCCCGCGAGCCCGCCTCCACCCGGGAACGTCCCTCGGCCACCGACCGGAGCCCCGACCAGGACCCCGGTCAGGCCTTTGGCCAGGACTCCGGTCAGGCCCTCGGCCAGGCCCTTGGCCAGGACCCCGGCCGGACCCGCGCCCCGGCTCCCGGCCAAGACCCCGCCCAGGCCCCCGACCGGCACCCCGGTCAGGTCTCCGGCCGCGACCCCGCCCGCGTCGGCTCCGGCCGGCCCGTCCGTCACGAGCCCGCCGCGCTGGTCCCCACCGCCCGGGACCTCCGGGACGCCGTCGCGCGGCACGGCGCGCCCGGGCGCAACGCCGTCGTCATGACCATGGGCGCGCTCCACGAGGGCCACGCCACCCTGATCCGCGCCGCACGCGCCCGCGTGGGGGCGGACGGCTTCGTCGTCGTCACCGTCTTCGTCAACCCGCTCCAGTTCGGCGCGGGCGAGGACCTCGACCGCTACCCGCGCACCCTGGACGCCGACCTGGAGCTGGCCTTCGACGCGGGCGCGAGCGTCGTCTTCGCGCCCTCCGCGGACGAGGTCTATCCGGGCGGCGAGCCGCAGGTCCGGATCACCGCGGGTCCCATGGGCGAGCGGCTCGAAGGCGCCTCCCGGCCCGGCCACTTCGACGGCATGTTGACCGTCGTCGCCAAGCTGCTCCACCTCACCGCCCCCGACCTGGCCCTCTTCGGCCAGAAGGACGCCCAGCAGCTGGCCCTGATCCGGCGCATGGTCCGGGACCTGAACTTCCCGGTCGAGGTCGTCGGCGTGGAGACCGTCCGCGAGGACGACGGCCTGGCCCTCTCCAGCCGCAACCGCTACCTGTCGGCCGGGGAGCGTCGCACCGCCCTGGCCCTGTCCCGCGCGCTGTTCGCCGGCCGGGAGCGGCTCGCCGCCCAGGAGGCGCTGCGCGCGCGTGCCGACGCCCTGCCGAACGGACGGGACCGGGCCGAGAACCGGGCCGAGGCGCTCTCCCGACTCGGCGAGGCCCGGGCCGCCGCCGACGCCCACGCGGTCGCGCAGGCCGCCGAGTGCGGCGGCCCCGGAGCCGTGCGCGCCGCCGCCCGCGCGATCCTGGAGGAGGCGGCCGGGGCGGAGCCGCCGCTCACCCTGGACTACCTGGCCCTGGTGGACCCGGCCGACTTCACCGAGGTCGCCGACGACCACGACGGCGACGCGGTCCTCGCCGTCGCCGCGCGCGTGGGGACCACGCGCCTCATCGACAACATCCCCCTGAGCTTCGGGCCCCCGAGCCCCGAAACCCCGACCCTCGGAGCCACCAAGTGACCGGAATACGGCTGCACGCCCCCGCACCGGGCTGGGCCATCGACGCCGACGTCGTGGTGGTCGGCTCCGGTGTCGCCGGCCTCACCGCCGCCCTGCGCTGCACCGCCGCCGGGCTCCGTACGGTCGTGGTCACCAAGGCCCGGCTCGACGACGGCTCCACCCGCTGGGCCCAGGGCGGCATCGCCGCCGCGCTCGGCGAGGGCGACACCCCCGAGCAGCACCTCGACGACACCCTCGTCGCGGGCGCCGGGCTCTGCGACGAGCGGGCCGTGCGGACCCTCGTCACCGAGGGCCCCGACGCCGTCCGCCGGCTCATCGAGACCGGCGCCGACTTCGACAAGACCTCCGAGGGCGAGATCGCGCTGACCCGCGAGGGCGGCCACCACCGGCGCCGGATCGCCCACGCGGGCGGCGACGCGACCGGCGCCGAGATCTCCCGCGCCCTGGTCGAGGCGATACGCGACCGGGGCGTGCGGACGATCGAGCACGCCCTCGTCCTGGACCTCCTCACGGACGCCGAGGGACGTACGGCGGGCGTGACCCTGCACGTCATGGGCGAGGGCCGGCACGACGGCGTCGGCGCGGTCCACGCGCCCGCGGTGGTCCTCGCCACCGGCGGCATGGGCCAGGTCTTCTCGGCCACCACCAACCCGGCGGTCTCCACCGGCGACGGCGTGGCGCTCGCGCTGCGCGCCGGGGCCGAGGTCTCCGACCTGGAGTTCGTCCAGTTCCACCCGACCGTGCTCTTCCTCGGCGCGGGCGCCGAGGGCCAGCAGCCGCTGGTCTCCGAGGCGGTACGGGGCGAGGGCGCGCACCTGGTCGACGCGGACGGGGTCCGCTTCATGCTCGGGCAGCACGAGCTGGCCGAGCTGGCGCCCCGGGACGTCGTCGCCAAGGCGATCACGCGCCGGATGCAGGAGCACGGCACCGAGCACATGTACCTCGACGCCCGGCACTTCGGGGCGGAGATGTGGGAGCGGCGCTTCCCGACGATCCTGGCCGCCTGCCGCGCCCACGGCATCGACCCGGTCACCGAGCCGATCCCGGTGGCCCCGGCCGCCCACTACGCCTCCGGCGGCGTCCGCACCGACCTGCGGGGCCGGACCACCGTCCCCGGCCTGTACGCGTGCGGGGAGGTGGCCTGCACGGGCGTCCACGGCGCCAACCGGCTCGCCTCGAACTCGCTCCTGGAGGGCCTGGTCTTCGCCGAGCGGATCGTGGAGGACATCGTGGCGGCGGCCCCGCGCGCGGCGGGCGCCCCGGTGCCGCACCCGGCCCCGGTGACCCTGCCGCTGCCCGGGACGGACGCCCGGACCCGCATCCAGCGGATCATGACGAACGGCGCCGGAGTGCTGCGCTCGGAGGCCAGCCTGCGGGAGGCCGCCGACGCCCTCGACGCGCTGCACGAGGAGGCCGTGGCGGGCGGCACCGACGACAGCAAGGCCGCCGAGCCGGGCGTGGACTCCTGGGAGACCACCAACCTGCTGTGCGTCGCCCGGGTCCTGGTCGCCGCCGCCCGCCGCCGCGAGGAGACCCGCGGCTGCCACTGGCGCGAGGACCGCCCGGAGCGCGACGACGCGCACTGGCGCCGGCACCTCGTCGTACGCCTGACGCCGGAGCGGGCGCTGGACGTCCGGACGACCGCCACGCACGACCTGCCCCCCACCGTCACCGCCTGACCCTTCCCCACCGCCGATGCCCCCAGGGAGCCGTAAGTGAGCACGCCCGAGGAATCCCGTCCCGAGCCCGTGGACGTCCCCCTCATCCAGATCAGCGCCCCCGGGGCGGCGGCCGAGGAGGCCGGCGGCTGCGGCGACGGCTGCGGCTGCGGCGAGGAGTTCGAGTGCGGGCTCGACCCGGCGCTCGCCGGGCTGCTCGCCGACGCCGGCCTCGACCCGGTCCAGGTGGAGGACGTCGCCCACCTGGCGATCGCGGAGGACCTCGACGGCGGGGTCGACGTGACGACCGTGGCGACCGTCCCCGAGGAGGCCGTCGCCACCGCCGACTTCACCGCCCGCGAGGCCGGCGTGGTGGCCGGCCTGCGGGTCGCGGAGGCGGTCCTGTCGATCGTCTGCACCGACGAGTTCGAGGTCGAGCGGCACGTCGAGGACGGCGAGCGCGTCGAGGCCGGGCAGACGCTCCTGAGCGTCACCGCCCGCACCCGCGACCTGCTCACCGGCGAGCGCAGCGCGCTCAACATCCTGTGTCGCCTCTCCGGCATCGCCACCGCCACGCGCGCGTGGGCGGACGCCCTGGAGGGCACGAGGGCGAAGGTCCGCGACACCCGCAAGACGACGCCGGGCCTGCGCGCCCTGGAGAAGTACGCGGTCCGCTGCGGCGGCGGCGTCAACCACCGCATGTCGCTGTCGGACGCGGCCCTGGTGAAGGACAACCACGTGGTGGCGGCCGGCGGCGTGGCCGAGGCCTTCAAGGCGGTGCGCGAGCTGTTCCCCGAGGTGCCGATCGAGGTCGAGGTCGACACGATGCACCAGGTCCGCGAGGTCCTGGACGCGGGCGCCGACCTGATCCTGCTGGACAACTTCACCCCGGCCGAGACCGAGGAGGCCGTGGCGCTCGTCGCGGGCCGCGCCGTCCTGGAGTCGTCGGGCCGCCTCACCCTGGACAACGCGGCGGCGTACGCGGCGACCGGCGTCGACTACCTGGCGGTCGGCGGCCTCACCCACTCCTCCCCGATCCTCGACATCGGCCTCGACCTGCGCGAGGTGCGGGCCTGATGCTGCTCACCATCGACGTCGGCAACACGCACACGGTCCTCGGCCTCTTCGACGGGGACGAGATCGTCGAGCACTGGCGGATCTCCACGGATCCGCGCCGGACCGCCGACGAGATGGCGGTCCTGCTCCAGGGCCTGATGGGGATGCACCCGCTGCTCGGCGTCGAGCTGAGCGACGGCATCGAGGGGATCGCGATCTGCGCGACGGTCCCCTCGGTCCTGCACGAGCTGCGGGAGGTCACCCGCCGGTACTACGGGGACGTGCCGGCGGTCCTGGTGGAGCCGGGCGTCAAGACGGGCGTCCCGGTCATCACCGACAACCCGAAGGAGGTCGGCGCGGACCGCGTCATCAACGCGGCCGCGGCGGTCGAGCTGTACGGCGGCCCGGCGATCGTCGTCGACTTCGGCACGGCGACGACGTACGACGCGGTCACCGCGCGCGGCGAGTACGCGGGCGGGGCGATCGCGCCGGGCATCGAGATCTCGGTGGAGGCGCTGGGCGTGCGCGGGGCGATGCTCCGCAAGATCGAGCTGGCCCGCCCGCGGAACGTGATCGGCAAGAACACGGTCGAGGCGATGCAGTCGGGCATCATCTACGGCTACGCGGGCCAGGTCGACGGCGTGGTGGCCCGGATGAAGCGCGAGCTGGTCGGCCCCCAGGGCGACCCCTCCGACGTGACCGTGATCGCGACGGGCGGCCTGGCCCCCATGGTCCTCGGCGAGTCGACGGAGATCGACGAGCACGAGCCCTGGCTGACCCTGATCGGCCTGCGCCTGGTGTACGAGCGGAACGTCTCGCGCATGTAGGACCCGTACGGCCGCCCCTCCCGGAGAAGGGGCGGCCGACACGGACGGAGGGCCCCGCGCCGCCGAACGGCTGCCGACCGGCGCGCCGTAATGATCCCTAAGCGAAAATTGTCCGATTAGCGCGTACCGTCGGCCCATGCCCACGCCATACGGATCCCGTGGCGGCATGGCGTTCAGCGCGGACGAGCTGCGTGTGCTCCGCCGCGCCCTTGCCATCGCCCTTCACCCCGCCCCCCTCCAGGACGAGGACGTCCAGGACTGCCTGCGCCTGGCCGAATCCGTGGACGAGGCGGTGTGCGAGGCCGGCCGGCTGCGCGCCTTCCTCCTCGCCGACCTGGCCCGCTACCGCGAGGCCCTGCCGGGCTCCCTCAGCGGCTACCTGGAGCTCCTCCGGGACGCGCTGGCCGCCGGGTACGACCCCGGGGCCGACGACCTCGCCGCCCTGCGCGCGCTGCGCCGCAACCCCGCGGCCGCCGAGCTGCTCGCCCGCTGCCAGGGCCTCGCCGAACGCTCCGTACGCGCGCGCCTGGCCCGGGTCGTCCAGGCCACCGCCCCCGCGGCCGACCGCGCCCCCAGGGCCCGGCTGCTCGCCCTGCCCGGCGGCCGCACGGCGGCCGACGAGCCCAAGCCGAACCCGCCCGTCCCGACGGAGCGCCCGGTGCCCAAGCCCTCCGAGGTGTTCCCGCCGCGCCGGAGGCCCGTTCCGCCGCCCCCGCCCGAGGAGCGGGCCGCCGGATAGCTACCCTGGTCGCCATGGACTACGTATCCGCGCTCCTGCCCCCCGTCGTGATGGCCGCGTTCTTCATCGCCCTCGTCGTCACGATCGTCAAGAGCCAGGGCGGCCCGAACAAGGCCAAGGAGGACGCGGCCGTCGACGCCGCCCTCGCCCGCGCCGAGGCCACCCGCCAGCCGGGCGGTCCCGCCGCCTCCTGACCCCTTCGGGGTCCGCGTCACCGGGGACGTACGGCCTTCCGGGGCCGTGCGTCCTTTTCGCTCCCCCCGCGCCCGGTTCTGCCCGGTTTCCTGCCGTCAATCGACGCTTCGCGGCGTTTTGCGCACTATGGTGGCGCTGTGCCCCGTCCTTTGGGAGAGCTCGAAGACGCCGTCATGACGCGCGTATGGCAATGGAACCGCCCGGTGACCGTCCGGGAAGTTCTGGAGGACCTCCAGCAGGAACGGTCCATCGCCTACACCACCGTCATGACCGTCATGGACAATCTCCACCAGAAGGGCTGGGTCCGCCGGGAGGTCGAAGGCCGCGCCTATCGGTATACGGCGGTCTCCACCCGCGCCGCCTACGCGGCCGCGCTGATGAACGAGGCGTGGAGCCGGAGCGACAATCCCGCCGCCGCCCTCGTCGCCTTCTTCGGCATGATGTCCCCGGACCAGCGCGACGCCCTCGACGACGCCGTCCGGATCGTCCAGCGCGACACCCCGCTTCCGCCCCCCGCCCCGCCGGCCCCGCGCGAAGAAGCCGGACGCGAAGAAGCGGGACGTGGAGAAGCCGGACGCGAAGAGGCCGGAGGGGAAACCGGGACCGAGGAGCGATAGCGTCCCCCCATGTCGCCGTCTGTCTCCCCGGCCGCTTCCCCGGCCTCCGCCAAAGCCGTCACCGTACGCAGGGCCCGCACCGGCGATGTCGCCGCGATCCGCCGGCTCGTCGATCCTTTCGTCCGGCGCGGGATCCTCCTCGACAAGGCGACCGTCACGCTTTACGAGTCCATCCAGGAGTTCTGGGTGGCGGAACGCGACGAGGACGCCGTCGTCGTCGGCTGCGGCGCACTCCACGTGATGTGGGAAGACCTCGCCGAAGTGCGCACTCTCGCCGTCGATCCCGAGTTCAGGGGAGCCGGCGTCGGACATCAGGTGCTCGACAAGTTGTTGCACACCGCCCGATGGCTCGGGGTGCGGCGGGTATTCTGCCTGACCTTCGAAGTCGACTTCTTCACCAAGCACGGCTTCGCCGAGATCGGCGAGACCCCGGTCGACGGAGATGTCTACAGCGAGCTCCTGCGTTCCTATGACGAGGGAGTCGCGGAGTTCCTCGGTCTCGAACGAGTGAAGCCGAACACCTTGGGCAACAGCCGGATGCTTCTGCACCTCTGACCCGGAAGCGGACCGAACCGATCCCGAACCGATCCCGAAGCGGGCCCGGAACGACGCCCCGAACCCCTGTGGAACCCGCGGGGAACCCGTACGTAACCCGACCGGGAACCCCGCACGGAACCCTATGTCCGAATCGCGCACGTTTCCCGCGCCGCCGGGGTTCTGAACCTCTCCCAGGGGTTTGTGTTTTTCCGGGAAAAGCGGTTTCCTTTCCGCGTACTGCATTTTCGATGAAAGGAAATCCGGTGGCACAGAAGGTTCAGGTCCTTCTTGTCGACGACCTCGACGGCGTCGAGGCGGACGAGACCGTGACGTTCGCGCTGGACGGCAAGACCTACGAGATCGACCTCACCACCGCGAACGCGGAAAAGCTCCGCGGTCTGCTCGAGCCCTACACCAAGAGCGGCCGGCGCACCGGCGGCCGTGCCGCCGCGCCCCGCGGCAAGGGCCGGGCCGCCACGGGCGGCAGCGCCGACACCGCGAAGATCCGCGCGTGGGCCAAGGAGAACGGCCACGACGTGAACGACCGCGGCCGCGTCCCGGCGAAGGTCAAGGCCGCCTACGAGGACGCGAACCGCTGAGGCGGCAGCTGCTGAGCCGCCGGCCCACGGGCCCGCGCACTCAGCAGCCGCACCCGATGGCACTCGACGGCTGCGGCGGCCACGAGCCGCACCAGGCAGGGGGCGCCCCCTCCGCCCCACGGCGCGGCCCGCAGGGCCGGGAGCGAGGCCTCGACCCCGCGCCCCGGCACGGGGGCCCGCAGCCACACCGGGGCGTCCGGTGCGCCGGAGCGGTCCCGCCCCGGGGGAAGGGGCGCGGTCATCCGGCCGTCGGCGCCGAGGGCCGCGAGGTCCAGGGCGATCCCGCCCCACTCCAGCCAGTCGAGCAGTCCCGGCAGCTCCTCCGCGCTCCCCGCGGCCACGAGCAGCCGCATCCGGTGCCCCGCCAGGGCCACCGGCCCGGTCGCCGCACCGACCCGGCGCAGGACACCGCGACCGGCCGCGGCGGGCAGCTCCAGGACGTCGAAGCGCAGCCCCGTGACCAGTGCCACCGGCGGGCCCGCCAGCGTCGCCCAGCCGAGCTCGTCCTCGTACCACCGCGCCGGACCGTCGTCGAGCGGCGCGCGGGGGGACGGAACGGTGAGGGCCATGCCCGGAGGAACTCCCGCGGGGGCGTCTTGGTTACGCCCCCGGACCCGTTCCGGAGGGGCCCCGCCGTGACGCACCGTCCCCCGCCGGACGCGCAAGGTGTCCGGGATGGGGCGTACGAGTGCATTCGAGCGCGCAAGGGTGTTCGCTGGTAGCGGAGGGAACCGGGGTGCGCGGCATGGAGTGTCGGTACTTACGGGTAAGACATTCCTAGTGGAGAGGGGTGCCTCGCGGGCTTCGGCGTCTCACGTTCGCCATCGGCGTACTGAAGGCGCGGCTAACTACTTGGCCTGCGGGAACATCGTCTCGCACCATCGGGTTGGAGCATTTGTCGGCTGTTCGGCAGCAGGTCTCCCCACGGACAAGGGGGTGATCCGGACGGATGTCGGCAGTTGGAATGAGCGGTCCCCGCTTGCGGGACTAAGCTGCGGAAGGACAGGGAGGGGATCGACCCCTAACTGACTGACCGCTCTGAGGAGCGATTAACGATGTTCGAGAGGTTCACCGACCGCGCGCGGCGGGTTGTCGTCCTGGCTCAGGAAGAAGCCCGGATGCTCAACCACAACTACATCGGCACCGAGCACATCCTTCTGGGCCTTATCCACGAGGGTGAGGGTGTCGCCGCTAAGGCCCTGGAGAGCCTCGGGATTTCGCTCGAGGCGGTCCGCCAGCAGGTGGAGGAGATCATCGGCCAGGGCCAGCAGGCCCCGTCCGGGCACATCCCCTTCACCCCTCGTGCCAAGAAGGTCCTGGAGCTGTCGCTCCGGGAGGCCCTCCAGCTCGGCCACAACTACATCGGCACCGAGCACATCCTGCTCGGCCTCATCCGCGAGGGCGAGGGCGTCGCCGCCCAGGTCCTCGTGAAGCTGGGCGCCGATCTCAACCGGGTCCGGCAGCAGGTGATCCAGCTGCTCTCCGGCTACCAGGGCAAGGAAGCCGCCACGGCCGGCGGTCCTGCCGAGGGCACCCCCTCGACGTCCCTGGTCCTCGACCAGTTCGGCCGGAACCTCACCCAGGCGGCCCGCGAATCCAAGCTCGACCCGGTCATCGGGCGCGAGAAGGAGATCGAGCGGGTCATGCAGGTGCTGTCCCGCCGCACCAAGAACAACCCGGTCCTCATCGGCGAGCCCGGCGTCGGCAAGACCGCCGTCGTCGAGGGCCTGGCCCAGGCCATCGTCAAGGGCGAGGTGCCCGAGACCCTCAAGGACAAGCACCTCTACACCCTGGACCTCGGCGCCCTGGTCGCCGGCTCCCGCTACCGCGGTGACTTCGAGGAGCGCCTGAAGAAGGTCCTCAAGGAGATCCGCACCCGCGGCGACATCATCCTGTTCATCGACGAGCTCCACACCCTCGTGGGTGCGGGCGCCGCCGAGGGCGCGATCGACGCCGCCAGCATCCTCAAGCCGATGCTGGCCCGCGGTGAGCTCCAGACCATCGGCGCCACCACGCTCGACGAGTACCGGAAGTACCTGGAGAAGGACGCGGCCCTGGAGCGCCGCTTCCAGCCCATCCAGGTCGCCGAGCCGTCGCTGCCGCACACCATCGAGATCCTCAAGGGTCTGCGCGACCGGTACGAGGCCCACCACCGGGTCTCCATCACCGACGAGGCCCTCGTCCAGGCCGCGACCCTGGCCGACCGGTACATCTCGGACCGCTTCCTGCCGGACAAGGCGATCGACCTGATCGACGAGGCCGGTTCCCGGATGCGCATCCGCCGGATGACCGCGCCGCCGGACCTCCGCGAGTTCGACGAGAAGATCGCCGGCGTCCGCCGCGACAAGGAGTCCGCGATCGACTCGCAGGACTTCGAGAAGGCCGCGTCCCTGCGCGACAAGGAGAAGCAGCTCCTCGCCGCGAAGGCCAAGCGCGAGAAGGAGTGGAAGGCCGGCGACATGGACGTCGTCGCCGAGGTCGACGGCGAGCTGATCGCCGAGGTCCTCGCGACCGCCACCGGCATTCCGGTCTTCAAGCTGACCGAGGAGGAGTCCTCGCGTCTGCTGCGCATGGAGGACGAGCTCCACAAGCGCGTCATCGGCCAGAAGGACGCCGTCATCGGTCTTTCGCGGGCGATCCGCCGTACGCGGGCCGGTCTGAAGGACCCGAAGCGCCCCGGTGGCTCGTTCATCTTCGCCGGTCCGTCCGGTGTCGGTAAGACCGAGCTGTCGAAGGCCCTCGCCGAATTCCTCTTCGGCGACGAGGACGCGATGATCTCCCTCGACATGTCGGAGTTCAGCGAGAAGCACACGGTTTCCCGTCTCTTCGGTTCGCCGCCCGGATACGTCGGCTACGAAGAGGGCGGCCAGCTCACCGAGAAGGTGCGCCGCAAGCCGTTCTCCGTCGTCCTCTTCGACGAGGTCGAGAAGGCCCACCCCGATATCTTCAATTCCCTTCTCCAGATCCTGGAGGACGGTCGCCTGACCGACTCCCAGGGCCGGGTCGTGGACTTCAAGAACACGGTCATCATCATGACGACCAACCTCGGGACCAGGGACATCTCGAAGGGCTTCAACCTGGGCTTCGCGGCGCAGGGCGACACGAAGTCCAACTACGAGCGGATGAAGGCGAAGGTCAGCGACGAGCTGAAGCAGCACTTCCGCCCGGAGTTCCTCAACCGTGTGGACGACATCATCGTCTTCCCGCAGCTGACCCAGGACGACATCCTCCAGATCGTCGACCTGATGATCAGCCGCGTGGACGAGCGCCTGAAGGACCGGGACATGGGCATCGAGCTCTCCCAGTCCGCGAAGGAGCTGCTCGCCAAGAAGGGTTACGACCCGGTGATGGGCGCCCGGCCGCTGCGCCGGACGATCCAGCGCGAGATCGAGGACACGCTCTCGGAGAAGATCCTCTTCGGCGAGCTGCGCCCCGGTCACATCGTGGTCGTGGACACGGAGGGCGAGGGCGAGGAGCGCAAGTTCACCTTCCGCGGCGAGGAGAAGTCGGCCCTGCCGGACGCCCCGCCGGTCGAGGCGGCGGGCGGCCCTGGCCCGAACCTCTCGAAGGACGCGTAAGGCATAGCGCCTGAGCACGAAGGGGCGGCCCCGGAACCAGAACGGTTCCGGGGCCGCCCCTTTCGCGTTCATCGTCCCGGAAGGGCCCAGCTGCTCCGCGTGCGGTAGACGTTGACGCTGTGCAGCTCCCGGAAGCACTCCAGCTCGGAGCGGCCGTACGAGGGGAGCAGCTCGTCCCCGAAGATATGGAGCGTCTCGAGCCGGGGGAAGGCACGGGCGAGCGTTTCGAAGGACGGTCCGTCGGACGCGACGCGTACCCTCACGTCCATCACGCCCGGCAGGCCGAGGTCGGCGAGGTGTTCGAGCACCGGTGCCCCGATCTGGCAGAGGTCGAGGTACCGGACGTGGGGGAGCAGCGGGTGCAACAGCCCCACGCCGCGCTCCGTGACGTTGTAGCGGATGTCCAGGCGTTCGGGCCGGAGCCCGAGCGCGGCCAGGGCGCCGGCCTGCTTGTCGTCCGTCACGGTGTAGAACAGCTGGTCCGGGACCAGCTGCGAGACGACCTCCTCGGCGTACCGCTCCGTGTCGAAGCGGGACCACGCCCAGATGAGCTGCGAGCGGACCTCGAGCGACGGGTGACGCGCGAAGCGGGCGAGGTAGGGGAGCGCCGCGTCGGTCGTGACGCGGGTCGCGGTGATCACCGAGGTACGTGCCTCATCATTGCTCAGGTTCTCCGGCGAGCCCAGCAGCTCGAGCACCAGCGGACCGACCTGCGCCAGCTGCCGGGCCTCCTCGGGCGTACGCGGCGGAATCACCTCCCCCGTCCTCCGCAGCACCTCCTCCCGGAGGTCCGGGGACAGCTCCGTCGCGTGGTCCAGGGCCGTCGCCGCCAGGAGGGTGAGCCGCAACCGCACCCGCCGGTCCTCCGTCGCGTCCGCCGCCGACAGCAGCTCCCGCAGGATCTCCGCGCACTCGCGCGGCCGGGCGTGGCCCACCGCCATGCGGATGACGTCCTCCCACTGGTCGTCGGCGGCGTGGTGGACGAGGACGCCGATGTCCCAGTGGTCCACGAGGGCCTTCGCGGCGAGGTAGTCCTGGAAGGTGCGGTGGACGAACTCGACGGTGTCGGCGGTGGGCTCGCGCAGGAGGCCGCTGCGGTGGAGGAGGTGGGTGAAGACCCGGTCCGGGGGGTACGCCGAGGCGTCCGGGACCGCCGGGACGGCCTCGGCGACGATCGACGAGGCGCGGTCGCGGTCCATCTGCGTGCGCCCGTTGCGCGTCAGCCAGTACGCCAGGCGCTGGATCAGCTGGATCTGCGGGGCCTCGTCGAGGACGAGGCCGGTCGGGGCGCCCATGTCCCGCTCCCGGTCGCGCCGGGACAGGAGCATGGACAGCGCCGCCTCGTAGAGGGCCTTGCGGCCCCGGGGCAGGAAGCCGCGCCGGTCGCGGTGGAGGGCGCAGATCAGACCGCACATCAGGGGGTTGGTGGCGAGCTGGGCCACGTGCTCGGCGGTCCGCAGGGAGTCCAGGAGCGGCTGCTCGTAGACCGCCGCGTCCCGACCGGCGGCCTGGTGCCAGCGCCGTACGAAGGTGGCGACCTCCGCGCGGGCCATCGGCGCGAGGGTCAGCTCGGCGAAGCCGTCCGGGGCCAGCCAGTCGTCCCGTACGGCGGTGGGGCGCGAGGTGACGAGCCAGCGGTTGCCCTCGTACGCGCCGAGGAGGTCCCGCAGCCAGTCCCGGGCCCGGCCGCGCTCGGCCTCGGGGATCTCGTCGATGCCGTCGACCAGGACCAGGCCCCGCCCGGCCGCGAGGACCCGGTCGGTCCAGCCGTCGGGCGGGGTGAGCGGGCAGCCGGCGGCGGACAGGAAGCGGTCGGGGGAGGGCAGCCGCTCGCCGTGGCGGGTGAGGGCCCGCAGGGGCAGGACGAAGGGGACGCGGCCCCGGAGGTAGGCCATGCCCTCCGGCCGGTCCTCGGTCGCCGCCGCCGAGACCGTCAGCCACTGGACGAGCGTGGTCTTGCCGGAGCCCGCGAGGCCGCGCAGGAGGATCTTCTCGTGGCGGGCGAGGGCGAGGTCGGCGCGGACGGAGGCCTGTTCCCGCTGCCGGCCGGAGGTCTCGTGCGCGCCCTCCCCGCCCGTCGCCTCCAGGGACAGGTACGCCATGTCCAGCGGCCACTCGTCCGGTGAGTGGTGCAGGTCGACGCCGTAGATCGTCAGGCGGCCGTGCTTCTTCGCGAGGTGGGCCAGATAGCGGCGCTCGAAGGCCGCGTCCTCGCTCTCGGGCGCCGGGACGCGGGTGAGGACGGCGTCGACCCGGGCCAGGAGCTCGGCCTGGGCGCGGGTCTGCTCGACCAGGCTGCGGGCGATGAAGGTGGAGCGCTTGGTGAAGAACTCCAGGATGTGCAGGCAGGCCCACTCGGTCATGGTCTCCAGGTAGAGGACCGAGTCGGTGGAGAGGCCGTCGGGGGCCGGGGCGGCGGCCCGCAGCCGGCGGGCGAGGTCGCGGTGGCCGAGGCGCACGGCCTGGACGTCGTCCATGTCGAGGTCGCCCAGGGCCAGCAGGTTCGCGGCGAGGGCGTCGGTGACGGCCTCGGTCTCGTCGGCGGGGAACGGCGGCTCCCCGGCCCCCTGCCAGGAGCGTTCCACCAGGGTGGCGGCCAGCTTGCGGACGTCCTTCTCGGTGAAGGTGCGCTTCTCGCCCCGGAAGGAGACGAGGCCGGAGAGCCGGACCTCGGCGTCCTTGCGGACGAGGCCCGCCCCGGGGCCCTCGCCCGCCAGGAGCTTCTTCAGGAGCGGGCCGGTCGCGGCCGAGGCGAGGCGTGTGCCGATGAGTGCCGGTTCCATTGGTGACCCCCTGTGTCTCCCCGAAGCGGTCAGCGTAGTGGGGGAGGAGGCGGAGGAGGGGCGGCGGTGTGACCCGGGCCGCTTTCCCGGCCTTTTCAAAAGGCCCGGGACCCCTTTCCGTGGCCCCCGTCACGTGACCCAGGTCCCATCCGGAAGGGCTTTTCGCGTGACCCAGATCCCATCCGGAACGCCCTCCTGGTGACAAGGCGCACAGGGGTTTCGAGGGGTACTAACCGGAATAGTGGTGAACATTGGCGTTTATTTCGGACGTACGGGTACGAAGTGGCGGGTCGAAGGTCCCCGGGGGCCCCGGCCCGGGCCCGGAACGGCCTCCTGGCCGGTTCGGGGCGCCGAGACGTGCGGTTAAACCGGTTTTCTTGGGTGGTTATGTCCGATTTCGCAGCCCTCGTTCCCGGTGGTCAAGGCCTGAACTTCCTCGGTGATCGCTACGACGCTATGTCGTAGATGGGGTGTTTTGGCCTGGATGGGGGTCCGGGTTACCAAGGATGAGCAAGCCCGACGCCGCACCGAAAGCGCGCCGGGTCCCGTACTCCCCGGAGGTTTTCCCCCGTATGTCGAAGCGCGTTATGAACCCCGCCACCCGTGCCGCCGCCGTCGCTCTCGCCACTGCCGGCCTGGGAGCGTCGCTGGTGGCCGGAGCAGGGTCCGCCTTCGCCGCCGAGGGCAAGGCCGTCGTCCCGACCGCCGCGACCGCGTCCGCCGCCGTCGCCGCCCAGGCCGAGACCCAGGCGCACCTCGCCGCCCAGGTGAAGGCCGCCGCCGCGAAGAACGTCACCGTCAAGGCGACCGCCGTGAAGGCGACCGCCACCAAGAAGGCCGTCGCCGCCAAGAAGGCTCCGGCCTGGGTGAAGCCGGTCGCCTCCTACACCCTCAGCGCCAGCTTCAACCAGGGCGGCGCCATGTGGGCCCACAAGCACTCCGGCCAGGACTTCGCCGTCCCGGTCGGCACCCCGGTCAAGGCCGCCGGCGCCGGCACCGTCGTGAAGGCCGGCCCGTACGGCGGCGGCGACGGCCCCGCGTACGGCAACGCCATCGTGGTCAAGCACGCCAACGGCAAGTACTCGCAGTACGCCCACCTGTCGAAGATCCAGGTCAAGATCGGCCAGAAGGTCGGCGCCGGCCAGAAGATCGCCCTCTCGGGCAACACCGGCAACTCCTCCGGCCCCCACCTGCACTTCGAGATCCGCACCACCCCGAACTACGGCTCCGCCGTCAACCCGGCCGCCTTCCTGCGCGCCCACGGCGTCGGCATCTGATCGGCCGAACCCCGTAGTACCCCTAGGAGGCCCGGTGGGCCTCGTCGATGAGATCGAGGGCGACCTCGAGGACGGCTTCGTGCTTCTCCTCGGGGTCGCCCTCGACGTTCTGCATGAAGAACGTGCCCGCGTGGAGCGTGAAGACCGCGCTGATGCAGCGGACCTTCTCCTTGACGGGGAAGTCGTCGTCGTACAGCAGGCCGGTCAGCTCGATCATGCGCTCCTTGAAGGTGAGCCCGACGCTCAGCTCGCGCACGGCGGCCTGGTTCTCCTGCATGAAGCGGAAGAGCGGCGCCGCCGCGAGCAGCGCCACCTGGTAGCGGCGCACGATCTCCCTCTTGGTCTCGATCGTGCGGGGCTGCTCCCCGGCCCAGGCGATCAGCTCGTCCATCGGCCTGGTCAGGTCCTGGAAGATCCCGATCAGGATGTCTTCCTTGGTCTTGAAGTGGTAGTAGAGCGCCGCCTTGGTGACGTCGAGGCGTTCCGCGATCTCGCGCAGGGAGGTCTTCTCGTAGCCCTGCTCCGCGAAGAGTTCGAGGGCCACGTCCTGGATGCGCTGACGGGTGTTGCCTCGGGCCATGGGGTGCCCTCCACTTTCCAAAGAACTTACTTGACGACCGGCTAGTTACGGTTCTACCGTTCCCAGTGTAGTAACTAGCCGGGCGGCAAGTAAGGGAATGACATGGCGACGCAACAGACCGTTCAAACACCAGAGGGAGAGGCCCCGCCGGCACGCAGCGTCCGCGTCGTCCTGCTCGCCCTCATGATCGCGATGCTCCTCGCGATGCTGGACAACATGATCATCGGCACCGCGATGCCGACCATCGTCGGCGAGCTCGGCGGCCTGGAGCACCTCTCCTGGGTCGTCACCGCCTACACCCTGGCCACCGCCGCCTCCACCCCGCTCTGGGGCAAGCTCGGCGACATGTTCGGCCGCAAGGGCGTCTTCCTCACCTCGATCGTGATCTTCCTGATCGGCTCGGCGCTCAGCGGCATGGCCCAGGACATGGGCCAGCTCATCGGCTTCCGCGCGGTCCAGGGCCTCGGCGCCGGCGGCCTCATGGTCGGCGTGATGGCGATCATCGGCGACCTCATCCCGCCCCGCGAGCGCGGCCGGTACCAGGGCATGATGGCCGGCGTGATGGCCCTCGCCATGATCGGCGGCCCTCTCGTCGGCGGCACCATCACCGACCACTGGGGCTGGCGCTGGTCCTTCTACATCAACCTGCCGCTCGGCGCCGTCGCCCTCGCCATGGTCACCACCGTCCTGCACCTGCCGAAGAAGCCGCGGAACAAGGACACCCGGATCGACTTCGCCGGAGCCGCGCTCCTGACCGTCGGCATCACCGCCATCGTCCTGGTCACCACCTGGGGCGGCACGGAGTACGCCTGGGGCTCGGCCACCATCGTCGGCCTCGCGGTCGGCGGCGTCGCCGCGCTCCTCGCCTTCCTGTGGGTGGAGACCCGGGCGAGCGACCCGATCGTCCCGCTGCACATCTTCCGCAGCCGCAACTTCACCCTGATGTCCCTGATCGGCTTCATCGCCGGCTTCGTGATGTTCGGCGCGGTCCTCTACCTGCCGCTCTTCCAGCAGTCCGTCCAGGGCGCCTCCGCGACCAACTCCGGACTGCTCCTCCTGCCGATGCTGCTCTCGATGATGATCGTCTCGCTGGTCGCGGGCCGGGTCACCACCAACACCGGCAGGTACAAGGTCTTCCCCATCGCGGGCGGCGCCCTCATGACGGCCGGCCTCTTCCTGCTCTCCACCATGGACACCGGCACCTCCCGCCTGGTCTCCGGGGTCTGGATGGCCGTCCTCGGCGCCGGCATGGGCTTCCTCATGCAGATCACCATGCTGGTCGCCCAGAACAGCGTGGAGATGAAGGACATGGGCGTCGCCTCCTCCTCCACCACCCTCTTCCGGACGCTCGGCTCCTCCTTCGGCGTCGCGATCATGGGCGCGCTCTTCACCTCCCGCGTCCAGGACGAGATGGCCGCCCGGGGCGGGTCGGACCTGACGGCGCGGACCGCCCAGCTCGACGCGGCGAGCCTCGCCAAGCTCCCGGCCCAGCTCCGCGAGGCCTACCAGCACGCGGTCGCCTCCGGCACCCACGGCGCCTTCCTGCTCGCCGCCGGGGTCGCCGTCCTCGCCTTCGTCCTCGCCTTCTTCGTCAAGGAGGTGACGCTCCGGGGCGCGGGTCCGACCGCCGCGCAGGAGCCCGCCGACGGTGACGCGGCGAAGGTGTCCGAGAAGGTCTGAGACACCCGAATACGGCGGTGGGGGCGGGTCCCGGAAAAAGGGGTCCCGCCCCGTCGCCGTACCGGATGCCCCTACTGCTCCGGCAGCCGCAGGATCGGGAAGCTGCCCGTGTTCGTCGGCGCGTGGTCCGGGAGCCACAGGACCGCGATGGCCCCGCCCACCCCGTTCGGCGCCCCCTCGGACGCCACGTTCCGGAAGGTCAGCCGGGCGCCCAGGACCCGGGCCTGGCCGGACGCGATCGTCAGGCCCAGGCCGTGGCCCTGGCCCGCGCGGTCGCTCGACCCCGTACGGAACCGGCTCGGGCCCTCCCTGAGGAGGGTCTCCGGGAAACCCGGACCGTGGTCGCGGACGCGCACCACCCGGCCCTCGACCGTCACCTCCACCGGCGGCTTCCCGTGCTTGGCCGCGTTGGCGAGCAGATTGCCCAGGACCCGTTCGAGCCGGCGCGGATCGGTGTTCACCCAGGAGTCGTGGACGACCCTGACGACCACCTCGGGGTCCAGGGCCCGCACCCGCCGCTCCACGAACTCCCCGAGCGCGACCTCCTGGAGCTCGGCCCGCTCCGACGCGCTGTCCAGCCGGGCCACCTCCAGGACGTCCTCGACCAGCGTCCGCATCGCCTGCGCCCGGTCCCGCACCAGCTCCGTCGGCCGCCCCGGCGGCAGCAGCTCGGCCGCCGTGAGCAGCCCCGTGACGGGGGTCCGCAGCTCGTGCGCGATGTCCGCGGTGACCCGCCGCTCGGCCTCGATCCGCTCGTTCAGGGCGTCGGTCAGGGCGTCCACCGCCCACGCCAGGTCGTCGGTCTCGTCCCGTACGACCCCGCCGACGGCCTCCCGCACCCGCACGTCGGTGTTGCCCTGGGCGACCCGGCCGGCCGCCACGGCCGCCTTCCGCAGCCGCCGCGAGAGCCGGCCGCCGATGAACACGCCGAGCGCGCACCCGCCGAAGACCACCGAGACCGAGCCGATGACGAGCGCCCGGTCCAGATCGCCCATGATCTTCGCGCTGCGGTCGGCGAAGGGGATGTGCAGCGAGAGCACGTCGCCGTTGGCGAGCGGCACGGCCGCCCACACGTCGGGCGGGCCGCCGTTCCGGTGCTCCTGCACGTACGTGCCGCGCCGGTTGTCCCGCATCAGCCGGTCGAGCTGGTGCGGCAGTGCCGGATCGTTGATCTTGGTGCCGAAGCGGGGCTCCTTCGGCTTCGACGTCTCGTACAGCCGCTGCGCGAAGAGCAGCCGCTCCATCTGCACCTCGCGCGCGTTGTCCAGCATCGAGATGCGGGCGGCGTTGTGCACGACCACGCTCAGGACGACCGCGATGAGGGCGCCGACCGCCGCGATGGCGACGGCGATCTTCCAGCGGATCCCGGTGCGCAGGGGAAAGGGTCTCACCCGCCCTGGCCCCTGAGCTTGTAGCCGAAGCCGCGGACGGTCTCGATCCTGTCCTGGCCGATCTTGGCCCGCAGCCGCTGCACGTGGACGTCCACGACCCGGGTGTCGCCGCCCCAGCCGTAATCCCAGACCCGCTCCAGGAGCTTGTCCCGGGACAGCACGGTGCCGGGCGCCGACGAGAACTCCAGGAGCAGCCGCATCTCGGTCGGGGTCAGCGCCACCGGCGCCCCGCCCCTCCTGACCTCCATGCCCTCGGTGTCGACCTCCAGGTCGCCGAAGACGAGCAGCCCGCCGTCCCCCGGCTCGTCCCCGCCCTCGCCGCCGGCGGCGTGCCCGAAGCGGCGCAGCACGGCCCGGATGCGGGCCATCAGGACCGAGCCGTCGAAGGGCTTGGTGACGTAGTCGTCCGCCCCGGCCTCCAGGCCGAGGACGACGTCGATGGAGTCGGCGCGCGCCGACAGCATGATCACCGGGACCGTCGACTCGTCGCGGATGCGGCGGCAGAGGCTGACGCCGTCCATGCCCGGCAGCATCACGTCGAGCAGGGCGATGTCCGGCCGCCGCGCCCGGAAGGAGTCCAGGCCGGAGAGGCCGTCGGGCATGGCCGTGACCCGGAAGCCGTCCCGTTCCAGGGCGAGCTGGGTGGCCTCACGGATGACGTCGTCGTCCTCGACGAACAGGACATGGGTTTCGGCCATCGGGGGATTCCTCCGGGTCGTGCGCTTTCCGGGTCTCTTCGGGTGCGGAGCCTCTTCGGGGGCGGCTCAGCCCGTCGGGGGCTCGCTCGGCGCGGGCTCCAGGCCCTCGCCCTCGCCGACCGACCGGCTGTAGTCGTTGTGGACCCAGTCGTGCTGGGTGAACCGGTTGCCCGTCCAGCGGTAGGTGATCACGTCCTCGCCCGAGGGGTACGCGACCGGGTCGCCCTTCGCGTACACCTGCTTGGTGACGATCAGGTCGCCCCGGTCGATCGTGGCGTACACCGCCGCGTCCTCGGCCGTGAAGACGTTCTCGTAGCCGCCGCTCCGGTCGCGGTACACGTACGTGCCGATGCCGATGCCGTCGCCGCAGGTCATCACGTTGACGACGACGTCGGGGGCGGCCGCGTCGGTGAGGTTGCCGTAGGAGGCGTCCACCGGGTACGAGTCCGCGGCGCACGGCTTCAGGTCGGCCTTGAACCGCTCGCCGAGCTTCGGATCGCCCTTGAGCAGCTCGATCGGGTCCACCCGCTCCGCCGACTGGGGGCCGGTGGCGGCCGAGGGGGAGGGGGTGGGCGCGGCCGCGGCGATCCCGTCGGTACGGGCCGCGCCCTCGTCGCGCGAGCCCGTGCCGCCGGTGGAGCAGGCGGCCAGGGAGAGGCCGACGGCGACGAGCCCGGCCGTCGCCGTGGCGCCCGCCGCCCGGACGGTGCGCCGGGGGCGGCGACGCCCGGCCGCGAGCCGGTCGCCACCGCCGGAGGGGTGGTCGCCGAAGCCGTCGAAGGAGTCCCCGAAGGACCCGCCGAAAGGGGTGCCGTCCGGGCCGCCGCTCCGGCCGTCGCCGGAGCCGCCGTCGAAGGGTCCGTCGTGTCTTCCGCCGTCGGGCCCGTCGTCTATGCCGCGCACCGCTCCCGGCCCCCTTCGTCGCCTCGTACGGTCGTCCGCTCCCCGGTCCGCCCCAGGGCGCGGGCGTCGAGGTCGCGGCTCTCCAGCTCCTGCCGGAGCCGGGCGAGCGCGCGGTGGAGCGTGGACTTCACCGTACCGGTCGACATGCCGAGCGCCGCCGCCGTCTCCTCCGTGCTCATCTGTTCCCAGTGGCGCAGGACGACGACGCTGCGCTGCTTCGGCGCGAGCACCTTCAGGACGTCCATCAGGAGGGCCCGGTCGGCGTGCTGCTCGGTCGCGTCGGCCACGCTCGCGTCGGGCAGCTGCTCGGTCGGCACCTCCTCGAGCTTGCGGGAGCGCCACCACTCGGTCCGGGTGTTGATCATGACCCGGCGCAGATAGGCGTCGGCGAGGGACTTGTCGGCGATGCCGTCCCAGCGGCCGTACGTACGGGCCAGGGCCGTCTGGAGGAGGTCCTGGGCGTCGACGGGGTCGGCCACGAGACGGCGCGCGCTGCGCAGCAGGGCGTCCTGCCGCGTGCGTACGTACTCCTCGAAGTCGAGCACCTCACCGTGCCTCATCCGAACCGCCTCCATCCCCGTGACCTGCTTGTTCCCTCGTGTCGTGGACGACGCTACGGAGCGGTTGTCACGGGGCTGTGCGGGGCAGCCGTCGGTGGACGCACGGCTACCCATCGGTTGTGTAACAGCGGGGGAGGAAGGGGTTTCGGAGCCGGCCCGGCGGAGGAGGGGCGGGTCTCAGGAGAGCGGCAGGCGGTAGAGGTCGCCGTCCAGCGATTCGACGAGACCGTCCGCGACCAGGCCGTCGAGCGCCCGGGCCCGCTGCACCGGCTCGTCCCAGACCGCGTCCAGCGCCTCGCGCGCCACCGGGTCCGCCGAGTCCCGCAGGACGGCGAGGAGCCGCCCCCGGACCTGCCGGTCGGTCCCGGCGTACGTCTGGCCGCGCCGCGGCGGGCCGTCGTGCGCGGGCTTCCCCGCGAGCCGCCAGACGCACTGCCCGGAGATCGGGCAGCGCCCGCAGTCCTCGTTCCTCGCCGTGCACACCAGCGCGCCCAGCTCCATGGAGGCGGCGGCCCAGCGAGAAGCGGTCTCCTCGTCCTGCGGCAGCAGGGCGCGGGCGAGCCGCCGCTCGGCGGCCGTGGTGGCGTTCGGCGGGTACTGGACGCCGGTCGCCGCCCGCGCGAAGACCCGGCGCACGTTGGTGTCCAGGACGGCGTGCCGCTGCCCGTAGGCGAAGGAGGCCACCGCGGCGGCCGTGTACTCCCCGATGCCGGGCAGCGCGAGGAGCTGCCCGTGGTCGCTGGGCACCTCCCCGCCGTGCCGCTCCGTTATGGCCGTGGCCGCCGCGTGCAGCCGCAGCGCCCGGCGCGGGTAGCCGAGCCGGCCCCAGGCGCGGACCGCCTCGCCGGGGGCCTCGGCGGCCAGGTCGGCCGGGCGGGGCCAGCGCGCGAGCCACTGCTCGTACACCGGCAGGACCCGGACGACCGGGGTCTGCTGGAGCATGAACTCGCTCACCATGACCCCCCAGGCACCGGCTTCGGGGCGGCGCCAGGGCAGGTCGCGGGCGTGCTGGTCGAACCAGGCGAGGACGGGCCGGTGCAGCTCGGCGGGGACGGCGGGGACCCCGGGGATCCCGGCGGCGGAGGGCGTGTCGATGGAAGTCATGGCACCTCCGATCCTGACACGACTCCGGGACGTTTCAGTGCGCGTCGTACGGAGAGCTCCCCCGCGGCCCGGGGGGCGGGGAGGCGGGGTTCTCGTAGGAGGGGGCGGGGTTTCCGTACGAGGGGTCGGGGGCCCCGTAGGCGGGGTCGGGGTTCCCGTACGAGGGGTCGGGGTTCCCGTACGAGGAGTCGGGGTTCCCGTAGACGGGGGCCGACCCGTAGGGGGAAGAGGACCCGTACGGGGCGGGGGAGCCGTAGGGGTCGGCGGTCCCGTACGGGGCGGCGGCCGGGTCGTGCGCGGCGGCGGTCCCGTACGGGCCGGACGGGTCGTACGGGGCGGGGGCGTCGTACGGAGGCGTGGACCCGTACGGGGCGGCGGGGTCGTACGAAGGGGGGCCGTACGAAGGGGTCGACCCGTACGCGGGGGCGGGGGCCCCGTACGAGGGATCCGGGTTCCCGTGGGAGGGGGAGCCGCCCTGCGGGGAGGCGGGGTCGAACAGGGAGGGAGCGGGGGCGGCGGGGGTGGGCGTGCCGGGCCCCTCGCCCGCGCACCACAGCACCAGCGGGTTCCGGCTGGACCGGGCCGTCTCCACCAGGGACCGCACCGGCCGCTCCGCGAACCGCATCACCAGGAAGGCGACCAGGCCGCCGAGGAGCAGGCCGGCGGTCACGTCGTGCGGGTAGTGGACACCGACGAAGACCCGGGAGGCGGCCATGAGCACCGCCATCGGCACCGTGAACCGACCCATCCCGCGCCAGGACAGGGCGAGCGCGAGCGCGGCGGCGCCCGCGATGGCCGAGTGGTTGCTGGGGAAGGACCAGTCCCCGTACGGCGGGCAGGTGACGAGCGAGGCGGGCGCTCCGGCGACCGCGCGGCACGGACGTTCCTCGTCGATCAGCGACTTCAGCGACTCGCTCACCACGTAGCCGAAGGCGGTGGCGAGCGGGGCGAGCAGCGCGAGCGCCATCGCCCGGCTCGAACCGTCGCGGGTGCGCCACCAGCCGGCCAGGAAGAGCACGCCGAAGAGCAGCAGTCCGGCCTCGGTCCAGACCTCGGCGAGCAGCTGGAACCAGTGCGGCGTGGCGTGGGCGAGGTCGGCGACGTCGAGATACAGACGGTCGGAGAGGTCGAGGAGGGTGTCCATGGGGAACGACGCTAACCGGAATCGGGAGCGCCTCGTCCCGGGCCGTCGGCCGGAACGGCCCCCGGCGAAAGCGGCGTGAGTCGATTCGCTCCGGTTGGACCCGTTTTCACTCGCGGACCCGGAAAAAGTTCCCGGAAAGACGGATGTGATCATCGGCAAAACTTGAGGTCTCGGGCGGCGGGTGGGGCGGGAGTTGGGCCGGATCTCTCGTAAGGTTCGGCTCGTGGGATCTTTGCGCAATCCGGTCGGGCCGCTTCCCTCCACCATCTACTGGCGACGGAGGGCGGTGGCGCTGTGCCTGGTGGCACTCCTCGCCCTGCTCACCGTGTGGGCCGTGACGTCCGGCGGCGGGGGCGGGAAGAAGCCGAACGACTCGGCCAACGGCTCGTCGCCCACCCCGCCCTCGATCACCCCCGGACCCTCCGGGTCGGGCCCCGCGATCAGCCAACAGCCCGGCGGACGCGACGAGTCGGGCGAGGAGGACGAGACCCCCGGCGCCAACGGCGGCCCGGGCTCGGGCGGTTCGGGCTCCGGCGGTACGGACGCGGGGGTGGACGCCGGTACGGGCTCCGGGGGCGCGGACTCCGCGGGTCCGGCCGGAGCCGGTGACCCCGACAAGAACGGCGACGGTGACGGCGCCGGGGGCGACGGCGGCGCGGGCACCGGCGCGGGGCAGCAGCTCCCGGCCGACTCGCCGCTCCCCAACTGTCCGGCCGGATCCCTCCAGTTGACGCTGAAGTCCGTCAAGGTCACGTACGAGACGGGGGAGAAGCCCCGCTTCCAGCTCGTTGCGAAGAACACCTCGGCCACCACCTGCAAGGCCGACTTCGGCCCCCGCAACGCGGTCCTGACGATCAGCGACGCCAAGGACGACGAGGTCTGGTCCTCCGCGCACTGCCCGCGCCCCGGCACCCCGCTCCTGCTGCGCCTCCCCGCGGGGGCGACCGTCACCCACGCCGTGGAGTGGGACCGCGGGCGCAGCGCCCCGCAGTGTGCCACGCCTCCGGCGGGCAAGGCCGGCCCCGGCACCTACCTGGTGGAGGCCGCGATGCCGGGCGCGAAGATCCTCCCGGCCTCGTTCACGCTCGCCAAGGACTGAACCGGCGAGGACTGAACCGGCGAGGACCGAACCGGCGAGGACCGAACCGCCAAGGACCGAACAGACGAGGACCGAACCGGCCCTCGCGCGTCCTCAGACGTACCGCTCCAGGATCGAGGACTCCGCGAGCCGGGACAGGCCCTCGCGGACGCTGCGGGCGCGGGCCTCGCCGACGCCGTCGACGGCCTGGAGGTCGTCCACGCTGGCCGCGAGGAGCTTCTGGAGCCCGCCGAAGTGCTCCACGAGCCGCTCGATGATCGCGCCGGGCAGCCGCGGCACCTTCGCGAGGAGCCGGTAGCCGCGCGGCGAGACGGCCGAGTCGAGGGTCTCGGGCGAGCCGCTGTAGCCGAGCGCCCGGGCCACGACCGGGAGTTCGAGCAGCTCGGTGTGGGTGAGCGCGTCCAGCTCGGTGAGCGCCTCCGCGACCGTCCGCGAGCGCTTCGCCGTCGGCTCCGGCACGTAGTCCCGGATGACCAGCTCGCGCTCCGGCTCCACGCCCGCGATCAACTCGTCGAGCTGGAGCGAGAGCAGCCGCCCGTCGGTGCCGAGCTCGACCACGTACTCGGCGATCTCGGTGGCGATCCGGCGGACCATCTCCAGGCGCTGCGCGACGGCGGTGACGTCCCGGACCGTGACCAGGTCCTCGATCTCCAGGGCGGAGAGCGTGCCCGCCACCTCGTCGAGCCGGAGCTTGTACCGCTCCAGGGTCGCGAGCGCCTGGTTGGCGCGGGACAGGATCGCGGCCGACTCCTCCAGGACCCGGCGCTCGCCGTGCACGTACAGCGCGATCAGGCGCATCGACTGCGAGACGGAGACGACCGGGAAGTTGCACTGCTTGGAGACCCGGTCCGCGGTGCGGTGGCGGGTGCCGGTCTCCTCGGTGGGGATGGAGGCGTCCGGGACCAGCTGCACGCCCGCCCGGTGGATCTTGGTGATGTCCTTGTCGAGGACGAGCGCGCCGTCGAGCTTGCACAGCTCGCGCAGGCGGGTGGCGGTGAACTCGACGTCCAGCACGAAGCCGCCGGTGCACATCGAATCGACCGCTTTGTCCAGGCCGAGCACGATGAGCCCGCCGGTGTTCCCCCGGAGGATCCGCTCCAGGCCGTCGCGCAGGGCGGTGCCCGGCGCGACCGCGCTCAGGGCGGCGCGCATCAGCGCTTCACTGCCGGAGCCCGCGCCGGACTTCCCAGGAGCTGCTGCCCCGTCCTTGGCTGCCACTGCACTCCTCCGGCTCGTACGGATGGGCGAGACCAGGGCAAAGTCTAGCGACACCGCCCCGCCGCCCTCCGCCCCCGACCGCACGCGGGCGGTGCGAAAGGCGTCCCCACCCGGGGCCGAAACCAACCCTTTCCCCTGCTGGAACCCTTCCCGGACACCATGCCCGACCCTTGCCGGAACCTTTACCGACCCCTTGCCGACCTCTTGTCCGGCCCCGCCCCGACCCACTCGCCGGCCCCGCCCCGACCCACTCGCCGGGCCCGCGCCGGGCCCGCCCCGACCCTTTCGCCGGGCCCGCGTCGACCCTTTCGCCGGACGCCTGCCCGGCCGGTGGCGGGCCCTTGCCGGGCGCCTTCCCGGCACCTTGCGGAAGCCCCCACCCCCCGGGGCGTGAGGCCCGGTTCTCCGGCGCCAGGCGCAGGCCCCCGGCCCCGGGCGTCGGGGGTGGCCCCGCCCCCGGGGCCGGGTCCCTTCACCCCTTCGCGTCCCCCGACGCGTCCGCCTTCGCGCGCCGGCTGCGGGGCAGGACCCGCAGCGCGTCGCCCATGTCCGCGACCTCCGTCACCTTCATGCCCGGCGGCACCTTTCCCGGGTCCGTCGGAACCAGGGCGTGGGTGAAGCCGAGCCGGTGGGCCTCCGCGAGGCGCCGCTGCACGCCCGTGACCCGGCGGACCTCGCCCGCGAGCCCGACCTCCCCGATCGCCACCAGGTTCTTCGGCAGCGGGGTGTCGCTCGCGGCCGAGGCGAGGGCGAGCGCGATCGCCAGGTCGGCGGCCGGCTCGGAGAGCTTCACGCCGCCCACGGTCGCGCTGTAGATGTCCCGCTTGCCCAGCGCGCTGATCCGGCCGCGCTGCTCCAGGACCGCCAGCATCATCGACACCCGGGAGGTCTCCAGACCGGAGGTCGTCCGGCGCGGCGACGGGATCTGGGAGTCCACGGTCAGCGCCTGCACCTCCGCGACCAGCGGCCGGCGGCCCTCCAGGGTGACCGTCAGACAGGTGCCCGGCACGGCCACGTCGCGCCGGGTCAGGAAGAGCCCGGACGGGTCGGCGAGACCCGTGATCCCCTCGTCGTGCAGCTCGAAGCAGCCGACCTCGTCGGTCGCCCCGTACCGGTTCTTCACGCCCCGGACCAGCCGCAGCCGCGCGTGCCGGTCGCCCTCGAAGCTCAGGACGACGTCGACCAGGTGCTCCAGGAGCCGGGGCCCCGCGATGGCCCCGTCCTTGGTGACGTGGCCGACCAGGAGCGTGGACATCCCGCGCTCCTTGGAGGCTCGGATCAGCGCGCCCGCGACCTCCCGGACCTGCGCCATGCCGCCGGGCGCGCCGTCGATCTCGGGCGAGGCGATCGTCTGCACCGAGTCCAGGATCAGCAGCGACGGCTTCACCGCGTCGAGGTGCCCGAGGACCGCCGACAGATCGGTCTCGGCCGCCAGGTACAGGTGGTCGCTGAGCGCGTGGATCCGGTCGGCCCGCAGCCGGACCTGGCTTGCGGACTCCTCGCCCGTGACGTACAGCGTCCGGTGCTCGTCGCTCGCCGCCTTCGCCGCCACGTCGAGCAGCAGCGTCGACTTGCCGACGCCCGGCTCGCCCGCGAGCAGCACCACGGCGCCCGGCACGAGCCCCCCGCCGAGGACCCGGTCCAGCTCGTCGACCCCGGTCGAGCGGGCCGTCGCCTGCCGGCCGTCGACCTGCCCGATGGGGAGGGCCGCGGTGGAGACCCGGCCCGCGGCGGTCGTCCGGACGGCGGGCGCGCCGTACTCCTCCACCGTCCCCCAGGCCTGGCACTCGGGACAGCGGCCGAGCCACTTGGCCGTCTGCCAGCCGCACTCGGTGCAGCGGTAGGACGGTCGCTCCTTGGCGGATTTCGTACGGGCAGCCATGCGCCCCACCGTAGCCGCCGCCACCGACAACGGGCCCCGGCCCGGCCCCCGGCGGCCCCGGACCCCGCACGCCCGTCCACGGAACGCCCGGTTCCCGTCCTCTTTCGAGGGATAGCTTCACCCGTAGGGATGAGAAGTGCGCGACCGGTACGAAGAGTGCCTCCGCTCTTGCCTACGGTCGCCCAGTGACGAGCAGCAGGCTGGAAACCCCCGCACGCACCACCGGCGCACACCGGGCGCACCGCGCCACGGACCAGGGACCGCGCACGCTCGGCCGCCGGCCCCCCGCCCGCTACGAGGACGCCCTCGACGGCCTCTTCACGTACTGCCTCTCCGTGCTCTGCGACCACGACACGGCCACCGCCGTCCTCGGCGACGTCCTCGCCGTGGCCGAGCGCCACCACGGGCGCTGCCCCTCCGACGAGGACGGCCGCACCGCCTGGCTGTACGCCCTCGCCCGCTGGGCCTGTCTGCGGAGCCTCGGCGAGCAGCGCCGCAAGCGCCAGGGCGCCCACACCGGCCGCCCCGCCGTCACCCCGCCCGAGCCGCCCCGGGTCTCCGCCGAGACCGCCGAGCGGCACCGCGCCGAACTCGCCCTCCTCGCCTGGCCCGAGGCGGCCGGCACCACGCCCGAGCAGCGCGAGGCCCTGGAGCTCGCCGTCCGGCACGGCCTCAGCCACCGCCAGGTCGCCGCCGTCCTCTCCCTCGACCCGCTCGCCGCCCGCGAGCTCCTGGCCACCGCCGGCTGCGAGGTCGAGCGCACCCGCGCCGCCCTCGCCGTCGTCGAGACCGGCAGCTGCCCCACCGTCGCCCGGCTCACCGGCGACCGGCAGCTGCTCCTCTCGGCGACCCTGCGCGCCGAACTCGTCCGGCACGTGGACGACTGCCCCCGCTGCCGCCGGGCCGCCGAGCGGGTGGGCGCGGGCGGCCCCTGGCCCGGCGCCGGTTCCCTGCCCCCGGACCGGCTGCCGCTGGTCGAGGCGCCCCGGGCCGCCGCGTACATGGCGATGCTGCACGTGCCCCGCGCGCGTGCCGGCGCCCCGCGCTTCGCGCCCACCGGCTTCCCCGTGGACCCGAAGGACCACACGGCCCGCCGCGACCGGATGCGGGCCCGCGCGGTGACCACCACCGTCGTCGCGGCCGTCGTCGCCGCCCCCGTCCTCGCCCTGTGGACCTCCTACCGGGGCACCACCGAGACGACCGCGCACGACGGGGGACGGGTCAGCGCGCGCGAGACGGACGACGAGACGGGCCCGGACGGCCGCCCGTACGACCGGTACGAGAACGCGGGCAACGCCCGCGCCACCCCCGAGCCCCGCTTCACCCGGGGCAGCCGCTCCCCCGACGTCTCCGTCGAGGTGGTCAGCCCCGGCGGCCCCACCGGCTCCGGGACGCCGTCCGGGCCGGGCGGGACCGCCCCCGGCTGGGTCACGGTCACCGCGCGCGGCCACGGCGACCTGACCCTCCTGACGCTCACCGCCGCCGGGGACGCGCCCGTCGACTGGGAGCTGTGGACGGACGCGCCCTGGCTGTACGTGAGCCGCGCCTCCGGCACCCTCCGCCCCGGCGAGCAGGTCACGATCGCGGTCCGCGTCGACCACGCGCGCGAGCCCGCGGGCGCGTGGAGCGCCCGGATCGGGGTGAACCCCTCGGGCGCGGTGGTGCGCATCACCGGGACCGGCCGGACCGGCCCGGGGGAGGTCTTCCACCCGGCCCCGAACGTCCCGGGCGAGCCGAAGCCGACGCCGCCGCCCCCGCCGGTCACGACGGAGCCGACCACCCCGCCCACGACCCCGCCGCCGACGACCGAACCGCCGACCACCCCGCCCCCGACGACGGAGGAACCGCCCACGACCCCGCCGCCGACGACGGAGGAGCCGACCACCCCGCCGCCGACCACGGAGGAGCCCCCGCCGACCACGGACCCGGGCACGACCCCGCCGCCGTCGGCGGAGGAACCCGCCCCGTCCTCCTGAGCTACCGGACCGGCGGGTCCGCCGGGTGCGGGGCCACCAGCGGCAGTTGCGAGGCGAGCCGCGCCTCGCACAGGCCGACGAGCACCCCGTACGCCTCCTCGCCCATCATCTCGGTGAGCTCGGGCCGGTACGTCACGTAGACCGGCTCGCCCGCGCCGTGCGCCGAGGTGGCCGAGGTGCACCACCAGTGCAGGTCGTGGCCGCCCGGGCCCCAGCCCCGGCGGTCGTACTCCCCGATCGACACCTGGAGCACCCGGGTGTCGTCGGGCCGGTCGATCCAGTCGTACGTCCGGCGCACCGGCAGCTGCCAGCACACGTCCGGCTTGGTCTCCAGCGGCTCCCGGCCCTCCTTCAGGGCCAGGATGTGCAGCGAGCAGCCCATGCCGCCCGCGAACCCGGGACGGTTCTGGAAGATGCAGGAGCCCTCCCAGCGGCGGGTCTGCCGGTCGCCGTCCTCGTCGAGCTGCGTCCAGCCCGTCTCCGTACCGACGTCGTGGAACTGCCACAGCTCCGGCGTGAGCCGGGCCACGTGCTCCGCGACCCGCTTCTCGTCGTCCTCGTCGGAGAAGTGCGCGCCCAGCGTGCAGCAGCCGTCGTCGGCCCGGCCCGCCTGGATGCCCTGGCAGCCGCTGCCGAAGACGCACGTCCAGCGCGAGGTCAGCCAGGTCAGGTCGCAGCGGAAGACCTGCTCCTCGTCGGCCGGATCGGGAAACTCGACCCACGCGCGCGCGAAGTCCAGGCCCTTCTCGTCCGGCACCACCTCCTTGCCCCGCTTCCCGGCGCCCTTGACCGCCCCGGCGTTCCTCGCGTCCGCGGCAGGGGCGCTGTCTTTGTCCTGCTTCGCCTTTTTCGTCTTTGGCACGCTCTCCAGCGTATGCGGCGCGCGCAGTAGCGTTCCGCCCATGAGACTCGGAGTCCTCGACGTCGGTTCGAACACGGTGCACCTCCTGGTGGTGGACGCGCACCCCGGCGCCCGCCCGCTGCCCGCCCACTCCCACAAGGCGGAGCTGCGCCTCGCCGAACTCCTCGACGCGCGGGGCGCGATCGCCCCCGACGGCGTCGAGCGGCTGGTAGCGACCGTCCGGGACGCGCTCCACGCCGCCGAGGACAAGGGCTGCGAGGAGGTGCTGCCGTTCGCGACCTCCGCCGTCCGCGAGGCCGTCAACGCCGACGCCGTCCTGGCCCGGGTCAAGGACGAGACCGGCATCGACCTCCAGGTCCTCACCGGCGAGGAGGAGGCCCGGCTCACCTTCCTCGCCGCCCGCCGCTGGTTCGGCTGGTCCGCCGGCAAGCTGCTCCTCCTGGACATCGGCGGCGGTTCCCTCGAAGTGGCGTACGGCATCGACGAGGACCCCGACACGGCCGTCTCCCTGCCGCTCGGCGCGGGCCGGCTGACCGCCGGCTGGCTGCCGGGCGACCCGGCCGACAGCGCCGACGTGAAGGCGCTGCGCCGCCACGTGCGCGCGCAGATCGCCCGTACGGTCGGCGAGTTCAGCCGCTTCGGCCGGCCCGACCACGTCGTCGCCACCTCCAAGACCTTCAAGCAGCTCGCCAGGATCGCGGGGGCGGCCGGCTCGGGCGAGGGCCTGCACGTCCAGCGGATCCTGACCCGCAGGTCCCTGGAGGAGTGGGTGCCGCGCCTCGCCGGGATGACCGTCGTCGAGCGCGCGGCCCTGCCGGGCGTCTCGGAGGGCCGCGCCGGCCAGCTCCTCGCGGGCGCCCTCGTCGCGGAGGGCGCGATGGACCTCCTCGGCGTGGAGGAGCTGGAGATCTGCCCCTGGGCCCTGCGCGAGGGCGTCATCCTGCGCCGCCTGGACCACCTGCCGGAGGAGTGAGCGGAGGGCGTACGGGGGCCGTTCGCGGCCCCGGGGCGGCCCGGCGTGATCCGAACCACCCTCCGGCCCCCCGGCCCGCCCCGTACCCTGTCTGCGTGGCAGAACCAGTGGTGCGCGTCCCGGATGCGAAGGTCGCCCTGTCGACGGCCTCGGTCTATCCGGAGTCGACGGCGACGGCCTTCGAGGTCGCCGCGCGCCTCGGCTACGACGGCGTCGAGGTCATGGTGTGGACCGACCCCGTCAGCCAGGACGTCGAGGCGCTGCGCCGGCTCTCCGACTACCACCGGGTGCCGATCCTGGCCGTCCACGCCCCCTGCCTCCTCATCACCCAGCGCGTCTGGTCCACCGACCCGTGGGTCAAGCTCCGGCGGGCCCGGGCGGCGGCCGAGAAGCTCGGCGCGTCCACGGTCGTCGTGCACCCGCCGTTCCGCTGGCAGCGCCAGTACGCCCGCGACTTCGTGAGCGGCATCTGGCGGATGGCGGACGAGACCGACGTCCGGTTCGCCGTCGAGAACATGTACCCGTGGCGGTACAAGGACCGCGAGATGCTCGCGTACGCCCCCGAGTGGGACGTCACCAAGGACGACTACCGGCACTTCACCGTCGACCTCTCGCACACCGCGACCGCCCGCACCGACGCCCTCGCCATGATCGACCGCATGGGCGACCGGCTCGGCCACGTGCACCTCGCCGACGGCCGGGGGTCCGCCAAGGATGAGCACCTGGTCCCGGGGCGCGGCACCCAGCCCTGCGCCGAGCTCCTGGAGCGGCTCGCGGTGACCGGCTTCGACGGGCACGTCGTCATCGAGGTCAACACCCGCCGCGCGATGTCGGCCGCCGAGCGCGAGGCCGACCTCGCGGAGGCCCTCGCCTTCACCCGGCTCCACCTCGCCTCCGCCGCCGGCCGCCCCTCCGGCTCCCCGCGCCCGTGACGGGACCGGAACTCCGGTGACCACCCAGGAACCGACGGACGACCAGGGCACCACGACCGAACCGGGCCCCGCGTCCGCCCAGAAACCGCCGACCGAACCGGACCCCACGACCGGCCCCGCGCCCGACCAGGACCCCGAGAACGCCCCCGCCCCCCGCCGCCGAGGCCGCCCCTCCCGTGCCGCCGAGGAGAGCGGGCCGGGCGCCCGCGCCCGC
The DNA here is from genome assembly GCF_044754545.1 of Streptomyces sp. NPDC093071. Taxonomy (NCBI): domain Bacteria; kingdom Bacillati; phylum Actinomycetota; class Actinomycetes; order Kitasatosporales; family Streptomycetaceae; genus Streptomyces; species Streptomyces sp. NPDC093071. The sequence continues at coordinate 10,531 of NZ_JBIVPH010000010.1, read as the reverse complement.
ATCCTGGAGGCGGCCCGCGACCAGTTCGCCGAGCGCGGCTACGACAAGGCGTCCGTGCGCGGCATCGCCCGTGCGGCCGGGGTGGACCCGGCCCTCGTGCACCACTACTTCGGGTCGAAGGACGAGGTCTTCGCCGCCGCCGTCGAGGTCTCCTTCGAGCCCGCGACCGTCGTCCCGGCGATCGTCTCCGGCCCCCGCGACGGCATCGGCGAGCGCCTCGCCCGCTTCTTCATCGGCGTCTGGGAGAACCCGGCCAGCCGCGCCCCGCTCCTCGCGATCGTGCGCTCCGCGCTGACCCACGAGGCGGCGGCCGCGGTGCTCCGGACCTTCGTGCTGCGGCGGCTCCTGGAGCGGATCGCCGCCGAGCTCGACGTACCGGACCCCAAGTTCCGCGCGGAGCTGGCCGCCTCCCACATGATCGGGATCGCGATCATGCGGTACGTGATCCGGGTCGAGCCGCTGGCATCCGCCGACCCGGAGGAGATCGTCGCCCGGGTGGCCCCGACCCTCCAGCGCTACCTGACCGAAAGCTGAACACCCTGTCCGACATGCGGACACGCTGTCCAGATCTTGGTCCGGCGGCGTACGCTCGGAGGCAAGCACACCCGTCACGAGGAGCGAGCGACGATGCCCGAGCTGAGGTCCCGCACTGTCACCCACGGCCGCAACATGGCGGGCGCACGCGCCCTTATGCGCGCCTCCGGTGTACCCGGCGCGGACATCGGCCGGAAGCCGATCATCGCGGTCGCCAACTCCTTCACGGAGTTCGTCCCCGGCCACACCCACCTCCAGCCGGTCGGCCGGATCGTCTCCGAGGCCATCACGGCCGCCGGGGCCATCCCCCGCGAGTTCAACACCATCGCCGTGGACGACGGCATCGCGATGGGCCACGGCGGGATGCTCTACAGCCTGCCCTCCCGCGACCTGATCGCGGACAGCGTGGAGTACATGGTCGAGGCGCACTGCGCCGACGCCCTGATCTGCATCTCCAACTGCGACAAGATCACCCCCGGGATGCTGATGGCCGCCCTGCGCCTGAACATCCCGACGGTCTTCGTCTCCGGCGGCCCCATGGAGTCCGGCCGCGCCACCCTCGTCGACGGCACGGTCCGCACGCTCGACCTGGTCGACGCGATCTCCGACGCCGTGAACCCCAAGATCTCCGACGAGGACATCCTCCGCATCGAGGAGAACGCCTGCCCGACCTGCGGCTCGTGTTCCGGCATGTTCACCGCCAACTCGATGAACTGCCTGACCGAGGCCATCGGCCTCTCCCTCCCCGGCAACGGCTCGGTGCTCGCCACCCACACCGCCCGCCGCGCGCTGTACGAGAACGCCGCCCGCACGGTCGTGGACATCACCCGCCGGTACTACGACGAGGACGACGACTCCGTCCTGCCCCGCTCGATCGCGACCCGCGCGGCCTTCGAGAACGCCATGGCCCTCGACATCGCCATGGGCGGCTCCACCAACACGATCCTGCACCTGCTCGCCGCCGCCCAGGAGGCCGAGCTCGACTACGGCCTGGCCGACATGGACGAGGTCTCGCGCCGCGTCCCCTGCCTGGCCAAGGTCGCCCCGAACGTCGCCAAGGACCGCACGTACTACATGGAGGACGTGCACCGCGCCGGCGGCATCCCCGCCATCCTCGGCGAGCTCTACCGCGCGGGCCTGCTCAACGAGGACGTCCACTCCGTCCACTCCCGCTCCGTCAAGGAGTGGCTGGACGCCTGGGACGTGCGCGGCGGCTCCCCGTCCGAGGAGGCCGTCGAGCTGTGGCACGCGGCCCCCGGCTGCGTCCGCTCCGCGACCGCCTTCTCCCAGTCCGAGCGCTGGGAGACCCTCGACACGGACGCGGCGAACGGCTGCATCCGCGACGCGGAGCACGCGTACTCGAAGGACGGCGGCCTCGCGGTCCTGCGCGGCAACCTCGCCGTCGACGGCTGCGTCGTGAAGACGGCCGGCGTGGACGAGTCGATCTGGACCTTCGAGGGCCCGGCGGTCGTCTGCGAGTCGCAGGAAGAGGCCGTCGAGAAGATCCTCAACAAGCAGGTCACGGACGGCGACGTGGTCGTCATCCGCTACGAGGGCCCCAAGGGCGGCCCCGGGATGCAGGAGATGCTCTACCCGACCTCCTTCCTCAAGGGCCGGGGCCTGGGCAAGACCTGCGCCCTCGTCACCGACGGGCGCTTCTCCGGCGGCACCTCGGGCCTCTCCATCGGCCACGCGTCCCCGGAGGCGGCCTCGGGCGGCACGATCGCCCTGGTCGAGGACGGCGACCGCGTCCGCATCGACATCCCGAACCGCTCGATCGACCTCCTCGTCGACGAGGACGTCCTCGCCGCCCGCCGCGAGGCCCTCGGCGGGGTGTACGCGCCGAAGAACCGCGAGCGCAAGGTCTCGGCCGCGCTGCGGGCGTACGCGGCGATGGCGACGAGCGCCGACAAGGGCGCGGTCCGCGACGTGACGAAGCTGGGCTGAGCCCGGAGCGGTACGAGGAGGGGCCCGGAACTTCCCAAGTTCCGGGCCCCTTCGCGTACGTCCCCACCGGCGGCTCACCAGGACGCCGGGTCGCGCGCGTCCACCGCGAACACGGAGCCGTCCGGCGCCGTCCCGAACACCCGGTCCCCGGCGACGACCGGCGCGGGCACCAGGGACACGTACCCGCTGAGCCGCCCGTTCGCCAGGCGCGGCCGGGTCTGCCCCGCGAGCGCCCCGCGCGCGGTGTCCACGGCGAGCAGCCGCCCGTCCTGGACGGAGAAGTAGAGCCGGTCGCCGGGGCCGGAGACCGGCACGGAGACGTTCCCGGCGGCCGTCTCCAGGTCCCACAGCACCCGCCCCTTCCCGGCGGCGGTGTCGAAGGCGGTCACGTGCCCGTCCGCGTCGAGCAGGTACACGACGGCGCCGCGCACGACGGCGCCCCGCAGGTCGAACCGGTGCGGCAGGGCCAGCCGGCGCACGGGCCCGGCCGCCCCGTCGCCGGGACCGAGCAGGACGAGCGAGTCCGCCAGGGCGCCCTCGTACCGGGAGGCGAGGACCAGCGCGCCGCCGTCGGTGTGCCCGAGCGGTTCGAGATCGCCCTCCAGGTTCCGCCCCCGGACCACCCGGCCGGTCCGGGGCTCGACCGCGCCCACGCGCGTGTGCGTCCCGTCGGCCGAGATCTCGGACACCGCGAGCAGCCCGGAGCGGGCGTCGTACGGTCCGGTGACCGGCGCTCCGAAGCCGGCCAGGCCGTGCCGCCACAGCTCCTTCCCGCTCCGCGCGTCGACCGCCCGGACACCGCCGGTCCCGTCCGTCAGGACGACGGCGGACCCGGCCGGCCGGTAGACCTCGGGCAGGCCCGAGCGGGCGGTCCAGAGGGGGGAGCCGTCCCCGCGCGCGTACGCCCGCAGCGGACCGGTCGGCGCGGCGGCACCGACCGGCGCGTCCGTCCCCGTCCCCTCCCCCTCGGCTCCGGCGAGGAGCACGGGCGCGCGTGGCGCCTGCTCCTCGACGGGTGCGGTCCGCGACCACAGGACCTCCCCCGTCACCGGGTCGAGCCGGGCGAGGCCGACGCCCCGGGCCGCGCAGTACAGCGCGTCCCCGCCGCCGGCACAGGCGGGCGCCGCCGGCGGCCCCTGCTCCTGGAGCCCGGTGTGCCAGCCCGCGAAGGCGGTGGCCACCTTGTCCGGGCGCGGCGGCGCGGGCGCGGGCCCGCCGTCGTGCGCCGGGCTCAGCGCCGCGTACAGACCGGCCCCGGCGAGCGCGAGCGCGGCGGCGACGGCGAGCGTCGGGCGCGGCCGGACCCGCCCGCCGAAGAGCCTCCCCCGGCGGGCCGGGGCCGGGGCGGGAGCCCGTACCGGCGTGTCCGCGTCCCACGCGGGCGCGTGGCCGGGCTCACCGCCGCCGTCCTCCCCGCCACCGCCCGGCAGCGCGGGCCGCCGCCGCTGTGCCGGTATGAACGCCTCCGCCGCGTACGAGGGCGGCTGGAGCTCCCGCATGATCTGGGCCGGGGTCGGCCGCTCCGCGGGCTCCTTGGCGAGGCAGCGCGCCACGAGCGGCGCCAGCTCGCCGGGCACGCCCGTCAGGTCGGGCTCGTCGTGCACGACCTGGTACGCCACGACGTACGGGCTGTCGGAGTCGAACGGGCCGTGCCCGGTCGCCGCGTGCACCAGGACCGAGCCGAGCGCGAAGACGTCCGCCGCGGGCCCGACCTCGCGCGGCCGCTGGAACTGCTCGGGCGCCATGAACGGCGGCGAGCCGATCAGCTTGCCCGTCTCGGTGCGCAGGTCGCTGTCGACGGGCCGGGAGATGCCGAAGTCGATGACCCTGGGGCCGGTGTCGGTCAGGAGGACGTTGCTGGGCTTGAGGTCCCGGTGCACGACCCCGGCGCGGTGGATGTCCCGCAGCGCCTCCGCGAGCCCGGCGGTGAGCCGGCGCAGCTCGGCGGGGGACAGCGGACCGTTCCGCTTCACCTGGTCGGCGAGGGTGGGGCCGGGGACGTAGAGGGTCGCCATCCAGGGGCGCACGGCGTCGGGGTCGGCGTCGACGACCGGCGCGGTGAAGGCCCCGCTGACCTTGCGGGCGGCCGCGACCTCCTGGCGGAAACGCGCCCTGAACTCGGGGTCCTCCGCGTACCGCGCGTGCACGACCTTGACCGCGAGCCGCAGCCCGGAGGCCGAGGAGGCGAGGTGCACGACGCCCATGCCGCCCGCGCCCAGACATGCCTGGAGACGGTAGTCGCCCGCGTACTCGGGCCCCTCCGCTTCCCGGTCGGCACCGGTACCGCGCAACGGCGGCATCGCCCACCCCCGTGTGATTCCCCGTCACCTCGCGCCCGCGTGCGCGACGCGACGAGCCTAGTGGATGGCCCCTCCGATGTCGGTGGGGCTTGCTAGCCTGCGCGTCGCGGAGAGTGAAACTCGGCGGAGCGCTTTTGCGCCAAGGGGGAGGACGCGATGGACACGAACGGCACGACGGCGGACGGACCGGCCGTGGCGGCGGCCACGGCGGTGACGGCGGCGAGCGGCACCCGCTACCCGGTCGCACCCGGCTACCGCCTCAACGTGCGCTCGGGACCGGGCACCCAGTACCCCCTCGTCCGCTCGCTGCCCCTGGGCGCCACGGTGGCGATCTCCTGCCAGAAGTACGGCGAGTGGGTCACCGGCCCGTACGGCACCACCCGCGTCTGGGACAGCATCGCGCCGGGGGAGTACGTCTCCGACTCCTACGTGCGCACGGGCAGCGACGGCTTCGTCGCACCGCGCTGCGCCTGACCCCCTCCACCGCCGCCCGGGGATAATCGACCTCGTGAGCGACGACGAGCAGACCCCCCGCACGGCGGGCGGCACGGAAGACGGAAAGGCCGCCGCGACCGGCGCCACCGGTGGACCCCGGCCCGAGGAGATCCGTTTCTTCGGCACGACCTGGGTCGACCACACCGGCCACTACGCGCTGCGCCGCGCCGGCCTGGCCGTCGGCGCGCTCGCCGCCGCCGTCGCGGCCTGCTTCGTCCTGCGCTTCGCCTTCCAGGGGCTCCGGATCGCGAACACCGGCGGCATCGTCAACGGCCTGGTGATCGTCATGTTCGCGGTCTGCAGCGCCATCGCCTGCCGCAAGACCTGGGAGGGCTTCCAGCGCCGCCCGGACGACCCGGCCCGCGAGGACTCCCTGCGCAGCCTCAAGGCGATCGGCTTCATCGGCTCGCTCCTCGCGTACGCCGCCCGCTGCCTGACCGAGGCCCCGGGCGAGAAGCTGCGCCGCGCCGAGTACGAGGCGGCCCTCGTCCGGTACGAGAAGCGCCGGGGCTCGCGCACGGGCAACCCGGCCGCCCGCAAGAAGCCCAAGCGCGGCAAGTAGCCCCACCGGGGCAAGCGACCCGACACCTTCCGGAGGCTTGACCGACGGCACCCCCAGGCGCACTATTCATCACATGATGAATTACTCGGCGGGCGAGAACGAGGACCAAGGCGGCGCCACCGCCCCCACGGCGATCACCGCCCGCGCCCTCACCGCCGTCCGCGGCGACCGCACCGTCCTGCGCGGCCTCGACCTCACCGTCCCGGCCGGCCGCGTCACCGGCCTCCTCGGCCCCTCCGGCTGCGGCAAGACCACCCTCATGCGCGCGATCGTCGGCACCCAGGCCAAGGTCGGCGGCACCCTCACCGTCCTCGGCCGCCCCGCCGGCGACCCGGCCCTCCGCGCCCGCATCGGCTACGTCACCCAGGCGCCGTCCGTCTACGACGACCTCACCGTCCGCCAGAACCTCGACTACTTCGCCGCCGTCCTCCGCCCCGGCCGCGCCCACCGCCACGAGCGCCGCGCCGCCGTCGACCGGGCCGTCGCCGACGTCGACCTCACCTCCCGCGCCGACGCCCTCGCCGGACGGCTCTCCGGCGGCCAGCGCAACCGGGTCTCCCTCGCCGTCGCCCTCCTCGGCGCCCCCGAACTCCTCGTCCTCGACGAACCCACCGTCGGCCTCGACCCCGTCCTCCGCCGCGACCTGTGGGACCTCTTCCACCGCCTCGCCGCCGAGCGCGGCACCACGCTCCTCGTCTCCTCCCACGTCATGGACGAGGCCGAGCGCTGCCACCGGCTCCTCCTCATGCGCGAGGGCGAGATCCTCGCCGAGGACACCCCCGAGGCCCTCCGCCGCCGCAACGACACCCCCACCGTCGAAGAGGCCTTCCTCCACCTGGTCGACGCGGCCGCGACCCGCGAGAAGCACGACTCCGGAACCACCCACGAGAACCAAGCCCGGACCCGGAGCCGGAGCCGTAGCCAGCACCAAGACCAGGCCCGGAGCCGTAGCCAGGACCAAGACCAGGCCCAAGCCCAGCGCCAGAGCCAGGCCCAGCACCAGGCCCAGCACCAGCACCAGGCCCAGAACCAGGAGCCCCGGCCATGAGCAGCGCCCGCACCCTCGCCACCGCCGCCCGCGTCCTGCGCCAGCTGCGCCACGACCCGCGCTCGATCGCCCTCATGCTCCTCGTGCCGTGCGTGATGCTCTTCCTGCTCCGGTACGTCTTCGACGGGAGCCCCGGCACCTTCGACGCCATCGGTGCCTCGCTCCTCGGCGTCTTCCCGCTCATCACGATGTTCCTGGTGACCTCCATCGCCACCCTGCGCGAACGCACCTCCGGCACCCTGGAACGCCTGCTCGCCCTGCCCCTCGGCAAGGGCGACCTCATCGCCGGCTACGCCCTCTCCTTCGGACTCCTCGCCGTCGTCCAGTCCGCCCTCGCCACCGGCCTCGCCCTCTGGTTCCTCGGCCTCGACGTCGTCGGCTCCCCCTGGCTCCTGCTCCTGGTGGCCCTCCTCGACGCCCTCCTCGGCACCGCCCTCGGCCTCTTCGTCTCCGCCTTCGCCGCGTCCGAGTTCCAGGCCGTCCAGTTCATGCCGGCCGTGATCTTCCCCCAGCTCCTCCTCTGCGGCCTGTTCACCCCGCGCGACCGCATGGCCCCCGCCCTCGAAGCCGTCTCGAACGTCCTGCCCATGTCGTACGCCGTCGACGGCATGAACGAGGTCCTCCGCCACCCCGACGTCACCGGCGCCTTCGTCCGCGACGTCCTCGTCGTCGCGGGCTGCGCCCTCCTCGTCCTCGCCCTCGGCGCCGCCACCCTCCGCCGCCGCACGGCCTGACCGCCCCTCGGACACCCGCCGCGCCACTCCGCCCCCGGTGCGAGGATGACGAGCACGACGTACCCCCTCCGGCGAGGTGAACAGAGCCATGACCCAGACCGTCGCAGTCCTCGGCACCGGCAAGATCGGTGAAGCGCTCCTCAGCGGCATGATCCGCGCGGGCTGGCGCCCCGCGAACCTCCTGGTCACCGCCCGCCGCGCCGAACGCGCCGAGGAGCTCCGCACCCGCTACGGCGTCGAGACCGTCACCAACGCCGAGGCCGCCAAGCGCGCCGACACCCTCATCCTGGCCGTCAAGCCCCAGGACATGGGCCGCCTCCTGGACGAGCTCGCCCCGCACATCACCGCCGACCGCCTCGTCATCAGCGCGGCGGCCGGCATCCCCACCTCCTTCATCGAGGAACGCCTCACCGCCGGAACCCCCGTCGTCCGCGTCATGCCGAACACCCCCGTCCTCGTGGACGAGGGCATGTCCGTCATCTCGGCCGGCAGCCACGCCACCCCCGGCCACCTCGCCCACACCGAGGAGATCTTCGGCGGTGTCGGCAAGACCCTCCGCGTCCCCGAGTCCCAGCAGGACGCCGCCACCGCCCTCTCCGGCTCCGGCCCCGCGTACTTCTACTTCCTGGTCGAGGCCATGACCGACGCCGGCATCCTCCTCGGACTGCCCCGCGCCCAGGCCCACGACCTCATCGTCCAGGCCGCCATCGGCGCCGCCGTGATGCTCCGCGACAGCGGCGAGCACCCGGTCAAGCTCCGCGAGGCCGTCACCTCCCCGGCCGGCACCACCATCAGCGCCATCCGCGAGCTGGAGAACCACGGCGTACGGGCCGCCCTCATCGCCGCCCTCGAAGCCGCCCGCGACCGCAGCCGCGAACTGGCCTCCGGCAACGGCTGACGGCCGCGCGCCGCCGGGGTCACCGAGCCCCGGCGGAGGCCCCGCGCACCACGTCCTCCGTGGCCGACACCTTCGCGAACCCGCCCCCGTGCAGAGTGACGGCCGTCGCCCGCGTCAGCTCGTCCGCGCTCGCCGTCCAGCCGTACGGCCCCTCCAGGTCGAAGGTGTGCATCGCGTCCAGCGGGAACACCACGTCGTACCCGAGGTTCCCGCCCATCCGGGCCGTCGTCTCGTTGCACATGTTCGTCTGGATCCCGACGACCACGATCTGCCCGACCTCCCGACCCCGCAGCCATGCGTCCAGGGACGGCTCCCCGTAGAACGCCGAGTTCACGGACTTCACCACGAGCAGCTCGGGCCCGGACCCCTTCCCCCGCCGCTCCTCCACGAAGTCCTTGAAGTCGTTCCCCACGTGCCCCGTCCGCAGCGGCGACCGCGCCCCCTCCACCGAGTCGTGCCGCACGAAGACGACCGGCCGCCCGGTCTCCTGCCACAGGTCGATCAGTACGGCGATGTTCCGCTCCGCCTCCGGATTGTTCCGCTTCCCCCACACCTCCTCCTCGAAGCCCTTCTGCACGTCGACGACCACCAGCGCTGCGTTCTCCGCGATCTCCATACCGACGATCCTTCCGCCAGTGGCCCTCCGGTCCCAGAGGGCCGAATGCCACCGACCGATGGTTTACTGCCACCCATGGCGCCGCCCCCGGAACCCCGTCCCCAGCACATCGCGCTCCTCGTCTTCCCGGGCGTCCGCGCCTTCGACGTCTCCGTCATCACCGAGGTCTGGGACAGCGACCGCACCCTCAGGGGCGTCCCTCCCTTCGCCCTCCATCGGGCGGCCGCGGACCCGCACACCCCGATACGTCTCCGGGGCGGCCTCACCTTGATTCCCGACCGCCCGCTGACCTGGCTCGACGACCTCACCCCCACGGACCTCGTCATCGTCCCGGGCGTCGAGGACCCGGACGCCGACGTCCCGCCCCCGGTCCTCGACGCCCTCCGCAGCGCCCACGCCACCGGCATCCCGGTCGCCTCCCTCTGCGCGGGCGCCTTCGTCCTGGCCCGCGCCGGACTCCTCGACGGCCGCCGAGCGGTCACCCACTGGCACCTGGCCCGGACCCTCGCCACCCGCCACCCGGCGGTACGGGTCGAACCCGACGCCCTCTTCGTCGAGGACTCCGGCATCTGGACCTCGGCCGGCACCGCCGCCGGCATCGACCTCTGCCTCCACCTGGTCCGTACGGCCCACGGCGCCGAAGCGGCCGCGACCGTGGCCCGCTCCATGGTCACGGCCCCCTTCCGTACGGGGACCCAGGCCCAGTTCATCGAGCACCCGACGCCCCGCGCCGACCGCGACGCCGACGCCCTCGCCGCCGTACGCGCCCACGCCCTGGCCCACCTCTCCGCACCGCACACGGTCGCGAGCCTGGCCGCCGTCGCCGGGATGTCCCCCCGCTCCTTCGCCCGCCACTTCCAGGCCACCACCGGCACCACCCCCCTGCACTGGCTCATCACCCAGCGCGTGGCCGCCGCCCAGAAGCTCCTGGAGCTCACCGACCACCCCCTCCCCGAGGTGGCCCGCCGCGCCGGCTTCGGCAGCGAGGTCACCATGCGCCAGCACTTCGCCTCCCACCTCTCCACCAGCCCCCGCGCCTACCGGCACGCCTTCCGCCACCGGGCCCCGAGCCGGGGTTGACACGGCATGACCGTCTCCGTAGTGTTCTCCGAGTTGTCCGACGTGAGCACCGACCCCGGTCGGCCCCGGACAGCCATTCCGCAAGAACCTCAGAAGCCGACAGCGCTTTGCCGTGCCGTCGTGCTTTCCGCGCGTTTTTGCGAAATGAGGAATCCGCGTTCGAAGGTTTGAACGCAGGCCCCCGATTAGCGTCGGAGGCGGGGAATCCGCTAAAGTCTCACTCGTCGGAACGGCCCAACAGCCGGAAAGACAACTCCCGCTGACCGGGAATCAGACGCCGAAAGGATCTGATAGAGTCGGAACCGCCGGAAGGGCCC